>NZ_CP123907.1:0-1200000 GCF_033783015.1 Corynebacterium sp. 21KM1197 | reverse complement strand
CTTCGAGGCCGGAACCCAGATGACCAGCCAGGTGGTGGGGCTGGGTGCGGCCGTGGAGTTCCTGGATTCCATCGGCATGGAGGCGATCGCCGCCCACGAGCACGACCTCACCGCCTATGCGCTGGAGCGGCTGGGGGGCGTCGATAAGCTGCGCATCGTGGGTCCCACCACCCCGGAGGCTCGCGGCGCCGCGATCTCCTTTGTGGTAGAAGGGGTGCATCCGCACGATCTGGGGCAGGTACTGGACGATCACGGCGTGTGCATCCGCGTGGGGCACCACTGCGCCTGGCCGGTGCACCGCTGCCTGGGCGTGCAATCCACCGCGCGAGCCTCCTTTTACCTGTACAACACCAGGGACGAGGTGGATCGCCTGGTGGAGGCCATCGAATCCGCCAAGAAGTTCTTTGGGGTGAGCGCATGAATCTGGAATCCATGTACCAAGAGGTGATCCTGGATCACTATAAGAACCCCGAGCACGCGGGCCTGCGCGATCCCTTTGAGGCGGAGGTGCACCACGTGAACCCCTCCTGCGGGGACGAACTCACGCTGCGCGTGCATCTCTCCGCCGACGGCAGCGTGGTGGAGGATGTCTCCTACGACGCCGAGGGCTGCTCGATCAGCCAGGCCTCCACCTCCGTGATGGCCCAGGAGATCATCGGCAGGCCCGTGGCGGAGGCGCGCACCAAACTCGCGGAGTTCGAGGCGATGATTACCTCCCGCGGACAACGCGAGGGCGATCCCGAGTTGATCGGGGATGGCATTGCCTTCGCCGGGGTCTCGCAGTATCCCGCGCGGGTAAAGTGCGCTCTTTTAGGCTGGAAGGCCTTTGAGGCCGCCACCGCGGAAGCACTAGAGGCACAGGAGGCCCACAATGACTGAACCAATGGAACAACCCGCCGACCGCCCCGAGCAGACGGAGCAGGACGCCGCGGATGCCTCGACCGTCGAGGAGTATATGCGCGACGTGATCGACCCGGAGCTGGGGATCAACGTGGTGGATCTGGGGCTGGTGTATGACATCTACATGGACCACTCCACCGAGGGGGTCAAGCGGGCCGTGGTGAACATGACCCTGACCTCCCCGGCCTGCCCGCTCACGGACATGCTGGAGGATCAGTCCGAGGCGGCCGTGGTGGGCAATGGCGCGGCCGATGAACTCCAGCTCAACTGGGTGTGGATGCCCCCGTGGGGCCCGCACATGATTACGGAGGAGGGGCGCGAACAACTCCGCGCCCTGGGCTTCTCCGTATAGGTTTCTCCGCTGGATTTTCCAAGTAGCGGGGTTGATACACTGCTTCCTTGTGATTGTCACCAATGATCTGGAAGTTCGCGTCGGCGCCCGCACCCTTTTGACGGCCCCCGGTCAGCACCTTCGGGCGCAGGCCGGGGATCGCATTGGTTTGGTGGGCCGCAATGGCGCGGGCAAGACCACCACCATGAGAATTCTGGCGGGGGAGACGCAGCCCTACGGCGGCTCGGTGACGGTCTCCGGGGAGGTGGGCTACCTGCCCCAGGATTCCCGCGAGGGCAATATCGAGCAGACCGCCCGCGATCGCGTGCTCTCCGCACGGGGACTGGATAGTATTCGCGCCTCCATGACGCGCCAGCAGGAGATTATGGAGAATACGGCGGATGACTCCGCCCGCGATAAGGCCATCCGCAAATACTCCCGCCTGGAGGAGCGCTATCACTCCCTGGGTGGCTACGAGGCGGACTCCGAGGCCGCACAGATCTGCGATAATCTGGGGCTTCCCGCCCGTATCCTGGATCAAAAGCTCAGCACCCTTTCCGGCGGGCAGCGCCGCCGCGTGGAACTGGCGCAGATTCTCTTTGCCGCCACGGCCGGATCGGGCAAGTCCGCCACCACACTGCTCCTGGACGAGCCCACCAACCACCTCGACGCAGACTCGATCACCTGGCTGCGTGGCTTCCTGCGCAAGCACGAGGGCGGGCTCATCATGATCTCCCACGACGTAGAGTTGCTCGACGACGTGTGCAATAAGATCTGGTACTTGGACGCCGTGCGCGCCGAGGCGGACGTGTACAACATGGGCTTTAGCAAGTACAAGGACGCCCGCGCGCTCGATGAGGCCCGCCGACGCCGCGAGCGCGCCAACGCGGAGAAGCGCGCCTCCGCCCTGCGTACCCAGGCCGAAAAACTCGGGGCCAAGGCCACCAAGGCCAAGGCCGCCAAGCAGATGGCCGCCCGCGCCGATCGCATGATGAACGCCCTCGATGAGGTGCGCGTGGCCGATAAGGTGGCGCACATTTCCTTCCCCGAGCCCGCCCCCTGCGGCAAAACCCCCATGTTTGCCAAGGGCCTGACCAAGATGTACGGCTCCCTGGAGGTATTCGCCGGGATCGACCTGGCCATCGATAAGGGCTCCCGCGTGGTGGTGCTGGGCTTCAACGGCGCGGGCAAAACCACCCTGCTCAAACTCCTGGCGGGGGTGGAGCGCACCGACGGCGAAGGCGGAATCGTCACCGGACACGGCCTCAAGGTGGGGTACTTTGCCCAGGAGCATGACACCATCGACCCGGATAAGTCCGTGTGGCAGAACACCATCGACGCCTGCCCGGAGGCGGGGGAGCAGGACCTGCGCGGTCTGCTCGGTGCCTTCATGTTCGCCGGGGAAAAACTCGACCAGCCCGCGGGCACCCTCTCCGGCGGCGAGAAAACCCGCCTGGCCCTGGCCACGCTGGTATCCTCCCGCGCCAACGTTTTGCTTCTCGACGAACCCACCAACAACCTCGACCCCATCTCCCGCGAGCAGGTGCTCGACGCCCTGCGCTCCTACACGGGGGCGGTGGTGCTGGTGACCCACGATCCCGGTGCGGTGCGCGCCCTGGAGCCCGAGCGCGTGATCGTGCTTCCCGACGGTACCGAGGACCTCTGGGGGGACGAGTACATGGAGATCGTGGAACTAGCCTAACCCTTTGTTTACCCCCGTCGCACCGCGCTGACCTGCGCGGTTACCGCTCCTTCCCACCCGAACGCGAAATTCGTCTAAAAAAGTTTCCCCAAACCCAAGTATTTCTTTCGGGAAACCTCTATGGTGTTAGGCACGACACGTTCCGCTGAGAAGGAGAACATGATGACTGCTGCCTACACGGAGCACAAGGCCCCGTACAGCTACACCCCCGGCTATGCCGAGACTCAGGGGTTGGTGGATCAGCCCACCTTCCGCGCTATCCCGGAGTTCGAGGGAGTACACGATATTTGGCCGCGCGGCGACCGGCTCGAAGCCGTGCGCCAGGCCGCCCGCAAGTACCGGGAGCGCTTCATCCAGCAGGGAACGGTGCTGGGGGTGCGTTCCTTCAACATCGCCGCCGCGCCGTACCCCGCGAGGTTTGCCTTCCAGGGATACTC
Source organism: Corynebacterium sp. 21KM1197 (assembly GCF_033783015.1). Classification (NCBI taxonomy): domain Bacteria; kingdom Bacillati; phylum Actinomycetota; class Actinomycetes; order Mycobacteriales; family Corynebacteriaceae; genus Corynebacterium; species Corynebacterium sp. 21KM1197. The sequence continues at coordinate 1,196,630 of NZ_CP123907.1, read as the reverse complement.
GGTGAACCTCAACCCCTTCATCAGCATCATCAACCGGATGATCATCATTCAGTACCAGGACTTCAACGGGGTGGAGCGCACCCTGGTGTGGGAGCCCACCGTACCCACCGGCTCCAAGAACTCCCCCTTCTACAACAAACTCGCGCGCTTTGGCGCCAAGTGGGGCGGGGAGAAACTACTGGCCAAGTACTACAACGACCCCGATGAAATCCTGCCCATGCTGGGCATGAGCAACGAGGACGTGGATTACGTCTCCTTTGATCACCTGCACGTGCAGGATGGGCGCATGATCCTGGGGGCCAAGAACACCCCGTACCGCCCGATCTTCCCGCATGCGCGGCTCATCGTGCACGAGGCGGAGCTGGGCACCTTCGAGGCCCAGCACCCCATGCAGCGCGCCTGGTACGTCAAGGAGGGCCTGGACGGGGTGGAGCGCGAGGCCCTCTCCACCTTCCAGGGCGACGTGGAGATCGGCGTGGGCGTCTCCCTGCTGTGGACGCCCGGCCACACCGATGGCAACCACTCCCTGTGCGTGAACACCCCCGATGGCGTGTGGATTTCCTCGGAGAACGGCATGGCCGCTGATTCCTGGCAGCCGGAGCTCTCCAAGATTCCCGGCGTGCGCGCCCAGGCCCGGTTCTACGAGCGCGAGGTGGTGCTCAACGGCAACACCCTGGAGGACTCCCTGGATCAATACGACTCCATGATCAAGGAGTTTGAGATGGCCTCCTACTGCAAGAAGGACCCCCGGTGGAAGCAGATCCTGCCCTCCTCGGAGTGCGCGAACTGGAAGCGTCAGTGGCCGCTCATTCCCGGTATGACGCACGGCGGAATCAATTACGGGGAGATCCGTAGGCGGAAGTAAGCGGGCTGAGGTCGCGGGCGGCCTCGGCAACGGCCGCCCGAAAGACCCTGATCGCGGGGCTATTTTCGTGCCCATTGCGCACCGCGGAGTAGAGGGTGCGAGAGGGTTTTCCCGCCAGGGGGAGCACCTGCACCTCCTTGCGAAAGTGCGCGGCAAGGAGTGCGGGCACAATGGTCACGGCGTGCCCCTCGCGGGCGAGGTATATCTGCAAGAACGGATCGGGGGTTTCAAAAAGCACGCGCGGCTCGAAGCCATACCCACGGCAGTATTCCCGCGCCCAGCGGCCAAAGATAAGATGGGCGGGATCAATAGCCCAGGGATACTGCGCGAGATCGCTCATCGTCTCCACCGCAGTTCCCAGCGGGCCGGAGCGCGGCAAGATCAGGCGGAGGGGATCGGAAAATATCTCCTCGCGGTGCAGTGCCTGGGGGAGGGGGACGTCGATGTTCTCATACGTCTCTCCCAGAATCACGTCGAACTCCCCACGCAGGAGTCCCTCGATCGCGCTTTCTACCTCGCGCTGATATATCTCCACGCCGAGGTCGGGGTAATCCTCGGCCAGGGCATTGAGCGCCCTCGGCGCCAGGGTGGCCAGGGCCGTTTGAAAGGAGGCCACGCGCAGGGTGCCGCGCACCTGGTCGGTGGCGGTGGCGAGGGCCACCGAGGCGTCGTCGGCAAGCAGGAGGATTTTCTCCGCATAATCCGCGAGGATTTCTCCCTGCTGCGTGAACCGCACGTTGCGCCCCACCTTTTCCAGGAGGGGGTATCCGGCCTCTCGCTCTAGTTTCTGCAACTGCTGCGAAACGGCGGAATGGGTGTAGTGGAGCGTTTGCGCCACCTTGGTGATGGTGCCCTGCCTGCGGAGTTCCACCAGCATGCGCAAGCGGGCCATACTCATCTCCATCAACAAACCTCGCAGATTTTCTTGCACTAAATCTTAAGAAACTATCGCTAGAAGTTACATTATGGCGCGGCGCATACTCGGAGACATGAACCATAAAACCCAACCCCTAGGCATCCTCATGGTGATGGGCTCATGCCTATCCCTGCAATGGGGCGCGGCCATCGCCACGCGGCTCTTCCCGCACGCCGGGGCCTGGGGCACCACCACGGTGCGCCTGACCTTTGCCGCCCTGATCCTGCTCCTCATCGCCCGCCCCTCGGTGGGAACCTGGACGGCCAGCACCTGGCGCAGCGTGATCTTCCTCGGCCTCTCGCTGGGGGCGATGAATAGTTTTTTCTACGCCTCTCTGGAGCACATTCCCCTCGGCATCGCCGTCACCGTGGAGTTCTTAGGCCCGCTTCTTCTCGCGGCCGCGCTGTCCCGGCGTGTCCTCGACCTCGCGTGGGTATTCATCGCCCTGATCGGCATTGGCCTGCTCGGCAAGGATGCCTTTCTCGCCTCGGGAAGCCTGAGCGTGACCGGGATTATCCTCGCGCTCATCGCGGGAGGATTCTGGGTGTGCTATATCCTGGCCAGTTCCACCGTGGGGGCAAAGGTGCCGGGGCTAGGCGGACTGGCCGTGGCGATGGCGGTGGGAGCGCTCGTACCCCTGCCGTTTGGAATTGAGGGTGCCGCAACCCTGCTGAGCAGCCCCACGCTCTTAGTGCTCGCGCTGCTTACCGGGCTTTTGGGCTCCGTAATTCCCTACGCCCTGGAAATGGGGGCGCTGCGGAGAATGCCGCGCGGGGTCTTTGGCATCTTATTGAGCCTCGAACCCGCCTTTGCCGCCATCGTGGGGTGGCTGGTGCTGGGCCAGGGATTGGGAGCGGGGCAATGGTTAGCCGTGGCCCTGGTGATTAGCGCGAGCATTGGCACCACCGTGGGATCGCGGCGAGCCGGGTAAAGATGCAGCATTTCCACTTGAATACGCTGCTCATCACCGGCCACACATACCCGGATTCTTCCATCGCAAACCAAAGCATTATTAATATACTAAAATGCAGAAAAATACTCCATATGATCGGAGCATAATGCTCCGATCATATGGAGGCACCCCTCCTACAAACCCGCACGATCGTGCCGGTTTTCCCACGCCTCCCCCTTGCCATCAATGGTGGAGTGTTGCCGGTTATCCCGCATGAAGCACACCGCAATCAGACCCAGAACGCAGATCGCCACCACATACCAGGGGAAGGCCCAGGCCCAACCCATATCCTTGAGCCCCAGGGCAATGGACTCCGCCGAGCCGCCAAAGAGGGAATTGGCGATCGCGTAGGTAAAGCCCACGCCCAGGCCCCGAATGTGGGCCGGGAACATCTCCGCCTTTACGATCCCGGATACCGAGGTATAAAAACTTAAGAAGAACATCGCCACCATGATCCCCGCCATGCAGGCCACGAGGGATTCCTGGCCGCCGAGGAAAGCAAAGAGCGGCACCGGAATCAGCACCATTCCCACAACAAAGATCAGCATGGAGTTCTTGCGGCCGATCCTGTCCGAAAACGCGCCGATGGCCGGTTGCAGGAGCATGAAAAGGAAGAGACACAGCGTCATCGCCTGGGCTACGTCGGCCTTGGCAAAACCACCCGTGTTAATCAGATACTTCTGCATATACGTGGTGAAGGTATAAAAGGAAAGCGATCCCGCCGCCGTAATCCCCAACACCACCCAGAAGGCGCGGGGGTGGGCCAGCACCTCGCGGAAACTCCCCGCGGAGGAGGCGTTGCGGCTTTCCGCCGAGGCCGTCTCGTGCAGGTGGGAGCGCAACCACAACGCCACCACGGCGGCGCAGGCCCCGATCACAAAGGGCAGCCGCCACCAGCCATTAGCGATCTCCTCCTCCGTAAGGAAGAACGTCATGACCACCGCCAGCAGGCTGGCCAATAATTGCCCGCCGATGAGCGTGACGTACTGGAAGCTGGAATAAAAACCGCGCCGGTTCTCGGCGGCCACCTCGGACATGTAGGTGGCTGTGGAGCCGTATTCCCCGCCCACGGAGATACCTTGGAGGCAGCGCACCAGGAGCAGCAGAACCGGGGCCAGGACGCCCACTGTTTCCGCGGTGGGCAGGATCGCCATGAGCAGGGAGCCGGTGCACATCATGATGATGGCGATGAGCATGGAGTTCTTCCGGCCGTGCCTATCCGCGATCCGGCCAAAGATATAACCACCCAGGGGCCGCATGAGGAAACCCACAAAGAACACGGCGGCGGATTTCAGCAGTGCGCCCGTTTCCCCAGTGCCGGTGAAGAACTTATCGGCAAAGTACACGCTGAAAAAGGCGTAGATATAAAAGTCGAACCACTCCACCAGGTTGCCGCTGGAGGCGGCAACGATGGTGCGAGCGGTGCTCATCGTGGGCTTGTGCCCAGATGAAACAGACGTATCGGAACCGATGCTCATGGTCACGCTCCCTCCCAGAAGATGTGACCATGAGCATAATCCCCCTAGTTGTTCAGGTCACCCCGAACGATGGTGGTGGCCTCGACCAGGTTGCGCAGGGTAGCGGAGGTTTCCTCCCAGCCACGGGTCTTGAGCCCGCAGTCCGGGTTCACCCACACCTGCTGCGGGTTCAACGCACCCACGGCCACGCGCAGCAGTTCCACGATCTCCTCAGTGGAGGGCACGCGCGCGGAGTGAATGTCCCACACGCCGGGGCCCAGGCCCCGGTGGAATCCGTGCTCGGCCACGGCGGGCAGCACCTTGAGCTTGGAACGGGAGGCCTCGATGGAGGTCACGTCCGCGTCCAGGCGGTCGATGGCATCGACGATGGTGGCAAAGTCCGAGTAGCACAGGTGCGTGTGAATGCTGGTGGCCGGGGCGGCCCCGGCGGTGGCCAGGCGGAAGGAACCCACCGACCACTCCAGGTATTCCTCGCGGTCCTCCTCGCGGAGGGGGAGCAGCTCGCGGATCGCGGGCTCATCCACCTGGATCACCTTGATCCCGGCGGCCTCCAGGTCGCTCACCTCGGCGCGCAGCGCCAGGCCAAGTTGGTCCGCCACCTCGCCCCAGGGAATATCCTCGCGCACAAAGGACCACGCCATGATGGTCACCGGGCCGGTGAGCATGCCCTTGACGGGGCGCTCGCTCAGCGACTGCGCGTAGCGGGACCACTCCACGGTGATCGCCTGCGGACGGGTCACATCGCCCCACAGGATCGAGGGGCGCGTGCAGCGGGAGCCGTAGGACTGCACCCAGCCGTGGGTGGTCGTGGCAAAGCCCTCGAAGTTCTCCGCAAAGTACTGCACCATGTCGTTGCGCTCGGCCTCGCCGTGCACCAGCACGTCCAGCCCGATCTCCTCCTGCGCCGCGATGACCTCTGCGATCTCCTTCTTCATGGCCTCCTCATAGGCCTGATCGTCGATCTTGCCGCTGCGGTGCGCGGCGCGGGCGCGGCGAATCTCGTCGGTCTGCGGGAAGGAACCGATGGTGGTGGTGGGTAGCACCGGCAGGCCCAACGCCGCGGCCTGCGCCTCGTGGCGCTCGGTGGCGTCGCCGCGCGTGCGCTGCTCCTCGGTCACTGCGGCCGTCGCCTGCCGCACCTCCTGCTTTTCGACGCCCGGGTGCGCCGCGCGGGAGGCCGCCGCCGCGCGGGCAGCCGTGAGATCCTCCGCGATGGCCTCGTCGCCCTCGGCCAGGCCGCGCGCCAGCACCGCGACCTCGCGGACCTTCTGATCCGCGAAGGCAAGCCAGGAGCGCAACTGCTCGTCGAGCTGGGTCTCCCGCTCGGCGTCGTGCGGCACGTGTTGCAGGGAGGTGGACGTGGTCACCGCCACCTCCACGTGCTCGCCCAGACCAGCCTTGACGGTGCGCAGGGTGCTCAGGGCCTCGTCGAGGTCGGCGCGCCAGATGTTGCGGCCGGAGACCACACCCACGCCCAGCGTCTTGCCCGCCAGGCTCGTGGCCCAGCGCTCCAACTCGGCGGCACCGGGGACGGCACCGCGCACGACGTCGATGATCACGACCTGCACGTTAGTCTCGGCCAGGGCATCCACGGCGTCGAAGGCGTGCCCGTAGGTCAGCGCCACCGCCAACTGCGGGGCCTGCGCCGTGGCCAGGGTCGCGTAGGCCCGGCGCAGCGCGTCCAAGAGGGCGGCGCGCTCCTGAGGGGTGCGGTGGCGGTCGGTGACCAGCGCGGGCTCGTCGAGCTGCACCCACTCCACGCCGGCCTCCTTGAGCGCGCCGAGGTACTGGGCGTACACCGCCAGCAGATCATCGAGGCGATCCAGGGGGTTATATCCCTCAGGGGCTTCCTCGCTGGCCTTGGCCAGGGCGAGGAAGGTCACCGGGCCCACCAGCACGGGGCGAACCTGGCCACCCAGGCGCTGCGCGGTGTGCACGCGGGGGGAACCCAACCAGGCAAAGGCCGTTTCCGGGCCGATCTCCGGCACGAGGTAGTGGTAATTGGAGTCAAACCACTTGGTCAGTTCCAGCGCCGGGCGGTCTCCCTGGCCGCGCGCCACCGTGAACTGCGCGCGCAGGGCCTCCTCCGACTCCGGGGTGGCGGCCTGCGCCTCCAGCACCTCGCGCTCCGGGGCGAAGCGGCTGGGCAGCGCGCCGGTGGCGATGGTGATGTCCAGGACCTGATCGTAATAGCTGAAGTCCTCGGGCACCCCGGCGCTATCGCTCAGTCCCAGGTCCACCAGGCGCTGCGTGCGGGTGGTGCGCAGTTCCTCGGCGGTCTCGGCCGGGTTGCCTCCGCGCCCGGACCAGAAGGATTCCAGGGCACGCTTGAGTTCGCGGTTAGCCCCAATGCGGGGGTAGCCCAGCACGGTGGCGGAGGGAAAACGGGTCATGATCGTTGCCTTTCTGTGTGCGGAAATAATCAGTAGTAACTAGGGGTCATGCGGCGCAGGGCGAGGGATACCAATTCCGTATCCACGTGTGGGTCGCTGGGGGTGCGTACCCCCGTGTTCCTGCCCAGATACCCCGAGGCTCGGAGATATTCCAGAATGTCCAGCGTGGGCCGAGGACGGTTGAAGGTATAGAGGTGGATTCCCGGGGCACCGGCGTCCAGCACACCACCGATGAGTTCCACGGTGGCGCTCAAGGTATCTCGCACCAAACGTTCCGGGCTGGTGGTCTGGGAGAAGATGCGCTCGATGTGCTTGGGTACCGGAATCCCGGCCAGTTTTTCCATCGTGCGCAGACGCTTGAGATCGTGCAGCGGCATGATCCCCGGCACAATGGGCAACCTCGATCCCACCATGCTGAGTTCGCGCACCATCGAGGCGTATTCCTCGGGGGAGTAGAACACCTGCGTGATGGCATAATCGGCCCCGGCCTGCTCCTTTTCCGCCAACGCCGCGATGTCATTGGCGCGGGCCTGGCCGCCGGTGGCGGGATAGGCCGCCACCGCGATGGACACATAATCCTCCGGGCGCGCGGCGCTGGCGGCACCGGCCCCGTTGTATCCTCGCCCCACGCCCAGGGGCAGTTCCTCGGCGGCGATCTCCCGAATCAACCGCACCAACTCCACCGCGCGGGTGGGGCCACCCGCCGGGGGCTGATAGTGGGGGTCACCACCAGGGGGATCGCCACGCAGCGCCAAGAAATCTCGGATTCCGGCTCGCAGGAGCAGACGCACCAGCAGGGTGAGTTCCTCTCGCGTGGAGCCCAGGCAGGTCAGGTGCGCCACGGCCGGGAGGTCCCGGTGCCGATCGAGGACGTTGAGGAGTACCTGAACAGAGCGGTCGCGGGTATCGGTGCTCTTACCCGCCGCGCCATAGGTGACGGAGACGTAATCGGGGGCGGTGTCAATGAGCCTCCCGATTCCGGCCCACACCCCGGACCCCCGGGAGGGGCTACGAGGCGGGTAAAGCTCGAAGGACACCGTGGGGGTATCCGATCGAACACCGGGGCGGTACCCGATGTACAAGTGTGCGGTAGACATGGCTGCTCCCTATCGAACCTGGCTGTAGCACCCTTCCAGGGCTCTGGGGGTTGCTGCGGCGTCGTAGAGCCGGGTCTCTCGGCCGCTCTGAATAGGTTGCTGCTCAGCCTAGAGCACAAGACAGACCGTGCGGTACACTTTTGGCAAACTTCTACTATTTTCCCAGTTCAGGCCGTGAAAATAAATCGCTCTTCCGTAGCGTTTTAAACGCCCTGAGTAACGGATAGGTCCCGCTGCGCGATGTCTTCGGTGTGACTCACACGCCGTTGACCACCCAGGCCACTCGCCATTTTGGAAGCAAAATAACACCGCGCTAGGATGGCCCCTTGAGCCCTTTTGATTAACAGCAGTAACATCTACCCCGTACATATCACGCCGTACCCCAGAGGAAAGCATCCATGAGTATCCGTTCCCTGTGTCAGCGCGCCACGATCCTGGCCGCCTCCGCCACCGTCGCGCTGGGAGTGGCAGCCGTGCCCGCCACCGCTTCCCCCAACGCCCTGGTGGGCTTTGGTGATTCCGTGATGGCCAACCCGCGCGCACTCGATCACCTCTCCGCCGGACTGCCCATCCCGGAGGAGCAGAAGCCCAACGTGCATAACAACTGCGCCACCGACCCCAACGGCATGGTCAAGCAGGTGGCCCGGATCAAGGGAATGGAAGCCAAGGATTACTCCTGCCCCGGAGCCTCCGTGTCCACCGGTGGCAAGCGCATTGACGCGCAGATCAACGACGCCATCGCGCAGGGCGCCCTGGATAATCAGACCCGCGAGGTGCTCATTCAGATCGGCTTTAATGACACTTACCTCAACCTCGCGGACCGCAAGAGCCCGGAGGAGATTCACCGCAACTACGTGGCCGCCATGACGGCACAGATCGGCCGTATCCGCCAGGCCGCCCCCAACGCCGCCATCAAGGTGGTGGGGTACCCCTCCATCTCCGATAACAAGGGCACCTGCCTGATCCAGCTGGGCAACAATATCCATTCCTTCGAGGGGATTCCACTGTCCACCGATCTTGAGAACATGGCCGAGGCGATGAACCGCGACGCCGCCGCCCAGGCCGGGGTGCAGTACATCGACCTGCGCTCCGCCTCGATGGGCCACGGCATGTGCGCCCCCGACGGCGAGCGCTGGTACGGCGCCGCCATCGACTTCGGCCAGCCCCGCAACGTACCCATCCACATGACGGACCTGGGCGTGGCCAAGACCTCGGAAATCATCGCTGCTAGCTAAGGAGGTACGCATGTCCTCGCTCTTCCACATGGAACAACCCGTTGCTCTGCCCATTCCGGTGGGAGAGCAGGCACGATCCTTCGCTCACGCGGTCCCGCACATTCTGCGGGCGGGAATCTTAAGCCTCCACGGGCCCAAGGACCTCACCAACTGGGCACGGTCCTACGCCCGCTGGGGCTTCTCCGTGGGCACCTTCCTCAACACGGCAGCGCAGTATTGCCCCGAGCGCACCGCCATCATCGATGACATCGGCACCATCTCCTACGCCGAGCTGCATCGTCAGGCCCTCCGCCTGGCCTCCGCCCTGCAAAGCAGGGGAGTGGAGCAGGGCTCCCAGGTGGCGATCATCGCGCGCAATAGCCGCGTGACCCCCATGACCCTGGCCGCCTGCAATTACCTGGGCGCGGTTCCCATGATCATCAATCCGGGTTCCTCCCCGCAGCAGATCTCCCGCACCATTACCGATTACGGCGCAGCCATCGTTATCGCGGACGCGGAGTTCATTCCCACCCTGGAGGTAGGCGATCTCCCGCTCATCGCCGGGTACGGCGAGCACCCCGGCGTGGTGAGCTTCCGCGAGGCCATCGCCCAGGCACCGGCGCCAAAGTTAAAGTTCCGCCCCACCCCCGGCCCCACGGTGATCATGTCCTCCGGCACCACCGGCACCCCCAAGGGAGTGGTGCGCGGCGTGCCCAAGTCTCCCGCGGTGGCGGCCAGCCTGCTGCCCAAGATCCCGTGGCGGCGCGAGGGCGTGATCCAAATGACCTGCTCCACCTACCACGCCTGGGGCTGGCTCAACGTCAATCTCACCTTTGCCACCAAATCCACCACGATCCTGCGGCGCGTCTTTGTCCCCCAGCAGGCCGTGGATGATTGCCTGCGCTACGGCGTGACCGGGATTCTCTCCGCCGCGGTATTCCTGCGCGACTTTGAAAAGACCCTGGCCAAGCAGCCCGAGGAGACCCTACGAGCCCTGCGGCCCCCGGAGTTCATCGCCTCCTCCGGCAACGCCATTCCACCCACCCTGATCCAAGCCCTGCACGCGCGCTTCGGCCCGGTGGTGTGCAACTTCTACGGATCCACCGAGCACGGCCCCGTGGCCTCTGCCAGCGGCCCGGAACTCGCGGCGGATCCCACCCGCACCGGCACCGTGGCCCCCGGCGTGCGCATTGCCCTGTACAAGGAGGACGGCACGCTGGCGGCGCCGGGGGAGCGCGGCATCATCTACAGCGCCAACTCCGAGTCCATGATCGGCTACCTCTCCAAGCGCGACAGCATCGAGGTGCGCGATCACATGCTCAGCACCGGGGACTACGGCCACTTTGATTCCGAGGGCTTCCTGCACGTTCATGGACGCTGCGATGACATGGTGATCAAGGGCGGCGAGAACGTCTACCCCCGCGAGGTGGAGGACTTCCTCCTGCGCCAGGAGGGGATCGATGACGTCTTTGTCCGCGGCGTGCGCAACGACATCGTGGCCCGCCTCGATGCCTACATCGTGCGCGAGGACACCGAGCAGGGCAAAGCGCTTACCGACGACGCCGTGCGCGACCTCGTGCGCACCAACCTCGCCCAGCACAATATCCCGGACTACATCTGCTGGCTGGACGCCCTGCCGCGCAACGACGCCGGCAAGGTCGTACCCCGCAAGTTGCCCCAGCCGAGCTAGTTGCGGAAGCCGTGCACCGGCGCGGGAATAAAGCCCCCGCGCCGGATAAACTCCGCCGCGGAAACCTTATTCACGTCAATCACCGGGGCGTAGCCCAGGAGTCCACCAAAGTTCACCTCGTCCCCGGGAACCGTGCCCGGCACGGGGATCACCCGCACGGCGGTGGTCTTATGGTTCATCACTCCGATGGCCGCCTCGTCCGCGATCATCGCGGAGATCGTCTCCGCCGAGGTATCGCCGGGAATCGCAATCATGTCCAGGCCCACCGAGCAGATCGCGGTCATGGCCTCTAACTTGTCGATGGAGATGGCCCCCGAGCGCACCGCGTCGATCATGCCCTTATCCTCGGAGACCGGGATAAAGGAACCGGATAGCCCGCCCACCCGGGAGCAGGCCATCATGCCGCCCTTCTTCACGGCGTCGTTAAGCAGGGCCAGGGCCGCCGTGGTTCCGTGCGTGCCCACCTGATCCAGGCCCATATTCTCCAGAATGTGCGCCACGGAATCCCCGAGTTCCGCCGTGGGCGCCAGGGAAAGATCCACGATTCCAAAGGGCACGCCCAGACGCTGCGCGGCCATGCTGCCCACCAATTGGCCCGTGCGGGTGATCTTGAAGGCGGCCTTTTTGATCTCCTCGGCCACCTGGTCCAGGCTGGCCCCCTCCAGGGAACCCAGGGCGCGGCCCACCACGCCGGGGCCGGAGACGCCCACGGAGACCACGCAATCCGGCTCCTCCACGCCGTGGAAGGCCCCCGCCATGAAGGGGTTATCACCCACGGCGTTGGCAAACACCACCAGCTTGGCGCAGGCGATCGCCGCCTCCTCCGCCGTGGCCTGGGCGGCATCTTTGATGGCCACGCCCAGATCCCGCACCGCGTCCATGTTGATACCCGCGCGGGAGGAAGCCACGTTCACCGAGGAGCACACCACCTGCGTCTGGCTCAGCGCCTCCGGCAGGGAGGCGATCAGGCGGGAATCCGCCGCCGTGGCTCCCTTGTCCACCAGGGCGGAGTAGCCGCCGATGAAGTTCACGCCCACCTCGGTGGCGGCGCGATTGAGCGCGCGGGCCAGGTCGGCTGGGTTTCCCTCCAATCCGCCGCAGAGCAGGGCCACGGGGGTGACGCTGATCCGCTTGTTCACGATGGGAATGCCCAGTTCCGCCTCGATTCCCTCGCATACCTCCACCAGACGAGCGGCCTGGGTGGTCACGCGATCATAGATGGCCTGGGCGGTATCGGCCATGCTGGAACGGCGGCACTCGAGCAGGGAAATGCCCATCGTGACGGTGCGAATATCCAGCCGGTACTTCTGAATCATCTCGATGGTATCGAGCACCGAACCGGGATTGAAGCTCAAACTCACAGCCCTGCCCCCTATACCTCATTGACCGCGCTAAACAGCGCCTCCGATTGCAGGCGAATGGTGAGGTTTTGTTCCTCCTCCACCGCCACCATCTGCCTCTGAATGGCGGCGATCCCGTGCTCCGCCTCATCAAACTCCACCCGCAGGATCATGGTGAACCACTGATCCATGAGGGTTTGGGAGACGTCGAGGATATTGATGTTCTGGCGGGCCAGGGCGGAGGTCACCGCGGCGATGATGCCGGTGTGATCCTGGCCCGTGACGGTCATGATCGCGTACATGCCTTGATAGTGTAATCGGCTTCCCCCTCGGTGCTGGCTGTGTTCACTGTGCTCAGCGCCCGCGCCCCCCGCCGCGCCTCGCAGTAGCCCACGAAGTTCCGCAGAATCTGGTGCGCCGGGGCTGTATCCACGCCCCGCAGCGATTCTACGATCTGCTCGTATTCCTCATCCCGGAAGTAACCGTGATCGCGATAAAAGTTCATGCGGCGCGCCATGCCCTCGATATTCACCTCCGGGTGGAACTGCGTGGACCAGGTGTGCTGCCCAACCCGCAGCGCCTGCACCGGGCAGGTGGGGCCGCTGGCCACCACGGTGACCCCCTCCGGGAGCGAGGCCACGCACTCCGTGTGGCCGGTAAAGGCCGCGAAGGAACCCGGTAGCGCCCCAAACACTGGGTCCGTGCTTCCCGCGGCGGTGATCTCCACCCGGCTGGCGCTGGTTTCCTCCGCGTGTTCGTGCCCGATGCTGCCCCCGAGCACCTGGGCGATGAGCCCGGTGCCAAAACAGGTGAAAAATACCGGGGTGGGGGAGTCAATGAGCTCGGTGAGTTCGCGCACCACGGCCCGCTGCCAGTCGCTGTACTGGGCATTGCTCATGTTCAGGGAACTGCCGCCCACGAATACCCCGGAGTATTCCGATACGTCTCCCACCCGAAAGTCCGCGGAATCAAATATTCGTTGTTCTAACTGCTCGCGATTCAGGCCGGTAGCCTGCACAAAGTCCCGATATTCCGAGGCCGCCACGGCCTCGTTCTCGCGCAGGGAGAGCAGTAGAAATAAAGACATACCGCTTAGTCTATATTAATCCGGGGAAAATATGAACTAAGCGGTCTACCTTACTTCCTGACCGAGGCTTCCACCACGTCAAGCATACGATTCAGGCCCTCCACCGGCTGCCCGGAGGCGAGTTGGGTAATGAGCCCCTCCATCACCGTTTCCAGGTAGATGATGAGCACGTCCACCGGGACGTCGGTACGCATACGATCCTGCTTCGCATTACGCTCCAGGCGCGTGCGCACCGCCCGATCCAACACCTCCTGGTGCTGCTGCCAGCGGGCCCGAAAGGACGCATCGGTGCGCAACATTCTGGCGATCTCCAACCGGGTGGCCAGCCAATCATGGCGCTCCGGGTGATCCAGAATGTCCCGCATCACCTCCACGAGGCCCTCGGCGGCCACCACATCGGCCTGGCGCTCCGCGTCCTGCCGAGCGATGGCGAGGAAGAGCGATTCCTTATCACCGAAATGATGAAAGATCGCCCCCCGCGACTTTCCCGTCGCCGCCTCAAGGCGTCGCACCGTCGCGCCCTCGTAGCCGAACTCCCCAAAGCACCTGCGTGCTCCCTCGAGGATGTCGTGGCGGCGCCGTTCCAGCTCCGCTTCGCTAACGACGGGCACGGTTCGACGCTACTGAGCCTTGGCCATCGAGCGCAGCACGTACTGCAAGATGCCGCCGTGACGGTAGTAATCCGCCTCACCGGGGGTATCGATGCGCACCTTGGCGTCAAACTCGATCTTCTCGCCGTTGTCCTTGGTGGCGGTGACGTGCACCGTCTCCGGGATACCGACGGCCTCATCATTCAGGGCGGTAATACCCGTGAGATCAAAGACCTCCGTGCCGTCCAGGCCCAGGGACTCGTGCGAGGAGCCCTCGGGGAACTGAAGCGGAATCACGCCCATGCCGATGAGGTTGGAGCGGTGAATACGCTCGAAGGACTCCGTGATCACCGCGCGCACGCCCAGCAGGTTGGTGCCCTTGGCGGCCCAGTCACGGGAGGAGCCCGTGCCGTACTCCTTGCCGGCGATCACCACGAGCGGGGTGCCGGCGGCCTTGTAGTTCTGGCAGGCATCGAAGATGAAGGACTGCGGGCCGCCCTCCTGGGTGAAGTCCCGGGTGTAACCGCCCTGCACGTCCACCAGCTGATTCTGCAAGCGAATGTTGGCGAAGGTACCGCGCATCATCACCTCGTGGTTACCACGACGCGAACCCAGGGAGTTGTAATCCTGGCGCTCCACGCCTCGGGAATCCAGGTACTGCGCGGCCGGGGTGCCCGGCTTGATGGCGGAGGCGGGGGAGATGTGATCCGTGGTCACGGAGTCACCCAGCTTGGCCAGCACGCGAGCGCCGTGGATATCCTCCACCGGGGCGGGCTCGATGGGCATGCCCTCGAAGTACGGGGCCTTGCGGATGTAGGTGGATTCCTCGTCCCACTCGAAGGTCTTGCCGGTGGGCACGTCCAGGTTCTGCCACTGCTCATCGCCCTTGAACACGTCGGCATAGTCCTCCACGTACATCTCGCGGGTGATGCACTCCGCGATGGTGGACTCGATCTCCTCCGTGGAGGGCCAGATGTCCTTGAGGAATACGTCGTTGCCGTCCTGGTCCTGGCCCAGCGGCTGGGTCTCAAAGTCAAAGTCCATCGTGCCGGTGATGGCGTAGGCGATGACCATGATCGGGGAGGCCAGGTAGTTCATCTTCACATCGGGGGAGATGCGGCCCTCGAAGTTACGGTTACCGGAGAGCACGGCGGTGGCGGTGAGGTCATTATCGTTAATGGCCTCGGAAACCTCCTCCGGCAGGGGGCCGGAGTTACCGATGCAGGAGGTGCAGCCGAAGCCGGAGAGGTAGAAGCCCAGGGCCTCCAGGTCCTTCCACAGATCGGCGCGCTTGAAGTAGCCGTCCACCACCTGGGAACCGGGGGCGCAGATCGTCTTGACCCACGGCTTGGACTTCAGACCCTTGGCGGCGGCCTTGCGGGCAATCAGGCCCGCGCCCACCATCACCGAGGGGTTGGAGGTGTTGGTGCACGAGGTGATGGAGGCGATGGCCACCATGCCGTGATCCAGGGTGTAGTGACCACCGTTGGGGGACTTCACCACCACGGGCTTGGACTGGCGGCCCTTGGCGCCCTCGGCGGCGGACTCGCCGTGACCGCGGGGGGAGGAGTTGTAGCCGGCCACCAGAGCCTCGGCGGAATCCTCGGCCTCGCCCTCGGCCTCCATGCGGGCACCGGCGGGGGAGTCATCCTCGCAGATCGGATCGTTGGTGAAGGTACCGAGCTGCTCGCGGAAGGTCTTTTTGGAGTCCGTGAGCAGGATGCGGTCCTGCGGGCGCTTCGGCCCGGCGATGGAGGGCACCACGGTGGAGAGGTCCAGCTCCAGGTACTCGGAGTACTCGGCCTCGGGGGCGTCCTGCTCCAGCCACATGCCCTGCGCCTTGGCGTAGGCCTCCACGCGCTCCACCTGCTCCTCTGGGCGGCCGGTCAAGCGCAGGTAATTGACGGTCTCCTCGTCGATCGGGAAGATCGCGCAGGTGGAACCGAACTCGGGGGACATATTGCCGATAGTGGCGCGGTTAGCCAGCGGCACGGACTTCACGCCGTTGCCGTAGAACTCCACGAACTTCTGCACCACGCCGTGCTTGCGCAGCATATCGGTGATGGTGAGCACCACATCCGTGGCGGTCACACCCACCGGGATCTCGCCGGTGAGCTTGAAGCCCACCACCTTGGGGATCAGCATGGACACGGGCTGGCCCAGCATGGCGGCCTCGGCCTCGATGCCACCCACTCCCCAGCCCAGGATGCCCAGGCCGTTTTCCATGGTGGTGTGGGAGTCCGTGCCAATACAGGTGTCCGGGTAGGCCACGCCCTCGTTGTCAAAGACCACGCGGGAGAGGTACTCGATGTTCACCTGGTGCACGATGCCGGTTCCGGGGGGCACCACGCGGAAGTTGGAGAAGTTCTCCGAGCCCCAGCGCAGGAACTGGTAGCGCTCCTCGTTGCGCTGGTACTCGATCTCCACGTTCTTGGCCAGGGCCTCCGGGCCACCGAAGGCCTCCACGATCACGGAGTGGTCAATCACCATCTCCGCCGGGTTCAGGGGGTTCACCTGGTCCGGGTCCCCACCCAGAGCGGTCACGGCCTCGCGCATGGTGGCAAGGTCCACCACGCAGGGCACGCCGGTGAAGTCCTGCATGAGCACGCGAGCCGGGGTGAACTGAATTTCCGTGGAGGGCTCGGCCTTGGGATCCCAGTTCGCAATGGCGCGAATGTGATCCTCGGTGACGTTCTTGCCGTCCTCGGTGCGCAGCAGGTTCTCGCCGAGCACCTTCAGGGAATAGGGCAGCTTGTCCATGCCGTCCACGGCATCGAGAGCAAAGTAGTCGTATTCCTTGTCGCCAACCTTCAGCTTCCGCTTGGCGTCAAAGGAGTTCTTGCTTTCTATCACAGTGAGCTCCATTTCCTAACGGGTTGAGAGTTAAGACTCGTCGCCGGAGCCGGAGTCCAGCGTTTCCACGAGGCTTATCCACGAGTTTACTATCCGGCTCACACCGGCTCCTCGTTTCACAGCATCATAACAGTACGTGCGTTCTGTTGGTGAATCCCACGCCGCGGCACCCCGCCCTCGGCCCGGCATATATAAATAGGGAAGCACCCCCACGCGCCAGGAGGAGAATGACGGTGATCCCGGAAAAGATTGACTTCGACACCCTGCGTACCCAGATCAGCGATCAAGGCGTGGCGATCCACGGCAAGGGCAGCACCGATACCACCTACCGCGACAAACTGATCGCGGCTATCGACGCCGCCGAGGAGTCCGGGCAGGGGAGCTTCGGCATCGCAGTCCTCGATTTCACTCCCACTCACACCGCCGATCTCCGCGACCTCGCGCAGGAACTTCATCAAGGAACAGACCTTGACACGGTGATCGTGCGCGCCCCGGGATCGGGCGCCACGGTCAGCTCGGTTTACTCCCGGGACGACATCGAGCGTGCCCAGGATGATTTCCTCAGCACCGCTAACTATGCCACCGCCGTGCGGGAGTATCCGGCCCACCTTTCCACCGCACCGATTCCCTGGACGCCCCTTTCCCTCACCGCGCTCGTCGTCTGCTTATTCACCCTCGCCGCCACCTACCTGAAGGTCAAGAGAGAAAACTTGACTGTCAAGCACCGACACGCGAGAGTTTCAAATAGTGGTTCAAATCACAAAAAATACTAACCGCACCGTTTCCGCTGGATAATCGCCCAACTCAGCGTGAGCACCCCTCTCGCTGCACCCCAGCGCGCACATCGGATGGGACTTATGAGAAAAGGGTGGCATATTGTTTTTCTATTGGCGCACGAGTTGCACGAGGCGTTCTTCAAGTTATGAGACTTGAGGTGTACGGGTAACCGTGAGTGGCACAACGGAAAGATATGGGCACGTGGGGAAGCTTGCCCCTGATCCTCCGGTGCCGCTCGCCACCCGTCGGCAGGCTCGCGCGACCCGTGCGCCACCTCCGTGTCAGCACGCTTCACGGAAGCCGGTAAAGCCTTTAGGCTTTACTACTGGCTCCGAAGGGAGACTTTTGTGGGAACCACTGCGTCTAGGAAGTCCAAGAACGCCTCTTTGAAACACATGGTGCGAGTTAGCGTCGCCACGGTCGTGTGCGCCTCCTCGCTCTCCGCAATCATGCCGGTTGCGGCCGCTCCCACCAACCCCAGTGACGATGATCTAGAGCGCGCACACCGGGCCCTGGAATCCGGTGCCGCCTCCGTAGCGGATCTCGCCGGGCAGGTTAGTTCCGCCCAGGAACGCCTCGCCCGCCTGGAACTTTCCATGGGTGAGTTGCGCGAGGCGGTGAACAAGTCCCTCGTGGATCTCCACGATGCACAGGGCACCGCCGAGCAGGCGCGCCAGGCCGCCGCTGCGGCCAAAACGGAGCTGGGGAACAGCCAAAAGGAGCTGGAAAAGGCCCAGGGCACCCTCAACGAGATCTCGCGCACCGCGTACCGTCGCGGAGCCTCGAGCCCCCTGGGCGCGGTGTCCGGGGAATCCACCTCGGAGGAGGCCCTTGATCGCAACACCTATCTGCGCACGAACTCGGAGAAGCAGCGGCAGGCCATCGAGGAATTGGATCGCGCCCGCACCATCACGGCCAACAAGGAATCCGAGCTGCGCGAGGCGCGCAATATCGCCGAGCAACGCGAGGCGGAGGCCCAGCAGGCCCAGGACTCCGCGCAGGCCGCCATCGATGAAAATTCTCGTGCACTGGCCGAAAGCACGCAGGAACACGAACGGCTCCTCACCGAGCAGCGGTGGGCGCAGCACCAGCTCGACGCCGCCAAGGGCAATGCCCAAAGCCTGTTAAATCAGCGCGAGGAGTTTGACAAGTATCAGGCGCAGGAGAAGGAACGCCGCGCCAAGGAGCAGGAACGTCAAGCGGCGGAGGCGCGTAAAAAGGCCGAGGAAGCCGCGAAACAGAACGAGCGCCAGCGGGCTGCCGCAGCGGCGGCTGCGGCCGTGGTGGAGAGCCGCCAACCCGAGCACACCCGTCTGGATAATCCCTATCCCCAGGATGAGGACGCTCAGGCCGCCGAGGTCGCGGAGATCCAAAACCCGGGTGCTACCACGGAGGAAGTAACCCCCGAGGAAACCCCCACCGCGACGGAGGCTCCCGTCGTCGAAAGCACGGAAGAGGCCACCCCCGCCACCAGCGAGCCCGTGGTCACGGAAGAAGCAGTAGAGGCAGTAGAAGCAGTAGAAGCACTGCCCACCGCCGAGGAGGAAACCCCCTCCTGGGAGCCCACCCCCGAGGCGGAGGTGACCTATGAGAGCACGCCCGAGGCCAGCGCGACCGAGGAGCCGGTGACCGAAGAGTCCGTGGTTGAGGAAACCGTGGAAGAGGAACCCGCGGTGGGCAGCGGAGAAGCCGAGGAGATCGGCGTCGGCGCGCTGGGGTCCAGTAGTTCCTCTGAACTGTCCAGCTCCGTGGTCAGCGGCGCACGCTCCGAGATCATCGAGACGGTGATCGCCCGCGCGATGTCGCAGGTGGGCCAGCCCTATGCCTGGGGCGGCGGCACCGCCAGCGGCCCCAGCCAGGGTATCCGCGACGGCGGCGTGGCCGATTCCTACGGGGACTACAACAAGGTGGGCTTTGATTGCTCCGGCCTCACCCTCTACGCCTTCGCCGGTGCCGGTATCTCCCTGCCGCACTACACGGGCTACCAGTACCAGCGCGGCACCCAGATTGATCCCAGCAACATGCAGCGCGGCGACCTCATCTTCTATGGCCCGGCAGGCAATAACCACGTGGCGATCTACCTGGGCGATGGGCAGATGATCGAGGCGCCACAGTCCGGCTCCTACGTCCAGATCTCCCCGGTGCGCTGGGCGGGAATGAGCCCCTACGCCGTGCGCATGGTGTAACTTTGCTCTGCTTCTTGCCCACGTCGTAGGCTTGGTGCCATGAGCCTTGAGCAGCACTACGATGCCCTCCTCGTTCTCTCCTTCGGCGGCCCCGAGGGACCCGAGGAGGTCGTTCCATTTTTGGAAAACGTCACGCGGGGGCGGGGTATCCCGCGCGAGCGCCTCAAGGTGGTGGGGGAGCATTACTTTCACTTTGACGGCATAAGCCCGCTCAATCGACTCAACAAGGAGATCATCGCCAACGTAGAGCAGGAATTGCTCCGCCGCGATCTCCACCTCCCTATCTACTTTGGCAATAGGAATTGGCACCCCTTTGGGGAGGAGACCGCAGAAAAGATGGCTGCCGACGGCGTGCGCAACGCGCTCGTCTTTAGCACCTCCGCCTGGGGAGGTTATTCCGGGTGCCGCCAGTACGACGAGGACATTCAGCGGATTCGCCAGCACCTCGCGGATAAGGGCCTCCCGGAGATCACCTTTACCAAGTTGCGGCAGTTCTACGATCACCCCAAGTTCATCACCGCGATGGCGCAGGCCGTCACCGAGTCCTACGCGCAGTTCTCCGCCGAGGATTCCCCCCGCATGATCTTCACCGCACACTCCGTCCCGCTCAGCGCCAACGACGCCGCCGGGGGCCCCGAGGACGCCCAGCTCTACGAGCGCCAGGTAGCCGAGGCCTCCCGCCTGGTGGCCCAGGAGGCCGGGATTAAGGAGTACGACCTGGTGTGGCAGTCCCGCTCCGGCAGCCCCGCGATCCCCTGGTTGGAGCCGGACATCGTGGATCACGCCTCCGCCCTCCACGATGAGCAGGGGATCAAGAACCTGGTGGTGTGTCCCATCGGTTTCATCTCCGATCACATGGAGGTGGTGTGGGACCTCGATACCGAGCTGCGCCAGGCCACCGACGAACGCGGTATGCACATGGAGCGCACCCGCACCGCCGGGCCCACCGCGCTGTTTACCCAGATGGTGGTGGACCTGGTGGAGGAGCACACCTCGGGCCGCACGCCCGAGGGGCTGGGGGCCGTCACGGTCAATGGCTGCACCGTCAATGGTGCCGCCTGCCACGAGGGGTGCTGTCAGCCCGCCAAGCGGCCCATGTCCCGCACTGCATAGTCCACCGCGATCATTCTGGCCTCGCGGATATAGCGGGCCAGCCTCAGCAGTTCAGGATCGAGGCTGTGGTCGCCCACCTGGTCGAGCAGCGTCTCCGTGATCGCCGCCACCCGATCCGCCCGCGCGATTAACTTGGCGGCCCGGGGTGGGGTGGATCGGGGCACGCCGGGGGTTTCGTAGAAATCGCTCAGCCGCCCCACGCTCAGGCGCGGGTGGGTGAGATCGCTGCTTCGATAACCCTGCTCCTCGATCAGGGTTGCCGCCGCGCGGGTGGCATCGGCCAGGCGCAGATCGGCCTCACCGGGGGAAAGATAGAGGGGCGCGGGTGGGTCCTCGATGATCCGCCACTGCCATTCCTCCGCGTCCGGCACCGCGACGAGCACGTGGTGGTGGCGCCCATCGCCGTCGGGAATAAGCAGCGCACCGTACTCGTCGGCGGGCGCGGGCAACCCGGTGGGCTGCGCCGGCCCGGCCAGCACGAGGCGCACGGCGGGTTCCTCCCCATGAAGAAGCGCGGTGGCGCGCAATCGGTGCAGGATCTCCACGGAGTGCGGCTGGTGGAGATCCAGCAGGGCATCGATCAGCGCGTCCGTGGACTCGTGGCCGTGGAGCCATGCCCCCAGCCACAGGGCGCTATGTTGAAGCGGGGAATACACATGAGGGCGGATAGACATGATCCCAGTAGTGTAGGACATCATGGCAAGAAACGATCCCTATGGCGACATTTTTTCCGGCCATTCCCGCAACCAGCGCCCCACCTATCCCACCATGCCCGCTACCCCGGGCGAGGTGGTGGAGGTGGCCGCCCAGGACTTCGTGGGGGCGATCATCGGCACCGAGCGCACCTACGATGGCGATTTTGTGCGCTTGGAGGATCGCCGCGGCACCCAGAGGCTCTTTCATCTGCGTCCTGGGGCCTTCCTCTACGAGGGGCAGCGGGTGACGCTCACGCGCTACGTCCCAGTACAGGCCCCGCAGCGCTCCAATTCCGGTTCCCGCCGGGTACGCAACGTACAGGCCAAGGTGGCCGCCCCCTCGCGCATTTGGGTGGAGGGCGTGCATGACGCCGCCATCGTGGAAAAGATTTGGGGCCACGACCTGCGCGTGGAGGGCGTGGTGGTGGAATACCTTGAGGGCCTCGATCATCTTCCCGAGCGCCTGGCTGAGTTTGGCCCCGGTCCGCAGCGCCGCGTGGGCGTGCTGGCCGATCACCTGGTGGAGGGCTCCAAGGAGACGCGGCTTACGCAGCAGGTGGGCCCGCACGTATTGGTGACCGGCCACCCCTACATTGACATCTGGGCGGCGGTAAAACCGGAGCGCCTGGGCATGCGCGCCTGGCCGGAGGTGCCCTACGGTGAGGATTGGAAAACGGGGGTGTGCCGCAGGCTCGGCTGGTCCGACCCCAAGGAGGGGTGGAGCCGCGTGTACAACGCCGTGGGTTCCTTCCGCGATGTGGATTCCACCCTCATCGGCGCGGTGGAGCGCCTGGTGGACTTTGTGACCACCCCGGAACTCAGCAAGTCCGATCTCCTCTAGGTTTGGCCAGGGCTACCTAAGCCCGGTGTTTTCGGTAGGCTTGATGGGGTGGAAATCATCGCTTGGTTCATCGCAGCACTCGTTTTGGCGGGACTGGAACTAGCGGTGGGGGAGTTTACCCTTCTCATGCTCGGCGGCGGGGCACTCGCCGCCAGCGGTGTCGCTCTCACCGGGGCGCCGCTTTGGGCTCAGGTTCTGGCCTTTGCCCTCATCTCCCTCGGACTGCTGTTCTTTGTCAAACCCATTTTGCGCCGCAAGATGCAGGTTCCCCTGGCCCTCGATACCTCCTCCGAGGCATTGGTGGGGCACAGCGCGGAAGTCCTGGAAACCGTGCACTCGGGCGCGGGCGGACAAATCAGGCTCGATGGCAGCATCTGGTCTGCCATCACCGTTGATCCCCACACCTCGTACAGCGAGGGCGAGCACGTCACCGTCGTGCGTATCGACGGCCCCACAGCCATCGTCTGGAAGGAAAACTAAATGGAACCAGGGTTCCTTGTCCTCATCGTCCTAATCCTCTTTATCGCCCTGCTGGTGATCAAGGCCATAGCGCTGATCCCGCAGGGGCAAGCCGCCGTGATCGAGCGGCTGGGTCGCTATACCCGCACGGTGGAGGGCGGCCTGACCTTCCTCGTGCCGTTCCTCGACCGGGTGCGCGCCCGCGTGGATACCCGCGAGCGTGTGGTTTCCTTCCCGCCCCAGGCCGTGATCACGCAGGATAACCTCACCGTAGCCATTGACACGGTGGTGACCTTCCAGATCAACGATCCCGCCCGCGCCATCTACGGCGTGGATAACTACATCGTGGGTGTGGAGCAGATCTCCGTGGCCACGCTGCGCGACGTGGTGGGCGGCATGACCCTGGAGGAGACTCTCACCTCCCGCGAGGTCATCAACCGCCGCCTGCGCGGGGAACTGGACGCCGCCACCACCAAGTGGGGGCTGCGCATTAGCCGCGTGGAACTCAAGGCCATCGATCCGCCGCCCTCCATTCAGCAGTCCATGGAAATGCAGATGAAGGCGGATCGGGAAAAGCGCGCCACGATCCTCAGCGCCGAGGGTCAGCGGGAATCCGATATTAAGACCGCCGAGGGTGAGAAGCAGGCTCGTATCCTGGCGGCCGAGGGCGAGAAGCACGCCGCGATTCTGGCCGCCGAAGCGGACCGTCAGGCCGAGATTCTGCGCGCCGAGGGCCGCCGCGCCGCGCGCTACCTGGAGGCCCAGGGTGAGGCCCGCGCCATTCAAAAGGTCAATGCCGCCATCAAGTCCGCCAAGCTTACCCCCGAGGTGCTGGCCTATCAGTACCTAGAGAAGCTGCCCAAGATGGCCGAGGGTAAGGCCTCCACCATGTGGATGGTGCCCTCGCAGTTCGGTGACTCCCTCGAACAATTCGCCCGCGCTATGGCCAAGAAGGACGAGGAGGGCGTGTTCCGCTACGAGCCACAGGCCGTGGACGCGGAAACCAAGGAGATGGCCGAGCCGGAAAATACCGATAGCTGGTTCTCCACGGAATCCGACCCCGAGATCGCCGCCGCCGTGGCGGCCGCCAACGCCGTGGCCAACAAGCCCGTTGATCCCTCCCTGGCCGAGTTGGTCAAGGAGGAGCAGGGGGGCTAACCCGCCGCCCCGCGCAGCAGATTCACCGCAAGCCGCCAGCCAGCATTTTCCGCGTGCCAGCCGGCGGCTTGCAGGCGTTGGGACATCGCCTGCTTAGAAATACCCAACTCGGCGGCGGCCTCGTTCTGGCTCAGGCCCCCGCGCACCAGGGAGGTGGCCTCCCGGCCCTCCACCGTGCGCTTGGCCAACACCTGGCCCAGCAGGGCAAAGACCGCCGCGATGTCCTCGGCCCCACGCACCCCCTCCGTGGCCCCCACGCTCACCGTGCCAGGGCGAGCCGCGCGGCTGAGGCTGCCGGTGGCCTCGGTTAGGGCGGCGTCGCCAAGCCCAATGCCGATGGCCCAGTCGCCGTCGGAAAGCAGCGCCATGACCACGTTGCACAGCGCCTCTGGGGTGCTAATCCGGGCGCGAATATCCTCCACCCCCAGGGATTCAAAGGCACCCACCCCGGCCACGGTGCTCAGCGCCTGCGCGGAGCGTTCCACCAGATCAGCGCGCCGCGTGGCGCGCCCACGATACCGAGCATGGAGGGCAAACATTCCTTTAGTTTAACCCCCTCCCGCCCGCACCGGCAGGCGGCGATCCGCCACCAGCCCCGCCACACCCACCGCGGCCAGACACACCATCACCGCGATGAGGGAGGAATTAGGCGTGCCGGTGAGGGAATCGCCCAGCAGCACCACGGCCAGGGTGCCCGGTGCCGATCCCACCGCCGTGGCCAGCGCAAAGGGGAGCGCGGGAACGGGGGAGAGCGCCGCC
Source organism: Corynebacterium sp. 21KM1197 (assembly GCF_033783015.1). Lineage (NCBI taxonomy): Bacteria > Bacillati > Actinomycetota > Actinomycetes > Mycobacteriales > Corynebacteriaceae > Corynebacterium > Corynebacterium sp. 21KM1197. The sequence continues at coordinate 1,172,167 of NZ_CP123907.1, read as the reverse complement.
GCATAGTTGAGCACGCTGAAGGGAATACCCGCGATCAGCCGCAGGGAGCCCACGGCCAACCAGCCGCGCTGCGCCAATCTCTCGCTCAGCCCCGCCACGGCGGGGTGGCGCAACCGTGGACGAATCCACTCGCCCAGCAGCCCGCGCACCAGCAGGAGGGATACCACCGCGGAGGCCGTGGTGGCGCTCAACGCTAGTGCCACGCCCCACCAGGGGCCAAAGAGCACGCCGGAGGCCAGGGTGAGCAGGGTTCGGGGAATGGGAAACTGCGTGATGCCCACGTAGAGGAACCAAAAAAGCACCGGGAACCACGCCCCCGTGTGCTCCGCCCACTGGCGTAGGGTGGAAAGCCCCGGAACCTCCGCCCACAGGGTGATCGCGCAGAAGCAGGCCAGGGCCGCGATCACCGCGAGGCGACGCCCCCACGACCACGCGCGCACGGCCCGCCAGGCATCGCGGAGGAGGCCGCTGAGGAAGTCCCTCACGCTTCGGGAATGCTCGGCGGCAGCCACATGGCCAACTCCGTGGGGCCCTCGCCGTGAAGAGGCAGTTCACCCAGCGGGGCGAACCCCAGCGAGGCATAGAGTTTGGCCGAGCGCCGCGTGGAGGATTCCAGGTACACGGCCTGGTCCCCGGCCCGCTCCATGCCGGTTTTCAGCAGTTGCGAACCCACGCCCTTGCCCTGGGCCGCGGGAGAGACCGCCAGGGCGTAGAGGTACCAGTGGGGGAACTTGGGGTGGTGGGCCGCCAACTCCCGCTCCCGGAGATACATGGTGGGCAGGTTGCGGCCAAAGATCTTGGCGTATCGCTTCAGCGCCTGCGCCTGATCGGAGAGCCTCGCTTTCGGCTCCTCCGGGGCGTTCCACAGCGCCACGCCAAGGATTTCCCCGTCCTCCTCCGCGATGTCGATGACCCCGGTGGGCTCGTACTCGTGGGTGATCTGGAGGCTAAAGATCTCCTTGATCACGCCCCAGGTATCGGAGGAGGTGGCCAACTTGGCCACCCGACCAAAGGAGGGGTCGCCGTGGAAGGCGCGGGCAAGAACCTCCACGGCTGCGTCTCGGTCACTGGGCTGGTATGAGCGAATAAGCATAGGGCCATCCTACAAAGGAAAAAAGACCCGCCATCTGGCGGGTCTTTACCGAATCTGTGCCCGGAGGGGGACTTGAACCCCCACGTCCGTTAATAGGACACTAGCACCTCAAGCTAGCGCGTCTGCCATTCCGCCACCCGGGCAGGTGGTTCATGCGAACGACGTTTACCTTAACCCACCCCCACATTTAGCCACAAATCCGCAGTTCACGGCGCATTTTCCCGGATTGGGAATAACACGGATGAAAGTTCGTGTAGTAGTGGAGGGCATGAGTTATTCCTACGCTAACGATTCCCGATTCCCCGGCCCCGATCCCTACGCCCCGCTCAAGGATCTCCCCGAGTTCCCGCTTCATTCCCGCGACTTCGAGGACGGGCAGCGCCTTCCCGAGGACCTCGCCGCGCCGCGTTCCCGCGCACCACACCTCGCCTGGTCCGACCTCCCCGAGGGCACCAAGTCCCTCGCCATCACCTGCTTTGACCCGGATGCTCCCACCGCCGCCGGCTTCTGGCACTGGGCGGTGTGCAACATTCCCGCCAACGTCACCGAGATCGGCAGCGAGGAAACTATCGACGCCGCCCTCACCCTCATCGGCGATAGCGGGCAGCGCGCCTACTACGGACCGCAGCCACCCGAGGGCCACGGGCCGCACCGCTACCTCTTTGCGGTGCACGCCGTGGACGTGGAAAAACTCGACATTGACGCGAACGCCAGCCCCACCGTGCTGGGCTTCCAGCTCTACTTCCACTCCCTGGGCCGCGCCGTGCTGTGGGGCTGGTACGAGAACTAATCCACCCAGGGACGCCCGCAGCCCACGGCCTCGGAGATATTGGTAAAGCCCTGGGCGCGGATCTGATCGGCCAGGCCCCGGTGAATATCCCTGATCCAATCGGGGCCGCCGTAGATCAAGCCGGTGTAGCCCTGAAGCAGGGTGGCCCCGGCGGCGATCCGCTCCCAGGCCTGCTGCGGGGTCTCGATGCCGCCCACGGAGATCAGCACCAACCGATCGCCCACCCGGCCGCGCAGCCGGGAAAGAACCTCCAGGGAGCGCGCCGCCACCGGGGGGCCGGATACCCCGCCGGGGCCCAGTTCCTCCACCTTGCGGGTGGCCAGGCCCTCCCGCGAGATGGTGGTATTGGTGGCCACGATCCCCGCCAGGCCCAGTTCCAGGGCCAGATCCGCCACGGCATCCACGTCCTCGTCGGACAGATCCGGGGCGATCTTTACCAGCACGGGGGCGTCGGTAGTCTCCTGCACCGCCTGCAAGATCGGCCGCAGGGACTCCACCGCCTGCAAGTCCCGCAGCCCGGGGGTATTGGGGGAGGAGACATTGACCACCAGGTAGGTGGCCAGGTGCTCCACGAGGTTGGCGGAGCGGCGGTAATCCTCCACCGCTCCCTCCAGGGGCACCACCTTGGTCTTGCCGATGTTCACGCCCACGATGTCCTCATAGCGGCGGCGATACAGGTTGGTGGCCACCTGGGCGGCACCGGGATTATTAAAGCCCATGCGGTTGAGGATTCCCCGGTCCGCCTTGAGGCGGAACAGGCGCGGGGCGGGATTGCCCGGCTGCGGGGAGGCGGTCACGGTGCCGATCTCCGCGTAACCAAAGCCCAGGGGGGTCCACAGGTCGGGGGAGTTGGCGGACTTATCAAAGCCGGCCGCCAAGCCCAGGGGCCGGGGGAATACCACCCCAAAGACCTCCTGTTCCAGGATCGGATCGCGCACGGGCATGACGCGGCCGATCAGGCGATTGAGCGGCCCCACAAACTGCAACGCGCCCAAAACATCGTTCACCATGTTATGAACGCGCTCCGGCTCCATGGTGAAGAGCCCCTTGAGGATCAGGCGGTAAGCGGTATTACGGATAGCACCCATAAGGAATCCTTACGTGGAAGAGGTGGGGTTAGGAATCACTTGGAGGCCCTCGCCGCTGGCGGAGGCCAGCACGAGGGTTCCCGAATCGAGGGCCACGAGGGAGGTGGCCTGCGCGATGGTGGGAAGATCATAGCGCTGCTGCGGCACGCCCTGGGAAATATCCCAGCCGGTGAGCAGATTGCCCGCCGTGGAGGCCACCCAGGCCACCTTGTGCTGATCGTCCCAGGCCACGGCCCAGGGGGATTCCGGCACCGGCGCCGTCTGGTGCAGGCGAATCACCTCGTCCGTGGTGTACACCGCCAATTGGTTACCGGTGGTATCGGAGGCCAGCAGCAACCCCCCGGAACCCGCGCTGATCCGCCCCACGCCCAGGCCCACGCGCAGGCGCCCCCCCTCGCGGTCATTGGCCCAGTCCACGTCCTGAATGGTGGTGTCCTGCGCCCAGGTGCGCACGATCGCGTCGGGGGCACCCTCGATGGGGAGCGAGAGCAACTGCGTGGTGGGGGCGGCCACCCCGATGGTCGTGGGATCACCCTCCTCGGGGTAGATCACCACCTCGCTATCGACGTCGTTGGCCGTAACCAGCTCGCCGCTGCTGAGCACCGTGGCGGCGGTGGCCGGGTGTTCCACCGCGCGCACCTGCTCGTTATCCGGGTTATCCGCCGGATACAGGCGCACCTCCTGCCCGCAGGCCACCACGAAGGCGGAATCCGTGGCCGTGAGTTCCCCGCACTCGGGGGCAAGATTGATCGTGGTGGCGGAGTTATCCCGGAAATCCGCCACGGTACCCACGCTCAAGGAGTCCGCCGAGCGCACCGCAAGAACCTCGCCCACGCTCTCCAGCGCCTGTACCTGGGCCGCCTGCCCCGGCAGGGAGATGATCTCACCGGCGGGATTATCGCTGGGGGGCGAGGCCACGGCGGTGGCATTGCCCATATCGTCCCCGAGGTCCGAGGGAATCTGCGATTGGCAGCCCGCCGCCAGCAGCGCCGTGCCCGCCAGCGCGAGCGCGGCCGTGTACTTCGCCCTTTTCGCCATCTTCACACCCGTTTTCACACTAGGAACTCTAGCAGTGCCCTCACCGAGATATATCGTCAAGCGCCTTGTGAATCGGCCCCGGCAGGGTAGCCCGGGCACACCGCGCAATATCCTCCGGGACGTGGGCCTCCACCAGAGTGGAAGCCACGGCCTCGCGCTGGCGCACCCACGCCACCGCCGCCGTCCCGGCGGAAATGCCCAGCCCCTCCGCCGCGGTGCGCAGGGCCTCCGCGATCTTTCCGGCGCGCTGCCCCCGCAACCGGGGCGCGTGGGGATCCTCGGGGGCAATCTCGCCCGTGAGCACCCCGTGGGCGAGGGGATCGGCGGCGATGATCCCCACCCCCAGGTACTCGGCTGCGGGCATGACCTCCAGTTCCGCCTCGCGCATGAGCAGGGAATAGGGCACCTGCGCGGCCACCAGGCCCCGGCGCGCGTGGGTCACGGCCACCTGCCAGCCCGAATAACCGCGCACCCCGGCGTAGCGCACCCTGCCGGTGTCCACCGCGTGCTCTATGGCCCCGGCTATTTCCTCCACCGGGGTGTGCGGGTCCCAGTAGGCCACGCTCCACAAATCCAGGTGCTCTAGGCCTAATCCTTGAAGTATCCGATCCAGGTCATTGAGCAGGGAGCGCCGGGAGCAATCCACGCGGCGCCCCGCAGGGGAATCGGGATTGACCCCGGAGGCCGCGGAAAGCACCAGTTCGGGCTGGCGCAGATCGCGCCCCAGGCCCGCCATCGCCGCCACGGAGGAGATGTCCACCAGGTTGCCCCCGGCGTCGAGGAAGGCGCGCAGGAGGGCGGGGGTGGCGTCGAGAGCCACGCGCTGCCCCCAGTGCGCGGTGCCCAGCCCCAGCGCGGATACCCGTAACCCGGATTGCCCCAGTGTTCTTAAGTCCACCGGACCTAGCCTAGTAGTAGGGTCATGCGGGTGACTGATATGACCGTGCTTGCTTCCGCTGCCGCCGATACCGGGCAGATGTCCTGGATCCAGGTGATCGTGCTCTCCATTGTCCAGGGCCTCACCGAGTTCCTGCCGGTGAGTTCCTCCGGGCACCTGCGTATCGTCTCCGAGCTGTTCTGGGGCGCCGACGCCGGTGCCTCCTTTACCGCCGTGGTGCAGTTGGGCACCGAACTCGCGGTGGTGGTGTACTTTGCCCGCGATATTTGGAAGATCGTCACCGCGTGGTTCCGGGGCCTGTTCAACAAGGACCTGCGGGGATTCGATTACCGCATGGGCTGGATGGTGATTGCCGGTTCCGTGCCCATCGGCGTGGTGGGCGTGCTGTTCCAGGACGCCATCCGCGATACCCTGCGCAACCTCTGGATCACGGCCACCGTGCTGATCCTGTTTTCCTTTGTGTTCATCCTCGCGGAAAAGATCGGCCGCAAGGATCGCTCCTTCGAGCAACTGACCATGAAGGACGCCGTGGTGATGGGCTTGTGCCAGTGCCTGGCGCTGATCCCCGGGGTCTCGCGCTCCGGCGGCACCATCTCCGGTGGCCTCTTCCTTGGGTTGGAGCGCGAGGTGGCCACGAGATTTTCCTTCCTGCTGGCCATTCCCGCCGTCATGGCCTCCGGTTTGTTCTCCCTCAAGGACGTCTTTGATCCCGCCGTGGGGCAGGCGGCCTCGGGCGGGCAACTGCTGGTGGGCACGGCGATCTGCTTCGTGCTGGGCTATGCCTGCATCGCCTGGCTGCTGAAGTTCGTGGCCAACCACTCCTTCGTGTGGTTCGCGGCCTACCGCATTCCGCTGGGCATCCTCGTGATGATCCTGCTGGCCGTGGGGCTACTCTAAGGGGCCGCCGTAGCCGTGTGGGCCCGGTGGCGTCGATAAGCACCCCGCCGCCCACCGCTCCCGGGGCAAAAAGGTTAGGGTGTAAGCCATGCGTTCTTGGCCCTCACCCTCCGTTCCCTCCGTCCCCGGCAGCCCCGTCGCGCTGCGCCTCTATGACACCGCCGATCGGGCCGTGCGCGAGGTGGAGATCCCGGAGGACGGCCCGGTGGGAATCTACGTCTGCGGGATTACTCCCTATGACTCCACACACCTCGGCCACGCCGCCACTTACTTGGCCTTTGACCTGGTAAACCGGGTGCTCCTGGATAATGGGCACGCGGTACATTACGTGCAAAACATCACGGACGTGGACGATCCGCTTTTTGAGCGCGCGGCGCGGGATGGGGTGGACTGGCGCGAACTGGGGACCTCGCAGATTGATAAGTTCCGCGGGGATATGGAGGCGCTGAGCGTGATTCCGCCGCGGGATTACGTGGGCGCGATGGAATCCGTGGACGAGGTCATCGCGATGGTTTCCGCGCTGCTGGACAGCGGAGCGGCCTATACCGTGGATGACGCGGAGTACCCGGACGTGTATGCCTCCGTGGATGCCACCGAGCAGTTTGGCTACGAATCCCGCTATTCCTGGGCGCAGATGGAGGAGTTCTTTGCCGAGCGCGGCGGCGATCCCGAGCGCCCGGGCAAGGCGCACAGCCTCGACGCCCTGGTGTGGCGCGCGCAGCGCCCCGGCGAGCCCGCCTGGGATTCCCCCTTTGGGCCCGGTCGCCCCGGCTGGCACATCGAGTGCTCCGCCATCGCCACCAATCGCCTGGGGGCGCACTTTGCGGTGCAGGGCGGGGGCAGCGACCTCATCTTCCCGCACCACGAGTTTTCCGCCGCGCACGCGGAGTCCGCGCTGGGGGTCGAGCGCATGGCGGGGCACTACGTCCACGCCGGCATGATGGCCCTGGACGGCACGAAGATGTCCAAGTCCCTGGGCAACCTGGTGTTCGTCTCCGACCTGGTGCGCGCGGGGCACGATCCCAGCGCCATTCGCCTGGGCGTGTTCTCCGGGCACTACCGCAGCGACCGCGATTGGTCGCAGGAGGTGCTCACCGCCGCCGAGCGGCGCCTGGCCTACTGGCGCGAGGCCGCCCGCCGGGGTGGTTCCATCGACCACGCGCAGGCGGTGGTCACCGAGGTGCGCGAGCGGCTAGCCGATGACCTCGATACCCCCGGTGCGCTGGCGGCCCTGGACGAGTGGGCGCGCACCTGCTCCGATGAGGGGCAGGGCAGTGCGGTGGTGGCAGCCGTGGACGCCCTGCTGGGCGTGCGTTTGTAGGCGGCATACCCCACAATGGATTCCATGAGTACTCCCTCCGCCGCCATTCGCAGCGAGTTCCAACCGGCCGTCGATCAGTTCCTCACCGACCTCACCACCTTCGTCTCCGGGGCGTACCTGCAAGAGGAGGAGAAGGATCGCTGGGATCAGCCCTTCGATCCCGCAGCCCTGGAGGAGTTGCGAGCCATCCTGCACACCCTGCTCGATCGGGTGGAGGGGGAGCCCCCGGAGGCCGTGCCCGTGTTCCTGCGCGCCACCATCGCGGAACTGCACACGTTTAATGAGAAGCACCACGGCGCGGTCCTGGAACCGGAGGAGTACGCCGAACTCAACGACCTCTTCCGCGCCATCGCCCGAGCCACCGGAGTGGAGGAAGAGGCCCTACATGACCTCCCCGTCCTGGAATAGCCCCGCCGCACCCCGCGCCATCTTCTGGGACATGGACGGCACCCTGGTGGACTCCGAGCCGCTGTGGGGAATAGCCACCTATGAGCTCAGCGAGCGCCTGGGCCGCCGCCTGACCCCGGAGCTGCGCGCGGCCACCGTGGGCGGTTCCTTTGGCAACACCCTGCGGGTCTGCGCCGAGCACGCCGGGGTCACCGTCACCGAGCAGGAGGCGCGGGTGCTTCACGACGCCATGTTTGCCCGCGTGGGCGAACTCTTTGCGCAATCACTAGCCCCCAGGCCCGGCGTGCGCGAACTCCTCGCCGCCCTGCACCAACGCGGCATTCCCATGCTGGTGACCACGAATACCGAGCGTAGCCTGGCCGATAGGGCCATCGAGGCGGTGGGGACGGAGTTTTTCCGCGATTCCGTGGCCGGGGACGAGGTACCGCGCTTCAAGCCCGCCCCGGACATGTATCTGGAGGCCGCCCGCCGGGTGGGGGTGCCGCCGGGGGAGTGCCTGGTCTTTGAGGATTCCCCGGCGGGCATGAGCGCCGCCGTGGCCGCCGGATGCCGGGTGATTGGCCTGCCGGAGGATCCCCACGACGCCGTGCCCGGCACGCTGCTCATGCAGGAGGTGCGGGACGGTTCGCGCTCCTTTGCCGGGGTGCGGGCCGAGGATATTGAGAGATGGTTCACCCAGATCGCCCCGGCATGAAATAATCTTCCCCGTGAAGAACTTTGACTCCCTCTATCAGGAATTGCAGTCCCGCGCGCAGGCCAGCCCGGAGGATTCCGCCACCGCCGCAGCGCTGGCCTCCGGCGTGCATGGCATCGGCAAGAAGGTGGTCGAGGAGGCCGCCGAGGTGTGGATGGCGGCGGAATACCAGTCCAAGGAGGAGTTGGCGGAGGAAGTCTCCCAGCTCATGTATTGGGCGCAGGTCATCATGCTTTCACGCGGCCTGACTCCCGACGATATTTACCGCTACCTCTAGGAGAATCCCCATGATGCGCATTGCCGTACCCAACAAAGGTGCCCTGGCGGAAGTCGCCGCCACGATCCTCAAGGAGGCGGGCTACGCCACCCGGAGGGATTCCAAGGCCCTCAACGTGATCGACCGCACCAATAACGTGGAGTTCTTTTTTCTGCGACCCAAGGACATCGCCATCTACGTGGCCTCGGGCGAACTAGACCTGGGTATCACCGGGCGCGACCTCGCCGCGGACTCCCAGGCGGAGGTCACCGAGGTGCTCTCCCTGGGCTTTGGGGCCTCCACATTCCGCTTCGCGGCCCCGGCGGGGCAGGAGTGGACGGTGGAGGCCTTGGCTGGCCGCCGCGTGGCCACCGCCTACCCAAACCTGGTGCGCGCTTACCTGGCCGAGCGGGGGATCAAGGCCACCGTGATCCGCCTGGACGGCGCGGTGGAGATCTCCATCAAACTCGGTGTGGCGGACGTGATCGCGGACGTGGTCTCCACCGGGGCCACGCTGCGCCAGCAGGGGCTGGAGCCCTTTGGGGAGCCGATCTGCCGCTCGGAGGCCGTGGTGGTGGGCCGTACCCCCGAAATCACCCCCGAGCAACGTGTGATGTTACGCAGGTTTGAGGGAATCGTGCACGCACACCACTACGTCATGCTGGATTACAACGTCTCCCGCGAGCGCCTGGAGGAGGCCACCTCCATCACACCGGGACTCTCCGGCCCCACGGTTTCGCCCCTGACCAGGCCCGATTGGGTGGCGGTGCGCGCCATGATCCCGCGCTCGGAGGCCAATGACGTCATGGACGCCCTCGCTGGGGTGGGCGCGGAGGCGATCCTGGCCACGGATCTGCGGATAGCCAGGATCTAGGCAAAACCCACATCCTCGCTAGTATGGAGGCGTCAATTCACCCACTAGAAAGGACGCCGTTTCCACATGGCCACGTCGAAAAAGACTGCCAAGGCTAAGACTCAGGAAGCGAGCACCCCCACCCCGGGTACTCGGACGGAGGAAGATCTGCTGGGAACCATGGAGGTTCCCGCCTCCGCCTACTACGGCATTCACACCCTGCGCGCCGTGGAGAACTTCCAGATCTCTCGCAACACCATCAACCAGGTGCCCGCCTTCATCCGTGGAATGGTTCAGGTGAAAAAGGCCACCGCCATGGCCAACCGCCGCCTGCACACCCTGCCCCGCAAGAAAGCCGAGGCCATCATCTGGGCCTGCGATCAGATCCTGGACAAGGGCCGGTGCATGGATCAGTTCCCCATCGACCTCTTCCAGGGTGGGGCCGGCACCAGCCTCAACATGAACACCAACGAGGTGATCGCCAACCTCGCCCTGGAGCACCTGGGCGAGCCCAAGGGTTCCTATAACATCATCAACCCCAATGACGATGTGAATATGTCCCAGTCCACCAACGACGCATACCCCACCGGCTTCCGCCTGGGCGTGTACAACGAGTTGATGCGCCTGATCGAGGCCTACGACGCCCTCCAGGTCGCCTTCCAAGCCAAGGGCGCGGAGTTCGAGGACATCCTCAAGATGGGCCGCACGCAGCTTCAAGACGCCGTGCCCATGACCCTGGGCGACGAGTTCCGGGCCTTTGCCTCCAACCTCAGCGAGGAGCAGTCCGTCATGCGCACGGCCGCCGATCGCCTCCTGGAGGTAAACCTCGGGGCCACCGCCATCGGCACCGGGGTGAACACCCCGGCGGGCTACCGGCACCAGGTGGTGGCCGCGCTCAGCGAGACCACCGGCCTGGAAATCAAGTCCGCCAAGGACCTCATCGAGGCCACCTCCGATACCGGCGCCTACGTGCTGGCACACTCCGCTATCAAGCGCGCCGCGATGAAGCTCTCTAAGATCTGCAACGATCTGCGCCTGCTTTCCTCCGGCCCCACGGCCGGCCTCCACGAGATCAACCTGCCTCCGCGCCAGGCCGGCTCCTCCATCATGCCGGGCAAGGTCAATCCGGTGATCCCGGAGGTGGTCAATCAGGTGTGCTTCAAGGTCTTTGGCAATGACCTCACCGTGGCGATGGCCGCCGAGGCCGGGCAGTTGCAGCTCAACGTGATGGAGCCGGTGATCGGGGAGGCCCTGTTTGAGTCCCTGCGCATCCTGCGTAATGCCGCGGATACGCTGCGCACCAAGTGCGTCACGGGCATCACCGCCAATGCGGAGGTCTGCCGCGCCTACGTAGAAAACTCCATCGGCATCGTCACCTACCTCAACCCCTTCATCGGCCACCACAACGGCGATCTCATCGCCAAGGAGGCCGCCGCCACCGGGGCCAAGGTGCGCGATCTGGTGCTGGACAAGGGCCTGATGGATAAGGAGACCCTGGATCGGGTGCTGTCCAAGGAGAACCTCATGCACCCGGAGTTCCGGGGCACCATCTATCTGGACGATTAATCCCGCCCAGTAAAGCCCCATTAAGCAATATCACATTAGTTGCCTGGCCCGGGGCCCGCGCAGGATAATTAACGGTGCTACATAACCGCATATCGGAAGGGGCTTTCTCCGATGCTTATCCTGCATATTGCGATCGTCCTCGCGGCGATCGTGCTGGGCGCCCGGCTTGGTTCCATCGCCATCGGCTTCGCCGGTGGCCTGGGCGTTTTACTCCTCGGACTCACCGGCGTTCCGGTGAGTCGGGAGGACATTCCCTTCGACGTCATCGGCATCATCATGGCGGTGATCGCCGCCATTGCCGCCATGCAGCGCGCCGGGGGCATGGATCTTTTGGTGTACTGGGCGGAGCGCTTTTTGCGCCGTAATCCCCGCCAGATCACCTTCTGGGCCCCGGTGGTCACCTACCTCATGACGGTCTTTGCCGGTACCGGGCACACCTCCTTTTCCACGCTGCCGGTGATCGTGGAGGTGGCCAAGGAGGGCAAGGTGCGCCCCTCCCGCCCGCTCTCGGTGGCGGTGGTGGCCGCGCAGATGGGCATCGTGGCCTCCCCGATCTCCGCGGCGGTGGTCTTTTTGGCCTCGATCTTGGAGCCACTGGGGGTGTCCTACCTGGGGCTGCTCGCGGTGGTCATTCCGGCCACGTTCCTGGCGATCTTCCCCACGGCCTGGCTGTGCAATCGGCTGGGTAAGGATTTAGAGCACGATTCCGTCTACCTTGAGCGCATTGAGCAGGGGCTGGTCAAGGAGCCGTCGATAAGCTCTACCTATACCCCCACCCGCGCGGCTACGACCTCCGTGGGGATCTTCCTGGGTGCCATCGTGCTGGTGGTGCTGTACGCCACGCTGACCTCCTCGCAGGTGGGATTGATCGCGGAGCCCACCCTGCCGCGCAATGAGGCGATCATGGCGCTCATGCTCAGCGCGGCCACGGTCATCGTCATGGTCACCAGGATCCCGGCGGGGGACATCCTCAATACCCAGGTGTTCCGCTCCGGCATGTCTGCCTGCATCTGCGTGCTGGGCGTGGCCTGGCTGGGCACCACCATCATCAAGCACAACATGGAGGGGATCGAATCCCTCGCCGGTTCCGTGCTGCAATCTAGCCCCTGGCTGCTGGCGGTGGTGCTCTTCTTCGCCGCCGCGCTGCTGTACTCCCAGGCGGCCACCACGCAGGCTCTCATGCCCGCCGCGCTGGCCATGGGGGTGAGCCCGCTGACGGCCGTGGCCGCCTTCCCGGCGGTCTCCGCATTGTTCGTGCTGCCCACCTATCCCACGCTGCTGGCGGCGGTGGAGATGGACGATACCGGCTCCACGCGCATCGGCAAGGCCGTGTTTAATCATCCCTTCCTCATTCCGGGGGTGGTGTACACGGTGATCGCGGTGGCACTGGGATACCTCTTTGGCTCGGTTCTGCTCTAAAAAGCACCCATTCCGCGCCCCCGCGCGGCTAGGCTAAAGATTATGACTCTCACCGATGTTGATATTGCCCAGGCGCACCAACTCGAACCGATCACGGAGATCGCCCGGCGCGCGGGGATTCCCGATGCCGCGCTGATTCCCTATGGCACCACCAAGGCCAAGGTGGACGTGAGCGCCCTGCCGCAGCGCGAACCCGGCAAGCTCGTCCTGGTCACGGGCATGTCGCCCACCCCGGCGGGGGAGGGGAAGTCCACCGTGCTCATCGGGCTTGCCGACGCCCTGCGCCAGGCCGGATACAACTCCATCGCCGCGCTGCGCGAACCCTCCCAGGGGCCGGTCATGGGCATCAAAGGCGGTGCCGCGGGCGGGGGATACTCCCAGGTGGTGCCGATGGAGGATATTAACCTCCACTTCACGGGGGATTTTCACGCTATCGCGGCGGCCACCAATACGCTGGCCGCCCTGATTGATAATCACATCCACCAGGGCAACGCCCTGGGCATTGATCCCCGCCAGGTGACCTGGCAGCGCTGCCTGGACGTCAATGATCGCTCCCTGCGCGGGGTCATCACGGGCCTGGGCGGCCGCGCCCACGGCGTTCCGACGGAGACGGGCTTTACCATCACCGCCGCCAGCGAGATCATGGCGGTGCTCGGCCTGGCCACGGACGCCGCGGACCTCAAGGAGCGCCTGGGCCGGATCACCGTGGGTTATACCTACTCCGGGGAGCCGGTGACGGCCTCGGACGTGCAGGCCCAGGGCGCGCTCGCGGTGCTGCTCAAGGACGCCCTGCACCCGAACCTGGTGCAAACCCTGGGCGGTACCCCGGCCCTGGTGCACGGCGGCCCCTTTGCCAATATCGCCCACGGCTGCAATACGCTGCTGGCCACCCGCACCGCCTTGCAGTGCGGGGACGTGGTGGTCACGGAGGCCGGTTTTGGCTCCGACCTGGGCGCGGAGAAGTTCTTTGACATCAAGGCCCGTTACGGCCTGGATGTGGCGGGCACGGTGATCGTGTCCACCATTCGCTCCCTGAAGTTCAACGGCGGGGCCAAGGATTACTCCGTGGAGGACACCGAGGCGCTGCGAAGCGGCCTGGTGAACTTGGAGCGCCACGTGCGTAACGTGCGCAAGTTTGGCGTGGAGCCGGTGGTGGCGCTGAATCTCTTTAGCGCGGATTCCCCGGCGGAGCGCGAGGTGATGGCGCAGTGGGCCGCCGAGCAGGGCGTGCGACTCTCCGAGGTGGAGGTGTGGGCCAAGGGCGGGGCGGGTGCCGCCGACCTCGCCAGCGCGGTGATGGATACCCTCGGCGAGGGCTCCCACCCGCTCTACGATCCCCAGGAGGGGGTGGCGGAATCCATCGCCACCATCGCCCGGGAGATCTACGGGGCCAGCGCGGTGGAGTTCTCGCCGCGCGCCAAGAAGGACCTTGAGCGCCTGCGCCGCCACGGGTGGGATCGAATGCCGGTGTGCATCTCCAAGACCCAGTACTCCTTCAGCGATGATCCCGCCGCTCTCGGGGCCCCGGAGGGGCACACGCTGCACGTGCGTGAGTTGCTGCCGCGCACCGGGGCGGGCTTCGTGGTGGTGCTCACCGGAGACGTGATGACCATGCCGGGGTTGCCCAAGAAGCCCGCGGCTAATGCCATCGACATGGCACCGGATGGCACCATCAGCGGGTTGTTCTAGGCCGCCGCTCGGGGCTGCTCAGGAGGCCGAACTAGCCCCGGAGGGCCAACCGGGGTACTCCGGCGGGGTGCCGCCGAAGGCGGGGCAGTATTCCTGGAAGGAACACCAGCCGCAGAGCTTGGAGGTCTTAGGCGCAAAGGTGCCGTCCTGCCCGTCGCGGAGGATGGCCTCCCACAGGCGGGCGAGGTCGCGCTCAAAGTACTCCAGTTCCTCCTTGGAGGGGGAGAGCAGCATGTCATCGTGCACCTTGAGGTACATCAGGCGCAGTTGATCGGGGATACGCCCGTGCAGCCGCCAGTACACCAGGGCATAAAAGCGCATCTGGAACTGCGCGCTCTGAGCGTAGCGCGGCAGGGGCTTCTTGCCGGTCTTATAGTCCACCACGCGCACCTGCCCGGTGGGGGCGATGTCGATGCGGTCGATGAAGCCTCGCACCGGCACCCCGTTGGGCAGGGTGGTTCCCACGTACTGCTCGCAGGCGTGCGCGTCAAAGCCTTGGGGGTTTTCCATCATGAAGTAGCCCTTGAGCAGGGTGCGGCACTCCACCAGGAAGGGGTATTCCTCGGGCACGAGTTCGGTGAGTTCCGCGTCCTCGGCGCACATGCGCTCCCAGTGCGGCTTGAGCCGCTTGACGGCCGCCGGGTAGGAGCGTTCCTCGCGGGGCCAGGCGTGCATCTCCTCCAGCACCGCATGCACGAGGGTCCCCTTGACCTGGGCCACCGTGGAGGGTTCGGGGAGTTTATCAATGGCCCGGAAGCGATAGAGCAGCGGGCATTGCTGATAATCGTTGGCGCGCGAGGGGGAGAGGGCCGGAGAACTCATGGGTTATCAGCCTAATCATGATTGACTAGAGGGCATGAATGAGAGCGCAGATTTCCTGGATTTCCTCGCCGCCTCCCCGAGCGCGGCCCACGCGGCCAGGGAGGTGGAGCGCCGCCTGGGCTTTAGCCCGGTAGACCCGGCCACCACCTGGGAGTTGCCCGCCGGGGGTTACGTGCTGCGCCGGGGCGGGGCGGTGTTGGCCTGGTGGATTCCCGAGGAGGTGGGCCCGGATTCCGGGGTGCGGATCATCGGGGCGCACACGGATTCTCCCGGCTTTGTGCTCAAGCCCCAGCCGGAGCGCCGCTCGGCGGGGTGGCCCCAGGCCGGGGTGGAGGTCTACGGCGGACCGCTGCTCTCCTCTTGGTTTGATCGGGAACTATTCCTGGCCGGGGAGGTGGTGCTGGCCGATGGTTCCAGCACCCTGATCCACACGGAGCCGGTGCTGCGGATTCCCCGCCTGGCCATTCACCTCGACCGGGACGCGGAGATCAACCGTCAAACCCACGTGCAGCCCATACTCACGGTGGAGGACGCCACGGTCAGCGAGGTCATCGCCCAGGCTGCAGGGGTGGAGCCCCACGACATTTTTGGGCACTGGCTTATACTTGCCGACGCCCAGCCGGGCCGCCTCAGCGGGGATCTGCTGGCGGCGAGCAGGCTGGACAACCTGACCTCGGTGTACGCGGGTATGCGCGCGCTCCAGGGGGCAGTGGCCTCCGGGGAGGCGGGCACCGACATCTGGCTGCTGGCTGCCTTCGACCACGAGGAGGTGGGCAGCGCGAGCACGCGCGGGGCGGCCGGGCCGCTGCTGGGCGAGGTGCTCGATCGCATTGCGGAGGCCTGCGGGCTTGATCCCCGCCCGATGTATGCGCGCTCCACGATGGTCTCCGCCGATGCCGCGCACGCGGTACACCCCAATTACCCGGAGAAGCACGATTCCGAGCACCACCCCCTGCTGGGTCACGGCCCGGTGACCAAGATCAACGCCAATCAGCGCTATGCCTCCACTGCCACCACCACGGCGATGTGGCGGCGTTGCTGCGAGGCCGCCGGGGTGCCGTCGCAAGTATTCGCGGGCAATAACGCGGTGCCCTGCGGCTCCACCATCGGCCCCATCTCCGCCACCCGCCTGGGCATTGACACGGTGGATGTGGGCGTACCGCTGCTGTCCATGCACTCGGCCCGCGAGGTGTGCGGGGCGCAGGACATGGTGTGGTTCCGCGAGGCCCTTGAGGCATACTTGATCAACAGTTAAGTACCCAGCCTTCAAGGAGGAGCACCCCTCATGGCCTATTCCGGCCCTTTCCAGCCCGGTGATCGCGTTCAGCTTACCGACGCCAAGCGGCGGCACTTTACCATCGTGCTCACCCAAGGCGGGGTGTTCCACACCCACAAGGGGCAGATCTTCCACGATGACATCATCGGCCTTGACGAGGGCAGCGTGGTGCGCTCGGTGCAGGGCAGCGAGTTCCTGCTCTTCCGGCACCTGCTGGTGGATCACGTGCTCTCCATGCCGCGCGGCGCGGCGGTGATTTATCCCAAGGACGCCGCCCAGATCTTGGTGGAGGGCGATATTTTCCCCGGCGCGCGGGTGCTGGAGGCCGGGGCGGGCTCCGGGGCGCTCTCGATGGCCCTGCTGCGGGCCGTGGGGGAGAAGGGGGAGGTGTTCTCCTACGAGATCCGCAAGGATCACCTAGAGTACGCCGAGAACAACGTGGACGAGTACTTTGGCCAGCGCCCGGCCAACTGGCACCCGCGCCTGGGGGACTTTGGAGAGGTGCGCACCGAGGACCTGGGTGGACCGGTGGATCGGATCATCCTGGACATGGTGGAGCCCTGGCACTTTTTGGGTACCGCCCGTGACCTCCTGATTCCCGGCGGCGTGCTGATGACGTACGTGGCCACCGTGCCGCAGTTAATGAACACGATGGAGACGATCCGGGAACTCAAGTGCTTTGCCGAGCCGCGCGCCTGGGAATCCCTGGTGCGCGATTGGCGGGTGGAGGGCCTGGCCACCCGGCCCGAGCACCGCATGAATGCGCACACGGCGTTCCTGGTGAGCGCGCGTCGCCTGGCCGATGGGGTCACGCCCCCCAGACCGCAACGCAAGGCGCGTCGATAGGCATTTTTTGCTTAGGCTAGGCTAGACACATGAGCAGCCCACGTCCCGACGCCCGGTTGATTGATCTTGCCGATGAGGTCAAGGAGCTCAAGCGCAATAACAAATACCTGGGGGAGCGCAACGCCAAACTGGCGGAGATGCTGAAGTCCTCCAGGGATAAGCTCTCCAACCTGTACCAGCAGATCGAGGAGATGGCCGCCCCGCCGTCCACCTACGGGACGTTCCTGGGCCGCTCGGACGATGGCTCCTCGGCGGAGATCATGAGCCAGGGGCGGCGGCTGCGGGTGCCGATGTCCCCGATGGTGTGTCTGGCCGATCTCATGCCCGGCGTGGAGGTGCGCCTGGGGCAGGGGCACCAACTGCTAGAGGCCACGGACTTCCGCAGCACCGGCGAGTTAGCCACCATCGTGCAACTGCTGGGCCGCCACCGGGCGGTGGTGGAGGATTCCACCGGGGATCAGCAGGTGATCCGCCTAGCCAGCCCGCTGCTGGAGCACCCGCCCAAGGTGGGCGATACGCTGATCTACGATCCCAAGTCCGCCTATGGCTTCGAGGTGGTGCCTCGCTCCGAGGTGGCGCAACTCTCCCTAGAGGAGGTGCCCGACGTCACCTACCAGGACATCGGGGGGCTCGACGCCCAGATCGAGCAGATTCACGACGCCGTGGAACTGCCCTTTAGCCACCCGGAACTCTATGCCGCCTACGATCTGCGCCCACCCAAGGGCGTGCTGCTCTACGGCCCGCCCGGCTGCGGCAAGACGCTGATCGCCAAGGCCGTGGCCCATTCCCTTTCCCGGCGCGGCGGCTCGGCCGCGTACTTCTTTAACGTCAAGGGCCCGGAACTGCTCAATAAATACGTGGGCGAGACGGAGCGGCAGATCCGCACGATCTTCGAGCGCGCCCGGGAGTTGGCCTCCGGGGGTAGGCCGGTGATCATCTTCTTCGATGAGATGGAATCGCTGTTCCGCACCCGTGGCTCCGGGCGCAGCTCGGACGTGGAGACCACCATCGTCCCGCAGTTGCTCACGGAACTGGACGGGGTGGAGAGCCTGCACAACGTGATCGTCATCGGGGCCACCAACCGGGAGGAGTTAATTGATCCCGCGATCCTGCGCCCCGGCCGCCTGGACGTGAAGATCCGCATCGAGCGCCCCGGCCCCGATGCCGCCCGCGATATTTTCCGCCGCTACGTAACCGGGGATATTCCCGTGGCCCAGCCCCCGGAGGAACTCATCGAGGCCGCAGTGGCAGAGATGTTCGCCCCGCGCCCCTATGTGGAACTGACCTTGAGCGATGGCGGCACGGCGGTGCTGCATTACGGTGACTTTACCTCCGGGGCGATGATCTCCAACGTGGTGGATCGGGCCAAGAAGATCGCCATCAAGGAGCACCTGGCGGGTGCCTCCCAGGCGGGTATCACCGCCGCGCACATGCGGGAAGCGGTGGCCACGGAGCAGCGCGAGAGCGAGGACCTGCCCAATACCTCCAACCCGGAGGAGTGGTCGCGGATCATCGGGCGCAAGGACGCCCGCGTGATCGAGGCCCGCGCTCTCCGATATGGTGAGAGTCATGGCACGATTCCTGGGAACTGAGACGGAATACGGGATCGCCACGCCCAGCGATCCCGGGCTGAGTCCCATCATCACCTCCACGCACGCGGTGGTGGCCTACGCCGCGCTGCACACGGGGGCCCGCTCCCGCTGGGATTATCAGGACGAATCCCCCCTGCGCGATACCAGGGGCTTTGACCTGCGCCGCTATCACACCGTGCCCGTGGTGGACCCGGACGCGGTGGGCGTGGCCAACGTCATGCTGGGCAATGGCGCGCGGCTCTACGTCGATCACGCCCACCCGGAGTATTCCTCCCCGGAGTGCGCCAACGCCTGGCAGGCCATGCTCTACGACGCCGCCGGAGACGCCATCATCCACCAAGCGATCCAAGACGTGCAAGGGTTCACCGATCAAGGGGACTCCGTGCTCCAGGGCCACGAGCCCTGCCCACCGCTGAAGATCTACAAGAACAACGTGGACGGCAAGGGTGCCTCCTACGGGGCCCATGAGAACTATCTTTATTCCCGCGTCACGGACTTCGAGGAACTCAGCCAGGCCCTCATTCCCTTCTTTGTCACCCGCCAGGTGCTGGTAGGGGCCGGGCGCATGGGGGTGGGCGAGGAGAGCCAGGAGGATCGCTTTCAGATCTCCCAGCGCGCCGATTACTTCCGCCAGGAGGTTTCCCTGGAAACCACGCTCAATCGCGGGATCATCAACACCCGCGACGAGCCCCACGCGGACGCCGAGCGCTACGGCCGCCTGCACGTGATCGTGGGCGACGCCAACCGCTCGCACACCTCCACCCTGCTGAAACTGGGCATGACCTCCCTGGTGATCGACGCTATCGAGGCAGGAGTGGACTTCCACGACCTGCGCCTGTGCGATCCCGTGGGGGATCTCACCCGCGTCTCCCAGGACCTCACCCTGAGCACCCGCCTGGCGCTCAAGGACGGCCGGGAACTCACCGCGCTGGAAATCCTGGGCCACTACCGGGAGCGCGTGCGTCCCCGCACCGAGGTGGATAATCGCGTTCTCAAAGCCTGGGACGAGGCAGCAGCCCTGCTTGGCCGCGATCCCATGGCGGCCGCGCACCTGCTGGATTGGGTGGCCAAGTACGCGCTGATTCGCTCCTACCAACAGCGCGGGGCGGCGCCCCACGATCCCCGGCTGCGCCTGATCGACCTGCAATACAGCGACGTCGATCCCCAGCGCAGCCTGTATAGCGCCCTGGTGCGCAAGGGGCGTATGCGCACCCTGCTTGATCCCCGGGATATCACCCGCGCCACCACCGCGCCGCCGCCGGAATCGCGAGCCTGGCTGCGCGGGCAGGTATTGAGCCGCTTCCCGGAGGAGATCGCCGCCGCGAGTTGGCAATCCTTAGCCCTGGATGACCAGCGCCTTTCCATGCCGGAGGTGCACACCCTCACCGAGGCCGAGGTGAGCGATCTCCTGGCCCGGGCCACCAGCGCGGCCGAGGTCCTTTCTGCCCTCCGCGATCGCGGATACCCCGTCCATCACTACCAGTAAAGGAGAGTTTTCCTTGTCCGAGCACACTCATCTTCACCGCAACTCCGGCGGCAACCAGGGCGAGCCGGGCGACGATGCCTTTGCGGCCGCCCAGGTGCAGATCAACACCCAGGGCACCGACGATCTCCTCCATGAGATCGACGGCCTCCTGGAGGATAATGCCGAGGAGTTCGTGAACTCCTACGTTCAGAAGGGGGGCCAGTAGCGCCCATGCTCCGCAGGATCTTTGGCATAGAAACGGAATACGGGCTCAGCACCGGCCAGCGGGGATTAAGCCCCGAGGACTTGGCCCGAGAACTCTTCCGCCCCGTGGTGGAGGAATATTCCAGTTCTAACGTGTTCCTGCGCAACGCCTCGCGCCTCTACCTCGACGTGGGGGCGCACCCGGAGATCGCCACGGCGGAATGCGATAGCCTCCCGCAACTCATCGCCCACGAGCGCGCCGGAGACGCTGTGGTGGATAATCTCGCCCGCCGCGCGGAGGAATCCCTGGGCACCCCGATCTACCTTTTCAAGAACAATCTGGATTCCGTGGGCAATTCCTATGGCTGCCACGAGAACTACCTGATTAGCCGGGGCACGGTGCTCAAAACTCTGGGTCGCCAACTGCTGGCCTTCATGGTCACCCGGCAGATCATCTGCGGGGCCGGGAATATCGACGGCGGCTTTCGCTTCTCCCAGCGCGCCGAGCAGGTGTGGGAGGGGGTTTCCTCGGCCACCACGCGCTCGCGGCCCATCATCAATACCCGCGATGAGCCGCACGCGGATTCCACGCGGTATCGCCGTCTGCACGTGATCGTGGGGGATTCCGCGATGGCCGAGCCCACCCTCGCGCTCAAGGTGGGCTCAGCCCTCCTGGTGCTGGAAATGATGGAGGAGGGGTACCCGCTGCCGGATTGGGAGTTGGCCGATCCCATCGCCGCAATCCGCGCGGTGAATAAGAGCGCCCGCGCCCCACTCACGCTCACCGATGGCTCCACGCTCACCGCGCTGGAACTGCAATCGGCGCTGTGCGGGGCCGCCGAGGAATGGTTGGGGCAGCGCCCCGAGGATCAGCACCTGCGCGCGGTGGTGGATCTATGGCAGCGCACCCTTGAGGCCCTGGAAACCGGGGATTACTCCGGCATTGATCGGGAGATCGACTGGGCCATCAAGTACTCCCTGCTTCAGCGCTACCGCCAGCGCTTGGATTGCGGCTGGGAGCACCCGCGCCTGGCCCAGATCAACCTGGCCTATCACGATATTCGCCCCGGCCGGGGCCTGGCCCGCGTGCTGGAGGCCAAGGGGCTCATCAGGCGGTGGAGCACCGAGGAGGAGGTGCGCCTGGCCCAGGACACCCCGCCGCAGAGCACCAGGGCAAAGTTACGCGGGGAGTTCCTTTCCCGGGCGCGGGAACTAGAGGCCCCCGTCACCGCGGACTGGCTGCGGCTCAAGGTCAATCGCCCCGAGCCGCAGTTCATCGAGCTGGGCGATCCCTTTGCCGCCGCAGATCCCCGGGTGGAGGAACTGATCGCCTATATGGAGGAACATCATGGCCACGCGTGACGGGAACGTGGAGCGCCTGGTGAACCTCACCTTTGCCTTTCTTGAGGCCTCCCGCAGCGGGCGGCCCTACCTCACCTCCCAGTGGCTGCGCGAGCACGTGGCCGGATACGGTGGGGTCAGCGAGGACACCGCCCGCAAGCGACTCCAGCGCGATCTGCGCACTCTGGCCCAGGCCGGGGTACCCCTGGAGGTGCGCAAGAACGGGAGCCTGCCCGCCTACCGCCTGCGCGAGGAGGATTATGAACTAGAGCCAGTGGAGTTTAGCGCCGAGGAGGCCGCCGTGCTGGGGGTGGCCGGGCAGATGGGGCGCGGTGGGCAACTGGGGGCCTTTGCCAGGTCCGGGTGGACAAAGATCGCCGCCGGGGGCGCGCAGCGCGACCTCGGGATCACGCCGCCCGAACTCACCGGGGGCGGGGACTGGGATAAGTTATCCGCCCGCGCGCTCACCACCATCGTCGCGGCGATCACGCGGGGCCGCCGCCTGGAGTTCCGGTATCGGGGCGAGGCCACGCGGGTGATGGATCCCTGGGGCATCGTTAATCACCGGGATCGCCTCTACCTGGTGGGCTTTGACATTGAGCGTGCCCAACCGCGTTCCTTCCGGCTCCTGCGCACGGCCGATTTCCGCGAGGTGGGCAGCCGTGAGCACGAGGCGGGGGATCGGGATTTGCAAGCGATCGTGGTCTCCGCCCTGGAGCGCCACGGGCAGCGGGTGGACGCGCGAGTGCGGCTGCGCCCGGGGCGCGCGCTGGAACTGCGCGAGGCCGGGGAGATGGTGGGGGATACGGTCACGCTGCGCGGGGTGGATCGGGACTGGCTGGTGCGCACCGTGGCGGCCTACGGCCCGGACGCGATCCTGCTGGATAATACGCCCCTGCGCGCGGAGGTGCTGGCGCTGCTGAGGGAGGCCGCATGAGTAACCTCGGGCGGGT
This sequence comes from Corynebacterium sp. 21KM1197, assembly GCF_033783015.1. Lineage (NCBI taxonomy): Bacteria > Bacillati > Actinomycetota > Actinomycetes > Mycobacteriales > Corynebacteriaceae > Corynebacterium > Corynebacterium sp. 21KM1197. The sequence continues at coordinate 1,149,658 of NZ_CP123907.1, read as the reverse complement.
GGAGGAACTGGCCCGCGTGCTCAACCTCATTCCGTACTTTGAGGCCCACCCCGGCCGCTCCGTGTTCGAGGCCGCGCGCGACCTGGGCCGCACGCCCCCGGAGATCATGGCGGATCTCAACCGCCTGTTCTGCTGCGGGCTGCCGGGACTCATGCCGGACAACCTGGTGGATATGGTGCATAGCTATACCTCCGTGCGGATCACCAATAATCAGGGCCTGGATCGCGCCCTGCGGCTCAGCGCTGCCGAGGCCTCCGTGCTACTGATGATGCTGGAATCCCTGGAAAATCAGCCCGGCCTCGTGGACGCCGCCTCGGTGCGCTCGGCGGCGACCAAGCTGCGAGCGATCACGGGGGCCAGCGCGATCTTCGATTCCACCCCGCAGCAGGAGGATTCCCAGGTGGGGGAGGCGATCCGCCGGGCCATTGAGGATAACAAGCAGCTGCGCTTCATGTACGCCTCCGCCAGCAGCGATACCGAGCGGCTGCGCGAGGTCACGCCCTTGCGGGTGGTGATGGATTCCGGGCACCAGTACCTCAGCGCCTGGGAGGAGGGGCACCGCACCTTCCGCCTGGATCGAATGAGCGGCCCGGAGGTCGTCGATAAGCCCGGCGCGGCACCGGCGGACGTGGGCTTTTCCTTTGACCTGGATCGGCAGGCCCGCCTTGAGGTGCACCGCGACGCCGCTTGGCTAGCCGAGTATTACCCCATTAGCCTGGAGGGGAACCCGCAAGGGGAGTGGATCGCGGCCACCATGCCCTATGGTTCCACGGAGTGGCTGGTGCGCTTTGCGCTCAGCAATGCGGACAGGCTGCGTATTATCAGCCCCTCCCAGGTAAGTTCACAGGTGTCTCTCCGGGCGGCACGGGCCATCGCGGCCTATGATGGCTCGCAGACCACCACGTTCGATTAGAAAGGTCCCTCATGCCTAGCCTAGGCGCCACCGAACTTCTCATTATCGCGCTTCTCCTCGTGCTGCTCTTTGGCGCGCGGCGGCTTCCCGACGCCGCCCGTTCCCTCGGCCGTTCCATGCGCATCTTCAAGTCCGAGGTCAAGGAGATGGGCAAGGACGATGAGGCGCAGAAGTCCATCGAACAGCACAATCCCCAGGCCGCACCCGCTCAGCCGCGCCCCACGCAGAGCACCACCGATTACCGCGATACCCTCTAACCCGTGAGTAAGAAGAACCCCGATGGCACCATGTCCATCGTCGAGCACATTCAGGAACTGCGGCGGCGCCTCATCATCTCGCTGTTAGCCCTGGCCGTGGGCACCATCGCGGGTTTTATCTGGTATCAACATTCCTTCTTCGGAATCCCCTCCTTGGGTGAGATCCTGCGCGCGCCCTATTGCTCGGTCGATCCCAGCAGGCGCGTGGACCTGGGGTCCTCGGGGGAGTGCCGTCTGCTGGCCACCGGCCCCTTTGAGATGTTCATGCTGCGCCTCAAGGTGGGCGCGCTGGTGGGGTCGGTGCTGGCTTCCCCGGTGTGGCTGGCCCAGATCTGGGGTTTTATCACCCCCGGCCTGCTCAAGAACGAGCGGCGCTGGACGGCCTCCTTCGTCTCCATCGCGGTGATTCTTTTTGTCTCCGGCGCGGTGCTGGCGTACTTCGTGCTCTCCTACGGCCTGGAGTTCCTGCTCGGCATCGGTGATGAGGCCCAGGAGGTCCTGCTATCCGGCCAGCTGTACTTCAACTTCATGCTCAGCCTCCTGCTCATCTTCGGGGTGAGCTTTGAGGTGCCGCTGGTCATCGCCGTGCTCAATATCGCGGGCGTGCTCACCTACGATCAGGTCAAGGACAAGCGCCGCTACATCATCGTGGGCCTGGCCATCTTCGCGGCCTTTATGACCCCCGGCCAGGATCCCATCTCCATGGTGATCCTCACCCTGGCACTGACCGCCCTGGTGGAATTGGCCCTGCAATTTTGCCGCTGGCACGATAAGCGCCGCAAGCGCGAGCGCCCGGATTGGCTGGACACAGGCGATGAGGAATCCACCGCCATCGCCGCCCCGGCCCCGGTCACCCCGGCCGCCTCCCTCCGCACCGCCGACTACGACGATATTCTCTAAATGACGCACCTTGCAGAGTTCACCGCCCACCTTGTTTTTCCCCTCGATGATTTCCAGCGGGAGGCCTGCGCGGCGGTGGAATCCGGCCAGGGCGTGCTGGTGTGCGCCCCCACCGGCTCGGGCAAAACCATCGTGGGGGAGTTCGCCGTCTCCCTGGCGCTCTCCCAGCACACCACCTGCTTTTACACCACCCCCATCAAGGCGCTGAGCAATCAAAAGTATCACGACCTCGTGCGCAGCTACGGCCCCGAGCGGGTGGGCCTGCTCACCGGCGATCAGAGCATTAACCGCGACGCCCCCATCGTGGTGATGACCACCGAGGTGCTGCGCAACATGATCTACGCGGATTCCTCCGCCCTGCGCCTGCTCAGCCACGTGGTGATGGATGAGATTCACTTCCTGGCCGATGCCTCCCGGGGAGCCGTGTGGGAGGAGGTGATCCTGGGACTCGATGAGTCCGTGCGGATCATCGGGCTTTCCGCCACCGTCTCCAACTCTGAGGAGTTCGGACACTGGCTTGGCACCGTGCGCGGGGATACCCGCGTGATCGTCTCCGAGCACCGCCCGGTGCCCCTGCACCAGTGGATGATGGTGGGCACCAAGGCTCACTCCCTGTTCGATCCCCAGGACCCTCAGCGCGTCTCGCCCGCGCTGCTACAGCACATCGGGCGCTTTCAGGACTCCCGCTTCCGTCCGCCCGCGCGCCCCGAGGTCATCGCGGCCCTGCGCCACCGGGACATGCTCCCGGCCATTACCTTCATCTTCTCCCGCGCCGGTTGCGATGCCGCCCTGTTTCAATGCCTGCGCTCCAAACTCACCCTCACCACCGAGGAGGAGGCCCGGCAAATACGGGAGAGCATCGACGCCGCCGTGGCCGATATTCCCGCCGAGGACCTGGAGGTTCTGCGCTTTAGGCAGTGGCGCGCCGCCCTCATGCGCGGCTTTGCCGCCCACCACGCCGGTATGCTGCCCGCCTTCCGGCACATCGTGGAGGATCTTTTCACCCGGGGGCTCGTGCGCGCCGTCTTTGCCACCGAGACCCTGGCCCTGGGCATCAACATGCCCGCCCGCACCGTGGTGCTAGAGCGCCTAGTCAAGTTCAACGGTGAGGCCCACGTGGATCTCACCCCGGCCCAATACACCCAACTCACCGGGCGCGCCGGGCGGCGCGGAATCGACGTCGTGGGCCACGCCGTGGTGCAGTGGAGCCCGGACCTCGATCCCCGCGCCGTGGCGGGCCTGGCCGCCACCCGCACCTATCCGCTGGTATCCACCTTCCAGCCCGGCTATAACATGTCCGTTAATCTCCTGGGCCGCGATGGCTACGATCACGCCGTGGAGTTGCTGGAGATGTCCTTTGCTCAGTTCCAGGCGGACGCCTCCGTGGTGGATGAGGCCCGCACCCTAGAGCGCACCCGTTCCCGGCTGCGCACCCAGGAGGAGGAACTGGCCCAGGGCTTTAGCACCCTCGCCCCGCCCGGCACCCCGGAGGACCTGCTCGATTACATCGCGCTGCGCCAGCGGCTCTCCGCCGAGGAGAAGCGCCACCGCACCCAGGCCGTGCAGCAGCGGGACAAGGAGATCACCCGGATACTGGCCACCGCCACGCGCGGCGAGGTGCTGGCCCTGCCGGGCAAGAAGCGCCCCGTGATCGCCGTGGTGGTGGAACCCGCCCGCAGCGCGCGCGATCCCCGCCCCCTGGTGGTGTCTCAGAACGGCTGGACGGGGCGCGTCGAGGCCCGCACGCTGGGCAACGCCCCCGTGCGCCTGGGCCACATGCGAATCCCCGGCCACCACCGCAAGAACTCCCGGATCATCGTGCGCAACCTGCACCGCTTCACCGGCCCGGCCAAGCTCAAAACCAAAGCGCGGCTGCGTCCCTCCAAGGAGGTGGCGCGCCTGCGCGAGCAGGTACGCGCCCACCCCGTCCACCAGTGGCCGCCCGGCGATAGGGAATACCTCGCTCGATTCGCGGAGAATATCCTGCGTACCCGCGAGCAGGAGCGCCGCCAGGAGGCCGCCGCCACCAATAGCGATACCCTGGCGCACACCTTCCGCCGGATCCTGGATCTGCTCACGGAGATGGATTACGTGGCCCCCGGCTATACCCTCACCGAGGAGGGGGAGCGCCTGGCCCGGATTCACTCCGCCTCCGATCTACTCATCGCCCAGTGCCTGCGTCGGGGGATCTGGGACGATCTCGACCCCGCGGAACTCGCCGGGGTGGTATCCCTGTGCGTCTTTGAAAACCGCAAGACCACCCAGGGCGAGGTCACGGCCGCCACCGAGCCAATGGCCGCCGCCATGAGCGCCACCGAGCGGGTGTGGTCGGAACTCGTCCACGATGAGCAGCGCCACCGCCTGCCGCTGACCCCCGCGCCCGAGGGGGCGTTTGCCCTGGCCATGCACCAGTGGACGGCCGGGGCCCCGCTGGGATACTGCCTGGCCGCGGCCGCGCAGTGCGGGGCGGAACTCACCGCCGGGGACTTTGTGCGCTGGTGCCGCCAGGTGGTCGATCTCCTCGAACAGGTGGCGCTCACCGCCTATCAGGATCTCACCCGCGCCCAGGCGCGTCGGGCCGCCCAGGCGATCCGACGCGGCGTGGTCGCCGTGGGCATCTGACCCCGCTACCATGACCGATATGTCTACCGAGCGTTTCGATTCCACCGTGTATGCCGCCCGGCTGCGCCGCGCCGCCGAGATATGCGCGCAGCAGGACCTGGCCGGGGTCATCATCGGCACCGGTGCGGAGATGGCCTACTTCCTGGGCTCCTGGGCCAGCACCCACGAGCGATTCAGCGCCCTGGTCATTCCCGCCCAGGGCGCCCCCGCGCTCATCGCACCCAAGGCAGACATCGCGGATTTCCACCCCGATCTGCTCACGGAACTGGGTATCACCGCGCGCGGCTGGGCCGATGGCGAGAATCCCTATGCGCTGGTTTCCCTCCCGCAGGAGGGCACCATCGGGTTGGGGGAGTCGCTCACCACCGCGCACATTCTGGCCGTCCAGGAGCGCTTCCCCTCCTCACCCATGATCCTCGCCGCCTCAGCCCTGCGCGGCCTCGTGATGAGCAAGGACGCCGCCGAGGTGGAGCAACTGCGCGCCGCCGCCCAGGCCATCGACGCCGTCCACGCCCGCGTACCGGACCTCCTCCGGCCGGGGCGCACCGAGGCGGAGGTGGCCGCCGACCTGCGCGAACTAATCCTCCGCGAGCACACCACCGTGGACTTCATCATCGTGGGTTCCGGCCCCCACGGTGCCAACCCACACCATTCCTATTCCGACCGGGTGCTGCGCGCCGGGGAGATGGTGGTCATTGACATCGGCGGCACCTACGGGGTGGGGTATCACTCCGATTGCACCCGTACCTACATCGTGGGTGGCCCGGGAGAGGAGCCGGAGATGTACCGGGTGCTGCGCCAGGCGCAGGAGGCCGCCTGCCGGGCGGTGCGCCCCGGTGTGACGGCCGCGCAGATCGACGCCGCCGCCCGCGAGGTCATCGAGGCGGCGGGCTACGGCGAGCAGTTCTTCCACCGCACCGGCCACGGCATTGGCCTATCCATCCACGAGGAGCCCTTCATCATGGCGGGCAATGACCTGGTGATAGAGGAGGGCATGGCCTTTTCCGTGGAGCCGGGGATCTACCTGGACGGCGAATGCGGCGCGCGGATCGAGGACATCGTGGTGGTCACCTCCGAAGGATGCGAGCGGCTGAACACCCAGCCGAGGACCCTGCGATGAGCGGGCCGCTCCTTGTCCTGGGAGCCACCAGCGAGATCGGCGGGGAACTCGCCGTGCGCCTATGCCGGGGCCGCCGCGTAATCTTGGCCGCCCGCCGCCCCGAGGCCCTGGACACCCAGCGGCTTATCGACGCCGGAGCCCGAGGCGTGGACACGCTCTTTTTCGACGCCACCGACCTCCCCTCCCACCGCGCCGTGATCGAGGAGGCCGCCCGCCTGGCTGGACCGCCCGAGATCGCCCTGGTGTGCTTTGGGATCCTCGGGGAGCAGTCCCGCGCGGAAACCGACGAGCACCACGCCGCGCAGATTGCCACCGTGGATTACACCGCACAGGTGGTGGCGCTCACCGTGCTCGCGGAGGTGATGGAGCGCGGCAGCATGGTGGCCTTCTCCTCGATCGCGGGGTGGCGGGCCCGGCGCGCCAACTACGTCTACGGCTCCACCAAGGCCGGGCTGGATGCCTTCTGCCAGGGGCTGGCGGATCGCCTGCACGGCGGCCCGCTGCGGTTGATCACGGCCCGGCCGGGCTTTGTCATCGGGCGTATGACCGAGGGCATGAGCCCGGCGCCGATGTCCGTGTACCCGCACCAGGTGGCCGAGGCGGTGGCCAGCGAGGTCACGGGCGGGAGCGGTAGCCGCACCCTGTGGATCCCCGGTAGGCTGCGCTTCCTGGCGTACATCATGCGGCTGGTACCGCGCCCCCTGTGGCGTAGAATGCCCCGATAAAAGGAGGTCAGATAATGCGTATGCGCGTCTTAGTCATCGGCGGTGCCGCGGGATTTTCCGGGGTGGTGCAGGCCCTGAACTCCGCGGGCTGGGAGGTCACCACCGCGCTGCCCGCCAGCCCGGCGGAGTTGGCCTCCCTGGTGGTGCGCGAGCGGATCGAGGCGCTGGTGGACGCCACGCACCCCTTTGACCCCGCACACGCCGATATAGCCGAGGCCGCGCACGCCACCGGCGTGACCCTGGTGGTGTATTCCCCCCGGCGCTGGGATATTACCCCGGTGTTAGAGGCCACCTCCGCGCAGGAGGCCGCCGCCTGGGCCCGGCGGCACTGGCACCACATCTTGGTGGATACGGAAGGGGTGGAGGCCGCCCCCGCGCTCGCCGGGGATTCCGATAACCTCTACGTGCTGCGCCAGGAGCACCGTCCCCGGCGCGGCGAGGCCCCCGCCCGACACCGGGTGCTGCCGCCACGGGTGGGCGATCTGGCGGCGGAGAAAAAGCTCATGCGCGATCACCAGATCGACGGCATCATTCTCAGCGATACCGGCCGCCCCGACCTTGCCACCACCGTGGCGGCGGCCGCGGCCCTGGGGATCCCGGTGGCCCTGATTACCCGCCCCGCCGTGGAATCGGCGGTGGTGGCGGATACCCCGCAGGGCGTGGTGGCGGCAATATAGGTAGGTTGGTGGGGTGCCACTTTTTCTTGCCGTACCTTATATCCTCACCGAGGCCCTCACCTTTTGGGCCGTGGCCCGCCTCATCGGCGTGGGCTGGGCCCTGCTGGCTCTGAGCCTGGTGTTCTTTGGCGGTCTTTTCCTGGCCACCCACCAAATGCGCTCCATCGCGGTGTCCGCCGCGAGCGGGCGACAGCGCCCGGGGGAGGCCATGGGAAATTACGGCCTGATCGCCACGGGTGCCGTGTTAATGGCCCTGCCCGGCTTCGCCACGGCCTTCTTAGGCCTGTTGCTGATCCTTCCGCCCACGCGCTCCCTTATTCGGCGCAGCCTGGCCCGGAAGCTGCGCGCCCGGATCGAGGAGGCCGGCATGCGCAGCTTCGAGCGCGTGAGCGCTTATCGCCAGCGCACCAGCTATGGTTCCTTTGCCGGGGGAGAGGTCATTGATGAGGAAGAGGTCCAGCGGTGGAGCCGCGACGTGAAGCCGGAGGACTTCCGCTAAATGTGGTGGCGCCTGGCCGCCGCGGCGGCCTCGGGGCTGCTGGTTTTTGCCTCCTATGAGCCACTGGGGTGGTGGCCCGCGGGGATCATTGGCCTGGGGCTTATATATCACGCCCTCCAATCCACCCGCAGCCTGCGCGAGGGGGCGCTGCTGGGCTTCGTGCAGGCACTCAGCCTCTTTTTGCTCCTGCTGCCGTGGGTGGGGGAGTTCGTGGGGGCCACGCCCTATATCGCCCTGAGCGTGCTGCTCGCGTTCTTCGGCATCCTCACCGGCGTGGGCGGGGTGGCGCTGCGGCGCGGTGGCCTTATTCTCTTTCCCGCCTGGTGGGTTGCGGTGGAATACGCGCGTTCATCCTGGCCCTTCGGCGGGTTCGCCTGGGTGCGCCTGGCCTGGGGGCAGGTCGATGGGCCGCTGGCTCACCTGGCCTTTTTGGGCGGCCCGGCGCTGGTGACCTTCGGCGCGGCCCTGGTGGGCTGCGCGCTCTATCGCCTGCGCACCCAGCCCCGCCTCGCCGCCTTGTGCGCCCTGATTCCGCTGGGGCTGGGCATAGGCCTTGCGCAGTGGCCCAAGCCCGCGGACTCCGGGGAGGTTCGGGTGGCCGCCATTCAGGGCAACGTGCCCCGCATGGGGCTGGACTTCAATGCCCAGCGCCGCGCCGTGCTAACTAATCACGTGCGGGAGACGGAAAAACTCTCCGAACCCGTGGACCTGGTGATCTGGCCGGAGAACGCGGCGGACGTTAATCCGCTCACCGATCCCCGCGCCCGAGACCTGGTGGGTCGAGCAGTCACGGCTGCCCAGGCCCCCGTGTTAGTGGGCACGCTCACCTCCGATGAGCAGGGGCCCCGCAACACCATGATGGTGTTCGATCCCGCCACGGGGCCGGGGGAATATCACCACAAGAAGTTCCTCCAACCCTTTGGGGAGACCATGCCGCTGCGGAGCCTGCTGCGGCACGTGTCCCCCTACGTGGATCGCGCCGGGGACTTCCAACCCGGCACCGGCACCGGGGTGGTGCACATGGGGGGCATAGCCCTGGGCGTGGCCACCTGCTATGAGGTGATTTTTGATGAGGCGTACCGCTCCGCGATCGACCACGGGGCGCAGCTTTTGACCACGCCCACCAATAACGCCACCTTTGGGTTTACGGACATGACCTACCAGCAGTTGGCCATGAGCCGCCTGCGCGCGATAGAAACGGATCGCGCGGTGGTGGTGGCCGCCACCTCCGGGGTGTCGGCCATCGTGGCCCCGGACGGTGAGGTGCGTTCGGAGACGGGAATCTTCGAGGCCGCCACGCTCATCGACACCCTGCCCCTGCGCGATACCGTGACTCCCGCCGTGCGATTCGGTTTCTGGGTGCAAGCCGGCATCGCTATCATGGGAGCACTGGGTACACTCAGTATGCTCGTTGCCTTGTGGCGCCGACGCTCATCCTCACCCCGTTCATAAGGAGTCATCTGTGCCTCGTCCCAGCGATGCAACTCTCGTGATCATTCCCACCTATAACGAGTTGGAGAATCTTCCGCTCATCGTCGGGCGGGTGCGCACCGCGGCCCCCGAGGTGGACGTGCTCATCGTGGACGATAACAGCCCCGACGGCACCGGCCAGCGGGCCGACGCCCTGGCGGCCGAGGATTCCCAGGTTCACGTGCTGCACCGCGAGGGCAAGGGCGGCCTGTGCGGGGCCTACGTGGCGGGATTCGGCTGGGGCCTGGAGCGGGGCTATACGGTTCTGTGCGAGATGGACGCGGATGGTTCCCACGCCCCGGAGCAATTGCGCCTGCTCTTGCAGGAGATTGACGCCGGGGCTGACCTGGTAATCGGCTCGCGCTACATCACCGGCGGCCGCGTGGTGAACTGGCCGATGAAGCGCTGGTTGCTCTCCAAGGCGGGCAACATGTACATCTCCGTGGCCCTGGGCGCAGGGCTCTCCGATATGACGGCCGGGTATCGGGCGTATCGCCGCGAGGTGCTAGAGGCGATGGATCTGGAGGAACTGGCCCAGGCCGGGTACATCTTCCAGGTGGATCTGGCCTGGCGCGCGGTGGAGGAGGGGCACGACGTGCGCGAGGTGCCCATCACCTTCACCGAGCGGGAGATCGGGGAATCCAAGCTGGACGGCAGCTTTGTCAAGGACAGCCTGGTGCAGGTGACCAAGTGGGGTTTGGCGCACCGTGGCGAGCAGGTGCGCAACCTGTATGCGGAATCCAGCAAGATCATCGGCCACGAGGTCAAGCGCTTCCGGCGCAAGCACCGAATTTAATCTGCACAAAATAGCCCACGAGATACCTGGATCACACTATCATTAGGTCTATCACACAACTTGTTAGATAGATTTCTACAGATAGGTGGAGGGCTATGGTTCGGTATCTCTTCCGCAAAACGCTCAGTTGGTTGGTCGTGATCTTCCTCGCCACCAACCTGGCCTACCTCATGGCGGCCACGTTCCTTGATCCGCGCTCAAACTATGCGGGCAGGAGGCCGCCGCTCTCCTCCGAGCAGATCGCGGATATTCTCACCCCGTTCAACCTCAATCCCGATGTCTCCCTCGTGCAGCGCTGGTGGACGTGGTTTCAGGGCGTGATCCTGCACTGGGATTGGGGAGTCTCCCCGGTGGGGGATGCCGTCCAGGATCAGATCGGCCACCGCATGTTGGTCTCCGCGCAACTACTGCTGCTGGCCACGATCCTCTCCGTGGTGATGGGCGTGGCCGTGGGCGTGTACACGGCGTCGCGCCAGTACCGGCGCGGCGACCGGGCCTGGCAGGGCATTTCCATCATCCTCATGAACACGCACGTGGTGGTGGCCTCCCTGGTGGTGGTCGCCGCAGGACTGTGGATCAATAGGGTCACCGGCCTGCGCATATTCTACGTCACGGGGGCGACCTCGCCGGACATCGTGGGGTTCTTTCCCAGGTTGCTCAATGCCGGGCAGCACCTTCTGCTGCCCACCATCGCCCTGGTGGCCATCTCCTATGCCGGTTACCACATGATGCAGCGCAGCCTCCTGCTGGATAATATCTCCGCCGATTATGTGCGCACGGCCCGGGCCAAGGGGCTCACCCGCAATCAGGCGGTGCGTCGCCACGCGCTGCGCACCTCCATCATTCCGGTGGCCACCTCGGTGGCGTTTTCCATACCCGGCATTTTCACGGGCGCGGTGATGACGGAACAAATCTTTGCCTGGAACGGCATGGGCCAATACTTCATCCAGACCATCAGCCGCAATGACGTGCATGGGGCCACCGCCGTGGCGGCCTTTAGCGCTTTGATGGTGGGGATCTCCGCCATCCTCGCGGATATTTTTGTGGTGCTCCTCGATCCCCGGGTGCGGGTGAGTTAAATGAATAAGCTGCGTTTATACACCCGACGGTACTTCCGCAACCGCATGGCGGTGCTGGGCCTGCTCATCTTTGCCGCACTGATCGCGCTCGCCGCCCTCGGCCCCTTCGTGGCGCAGTGGGCCTACGACGATCCCGATTTCCACCATCTTTCCTCCCCGCCCAGCGGGCTGCACTGGTTTGGCACCGATGACGCCGGCCACGATCTCTTCGCCCAGACGGTGCACGGCCTGGGCCGCTCCCTCATCATCGCGGTGAGCGTCTCCACCGCCACCTCGGTGCTATCGGCGTTCATCGGGGCGGGTGCCGCCCTCTACGGCGGCGCGGCCGAGCGGTTCGTGCTGATTCTCATTCACTTCCTGCTGGCTATTCCCACCTTCCTGCTCATCGCCCTGCTCGTCTCCGATTCCGGTGGGGATTGGAAGGTGCTCATCGTGGTGCTGATCGCCTTCGGCTGGATGTATCCGGCCCGGGTGATCTGGTCGCTGGCGCTGAGCGTGAAGGAGAATGATTACGTGCGGGCCGCTAAGTACATGGGGGTCTCCCGCGCCCGCACCGTGATAAGGCACATCATTCCCAATATCGGTTCCCTCCTGATCATTCAGTTCACCCTGGGGATCGTGGCCACCATCGGCTCGGAGACCGCGCTGTCCTTCCTGGGTCTGGGCGTGCAGCCCCCGGACGTCTCCCTGGGCACGCTGCTCTCCGTGGGCGCGGCGGGCCTCGAATCCGCCCCCTGGCAGTTCTACGTCCCCGCACTCACCCTCACGCTGCTGACCGTATCCATGGCCTTTATCGCAGACGGCCTGCGCGATGCCCTCGATCCTCATTCCCAGTCTGGAGGCCGAGCATGAATCACCCCGTTTTATCCGTATCCGATCTTCGCGTCACCTTTCCCTCGGAATCGGGGCCGGTCCACGCGGTGCGCGGCGTCTCCTTCGATCTCACCGCCGGGCGCACCCTGGGGATCGTGGGGGAGTCCGGCTCCGGCAAGTCCGTGACCTCTATGTCCATCATGGGGCTGTTGCCGGATTATGCCGCCGTCACCGGCTCGGTACGCTTTCAAGGGGAAGAGCTCCTGGGCAAGACGGACAAGGAGATGTCCGCGATCCGGGGCCGGGGAATCGGCATGGTATTCCAGGACCCGCTCTCCGCACTCACCCCGGTGTTTACCGTGGGCGCGCAACTCGTGGAGGCCATCAGGATTCACCAGCAGGTCAGCGCCAAGCAGGCCCGCGCCCAAGCCATCGAGCTGCTCGATCTGGTGGGAATCCCCGAGCCGCACAAGCACATCGGCTTCTTCCCGCACCAGTTCTCCGGCGGTATGCGCCAGCGCGTGGTCATCGCCATGGCCATCGCCAATAATCCCGCCGTGCTCATCGCCGATGAGCCCACCACGGCACTCGACGTCACCATTCAGGCGCAGATCCTCGACGTCCTCAAGGTGGCCCAGCGGGAAACCGGGGCCGCCACCATCATGATCACCCATGACATGGGCGTGGTGGCCCAGATGGCGGACGAGGTCCTGGTCATGTACGCCGGCGCGCCCGTGGAACACGGCAGCGCGGAACGCATCTTCCGCCAGCCCCGCATGCCCTACACGGTGGGGCTGCTGGGTTCCACCCCGCGTATCGACGTCGCTAAGCACGAGCCACTCACCCCCATCCAGGGTTCCCCGCCCACCCTCATCGACCTCCCCACCCGCTGCCAGTTTGCGCCGCGCTGCCCCGTGGCGCTCCCGGAGTGCTCCGACGCCGAGCCGGAACTCACCCACGTTGCGGACGGCCACCGGGCGGCCTGCCTGCGTTCGCCGGAGATCACGAACGGCACCATCGAGGGCAAACCCATGTATCCCGTCCCCACACGGGCAGACGATATTCTGCGCGACGTCCCCCGCGAGCAGCGCGCAACGGTGCTGGAGGTACACAACCTCGCCAAGAGCTATCCCATCATCAAGGGCGCGGTGCTCAAGCGGCAGGTGGGCACCAAGCAGGCCATCGAAAACATCTCCTTTGAGGTCAGGCAGGGCGAATGCTTTGCCATCGTGGGGGAGTCCGGCTCGGGCAAAACCACCACGCTCACGGAAATCATGAACCTCAAGCCCGCGCCGGGCTCAACGATCAAACTCCAGGGAAAGGACGTCTCCACCCTGACTTCCCGGGAGCGCAAGGACGCGCGGCGGGACATCCAGATCGTGTTCCAGGATCCCTTGAGTTCCCTCAATCCCCGCATGACGGTCAGGGAAATCATCGCGGAACCCCTCGTCGCGCTGGGGTATTCCGGCGACATCCCCGAGCGGGTGCGCGAACTCATGGCGCTGGTGCACCTGGGCGAGCACCAGCAGGACAGGTTCCCCAGCCATTTTTCCGGCGGACAACGCCAGCGCATCGGCCTGGCCCGCGCCCTCGCCACCAATCCCTCCCTCATCGTGCTCGATGAGCCCGTCTCCGCGCTCGACGTCTCCGTGCAGGCCGGGATCCTCAACCTGCTCGATGATCTGCGCCGCCAACTCGGCCTCTCCTACATCTTCGTCTCCCACGATCTCTCCGTGGTGCGGCACATCTCCGATCGGGTGGCCGTGATGCGCGCCGGGCAGTTCGTGGAGGTAGGGGATACCGAGGAGATTTTTACCCGCCCCACGCACCCCTATACCCGCGCGCTGATTGACGCCATTCCCATTCCCGATCCGGCCTCCCGGGAGGAGCAATCATGAAGAAAATATCGCTCATCGCCCTGCTCATCGCCGCGACCCTGGGCCTGGCCTCCTGTAACTCCATGCAGGAGGTGGAACTAGCGGTATCGCCCAACGGAGCCGCCAATAAAAAGGACCCGGGAGAGTTGCGCCAGGGTGGCACTCTTACGCTGCCCATCAGCGAGATCCCGGAGCAGCAAAACCCCCTACACGCCAATGCCACGGCCCCCGTGTCCACGCTGTGGGGCTGGTATATGCCACAGATGATGTCCAGCGATAGCGAGGGGAACCTCTCGCCCAACTCCCATTACCTCCTCGATGTGAGCGAAGAGGTCCGCGAGGGCAAAACCGTGGTGACCTATACCCTCAATCCCCAGGCCACCTTCAACGACGGCACGGCGCTAGACTGGCGCACCTTTGAAAACACCTGGCGCATTAACCGGGGAGACGACGATGCCTATCAACTTTCCTCCTCGGACGGCTATAACCAGATCGAGTCCGTGCGCCCCGGCGCGGACGAGAAGCAGGCGGTGGTGACCTATCGCCACACCTATCCCTGGTGGAGGGGGCTCTTTGGCCAACTCCTTCACCCGAGCGTTACCACGGCCGAGGACTTCAACGAGGGCTTCCTCCACCACCTGCCCAACGAGTGGGGTGCCGGGCCGTACCGGGTGGAATCGGTGGATTATCCCGGCGGCACCGTTACCTTTGTGCCCAATGAGAAGTGGTGGGGGAGCACCCCGAAGTTAGACAAGGTGATATTCCGGCAGATGGAATCACAGGCCTCCCTCAACGCCTTCCGCGCCGGGGAAATAGATTCCGTAAATATTTCCAATAAGAATCACCTGGCCGCCGTCCTGGGCATGGGCAAGCAGGCGGAACTCCACACGGCCTTAGATACCATCGTCATTCTGCTGAGCCTCAACGCGGAGTCACCCGTTCTCTCGGACATCGCCGTGCGCGAGGCCGTGATGTCCGGCATTGATCGCTCCCTGCTGGCCACGATCCAGTTCACCGGCATGGGGTACACGGAGGATCTACCCGGTTCCATGACCTTCCTGCAAAACCAAGAGGGCTACGCGGACATCCTGGGCGAACTCATCTCCTTTGATCCCGATTACGCCCGCGACCTCCTCGACCGGGCAGGGTGGGTGGAATCGGGCGACGGTATCCGCGTGAAGGAAGGGGAGCGGCTGACCCTGCGGTACCCCCTCTTTGGCGATAGTGCCGCCCAGAAGGCCATCTCCACCGCGCTGCAAAAGATGCTGCGCAATATCGGGGTGGAGTTAAAGATACAGTCCCGCCCCTCGGCGGACTTCGCCAAGGTCCTGGAAGAAAAGGACTTTGATCTCATCGGTTCCGCCGTTGTCAAAAATGATCCCAATGGCACCACGTATTTCCGCCAGCAGTACTACTCCGATTCCACGCTCAATTTGTCCAGCACCGGCACGGCGGAGATTGACGCGATGATTGATGAATTGGAAAAACTCCCCACGGCGGAGGAACAAAATGCCAGGGCCGTGGAGATAGAGCGGGTGGCCCTGGGCCAATTTGGCCTCATGCCCTACGCCAACGGCCCCCTCACGGTGGCCGTCAAACCGGGGCTGGCCAACGTTGGTTCCCTGACCTTTGGGCTCATACCCAAGGAGAATATCGGGTGGGTGAAGTAATTTTTACTTCCCGGCCTTGGCCGCTTCCTCTTCCTTCTGCTGCTTAAGGAGCTTGGCGGCGTTGCGGCGGCGCTTGCGCAGCGCCTCAATGCGCTCCTCTAGCAGTTCATCCAGTTCCTCGATGCTGCGGCGCTCCCGCAGCATGTCCCAGTGGGTGCGCGGGGGCTTCACGGGCTTGGCGTCCACGCCCTCGCCCTCGATGAGAATGCCCAACTGGCCGTTCTTGCACATCCACTCGCCGGGGATCTCGGCGTCGTCCGCAAAGGGAACCTCGTAGATCTCCCCGGATTCCGTGCGGTACTTCACCATCTGGCGGGGGGCCAGGTCGTGATCCCGATCCGTCTCGTAGCTGACCGCACCCATGCGGCTGCCTCGAAGCACCCGATCTGCCATTGCAGCATCAATCCTTTACATCCCGCGATTAGTACCAACTACGCGAGTATAACGAATCCCGCGTGCGGTTTGTTCCCATCCGGCCACGATGGTCTAGGATGAGTCACGTGACGCATAAGAAGCAACAACGATGCGCCTGGTGCGGCAAGGAAATGGATCCCTCCACCCGTGGGCGCCCCAAGAAGTATTGCAGCCCCTCCTGCAAGCAACGCGCCTACGAGCAGCGGCACAACATCACCGGCACCCGCATCCCCGAAAACGCCGTGATCATGACGGCCGACCGCGCGGAGCGCCTGCAAGATTCCCTCTTCGAGTTGCGCTGCTCGGCGGAGGACATCGCCACCGCCGCCCGCGAGGGAGCCAGGGGAGAGGAACTAGAAGAACTCTGCACCGAACTCGTGAATCTAGCGCGAACCATAGAAAAGCTGAGGTAGATCATGCTGCGTAACCGCAAGCTCATCATCACCATCTTCATCATCGCCATCACGCTCATCGCCGTGCTCTCCATCCTGCCCACGGTGATCAGCGCGATGAACGGACCCGGGGTGAAAACGGAAGGGCTCAACCCGCAGGGCGCCAAGGCGGCGTCGATAAGCATGAATGGACACTGGAAGGTCACCGCGCGAGCGGGGGAGAACACCACCTCGGCCGGGTACACCTTCCACGAGATCCTGCCCGGCGATAAGCGCGTTACCTCCGGTTCCACCACCAAGGTGGAGGGTTCCCTCAACGTGGATAATGACACACTCACCGGCGGCCTCATCACGGTGGACATGACGGAGGTGGCCTCCGATAACGAGCGGCGCGACATCAACGTGCGCACCAAGATCCTGGAAACGGATAAGTACCCCACCGCGGACTTCGAGGTTACCGCGCCCGTGGACCTCTCCGGGGTGCCTGACGACGGCACCATGGGGGAGGTCACCGTGCCCGGCAAACTCACGTTGCACGGGCACACCAAGGATGTCAGCCCCACGATGAAGGTTTTGCGTAGCGACGACTCCGTGGTGGTCTCCACCGACATTCCCCTCAACCGGGCCGATTATCAGGTGGAAACGCCGGACTTTGTGGCGGCCTCCATTGATGAGGAGGGGCACATCAATATCCGCCTGGCCCTGGAGAAGGCCGCATGAGCCCGGATCGCATGATTCCGGCGCTATGGCTGCGCCTCGCGGTGATCATAGCCTTTGCCGCGTGGGTGTTGATCCAGCAGATGTGGGTGATCGGCATGATCGCCGTGCTCCTAGGCGGAATCACCGTCGCCCAGCTCGTCGCCGCCTATCGGCAGCGAAAATAAAAAAGGCGGTGCCGTAACGGCACCGCCCACACAGGTCACTTAGTTGTTGGCCTGCTCGTCCAGCTTATCGGAGACGGTATCGGCGGCGTCGGACAGGCTGTTCGCGGCGTCGTCGGTCACCTCGTCCACCTTATTGGCGGCGTCATCCTTGGCGTCGGAGAGGTCGTTAGCCACCTCGTCCTTCTTCTCGTTGAGGCTATCCACGGCCTCGTTGGCGTTCTCGGACACCTTCTCGGAGGCGTCGGAAACCTCGGAGGAAACGGCATCGGCCGGGGCCGGTGCGGTGGTAGCGGGAGCGGTGGTCACCACGGCCTCGGTGGTGGCCTCGTTGCTATCTCCCTCGTCGGAGGAGCAGGCTGCCAGAGCCAGGGGAGCCACGGCCAGGAGGGGGAGCAGACGCAGTTTCTTGTTCATAATTCCTCGATTCCTTTCAATCGGTGGAAACCAACGCCATCCACCGTACATGATTTTCATAATGCGTGAACAAATGAAATGTCACGAGTGACTATTTACTATTACAGACCATAAGCGAACTATCCGCCATCAGATCGCACACTTCTCGCGCCGAGATCGGCCCGCCCAGGTGAACGGAAATCCAGTGCCGCTTATTCATGTGATACGCAGGGTAATAGCCGTTTTTGCCCAGCAAGAGGCCGATCACATCGGGGTCGTTTTTCACCACCAGGAGGTCAAAGTATTGCCCGGCCTCCGGGCCACTAAGACCAATTTTCTCCCCACGGACCCTCATCATCAGCCCGAACCACTTGCCGTTACCGGGACACCGGAACACCGCGGCGTCGGGGTGCAACTCGGGCCAGAGATATTCCGGCGACACCTCGTACCGCTGCTCAATGTGCCGTATCAGTTCTGCGCGATCCATCGCATTCCGCTATCTGATCAACCCGTTAAGGTACTCCGCCATATAGGGAAGGCTAAACTCCACCTTTCCCTGGGAGTGCGCCGCGATTAACTCCCGATAAATCAACTCGTGCCGCAGGCGCGACACCCCCGTGGTGGTCGAGCCCAGGGACTGAGCAATATCGACCACCGAGACGGCCTCATTATTGCCACTCAAGCGCGCCATCGCGTGCAGAAAATCGCGCTGCCGAGGAGGAACGGCATGCAGAGCCGGGGCATGAATCTGCGTGCCTATGCGCGCCACCGCATCATCAATAGAAGCCGCCACATGCTTCGCCGCGATCTGAGCGGAATGATCGAGCTTGGCCCTGGCCCAGGACACGGAACCCACCACCTGAATGAGGTATGGGTATCCCTGACTTATCTTTGTGGCCAGATCAATGGCCTCCTGGCTCATGGGACGTCCGCCCAATTCCGCGGTATCGCGCAGCAGGGCAGAGGTGGTCTGCTCATCAAGGCGGTTTAACTGAATACGCTCTGCGCGGCGCAAAAAGGTGGTGCCCGCCAACTGCAATAAATCCTCCACACCGCTGGGCAAACCCGCAGCCACAAAGGCAATATCCACCTCATCGCGGTGAAGATCCTGAATGGCCACCGCCAATTCGTGCAGGTGCTCCGGCAGCGCGCTTTGCACCTCGTCCACCGTAATCATCATTCCCGCGCCACGGGGCATGGTCACCGCCGCGAGATCCTACAACTCGCTTAAAAGATTACGCCGGGGCTCCGGTCGCGTCTTTTCCGTTTCCAAGGATAAGGACCCCACGGGGCTTATCGACGCCCCAGCAATCCGCGTTCGTCGCTGCGATGGAGATGCGTCAAGTGACTTATAAAGACGAGGGATGGTGACCTCAACGAGATCCCTCAGCATGTTGTCACCCACATGCGCACGCACAACCACCCACCCTTGGGCCTTGGCCTCCACCTCCAGTTCATTGAGCAACACGGTTTTGCCAATTCCTCGGGTGCCGGAGATCAGCGCCGTGCGCCACGGATTGCCCGCACCCTCCGCGAGAGCGAGGGCAAACTGCGAAACCTCGGGCTCACGCCCCTTGACCACAGCCGGAGAACGCCCGAAGGTCGGATGAAAGGGATTACGCGCCACGTGCTCGTCCATGCGACCTAGCATAAACCGCATAAACCGGATCGAGGCGCATAAACCGCATAAATGGGTTCCTGCCGCATAAACGCCAGCACCACCCCTCTTGTCCGATAATGTACATTATGTCATTTTAGATCGGGCTCAGACACCACGCCACACCCCGACCCCAGATTTATCCAAATTATCCAAGCCACCAGATTTATCCACTTTATCCACCGGCGTAGACTGATCCCATGACCAACCCCTTCCGGCCCGGCTTCGGAGAGTCACCCACCGTGTGGGCCGGGCGCGCACCCATCCTGGACAACTTCGCCCGCGCCGTCGAGACGCCCGGCGCCACGGGGCGCACCGTGCTCATCAACGGCTCGCGCGGCATCGGCAAGACGGCCTTGCTCAATGAGTTAGAGGACATCGCCGCCACGCGCGGGTGGATCGTTCTGCGTGCCCCCAGCCACGCCGCCATGCTCACCGAGTTGGTCGATCATTCCTTGCCCGCCGCCCTGGCCAAGCGCACGGAGAGCCCCGGCCGCCAGATCACCGGCATCTCCGTCGCCGCCATAGGATCGGTGACCACGCAGCCCGCCCAACCGCCGCAGATCACCCAGACCCTTACGTCCCTGCTGCGTCGCCTCGCCCAAGCCGTCCCGGGCGTGCTCATCACCGTCGATGAGGTGCAGGCCGCCCACCCGAGCAATCTCCAGCACCTCGCCACCTCCATGCAGGACGCCATCCGCGATGATCTCCCCGTGGCCTTTGCCGGGGCGGGCCTCACCGCCGGGGTTTCCGCGCTACTCGATCACCCCGGAACCACCTTCTTGCGCCGCAGCCTGCGCTATCAGCTCGCTCCCCTCACTCTCCCTGATTCCATTCGTTTGACAAATAAAACCGTGGAGTCCTCGGATAAGGCCATCACCCCACACGCCGCGGAAACCCTCGCCGCGCGGGCGCACGGCTACCCCTATCTCATTCAGCTCATCGGGGCGCTCGCCTGGGATCTCGCCGGCACCACCATCACGGAGCAGGAGGTTGAGGAGGCCACCAACCAGGCCATTCCCATCCTGGGCAACCAGGTTCACCTCCCGGAGGTGGCGGCGCTCTCCCACCGCCAGGTGGACTTTCTCCGCGCGATGGCCCATGTGGCCGATAGGGAGGGCACCGCGCGGATCAGCGAGGTCGCCGCCGCCATGTCTGCCTCCGTCACCTCCCTGTCCACGGCACGGAGGGCGCTTATCGACGCCGACCTGCTGCACGCCCCGGCCTGGGGAACGCTCCGGTTCCGCCTCCCCTATTTCCGCGAATTTTTGCTCGGCCCCGGCGGACCGCTGGAGGTAGCATGATCACCATGCGTCCCTTTGCCCAGGTCGATGTGTTTTCCCGCCACCCCTATAGCGGCAATCCCGTGGCCGTGATCCTCGATGCCCAGGGGCTTAGCGAGGATCGCATGCGCGCCATTGCCCGGTGGACCAATCTCTCGGAGACCACCTTTGTTCTCCCGCCCACCACCCCGGAGGCGGATTATCGGCTACGCATCTTTACCCCCACGCAGGAACTCCCCTTCGCCGGTCACCCCACCCTGGGGTCGGCGCGGGCCTGGGCGCAGCTTCGCGGCGTCGATAAGCCCAGGCTGGTGCAGGAATGTGCCGGTGGGTTGATCCCCGTGCGCCGGGAGGGCGAGGTCTTTTCCTTCGCCGCCCCGCCCACGCTGCGCTCCGGCCCCCTGGAGCCGGAGTATGTGGAGCGCATCGCGCGGGCCTTCCGCCTCGATCCGGCCGAGATCGTGGAGCATCAGTGGGTGGATAATGGCCCCGGTTGGGCCGTGGTCCGCCTGGAAAGCGCACAGGCGGTGCTCGATCTGGAACCGGACTTCTCCGTGATCCCCGAGGCCAAGGTGGGAGCCATCGGCCCCTATCCCGCAGGTGCCGAACACGCCTTTGAAATCCGTGCCTTCGCCCCCGGCGTGGGCGTGCCGGAGGATCCCGTGTGCGGCAGCCTCAATGCCTCCACCGCGCAATGGCTGCTGCGGGAGGGACTCGCCCCGCAGCGCTATACCGTTTCCCAGGGCGCGCGAGTACACCGGCGCGGGGAAATATCCATCCGGCAGGAGGGCTCGCGAGTGTGGGTGGGTGGTGCCACCTCCATCGGTTTCCAGGGCACGGCGCATATATAGAGATGAATGCCGCTATCGCGTGGTGGGATCGCCACCAGGTGCCGCTGTATCTCCTGGCCATCCTCTGCGGCGCGGCCCTGGGGCTTTCCCGCCCCGGCGCGGTGCCGGAATCCGTCCTCAATCCCCTGCTCGTGGCGCTCATGTACGCCACCTTCCTGGGGCTGCCGCTGACCGGCCTACACCGCCCGGATACCCGGTTCCTCGCCGCGCTGTCGGTGCTCAACTTCGTGCTGGTTCCCGCCGTGGTGTATGCGCTCAGCCGCCCCATCGCGCAGGATCACCCCACGCTCGTGGGCGTGCTCCTGGTCCTGCTGGCCCCGTGCGTGGACTACGTGCTCGTCTTTTCCGGGCTGGCCGGTGCGGCCAGGGAAAAACTCTTGGCGGCCACTCCCCTTCTCATGGCCCTGCAAATGCTGCTCCTGCCGGTGTACCTGCGGGTTTTCGCCCCACAGGCCCAAGAGGTGATCCGCCCCGGCCCCTTCGCCCAGGCATTCCTGCTTCTCATCGTTCTTCCCCTCCTGGCCGCCGCGCTCACTCAGCGCACTCCCGCTGCCGCTCGAGCGCGGGTGGCGTCGGAGGCCTGCATGGTGCCGCTGATGGTGCTCACTCTCGCGGCGGTGGCCACGCAGATACCCGCTTCCTTTCCGCTGCGGGTGATCCCTCTCTACGTCGCGTTTCTGCTCCTCATGGCCCCGATCGGGGCGCTCGTGGGCAGGGTGTTCCGCCAGGATATTCCCACCACCCGCGCGCTGGTGTTCTCCGGGGCCACCCGCAATTCCCTCGTGGTCCTTCCCCTGGCGCTGACCGTGCCGGGGGCGGCGGCCGTGGTGGTCGCCCAAACCCTGGTGGAGTTAGTGGGAATGGTGGCCTATATCCGTCTTATTCCCCGGTGGCTGCGGTAGCGGTCTCAATGCTCACGGTGCCCTCCAGCAGGCGGTGCACCGGGCACTTATCCGCCACTCGTAGCAGCCCGGCGCGCTGCTCCTCGGTCAGCGCGGGGTCGAAGTGGATCACTCGGTACATGGTGGTAAAAAGACCCTCCTCCCAACGGCGCTGCTTGAGGTCCACCTCCACGCGGGTGGTGCCCTGGTCGAAGCCCTTGCGGCGGGCATACATGCCCATGGTCATGGAGGTGCAGGCCACGAGCGAGGCCTTGAGCAGGTCAAAGGGGTTGGGGCCGAGGTCTGCGGCCCCGGCCACGGTGGTGGGTTCATCCGCCAGAATAACGTGGCGGCCCGCACGGATATTCGTGGTGAAGTCCGATCCCGGAGCGGGGGCGGCCGTGGCTGCCGTGGTGGTTTTCTCGGTGATGTAGCGCCCGGCCCAGGCGGCGATGACGTCGGCGGCGTAGGCCGCCTGCCCCGCGCCCACGAGGAGGTGATCGGCCCCGTCGAGGCTGATGAAGCTCTTGGGTTGGTGGGCGGCGCGGTAGATGGATTGGGCGTTGCCGATATTCACCACCTCGTCCTCCGGGGAGTGCATGACCAGCAGGGGCACGCGCAGGTCGCGGAGGCGATCGCGTTGTTGCTGGCCACAGATGTCCTCGATGAACTCGCTGCTTAGTTCCAGGGTCTTGCCGCCGATGGTCACCTCGGCGCGGCCCCGCTGGCGGATCGCGTCCACGTCCCCGGCAAAGAGGTCGGCCACGTGCCCGGGGTCGAAGGGCGCGGCGATGCTCACCACGGCGCTCAGCCCCTCGATGTCACCGGCGGCGGCGAGCGCGGCCGCCCCGCCGAGGGAGTGCCCGATGAGCAGGTCCGGGGCGCCGACGTTCTCCCTCATCCATTCCGCGGCCTGGCGCAGGTCGTGGACGTTGGAGGTGAAGTCCATCTCGGAGAAGTCCAGGCGCAGCACCGTGTAGCCCACCTCGGTGAGGCGGCGGGAGATGCGCACGGCGGCGGGAGACTTGGCGGAGCAGGCAAAGCAGTGGGCGAAGAGGGCGTATCCGCGCACCGCCCCCTCAGGACGGTCGATCACGGCGTGGGCGGTATCAATGCTTATCACGATGTTCTTTGTAGCAGATGGCTCGCGGCGCGGCTGGCCGCCAGCAGCCAGTGCACCACGAGGAGGCACAGCAGCCCGAGGCTGACCGCGTGGAGAGCCCCGCTGCCGCCGCTGAGTACAAAGGCACCGGCGCCGCAGGTGGCCACGGGGAAGGTGGAGGCCCACCACGTGGGGTTATAGGGCGCCCACTGCGGGATACTGCTCCAGTGCCGCCACGCCGCCCAACAGGCCAGGGGCACGCCTATGCCCAGCACCACCCAGCCGTAGGCGCGCGGCCCGCCCAGGGTGAGCACGGCCACCACGGATTGCCCCACGATGCCCAGGGGTATCCAGCAGGTGGCCGCCAGGGGCGCGGGCGGGCCGAGCGGCAGCATGCGGCGGTACACCAGGATAAAGGCGGGAATGGCCCCGGTGATGGCGAGCGCGCACAGCGCCCAGCCCACGGCCCTGGCTATCGACGCCCCCGCTAACTCCCCCGAGGCCGCCCACTGAGCAAACCCCACGGCGGGCACCACGGGGGACATGACGGGAAAGAGCGAGAGGAAGTTTGGTTCCTTCCGCAGCACCGGCCAGTAGGAGATATTGGCGCTCACACAGATGATCGCACCGAGGACCACCAGTGCCGCGTGCAGCCACCACTGGTGGGTGAGCGCGGTCTGGGCGGTGCCCACGGTGGTGATGGACATTCCTAATAACGCCCAGGCGGGCATGGC
This sequence comes from Corynebacterium sp. 21KM1197, assembly GCF_033783015.1. NCBI lineage: Bacteria > Bacillati > Actinomycetota > Actinomycetes > Mycobacteriales > Corynebacteriaceae > Corynebacterium > Corynebacterium sp. 21KM1197. The sequence continues at coordinate 1,125,649 of NZ_CP123907.1, read as the reverse complement.
CACGCGCTGAAGCGGGGGTATTCGGTGGCGCGCCCAGCCTGCGAGAATGGCAAGGATCAGGGCGGCGGCCAGAATCAGGGCGAGGGCGGACACGACATTCCAGCCGTGCAGGCGGCTGAGCGTGGCCAATCCCCCGGTGCCCAGGGCGGCACCGGCCCAGGCGGGGCCGAGGGGTGGGAGGTTTCCTTTTTTCATAGTCCTCTATCCAACGCGAGGCGCGGCGGCGGGCACGCAATTATTTTCATCTCACAATACAGGATTTGCCATCCCATAATACGGGAAACTATCGTGTGGCCATGACCACTCCCCCTACCCTCACCCGGCGCGATCGGGCCCGCGTTGTCACCGCCTCCACCGTGGGCACCACCATCGAGTTCTATGACTTCTATATCTATGCCACCGCCACCGTCGCGGTCTTTCCCTACCTCTTCTTCCCCAAGTCGGAGAACCCCACCATCGGGCTGCTGGCCTCCTTTGCCACCTTTGGCCTGGCATTCTTGGCCCGGCCGCTGGGCTCCATCGTTTTCGGCCACTTTGGCGATGTGATTGGCCGCAAGGCCACGCTGGTCTTTGCCCTTTTAACCATGGGCATTGCCACCTTCCTCATCGGCCTGCTGCCCACGTATCACCAGATCGGCATCGCGGCCCCGGCACTGCTGGCGCTGATGCGCTTTTGTCAGGGCCTCGGCCTGGGCGGCGAGTGGTCCGGCGCGGCCCTGCTCGCCACCGAGACCGCCGAGGAGGGCAAGCGCGCCTGGGCCGCCATGTGGCCGCAATTGGGCGCGCCCTTTGGGTTCCTTCTGGCCAACGGCCTCTTTTTGATCCTGGTCACGGCCTTTGATTACACCAACGGGGATATGGATAACGCTTTTATGGTGTGGGGTTGGCGCATTCCCTTCCTGGCCTCCGCGGTCATGGTGGCCGTGGGGCTCTACGTGCGCCTGCGCCTAGAGGAGACGCCGGTGTTCCAACAGGCCATCGACCAGAACAAGCGCGTGTCCTCCCCGCTGAAGGAGGTATTCCGCACCGCCGCGCGGCCGCTGGTGATCGGCACCTTTGTAATGGTGGGCTGCTATACCCTCTTCTACCTGGTCACCACGTGGATTCTTTCCTACGGCATCAATGAGCACGGCCTGCAATTTGAGTACACGGCCTTCCTCAAACTCCAGCTCATCTCCATCTTCGCGTTCATCGCCGGAGTGCCGCTGTCCGGCTGGCTGGCCGATAAGTTTGGCCGCAGGCCCACCCTGCTGTGGGTCACGGTGGCCATGATCGTGTTCAGCGCCAGTTTCTCCCTGTTCCTGCACCAGCAGACCGCCACCACCGGCAGCGTCCTAGCCTTCCTCACCATCGGCATGTTCCTCATGGGTCTGATCTTTGGCCCCATGTCCGCGGTGCTGCCGGAACTCTTCCCCACCAATGTGCGCTACACCGGCTCCGGCATTTCCTATAACGTCGCCTCGATCCTGGGCGCGGCCATCGCCCCCTTCATCGCCACCGCCCTGGCCGCCAACTATGGCGTGACCTACGTGGGCCTCTACCTCGGCGTGGTTTCCGCTGTCTCCTTGGTGGCCATCCTGGTCATGCGCGAGACCCGCGAGCAGGACATGACCACCATCTAGCGCCCCCGCCTGCGGCGGTGGGTCAGCGTGAACTGCACGGCCTCGATCCGGCCGAGGTCCAGCAGCGCCCGCCGCAGCGCGAACTGGAAGCGCCACAACCGACGAAACACCGGGTCAAATCCCGCCGCGGCGGCCTCGCGGGAGTGCCCCTCAAAGCACTCCGATTGCATCTTCAACGCCAGGCAGTAGTGCTCGGCAAAGTGCCGCTGCCCCACCACCCGCAGCCTGCTGGACTGATCCGCAAGCCGGTGCACCTCCTCCACCGTGGGGTATTCCAGCCCCGGCCAGATATAGGCGCGCAGCACATCCAGGCTGCGCTGCGCCGCAGCATCAAACTCCGGGGTGGCCGCCAGGGTCTGCACCGCGCAGTACCCGCCGGGGCGCAGCGAGCGATCCAGGCTGGCCATGAACTCCGCGCGCTGCCCGGGGGCCAGGAGTTCCAGGTATTCCACGCTCACCACGGCCTCGGCGGCGGGCTGCACTCCCCCCGGCGCGATCGGCTGCGGCATCGTCACCGTGCGCGCCGTGGTCACACCGGCCAGGGTGAGCCGTTCCTCCATCGCCCCGGCGCACGCGCTATCGGCGGTCACCGCGCTGGGGTGCGCGCCGCGTTCCTCGGCCGCGATGGCCACCGCGCCGCCCGTAGCGGGGTATTCCAGCACGTCGGTGCCGCGCCGGGCCTCGGCGGCGTCGAGAAGCGCCCGGATCACCCCCGCCTGCGCGGTGCCCAGATCGGCGCGTTCCACGGCCACGGGTGGGGCCACGCGGGTGATGTCCACGAAGTGCGTGGCGGGCTCGCTGCCGTGGCCGGCACCGGAGACATAACTGGGCATGGATTCCCGCACCGTGGTGGGCACGCCCGATTCAAAGAGCCCGCCCATGAGGCTCATGCCATCGGCGGAGGAGAACTCCACGAGGTCGGCGGGCAGCGCGCCGCCGTCGTACGTACGGGGAACCACCTCGCCGCGCGGGGGTTTGTAGCCCACTCGCAGCAGGGCGGTGAGCACCTCGTGGAGATCGGCAGCGTGCCACTCCCCGGCCATGTAGGACTCCGCCAGGCCCAGCCACCCGGAGGAGGCGATGCGATAAAAAAGTTCGTCGTGCTCCACCACCAGGTCGGGGCGCTCCGATTCCAGATCCAACTCCGCCTCCGCGCAGGCGTGCGCAAACTCCGCCTCCGCGCGGCGGGCGCGCCTGCGCAGCCGCCAGTCCCGTGGCACGGCCCTTAAACCGGGCCATGCGTGGACGTCGATGGCGGTGAGATGCTGGTCTGTCATTGTGCCTCCGTACCCATCAATACCGCAGCCCAACGATACCTAGACCACACCGAGGCGCGCTAAAACCAACATCGTCGCGCACGGGCTTCTGTGTTTCGGCCCGAATGGGTGGATTCCTGTGGCCCCTGCCCTGCCAAACGTGAGCCGGGCGACTATCATCATCACCACTGAATAAACAAGAAGGTTACAGGAGCGCGAAAACCCCATGTCATCTGCTAAGAAAGCCTATCGCCCCGCCGGTGGTCGCCATCACGTCGTGGTGATCGGCTCCGGCTTTGGCGGCCTCTTTGCCACCAAGGATCTCAAGGACGCTGACGTCGATGTCACCCTGATTGATCGCGGCAACCACCACCTCTTCCAGCCGCTGCTCTACCAGGTGGCCACGGGCATCCTGTCCTCCGGGGAGATCGCTCCCTCCACCCGCCAGATCCTGGCCGGGCAGGAGAACGCCTCCGTGGTCAAGGGCGAGGTCACCGACATTGACGTGGAGACCAAGACCGTGACCACCCACCTGGGCAATTACGAGCGCAGCTACGAATACGATTCCCTCATCGTCGCCGCCGGTGCCGGGCAGTCCTACTTTGGCAACGATCACTTTGCCCAGTACGCCCCCGGTATGAAGACGCTGGACGATGCCCTGGAGATCCGCGCCCGGATCATCGGCGCCTTCGAGCGCGCCGAACTGACCACCGACCCCGCCGAGCGCGAGCGCCTGCTCACCTTCGTCATCGTCGGCGCGGGCCCCACCGGCGTGGAACTGGCCGGGCAGTTGGCCGAGATGGCGCACCGCACCCTCTCCGGGGAATACCGCAACTTCTCCACCGACTCCGCCAAGATTTTGCTTCTCGACGGCGCCCCCCAGGTGCTCCCGCCCTTTGGCAAGCGCCTGGGCCGCAAGGCGCAGCGCCAGTTGGAAAAACTCGGCGTGGAGGTCAAACTCGGCGCGATGGTGACCAACGTGGACGAGACCTCCGTGACCTACAAGGCCGGGGAGGAGGAACACACCATCGAGAGTTACACCAAGATCTGGTCCGCCGGTGTGGCCGCCTCCCCGCTGGGCAAGCTCGTGGCCGAGCAGGCGGGCGTGGAGGTGGACCGCGCCGGACGCGTGCAGGTCAATCCCGATCTCTCCGTGGGCGAGCACAAGAACGTCTTTGTCATCGGTGACATGATGGGGCTCAACCGCCTGCCAGGCGTGGCCCAGGTGGCCATTCAGACCGGCCAGTATGTGGCGGAGCAGATCGCCGCGGAGACCGAGGGGGAGCAAAAGCCCGAGGATCGCGTGCCTTTCGAGTACTTTGACAAGGGTTCGATGGCCACCATCTCCCGCTTCTCCGCCGTGGTGAAGATGGGCAAGGTGGAGGTCACCGGCTTCATCGGCTGGGTGCTCTGGCTGGCCGTGCACGTGATGTACCTGGTGGGCTTCCGTAATCGCCTGGTAGCGGCCTTTGCCTGGGGCCTCAACGCGCTTTCCCGCAAGCGCTGGAACCTGGCCACCACCCGCCAGCAGCTTCACGGCCGCAACGGCCTGAACAAGCTCAACGGCCTAGTGGGTTCGGACGCGGACTTCCCCATCGAGGTACGCGATACCCGCCGCTTCGGAGAGAAGTAACCCCTCTCCACCGTCCCTTCTGCTAGTCTGGCCGCAGGCAACGGGGTGCGCTTAAGCGCTGAGATTATACCCGTGGAACCTGCTCTAGTTCGGACTAGCGAAGGGATTTGTCACATCGTGATACCGCGCGTATTGACCATCGCCGGAACCGACCCCACCGGGGGTGCCGGTATCCAGGCGGACATCAAGGCCATTTCCGAGGCCGGGGGTTTCCCCCTTTCCATCGTCACCGCCCTGGTGGCGCAGAATACCCAGGGTGTGCGTTCTATTCACACCCCGCCCCAGGATTTCCTGCTGGCCCAGTTGGACGCCGTCTTTGAGGATGTCCAGGTGGATTCCCTCAAGATCGGCATGCTGGGCGGGGCGCAGACCATCGCCACCGTGGCAAGGTACCTGCGCGAGCACCCCGTGGGCCCCATCGTGCTCGATCCGGTCATGGTGGCCACCAGCGGGGATCGCCTGCTTGACCGCGACGCCGAATCCGCCATCGCGGAACTGTGCGCCCAGGCGGACGTTATCACCCCCAACCTGCGCGAACTGGCGGTGCTCGCCCACACCACACCCGCCCGTGACCTGGAGGAGGCCATCTCCCAGGCACTACCGCTGGCCCAAAACTGGGAAACCAGCGTGGTGGTCAAGGGCGGACATCTCACCGGCAGCGCGGATAACGCCCTGGTCACCCCCGATGGCTCCGTCCACCGGGTGCCCTGTCCCCGGATTAACACCCCGCACACCCACGGCACCGGCTGCTCCCTTTCCTCCAGCCTGGCCACGCGCCTGCTTATCGACGCCACGCCCCACGCCGCCCTCACCTGGTCCACCCGCTGGTTGGCCGAGGCGATCTCGCACGGCGGGGATCTCCACGTGGGTCGGGGCAACGGGCCGGTGGATCATTCCCATCGCAGCCGACGCCTCAGCGCCCAGGCCTCCACCGCGCCCTGGCCGTGGCCCACGGAGTTCGCGCCGCAGCCCACGCCCGATGATTCCTGGGCCGCCGGGCCCTGGACCCGCGCGCTGTGGGAACTGGCGCAGACTCCCCTGGCGGAAACCTACGCGCTGGACTTTATCCGGCAACTGGGCCACGGCAGCCTGGATCGTGGGGACTTCCTCTTCTACCTCGCCCAGGATTCCCACTACCTGCTTTCCTATTCCCGCACCCTGGCCCGGGTGTCCTCGCGCTGCGATCACCCCGAGCACTCCACCCGGTGGGCCCAGGACGCCGCCGCATGCCTCGAGGAGGAGGCCCAGCTGCACCGCTCGGAGTTGGGTGCCCTCACCGAGGAGGTCTCCCCCACCACGCTGGCCTATACCTCCTTTCTCTCCGCCGCCGCCGATTCCGGGAGTTACGCGGAGGCCGCCGCCGCGGTGCTGCCCTGTTACTGGCTCTACGCCCACATTGGGCTGCGCCTCAGCGAGGGGATCACCCCGGATCACCCCTACGCCCCGTGGTTGAGCACCTACGGCGACTCGGACTTCCTCGACGGCACCCGCCAGGCCATCGCGCGCGTGGAATACGCCTTAGAGCAGGCTTCCCCGGCCGAACGACTGCGTGCGGCGCGGGCCTTCGTGGCGGCCTGTTACTTCGAGCGGGACTTCTTCGCACAGGCCTCCTGCCGCTGATTGTGCGTGCCCTCACCCCAGGCTCTACAGTGTCATAGGAATTACCCCTCAATAAGCAAGGACGCTTCCTATGGCTACTACCACACAGCGCCCGCCGCGCGGCCTCGACGCCAGTTGGACCATCTCATTATTTGGTACCGCCGTGGGCGCCGGTATCCTCTTCCTGCCCATCAATGCCGGCAGTTCCGGCGTGTGGCCGCTGCTGATCGCCACGCTGCTCATCGGCCCGATGACGTACTTCTCGCACCGGGCCCTGGCCCGCATGGTGTGCGTCTCTCCGCGCAAGGGCGAGGACATCACCGTGGTGGCCCGCGACTATTTTGGGGAGAAGATCGGTTGGGTCATCACCCTGCTGTACTTCGCCGCGATCTATCCCATCGTGCTCATCTACGGGGTGAGCATCACCAATACGGTGGATAGTTTGATCGTCAATCAGCTCAACGGCCCGCAGATTCCCCGCGCGCTGCTCTCCGGCCTGCTGGTGGGCGGCATGACCTTGATCCTGGTGTTCGGCCAAAAGATCATGCTGGCGGTCACCCAGGTGTTGGTGTACCCCCTGATCTTCCTGCTGGGAGCCATCTCCCTGTACCTGATCCCCTCCTGGGACTTCGAGGGGTTCTTCGGCGCTCCCGGCAAGGGCGTGTGGGCCACCGTGGCGGCGGTGTGGTTGGTGATCCCGGTGCTGGTCTTTGCCTTTAACCACTCCCCGGCCATCTCCCAGTTCTCCCTGGCCATGCAGCGCAATCACGGGGAGAATGCCACCCGGCGCGCCTCCGTGGTGCTGGCGTACACCGCGATCCTGCTCACCGTGTTCACCATGTTCTTTGTGTGGTCGTGCTCCCTCGCCCTGGGCACGGAGGGCCTGGCCGCCGCCCGCGAGGCCAATCTCCCGGTGCTGTCTTATATGGCCAATGTGTTTGATAACCCGGTGCTTTCCTACCTCGCGCCGATCATCGCCATCGCGGCCATCGTGTCCTCGTACTTCGGCCACGTGCTCGGCGCGGCGGAGGGCGCGCAGAGCATTGTGCGCGGTGTGGTCAAGCGCGATCTTCCGCAGCGGCCCCTGGAATTAGGCGTGTACGCCTTCATCTTCCTCACCACGTGGCTGGCGGCCATCATCAATCCCAGCGTGCTGGATCTCATTGAGACTCTTTCCGGCCCCGTGATCGCCGCCCTGCTCTACCTCATGCCCATGTACGCCATCGCCAAGGTTCCGGCGCTCGCGCCGTATCGCAAGCAGGCCTCGAACGTCTTTATCGTGATCTCCGGGCTGGTGGCCATCAGCGCCATCGTGTTCAAGATCGTGGCTTAGGGCCACTAGGACCGCAGCACCGCCACCAGGAAGTCCGATTCCCGGGTGAAGGGCCGCATGTCCCAGGTGGAGTATTGGTGCTCCACCTCTAGCCCGGCGCTGCGGCAGGTATCCAAAAAATCGGGGAACTCCCAGCCGCGCCCGGCCCCAAAGCCCACCGCGGCGCGTCCTCCCGGGGCAAGCGACCGGGCGATGTTTTTCACCGCCGCCGCGCGTCGATCGGCCTCGATGAAGCCCATGACGTTCCCGGCGCAGACCACCGCGTCGTACCGTCCCTGCGGCAGCGGGTCTATTCCCAGGTCCCCCACCTCCCAGGTGGCCTCGGGGTAGTCCTGGCGCGCGTGTTCGATGAGCACCGGATCGAGGTCTATCCCATCAACCCGGTGGCCGCGCCGGGAAAGCCAGCCGCCGATCCTCCCGGTGCCGCAGCCAGCGTCGAGGATACGTGCCTGGCGGGGCACCAGGGCGTCGATAAGCCGGGCCTCACCGAAGATATCCTTGCCGCTAGCGGCAATGCGACGCCAGCGCGCGGCGTATTCCTCGGAGTGGTGGGGATTGCGGGCGATGATTTCTTTCCAGGTGGGCATGAGCGCCAGTGTATCCTGCTCAACCATGGATTTATGCCGTTCTTTCCGCGATGGTGTTCCCGGCCCGTGCGACGCCCCTGGGGATTTCACCTGGTTGGACCTGCACTCCCCCACCAGCACGCGCATGGAAGAGGTGGCTCGGCACTACGAACTCGATGAACTCATCGTGGAGGATGCGGTCACGGCCAGGCAGCGCCCCAAGGTGGAGCGCTATGATTCCCATCTTTTTCTGGTCATGCGCACGGTGGCCTATACCGAGGGCCCGAGCGATCCGCGCCAGATCATCCGCACCGGCGAGGTGCACCTGGCGATAGGGCCGCGCTTTGTGCTCAGCGTGCGGCACGGGGCGCAGGTGCCGGGGCTGCTTGAGCGGTTGGATAGGCCGCTGGAACTGGCGGATCACGGCCCCTTTTCCCTGGCCTGGGCCACGGCGGACATCATCGTGACGAAGCACCTGCGCATTGCCGATGAATTGGAGCAGGATCTCGATGAATTAGAGGAAGATGTGTTTGATCCCAGCGCGGATTTCCACATCGACGAGATTTATCAGCTCAAGCGCGAGGTGCTGGAAATGCGACACAGCATTGCCTCCCTGCCCACCGCCCTAACCAGCCTGATCACCCGGCACGGGGACCTGCTCAGCAAGGAGGTTCATTCCTATTTCCGCGACGTGGCCGATAATGCCACCATTGCGCGGGATCGAGTGATTAACCTCGACGATCGCCTCAGCGCCCTCATCGACGCCGGGGCCGCCAAGGTTTCCCTGCAACAAAACCAGGACATGCGCAAACTCTCCGTGTTAGCGGGCATGGTGGTGCTGCCCACCCTCATCGCCGGGATTTACGGCATGAACTTTGAGGACATGCCGGAACTCCACTGGGCGCTGGGCTATCCCTTTGCCCTGGGGCTCATGGCGCTCTCGATGGCGTTGGTGTGGTGGGTGTGCCGCAGGCGCGGCTGGATCTAACCTAGCTCTAATACAGCCTTAGCTCGCCAGCATGGTGCGCAGCCGCCCCAGGGCCACCAACTTACCCTCGTGCTCCATGCGTACCTCCCACAGTTGGGTGCGCCGCCCCTGTTGAATGGCCGTGGCCTGGGCCGTCACCGTCCCGGAGGACACCGGGCGCAGGAAGTCCGTGGTGTTATTGACGCCCACGATCGGCCTGCCCTCGGAGGCCACCAGCGCCGCGAGCGAGGCCACCCCCTCGGTGAGAACGCAGTACATGCCCCCGTGGACCAGCCCCATCGGCTGCTTGTGGCGGCCGTCCACGTCCATCTCCGCGCGCACCCCGTCCGGGCCCACGGCGGTGAAGCGAATCCCCAGGGCCGCCTCGGCCCCCTGCTCGGCGGCGTTGATCCGGTCGAGTATCTCCTGGGGCAGGGGTTCGCGCGCGGCCAATTGCATCATCTCTGTGAAGTCCATCTCTCTATCCAAGCACTTTTCTTGGCTCACAGGGTAGTGTTTTGGGCATGACTAATACTTCGCAGGCACAGATCGGCGTCATCGGGCTCGCGGTGATGGGCTCCAACCTCGCCCGTAATTTTGCTCATCACGGGCACACCGTGGCCGTGTATAACCGCACCGCCGCCAAGACCCAGGACTTCATGGGCCGGTACGCCTCGGAGGGCACCTTCCTGCCCGCCGAGACCATCGAGGAGTTCGTGGCCTCCCTGGAGCGCCCGCGCCGCGCCATCATCATGGTGCAGGCCGGTGCCGCCACGGATGCCGTGATTAACCAGCTCGCGGACGCGATGGAGGAGGGAGACATCATCGTCGATGGTGGCAACGCCCTCTACACCGATACCGTGCGCCGGGAAAAGGAAATTTCCGCGCGCGGCCTGCACTTTGTGGGCACCGGCATTTCCGGCGGCGAGGAGGGCGCACTCAACGGCCCTTCGATCATGCCGGGCGGTACGGCGGAGTCCTACGCCTCCCTGGGCCCCCTGCTGGAGGATATTTCCGCCAAGGTGGACGGCACGCCGTGCTGCACCCACATCGGCCCGGACGGCGCGGGGCACTTTGTCAAGATGGTGCACAACGGCATCGAGTACGCCGACATGCAGGTGATCGGCGAGGCCTACCACCTGCTGCGCTACGCCGCAGACCTAGAGCCCGCCCAGATCGCGGAGATCTTCACCGAGTGGAACAAGGGCGACCTTAACTCCTACCTCATCGAGATCACCGCCGAGGTGCTCGCCCAGGTGGACGCCGCCACCGGCGCGCCGCTTATCGACGTCATCGTGGACTCCGCGGGCCAAAAGGGCACCGGCCGCTGGACGGTTAAGGCCGCCCTGGATCTAGGGATTCCCGTCACCGGCATCGGCGAGGCCGTGTTTGCCCGCGCGCTGTCCGGGGCCCGCACCCAACGCGCCGCCGCCCAGGGGCTGCCCACCGGCACGCTCACCACCCTGGCCGACCTCGGGATCAGCACCCAAGACTTCATCGAGGACATACGCCGCGCGCTGTACGCCTCCAAGATGGTGGCCTACGCCCAGGGCTTCGATGAGATTCAGGCGGGCTCGGCGGAAAATAACTGGAACGTGGATCCCCGCGATCTGGCCACCATCTGGCGCGGCGGCTGCATCATCCGGGCCAAGTTCCTCAACCGGATCGTGGACGCCTATAACGATAACCCCCAGGTGGAGTCCCTCCTGCTGGCCCCCTACTTCACCGAGGAAGTTTCCCACTCGCTGGATTCCTGGCGCCGCGTGGTGGTCACCGCCACCCAACTGGGCCTGCCCATTCCGGTCTTTGCCTCCTCCCTGTCCTATTACGACAGCCTGCGCGCCGAGCGCCTGCCCGCCGCCCTCATTCAGGGCCAGCGCGATTTCTTCGGTGCCCACACCTACGAGCGCACCGATCGCCCCGGCCACTTCCACACCCTGTGGTCTGAGGATCGCTCCGAGGTGGAGGCCTAGTAGACTCACCGGGTGACTTCTTTCGCAGACCTCGGCCTCCCCGATCCCCTTCAACGCGCCCTGCGCGCCCAGGGGATCACCACCGCCTTCCCCATTCAGGAGGCCACGATCCCGGATATTCTCTCCGGGCGCGATCTCCTGGGGCGAGGCCCCACGGGTTCGGGGAAAACCTTTGCCTTTGGTCTGCCCATGCTCGCCCGGCTCTCCGGGGCCCCCTCGCGCCCCGGTCACCCGCGCGGATTGGTGCTGGTTCCCACCAGGGAACTCGCCGCTCAGATCAAGGAGCGCCTGGCCGATCCCGCCGCCGCCCTGGGGCTGCGCGTGCTCGACGTGGTGGGCGGCATCAACATCAAGCGGCACAAGACCGCCCTGGCCGCCCCGGTGGACCTGCTGGTGGCCACCCCCGGGCGCGCCCAGGACCTCATCAACCAGCGCGCCCTCTTCCTCGACTCCGTGCAGATCACCGCGCTGGACGAGGCCGATCAGATGGCGGACATGGGCTTTTTACCCCAGGTGCGCAGGCTGCTCGATCTCACTCCCCCCGGCCAACGCCTGCTCTTTTCCGCCACCCTGGACGGTCAGGTGACCACCCTGGTCAAGCGCTACCTCACCGACCCCGCGGAGCACTCCACCGCCCCGGTCAAGGCCGCCGTGAGCACCATGACCCACCACAAGTTCCTGGTGGGCACCCGCGAGGCCCGCAACGAGATCGTGCTGCGCATCGGGGCGCGCAAGGGCCGCACCATCATGTTCATGCGCACCAAGCACGGGGTGGATCGCCAGGTGAAAAAGCTCCAGCGCGCCGGGATCAAGGCCGCAGGCCTCCACGGGGATAAGGGCCAGTCCACCCGCACCAAGGCCATCGCGGGCTTTTCCGATGGCTCCATTCCCGTGCTAGTGGCCACGGACATCGCCGCGCGCGGCATCGACATCGGGGAAGTCTCCCTGGTGGTGCACGTGGATCCGCCCGCCGAGCATAAGGCCTACCTGCACCGCGCCGGGCGCACCGCGCGCGCCGGGAGCGAGGGCACCGTGGTCACTCTGGTGATGGAGAACCAGGAGGACGAGGTGGCAAAGCTCCTGCGCAAGGCCGGGGTCACCGCCAGGGAGGAAAAAGTCTCCCCGGATTCCCCCGCTTTGGCTAAGATCACGGGTGCACGTATCCCCAAGAAGAAGGCTGGTGCCTAAGACCCCGCCGGGTCTACCACCATGGACATATTGATCAGTATTCTCTCCCTCCTCGGCTTCGTGGTGCTTACGGCCAGCACGGGCCTGTTCGTGGCCATCGAGTTCGCGCTCACCGGGGTGGAGCGCTCCACCGTGGATAATCACGTCAAGGAGCGTGGTGACGCCTCCGCCCACGCCGTGCAGCGGGACTTCCGCAATCTTTCCTTTGTGCTCTCCGGGGCCCAGTTGGGCATCACCGTGACCACCCTGGCCACGGGTTTTTTGGCGGAGCCCATCCTGGCGCAGTATTTCACCCCGCTCTTGGAGTGGCTGGGGCTGCCGGAGGGTTCCTCCTCCACGGTGGCGCTGGTGCTGGCGATGATCGTGGCCACGGTGCTCTCCATGGTGTTCGGAGAACTCGTGCCCAAGAACCTGGCGATCACCATGCCGCTGCCGGTGGCGCGCTTCGTGGTACACCCGGTGCACGTCTTTAATACCGCCTTCAAGTGGTTCATCAACTTCCTCAACGTCGCCGCCAACTGGACGGTGCGCAAGATGGGAATCGAACCCGCCGATGAACTGGCTTCCGCGCGCTCCCCCCAGGAGCTTGGCTCCCTGGTGCGCAACTCCGTGGGCGTGGGCGGTATCGACGCCGCCACGGCCGAGGTTCTTGAGGCCTCCCTCAAGTTCGGGGAAACCACCGCCGAGGATCTGATGACGCCGCGCTCCACGGTGGATCTGCTTCAGGCGGAGGAGACCATTCATCACCTCATCGCGTTAAGCCTGGATACCGGCCATTCCCGCTTCCCCGTGGTCAATGGGGATCTCGACGAGACCCTCGGCGTGGTCCACGTCAAGGACGCCTTCTCCGTCCCCGCCGAGAGGCGCAACCAAGTAACCGTGGGCTCCATCGCCCGCAAGATCCCCGCCATCCCGGAATCCCTGGGCGGTGACGCGGTGCTCAAGGCCGTGCGCTCGGCGGGATCGCAGATGGTGCTGGTGGCCGATGAATACGGCGGCACCGCCGGGATCATCACCATCGAGGACGTGGTGGAGGAGATCCTGGGCGATGTGTATGACGAGCACGACGATCAGGTGGCCGAGCGGGACTTCCAGCGCTTTGGTACGAACTGGGAAGTCGCCGGCCTGGTGCGCACCGCCGAGTTATTCGAGGAGATCGGCTACCAGGCCCCCGAGGGCCCCTATGAGACTCTCGGCGGACTGATCATGGCCCAGATGGGCCGTATCCCTGCGGTGGGCGACGTGGTGCTGCTCCCCGGCGAGGATCGGTGGATCGCCCGGGTATCGGGTATGGACGATCGCCGCATTGATCGGGTGATTCTCACCCCCGTCACGGAGGAAGAGGCAAAGGAGTATCAGCAATGAGTATTCTGACCACCATTGCCCTGATCGCGGCCCTGCTGCTGGCTAATGCCTTCTTTGTGGCCAGCGAGTTTGCCCTGATCTCCTCCCGCAGGGATCGCATCGAGGCGTTGATCGCCCAGGGTCGCCCCGGCGCCCAGCGAGTGCTCTACGCCACCGAGCACCTCTCCCTCATGCTGGCCGGCGCGCAGTTTGGCATCACCCTGTGCTCCCTGGTTCTGGGTAAGGTGGCCGAGCCCGCCGTGGCGCATTTTGTGGAGGAACCGTTTAGCGCGCTCGGGGTGCCCACCGACCTCATTCACCCGATCTCCTTTGTCATCGCCCTGGCGATCATCACGTTCCTGCACATCCTCTTCGGTGAGATGGTGCCCAAGAACATCGCCATCGCGGGCCCGGAGACCCTGGCGCTGTGGCTGGCCCCCGGCATCATCGCCTGGGTACGGCTGACCAACCCCATCATCGCGTTCCTGAACTGGGTAGCCCGCATCACCCTGCGCCTCTTTGGGATCGAGCAGAAGGACGAGCTGGATTCCACGGTGGATCAAACGCAGCTGGCCTCCATGATCGCGGAATCCCGGGCCGAGGGATACCTCGATGCGGAAGAACACGCCCGCCTGAGCAAGGCGCTGCGCTCGGAGAACCGCAGCCTCAAGGAGGTGATGATCCCCCTGGATGAGGTGCGCAGCCTGGATTATGGCCGCACCGGGCCCACCATCGGGGATCTGGAGGATCTCGTCCGCGAGACCGGCTTCTCCCGCTTCCCCGTCACCGGGCGCGATGGCTCCTACCTGGGCTACATCCACGTCAAGGACGTCCTGGGCTGGATGTCCGCCTCCTCCGCGCAGACCGTGATCCCCCGCACGGAACTGCGCCCGCTGATCTTCGTCGATGGCCAGGAACCCCTCGATGAGGCCTTGCACACCCTGCACGTGCACTCCGCCCACATGGCCCAGGTGCGCGACCGCGGGGAGTTGATCGGCATCGTGGCCCTGGAGGATCTCATCGAGGAATACGTGGGCACGGTGACGGACTGGACGCACGAGGAATAAAGTGCTACTCACCCCCGAGCAATGGCGGCCCCTCATGGCCGCCCACGAGCGCCGCGCCGATTCTCTCACCGAGGAGCACCGGCGGCGGCGCCAGCGGCAGGAAAAGCACCCGGTCTTTGACTTCCTCTTCGATTACTACCAGGTGCGCCCTGGCCAGTTGCGCCGCTGGCACCCTGGCCTGGGCACCGTGCTTGAGGGCCCCGCTCCCCACGCCCAATGGAAGGATTACTGCGGGGTGGACGCGGTGGGCGTCGATACGCAATCCTTCCTGCGGCGGCGCGGCGAGGGCGTGGCCAAAATCGGGGAATTGCTCTCCCGTTCCGGGCAGCGCCCAGCGCACTTTGATTGCTTTGGGCTGCACGAGTGGGCGATGGTCTATCACGGCACCCCGCGCCACGATCTTCCGCTGCGCCTGGGTGCCGCCGCCACCAACGAGGTGGTGGAGCGGCACCAGTTGCGCTGCACGCATTATGACGCTTTCCGCTTTTTCACCCCGCCCGCACGCCCCCTCAACCTCACGGTGCTCAGCCGCACGGAGCAGGTGAACCACGATCAGTGCGGCTGCGTGCACGCCACGATGGACCTCTACAAGTGGGCGCACAAGCTCGGCCCCCTCGTTCCCGGGCACCTGCTTCTCGACGCCTTCGTGCTCGCCCGCCGCGCCCGCGTCCTGGACATGGAGGCTTCCCCCTACGACGTGCGCGACCTGGGCTTCGGGGTGGTGGCCATCGAGACCACGGAGGGAAAGGCCGAGTACGTGCGCCGCCAGCGCGATCTCGCGCGCAGCGCGCAGCCGATCCGGAAGGCCCTGGTGGAGATTGTTGATAGAGTCAAAGACGCTAAACTTCTAGCTAAAAGTGAGACTACCTAAAAGGGAGGGTTTCCGGGTGCCGGGCCAACATAGATCAGAAAGCAAGAGCTATGGCGCGACGATCACCACGATCATCGTCATCATTCTCGTCATAGCCGCCATCGTGTGGTGGCTGTTCTATCACAAGGATGACTCCGCCGAGACCACCCAGGCCGAGGGCTGCGAGAACACCGTGGTCCTCCCCGTCGCGGAGCAGTATCCCGGTGCGGCGGACATGTTCCTGCGCGATTTCTCCGCGGAGTGCGTCACCCCCGAGCTCGTGGACTCCCCCGCCCAGGCCGCCCTGTACGTGGGCATGGATACCCCCGCCACGGACGCCCTCCTGGCGGAGCAGGGCCGCAGCCGCATTCCCGGCCAGGCCCAGACCGTGGGTTCTACCCCCGTGGGCCTGAGCACCCCGCAGCCGGATACCACCGAGGTCGATCCGCAGGCCGTGTTCTACGGCCCCGACCCCGCCGTGGCCCACGCCGCGGCCCTGGCGCTTACCCAGGATCCCGCGGCCGCCCAGGCCCTCACCTCCCGCGACGCCCAGGCACCCGCCCCGGAGGATCCCGCCGTGCCCCTGGCCGTGACCGCCACCACCAACCCGGAGGGCCGCTCCTTCACCCCGCTGCCCGACGCCGAACTCACCTTTGCCGCCATCGCTCTTAGCCCCCAGGAGGGAATCTCCCAGGAGGCTATCGACGCCGCCACGGCCGCCGCCTACCCGGCGGCGCCGGAGCAGGCCGAGCAGCAGGAAGCGGCGGCACAAACCCTCTTCCTCTTGGATACCTCCGAGCGAATGGCCCCGCAGATCGACGCCGCCCGCGCCGCCCTGACCGCCGAGGCCCAGGCCACCGGCCAGCCCGTGGCGCTGTGGAACTACTCCTCCCCGCTTAATCCGGGCGTGACCCGCCCCTGGCGCGATAACGTTCCCTTCGGCCCCGCCGAGGAGATCACCCCGGTGCTCCAGGGCTTTGGCACCGACGGTATCCCGCTGACCCGCACCTCCGTGCTTGCGGCCCTACGCACCGCCGCCGAGCAAGCCCAGGCCACCGGCCAACCCACTCGCGTGGTGCTTTTCACCTCGGGTACCGCCCCGGAGGATCTGGATGATGCCGCCTTTGGCCGCCAGTTGGCCAGCGCATTAGAAAACCCCCAGGTTTCCCTGGAGGTTGTGCAGGTGGGAGATCAGGTGGATCAGGTTCTGAGCGAGCAGGCGGACGCCACCCGGAATCTTTAAGAGGTCTTGCGGGCCCGGCGACGGGCCGCAAGTTCATCAACGGCAATCACGTTGCCTACCTCCGCGATTCGCTCGGAGGGGAAGGCGGCGATGGTGCCGGAGAGTTCCTTGACGATCCCCGGCACCGCGATACCAAACACGCCCTGACCGCCGCCCAGGAGGTCGATCACCTCGTTGGCGGAGTGGCACTCGTACACGGTGGTGCCATCGGAAACCAGGGTGATCTCCGCAATATCGTCCACGCCGCGATCGCGCAGGCGCTCCACCGCCAGGCGGATGTTCTGGAGGGAAATGCCGGTATCCAGCAGGCGTTTAACGATCTTGAGCACCAGGATGTCGCGGAAGGAATAAAGACGCTGCGAGCCGGAGCCCTGCGCGCCGCGAATGGAGGGCTTCACCAGGTTCGTGCGGGCCCAGTAATCCAACTGGCGGTACGTAATCCCCGCGACCTGGCAGGCGATGGGCACACGGTAGCCCACCTCCTCACCCGGACCTAAGTCAAAGAGTGATTCCTGCACAGGACGATCCTGGATATTGCTCACGCTCGGTACTCCCATGATGTATTGGTGTCGCTTTTCTCATGGCCAAGATTATCCCAAGGACACAGGAATCACGCGCGACACGCCCCAAACTTAAACCTCAACTTGAAGTTTAGGGCTAAGTTCCATCATTGTCATCCCGCGTCACATCCGTGTCACCCGAAAGATCCTCCTCGGAGACCCCCAACTCCCGCATCATGCGCTCAAAATCCGCATCCGCCTGCGCGTCCCCGGAGGCCGAAACCGGCTCCTCCGCCTCCCCGAAGGTCACGTGCAAGTACTCACTCAGCGCATCATCGGCGGCGAAGAAGGAAAACTGCGTGAGCACCTCCTCGGCCACCCCAAAGGGCAGTTCCAATGCCTGCGCCACCATGAGGGCGTCCGAGGGGCGGGCGTCCAACTCCGTGCCATCGTTAAGGGTGATGGTGGCCACAAAGACGCCCTCAAAGGCACTGGTGATGCCTATTTCCGCCACCCCGGTGGCCTGAAGCGTCTCCGCGAGCAGATCGACCGTGCCGGGGCGGCGCGGCTCGTAGCCCGCCGCGCGGGCCTCTATCTCCGCCGCGGCCAGGGACGATACCCACAGGGGCAGCACCCTGTTGCGCTGAGCCCAGCGCAACACCACACAAAAGAAGTTCTCCGGGCCGGTGCTGTGCACGCCATGAAATTCAATGGGAATCATAGATCCAACTCATCCCGCAGGGCCTTTTTAAACAACGAGGCATGCAGGGATACCACCAGGGCGCTCATCTGCTGGCTCATCTCCTCCGCCTGCTGCTTGGCGCTCTGCGAGCGCGACTTAGCCACGGGGCCGGCCACCTGCCCGATCAGATCAGCCTGGCGGCGGGCCGCATTGCGCAGCGAGCGCAGGTGCCGCTCATCGAAGCCGAAGCCGCGCAGGGCCTCCGCGTTGCTCACCACGGTAACGTCATCGGCACTAAACAACCCGGCGGCGTCCGGGCTGATCAACTTCGCGGCAATGCACTCCTGCACTGCGGAGGCCTCCACCCCCGCCTTCTGCGCCACCTCCACGTCGGTGAGACGCAGCGGCGAGGTGCGGAAGTTCTCCGGGGCCACCAGAGCGTGAGAGATGGCGGTGACCTGGCCGGAATCCATCGCCTCCAACTGCTCGCGGATCACCTTGAGCGGGAGGTAATTATCGCGCTGCGTGGTCAGGATGTAGCGCAACCGCTCCACGTCCTGATCCGTAAACCGACGGTATCCCGAGGAGGTGCGTTGGGGGGTCACCAACCCCTCAGATTCCAGAAAGCGAATCTTGGACACGGTGACATCGGGGAATTCCTGGCGCAACCGCTCCAGGACCACCCCAATGGACATCGTCTTTTTTGGCTTTGGCGTAGCCGCAGCTTTACTTACAGCGCTCATAGATTAGGTAAGGATTGAAAGGAGGATTTACTTTGAAGCGGAAAGATACACCAGGCGGAACTTACCGATCTGGATTTCATCGCCGGTGGACAGGGTCTCCGCATTGCGCGGTTCGCGGTTCACGTAGGTGCCGTTGAGGGATCCCACGTCCACTACCTCGTACTCCCCCTCATCGGTCAGGCGGAACTCCGCGTGGCGGCGGGAAACGGTGACGTCATCCAGGAAGATGTCCGACTCCGGGTGGCGGCCCGCAGTGGTGGTGGCCTGGTCAAGCAGGAACCGGGCACCGGCGTTGGGGCCGCGCTTGACCACGAGGAGAGCGGAACCCTCCGGCAGATTCTCCGCGCTCACGGCTGCCGGAGCACTCGACTCCATCTCCTTGAGCAGGTCAGCGCGGAAAACCGAGGTGGTTTCCACCTGCTGCTGTCCGGTTCCGGTGTTCTCGCTCATTCTTCTAATCCTCCACTTGTTAGGGGTAAACGCTAACTACACATCATAGCGATATGTCCATCTTCCGACGATGTTACCGGAAGATACTGCCTATGCCTCGCACAACGGAATTACCTCCGGCGAGCGGATTATCTGAGACCATATACGTCCACGTGGCCGAGGGCCGGGCCAGGCCGTAATCCTCCAGATGCGCGCCCTTTTCATCAATAGTCACCTCGTGGAACGTCTCCACCGCCGCCGCCACGGCCCGCTGCGCTAATTCCTTGAACTCGCGCACGGCAATGCGGTGATACTCGTCCAGCGGCGTCTCCCGGGCGATCGCACGCAGGTGGATGGATTCGCGCACGTCATCCATCAGGGCCAGGTGATCGGCCCAGGCGCTATCTAGGTGATACAGCATGATCTGCCGCGCGGCCTGCTCCCGCGATTCCAGCCCGGCCACCTCGGCGGCGCGCTGCGGGGCGCGCTCGGAGAGTTCCGCCCAGGCTTGATCGGTATCCAACAGGCGGGCCCGGCGGGCGTCGATGATCTCGCGCTGATCGGCCAGAAGTTTGTTGTACTTCCAGGTCTGCGCGTGGATTTCCAGCAATTGCCCCTCGGTCACCCGCTGGCAGTGATCCACAAAGTCCTGCACCTTCTTCTGCTCAATGCGCCCCTGAGCGTCCGGCTGCGCGGTGATCTCCTCCCCCGCGCCGCCGGTGACCACCACATCATCCTCCAGGGACACAAAGAACAGGGATAGGCCCGGATCGCCCTGGCGGCCCGCGCGCCCGCGCAATTGGTTATCCAGGCGCGAGGAGCGGTGCCGCGAGGTGCCGATCACCGCCAGCCCCTCCGTCACGCCCTCACCGAGGCGAATATCCGTGCCGCGCCCGGCCATCTGCGTGGATACGGTCACCCGCCCCGGCTGCCCGGCCTGGGCGATGATCCCGGCCTCCTCGGCGTCGTTCTTGGCGTTGAGCACGGCCACCTCGATCCCGCGCCGGTGCAGAGCCTCCGCCAGGGCTTCTGACTCCGCCACGTCCTGCGTGCCCACCAGCACCGGCTGCCCGGTGCCGTGTAACAACTCGATCTCCGCCACGATCGCGTCGTTCTTCTCCGCCATCGTGGCATAAATGCGATCGGCCTCATCAAAGCGGCGCAGCGGCTTTTCCCTCTCGATCACGGAGACGCGCAGGTCATAGAACTGCCGCAACTGATCGGTGGCCTCCACCGCCGTGCCGGTCATGCCGCACACCAGGGGATACCGGCCCATCAGCGCCTGGAGAGTAATGGTGTCGAGGATCTTGCCGCCCTCGGTCACCAAGAGCCCCTCCTTGGCCTCCACGGCGGCCTGCAAGCCGTCGGGCCAGCGCTGGAGGTCGGCCACGCGGCCGCGGGAGGCGTCGATAAGCTGCACCTTGCCCTCGCGCACGATGTAGTGCACGTCGCGGTGCAGCAGCGCCCTGGCGTGCAGCGCAAGGTTCACCTGCACCAGGGTGCTGCCCACGTGCTCGTCGTCGTACAGGCTGTCAATGCCCAGCGCGCGCTCCACCTTGTGTGCGCCCTGCTCGGTGAGGAACACATTGCGCTTATCGTCATCGGTGGTGTAGTCCTCCTTTTCTCGCAAGCCGCGCACCACGTCCATGATCTGCCCGGTGGGTGCGGTGCCGGGCTGGCTTCCCGCCAGCACCAGGGGCACCAGGGCCTCATCCACCAGCACCGAGTCCGCCTCGTCCACCAGCGCCACGTCCGCCGGTGCCTGCACCGCCTCCGAGCGCCGCGTGATCTGTTGATCGCGCAACACGTCAAAGCCGATCTCATTGACCGGCCCGTACACCACGTCGCGCGCGTAGGCCTCCCGGCGCTGCTCCGGGGACAGCGCCTCCGTGATCGCCCCCACGCTCACCCCAAAGAACTCCACCAGGGGGCTCATCCACTCCGCGTCGCGCGCCGCCAGGTAATCGTTCACCGTGATCACGTGCACGCGCTTGCCCATCAGCCCAAAGCCGGTGGCGGCCATCGCCCCCACCAGGGTCTTTCCCTCACCGGTGGCCATATGCACCACGTCGCCCTCCAGCAGGCGCAGCACCGCCTGGGATTGCACCTTGAACGGGCTCATGCCGAGTGTGCGCCGCGAGGCCTCCCCCAGCACCGCCAGGAACTCCGCGGGGTCCTTCAGCTCGCCGCCCGCCAGCGCGGTGCGCGCCCGCTCGTTGAGTTCCTCCCGACCAAGCTGCGCCAATTCCTCTGCGCGTTGGGCCGCGGCTTCCGTGATCGCAATGCTGCGCTTCTGGTTCCGGCTCGCGCCCGAGCCCATAGCCTTCCAGAACCAGTCGAATGCGCCCATGAGTGCTGCCTTCCGTAGCGTGTGGGGTTACAACCCCCATATCCTAGGGCAATGCGCTCTCATCACGTCGCCCTCCCCTTCGCCAAGGGCACCCTCGACGCCCCCGAACACCCGCGTGCCTACGCACTGATCGCGCACTGCTTCGCCGGTTCGCGCCATAACCTCGCCACAGCGCGGATCAGCAAGCGCCTGGCCCACCACGGGATCGCCACCCTGCGCTTTGACTTCCCCACCCTCATGCTCGGCGATCACATCGAGCACCTGCGCCTCGCTCACGCCTGGCTTTCGCAGCACTACCAGGCCCCGAGCCTGCTCATCGGCCATTCCCTCGGCGGGGCGGCCGTGCTCAGGGCGGCTATCGACGCCCCCAGCGTCACCATCGGCAGCCCGCACGACCCACACCGCAGCATTCTGCCCTACGTTCAGGGCAGCAGCGCCACCATCGCGGGGCACACCGTCGAGCTTCCCGAGGGCTTCTTAGCGGATCTCTCCGCACACTCCCCCCACACCCCGCCCTCGGCCCCGCTGCTCGTCCTCCACGCGCCCGAGGACGAGGTGGTTCCCGTGACGGAGGCCGAGGACATTTTCCACCACGCCGCCTATCCCAAATCCCTTCTCAGCCTTGCGGGCTCCAACCACATGCTGACCACTCCCGGCGCCACCCAGCGCGCGGCCGATCTGATCCACGCCTGGTTTGAGTCCATTTCCGGCTCCTGCGCTGGCGATTTAATAAAATAAGCACACTGCTGTAATCTCTTCCTCGTTGCAGATAATGCACAGCGGACTGTGGCGCAGTTTGGCAGCGCACTACACTGGGGGTGTAGGGGTCGCAGGTTCAAATCCTGTCAGTCCGACCACTGAAAAGGCGCGGGAAACCGCGCCTTTTTGCTATGCCATCCTACCCCCGCTCGATCCCGAAGAACTCCAGGACCGTATCGCTGGCAAAGTTTTTTGGCACGGAGGAATTGAGGTCATCGGGATCGCCGTCCCAGATGTGCAGGCCACCATCAATACGGTAGAACTCCGTGGGGGCATCGCAGCCCTGCCACACGGTGCGCTCGATGACGTCAGTCACGTACTTGCTCACCGGCTCGCGGCACTTATTACGATCCACGTCCGCATTGCGCGCCTCCTCGATGGAGTAATACCGGGCACCGTGCCGGGTACCGCCCTCGTACTGCATCGCCTGATCGGCGGTGCCGTGAATGGCCAGGATAGGAATGGGAGACTCCGAGCAGCCATCGCGGATACCGTTGTAATTGGCGGAAGACACCGAGGCCACTCCCCTGATCACGTCATCGACACGGCAGCCCAGCAGCGTGGCAAAGCCGCCGCCATTGGACATTCCTGCGGCAAACACGCGCTCGCTGTCGATGGGATACGTGATCTCCAGGCGGCTCATGATATCCCGCACCAGGGTCTCATCGCCCTTGTTCTCATTGGTCTGCGCATACGGCCCGCCGCCCCAGGCGCGCTCAACCCCATCCGGGTACACCAGAATGGCCTGGGCGTCATCCATCTGCGTGTATTCCTGCATGAGGGCCGCGTTTTCCTGCCACCCGTGGAACATAAAGAGCACCGGATACCCCGCCTCAGGCGCGGGCTGGGTGGGCATGGACACAATGAGGGAACGCTTCATTCCCGCCGAGGTCATGTCGAACACGGAACTTTCCCCGGGCAGCGTTTCCTCGAAGGGAGAGAGGTCCGCCACTTCCTCGTCATGCCCCGCAGAGATGAATCCCACCAGGGAAAGCCCGGCGATGATGCCGACGATAACAAACGCAATTACGGCGCGGAGGCGCTTCATCCGCGGCGGCCCCTCACCCAGGCCTGCCAGAGTTGCGCGTACCGCCCGCCGCGAGCGAGCAGTTCCTCATGGCTGCCCGCCTCTATCACCTCGCCGTTATCCATGACCAAAACTCTATCTGCTAGGGCCACGTGGTCAAGACGGTGGGCCACCACCAAGGAAGATCGCCCTCGTAAAACCTCCGCCGCCGCCTTTTCCAGCAAGCCAGCGTGCGCGGAACCGGCCTCCGCAGTGGCCTCGTCCATGATCACCAGCGCCGGGTCCATCAAGAGTATGCGCGCCAGCGCCAGTTGCTGGGCCGCCACGGGTTCCAGCGCCTCCTCGGTATCCAGGTCAAACTCCGCCCCCACGCGGCGCAGCGCCGCGCGCATATCCTCCCCGGTGGCCTCGGGGCAGGCCAGAGCCAGATCCTCGCGGGGTGTGCCAAAAACGTTGATCTCCTGGGAGATAAGGGCCACCCTCCCAGCGCGCTCGGCGTCGGAAAGCGTGGACACCGCCACGGCGTCGATAAGCGCCTCGCCGCGAGTGGGCACCCGCAGCCCGGCGAGAAGGGCCGCCACGGTGCTCTTCCCAGCCCCGGAGGCTCCCACGAGCGCCACGCTCTGGCCGGGGTCGATCCGCAGGTTCATCTCGCGCACCGCCCAGCCGGTGCCGTAGCTGAAAGAAACCCCGCGCAATTCCGCGACGCCGCGCGGCGCACCCGCCCCGGAGTCCGGTTGAGGTTCGACCTGCGGCACGCCCACGATACGGGCGAGGGAGGCGTAGGCGGACTGCACGGTATCGAGCACCCGCATGAACATCATGATGGGGCCGCGCAGCCTGATGAGCATGAGCAGCGCCCCAGTCACGGCCCCCACGCTGAGGTCGAGCGTGTACCCGATGAGCAGGGCCAGGGCAAGGGTGAGGAACTCGCACACCGTGACCCAGCCCTGGAGCACCACCATCGTGGTGCGCGCGGCGATGCCGGTATCGCGCACCTTGAGGGAGGATTCCCGTATCCCCTCCTGGATCTTTTCCTCCATTCCGTAGGCCCGGATCGTCTCCGCGCCGTGCACGGCTTCTAGCACCCTGCGCGCGCGATCGCTGCGCAGCGCGCGCTCCCGCGCATACCTGGCGGGTGCCACGCGCAGATAACGGCGAGCGCCCAGGTAATACAGCGGGGCCACGAGCAGCACGAGGGCGAACTGGGCGTCCACGGTCACCAGGGCCACCACGGTGGCCGCAATGGTGAATACGGAGCTAGAAAGGATGGGCACCGTCTCCGTTACCGCAGAGGAAAGCTCGGAGACATCATCGGTGGAACGGCTCACGAGGTCCCCCGATCCCGCCTCCTCCACCCGGTGTACCGGCAGCGCCAGGGCGGTGATCACCAGCGTGGCGCGCAGCCCGGCGATGCCGCGCTCCGCGCTGGTGGAGATGAGGTAGAAGCCCACCGCGCTCAGTAGCGCCGAGCACAACGCCGCACCCACCATGAGCCCGACCAGCCGCAGGAGGGATTGGCCGCCGATCACCGCGTCCACCATCAGGCCCATGAGGTGCGGTATCGCCACGCTCATGGCGGAACCGCAAAAGAGGAACACCAGGGCCGCCACGGCGCGCGGCCGGAGCCTTAATACCGCGCGTATTTGCGCCCAGGTTGCTACCGGGAACACGCCGCCACCTCCCGCCAGGCGGGCGCGGTGCTGTACACCAGGGTGCGCAATCCCGCGCGCTGCTCGGCCACCCGGTGCGCGATGGTGTATTCGGTCACGGAATCCACGGCTGTGGTGGGCTCGTTGAGCACCAGCACGGGGGTCTCGGTGGCAATCGCCCTCGCCAGGGCCACGCGCTGCCGTTGTCCGCCGGAGAGCGCCACGCCGCCCTCGCCCACGTCCTTGTTCGGTATGTCCGAGGCCGCCGCCACCCAGAGCGCGCGCCGGGCCGTGGCCTCATCGGGGTGCACGTTCTCATATACCGTTCCGGCAAAGAGATCGGCGCGGTGCGGGGCCACGATCACCCCCGGCGCGGAGGAGTAGGGGCACTGCCCCGTGCGCACCTCAAAGCCGCTTACCTCGGGAACCTCGCCCGTCACGGCGCGATCAGGGGCCTCCAGCACCCCCGCGATCCGGTGGGCGCTGGCCTGGGCGGCCGCCCAGCGCGACGCGATGTTTTTGCCCAGCATGGTCATGGGGTGAATGATGAACTGCGTGATCCCCACCACCGTGATGAGTTCCCCCACGCTGATCGTCCCCCGCTGCGCCAGCGCGGCGGCGGCCACGGCCAGGATCACCACGTAGAGGGAGCCCACAGTGTCGGTGGTGGCATTGAGCCTGGCGTGGGCCGCATTGGCCGCCACGGTGCGCCGATACGCCTCGTCCGAGGCCGCGCGGTAGCGCTGCCCCACGGTTCCCACCGCGCCAATTCCCTTGAGCGTGCGCAGCCCCTGCACGATGTGCGCGGCCAGGGCGGAGGCCCGCCCCACGCTCTCCTGCCGGTGCAGGGCGGCGCGGCGCAGAGGGCGCGCGCTGTGCAGGGAGACCCACACGATCAGCGGCCCACCGCACAGCACCGCTAGGCCCAGCGGCACGGAGACGTTCATCAGCACCACGGCGGCGTAGATCACCGAGGTCACCTCGGCCATCGGGAAGATGGTGAGCATCACGGCATCGGCCACGCGGCGGGTGTCCACGCTGGCGATGGAGAGCAGCGCGCCGGGCGCGAGCGTTACCTGGGGAATCCGCTCGGTGACCCGCATGCGCAGTTCGTGGTCCTTGCGCTGCACGGCGCGTATGCCCAGCCAGCGCCCGGCGGCCCCGCATACTGCATTGGCCGCAAAGAGCACAGCCAGCCCTCCCAACCACGGCGCGATGCTGCCGCGCTGGGCAATAGCGTGGTCGATAGCCTGCCCCACCACCACGGGGGTGAGGCCGTTACACACAAAGGCCAGGGAGATCAGCGCCCCGGCCAGCAGGGAATCACGCGAAACAATGGTGCGGAGCAAAAAGGGCACGGGGTACCATCCTAATCCGTGTATCCCTCCAGGGCGGAGCAGCCGCACTTCCGCACCCCCCAGCAGCGCCGAGCCGCCGCGCGCGCCTTTGAGACCGGCGCGCGGGCGTACCACGACGCCCGCCCCGGCTACCCGGAAGAAATCATCGCCCTGCTGCGCGGGGCGCACACCGTGGTGGACATCGGGGCGGGAACCGGAAAACTCACCGCCGCGCTGGCCCGATACCACGAGGTGTTCGCGCTCGATCCCAGCGCGGAGATGATTCACCTGGCGGCCCACCACGCCCCGGCCTGGCGGGCCACGGCGGAGCACACCGGCCTGGCCGATAACTCCGTAGACGCCGCCGCCTGCGCCCAGACCTGGCACTGGGTGGACACCGAGCAGGCCTGCGCGGAACTCGACCGGATCATTCGCCCCGGCGGACACGTACTTCTGGCCTGGAACACCCTGGACGTCTCCGACCCCTGGGTGCTCCGTTTGAGCCGGATCATGCACGCCGGCGACGTGCTGCGCCCCGGCTTTCTTCCCCCCGTGGCCTCCCCCTGGATCATCGCGGAGGAACTGCGCACCACCTGGGTAGATCCCCTCACGCCCCCGGAGATCATCGCCCTGGCCCGCACCCGCTCCTACTGGCTGCGCTCCCCCGCGCACATCCGGCGACGGGTGGAGGCCAACCTAGAGTGGTACCTCTACGAGCACTCTGGATACGGCCCAGGCGATACCGTCTCGCTGCCCTACCGCTGCGACGCCTTCGTCCTCTCCCGCACGCGCACCGCGATGCGCACCGGACTGCCGTGAAAACCGAACTCCTCGCGCAACTTGCGCTCTAGGTAGCGGCGATACCCGGCGTCGAGGAAGCCGGTGGTAAAGAGCACGATGGTGGGTGGGCGGGTGCTGGCCTGGGTGGCAAAGAGCACCTTGGGCAGGCGGTTGTTCTTCATCGGCGGCGGGTTCTTGGCGATGGTCTCGCGCAGCCAGTTATTCAAACGCCCAGTGGAAATACGCTGGTCCCAGCTCTCCAGGGCCTCCAGCATGGCGGGCTCCAGCTTCTGCAAGGCGCGCCCCGTCTTGGCCGAGATATTGATGCGGCTCACCCAGGGCAGGTGCGCGAGTTGCAGGTCCAGTTCCCGATCCAGCTCCCAGCGGCGGTCTTCGTCCATGAGGTCCCACTTATTCATGCCGATCACCAGGGCCTTGCCCGCGTCGAGCACCATGCCCAGCACGCGCTGATCCTGCTCGGAGATGGGCTCGGAGGCGTCGATAAGCATGACGCACACCTCGGCGGCG
This sequence comes from Corynebacterium sp. 21KM1197, assembly GCF_033783015.1. Classification (NCBI taxonomy): domain Bacteria; kingdom Bacillati; phylum Actinomycetota; class Actinomycetes; order Mycobacteriales; family Corynebacteriaceae; genus Corynebacterium; species Corynebacterium sp. 21KM1197. The sequence continues at coordinate 1,098,221 of NZ_CP123907.1, read as the reverse complement.
TCGATCACGCCCCGGGTGCGCAGGGAGGCGTAATACTCGTGGCCCTGCGCATTTTTCACCTTCTTGCGCAGGCCCGCGGTGTCCACGAACTTCCACAGGTGCTGATCCAACTGCACCAGGGAATCCACGGGATCCACGGTGGTTCCGGCCACGTTGTCCACCACCGAGCGCTCCTCGCCGCTGAACTTGTTGAGCAGGGAGGACTTGCCCACGTTGGGCCGCCCCACCAGGGCCACCCGGCGCGGCCCGGAGACTATCGACGCCGCCCGGGGCTCCTCCGGGAAGGAGGCGATGATCTTGTCCAGCACGTCCGCGCCGCCGCGTCCATGCTGCGCGGAGACCGGGTACGGATCGCCCAGACCCAGGGAGTACAGCTCCGCGACGTCCGCATACTGGGCGTCCGAGTCAAACTTATTGGCCACCAGGATCACCGGCACCGTGGAGCGCTGCAACCGCCGCGCCATGATCTCATCGGTGGCGGTGATACCCACCTTGGAGTCCACCACGAGCACGATCACGTCCGCCGTCTCCATCGCGGCCTCGGCCTGGCGGGCGATCGCGGCGTGAATCCCCTTAACGTTGGGGTCCCAGCCGCCGGTATCCTGCACCCAGAAGCGCTGCCCGGCCCAGTCCGAGAGGTAACTCACGCGGTCGCGCGTCACGCCGGGGGTATCCTCCACCACGGCCTCGCGGCGCCCCAGGAAGCGATTGACCAGGGAGGACTTGCCCACGTTCGGGCGGCCCACGATGGCCACCGTGCACAGGGCCTCCTTCTCGTGATCCTCCTCGTATTCCAGGGCCATTTCACTATCCAGGATCAGGCCCGTCAGGTTATCAATCACCTCGTCCAGGCTCATCTCGGAGGTGTCCACCACGATGGCATCCTCGGCGGGGCGCAGCGGGGAATCCTCCCGCGTGGAATCGGCCTCGTCGCGGCGCTGCACGTCCGCCAGCACCGCCTCGAAGTCCGCCTCACGGCCAGCAGCGAGGTCCTGCTCGTATCGACGCCGCGCGCGCACCTCCGCGTCCGCCGTGAGGTAGATCTTCACCGGGGCCTCGGGAAAGACCACGGTGCCGATGTCCCGGCCCTCGACGATCGCGCGGCCCGCCTCCGTGGCGATCCTGCGCTGCAACTCCACGAGGTTGCGGCGCACCTCGGGAATCGCAGAGACCGCCGAGACGTGCTTGGTCACCTCGGGGCCGCGAATGGCCTCCTCATCGAACTCCGTGGGCAGCTGCGCGGTGATTCTCACCACCGCCTCGGTATCCTGCGGATCCACTCCGGCCTCCAGCACGGCCCAGGTGGCCACGCGGTACATGGCCCCGGTGTCCACATACTTGGCATCCAGGCGCTCCGCGAGCGCGCGGCACGTGCTGGATTTTCCGGTTCCCGCCGGGCCGTCCACGGCCACGATCAAGGCATTCACATTCCCACCGCCTTATACAGACTGGTCAATTCCGAGCTATTGAGCGCGCGCATGGAGCCGGGCTTTTGCTCGCCCAGTTGCACCGTGTGGATCTTGGTGCGCACCAGGCGCTGCACCGGGTAGCCCGCCGCCTTAAGCAATCGACGCACGATGTGCTTGCGTCCCTCGTGCAATTCCACCCGAATGATGGATTGGCCGTTGTGCGTGTCGATCACCTGGGCGTAGTCCACCTTGGCGGGACCGTCGTCAAGCTCCATGCCCTTGCGCAAAGAAGAAATCAGGGCGCGATCCGCCTCGCCCAGCACGGTGGCCATGTACGTCTTGGCGATCTCATACTTGGGGTGCATGAGGCGATTGGCCAGTTCCCCATCGTTGGTGAGCATGATCAGGCCCTCCGTGTCCGCGTCCAGGCGGCCCACGTGGAAGAGCCGCTTGCCTGCGGCCACGCGCTCGCCCACGATGTCTCCGATGCAGGGGCGACCCATGTCATCGTGCATGGTGGACTGCATTCCGCGCGGCTTGTTCAGCACAAAGTACACGGTGTCCTCATTGACGTTCACGCGCACGCCATCGACGCGAATGATGTCCACGTTGGGGTCCACGCGCATGCCCTGGCGGTCCACGACCTTGCCATTGACCTCCACGCGCCCGGCGTCGATCAGGATCTCCGAGTGCCGCCGCGAGGCCACCCCGGCCTGGGCGAGGACCTTTTGAAGGCGAACTCCGCCCGCCGAGGGATTCTCGCGGCGCTCGTTGAGGCTCACGTTTTGGTGCCGCGCGGGGCGGGCAAAAGAGAGCTCGATGGGCTCGTCCTTCACAGATGCGTCCTTCCTGATGTGCTTACTGTGCGCCCGTCATACTACCCCGAATACTCCTCATCAATATGATCGAGTTCCGGTAAGAGCGGGGCGAGATCCGGCAGGCGATCCAGCGAGTCCATGCCCATGAGTTCCAGGAACAAGTCCGTGGTGGCATAGGTATAGGGGGCCTCCGCCTCCTTGATGAGCCCGCGCAGTTGCAGGGTGCGCATCACGCCATCGACGTTCACCCCGCGCACTGCGGAGACCTGTGCCCTGGTCACCGGCTGGCGATACGCCACCACCGCGAGGGTTTCCAGCGCCGCGCGCGAGAGGCGCGTCTGCGTGCCATCGAGCACGAACGCCTCCACCGCCGGGGCGTTGGCCTGCCGGGTATAAAGCCGCCAGCCCTCGGCGTTCTCCCGCAGATCAAATCCCGAGCCTCGCTCGTTGAACTCCGCAGCGATAGCCCGCAGGGTATCCAGGACCACGCTTTCCTCCGCCTCCACCGCGCGGGCCAGGGCCGTGGGAGTCACCGGGGAATCCACCACCAGCAGGATGGACTCGATCTGCGAACGCACCTCGTTCACAGCAGCACCCGCACGTCCCCGTACCCCGCCACCGTGGCGGCCAGCGCCCCCACGCAGGCATGCTCCCCGCTAAAGATCAACGCCCGCGCGTCCCCCGCGCGCTTCTCTATTTCCGCGCGCGGATCCTCGGAATAGTAGCCCTCCGCGTTCACTAGGGCCTCGGGATCGTCCACCTCCACCGTGGTCACGTAACCATCGGACTCAGGCCTTTCCGCGATCCTCTCCCAGGCCACCTCCGCCTTGATCGTGCCGCGTCGCTTCGGCTGCCCTAGTTCTCCCGGCTTCCGCCCCGAGGCCACCCAGGCCGCCATGCCTCCGTCGAGCACGGCCACGTTATTGAGGCCCGCCACCTTGGCCAGCCACCACACATAGGCCGCTAATTCCCCGTATATCACCACCGGGGTATCGTCGCTCACGCCCACGCGCTCAAAGTATTCCCGGGGATCGTCTACTTGATCCTGCGCGTCCATCACCAGGGAACCGGGAATCGCCTCGCCGGGATTCCTGGTGGCATAGAGCAATACCGCCTTGCCGCGTAAACTCGCGCACTGCTCCACATCAATAATCGCTGCCATGCGCACCACGATACGGCTAATCCCAATTAGCTGCGGCCACCACCGCGGGGTCCACGTCCAGGCCCGTCCAGGACACGCTCAATTCCCCCAGGGGGTCTGGTTGATGGACCTCCACCGCCTTGGCCTTATACAACTCCAGCAGCGCCAGGAAGCGCCCCACCACCTGCATGGATACCCCGCAATCACCCGTGAGCACCGCGAAGGTCAGCCACCGCTCCACCCCCGCTATGCGCAGCATATCCATGATCCGCCCCGCCTGCTCCGGCACGGAGACCGCCACCTGGTGCAGGTGATCCGTGCCCACCTCCTCGGGGGGCTTAGGCCTAAACACCCCGGCGGCGATCTCCGCAAAGCGCTCTTTTTCCGGCAGGGTCACCGGAGGCAGCAACTGGGCAAAGCGTTCCTCCATCGCCACCGCCCTCGGATACCGGCGCTGTGCCGCCCGCTGCCATTGGCCCAGCAGATCGGCCACCTTTTTATAGGCCCGATACTGCAAGAGACGAGCAAAAAGCAGATCCCTAGCGGAGAGCAATTCCATATCCGCCTCATCGTCCACTTCACCCCGGGGCACCAGGCGCGCGGCCTTGAGATCCAGGAGGGTGGCGGCCACCACCAGGAACTCGGTGGTCTCCTCCAACTCCGCCTGCTCGCCCAGCGCGCGGGTATAGGCGATGAACTCATCGGTGACCTCCGCCAGGGCCACCTCAGTAACGTTCAACTTCTTGGAGGAGATGAGCTGGAGCAAAAGATCAAAGGGGCCCTCAAAGTTATCTAGGGCCACGCGGAACTCGCTCACGCCCGCTCAATGACCTCCTTGGCCAGATCCCGATACTGCTCCGCCCCCTGGGAGCGCGGTGCCCAGGAAATGATCGGCTCGCCCGCCACCGAGGTTTCCGGGAAGCGCACCGTGCGGGTAATCACGGAATCAAACACCTTGTCCCCAAATACCTCCACCACGCGCGACATCACCTCGCGGGCGTGACTGGTGCGCCGGTCGAACATAGTGACCAGGATCCCCATGATGTCCAGATCGAAGTTGAGGCGATCGCGCACCTTTTCCACGGTATCGGTCAGCAGGGCCAGGCCGCGCAGGGAGAAATACTCGCACTCCATCGGAATAATTACCCCATGTGCGCAGGCCAGGGCATTGACGGTGAGCAGGCCCAGGGAGGGCTGGCAATCCAGGATGATGAAGTCATATTCCTTCATCACCGGGCGCAGCACACGGGCTAGGGTCTGCTCCCGGCCCACCTCATTAACCAGCTGGATCTCCGCGGCGGAGAGATCAATATTGGCCGGTACCAGGTCCAGCCCCGGCACGCTGGTGCGGTGCAGGGCGCTGTGGATACTGGAGCGATTATCCACCAGGAGGTTATAGACCGTGACGTCTAGTTCCTCGTGCGCCACGCCCAGCCCAGCCGATAGCGCCCCCTGGGGATCAAGGTCTACCAGGAGAACCTTGCGCCCCAATTCCGCCAGGCACGCCCCGAGGTTGATGGTGGAGGTGGTTTTTCCCACGCCCCCCTTTTGGTTACACATGGCCACGATGGTGGCGGGGCCGTGACTTTCCAGGGGGGCAGGTTCGGGCAAGTCACGCAACGGCCGACCAGTCAGCCCAACGGACTCAACATCACCCACAGTCATACCCACTTCCTCGACCGGAAACTACACACGTGTCATTTCTGATCTAAAGAGTACAGGCTTTACCTCGGCGATACAGAAACAAGTCCATGGACTTGACCTATAGATAGAACACCAGTTCCTAATTTCACATTCAACCTGCTCAAACACTGCCGAAAATCGAACACTTGACCTAATACATGGGCTTGGTTAGAATGGGAAGCAAAGACTAGGGGGACCATCATGGAGTATTACTTCTCTACCTGCGATCACACCGACCCAGTAGCCCGCGCCTACGCACGCATCCGCAAGGAGGAATACCTCCTCTGGGAGGACCTACTCCCGCCGGAGGATCAGGACACCCGCATAGCGCTCAGCACCCTCAGCCGCTCCACCGGCAAGGCACCCTCCACGCTCCGGGATTCACTTTTCGTAGGCATCTACACCCTGCGCAGACTCCCCCGCCTGCACGCCCTCCAAAACCAGCTCTTCCACTTGGACAGGGAACGAATCACCGCCATCGGCAACGAGCTCCTCATAGCCTCGCCCGAGCACTACCCGCTTATCGACGCCGCCCTCACCTCCCTGCTCACCCCTACCGCACCGGCGCAGGCCATGCCCACCACCACGGAAATCAGGAAGCGCCTGCGCCGTATCCTCGATGAACTCCTCGGCTTCCCCACAGCCGCCGATCCCGGAGACTTCAGCATCGAGCACATGCTCAACGAGGGCACCCGGATCACCGCCTACCTGCCCAAGGATCTTGGCATGTGGGTGGAAAAGGCCATCACCAACGTCACCTCCACCACCGGTTGTTCCCCCGTGGAGGCCTTCACCGGCCTCCTCCGGGGCAGCATCACCACCACGGTCACGGTGAATCTCTATCAGGCCACGGACATCGAAAACGCCCCCGTCTGGTCGAGCGCCACGGCAGATTGGCTCCCCACCCACCGCGAGGGATTCTGGAAGAATCAGGCCCGCCCCACTCAGGCCAGGCGCGAATCCACCCGCGCCCACAACGCCACCGCCGCCCTCAAGCGATACGTCCAGGGCCGCGATGGGCGCTGCCGCTTCCCCGGTTGCCAAGCCCGCGCCTGCCAACTAGACCACCGGGTGAATTGGGAGGATGGCGGCCCCACCTCCGCCGGGAATCTCGCTTCCCTCTGCCAGCACCACCACAACATGAAAACCGATGGCATCGTGCGCTACCTGCTCGATGAGTCCACCGGAATCATCGTGTGGATACTGCCCAACGGTCGCTGGCAGGTCAGCGCCCCCAGCGGCCCGCTTTCCGCTCCCGGTGCCCGCTGGGCGCGCAGCATAGCCCAGTGGCGAAAGGCTAGGCGCGAGGGTGCGCTTGCCGCCAGGCAGACCGCAGGCTATCCGCGGTGACGTGGGTGTAAATCTGAGTGGTAGTCACGGAGGAATGACCGAGGAGTTCCTGCACCACGCGCACGTCCGCACCGCCTTCGAGGAGGTGCGTGGCAAAGCTATGCCGCAGGGTATGCGGGGAAATATGCTTCTTCATCCCCGCGGCTTCCGCGCGCCCTTTGAGCACCGCCCAACTGCTCTGGCGCGATAACCGCCCACCGCGCCGGTTCAGCAGCAGCGCATGGACGCGCGGTTGAAAAGCCGCACGGCCTCGCACCAGGTATGCCTCCACCGCGCGCAGGGCCACGCCCCCCACGGGCACCATGCGTTGTTTAGAACCCTTGCCGGTGAGCACCAGCATCTCGTCTATATCGTCTACGTCCAGGGCCACCACCTCGGAGATGCGCGCACCCGTGGCATAAAGCAATTCCAGCAACGCCCGATCCCGCAGATCCACCGGAGTCTCATGCGGGATAGAGTCGAGGAGTTTTCCCACCTCCTCGATCGTCCAGGTATCCGGCAGGTGCTGCCCGGTGGCCGGCGGAGAGACCTCCCTGGCCACATCCACGTCCAGCACGCCTTCCTCTACCCCAAAGCGGTGCAGGCCTCGGGCCACCACCAGGGCCCTCCCCGCGGACGCCGTGGAAAGTCCGCCGCGCTGAAGATCGGCCACGTAGGCCTCCACATCCGTCTTGGTCACCTCGGACAGGGGTTTATCCAGCCAATCCAGGTAGCGCTGCACATCACGCCGATAATTGCTCAGCGTGTTCTGGCTTAGCCCACGCTCCACCGCCAGGTGGTTAAGCCAGGTCTGCGCCAGATCCATCGCGCCTCCTCGCCAGGGCCTGCGGCCGCAGATCAAAGGGGATATCCGTGGGGCGCGTGGTTCCTTCGGCGGCGGCAAAGATACCGGCCACCGCGATCGAGTTGATGATCTCCCCGCGCAGCACCATTGCTTTGGCCTCCGCCAGGCTCACCCAGGCCAGCCGCATATCGGCCTCCTCGTCCTGGGGCTCGGGCCGATCCGTGGGGCTAAGATCCGCGGCCAGGTACACGCGCGTGACCTCATCGCTAAAGCCCGGACTAGTGGCAACGTCAAGGAGCATGGCCCACTTCTCCGCGCGCAATCCCGTCTCCTCCATGAGTTCGCGGCGGGCGGCCGAAAGCGCGTCCTCCCCGGGCACGTCGAGCAGACCTGCGGGTAGTTCCCACAATCGCCGTCCCACGGCATGCCGGTATTGCTGCACGAGGGCGATGTTCTCACCGTCGCGGGCCACCACGGCCACCGCACCGAAGTGCTCCACGATCTCCCGGTTGGCGCTGCGCCCACCGGGCATGGTCACGGCGTCGCGGCGCACGGCGATGATCGGGGCGTCGATAAGCAGCGTGGATTCGGTTACTTCATACATGCCGCGATGAGTCCTTCAAACAGCGGGTGTGCCTTTGTGGGGCGAGACTTATATTCCGGGTGTGCCTGCGTGGCCACCAGGAAGGGGTGGTCGGGATATTCCACGAACTCCACGAGGTTACCGTCCGGGGAGGTGCCGGAGAATACCAGCCCGGACTTCTCGATCTCCTCGCGGTAGGCGTTATTGACCTCAAAGCGGTGCCGGTGTCGCTCGGATACCTCCGTGGCGCCATACAGTCCGGCCACCACGGAACCCTCCTGCAAACGCGCCGGGTAGGCCCCCAGGCGCATGGTGCCGCCCAGGTCTGCGGTGCCCGCCACAGCCGCCTCCTGCTCCGCCATCGTGGAGATCACCGGGAAGGGCGTATCGGGATCAAACTCCGTGGAGGAGGCCTCAATGCCCACGCTGCGAGCGGCCTCGATCACCACGCATTGCAGGCCCAGGCAGATACCCAGCAGCGGCAGTTTATTCTCCCGGGCGTAGCGCACGGCGGCGATCTTGCCCTCGATGCCCCGCGCGCCAAAGCCGCCGGGAATCACCACCCCATCGCACTGTTCCAGGGCGGACAGGTCCTCCGCGGAGATCCATACGATCTTGGCGCGCAGGTGATGAGCAAAGGCCGCCGCGCGCACAGCTTCCACCACGGAAAGGTAGGCGTCCGGCAGGTCGATATACTTTCCGACGATCCCCACGGTGACCTCGCCGCGCGGATTGTGCACGCGGTCAAGCAGATCGGCCCAGGAACTCCAATCGACGTCCCGGAAGGGCAGACCCAGGCGGCGAATCAGGAAGGTATCCAGGTGCTCGCGGTAGAGCACCTCGGGAATGTTGTAGATGGAGGCGGAATCCGCGCACGAGATCACGCCCTCCTCCTCCACGTCGCACATCAGCGCGATCTTGCGCTTCAGGGGGGCCGGAACCTCCCTATCGCAGCGCAGGACCAGGGCGTCCGGGACGATACCGATGGAGCGCAACTCCGCCACGGAGTGCTGCGTGGGCTTGGTCTTTAGCTCCCCGGAGGGGGCCAGGTACGGCACCAGGGATACGTGAATGAAAAAGATGTTCTCCCGGCCCACCTCGTGGCGTACCTGCCGCACGGCCTCCAGGAAGGGCTGGGATTCAATATCGCCCACCGTGCCGCCGATCTCGGAGATCACCACGTCGGCGTCCTCGCCCATCGCCAGGATTCGGGACTTGATCTCATCGGTGATGTGCGGGATCACCTGCACGGTCTTACCCAGGTATTCCCCCCGGCGTTCCTTAGCAATCACCGTGGAGTACACCTTGCCGGTGGTCACGTTCGCCTTGGCGGTCAGGGCCCGGTCCAGGAAGCGCTCGTAGTGCCCCAGGTCGAGGTCCGTCTCCGCGCCGTCCTCGGTGACAAAGACCTCACCGTGTTCAAAGGGATTCATCGTGCCCGGATCGACGTTGAGGTACGGATCCAGCTTCTGCATGGTGACCGAAAGCCCGCGGGCAGTGAGGAGTTGTCCCAGGCTGGCGGCCGTCAGGCCCTTCCCCAGAGAGGAGACGACGCCCCCGGTGACAAAAATGTATTTGGTGGCCGTTTTCACGGAGTTTCAGCTTAACATATCGCGCAGCCTCAATACCACGCTGACCTGCTCAGACACGCTATCCGGGTCGGAGGCGCGAGTCACCGCATTGCCGCGCGTGTGCAGTGCTGCGGCGAAGCTTTCCAGGCTGTGTTCCGCAAAGCCCTCCTCGTGCCCGCTGAGCACCACGATCCCCTGGGCGGGAAGAATCGTGCCGCTGGCGTAGGAAAGGAAGCCCGCGTCGCGCAAAGCGGTGAGCAGATCGGCACGCTCGTCCACGGTGGACTGCGGCTCGCCCGTTTCCGGGTTGAGCATGAGCGCCGAGCCCAGTGCCTCGCCGGCGTGGGTGCCGGGATCGAGGCTGTTCTCGGAGAGTTGTGCCCCGGCCGGGAGCGTGTTGGTCACGATGGTCTTGAGGCTATCCGCCCCCTCCTGATCCGTGAACCGGGACTCCAGATTGATCTGACCGGCGTCGATAGCCCCCGCTTGATTCAGCCAATCCCGCACCGCCACGGCCCGCTCCGCAGCGTCGTTGGTGGCGAAGATGAGCACGGGGCGCTGGTCCAGGGAACCTGCCAACGCGGCGGGCGCGAGGGACCCCACCACATCGTTGGACGCTCGCGCCTCTTCCGCGCTGCGCTGGGCATCGGCTTCCGCGGCCGCCACCGCCTTATCGTCCGTGTGATCCACCGGGGCGAGCACATAGGCGCCCAGGGCGGACCCCAGGGCCACGCCAAAGCCCAGCCCCGCAATAACCAGTCCTGCCTTTGCCATGCGTTACTCCTTAAACCAGCCCTGGACGGTCAGCGCCAGGTTATTCCAGGTGTCGATGAGGTTATCGCTAAAGGTCCCCGCCCCGCCCATGCCCGCGATCAGCACGATGGCCGCGCACGCCACGAGCACGCCGAGGATCGCCCACAGCCAGGCGATTCCCCCGCTGGCGGGCACGATGTAGAGGTTCGCCACGGCCTCGGCGTCCACCAACTTGGTGCCCACCTTGGCCCGCGTGACCAGGGCCGCAGGGTTGTGCTTCCCGGCAAACATGCCGTCCAGGCTCAGCGGCGCACCGGCGTTCACGATCAACTCCGCGCCGTGGTACTCCACCAGGAGCAGGGCAAGGTCAGTGGCGGAATCCGTGGCCGCGGGGAAGGTCATCGCGCCGATGCCCAGGTCCTGGATGCGCTCCAGACCGGAGGCGTGGCCATCGGCATCGGCGGGCAGCACCACCCGCGCGCCGCTGCGCAGCGTCTCCGCTCCCACGTTCACGGGATTGCCCACGATGAGGTGCGGGCGGTATCCCATCTCCACCAGGGTATCGGCCGCGCCCTCCACACCCACGATGTACGGCTCGTACTCGCGGATGAAGTAGCGCAGCGCCTCGATCTGCTCCCGATGGCGCGCACCGGGGCTGACCACCAGGGTCTTGCGCCCGCGAATCTCCTCGCCGGTATCGGGAATACCCAGCCCGTCCACCAGAAGCGGGGCCTCCGTGTTCAGGAACTCCACGGTGTTGCCAAAGTAGGCCTCCATGCGCTCCACCAGGGATTGCTGAGCCTCGTTGAAGGACTTTTCCGCCTCCGCGCGGGTGACCACGTGGCCATCGCCAAGGTGCTTGTCCCCGTGGTAGATCCCGCCCTCATCCGATACCCGAGCTTTTTTACCATCGCGCAAGCCGCCCAGGGAACCGGCGGAATCAATCAGGGTGATGGAGGCGTCCAGCAGCATGGTGGGGCCAAAGTTGGGCACGGCCCCGGTGCTAAAGGCGGCCTTATTGATGACCACGGAGGGCTGAAGGTCGATGAGGTCCTGCGCAAGGCGGCGCGAGATGTCCGAGGCATCGATCACCGCGATGTCCCCCGGGGAGAAGCGCTTGAGGCCCTTGCCCTGGGGGGTGCAATCGCGCACTACCCCGTGCTGACCGGGGAGATCGTCTTTGCGGGAGAACAGACTCATGCGTCACATCATTGCGCGTTGCCGCCCTCAAGTGGTGAAGGCGCGCGGGAAAATTCCTGTGCTCGTTCCAATAGTTCCGCCGCGTGCGCCAGGCCCGTGGCGTCCACCAGCCCGGCGAGCATACGCGCGAGTTCCTCCACTCGCCGCTGCCCGGTGAGCGTTTCCACCCCGGAGGTAACGGTATCGTCCTTGGCCACGTGCAGGTGGGTATCGGCGTAGGCCGCGACCTGGGGCAGGTGGGTCACCGCGATCACCTGATTGTGCTGCGCCAGGCGGGCTAATCGACGCCCAATTTCCATCGCCGCGCGCCCGCCCACGCCGGCATCGACCTCATCGAATACCAGGGTGGTGCCCGGCGATACCCCCGCCAGCACCACCTCAAGGGCCAACATCACGCGGGACAACTCACCGCCGGAGGCCGCGGCGTCCAAGGGGCGAGGCGGGGCCTCCGGGTTGGCGGCCAGAAAGAGCGCCACCTCATCCAGCCCCTGGGGGCCGGGCTCCCCGGTGCGAATGTCCACGATGAGTTGCGCCTTGGGCATGGCCAAACCGTGCAGTTCGGTGGAGACGTTCCGGCCGAGGTTGCGCGCCGCCCGGTATCGCACCGCGCTGATCTTTTTGCCCTCCTCAAGCACCGCCTCGTATGCCTCGCGGGTGCTCTTTTTCAATTCCTCCAACGCCTCCATGGAGGTATCCATGCGGGAAAGCCTCTCCCGGGCCTTATCCTGCCAGGCGATCACCCCCTCAATGTCCGGGGCGTACTTCCGGGTGAGCGACTTCAACTGATACTGACGCTGCAAGGCTGTCTCTAGCGCCTCGGGATCGGTGGGCAACTCGGAGAGAAAGGCCCCCAATTCCGCCGTGATCTCTCCCAGCGCCGCGGTAATCCCGGAAAGACGCTCCCCCAGTTCCTCCAGAACGGGGTCGCCGGTCAGCGCGCTCGCGGCGCGCCCCAGGAGCGTGGAGGCGGGGTCGGATTCGTCCGTCTCCCCGAAGGCCTCCGCGCCGTCGATAGCCGCCAGCGCCAGGGTGGCCTGCTCGCGCAGGCTATCGACGTCCTGCAAGCGACGCACCAGGGCCAGCAATTCCGCCTCCTCCCCCGGCTGGGGGTCCACGGCGTCAATCTCCTTGAGCGCAAATTGCAGGCGATCCGATTCCTGCGCCAACTCGCGGCGCGACTGCGTGCGCCTGCGCAGATCGCGTTCTAGTTCTTTCCACCTCTGATAGGCGCGGTGATAGTCCCCAAGGTCGATGTGCGCGTACCTGTCCAGGGCCTCCCGCTGCTGTTCGGGGGCGCGCAGGCGCAACTGATCGTTCTGCCCGTGGATGGTCAGTAATCCTTGGGTAAAGGCCGTGAGCGTGGCCGCCGGAACGGAACGCCCGCCCAGATGAGCACGGGAGCGGCTGCCGGAGACGGTGCGCGAGGCGATGAACTCCCCGTTCTCATCCGGTTCCCCTCCGGCCTCCTCCACCACGGCCGCGCCCTCCGCGCCCGCGATAAAACGCCCCTCCACCACGGCCTTCTTGGCGCCGTTGCGGATTCGGGAGGCATCCGCCCGACCCCCCGTGAGCAGGCGCAACCCGGTGACCACCATTGTTTTACCCGCTCCCGTCTCACCCGTGAGCACCGTCAGGCCGGGACTGAGTTCCGTGGTGGCGCGCGGAATCACGCCGAGATTTTCGATGGTCAGTTCAGCCAGCATGGTTATCCTTCCTACCACGCCAGCCCTGCACCGGAAGATCTAATTTGGATACCAGCCGATCCGCAAAGGGGGAATCATCCAGCCGCACCCAGCGCACGGGGCGCGCCCCGCGCGCCACCTCCACCCGTGAGCCAGCGGGCATGGTGACCTCGCGGAACCCGTCCATGACCACCCGCGCCGAGGACAGCGATTCCACCGCCGCCGTGGAATGGGGACTCATCACCAGGGGCTTGGTAAAAAGCGCGTGGGCGTTATTGGGCACCACCAGGATCGCGTCCAGTTCCGGCCACAGCACCGGCCCCCCGGCGGAAAAGGCATAGGCCGTGGACCCCGTGGGGGTGGAGATCAGGATGCCATCGCAGCCAAAGGAACTCACCGGGCGGCCGTCCACCTCTAGGCTGGCGTCCAACACCCCGTGGCGGTGCACGTTCTCAATGCTCACCTCGTTGAGCGCCCAGCCGTGGGCGATGGGGGCGAGCGATTCGGAGAGCACGGTGGCGTCGATGGTCATGCGATCCTCCACCCGATAGTCGCGGTCGATCACCTTCCCCACGGCCTCCTCTAGGGATTCGGCCTCCCACTCCGCCAGGAATCCCACGTGCCCGAGGTTGATGCCCAAGACCGGCACATCCGCCTCATGGGCCAGGTCGGCGGCGCGCAAAAACGTGCCATCGCCGCCGAGAACCAGCACCAGCTCCACGTCCGCGCTCACTCCCGCGCGGGGGGACCGCACCCTGATATTTCCCGTGGAAAGCAGCTCCGCCGCGCGCTGCGCGGCCTCGGCGTTATTGCCCATCGGGGGAACCAGCACTACCTCACGCATTATTGCGGCCCTTCCGCTACGGCTTGCGCCACCATCTCCGTCACGTTCTTCGCCGGGGGAGCCCCCTTGGTCAGCCATAGGAAGAACTCCACGTTGCCCTGCGGGCCCGGCAGCGGCGAGGCCACCACCTGCCGCAGACCCAGCCCCAATTCCTGCGCCTCCCGGGCCACCTGCTCGGTTACCTCCGCCCGCAGGGCCGCGCTGCGCACCACCCCGCCGCTGCCCAGGCGCTCCTTGCCCACCTCAAACTGCGGCTTGACCATGGGAAAGAGATCGCCGGTGACGCACTGCGCCAGGGCCGGAAGCACCAGGCGCAGAGAGATAAAGGAGAGATCGCCCACCATCATCTCGCAGGGGCCGCCGATCTGCTCGGGTGTTAGGGAGCGCACGTTGGTGCGGTCATGCACCCGCACCCTGGGATCGTTTTGCAGCCGCCAGATTAGTTGCCCGTATCCCACGTCCACGGCCACCACCTCGCGCGCGCCCCGGCGCAGCAGCACGTCGGTGAATCCCCCCGTGGAGGCTCCCGCATCAAGTACGCGCTTTCCGGTGGGGTCCACGCCAAAGGCATCCAGGGCCCCGATGAGTTTGTGCGCCCCGCGCGAGGCCCAGGTATCCTCCTCGCTCCCCTCCACGCGAATGGAGGCTCCCTCCTCCACCACGGTGGCCGGTTTGTGCGCAGGGAATCCCCCCACCACCACGCGGCCGGAGCGAATCATCTCCACCGCCTGCTCCCGCGAGCGCGCGATCTTGCGGCGCACAAGTTCCGCGTCCAACCTCCTGCGCATTAGCCTTCCTTTCCCTTCAGAGCGCCCTGCAAAATCTCATGAGCCCGCTCCAAAATATCGGCCTCCGCCTCCAGGGTAGCGGCGGGTTGGCGCAATGCCTCGTGCAGTTCCCCCTGCAATTCCTCCGGGGTCATAGTCCCCTGATCTCCGAGAACGGCCCCTCCCACGCCACCGGCAGGGCCGCCAGGAGGCGCTGATGGGCGGTTTCGCCTTCTACCACCACAACGTCACCCTGGCGGTAGGCAGTGGCACCTTCCCGAGGTCCCGGACGCAGGTTGGCGTCGCTGTGCAAGGCACTCATATCCTCCGCCACATAGGTGGGGCGCTGCTCCGGCGGGGCGGCCAGGAGATCGGATACGCCCGAAACCCCGGTGAGCACGTGCAGCGTGGCCATGCCCGCCGCGTTGCCCCCTGCAATATCGGTATCCAGGCGATCCCCGATCACCAGGGGGCTCTTGGCGTGCCGCGCGGCCTGCTCAAACATGCGCGTCTCCGGTTTCCCGGCCGCGATCGCCCGTATCCCGGTGGCCGACTCCACCGCCGCCACCATCGAGCCATTGCCCACCAACAAACCCCGCTCCGAGGGCAACGAGGTATCCCGATTGGAGGCGATGTATCGCGCCCCGCGCCGAATAGCCAAGGCGGCCTCAGAAAGCTGCGCCCAGCCAGTTTCCGGGTCGTGTCCGTGCAGCACCACCTGGGGTTCCTCATCCGCACTATCGACGACCCGCAGGCCCGCCTCCCGCGCCAAGTCCCGGAAGGACGGTGCCCCGAGGATCAATACCCGCGCGCCCGGTTCCAGTTCTACGGCCAGACCAATCGCCGCCTGCGCGGAGGTCAGCACCGTTCCGGTGGGCAGCCCCATGCCGCGCAGTTTCTTCTGCACCTCCGCCGGGGACTTGGAGGCATTATTCGTCAAATAGATGGGATCGAGGCCGCGCAAGGCCTCGACGGCCTCCGGGATCGGGGTATCCCCGTGCCACACGGTGCCATCGAGATCAAAAAGCAGCGCGTCATGCTTATCCAGCATCATTGTTCTAAGCGCTCCTGGGCATCAAAGAAGCCCTCCTCGTCCACGGCCGCCACCCGCTCAAACCAGGGACGCGCCTCCTCTTTCCGGCCCGCCGCCTCCAGGGCATCGGCATAGGCATAGGCCAGACGCAGGGCCGTGAGGCCCGTGTCCGTCATCGAGGGCTCCAGGCGCTCCAACGTCAGAACGGCGGCGTCATACTGCTCCAGGTCCTGCCGCGCCCCGGCCAGGACAATTCCCAGCTCGATAGCGGATTCCTTGTCCAACTGCGCCGCCTCCTCCGAGCGACCAATATCCAGAGCCTTATTCGGGCGACCAAGGCCACGCTCGCAGTCCGCCATCAACGCCAAGAGGCCCGGGCCACCGCTCATGCGACGTGCCGCCCGCAACTCCGAGAGCGCTTCCTTCCACTCCCCCGCGCGATATGCGGCAATGCCATTGGTCTCCCGGGCCACCGCGACGCGCCCCGCACGGTTCTTGGCCGCGCGGGCATGGCGCAGGGCAAGCTCCGGGTCCTCATCCATGAGGGTGGCCGCCATGATCATGTGCTTGGCGACGCTCTCCGCGTTCTGCTTGGAGAGCACCCGCAGGTCTTGCAACACCATGGGATCGAGATCGCGGACGTTAATATCCTCGGGCAGGGTCGGCTCATCTTCACGATTCTTGGCCCGCTCCTCACGGAACCCCTGGCGCTGAGGATTAGTCCGATTACGGCTTCCAGCGCGCTGAGAATGCCGACGCTCCCGATTCATGTGCTGCCTTTCCACGTATCTGACTGTACCTGTATATGCGTGTGGGAGGGGCCTGCCCACCCAACAACGGTGCACAAACCCCTCCCACAACATTAAATTTTTAGTGTTGGCGGCAACCTACTCTCCCACACCCCAACGAATGCAGTACCATCAGCATGAAATGGGCTTAGCTACCGGGTTCGAAAAGGGACCGGGCGTTTCCCCACCACCATCAACCACCAACACAACCAACCACCCCACAGGGGCGTGTCATGCCAGACACTGCACAGCAGACGCAAACACCACACAAACTGTGTGCTCGTTACACAACGCATGTTTTTTGTTAAAACTTCGGCCAATTAGTACCAGTCACCACACCACTCACATGGCTTACAGACCTAGCCTATCAACCCCATCATCTACAGGGAACCTCACACGAAACCTCATCTCAAAACAGGCTTCCCGCTTAGATGCTTTCAGCGGTTATCCCTCCCGTACGTAGCCAACCAGCCCTACCCTTGGCAGAATAACTGGCACACCAGAGGTACGTCCAACCCGGTCCTCTCGTACTAGGGTCAGCCTTCTTCAAGTTTCCACGCGCGCGGCGGATAGAGACCGAACTGTCTCACGACGTTCTAAACCCAGCTCGCGTGCCGCTTTAATGGGCGAACAGCCCAACCCTTGGGACCTACTCCAGCCCCAGGATGCGACGAGCCGACATCGAGGTGCCAAACCATCCCGTCGATATGGACTCTTGGGGAAGATCAGCCTGTTATCCCCGGGGTACCTTTTATCCGTTGAGCGACACCACAACCACAAGTAGGTGCCGGATCACTAGTCCCGACTTTCGTCCCTGCTCGAGCCGTCACTCTCACAGTCAAGCTCCCTTATACACTTACACTCAACACCTGATTACCAACCAAGCTGAGGGAACCTTTGGGCGCCTCCGTTACCATTTAGGAGGCAACCGCCCCAGTTAAACTACCCACCAGGCACTGTCCCCAACCCAGATCATGGGCCAAGGTTAAGATGCTCAATCCGACCAGAGTGGTATTTCACCAACGACTCCACACCCACTAGCGTGAATGCCTCACAGTCTCCCACCTATCCTACACAAACCGAACCAAACAACAATACCAAGCTATAGTGAAGGTCCCGGGGTCTTTTCGTCCTGCCGCGCGTAACGAGCATCTTTACTCGTACTGCAATTTCACCGGGCCTGTGGTTGAGACAGCAGGGAAGTCGTTACGCCATTCGTGCAGGTCGGAACTTACCCGACAAGGAATTTCGCTACCTTAGGATGGTTATAGTTACCACCGCCGTTTACTGGGGCTTAAATTCTCCGCTTCGAACACAAAAGCTCTAACAGGTCCTCTTAACCTTCCAGCACCGGGCAGGCGTCAGTCCGTATACATCAACTTCACGTCTTCGCACGGACCTGTGTTTTTAATAAACAGTCGCTTCCCTCTATCCTCTGCGCCCCCACACACCACACCACCGCAAAGATGATGCAACACGTAGGGGTCCCCTTCTCCCGAAGTTACGGGGACAATTTGCCGAATTCCTTAACCACAGTTCACCCGAACGCCTTAGTATACTCTACCAAACCACCAGTGTCGGTTTAGGGTACGGGCCGCACATGCACTCGCTAGAGGCTTTTCTCGACAGTACAGGATCACCAACATCACCCAAAAAAGGGCTACGCATCACGCCTCACACAAACAGATACGGATTTACCAATACCCTGTGCCACACGCTTACACCACAATCCAATAAGTGGCCCAGCTACCTCCCTGCGTCACCCCATCACTTGGCTACTACCAGCTCAGGCCCCACGCACCAACAACACCACAACCTCAAAGAGATTAACAGCATGCCGGTGGGCGGTTAGTATCACCGATTCACCACTTTTCGCACACACACGGGTACCGGAATATCAACCGGTTATCCATCGACTACGCCTGTCGGCCTCGCCTTAGGCCCCGACTCACCCTGGGAAGACGAACTTGACCCAGGAACCCTTAGTTATACGGCGGACAAGATTCTCACTTGCCAAACGTTACTCATGCCTGCATTCTCACTCGCACACACTCCACACAGGGTCACCCCCATGCTTCCACACATGCACGACGCTCCCCTACCCAAACAAAAATGTTTGCCGCGGCTTCGGCGGTGTACTTAAGCCCCACTACATTGTCGGCGCAGAACCACTCGACCAGTGAGCTATTACGCACTCTTTCAAGGATGGCTGCTTCTAAGCCAACCTCCTGGCTGTCTTCGCGATCCCACATCCTTTTCCACTTAGCACACCCTTAGGGGCCTTAGCCGACGATCTGGGCTGTTTCCCTCTCGACCAATGGAGCTTATCCCCCACAGTCTCACTGCCACACAACACTTAAACCAGCATTCGGAGTTTGGCTGACATTGCTAAGATGATAGTCCCGCTCAACCAACCAGTAGCTCTACCTCCAGCAAGCTTATGTGACGCTGCACCTAAATGCATTTCGGGGAGAACCAGCTATCACGGAGTTTGATTAGCCTTTCACCCCTACCCACAGCTCATCCCCGCAGTTTTCAACCTACGTGGGTTCGCGCCTCCACAACCTCTTACAGCTGCTTCACACTGGCCATGGGTAGATCACCCCGCTTCGGGTCCAGAACATGCCACTAACAACACCCCATTAGGATTCGCTTTCGCTACGACTACCCCACACGGGTTAACCTCGCGACATGCCGCTGACTCGCAGGCTCATTCTTCAAAAGGCACGCCATCACCCCACAAAAAGGCTCTGACGGATTGTAGACACACGGTTTCAGGCACTATTTCACTCCCCTCCCGGGGTACTTTTCACCATTCCCTCACGGTACTATCCGCTATCGGTCACACTGAGTATTCAGGCTTACCGGGTGGTCCCGGCAGATTCACAGCAGATTCCACGAGCCCGCTGCTACTCGGGAACACACACCACACAACACCACCAACCTTCACGTACGGGACTCTCACCCACTCCGGCAGGCCATTCCAAACCACTTCCGCTAATCAATGATGTTCTGCGTCGCACTAGGCAGATACGACACGCATGCATCCCACAACCCCTAACACGCAACCCCTGCCAGGTATCACACGCACCAGGTTTAGCCAAAAATCCACGTTCGCTCGCCACTACTAGCGGAATCACAATTGTTTTCTTCTCCTACGGGTACTGAGATGTTTCACTTCCCCGCGTAAACCCCCACACCACCTATACATTCAGCAGTGGGTAACCAGCAATGACACTGGCCAGGTTTCCCCATTCGGACACCCTCGGATCAACGCTCGATTGACAACTCCCCGAGGCCTATCGCGGCCTTCCACGTCCTTCATCGGCTCAGCATGCCAAGGCATCCACCATGCGCCCTTACAAGCAACAAAAACACAACACACAGAAAAATAAAGATGCTCACGTCCACTATACAGTTCTCACACAACACACCCCCACCACCACAACAGCAAACACACAGGCCTACCATCCGGCTAGTGGGGCACAAGACACAACAAACATGCTGCGCCAGACACCCAACAACGCACCAACACACAACCAAACAACCATGTCCACCACACCCACCCACAACAAAAAAAGGCGTGCCTCCACCCAGATTCCAAAAACAAAAACTCCATAGAAAGGAGGTGATCCAGCCGCACCTTCCGGTACGGCTACCTTGTTACGACTTCGTCCCAATCGCCAATCCCACCTTCAACCACTCCCTCCCATAAGGGTTAGGCCATGGTTTTCGGGTGTTACCAACTTTCATGACGTGACGGGCGGTGTGTACAAGGCCCGGGAACGTATTCACCGCAGCGTTGCTGATCTGCGATTACTAGCGACTCCGACTTCATGGGGTCGAGTTGCAGACCCCAATCCGAACTAAGGCCGACTTTACAAGGATTAGCTCCACCTCACGGTATCGCAACCTACTGTACCGACCATTGTAGCATGTGTGAAGCCCTGGACATAAGGGGCATGATGATTTGACGTCATCCCCACCTTCCTCCGAGTTAACCCCGGCAGTCTCTCATGAGTCCCCACCACCACGTGCTGGCAACATAAGACAAGGGTTGCGCTCGTTGCGGGACTTAACCCAACATCTCACGACACGAGCTGACGACAACCATGCACCACCTGTACACCAGCCACAAAGGGAAAACGCATCTCTGCGCCGGTCCGGTGTATGTCAAGCCCAGGTAAGGTTCTTCGCGTTGCATCGAATTAATCCACATGCTCCGCCGCTTGTGCGGGCCCCCGTCAATTCCTTTGAGTTTTAGCCTTGCGGCCGTACTCCCCAGGCGGGGCGCTTAATGCGTTAGCTACGGCACAAACCCCGTGGAAGAGGCTCACACCTAGCGCCCACCGTTTACAGCATGGACTACCAGGGTATCTAATCCTGTTCGCTACCCATGCTTTCGCTCCTCAGCGTCAGTAACTGCCCAGTAACCTGCCTTCGCCATCGGTGTTCCTCCTGATATCTGCGCATTCCACCGCTACACCAGGAATTCCAGTTACCCCTACAGCACTCAAGTTATGCCCGTATCGCCTGCACGCCCGGAGTTAAGCCCCGGAATTTCACAGACGACGCGACAAACCACCTACGAGCTCTTTACGCCCAGTAAATCCGGACAACGCTCGCACCCTACGTATTACCGCGGCTGCTGGCACGTAGTTAGCCGGTGCTTCTTCTCCACCTACCGTCACCCCAAAGGGCTTCGTCGGTAGCGAAAGGAGTTTACAACCCGAAGGCCTTCATCCCCCACGCGGCGTCGCTGCATCAGGCTTGCGCCCATTGTGCAATATTCCCCACTGCTGCCTCCCGTAGGAGTCTGGGCCGTATCTCAGTCCCAATGTGGCCGTACACCCTCTCAGGCCGGCTACCCGTCGACGCCTTGGTAGGCCATTACCCCACCAACAAGCTGATAGGCCGCGAGCTCATCCCCAACCGAAAAAACTTTCCACCCCTCACACTAAAGAGGGGTCCTATCCGGTATTAGACCCAGTTTCCCAAGCTTATCCCGAAGTTGAGGGCAGATCACCCACGTGTTACTCACCCGTTCGCCACTCGAGTACCCCCGAAGGGGCCTTTCCGTTCGACTTGCATGTGTTAAGCACGCCGCCAGCGTTCGTCCTGAGCCAGGATCAAACTCTCCACAAAAAAGGCTCGTGAAAAGCCCAAACCTAGCAAAACAAATAAACTGACAAAAGATTCAAAAACTATTCATCAGCCAACCACCACACCACACAAGGACGTGGTAGCAATATCATCACATGATTATATTCCCATGGCCTGCCGACCATGACTGGCACACACCCCACACCCAACACATGGGTGCGAAAAATAGGGGGGTGTTCCTTGATGAACACAACACTATCTACCGAAACAAAACCACACAGTCCTGTCTCAGTAATTGTGCATTGGTACGCTATCGAGTTCTCACACAACACACGCCACAAACCCATATAACCTACGGGGTAGATTCTCTAGTGAATGCTTCCCCGGGGGTGTCGCGGCGACTCCGATAAATCTACACACCCACCCCACAACACACAAACAACCAGGTCAGAGCGCCTTTGCGCCGCCTTGTGGACTCATCACGTACACATCGGCTCGCGGTACCGCCTCCTTGATTCGCCGCGTCGCTTCCTCGGTATCCGGGCTCAGGGCCACGATGCTGCCACCAAAGCCTCCCCCGGTCATGCGCGCCCCCACCGCACCGGCCTCCCTCGCGGCTCGCACTGCGGCCTCCAGTTCGGGAGTCACCACCTCGTAATCATCTCGGAGGGAATCATGGCTGGCGTTCATCAAGGCACCGAATCGCTCCGCGTCCCCGGCTCGCAAAGCCGCGATAGCCCGCCGTGTCCGCTGCGTCTCGCTCACCACGTGGCGCACGCGGCGGCGCACCACCTCGGGGTCGCGGCCCGTGGACTCCGCCCACTTCACGGCCTCTTCCACCATCGATTCCTCCCGGAAGGTGCAAGAAAGGTCGGCCAGGAGGGCGTCGATAAGCCCCCGGCGGGAGCCGTATCCCCTGGTGGCGTGGGAATGCGCGGCATTGGTGTTGGCCACGAGGAAGGAGAGGAAGGAAAGGTCGCAGGGCACGTGCTCCATGCTTCCGTCCAGGAAGTCCAGCGCCAGCGCGTGATCGGGGCGGGAATACAGGCAGGCGCGCT
This sequence comes from Corynebacterium sp. 21KM1197, assembly GCF_033783015.1. Taxonomy (NCBI): domain Bacteria; kingdom Bacillati; phylum Actinomycetota; class Actinomycetes; order Mycobacteriales; family Corynebacteriaceae; genus Corynebacterium; species Corynebacterium sp. 21KM1197. Next base: position 1,075,654 of record NZ_CP123907.1, on the reverse strand, counting down.
GATCGAGTCCACCGGTATTGGCCCCCACCACCTCGTTCTCCGCGCGCATGGCCGCCGCCGCGAGGTCGGCATCGAGGTTGTAGAGATCGCGAGCGGCCACGGCCACCGCGCATTCCAGGGCGGCGGAGCTGGATAGCCCGGAGCCCAGGGGGACATCGGAGACCACCGCAAGGTCCATGCCGGGGGTGTCCAGCGCCCAGAGCGTCCCGGCTATGTAGCCGCGCCAATCGCTCACACCGGATAGATCCCGGAGATCGGCCTCCCCCACCCAGCGGTGCCCGGTGGGATCCACGGAGATCATGCGCACCCGGCTATCGGAACGAGGGCTCGCGGCCACCGCCGTTCCCATCGTGGTGGCCACCGGCAGGCACAGGCCAAAGGCGTAATCCACGTGATCTCCGATGAGATTTACCCGCCCGGGGGAAAACCACAGTCCCGCGGGCGTATCCCCGTAATGGCGACGATAAAGATCGGCCGCGTCGCGGCCCAGCGTTTCCGGGTTGCGCACCTTCATTGCCATATCCTCCTGAATGTTTCCGCGATGGTTTCCGGGGTGGTGTCATTGATCCAGGCACCCATGCCGGATTCTGACCCCGCGAGGTATTTCATGCGGTGCGGGGAACGCATGAGGGAAAAGAGCTGGAGGTGCAATCGGCCCGCCTCCGGTTGCCCCACCGGGGCCTGGTTCCACGCCGCGATATAGGGGGTGCGTTCCACCCCCTCGAAGAACCGATCCACGGCGGGGAAAAGGCTGTGCAGGATACCTGCTAGTTCCTCCCTCTCCTCGGTATTTAAGGCGGGGAAATCGGGTACCGCCCTGCGCGGCATCACCATCACCTCCACCGGCCATTTGGCCGCCAGGGGCGTATAAACCACAAAGCTGGGGGTGGTGTGGATAATGCGCTCCTCGGCGCGCAATTCCGCCTCGATGACCTCGTCAAAGAGATTCGGGCGCAACCGCACCTGCTCCGCGATCGAGGCCATGCGCGGGGGAACAAAGGGGTAGGAATAAATCTGCCCGTGGGGATGCGGGAGGGTCACGCCAATTTCCTCGCCCCGGTTTTCAAAGGGAAAGACGGCCCTTATCCCCTCGATCCGGGAAAGTTCCTCCGTGCGGTGCGCCCAGACCTCGATGAGCGCACGCTTGCGTTCTAAGGGGAGGTCTGCGAAGGATCCCTCCGGCTCCGGGGTAAAGCACACCACCTCGCAGCGGCCCAGGGCCGGACGCTGGGCATCGTCGAGCGCCCCGCCCACTGTCCCGCCCACGCCGTGCAGGGTGAGCGAGGGAAAGCGATTTTCAAACACCGCCACCTGATAATCCGCCTCGGGAATCTCGCTGGGATAACCGCCCGGACGGGTGGGGGCCAGCGGGTCCTCGTTGGCCGGGGGCAGGAAGGTGCGGTTTTGGCGGTGCGCGGCAAAAAGGCTCCACTGCCCCGTCAGCGGATCGCGGCGCATGGTGGATTCCGTGCGCACCACCGGCAGCGCGCGCTCGTCCGTGGCCATTCTGGGCGGGGTGTCGGGGGTGTCAAAGTAGAGGATCTCGCGGCCGTCGGAAAGCCGGGAGCGGGTCACCCTAAGCATGATCGCCCTCCATGCGGATCGGCTTGAAGCGCGCCCACGCGAAGAACACCGCGGCAACCCCCACCATGGCCAGTCCCGTCCAGAGGTTATCCGTGGCCTGCTTGGGTGCCATGTCCTCGGGATTCACACCGGGATCGAGCAGGAAAAAGCACAGGCACAGCACGATGCCGTACAGGCCGATGAGCGCCCCGATGACGTTGCGAATATCAAAGGTAGACATAAGACGTGTGCTCCTTAGAGGAAGATGAGGTTCAGGGCCGTCACCAGAACCAGGCACAGGATGCCCAGCGGAACCGTGCGGCGATACCAGGGCAGGGTGGCCTCGACGGCGTCGGAAAGCTGCTCGCGCGGGGTCACCGAGCGAACAAAGCCCACCAGCTCGTGATCCGGCTTGGGCCGGGTGAACATCGTCACCGCCACGGAAACCGCAATGTCCACCACGAAGGCTAACGACGCCGCCACAAACGCCGTGCCCTGCCCCGGCAGGGACACCACGGGATCATCTCCCAGGGAGAGCGCCCAGAATGCCACCGCCGAGGCCGTTCCGGCCACCAGGCCCGCCCAACCCGCGTGCGGGGTCATGCGCTTCCAAAACATACCCAGGATGAACGTGGTGAAGAGCGGGGCATTAAAGAAGCCAAAGAGCGTTTGGAGGTAATCCATGATGTTGCCAAAGTTCGCGGCCAGCAAAGCGGTAAATACCGCGATGATGGTGGCAAAAACGGTGGCTATGCGGCCAAACTTGAGGTAGTAATCATCCTCCCTGTCCTTGACCACGTAGGTCTGCCAGAGGTCATAACTCACCACCGTGTTAAAGGAGGAGATATTGGCCGCCATACCGGCCATAAAGGCCGCCAGCAGGCCCGCTATTCCCACGCCAAGCAGGCCATTGGGCAGCAAATCGCGCATGAGGTACAGCACGGCCTCATTGGGTGCGGCGTTGCCCTCAGCGATGGGGGTGACGATGGTTCCCGCGATCATGCCGGGAATGACCACGAGGAAGGGAATAAACATCTTGGGAAAGGCCCCGATGATGGGGGTCTTGCGCGCCGCGGAAAGGGAATCCGAGGCCATCGCGCGCTGCACCTCCACGAAGTTGGTGGTCCAGTATCCAAAGGAGAGCACAAAGCCCAGGCCAAAGACGATGCCCACCACCGACCACACCGGGTGCTCAAAGCCTGAGAGTTCCGTTCCCGGCCAGGTGGAAAAGTGGCTCGCGTCCCCCACCTTTTCCTTCAGGCCCTCCCAGCCGCCCACATGGCGCAGGCCGATCACCGTCAGTGGGGCCAGACCCGCCACGATGACAAAGAATTGCAGCACCTCGTTATAAATCGCGGCGGATAGCCCACCCAGGGTGATATAGGAAAGCACAATCACCGCCGCGATGAGCAGGGTGGCCCAGCGCGGCCATCCCAGCAGCGCCTCCACCACCGTGGCCAGCAGGATCAGGTTCACCCCGGCGATGAGCAATTGCGCGATGGCAAAGGAAAGGGCATTGACCAGGTGCGCGCCCGGGCCAAAGCGGCGGCGCATGAATTCCGGCACCGAGCGCACCTTGGAGCCGTAATAAAAGGGCATCATCACGATGCCCAAAAAGACCATGGCCGGAACCGCACCGATCCAGAAATAGTGCATGGTCTGCATTCCGTATTCCACGCCATTGGCGGACATACCGATAATCTCCACCGCGCCGAGATTGGCTGCCACAAAGGCCAGTCCGGTGACCCAGGAGGGCAGGCCCCTACCGGAGAGGAAAAAGTCAATGGAGGAGGAAACGCGACGCTTGGCCGCCCACCCAATTCCCAAGACAAAGACGAAGTAGAGGGCCACCAGGGAGTAATCTACCCAGGTGGCGTCAAGCCTTAAGGTATTCACATTGGTTCCTTATATCCGTGCAATAGAATAATGCGCGCTCAGGCTCTCGCCGGGGGCCAGCACGCGAAGGTCCACGCGGCTATTGAGGGCATTGGGTGGGGCCGTCATGGGTTCCACCGCCAACCAGCGCCGAGGTGAAGTATAAATCTGCGTCCACGGTAACGAGGAACGCAGGCACACCCCCTCCCCCGAGGGGTGTACCAGGCGCACCTCGTGCGGGGAATTGCCCTGATAAAACACGTCGTCAAAGCACCGCCCGCGCATGGGAACGCTGGGCTGCGGCCAGTTAGGCTCCAGGGCGGAATCGGGAATCATCGCGGCGTTGAGGGGCAACCTGCGCGCCGCGCCGAGGTGCATGATGCACTCATCGAGGGGCCAGCCCAGCGGGTCGAGATACGGGTGCGCACCCAGGGCGCAGGGGGCGGGGCGATCGGCAAGATTGCGCGCGACGATCTCCGCCTTAATCCCCCACTCACGCGCCGTGTATTTCACCCGCACCTCGATCGGCCAGGGCCAGCCCTCCCGTGGCCCCAGCACGGCGCGCAGTTCCGCGTTCGCGGTGCCCGCCTCAAGATCAAAGATCGTTCCGGGGCTAAAACCGTGGAGGGCATGACCGCGCTCCGGCTCGGTGACGGCCAGGCGGTGCTTACGCCCCGCGAACTCAAAGGCGGCCCCCGCCACCCGGTTCGGCCACGGGGCCAGCGTGATATTCGTGGCCTCCGGCGGATGCGCTCCCTCAGGAAACTCCCGCAGCAGCGGCCTACCCGCCCAGCGCAGGGAGCGTATCGACGCCCCGGAGGCAGAGACCACCGCCACCGTCTCACCGCAGCGCAGCCGTGCCTCCGGGATGCTCACCCCCGGGAAACCCCCGCAAAGTTCTTCTTGCCGCGGCGCAGCACCAGCCAGGTCCCGTGCAGGAAGTCCTGTTCCTGGGGCTCCCAGTCCTCCGCGCTCACGCGGGCGTTATTCACGTACACGCCGCCCTCCTTGATCGCGCGGCGGGCCGCGCCCTTGGAGTCCACCAGGCCGGTGCCCACCAGGAGGTCCACGATGCCGCGCGGCGCGCCCTGATCGAGGTGCAGCACCTGCGTCTCCGAGACCGCCGAGGTCAGCGTGGCCTCGTCCAAATCGGCGAGGTCGGCACGGCCAAAGAGCGCCTGGGAGGCCAGCTCCACGGCGGCCGTGGCCTGCTCCCCGTGCACCAGGGTGGTCATCTCCCGGGCCAGGGTGCGCTGCGCCTCGCGGGCATGCGGGCGCTCGGCAACCTCCTGTTCCAGGCGATCCAGCTCCTCCTTGTCCAGGAAGGTAAACCAACGCAGGTAGCGCACAACGTCCGCGTCGGCGGCGTTAATGAAGTACTGGTACCAGGTGTACGGGCTGGTCATCTCCGGGTCGAGCCACAGGCTGCCGCCGCCGGTGGATTTGCCAAACTTCTTGCCCTCGGAGTCCGTGACCAGGGGCACCGTGAGCGCGTGCACCTGGTCACCGCTCACGCGGCGCACCAGGTCCACACCGGCCACCAGGTTGCCCCACTGATCGCCGCCGCCCACCTGGAGATTGACTCCCCTGGTGGCGTGCAACTGCACGTAATCATGGGCCTGGAGGAGCATGTAGGAAAACTCGGTGTAGGAAATGCCGTCGTTTTCTAGGCGGCGCTTGACCGTATCGCGCGCCAGCATGGTGTTGAGGGAAAAGTGCTTGCCCACGTCGCGGAGGAAGGAAATGACGGTCATGTCCTTCGTCCACTCGTTATTGTTCACCAACTGCGCGGCGTGCTCACCCTCGAAGGTGACAAAGCGACGCAACTGCCCGGAAATGCGCTCGGCCCAGTCGGAGACTGTCCCGGCGTCATTCATGGAGCGCTCTCCCACGTCGCGCGGGTCGCCGATCATGCCGGTGGCACCGCCGGCCAGCACGATGGGGTTGTGACCCGCCCGCTGGAACCGGGCCAGCATCAGCAACGGCACCAGGTGGCCCGCGTGCAGGGAGGGGCCGGTGGGATCAAAACCGCAGTACAGTGTGATGGGCTCCTTCTCCGTGGCCTCGCGCAGGGCCTCAAGGTCCGTGGACTGATTGATCAGCCCGCGCCACTGCAATTCCTCGATGATATTCACTGTGCTTGTCCTCCCGGCCACTCCACGGCCTCCTCCATCAGCAATACTGGTATGCCTTGGTCAATGCGATAGGCAATGCCCAGGCGCTCATTGACCAGCACCTGTTCCTCCTCGCGGTACACCAGTGGCCCCTTATCCTTGGGACACACCAGAACGTCCAGCAACTGCGGGTTAAGGCTCATGGCTCTTTACTCTAGCCCCTGGCCCATTCCCGCTGCGCCTGGGCGGCCTCGCGCACCCGTTCCCGCTGTTCGGCCACCCGCACCCCGGCGGTGCCGCCACGGGTATCGCGGGAGGCCACGGCGCCGTCGATAGTCAAGACCTCACGCACCTCCGGGCGCAGGCGCTCGTCCACACCGGCGAGTTCTTCATCGGTGAGTTCCACCAGATCCACCCCGCGCGATTCCGCCAGGCGCACGCACGCGCCCGAGGCCTCGTGCGCCTCGCGGAAGGGCACACCCTGGCGCACCATCCACTCCGCGAGGTCGGTGGCCAGCGTATAACCGCGCGGCGCGAGTTCGCGCATGCGATCCTCGTGGAACACCAGGGTGCGCACCAGGCCCGTCATCGCCGGGAGCAGCAGGTTGAGCTGCGCCACCGAGTCAATCACCGGCTCCTTATCCTCCTGAAGATCCCGGTTATAGGCCAGGGGCTGCGCCTTGAGCGTGGACATGAGGCCGGAGAGATTACCGATCAACCGGCCAGTCTTGCCTCGCGTGAGTTCCGGGACGTCCGGGTTCTTCTTCTGCGGCATAATCGAACTGCCGGTGGACCAGGCATCGTGCAGGGTCACGTACCCAAACTCCGGGGTACACCAGGCGATGATCTCCTCCGCCAGGCGGGACATATCCACCGCGATCTGCGCGAGCACAAAGGCTGCCTCGGCGGCAAAGTCCCGCGAGGAGGTGGCGTCCAGTGAGTTATCCGCCGCGGAATCAAAGCCCAATTCCGCCGCGATCGCCTCCGGATCCAAGCGCAGGGAGGAACCCGCCAGCGCGCCGGAGCCGTAGGGAGACACCGCCAGGCGACGATCCAGATCCCGGATCCGCTGCCCATCGCGCAACAGGGGCTGCGCGTGGGCCAGCAACTGGTGCGCCAGCAGAACCGGCTGGGCCGCCTGGAAGTGCGTCTTGCCCGGCATGATCGCCTGCGGGTGCGCCTCCGCCTGCTCCACCAGGGCGTCCACCAGATCCGTCACGGACACCGCGATGTCGCGCAGGGCGTCGCGCAGCCACATGCGAAACAGCGTGGCCACCTGATCGTTGCGGGAGCGCCCCGCGCGCAGTCGGCCGCCCAGTTCCGGGCCCACGCGCTCGATCAGGCCGCGCTCCATCGCCCCGTGGACGTCCTCGTCCGTGGGCGCGGGGCGAAATTCCCCGGAGGCCACGTCCGCGCCTAAGCGGTCGAGTCCCTCCAGCATGGCGTCCAGGTCCTCCGCGCTGAGCAGGCCCGCGCGGTGCAATACCCTGGCGTGGGCCTTGGAGGCCAGCACGTCATAGGGTGCTAGAACCCAATCGAAGTGCGTGGACACGCTCAGCGCAAACATCGCCTCCGAGGGCCCACCGGAGAACCGGCCGCCCCACAGTGCTCCCTCGTTGGTGCCGTGCTGCTGCATTTAGGCCTCCCGATCCCGCTTGTTGGCGATCTTGGAGGACAGGCCGTGCAACTGCACAAAACCCTTGGCCAGGGTCTGATCGAAGGTATCGCCGGTGTCATAGGTGGCCAGGTTGAAGTCATAGAGCGATTGCTCGGAGCGTCGCCCATTGACGGTGACGGAGCCCGCGTGCAGCACCAGGCGAATATCGCCGGTGACGTGCTCCTGGGTGGACTCGATGAAGGCGTCCAGGGAGCGCTTGAGCGGGCTGAACCACAGGCCGTCGTAGACCTCCTCGGACCAGCGCGCCTCAACCAGGCGCTTGTAGCGCGCCAGCTCGCGCTCCACGGTGACGTCCTCCAGCGCCTCGTGCGCCTTGATGAGCACCATCGCGCCGGGGGCCTCGTAAACCTCGCGGGACTTGATACCCACCAGGCGATCCTCCACCATGTCCAGACGACCCACGCCCTGCGCTCCGGCCCGGCGGTTGAGTTCCTCGATGGCCTCCAGGACGCTGACGGGGCGGCCGTCGATGGCCACCGGCACGCCGCTCTTGAAGGAGATGATCAACTCATCGGGAGCGTTGCCCAGGGCCGGGTCCTCCGTGTAGGCGTAGAGATCCTTGGTGGGCGGGTTCCACAGATCCTCCAGGAAGCCCGTTTCCACCGCGCGCCCCCACACGTTTTGGTCGATGGAAAACGGCGAGGAGGCGGACTGCTCGATGGGCAGGTTGATCTCCTCGGCAAACTGAATGGCCTTATCGCGCGTCCAGGCGAAGTCCCGGGCCGGGGCCACGATCTCCAGGCTCGGGTCCGTGCTCATGAAGCCCACCTCGAAGCGCACCTGATCGTTGCCCTTGCCGGTGCAGCCGTGCGCCACGTGGGTGCCGCCGTGCTCCTTGGCGGCCTCCACCAGGTGCTTGACGATCAACGGCCGGGAAAGCGCGGATACCAGGGGGTACTGCTTCATATACAAGGCGTTAGCCTTGACCGCGGGAAGGCAGTATTCCTCCGCGAACTCGTCCTTGGCGTCCACCACCACGGACTCCACCGCGCCGCAGTCCAGGGCGCGCTGCCGCACGGATTCCATATCCTCGCCGCCCTGGCCCAGGTCGAGGGATACGGCCACGACCTCACCCTCGATCATCTTGGCCAGGTAAGGAATGGCCACGGAGGTATCCAGGCCACCGGAATACGCAAGAACAATGCGGTTAGTCATGATTATTTCTCCTTAAATATCTATTCGTTAGTCCAGGTGCGCAACAAAGAGGCCAATTCCGCCCCCGTCATCGGGTCACGCGCCAAAACAAAAATGGTATCATCACCGGCGATGCAGCCCACGACCTCCGTCATGCCCACGCGGTCGATGAAACTGGCCAGGTACTGCGCCGCCCCCGGCGGGGTGCGCAGCACGGCGATGCTGGCGGAGGAATCCACGGAAACCACCAGTTCCTCCAGCATGCGGCGGAGTTTCTCGCGCGGGCCGGAGAGGGCATCCGGCGGGGAACTCTCCTCCGGGCCCACAGCGTAGAAGGAGCGCGAGCCCTCGCGGCGCACCTTGCGCGCCCCCAATTCATCCAGATCGCGGGAGAGGGTGGCCTGGGTGGCATCGATCCCCTCGTCCAGCAGCAGCTCGGAGAGCTGCACCTGGCTGTACACTCGGGTCGCCGCCAAAATGTCAAGGATTTTGCCTTGACGCGCGGTGCGGGTGGTCACCGTCATGATCCTTTCGCCTCAGTGGGTACATCGAGTCCGTCGAGTACTGCGCCCATGCGGAGCAGCGCCTCATCAATCTCATTGTCCGTGATCACCAGCGGCGGCACCAACCGCAGCACCGACTCCGAGGGGGCGTTGAGGATCAACCCGTGATCGCGGCCCGCCCGCACCGCCTGGGCGGCCACCGGGGAGCGCAGCACCGCCCCCAACATGAGCCCCCGGCCACGCACGTATTCCACCTGCGGCAGTGCCTCAAGGCCCGCGCGCAGCCGCTCACCGGCCTGCCGCACCCGGGCCAAGAAATCCGCATCGACCGTGCCCAGCACCACGCGGGCGGCGGCGCAGGCCACCGGGTTTCCACCAAAGGTGGTGCCGTGATCGCCCAAGCCCAACAGGCGCGCGGCCTCACCATGCGCCAAGCAGGCTCCGATGGGCAGGCCCGCGCCCAGGCCCTTGGCCAGGGTCACCACGTCCGGTATCACGCCCTCGTGCTCGAAGGCAAAGAATTCTCCGGTGCGCCCCACCCCGGTTTGCACCTCATCGAGCACCATGAGGATCCCGTGCTCATCGCACAGGTCCCGCACCGCGCTCAGGAATCCCGCCGGGGCCGGGATCACCCCGGTCTCCCCTTGGATGGGTTCGAGGAAGATCGCCGCCACCTCGGCGGGGTTCGTCTCCACCAGGGTGCGCAAATACTCAGCGTCCCCGTAGGGGAAAAACTCCACCCCACCCGGCAGCGGCTCAAAGGCGGCGCGCTTGGCGGGCTGCCCCGTCAGCGCGAGCGCCCCCATCGTGCGTCCATGAAAGCCATTGACCGCCGCCAGCACCCGACGCCGCCCCGTGCGCCGAGAGAGCTTCAGCGCCGCCTCATTGGCCTCCGCACCGGAATTGCAGAAGAACACCCGGGCGTCCGGCGCCGGAAAGCGCGAGCACAGCGCCGCCCCCACCTCCACCACGGGGCGCGAGGCCACGAGGTTCGAGGCGTGGGTAAGGCGCAGCGCCTGCTCCCCCACGGCCCGGGCCAATTCCTCGTTTCCGTATCCCAGGGAGGCCACCGCAATGCCGGAGAGGAGGTCGATGTAGTCGCGGCCCTGGGCGTCGAAAAGCCGCGCGCCGCGCCCCTCCACCACCTCAAGGACGGGGGTGGGATAGGTGCCCATGAGCACGGTGGGCCAGGTGGCAAGTGTGTCAGTCATGCTGCGCTCCTTCCGGCAGCACCATCGTGCCGATACCGCCCTCGGTGAGTAGTTCCAGGATCACGGAGTGGCTCAGCCGCCCGTCGATGACGTGCGCGGCCCGCACCCCGGACTCCACCGCGTGCAGGCAGGACTCCATCTTGGGGATCATGCCGCTGTCCAGGCTAGGCAGCAGAGTGCGCAGCCGATCCGTGCTAATGGTGCTCACCAGGGAGGAGCGATCCGGCCACTGCGTGTACAGGCCCTCCACGTTGGTGAGCACGAGCAGGCGTTCCGCGCCGATCGCTGCGGCCAGCGCCCCGGCGGCGGTATCCGCGTTGATGTTATACACCTGCCCGTCTGCGCCCGGGGCGATGGTGGACACCACCGGAATCCGCCCGGCCTCGATGAGATCCATGAGCGCGGTGGCGTCCACATCCACGATGTCTCCCACCAGGCCGATGTCCGTGGGTGTGCCATCGATGTTCACCAGCCTGCGCTGCGCGGTAAACAGGCCCGCATCCTCCCCGGAGGTGCCCACCGCATAGGGGCCGTGGGAGTTGATCAGCCCCACCAGGTCGCGGCCCACCTGTCCGAAGAGCACCATGCGCACCACCTCCATCACCTTCGGGGTGGTCACGCGGAAGCCGCCGCGAAACTCTCCTTCCAGGCCCAGGCGGGCCAGCATGGTGGAGATCTGCGGCCCACCGCCGTGAACCACCACCGGGCGGGCCCCGATGGTGCGCAGCAGCACCATGTCCGCGGCAAAGGCGGCCTTGAGTTCCTCATCGACCATCGCGTTGCCGCCGTACTTGACCACCACGATCCGATCCCGGAAATGCTGCAACCAGGGCAACGCCTCCGCCAGGACGGCCGCACGATCCGCCGCGCTCAGCGCGTGAAGTTGTGACATCGCTTCTCTCTCCTTTAGGTGGTGTAAGCCGAGTTGATTTCCACGTAGGCATGGGAAAGATCCGTGGTGTACACCGTGGCGGTGCCCGCTTTCCCCGTGCCGAGGTCAATGGTCACAGCGATGTCCGCGCCACTAAGGTCTACCTCGCGCGCGCCGGGCACGGCGGTGGATTCCTTGCACACGGCGTGGCCGTTAAAACTCACCGCGATATTCTCCGGGTTCATCTCCACCGGGGCCATGCCCACGGCGGCGAGCACCCGGCCCCAGTTGGGATCGGAACCAAACATCGCGCATTTGACCAGGTTATCGCGCCCTACGGTGCGCGCGGCCAGCAGCGCTTCCCGGTTATCCGCCGCGCCGCGCACGGTAATGCTCACCCGCTTGGTCACGCCCTCCGCGTCCGCCTGCATGGCCTTGGCCAGATCATCGCAGGCGCGCAGCACCGCCGCGTCCAGTTCCTCCTGGGTGGGTTGCACCCCGGACTCTCCGGAGGCCAGGAGGATCACCGTATCGTTAGTAGAGGTGGAGCCATCAATGTCCAGCACGTCGAAGGTGCTCGCCGTGGCCCGGCGCAGGGCGGTATCCAGGGCCTGCGGCGTGGCCTGCGCGTCCGTGGTCAGGCACACCAGCATCGTGGCCAGGGAGGGGGCCATCATGCCCACCCCCTTGCCCATGCCGCCGAGCACAAAGCCCGGCCCCTCCACCAGGGTTTCCTTGGGCACGGTATCGGTGGTCATGATCGCCTCGGCCGCCGCGCTGCCGTGCGGCCCCAGCTTATCGACGAGCCCCGCCACCCCCGCGCGCAGCAGGGGCATAGGCAAGGGCTCACCGATGAGCCCTGTGGAGCAGCAGGCCACCGCCTGCGCCTCCGTGCCCAACTCGCGCGCCACGGCCTGCTGAATCTCCTGGGCGTCCACGAACCCCTGCCTGCCGGTGCAGGCATTCGCGTTACCGGCGTTGTACACCACGGCATCGAGCCGCCCATCGGCCACCGCCTGCCTGCTAAGCGTCACCGGGGCGGCGCAGACCTTATTGCGGGTAAACACCGCCGCGGCGCTGCGCTGGCGACCCGTATTGACCACGAGCGCCATATCGGGTGCACCGGAGGGCTTGATTCCGGCCGTGGTGGCCGCCGCCTGAAACCCCTTGGGGGCAGTAATACTCATTATTCTTTCTCCTTGTTAAGGCGCCAGCGCCACCATGGGCAGACCGGAGGTTTCTGCCCAGCCCAGGGCCAGGTTCATGCACTGCACCGCGCCACCGGCCGTGCCCTTGGTGAGGTTGTCAATGGCCCCGGTAATCAGCAGGGTGCCCGCCTCCTCATTGATCTCCACCGCCAGGTGGCACATGTTAGTGCCCTGAATATTCTTGGTATTGGGCAGCTCCCCCTCGGGAAGCAGGTGCACAAAGGGCTCATCGCGATAGAACTCCGCGTACACCTCACGGGGATCCCGGGTTCCCCGCCACGGCGCGACGGCGGTGCTGAGAATCCCGCGCGTTATGGGTGCAAGCACCGGGGTAAAGGAAAGGCTCAGCGATTTATCCGAGAATGCCTGAAGATTCTGCACGATCTCCGGGGTGTGCCGGTGCTTGCCCGCGGTGTTATAGGGGCGCACCCCGCCCATCGTCTCCGCACCCAGCAGCGCCGTGGTGGCCTTCTTCCCTGCGCCCGAAACTCCCGTGATGGAGGTCAGCGTAATCTCCGGGCCGATCAGCCCCGCCGCCACCGCGGGCAGCAGGGCCAGGGTGGCACCGGTGGGGAAACAACCCGGCACCGCTATCCGACGCGCCCCGCACAGCGCCTCCCGCTGGCCGGGTATTTCCGGTAGCCCATAGGGCCAGGTGCCCGCGTGAGCGGAGCCGTAATAGCGCTCCCACTGCGCGGCGTCCTTAAGACGGAAATCCGCCGCGCAATCAATCACCAGGGTCTCCGGGGAAAGGTTGGCTGCCAACTCCGCAGAGTGACCGTGCGGAAGGCAGAGGAACACCACGTCATGCCCGGCCAGGGTTTCCGGGGTTGTCTGCTGAATCACCCGATCCGCCAACTCCGGGGCGAAGGGAAAGGCGTTGCGGCTTCCCGCCGAGGAGTTTCCGGTGAGCGCCCCGATGATAAGGTCACCCGCCCCATAGGCGGGGTGCCCGAGGAGCAGGCGGAGGAGTTCACCACCGGCGTACCCGGTGGCTCCGGCGATGGCTACTGTGATCGACATAACGATCAAGATAGCATATATACGTGTTTATGCAAATTATGCATTTGGTACTGCATGGACAGCCCACAAAGAAACCCGGCACCACCCCTCACCTGGGGCAGCACCGGGCCTCATGCACTCACACGCAGCTATCCGCGCAGATGCGCCCCCCAGCGTTCCTCGGCGCACCGCGCCGCCGCCAGGCGAGCCTCGTTTGCCTCCGCGTCCGTGAGCGTGCGATCCGCCGCGCGGAAGAGCAGGGAGAACGTCAGGGATTTCTTGCCCTCGCCCACCGCGTCAGCACGGTAAATATCAAAGAGCTGCACGTCCTCCAGCAATTCACCGGCCCCCTCCACCAGGGCGGCGCGAATATCCTGCACCGCCACGGCCTCGTCCACCACCAGGGCGATGTCCTGGTGCAGGGCCGGGAACGCGGAGAGCACCGGGGCCGGAGCCTCCTGGGAGAAGGGCAGGGCCGTGAGATCGAGTTCCATCGCGCACAGCCGGGCCGGGAGGTTCATGGCCTCCAGTACCTGTGGGTGGAGTTCACCGGCGTGGCCCACCACGTGACCGTCGATAAGCAATGCCGCGCACCGGCCGGGGTGCCAAGGACGCTCCTGGGCCTGGCGCACCTCTAATTCCACGCCCGCCGCGCGCGCCACCACGCGGGCGGATTCGATGGCGTCCGCGTAGGTATAGGCGCGGCCCTCGCCCCAGGGACCGGCGTACTCGATGTTGCCGCCACCCACGGTGGCCACATGCAGAGGCTGCTCCGGCAGGGAGTCCATCACCGCGCGCACCTCCTCCTCCGAGGGACGCGCCGCCACCGAGGGCATGGGGGTGCGCTCGCCGCGCCGGAAGAACACCTGCTGGATACCAAAGAGGCTTAAGTCCGCGCGCCCCCTGGCCGCGTTGCGGCCCACGGCCTCCAGCATGGCGGGCAGGAGGGTGGTGGCGAGCACGGCGTGATCCGCCTCCAGCGGATTGCGCACGGCCACGGTGCGGCGGCGGGCGTCATCCTGCTCCAACTCCCAGGTATCGAAAATATCCGTGGCGGTAAAGGGCGAGGGAAGAATCTCCGCGTAACCGTGGTAAGCCAGGGCATGGCCGACGGCGCGCCGACGCCGCTGCACCGGGCTCAGGCCACGCCCGCCCTTGGGCGTGGGCAGGATCGAGGGGATGTCCTCCAACCCCTCTAGGCGCAGCACCTCCTCCACCAGGTCGGCATCCATCGTGAGGTCGCCGCGCCAAGTAGCCGGGGTGACCAGGAGGTCCTCGGCGTCCTGCTCCACGGAGCAACCCACCTCGCGCAGGCGGTTGATCACCGTCTCCGCACCGTACTCCACGCCCGCCACCTGCGCGGGGCGGCCGACCGCCATGCGAATCTGCGGCATGGCGGGGATCTCCCCCACCAGCGTGCGGGTGGGCTCGGCCCGGCCTCCAGCGATGCTCACCAGCAGATCGCAGGCCATGTCCAGGGCAACCTCCACCAGGGCCGGATCCACGCCGCGCTCAAAGCGGCGCGAGGCCTCCGAGCTGAGCTTGTGGCGGCGGCTGGTGCGTGCCACCGTGAGCGGGTCCCAGGTGGCGGCCTCAAAGTACACCTCGGTGGTGGACTCGCTGATCTCCGAGATGCTTCCGCCCATCACCCCGGCGAGCGACTGAATCCCGGCCTCATCGCAGATCACCACGTCCTGCGGGTCGAGCGTGCGCTCCACGTGATCGAGAGTGGTGAGTTTCTCCCCCGCCGTGGCGCAACGCACCGTGAGGTCCCCCGCGATCACGCTAGCGTCGAAGGCATGCATGGGCTGGCCCAGGATGAACATGACGTAATTGGTCACGTCCGTGGCCGCATTGACCGGGCGCGCGCCAAAGGCCATGAGTTCCCGCTGCAACCAGAACGGGGACACCGCCGTGGGGTCGATGCCGCTGACCTTGCGCAGGCCAAAGCGCCGCGTCTTGGTCTCCTCCGCCACGGTCACCGCCAGGCACTCGCCGCCGGGCTCCTGGCCCGGAGCTGCCTCGGCGGGGTCCTCATAGTGGAGATCAAAGGCGGAGGCGAGTTCCCTGGTCAGGCCACGCAGACTCAACGCATAACCGCGATCCGGGGTCACGTTCACGTCAAAGATCACGTCATCGAGTCCCACGAGGGGGCGGGCGTCCTCCCCCGGCTCGCCCTCGTCCAGGATGATGATGCCGTCGGTAGCCTTATCCGTCAGCCCCAGTTCCGTGGCCGAGCAAATCATGCCGTTGGAGATGTGATCGTAGGTCTTGCGCGCGGCGATCTTGAAGCCGCCGGGAAGTTCCGCCCCCGGCAGGGACACCACCACCAGGGAGCCCTCTCGGAAGTTGCGGGCACCACAGATAATGCCCTGCAATTCCCCGGTGCCATTGGCCTGGCCCACGTTCACCTGGCAGTACCGAATGGGCTTTTTAAAGCCCGTCAATTCCTCGATCTCCTCCACGCGCCCCACCACGAGCGAGCCGGTGGTTTCCGGATAGGGGGCGTAGCCCTCCGTCTCAAAGCCCACCCGCACGAAGCCGGAATCGAGGTCCTCGGGACTCACCGACCAACCGGTGTTCTTCCGCGCGAGGTGCCGGGTAATGAGGTTCTGTGAAATAAGCACGGTATCTCCTTCGCGCGTTAGGCCTGAATACCAAAGGGCAGGGTGAAACGGATATCGCCTTCAACCATGTCGCGCATATCCGAAAGTCCGTTGCGGAACTGCAAGGTGCGCTCCAGGCCCATGCCAAAGGCAAAGCCGGAGTACTCCTGGGGGTCCACACCCACCGCGCGCAGCACGTTAGGGTTCACCATGCCGCAGCCGCCCCACTCGATCCAGCCCGCGCCGCCCTTCTTATTGGGGAACCACACGTCCACCTCAGCCGAGGGCTCCGTGAACGGGAAGTAATTGGTGCGCATGCGGGTGCGGGTTTCCGGGCCAAAGAGTTCCTTTGCCAGGTGATCTAAGGTTCCGCGCAGGTGTGCCATCGTCAGGCCCCGATCCACCGCCAGGCCCTCTACCTGGTGGAACACCGGGGTGTGGGTGGCGTCGAGCTCATCGGTGCGGAACACGCGGCCCGGGCAGGCGATGTACAGCGGCACCTCCCGGTCAAGCATGGTGCGCACCTGCACCGGAGAGGTGTGAGTGCGCATGACCTGGCCGGAGTCCTCCGCGCCCACGTAAAAGGTATCCTGCAACGTGCGGGCGGGATGGTCGGGAATGAAGTTGAGTGCGTCGAAGTTAAAGTACTCCGCCTCCGCCTCGGGGCCCTCCGCGATCTCCCAGCCCATGCCCACGAAGATGTCCCCAATGGTTTCGCTCAGGGTGGTGATCGGGTGCAGGGCCCCCACCTGCCGCCGAGTGGTGGGCACTGTGACGTCCACGGCCTCGCGGCGCAACATTTCCTCGGCGTGCTTGCGCTCCAGGATCTCCTTGACCTCGGAATAACGCTTTTCCACCCGCCCGCGCGCCTGGTTCACCCAGCGTCCGGCGTCCTTGCGCATGGCCTTGGGCAGGGAGCCCAGGGCTCGGCGCGCCTGCAAGATAGGGGCGGCGTCGGAAAGGTGCTCCTTCCGCGCCTGGGCCAGTTCCTCTAGGTCCCGCACCGATTCCAGGGCGTCAAGGGCCACCTGCGCGGCGCGGTGGAGGGTTTCCTCCGCGATCTCCGGCACAGAGTGCTCAGTATTGTGCTCAGCCACCGTGTCCTCTTCCTGCTTTCTCTCTCCGATTGACCAACTCAGTTTATCCGGCTGCCTGGGCCTGCGTGCGGGCGGACTCATAAAGGCATATCGACGCCGCCGTGGCCAGGTTCAGCGATTCCGCCCGGCCCCGAATGGGAATACGCACCCGGTGATCCGCCTGCGCCAGCAACTCCTCCCCCAGGCCGTGTGCCTCGTTGCCAAAGAGCCACGCGGTGGGCGCCTGGAGCAGGTCACCCGCACCATCCAATTCCACCTCGCCGTCCGCGGCGGTGGCCAGGATCTGCAAGCCCCGGCTGCGCAGGGAATCCAGGACGGACTCCACCTTGACCTCGCGGGCCACCGGAAGATGGAACAGGGAACCCGCCGAGGCTCGCACCACCTTATTACCCTGTGGGTCCACCGTCTCCCCGGCAAAAACCACGGCGTCCGCGCCCATCGCGTCCGAGACCCGAATCAGGGTTCCCGCGTTACCGGGATCGGCGGTGGCCACCGGCACGGACACCAGCGTGGGCTTGCCCGCCAGGGCCCGCTGCATGGGCCACAGCGCCGGGGCACAGACCGCAAAGATTCCGGTGGTGGTCACCATGTCCGTGAGCGAACGAGCCGCCTTATCGCTGATCGGGTGCACGTACACGTTGAGGTACTGCGCGGACTTCACGATCTCCGTACAGCGCTGCGCCGCGTGCTCGGTGACGTACACGTCCGTGGCGGCCCCGGTGGTCACCGCCGCTTCCACCGCGTTCTCCCCCTCCACCAGGAAGGCTCGTGCTTTCCGACGCGCCGCCGCCCGGTGAAGCTTGGCCGCCGCAACAATCCTGGGGGTGCGCTCCGTGAACGGAGCGGAAAAATCAAGAGGCATGAACCCCACCGTACCTGGGCTTAGGTCAATTCCCGGCCATAGGGATCGGTGGTGTAGGTACCGGCGCGCAGCAGGATCAGCACGAAGTCCACGAAGGCCCAGATGCGCACGGCGATCACGATGGGGATGCCGACGATCACGAAGGATAAAAGCCAGCCCACGATGTACAGGCTCAGCTGGGTAATGGCCCGCGAGCGATAGCCCAGGTAAAAGTTATGCACCCCAAAGTGACCCAGGAAAAACGCCAGCAGGGCGGAGAGAATATAGGAACGCGGTGGGACGAAGGTTTCCGCGTGATAGCTGTCATAGTTGGAGTATTGCTGGTGGAACTGCGGCGTGGTCATAGGTATCCAGGGTAGGCAAAAGCCCGCCGAGGTGCATTATCGGCGGGCTTCTTATGGTTGCCTTCTACGGCGCCTTAGGCGGCCTGAGCCTTGGGGGCGTTCACGTCCTCCGGCAGGGCGGCCTTGGCCTTCTCGCAGATAGCGGAGAAGGTAGCAAAGTCATTCACGGCCAGCTCCGCCAGGATCTTACGATCCACCTCGATCTCGGCCAGCTTGAGGCCCTGGATCAGGCGGTTGTAGGTGATCCCGTTCATGCGGGCGGCGGCGTTGATGCGCTGAATCCACAACTTACGGAACTCGCGCTTGCGGGCGCGACGATCCCGGTAAGAGTAGGTCATGGAGTGCAGCCACTGCTCCTTGGCCTTGCGGTAAAGGCGGGAACGCTGACCGCGGTATCCCTTGGCGGACTTGAGAATCTCGCGACGCTTCTTCTTGGCGTTCACTGACCGCTTAACACGTGCCACGGTAATACTCTTCTTTCAAATCTCGTTGGTGGTGTGGGGACAGGTGGCCTGATTAGGCCTGGCCGAGGAGACGCTTGACGCGCTTGGTATCCGGCTTTGCCACATCAACCGTGCCCTTGAGGCGACGGGTGCGGGTGGAGGGCTTTCCCTCCAACAGGTGACGACGACCAGCCTGCTCGCGGCGCAGCTTGCCGGTGCCGGTCTTCTTGATGCGCTTAGCGGTGCCCTTGTGGGTCTTTTGCTTCATGGCTCGATCCTTCACAATCCCTGATTAACGTGTGTCTTACTTCTTACCCTTGCGGACCGGCCCCAGAACCATCGTCATGTTCCGGCCGTCCTGCTTGGGCTTCATCTCCACGACGCCCACCTCTGCGACGTCCTGGGCCAACCGATCCAGCAAGCGGAACCCTAGTTCCGGTCGGGACTGCTCGCGGCCACGGAACATGATGGTTACCTTGACCTTGGAGCCCTTCTCCAGGAACCGGACTACGTTACCCTTCTTCGTCTCATAATCGTGATCGTCGATCTTGGGACGAAACTTCTGCTCTTTGACTACAGTCTGCTGCTGGTTCCGGCGTGCCTCGCGGGCCTTTTGGTCCTGCTCATACCGGTACTTGCCGTAGTCCATGATCTTACAGACCGGGGGCTTAGCCTTCGGGGCGACCTCGACGAGATCCAGGTCTGCCTCATAGGCCAACTTGCGGGCGTCATCAGTACGGACAATGCCTACCTGTTCCCCACCGGGGCCAACGAGGCGAACCTCGGGAACTCGGATTCGCTCATTAATGCGAGCTTCAGCGCTGATGTGTACTCCTCAAGTAGCAGGGTAAATAGTGTTCTTTCGTACCGCACCACATTCAGATATACATACCCAATGAAAAACCTGCATACACTTTCCATGCATGCAGGAGAACATTACGGCCACGCTATACCGCGCGGCTTAACCTGTGGCCTGCCCATAAGGCGGCGTAAGGTGGGATGATCTCCTCTTGCGTCCCAAGCATAACGCTCTGGGCGGTAGTGCCTAAAAATATATCAGGCGCACTTCCACCGCGCAAATCGGCACCAGAATCAGCCTCGGGATCAGCACCCGCGCGAGGCCCGAATATCCCCCTTGGCCAGCAATTCCCGCAGCCCTCGCGCCATGTCATCGAGCATGGCGCGCCCCTCGGACTCCGTCTCATCCTCCGGGTGTACGTACATGGCTATGCCCACGCCATCCACCACGCCCAACTGGCGCATGGTGAACACGCCATCATCATCGGGCCCCCAGCCGCCCTTGAACACCGCACCCGGGAACAAACCCAACCCGTACTTATGTTCCTCGGAGATCTCCCCCATCAGTTCCACCACGGGCTCGGCCCCCTCCACGCACTGCACCTTGGAGGCAAAGAGCGCCTGCCCGCTCAGCGGCCAGGACACCTCGCCAAAGGAAACCCGCGCGCCGCTGTGCCCCCACTGCCGGGCCACGTCGGTGGGGTCGCCGGTGAGCGATAACACCTCCTGCACCGCCGCGCTCGCCTCCGCGCTCTTGCCCAGGGAGTTCCACAACTCCACGGAGGCATCATTATCGGAATAAGTGATGGCCGCCCGAGCGGTGTCATCCTCCGCAGTACCGGCCCGATAGGCCGCGATGGCGATGGGTACTTTGATCGTGGACCACGCCGCTCCCTGCGCGGGGTCCCCGGCGGAATACACCTGCCCCTCCGAGACCACCGCCAGGCCCGCGCGCCCACCGTGATGAGCCACCGCGCCGTCTACCACGCGGCGCAATTCCTTTCCCAGCGCGGATTCTGCGCGAACGCTCCGCGCACTCGGGGGCGCACTCGTGGTCGTGGCCTGCTCCACGTGAGCCATGTGCTCCGGTTCGGTCACGGTGGTGCAGGAGGCACACAGGACACTCACCATGATGGACGCACCGATGATCTGGCACCGACTCACGATCTAGGGCCTCCCAGGGGCTGGTTTTTAGGACGCCCCATCCTATCCTCAGAGCAGCGCCTTGAGGAAATGCCCAGTGTGCGTGCCCTCCACCTCGGCCACCTGCTCCGGGGTTCCCTGCGCCACCACGCGGCCGCCGCCATCGCCGCCCTCCGGGCCCATGTCCACGATCCAATCCGCGGACTTAATCACGTCCAGGTTGTGCTCGATCACGATCACGGAGTTGCCCTTGTCCACCAGGCCCTGGATCACCAGGAGGAGTTTGCGGATGTCCTCAAAGTGCAGGCCCGTGGTGGGCTCGTCCAGGATATATACGGTGCGGCCGTTGGAGCGCTTTTGCAGCTCGCTGGCCAGCTTCACGCGCTGGGCCTCGCCACCGGAGAGCGTGGTGGCGGATTGTCCCAGGCGCACGTACCCCAACCCCACCTCCACCAGGGTGTTGAGGTAGCGGTGGATCGAGGTGATGGATTCAAAGAACACCGCCGCCTCGGAGATCGGCATGTCCAGAACCTCCGCGATGTTCTTGCCCTTGTACGTGACCTCCAGGGTCTCGCGGTTATAGCGCGCCCCACCGCAGGTCTCGCAGGGCACGTACACGTCGGGCAGAAAGTTCATCTCAATCTTGATCGTGCCGTCGCCCTGGCAGGCCTCGCAGCGCCCGCCCTTGATATTAAAGGAGAAGCGCCCCGCCTTATAGCCGCGCACCTTGGCCTCCGGGGTCTCCGCAAAGAGCGTGCGGATCTTATCGAATACCCCGGTGTAGGTGGCCGGGTTCGAGCGCGGAGTGCGCCCGATGGGCGATTGATCCACCTGCACCAACTTGTCCAAGTGCTCCAGCCCCTCCACGCGGCGCGCCCGGCCCGGCACCTGGCGGGCACGGTTGAGTTCATTGGCCAGCACCTTGGCCAGGATCTGATTGACCAGGGTGGACTTGCCGGAACCGGATACGCCCGTCACGCAGGCCAGCACCCCCAGGGGAATCTCCACGTTGATTCCCTTGAGGTTATTCTCCCGCGCTCCCACCACCTTGAGCATGCGGGAGCGATCAATGGCCCGGCGTTGCTCCGGCACCCCAATCGCGCGGCGGCCGGAAAGGTACGCGCCGGTGAGCGATTCCTCGGATTCTAAGACTCCCTCGGGGGTGCCCTGGTAGACCACCTCGCCGCCGTATTCGCCCGCGCGCGGGCCCACGTCCACCAGCCAGTCCGCCGCGCGGATCGTATCCTCGTCGTGCTCCACCACGATCAGGGTGTTGCCCAGGTCGCGCAGCCGTTCCAGGGTGCCGATCAACCGCTGGTTATCCCGCTGGTGCAGGCCGATGGAGGGCTCATCGAGGACGTAGAGCACCCCGGCCAGCCCGGAGCCGATCTGGGTGGCCAGGCGGATGCGCTGGGCCTCGCCGCCAGAGAGCGTGCCCGCGGAACGGTTGAGCGTGAGGTAATTGAGGCCCACGTCCAGCAGGAAGCGCAGCCGGGCCTGAATCTCCTTGAGCACCGCCCCGGCGATCATCTCCTCGCGCTTACCCAGCACCAGGGTGTCCAGGAACGTAAAGGCCTCCTCGATGCTCAGTTCCGTGAGCCCGGCAATGGAAAGTTCCCCGGACTGAGAGGCCAGGCGCACCGCCAGGATCTCCGGGCGCAGGCGGGTGCCCTTGCAGGCCGGGCAGGCGATCTCCCGGGTATAGGCCAGGAGGCGTTCCTTTTGGTTTTCCGTCTCCGCCTGATCCATCTTGCGCTTGAGGTAGCCCACCACGCCCTCAAAGGGTGCCGTCCACTGGCGCACGCGGCCGTAGCGGTTCTTATACCGCACTGTCACCTCGGTCTCGGTGCCGTGGACGAGCGCGGTACGCTGTTCCTTGGTGAGGGCGGAATAGGGGTCCTTGGGGTGGAAGCCCATCGTCCCGGCCAGACCCGCCACGAGTTTTTCAAAGTACTTGTGGTTGGGGCTGGTGTGCCAGGGCTGCACGGCCTGATCCACGGGGGCCTCGGGATCGGGGATCAACAGATCCTCGTCGATCTCGATGGTGGTGCCCAGGCCATCACACTCCGGGCAGGCGCCGAAGGGGCTGTTGAAGGAAAAGGCGCGGGGCTCCAGTTCCTCCACGTGCAGGGCGTGCCCGTTGGGGCAGGCGAGTTTTTCCGAGAATCGGCGCACCCGCTGGGGATCGTCCTCCGGCAGGCTCACAAACTCCATCGCCACCACGCCCTCGGCCAGGCCCAGGGCGGTCTCCACGGACTCGGTGAGGCGCTGCTTCTGCGAGGCCTTGACCTGCAAGCGATCCACCACCACGTCAATATCGTGCTTGATCTGCTTTTTCAGCTTGGGCGGATCGCTCAGCGGATAGACCTCCCCGTCCACCCGCACGCGGGAATAGCCCTGGGCGGCGATGTCCTCAAAGAGGTCCACGAACTCCCCCTTGCGCCGCCGCATCACCGGGGCCAGAACCTGAAACTTAAGCCCCTCCTCCAGGGCCAGAATCTGATCCACGATCTGCTGCGGGGTCTGGCGCTGAATGGGGGCGTCGCACGTGGGACAGTGCGCCGTGCCCGCGCGGGAGAACAGCAGGCGCAGGTAATCGTAGATTTCCGTGATGGTGCCCACCGTGGAGCGCGGGTTGCGGTTGGTGGACTTTTGATCGATGGACACCGCCGGGGAAAGGCCCTCGATGAAGTCCACGTCCGGCTTATCCATCTGCCCCAGGAACATGCGGGCATAGCTGGACAGGGACTCAATGTACCTGCGCTGCCCCTCTGCAAAGATCGTGTCAAAGGCAAGGGAGGACTTCCCCGAGCCGGAGAGCCCGGTGAAAACCACCATCGCCTCCCTGGGTAGATCCACGTCCACGCCCTTGAGATTGTGTTCGCGCGCACCCCGCACTACCAGGCGATCAGCCACAGCGTGTTCCATCCCTTCCACCATTGCAGTAACAAGACTCGAACATACCAACGATACGCTCGGAAGCGCCAGCACCATATACGCTTAACAGGCATGAGCGAATTACAACTGCACCACATCTCCGTGTCCGACATGGACAACAACTGCTACCTGCTCTCCGCCGAGGGCGAGGGGCTGCTTATCGACGCCGCCGCTAACGCCCCGGCGATCCTGCGCATGGCGGAGGAGGCCGGGGTCACCATCACCAAGGTGCTCAGCACCCACCGGCACCGGGATCACACCCGCGCCCTGGCGGAGGTGCTCGACGCCACGGGAGCCACCCATTACGCCCCCTTCCTCGACGCCCCCGCGTTGCCTCGCCCGGTGGACGTGGAACTGCATCACGGCGACGTGATCTCGCACGCCGGGCACGATCTTCCCGTGCTTATCCTGCGCGGCCACACTCCCGGCGGCGCGGCCGTCTCCGCCGAGTTCGGCGGGATCACCCACCTCTTCGTGGGCGATAGCCTCTTCCCCGGTGGGCTGGGCAAGACGACGTCGGAAAGCGACTTTGCCCGGCTCTACAAGGACGTCACCACCAGGATCTTTGACGTCTACCCGGATAGCACCCTGGTACACCCCGGCCACGGCGCGGCCACCACCCTGGGCGAGGAACGCCCGCACCTTGCCGTGTGGTGGGAACGCCGCTGGTAAGCGAAGCGCTAGACTGACTGTTTGTACCTATCGCATATGAAACATAAGGAGTGCGTGCCATGATTCGTAAACTCGCCCGCCCCGCCCTGGCCTCGGTGTACATCGCTGATGGCGCCGATACCCTGATGAACACCGCGAAGCACGTGGAGGCCACCGAATCCGTGCTCAACCGCACCCGGTCCCTGCTGCCGCGCAAGTACGCGCGCCAGGTGCCCCAGGACCCCGAGCTGGTGGCCCGCGCCGTGGGCGGCGCCAAGGTGGGTGCCGGTTCCCTCCTGGCCCTGGGCAAGCTCCCCCGCCTCTCGGCCACCACCCTGGCTCTGTTGGCCATGCCCACCATCGTGGGTCGCCACGCCTTCTGGGAGACCCAGGATCCCCAGGAGAAGAACGCCCGCCGCAAGGGCTTCCTCACCGACGTGGCGCTGCTCGGCGGGCTGGGTATCACCAGCCTGGATAACGGTGGCAAGCCCGGCCTGACCTACCGCGCCTCCGAGGCCGTGAAGTCCGCCACCACCTCCGCCAACGAGAGCGGCTCCGCGCTCAAGGAGTACGTGGAGGAGAACAAGGACGATTGGCTGGCCACCGCGCGGGAGAACGCCGAGGCCGCCAAGAAGAAGGTGGTGAAGGCCGCCGCCAAGGCGCAGGACAAGGCCGAGGCCGCCGCCAACAGCAAGAAGGCCGCTAAGTTCCAAAAGCGCGCCACCAAGGCCCTGAAGAAGGCGCAGAAGAAGCTCAAGAACTTCGAGTTTTAAGCCGCCCCGCGCGCCCGGTGTACCCTTGACGGTTCCATCACCGAGCAAGGAGGACACGCGTGCACGAAAGCGAAGAGATCCGCCGCGAGCAGCAGTACGTGGACATGCTGTTCGCGCGCCTCGACGCCGAGGTGGCCCAGGCCCAACAACGCCTGCGGGACATCGCACTCAATATTGACCCCGCCCACCCCAAGGCGGAGGCCCTGGTTCAGCGCGAGACCGAATATCACTCGCTCAACGCCAAGATAGACCGCCTCAACCTGGCCCAGATGGGCCTGGTCTTTGGGCGCATCGACATCGAGGGCGAGGGGGACAATCCCATCGGCCCCGGCATGGATCGCCGCTATATCGGCCGCATGGGCCTCGACGATCGGGACGATCACTACCGCACCCTGCTGCTCGACTGGCGCGCCCCGATGGCCCGCCCCTTTTACCTCGCCACCACCGCCCACCCCGAGGGGGTTCACCTGCGCCGCCATATCCGCACCAAGGGCCGCGAGGTGGTGGCCGTCGATGACGAGCGCCTGCACGGCGAGGCAGGCGGGGCGGACGGGGCGAGTGAGGCGAACCGGGCGCAGGAAACCCGCGACGGCGTGGCGGGTGAGGCCGCCCTGCTGCACGCCATGCAACGCGCCCGCACCGGAAAAATGCGCAATATCGTGGAGACCATTCAGCGGGAACAGGACCGCATTATCCGCGATGACACCCGTGGAGTGCTCGTGGTGGAGGGCGGGCCCGGCACCGGGAAAACCGCCGTGGCGCTGCACCGAGTGGCCTACCTCCTCTACACCTGGCGCGAGCATCTGGCGCGCACCGGCGTGCTCATCGTAGGCCCCAACCGCGCCTTTTTGGATTACATCTCCCACGTGCTGCCCGAGCTGGGCGAGACTGGCGTGGTGCTCTCCACCGTGAGCGAACTCTATCCCGGCGTGATCCCCACCCGCACCGAGGACGCCCTTTCCCAGGAGATCAAGGGCTCGGAGGAAATGGCCGTGATCCTCGCAGAAGCCATCAAGGATCATCAGCGCCTCCCCGAATCCACGGTGGAACTGCGGATCGATTCCCTACTGCTCGACGTCACCCCGGCGATGGTAAAGAAGTCCCGCACACGCGCCCGCCGCTCCCGACGCCCCCATAACGAGGCCCGCGCGATCTTCCGCGAGCACCTCATCGAACAACTCGCGCAGCAGATGGCGCAGCGCATCGGAGCCGACCCCCTGGGCGGGAGCAACCTGCTCTCCCGCGCGGACGTGGATCAACTCCACGATGACCTCACCGAGGAACCCGGCGTGGCCCGGCTCATCGACGAGTTCTGGCCGGTGCTCACCCCGGAGGGCGTGCTGGGCGGCCTCCTCGATTCCGCCGAGACCATCGCGCGCGTGGCCCGCGACTACGACGAGGAAACCCGCGCCGCGCTCCTGCGCGCGGAACCTGGCTGGGCACCCTCCGACGCCGCCCTCCTCGACGAACTCGCCCACCGACTCGGGCAAGCCCCGGTGGAGAGCACCGACGAGGCGCAGCAGCAGCGCATCGAGGAGGCCCAGGAGGCCCTGGATATTCTTCAGGGCTCCGCGGTGACCGATAACGATGAGGTCTTTGAGGCGGAATACCTGGGCGCCTACGACGTGATCGACGCCGAGACCCTGGCCTCCCGCCAGGAGGAACGCGACGTGCGCACCACCGCCCAGCGCGCGGCGGCCGACCGCCAATGGGCCTTTGGCCACGTGATCGTGGACGAGGCCCAGGAACTCACCCCGATGGAATGGCGCATGGTATTCCGCCGCTGCCCCTCGCGGTGGATGACGCTGGTGGGCGACATCGCCCAAACCGGCTCCCCCGCCGGGGTGGACTCCTGGGCGGAAACCCTGGAGCCCTTTGTGGGCGGACGCTTCCGCCACCACGGCCTCAGCGTGAATTACCGCACCCCCGTGGAGATCATGGAGGTGGCCGCCCGGGTGCTGCGCCGCATTGCCCCAGAGGCCACCCCCGCCACGGCGATCCGGGAATCCGGGTTCCCGGTACGCCACACCGCAGAGGTGCCCGAACGCCCCGAGGACGGCCGCTCCTGGGTCGTGATTACCCCGGAGAACGTATCAGAAAGCAAAGGCCTGGAGTATGACCACGTGGTGGTGGTCAATCCCCAGGCCATTGTGGACGCTTCCCCCCAGGGATGGCAGAACCTCTACGTGGCCATCACCAGGGCCACCCAGACGCTCACCATCGTGGGAGAAGATCCCACGGTTTAGTTCACGGTGTGCACGATCATCACGTCGCAATCGGACTGGCGGGCCACGTCCGCCGGAACGGAACCCAGGAGGCGGCCGGTGAGCGAGTTAATGCCACGGTTGCCCACGATGAGCAGATCGGCGTGGTGCTCATTGACGATCTCCATGAGAGCCTGCACCGGGGTACCCCGGCGAATGGCCGTCTCTACCTTCTGCGCGCCGGTCTCGCGGGCATACTTTGCGGCGGCGTCCAGGTTCTTCTGGGCGGGGTCATCACCCAGAATGGTCACGGAATCCTGGCGCAGCGTCTGCGAGGCTTCTTCCTTGTTCTCGTAGTAGGCGCAGCCGATGATCAGCGTGGCGTCGAAAGCCGCCGCGATCTTGGCGGCGCGCTCCACGGCCAGCATGGAGGACTTGGAGCCATCCGTACCCACCACGATCTTCTGGTAATTCTCGCTCATGAACCTTCCCTCACGTTCGATGTCACTCGGGGTCTAGCTTACGCCTGCTCGGTATTGACGATCATCACGTCCACCGGGGACTTCCGGGCCACGCCGGTGGGGATATTGCCAAAGATCCTCCCGGAGAGGCTGTGCATGCCCTTGTTACCCAGCACCAGCAGGTCCGCCTCCTTCTCCTTGGCGGCCTCGGTGAGCGCCACGATGGGCGCGCCGGAGGTCTTGAACACCTCGATGTCCCGCGCGCCCTCCTCCTCGGCCACGGCGCGCGCCTCCTCCAGGTACTCGTCCGCGCGCTGCTCGCTGACCACGGGCACCGAGGTGGCCTCAGAACCCGGGGAGTTCAAAACCGAGCCGGAGGCCTCGTAGTACGCGCAGATGAGCACCAGTTTTGCCTCGTACACGCGGGCCAGGCTGGCCGCCTTGCGCACGGCCACGAGGGCGGTCTCCGAGCCGTCCGTGCCCGCTGCCACGGTGGTGTAACTAACCATGCTGCTTCACTCACATCCTTGCTTGAGGATTACATTCCCATTTCTTTGATACCACGCAACTCCTTTTTCAGGTCCGCGATCTCATCGCGCAGCCGCCCGGCCAACTCAAACTTTAACTCCCTAGCCGCCGCGCCCATCTGTGCGGTGAGGTCATCGATGAGTTTCTGCACTTCCTGGGCGGGCATGTCCTTGGTGCGCGGGCGCTCCACCGTGGCTGCGGAGCCACCATCGCCCTCCTCGCGCTCGTACACCTGATCCAGGATGTCCGCGATCTTCTTGCGCAGGGGCTGCGGATCAATGCCGTGTTCCTTGTTGTAAGCGATCTGCTTGGCGCGGCGGCGCTCCGTCTCATCGAGGGCGTACTGCATGGAATCCGTCACGGAATCCGCGTACATGATCACCGCGCCGGAGACGTTACGGGCGGCGCGCCCGATAGTCTGGATCAGGGAACGCTCGGAGCGCAGGAAGCCCTCCTTATCCGCGTCCAAGATGGCCACCAGGGAGACCTCCGGCAAATCCAGGCCCTCGCGCAGGAGGTTAATGCCCACCAGAACGTCATATTCGCCCAGGCGCAATTGGCGCAGCAATTCCACGCGCTGCAAGGTATCAATATCGGAATGCAGGTACCGCACCCGAATACCGTTTTCCAGGAAGTAATCCGTGAGATCCTCGGCCATCTTCTTGGTCAGGGTGGTCACCAGCACGCGCTCGTCCTTACGGGTGCGGGTGCGGATCTCCTCCATGAGGTCATCAATCTGCCCCCGGGTGGGGCGGACGTCGATAGTCGGGTCCACCAGGCCGGTGGGGCGAATCACCTGCTCCACGAACTCCCCCCCGGATGCCGCCATCTCATAATCGCCGGGGGTGGCGGAAAGGTAGACCGTCTGCCCCACCCGGTCCTCGAACTCATCAAAGGTCAGGGGGCGATTATCCACCGCCGAGGGCAGACGAAAACCAAACTCCACAAGGTTACGCTTGCGCGACATATCGCCCTCGTACATGCCGCCGATCTGCGGCACGGTCACGTGGGACTCATCGATGATGGTGAGGAAGTCCTCCGGGAAGTAATCGATGAGCGTGGCCGGGGCGGAACCGGCCTCACGGCCATCGATGTGGCGCGAATAATTCTCAATGCCAGAGCAGAAACCCACCTGCTCGATCATTTCCAGGTCATACTCCGTGCGCATGCGCAGGCGCTGGGCCTCGAGGAGTTTGCCGCGATTTTCCAGATCCGCCAGGCGCTCCGAAAGCTCGATCTTGATCTCCGAGACGGCCTTTTCCATGCGCTCCGGACCCGCCACGTAATGCGTGGCGGGGAAGATTCGCAGTTGATCCACGCGGCGGAGTTCCTCGCCCGTCACCGGGTGGATGTAATACAGGGAATCCACCTCGTCGCCAAAGAACTCCACCCGCACGGCCACCTCCTCATAGGCCGGAATGATGTCCACGGTATCGCCCTTCACACGGAAGGAACCGCGCGCCAGGGCTACGTCATTGCGGTCATACTGAATATCCACCAGGAGGCGCAGAAAGCGATCCCGCTCGATCTCCTCGCCCACCTTGAGCACGGCGGAGCGATCCAAATAGGACTGCGGGGTGCCCAGGCCGTAGATGCAGGACACGGAGGAAACCACCACCACGTCGCGGCGGGAGAGCAGAGAGGAGGTGGCGCGGTGGCGCAGGCGCTCCACGTCCTCGTTAATAGAGGAATCCTTTTCAATATACGTATCCGTCTGCGCGATATACGCCTCCGGCTGATAGTAATCGTAATAACTCACAAAGTATTCCACCGCGTTATTGGGCAGTAATTGGCGCAACTCATTGGCCAACTGCGCGGCCAGCGTCTTATTCGGCGCCATCACCAGGGTGGGGCGCTGCTGCTTTTCAATGAGCCAGGCCGCCGTGGCAGACTTACCCGTGCCCGTGGCACCCATGAGCACCACGTCGCGCTCCCCCTTGCGCAGGCGCTCATCGAGTTCCTTAATCGCGGTGGGCTGATCGCCCGCGGGCTGGTATTCGGATACCACCTCAAAGGGCTTATCCGAACGCTCAATATCGCCCACGGGGCGAAACTCGGTGTGGGACAGGACGGGGTGTTCAGCAGCAAAAGCCATGCCCGCAATGCTACCCCCGGCACCGCTAACTCAGGGCGGATAACCTCGCCACCAGAGCCGCCACCTGCTCCTCCAATTCCGCCAGCGTGCCGTTATTATCCAGCAGCACATCGGCGGCGTCACGGCGCGCGGCGTCGTCGATCTGCGCGGCCATGCGGCGGCGCGCGTCCTCCTCCGTGAGGCCCCGGCCACGCAGGCGCTCCACACGGGTATCCGGCGCCACGTCCACCACCACGGTCAGATCCATGCCTCGGTGCAGGCCCTTGTCCACCAACAGCGGCATATCGTAGATCACCACCGACTCCCCGGCACGCTCGGCGGCGTCGAAACGCCGGGCGGTTTCCGCCTCGATGCGCGGGTGCATGATGGAATTAAGCAGTTCCGTGTGCTGGGAGTCCGCGAAGGCCCGCTGCGCCAGCGCCGCGCGGTGCAGGGACCCATCGGGGTGGAGAATATCCTGCCCAAAGGCCTCGGCCAACGCGTTCAGGGCCGGTTGGCCGGGCTCCACGATGTCGCGCGCGATCTGATCCGCGTCCACCACCGGAAAACCCGCCTTGGACAAAAGCGCCGCCACCGTGGACTTTCCGCTACCGATGCCCCCGGTGAGTCCCACCTTCTTCATCGCCTATACCGTCCCCGCCGTCTCTGCTTCCTTGGGCATAACCACCAGCAGTTCCGCACCGGGCTGCACATCGCCGCCGGACTGCCGCGCCTCTACCGCGCCGAACTTCTTGTGGTTGGTCACCAGCACCGGGGTGATCGGGCTATACCCCGCGGCCTCGATGGCCGCTCGATCAAAGCGTACCAGCGGCTGCCCGGCGCTCACCCGATCGCCCTTGGCCACCAGCAGCTCAAAGCCCTTGCCTTCCATGTTCACGGTGTCCACGCCAATGTGAATGAGCACCTGCGCGCCCCCGTCCAGCTTCAGGCCAATGGCGTGGCCCGTGGGGAAGGCCGCCATGACCTTCGCGTCCGCCGGGGCCACCACCGTATCCCCCGTGGGGTCGATCGCCACGCCCTGCCCCACCGCACCGGCGGCAAAGGCGGCGTCCGGGACGTCGCCAAGCGGAAGCACGCGCCCCGCCAGCGGTGCGGCAACGCTTATCGACGCCCCCTGCGCCTGCGGGGTCACCGCGGCGATGCGCTCCTCCTCGGCGGCATTGGCGGCGTCGAGTTCCGCGGCGATCTGGGCGCGCATGTCCTCGCGCTCCTGCTTGGTGCGGTAATCCAGGGCCAGGGTAAGCAGCAGGGACGTGATGAAGGCCGCGCCGATTCCCAGCGCGTATCCCGGCATCGGATCCATCGCGGAGATGGTGAGCAGGGAGGTGAACACAAAGGCGTAGGCCTTGACGTTGAAGATGCCCACGATGATGCCGCCCACGAGGCAGCCCGGCAGCAGGCGCCAGTAGGACTTGCGGAAGCGCAGCAGCACGCCGTACAGGCTTGGCTCCGAGATACCGCCCAGCAGGCCGGCGAACATGCCACCGGCGGAGACCTGGCGCATGGGCTTGTTGCGCTCCTTGATCGAGAGGATCAGCACGCCGGTGATCACGCCGAAGCAGGCGAAGTTCCACGCGCCCATCGGACCCTGGATGAAGTCATAGCCCAGGGTGTTGATGTTCACAATCATGATGGCGTTGAGCGGCCAGTGCAGGCCCAGCGGCACCAGGAAGGGATACAGCAGCGGGATCACCACCGCCAGAATGAACGAGGAGAGATCGTTGAGCCAGAACAGACCCTGGGCGATCGCGTTGCCCAGGCCAATGCCCACCGGGCCCATGATGAAGGCCGTGGCGGGAATGAGAACCAGCAGGGAGATGAAGGGCACGAACACCATCTGCACGGCGGCCGGGATGATCTTCTTCAACCCCTTTTCCACAAAGAACAGCGCGATGGCCGCCAGCAACGGCGGGAATACCTGTCCGCCATAATCCTGGATGGTCATGGGCAGGCCGAACACGTCCACCTGGTACTGAACGGCTCCCTCCACGGCGGTGGGGATCTCCCGGGCCACGTCCTTGAGCCCCATGAACTCCGGGGTGAACAGGGCCGCGGGGATCGCCGCGCCCACCCACTCATTGGCCCCCAGCTTGCGGGCCGCCGTGGCCCCCACCATGATCGGCAGGAAGTAGAACACCGAGCGCCACATGGCATGCAGGAACTGATAGGTGGGCGGCTGCTCACTCATGGGAGCGCGGAAGTCCTGCCAACCCAGGGCATTATCCGCCAGCACCAGCATGGTGATGATCAGCGAGGCTCCTAGCAGCGCCCACAGCACGGGGCGGAAGGTGTCCGAGAGAAATTCAAAGCTATAGTCAATCCAGGAATACTTGCCGCGCACTCCCCCGTATTCCTTGGCGGCGGGCTTCTTGCCCTCGCTATCCCCCAGGGTGGCCATCGCGGGGTCGCGCATGATCTCCGCGTAATAATCCGCCACGCCTCCCCCCATGATGACCTGGAGGCCGGTGCTGCCCTGCTTGACCACGCCGAGCACGGCGGGGTCCTTTTCCAGGGCGGCCACGTTCACCCGGCTTTGATCGTGCAATTGGAAGCGCAGGCGCGTGGCGCAGTGCGTGAGAGACGAGACGTTCGCGGCACCACCGATTTCCGTGATGATGCGCTGGGACGTCGTCGCCGTATTCGAGGACATAAGGTGGTCACCTTTCCACAAAACGACACAAGTATGTCCACATCATAGAACGTTTGATTGAGCGCATAGCAAAACCGCCCGGTAATAACCGGGCGGTTTCAGGGGCGGCAACGGCACTGGAACCGCGCTTGAGCGCGGCTCAGCGAGCCTTAGTTGCCAGCGAGCTTCTCGCGCAGGGCGGCGAGCTGCTCATCGGAAGCCAGGGAACCGGCCTCGGCGTCCTGGGACGCCGGAGCTGCGTCCTGGGACTCGGAGGAGTAGTTGGTGGCATCCTGCTCGGCGGCCTCGGCGGCAGCGGCGCGGTGACGCTCGATCTGCGCGGAGTGCAGCTGGAAGCGGCGCTCGGACTCGGCGTAGCGGGCCTCCCAGGCCTGACGCTGCTCGTCGTAGCCCTCAAGCCACTCGTTGGTCTCCGGGTCGAAGCCCTCGGGGAAGATGTAGTTGCCCTGCTCGTCGTAGGAGTCGGCCATACCGTACTTCGAGGGATCGAAGTCCTCGGTGAAGTCCTCGTCCGCCTGCTTGAGCGAGAGGGAAATACGACGACGCTCCAGGTCGATGTCGATGACCTTGACCATCGCCTCCTCGCCCACATTGACCACCTGGTCGGGCACGTCCACGTGGCGCTGGGCCAGCTCGGAG
Organism: Corynebacterium sp. 21KM1197; assembly: GCF_033783015.1. Lineage (NCBI taxonomy): Bacteria > Bacillati > Actinomycetota > Actinomycetes > Mycobacteriales > Corynebacteriaceae > Corynebacterium > Corynebacterium sp. 21KM1197. The sequence goes on along the minus strand of NZ_CP123907.1, from coordinate 1,042,264 downwards.
ATGTGCACCAGGCCCTCGATCCCCTCGTCCACGCGGACGAAAGCACCGAAGGGCACCAGCTTGGTGACCTTGCCGGGGACAATCTGGCCCACGGCGTGGGTTCGGGCGAACACGCGCCACGGATCTTCCTGGGTGGCCTTGAGGGAGAGGGACACGCGCTCGCGGTCCAGATCCACGTCCAGCACCTCGACGGTGACCTCGTCGCCCACCGTGACCACCTCGGAGGGGTGATCGATGTGCTTCCAGGACAGCTCGGAGACGTGCACCAGGCCGTCTACACCGCCAAGGTCCACGAAGGCACCGAAATTGACGATGGAGGACACCACACCCTTGCGCACCTGGCCCTTCTGGAGCTGGTGCAGGAACTCGGAGCGAACCTCGGACTGGGTCTGCTCCAGCCAAGCGCGGCGGGAGAGCACCACGTTGTTGCGGTGCTTGTCCAGCTCGATGATCTTGGCCTCGATCTCGCTGCCGATGTAGGGCTCCAGGTCGCGCACGCGGCGCATCTCCACCAGGGAGGCGGGCAGGAAGCCACGCAGGCCGATGTCCAGGATGAGGCCACCCTTGACGACCTCGATGACGGTACCGGTAACCGGCTCGTCGTTCTCCTTGAGCTGCTCGATGGTGCCCCAGGCGCGCTCGTACTGGGCGCGCTTCTTGGACAGGATCAGGCGACCTTCCTTGTCCTCCTTGGTGAGGACCAGGGCGTCGATCTCATCGCCGATCTGCACGACCTCATCGGGATCGACGTCGTGCTTGATGGACAGCTCGCGCGAGGGAATGACGCCCTCGGTCTTGTATCCGATGTCAAGCAGGACCTCATCGTGATCGACCTTCACCACGGTGCCTTCCACGATGTCGCCATCGTTGAAGTACTTGATGGTCTGATCGACCGCGGCGAGGAAATCCTCAGCAGAGCCAATGTCGTTGATGGCTACCTGAGGGACGTTGGTGTTGGGCATATGTTCTTGTGCTCCGAAAGTAAGATAGGAACTAGAAAGCGGACAGGTGCGCATGTCTCTTAAAAGACGCACTTTTAATCCCGTATCCGGCATGTTCCCGCCCTCCTATCACGACGAGCACACGCCAGAACTTAGACACGCTCTTGCCACCATACCGCCATAGCACAGAACAATCAAACAGCGCTAGTGCGCCGCCTCCTCCCAGTTCTGCCCCACTCCCACCGAGACCTCCAGCGGCACCCGCAGGTTGATGGCCCGGCCCATCTCCCGCTCCACGATCTCGCGCACCTGATCGAGTTCCCCGGGGGCCACCTCCACCACCAATTCATCGTGTACTTGCAGCAACACCCGCGAGGCCACGCCCGCCTGCGCCAGGGAGCGATCCACCCGGATCATGGCCACCTTGATAATGTCCGCCGCCGTGCCCTGAATCGGCGCGTTCAGCGCCGCGCGCTCGGCGTTTTCCCGCGCCACCCGGTTGGTGGAGGACAACTCCGGCAGGTATCGACGCCGCCCAAACAGCGTAGAGGTATAACCATCGCGGCGGGCCTGCTCCACCACCTCGTCAAGGTAGCGCTTCACCCCGCCAAAGCGCTCAAAATACGCCTCCATGATCCGCTTGGCCTCCCCCGCCGGAATACCCAATTGCTGGGAAAGGCCGTAGGCGGACAACCCATAGACCAGGCCGTAGGACATGGCCTTGACCCTGCGCCGCAGTTCCGGCGTCACGCCGTCGATGGGCACATCAAAGACCTTGGAACCCACGTAATTATGCAGATCCTCCCCCTTGCTATAGGCCTCGATCAGGCCGGGATCCTGGGAAAGGTGCGCCATCACGCGCATTTCAATCTGCGAGTAATCGGCAGTGAGAAGCGTCTCATAGCCCTCGCCCACCCTAAACGCGGAGCGAATCTTGCGCCCGGCGTCCGTGCGCACCGGGATATTTTGCAGGTTCGGATCCGTGGAACTGAGCCTGCCCGTGGAGGCCACCGTTTGATTAAAGGTGGTGTGAATCCTGCCATCCGATTCCACCGCCTTAATCAGACCCTCCAGGGTGGTCTTGAGCTTTTGATACTCGCGGTGCGCCAGCAAATGATCTAAGAAGGCATGCGGGTGATTGACGGCAAGTTGCTCGATTTCCTTGGCGGCGGTGGAATAGCCCGTCTTGGTCTTTTTGGTCTTGGGCAGGCCCAGGGTGTCAAAGAGCACCACCTGCAATTGCTTGGGGCTGGAAAGATTTAACTCAGGGTCCCCCGCCAATTCCCGAGCGGCGGCCACCTCCGCGTCCACCTGCTCCACAAAATCCGCGAGCTGCTCATTGAGCGTGGCGGTATCCACGGCCACACCCGCGCGCTCCATGCGCTCCAAAATGCCGGTGAGCGGCACCTCCAAATCCGCATACAACTCGTAGCCCTGAATATCCTGCAATTCCTCGGTAAGGAGTGCCGCCAATTCCAGCACCGCCAGGGCCGCATTCACCGGCCCCTCCTCCAGGCTGCGCTTGGCATGGCGCTGATAGATCTCATCGAGGGCATAGGTGCGCTGGCCCGGCCGCAGCAGGTACGCCGCCAGGAGGGTGTCATGCACCACGCCGCGCAGGCGGAAACCGCGCTCATGCAACTGCCGCGTGATCTCCTTGACGCCGTGAACATACTTGGCGGAATCGGAATCCAGCCACCTCGCCAGGGCACTTTCCTGCTCCGGGGACAATTCCGCGAGATCCAGCGCAATCGCCTCATACTCCGGGCTCACGCAGGCGAGGTTTTCCTCCCCGTCAAAGGCCAGGGCCACACCCGAGCGCTCACTCAGCCATTCCACTCCCGCCGCAACCAGGGTGACCTGGGGGGTATCGTCCTGCGGCACCGGCTCGCCGCCCTTCGTGGGCAGGGCCGCCAGCACCCGACCGCGCAATTGCGCGCCGAACTCCAATTCATCGAAGATCTCCACCGCGCGCGTCACGTCCACCGGGTTTAACTGCAACTGCTCCACCGTAACGTCCAGGGAAACATCACGCACCATCTGCGTTAATTCCCGGTTCATGCGCACCTGATCCAGGCGCTCCCGGAAGTTATTACCGGCCTTGCCCTTAATCTCGTCCGCGTGTTCCAGCAGATTAGCCAGAGTGCCGTACTCGCGTATCCACTTCTGCGCCGTCTTTTCCCCCACGCCGGGGATATTGGGCAGATTATCAGAAGGATCGCCCCGCAGGGCCGCAAAATCGGGGTACTGCTCCGGGGTCAGGCCGTATTTATCCTCGATGGCCTGGGGGCTAAAGCGATCCAACTCGGAAACGCCCTTGCGCGGATACAGCACCGTCACCGAATCCGTGACCAACTGGTAATAATCCCGATCCCCGGTAACGATGCGGGTATCAAAGCCCTCCGGGGTGGCTGTGACCAGGGTGGCGATGATGTCATCGGCCTCATAATTCTTCTTGGTCATGGTGACAATACCCAAGGTATTGAGCACCTTTTGAATCAGGGCCACCTGCCCCCTAAACGCCTCCGGGGCGGACTCACGCTGCGCCTTATACTCCGGGAACATCTCCGTGCGGAACGTGGAACGCCCGACGTCGAAAGCCACGCCCAGGTGCGTGGGCTGCTCCTCCTTAACCAGGTTGGCCAGCATGGACAAAAAGCCATACACGGCGTTGGTGTGCTGGCCACCCGCGGTGGAGAACTTCTCCACCGGGAGGGCATAAAAGGCACGGAAGGCCATCGAGTGGCCGTCGATCAGCAAGAGGCGTTGGGACATGCCCACGAGTGTAGAGGCGCGCGTGGGAGGCGGGCCGGGCGGCACGCGATTTCCTTCGCACAGGCGCGGTGGTCTAGGATTACTCAGGCGAGCGCCCCCGTAGCCCAATTGGCAGAGGCAACGGATTCAAAACCCGTTCAGTGTGAGTTCGAGTCTCACCGGGGGCACATTTTTCACCCCAGGATCTCACCGGGAAACCACCCGATAGCCTGGGGCTTTCTCATCTTCTGCCCACAGGATGGATACAGCAAAACTGTCACGCTTGCAGTCACATCGTAGTCACATTGCCGCGCCACCCCAGGCCCGCGCGCCCTACCCCATCCGGGACACTGCCCACACCCATCTCACACTCGTATCAGGATTGCTCCATTCACTCCTCACCGGGATACTAGACAGTGACAGCCACCCCAGACTGTCGCAATATAAAGGCGAAGAGCCCCACCCGGGGCCCAATCCAAGTGAGGCTCTTCGTGAGGCTAATCAGATAGCCGGTCGATCCAATCCCGAACAGCGTTCAAGATTATGTTGGCTACTGATCGGGCAAGCACCTGGCGCGCGAATCTACGAGCTCGCGCTAGGTGCTTTCCCCTTTCAGGGTGCGCCATACCCCCACGGACAAGACCCCACCACTCAGAACGGCCGTCGTCCGCTTCCCCTCCCCACCAAAATCCACCAAAGTACCCTCCCCCATGCCCAAAGGGAGAAACCCATTTGGGGGTATCCGGTTGCATATTCCCGCAAACCCCCTACTCTTATCGGCGTATTCTGGCCCCGTCCCGCCGAGAGGATCCCTCCCCCATGAAGCGCACTTTCGCCGCCGCCACCATCGCCATGAGCCTGACCGCCGGGGCCCTTGCCCCCGCCGCCTCCGCGCAAACCAGCCAGTTCTTGGACGAGGGCCGCACCGTATTCGATGACGCCCAGTGCCCGAGCACCGCTAAGAGCGAGAACGAGTTCCTGGGCAAGAAGCAGAGCATCTTCGATAAGTGCACCAAGCAGGAGAAGAAGCCCAAGGAGAAGCCGTCCAGCACGAGCGAGGCCGCGAAGCCCAGCGAGGAGGCGGAGACCACCGCACCGAGCGAGCCCAGCGAGAAGCCCGCCCCGGAGAAGCAGGACCCCGCCAAGCCTGCCAAGAAGTCCCCCCTGGGCGATATTGATAAGGAAAAGCTCAAGGAGCAGGTGCAGGGTTCCATCGAGGGGTACAAGACCGTGCAGCCGCTGGTCAAGGGCGTGATGAAGGTGCTGCGCATCGTACGCAAGATCTTCATTCCCTTCCCCTGATCTTCCCGCCTTCCTCTCGCCTGAGCCGCCAGAGCGCGGCCCAAGCGGCGCGATTCGGGCCATTGTAGCCAGCACCACGGCTACAATGGCCCGTTATGGTTTGTGGCCAAAGAATTGGCCCCACGCCCCACAATGGATATTATGCATGGGTCCATGTTTATCCATTTTCCATTCCCGGCCTCCACGCGCCGGACCGCGCAGCAATAACCGTGACCAACGAGGTCAGGAAGGCAATTACTCCCCTATGACACCCTCCCCCCTTGCGGTGGCAACGAATATTATCAAGGGTGCCTGCATCGGCATGGCCGAGCTTGTTCCGGGTATCTCCGGCGGCACCGTAGCCCTCATCGTGGGCATCTATGAAAAGGCCCTGCACACCGGCAATACGCTTATCGACGCCGCCCGTACCCGATCCCGCCAGTCCCTCCGCGCCGTCGATTGGCCCTTCCTCATCGCCATCGGTGTGGGCATGGTGGGGGCGATCTTCCTGCTCTCCGGCGTGATCCACTCCTTTGTGGAGGGCCACCCCAGCGTGGCCAAGGGCCTGTTTTTGGGCATGGTGGCCGTCTCCCTGAGCGTGCCGCTGCGCATGATCGGGCGCGCGGAGATTCAGCGCCGCGCCCCCATTCTTATCCCGGTCTTTCTCCTGTGCGCCGCCTTAAGTTTCTTTGCCACCGGCTTCACCTCGGAGCCGGTGAGCAATCCTTCCCTGGTGGTGATCTTCTTTGCTGCCATGATCGCGGTGTGCGCCCTCGTGCTGCCCGGCCTCTCCGGTTCCTTCCTGCTGCTGGCGATGGGCCTCTACCAGCCCATCATGGGCTCGTTGAGCGACCGCGAGTGGAGCGTGATCGTGGTCTTTGCCCTGGGCGCCCTGGTGGGCGTGGTGGCCTTTGTCAAGGTCCTGGACAAGATGATGCGCGATCACCACACCATGACGCTCACCGTCATGGCCGGGCTCATGCTCGGTTCCCTGCGCGCCCTGTGGCCCTGGGAGGGCCCCGTTCCCGGTGCCGAGGCGTCCGTGTGGGGCGCGATCGCCCTGGGAGCGGCCATCGTGGCCGGGATTCTCTTCCTGGATAAGAGGAAAACCGCATGAGATCGGCCTCCGCGATGATCAAGGTCGGCGCGCTCCTCACCGCCGTGGCGCTGCTCTCCGGCTGCGTGACCAACGAGGAACCCGGCACCCCCGAGGGCTGGGCGCCCATCGCGCCCCCGGTCGCCCCGGAGGTGGAGGCCTTAGTCCCCGCGGAGATACGGGAGCGCGGCGAGCTCATCATCGCCACCAACCCGCCCTTTCCGCCCTTTGAGTTCAAGGATTCCCAGGGCAGTATCATCGGCATGGAAATGGATCTGGCGCGCGGGGTGGCCGCCGTGATGGGCCTGGATCTGCGCATCGTGCAGCAGGACTTTTCCAAGATCCTGCCCGCCGTGGACGCCGGCACCATTGACATGGGGGCCACCGGTTTTACCGATACCCCGCAGCGCCGGGAAAACTATGACTTTGTGAATACCCTCTACGCCGGTATTCAGTGGGCGCAGCAAACCGGCGGGGACCCCATCGACCCCGCGCACCCCTGCGGGCTGACCGTGGCCGTACAGCGCACCACCGTCTCCGAGACGGACGACGTGCGCCCCAAGAACGAGGAGTGCATCGCGCGCGGGGAAAGGCCCATCGAGGTGCTGGCTTACGATACCTCGGATTCCGCGGCCACCGCGCTCGTCGTAGGCCGGGCGGACGCCCTCTCCGCCGATTCCCCGGTCACGGCCTGGGCGATAGAGAAGGCCGGGGGCAGCATCGAAAAGACCGGCCCGATGGTGTCTGCCGCCCCCTATGGTTTTGCCACGCCCAAGGGCTCCGAGCTGAGCCTGGCCGTGGCCGCCGCCATGCAGCACCTCATCGACACCGGGGACTATCAGAAGATCCTTGGCCAGTGGAACATCACGGACGGCCTGCTCACCCAGGCCACGATCAACGAGGAGCCGGTTCATCATGCCTAACTCCACCTCTCAGCCCGCCCCCATCAAGGCCGTGCCACTCAAGCACCCCGGCCGCTGGGTCACCGCCGTCATCGTGCTGGCGCTGGCCGCCTGGGCCGTCATCGGAGCCGCCACCAATGAGGCCTACGGGTGGGATATTTACCGCTCTTATCTCTTTGACACCCGCATTGCCACCGCTGCCCTGCACACCCTGCTCATCACCGTGCTCAGCATGGTGATCGGGCTAGTGGGCGGCGTGGCACTGGCCGTCATGCGCATGTCGCCCAACCCAGTGCTCGGAGCGGTGGCCTGGATCTTCCTGTGGATATTCCGCGGCACCCCCATCTACGTGCAGTTGGTGTTCTGGGGCCTCATGGGCTCGCTGTACGAGGTCATTCGGGTGGGCCCGGCCGAGGTGAGCCTGGAACGCCTGCTGGGCAATGCCTTCCTGCTGGCGGTGATCGGCCTGGGCCTCAATGAGGCCGCCTACATGGCGGAGATCGTGCGCTCCGGTATTCAGGCCGTGCCGGAGGGGCAGTTCGAGGCGTCGAAAGCCCTGGGTATGGGCTGGTGGCTGACCATGCGGCGCACCGTGCTGCCCCAGGCCATGCGGATTATCATTCCGCCCACCGGCAACGAGTTCATCTCCCTGCTCAAAACCACCTCTCTGGTGGTGGCCATTCCCTACACCCAGGAACTTTATGGCCGCTCCATCGACATCTCCAATGCCCTCTTTGCCCCCGTGCCCATGCTGATGGTGGCCGCCACCTGGTACCTGGTGATCACCTCGCTGCTGATGATCGGGCAGCACTACCTGGAAAAGTATTACGAGCGCGGCTCCACCCGGGAACTCACCGGTCGGCAACTCGCCGCCCTCGCGGACGCCGAGGGCGCGCTGCCCCGCAATATCAGCGTGATCAACCAAGCAGAAACCCGGAGGAAATAGCAATGAGTACCCCCATGATCGAGGCCAAGCAGGTGTGGAAGTCCTTTGGCCGCCTCAACGTGCTCAAGGGCATTGACCTCACCGTCCCCCGGGGCTCCGTCACCTGCCTCATCGGTCCCTCCGGCTCCGGTAAATCTACCCTGCTGCGCTGCGTGAACCACCTGGAAAAGATCACGGCGGGGCGGCTCTACGTGGATGGCCAACTCATCGGCTACGAGGAACGCAAGGGGGTGCTCTACGAGATCACCGAGCGCCAGGCCGCCCGCCAGCGCTCCGGGATCGGCATGGTGTTCCAGCAGTTCAACCTCTTTCCCCACCGCACGGTGTTAGAAAACATCATCGAGGCCCCCGTCCACGTCAAGGGCATGAACCCCGAGGAGGCCAAGGAAAAGGCCCTCAGCCTGCTCGATCAGGTGGGCCTGGCGCACAAGGCCGAGGCCTTCCCCGCGCAACTCTCCGGCGGGCAGCAGCAGCGCGTGGCCATCGCGCGCGCCGTGGCGATGGAACCCAAGCTGATGCTTTTCGACGAACCCACCTCCGCCCTCGACCCGGAACTGGTGGGCGAGGTGCTGCGCGTGATGAAGGACCTAGCCCGCCAGGGTATGACCATGATGGTGGTCACGCACGAGATGGGCTTTGCCCGCGAGGTGGCCGATCAGGTGGTGTTCATGGCCGACGGCACCGTGGTGGAGGCGGGCCCGCCCGAGCAGGTGCTGGACAATCCGCAGCAGGATCGCACCAGGAGTTTCCTGTCCACCCTGCTCAAATAATAAGGGGCCCAGAAAGGGACAAGGGCCCGCCTTACGGCAGGCCCTTTTATTTGCTTGCTTCTTCTTATCCGGGATTCTCCTCGCGCGGGTCTTGAGCTTTAAGTGCTCCTGAAGCCGCTCCGGGCTCATCTTCCACACGCTGCGATCACGAGGATTCATGGGACAAGCGCCACCTCCTTTCCGCTCTCATCACCGCTGAGCGTACTTGGCGCGCACCGCCTCCACCACATGCGGGGGCATGAGCCCGGAAATATCCCCGCCAAAGCGGGCCACCTCCTTGCACAGCGTGGAGGAGACGTACCCGTACTTCTCATCGGTGAGCAGGAAAAAGGTGTCCACCCCGGAGAGCCTGCGGTTCATCTGCGCCATCGGCAACTCGTACTCATAGTCCAAGGAGGAGCGCAGCCCTTTGACCAGGGCCGTTACCTTATGCGCCGTGGTGTAATCCACCAGCAGGCCGGACCAATGATCCACGCGCACGTTGCCCAGGTGCGCCACCGATTCCTCGATGAGCCCCTTGCGCTCCGCCACGCTAAACAAGCCGCTATTTTTATGCGGATTGGCGGTGACCAGCACGATCACCTCCTCGAACTGCGCGGCGGCGCGCTCGAAAATATCCAGGTGGCCCATCGTCATCGGATCAAAGGAACCGGGACATACCGCTTTCATTCTTCTTCCCTCCACACGGCCATATCCATGCGCGCAATGCCATAAGTGCGCTTTTTCAATTTCTGCCCCGTCGGGGTAAAGCCCTCGGGCCAATCCGTTTCCGGGGAGGCACTATGGCGCTCCACCACCACGGCCGCGCCGGGGGCCAGAGCCGGAATGAGCGCCTCAAGCATGGCGCGCACGGACTCATCCGCGAGGTCATAAGGGGGATCGGCCAACACCATGTCAAAGAACTCGCGCGGGGCGCGCGCCAGGTACGTGGAGACCTTGGCCTCCTCCACCTGAATATCCGGGTGGCCCACCTTGAGCGCGTTCTCCCTGATGATCTTGGCCGCCGGGGCGTGGGATTCCACCAGCACCACCTGGGCAGCCCCGCGCGAGGCGGCCTCCAGGCCCAGCGCGCCGCTGCCGGCAAAGAGATCCGCCACTCTCTTTCCCTCAAAACCAAAGCGCACCTGGAGGGAGGAAAACAGCCCCTCCTTGGCCCTATCCGAGGTGGGACGGGTGCCCTGCGGGGGAACCTTGAGGGTTCTCCCCCGTGCCTGCCCAGAAATAATGCGTGCCATAACCCACCACTCTAACTTTTTTCCAAAAACTCCTGGCTATCCGGGGCAATATCGGCGGCAATGGCCTCCGCCACCGGGCGATTGCGCTCCACCAGCGCCACGGCGTCCCGGTTTACCCGCTCGATCAAATCCTGATCGTGAAAGAGATCCAGCAGCCGAATCTGGCGGTTGCGGCCGGACTGCGCCTCCCCCAGCACGTCGCCCTCCTGCCGCAGGAGCAGATCCTGCTCCGCCAGCACGAAGCCATCCGTAGTTGCCGCCACGGCCTCCAGCCTTGCCCAACCGCTATCCTCCGGGGTGCTGGCCGTGGCCAGCAGGCAGAGGGAATCAAAGCCGCCGCGCCCCACGCGGCCGCGCAGCTGGTGGAGCTGGGAGATACCAAAGCGCTCGGCCTCCATAATCATCATCACCGTGGCATTGGGCACATCCACGCCCACCTCCACCACGGTGGTGGACACCAGCACGTCAATCTCACCGGCCGCAAAGCGCCGCATGACCTCATCCTTCTCCGCCGCAGGGAGCCTGCCGTGCAGCACCTCCACGCGCAGTTCCGGCAGGATTCGGCCCGCCACCTCGATCACGCCGCCCTCGCCCTCGATGCGGGGGCACACCACGTAGGCCTGCCGCCCAGCGGCCACCTCCTCCCGGATTCGCTCCCAGGCGCGCTGCACCCACGCGGGCTTGGATTCCGGCACCACCCAGGTGCGAATGGGGCGGCGGCCACCGGGGAGTTCACGCAGGGTGGACACCTCTAGATCGCCAAAGACCGTCATGGCGATGGTGCGGGGAATCGGGGTGGCCGTCATCACCAGCAGGTGCGGGTTGCTGCCCTTGAGCCGCAGGCGATCACGCTGCTCCACGCCAAAGCGGTGCTGCTCATCCACCACCACCAGGCCCAGCCGAAAGAACTCCACCGTGTCCTGAATGATCGCATGGGTGCCCACCACGATGTCCGCCTGACCTGAGACGATGGCCAACAGCGCCTCCTTGCGCGCGGCGGTGTTCATGGAGCCGGTGAGCAGCACCACCGAGGCCGCCACCCCGGCGCGCAGGAGCGTCTCCGTGAGCGAGCGCGCATGCTGAGTGGCCAGGACCTCCGTGGGGGCCAGCATGGCGCATTGATGGCCGTTATCCACCGCCTGAAGCATGGCCAGCAGGGCCACGATGGTTTTGCCCGAGCCCACCTCTCCCTGGAGCAGGCGGGACATGGGTTCCGCGCCACTGAGGTCGCGGGAGATCTCCGCCACCACGCTGTGCTGACCGGGAGTGAGGTCGAAGGGAAGCGCCGCGCGCAGGGTGTGCTGCAGGCCGTGGTCGTGCGGGGGGCTGGGTGGGGCCTCGCGCTGGGCGGAATCGGCCCGGCGCAGCGCCATGACGCAGGCCAGAGCCAGGGCCTCGTTGTATTTGAGGCGCAGTCGGTGCGGGTCTGGCCCCTCGGGGCCAGGTTGATGGATGCCGCGCAGGGCCTCGTCGAAGCCCACGAGGTCGGCGGGGACCTCGTCGAGGGGTTCCGGCGCCGGGGGCAGGCCGTGGAGCACGTGTTCTATGGCCCCCATGATCCGCCAGGAGGTGAGGCTCTTTTTCGCCGGGTAAACGGGGAGGTAATCGCGCTCCGCAAGTACCTCCACCATATCGCTGGTGCCTTGGCGCGCGGTGGGGCCGATGAGCACGTAGGTGGGGTGCTGTAGTTGGGGAAGGTCGCGGAAGTAGCGCAGCTTGCCGGAGAACATTCCCCTGGTGCCGGGGGTGAGCTGCTGGCTGATCCAGCGGGATTGGAAGAAGGTGGCCACGAGGGTGTGGGTGCCGTCGCTAAGCATGACGCGGGTGAGCAGTTTCCCGGTGCGGGTATAGCTCTCCTCTACCTTCTGCACCTCGCCCACGCAGGTGACGTGCTCGCCGTCCTCGGCCCCCTCCACGCTCACGCCGGAGCCGTGGCGGGAGTACATGCGGGGATAATATTCGAGGAGTTCCTCCACGGTGTGCACGCCGAGGTGCTTGGTCAGCGCGCGCGCCGCCTTGGCGGGGAGCACCTGTGTAAGCGGGCGCGTATCGCTCCACCCCAGCATTTATTCCACCCCTATTTCCACGGCGGCGGTGAGGTTATCGGCGCGGTAGGCCATCAGTTCCACGCCTAGTTGCGCGCTTAAGCCCGGGGCGTCGATGTGCACGTCTGGGCGCACCAGGAGGGTGACCAGTTCCCCGCCGGGGCGCAGGAGTTCGCGGCAGGTCTCCGCCAGCGCTGCGGGGTCGTGTACCTCGGCGGTGCGCATGGCCGCCACGGTCTCCCGCATGATCTGCACGGCCTCGCCGCGCGGCACCTCGGGGTCGTACACGGCCAACGCCGCGATGCCCTCCACCAGCCGGGTGGTGGGCACCACGTGCGCGCCGCCCACCGATCCGATCTCGCTGAGCCCGTTGGGCAGCACGATCGCCTCCCGCTGCGGGCGCGAGCCCGGGGAGATGACCTCGGCCCCGGCGTCCCGGAAAAGGCGTTCCATGCTGCCGGTGGGTACCACGGCGATCACCCCGGGGGCCTCCTCCTCGGGGGGTTCCGGCAGGGCCTCCAGGCGCAGATTGTTCACCTCCCCCAGGCCAAAGGCCCGCTCAATGAGTTCCCCGCTGCGGCGGGAGTGAATGTGGACGCTGGCGCTGCCGGTGCCGTCCGGGGCGATGATGAGGCTGGTGCCCAGCGGCTCCAGCGCCTCCCGGAGCGCGTCCTTATCGCCCCGATAGGCGAACATGACCTCCAGGTGCGGCTCGGCCGTGGGCGGGGTGAGGCTATCGCGCAAAGCGTCGATAAGCACCACCAGCCCCTGCCCACCCGCGTCCACCACCCCCTTGAGCGCGGGGAGTTGCGCCGGGGTCTTGGCCAGGGCGCGGTGGGCGGCCTCCGCGGCGGCGGTGACCACCCCATGTAGTTCCCGGTGCCGGGAGGCGGCCTCGGCGGCGGCGCGCAACACGCTGAGCACGGTGCCCTCCACGGGCCGGGCGATGGCACCGCGCACGAGTTCTAGGGCGCGGTGCAGCGCGGCGGTGATCTCCGGCGCGCCCAGGGTATCGCCGGACTCCTCCGCCAGGCTGCGCAGCACCTGGGAAAGCACCATGCCGGAGTTACCGCGTGCCCCGGCCACCGCTCCCCTGGTCAGCGCGGTGGTCACCTGCGCCGCCGTGGCCCGCTCCGGGAGGTTCGCCAAAGCGGAGACGGCCGACTGCATGGTGTGCGCCATGTTGGAGCCGGTATCCGAATCGGGGATCGGAAAGACGTTGAGGCGGTTGATCTCCGGGCTGCGCGCCTCTAGGTGGTTGGCCGCGCGCCGGGCCCAGGCGGCGAGGGTGGGGCCATCAAGCTCGGGGAGATACGCCATGAGCGATACCTTACAAGCGCCAGTCCACCGGGGCGGCTCCCCGCTGTTCCAAAAGGGCGTTGGCGCGGCTAAACGGGTGGGAGCCAAAGAACCCCCGCGAGGCCGAGAGCGGCGAGGGGTGCGGGGACTCGATGGTGGGGGTATCGCCTAAGAAGGCGCGGGCGGTTTGGGCATCGCGCCCCCAAAGGATTGCCACCAGGGGACTCTCCCGGCGCGCCAGGGCGGTCATCGCGGCCTCGGTGATCTGCTCCCAGCCCTTGCCCCGGTGGGAGGCGGGCGCGCCGGGCCGCACGGTGAGCACCCGGTTGAATAGGGCCACGCCCTGGCGCGACCAGGCGGTGAGATCTCCGTCCTGGGGTTGCTCTATGCCGAGGTCCTGGGAGAGTTCCTTGAAGATATTGATGAGGCTCTTGGGCAGGGGGCGCACGCCGGGCTGGGTGGAAAAGGAAAGTCCCATCGCATGCCCGGGGGTGGGATAGGGATCCTGGCCGATGATGAGCACCTTGACCTCATCGAAGGGGTATTGGAACACCCGCAGGACATCGCTGCCCGCGGGCAGATAGCCGCGCCCGGCGGAGTTCTCCGAGCGCAGGAAGTCCCCCATCCGGTGAATCTGATCGGCCACCGGGTCAAGGATGGGCTGCCAGCTTTCATGCACGGGAAGGCTCATGGTTTAAAAGCTTAGCCACCCGGACCGATAGGCGGGTTCCGATCCCCCCACGGTCACGCCGCTACCGCGCTGCACCGTGCCGATACGGCGAAAACCCGAGGGGATATTGCCGGGAGTGGTGGCCAGGATGGTGTGATCCTCCCCCCCACCGAGCACCCAACCCCAGGGGTCCCTGCCCAGGTGCTCCCCCACCTTGCGCATGGCTTCACCGGGGGCGATGGCCTGGGGGTCGAGGTCGATGCTCACCCCGGAGCGCCGGGCCATCGTGGTGAGGTCCGCGATGAGCCCATCGGAGTTATCGGTGGCGGCGGTGGCCCCGGTGGCGCGCGCGATCATGCCGCGCCCGGGGGGAAGGTGGGGGTTGGTGTGGGCGTCCCGGAAGTCCTTAAACTCCTCGGGCACCGCGCGGCCGTATCGTTCCAAGAGTGCCAGCCCGGCGGCAGAGTCCCCGATGGCCCCGGCGGCCACGAGGATCTGGCCGGGGCGGGCGGCGTCGATAGTCAGCGGGCGACGATCCCCGCCGAGCGAACCCACGGCGGTCACGGAGAGCACCAGGTGCTCCCCGGAGGTGAGATCGCCGCCCACCAGTTCCGCGGAGAAGCGCTCCACCTGCTGCTCGATGCCCTCCGCCAGGCCGCGCACCAGGCTCACCGGGGTGGTGGGCGGGGCGGAGAGCGCGAGCAGGGCGCTGATCGGGCGCGCCCCCATCGCCTCAATGTCCGCGAAGTTTTGCAGGATCGCCTTGCTGCCCACCTCCTGCGGGGTGGACCAGTCCAGGCGGAAGTGGCGGCGCTCCACCAGCATGTCCGTGCTGACCACCACGCGGGAATTGGGCTGGGCGCTCACCAGCACGGCGGCGTCATCGCCATTGACGTGGGAGGGGGCGGCCGCCATAATCTCCCGGATGACCTGGTGCTCACCGACGTCCGCGATGGTGGGCCCTGACGGGGAGGTCGGCATCACTGGGTCCTTTCATTAGACTCTCGTAGCGTGGATAGCCTCGATAACACAGCATCTGAGTTTAACCGCACCCCCATTTATCTGGCGCTGATCCTGGCCGTGGTGGCCGTGCTCGGCGCCATCGTGGGGGCGCGGGTGGTGTTTGAGCGCGCCGCCAATCAGCCGGTGACGCTTTCTACTATCGACGCCCCCGAGGCCACCTCCGCCGCCTGCACCGCGCTGCTGGAGCGCCTGCCCGGCGAGATCGGGGACTATAGCCGCGCCGACCTCGCGGACCCCGCCCCCGCCGGGGCCGTGGCCTGGGCGCGCACCTCGCAGGATCGGGTGACGCTGCGCTGCGGGGTTCATTCCCCCGAGCAGTACACCAGGGTCTCCACCACGGAGACGATCGACGGCGTGCGGTGGCTTCAGGTCTCCGATTCCGAGACGGACCTGAGCACCTGGTACGCCGTGGATCGCGGCCCCACGGTGGCGATCACCGCCGAGGGCTTCAACCCCACCGAGGCCGTCTCCGCCGCCGTGGCCGACCTCCCGGAGCAGCGGCGCGAACCACGCCCGCTGCCCCTCGATGACACCGCCACCCCCGAGGGCGCGCGCTGCGCCCGATTGATGAACAACCTGCCCGAGAAACTGGGCGATCACGCGCTGCACGAAAAAACCGATGCCAAGGCCGTGTGGACCGCCCCCGGTGGTGACCCCATTGACCTCGCCTGCGGGGTGGACATGCCCGCCGCCTACGAGGCCGGGGAGCAACTCACGCAGATCGACGAAATCCCGTGGCTCAACGATAACGGCGTGTTCTACGGCCTGGGCCGCGAGGCCATCGTGGCGGCCTCCATTCCCCCCTCGGTGGGTAACACCCCCCTGGTGGAACTCAGCGCCGCCATGACCGCGAACCTGGCGGCGGCTGAGTAGATCCGCTGCTTTCCGTTATTTGGTGGGCTGGCCGCTGGCCAGGGCCGTATCCACCATCACGCCGAGCAGATCCTGATACTCCACCCCGCTGGCGGCAAAGACCTTGGGGTACATGGAGATGGGGGTAAAGCCCGGCAGCGTGTTGATCTCATTGAGCATGGGGCCGGATTCCGTGGCAAAGAAGTCCACGCGGGCCAGGCCCTTGCAGTTCAGGGCCCTAAAGGCCGTCAAGGCCATGTCCTTGAGTTGCGCGATGGTCTGCGCCGGAAGCTGGGCCGGGATCTCCGCCGAGACCACGTTATCCAGATACTTGGTGTCAAAGCCGTAGAAGCCCTCCTCCGAATCCTCCGTACCGATCAACCGCGCGGGCTCCGAGGCCACCAGCGTGCCATCCGGGTATTCCAGCACGCCCACCTCCACCTCCGCCCCGGTGATCTCCGCCTCCACGATCACCTTGGTATCCTGCCGCCGGGCCAGTTCCACGGCCGCCGCCAGATCCTCCCAGCGCTCCACCTTGGAGATGCCGATGGACGAGCCGCCGCGCGCGGGCTTGACAAACACCGGCAGGCCCAGGTGCCCCTGCTGCTCCTCCGTGAGGGTCTCCTCCCCGCGCAGCACCACCTCGGCGGTGACCGGCAGGCCCGCCGCCACCACGAGTTTCTTGGTATATTCCTTATCCATGCCGCAGGCCGAGGCCAGCACCCCCGGCCCCACATAAGGCACCCCGGCCAGCTCGAAGAGCCCCTGAATGGTGCCGTCCTCCCCGCAGGGGCCGTGCAGCACCGGGAAGAACACATCGGCGGTGGCGTAGGTGCCTCGGCCGTCGGTAAAGCGCAGCGCCCCCCGGTGCTCCGGGTCGAGGCTCAGGGCGATCTCCTCGGCCTCGGCCACCTCGGGCAACTCCGCGTCTCCCGCAGGATCGGTGGTGCCCACCACCCATCGGCCCCGGCGCGTCACACCCACCGGAATGACCTCGTAGCGCTGCGTATCCAGGTGGCTCATCACCGCCGCAGCGGAGATACAGGAGATGGAATGCTCGGGGGAATTGCCGCCATAGATCACGGCCACACGGACTTTCTCCGCCATCATTACTTAGTACTCTGCTTTCTTTGATCGTTCCATCAGCGAGGTCATCATCGCCTCCACCGACATTCCATCGTGGCACACCGCATGAACCGCCTGAGTAATAGGCATATCCACGCCGTGCTCGCGGGCCAACTGCGCGATGGAGGTGGAGGACACCACCCCCTCCGCCACCTGCCCGCCCGTGGCCGCACGCGCCTCCTCCATGCTGCCGCCCTCCCCCAGGCGCACGCCAAAGCGGTGATTGCGGGAAAGAGAGGAGGAACACGTGGCCACCAGATCACCCAGGCCCGCCAGCCCGGCCAGGGTGCGCGGCTGCGCACCCAGCGCCTGACCCAACCTGGTGATCTCCGCCAGGCCCCGGGTGATCACGGTAGCCAGCGTGTTATACCCCAGCCCCAGCCCGGTGGCGATGCCGCAGGCCACGGCGATCACGTTCTTGCACGCCCCGCCCACCTCGCAGCCGATCACGTCCGCGTTGGTGTACGGGCGCAGGTAATCCGTGGACACCGCGTGCTGCACCGCCACCGCCCGCTGGGTATCCGCGCAGGCGATCACGGTGGCCGCCACCTGTTCCTGGGCCACCTCCTTGGCCAGGTTCGGTCCGGTGAGCACGGCAATGCGGCCGTGCTCGATTCCGGAATCCTCGATCACCTGATTCATCAACTTGCCGGTGCCCATCTCCACCCCCTTGGAGATGCTCACCACCGTGGCGCGCTGCGGAATCGCCTCGCCCCACTGCGCCAAATTGGCGCGCAGGGTCTGGCTGGGCACGCCCAGCACCACGATCTCGGCGTGATTCAGGGCCCACTGTGGATCGGCGCTGGCACGCACCCGCTCTGGAAGCACGATCTCGGGCAGGTAATCGCGGTTGCGGTGCTCGGCGTTGATGCCTTGGGCCACCTCCTCGCGCCGGGCCCACAGGCGCACGGTGTTGCCCGCGTCCGCAAAGACCTTAGCCAGGGTGGTGCCCCAGGACCCCGCCCCCATCACCGCTACCGCCACCATCTGTGCGCTCCTTTTCTCCGCCGTACACTGCCCGACCGGGCTTTTCGGTGTTCCGCCCGGCCCGCATACCCCGCGCCGGTGTGCCCGGGATAACTTCCCCCTAGAGCATAGTGTTTCCCCCGGCGCCGCCGCGTGACGCGGCAAGGCGGCGGTATACCGGCACGGAACACCATGAGCATGACGGCGCGGTGGCGCCATGAGCACGGCGGCGCCACGAGCGCAGTGGCGCGGGCGGGGTAAGGCGTGGAGAATAGTGCGCAGCACGTCAGCCTGGAAGGGAAGGAACCGTTCTCGTGAGCACACACTCCGCCGCCATCTACCTCAGCGGCAGGCACCACAGTATCCCCAAGGACCCCGCCAGCGAGTTCCCCAAGACCACCCTGGCCGCCGGTGCCGTGCTGTGGCAAGAGAAAAAGAACACGCTCCAGGTGGCCGTGGTGCACCGCCCGCACTACGATGACTGGTCCCTGCCCAAGGGCAAGGTAGATCCCGGGGAATCCCTGCCCACCACCGCCGCCCGCGAAATCTACGAGGAGACCGGCTACCGCCCCACCCTGGATCACCTGCTGGGCAAGGTCACCTATCCCGTGGGCGAGCGCACCAAGGTGGTGTACTACTGGGCCGCGCACGTCACCGAGGGGGAGTTCCAGGCCAATGACGAGGTGGACGAGCTGCGCTGGGTGACTATCGACGCCGCCCAGACCCTACTCAGCTACGACGTGGACGTGGAGGTGGTGCGCGCGGCCGCCGCCCACCTCAACGAGCGCGCCACCTCGCGGGTGATCCTGGTGCGCCACGGCCGCGCACACCAGCGGCGCAACTGGGGCGGGGACGATGATCGCCGTCCCCTGGATAAAAAGGGTCGCCGCCAGGCGGAAATGCTGGTGCCCATGCTGCTGCCCTATCAACCGGACGCCCTCTATAGCGCCCGGCCCGACCGCTGCCAACTCACCGCCGCCCCCCTGGCCGATGAGCTGAGCCTCGACGTCACCGTGAACCCCGCCTATGGGGATCAGGGTTGGGTGAGCGATATGGCGCAGGCCCAGCGGAAGTTGGAGGAGATCATCGCCGCCGGGGGCACCTCCGTGGTGTTTAGCCAGGGGCTGTATATCCCCGAGGCGGTGGCCCACCTGGCCGCCAAGGGGGCCTTGAACATCGAGGACACCCAAGCGAAGAAGGCCAGTTGCTGGGTACTCTCCTTCCGCGAGGGTGCCCTGGTGGCGGCGGAATACCTGGCTAGTCCGCTGCCGGTGAAGTAACCCTGGGCTTAAAGCCCGCGCGGGTGCCCTCGAAGGCCGCGATCTGATCCTCCTTGCGCAGGGTCAGTCCAATATCGTCCAGGCCCTCCATGAGCCGCCAGCGAGTGTAATCGTCCACCTCAAAGGGATAGACGTTCTCTCCCGCGCTCACCGTGCGATTATCCAGGTTCACGGTGAGTTCCAGGCCCGGTTCCTGCTCCATCTGCTTCCACAGCAACTCAATATCGCTCTCCTCCATGCGCCCGGCCAGCAAACCAGCCTTGCCCGCATTACCCCGGAAGATGTCCGCGAAGCGCGGAGAGAGCACCACCCGGAAGCCATAGTCCATCAGCGCCCACACGGCGTGCTCACGGGAGGAGCCGGTGCCAAAGTCAGGGCCGGCCACCAGCACGGAGCCGTGGCGGTAGGTGTCCTGGTTGAGCACAAAGCCGGGATCGTTGCCCCGCCAGTTGGCAAAGAGGCCGTCCTCGAAGCCGGTGCGGGTAACCCGCTTGAGGTACACGGCGGGAATGATCTGATCCGTGTCCACGTTGCTGCGCTGAAGCGGCACGCCCACGCCGGTGTGGGTGGTGAACTTTTCCATGATCCTTATCCTCTCTCTTTTTGGGCTGGCTTATACCAGGTCCGCGGGGCTGGCCAGGTGCCCGGCGATGGCGGTGGCGGCCGCCACCGGGGGCGAAACAAGGTGGGTGCGTCCGCCGGGGCCCTGGCGTCCCTCGAAGTTACGGTTGGAGGTGGACGCCGAGCGCTCCCCCGGCTTGAGCTGATCCGGGTTCATGCCCAGGCACATGGAGCAGCCCGCCGTGCGCCACTCCGCCCCGGCCTCCAGGAACACCCGATCCAGGCCCTCCTTTTCCGCCTGCTGCTTGACCATCGTGGAGGAGGGCACCACCATCATGCGCAGGCCCTGGGCGATGCGGCGGCCGCGCAGAATATCGGCGGCGGCGCGCAGGTCCTCGATGCGGGCATTGGTGCAGGAGCCGAGGAACACCGTGTCAATGGCAATATCGCGCAGCGGGGTGCCGGGGGTGAGGTCCATGTAGTCCAGAGCCTTGGCCGCGGCGGCCTTGTCCGCCTCGTTGGTGAAGTCCTCCGGGTCCGGCACGGCGGCGGAAAGCGGCAGGCCCTGGCCGGGGTTAGTACCCCAGGTGACAAAGGGGGTGAGGGCATCGCCGTCGATGTGTACCACGGTGTCAAAGGTGGCACCCTCGTCCGTGGGGAGGGTGCGCCAATACTCCACGGCGGCGTCCCAATCCGCGCCCGTGGGGGCGAGTTCGCGGCCCTTGACGTACTCGAAGGTGGTCTCGTCCGGCGCGATCATGCCCGCGCGGGCGCCCGCCTCGATGGACATGTTGCAGATGGTCATGCGGGCCTCCATCGAGAGTTGGCGGATCGCCTCCCCGCGATACTCGATGATGTGGCCCTGTCCGCCGCCGGTGCCGATCTTGGCGATGATGGCCAGGATCAAGTCCTTGGCCGTCACCCCCGGTTGCAGGGTTCCGGATACCTCGATGGCCATCGTCTTAAAGGGCTTGAGCGAGAGCGTCTGGGTGGCCATCACGTGCTCCACCTCGGAGGTGCCAATGCCCATGGCGATCGAGCCGAAGGCCCCGTGGGTGGAGGTATGCGAATCCCCGCACACAATGGTCATACCGGGCTGGGTGGCCCCCAGCTGCGGCCCCACGGTGTGCACGATTCCCTGGCGAACATCGCCCATGGGGTGCAGGCGAATACCAAACTCCGCGCAGTTCTTGCGCAGGGTGGCCACCTGCGTGCGAGAGGTCTGATCCGCGATGTCCAGCAGGTTGCCGCCGATCACGCCCTCCGTGGGCACGTTGTGATCCTCGGTGGCCAGGTGCAGGTCGGGGCGGCGGATCTTACGGCCGGTCATGCGCAGGCCGTCGAAAGCCTGCGGGGAGGTGACCTCGTGGAGGAGTTGCAGGTCAATGTAGATGAGATCGGGCTCCCCGTCCTTGCCGGGGGAGACGATGTGATCCCGCCAGACCTTCTCGGCCAGCGTCAGCTTCTCACTCATGATGGCGCTCCTGTTTCAGTATGTGGAACCTGCATGTCACTATGTGAGACACCATACGCCATTCAATCGCCACACACACCTTACCTTGCCCTAACTTCCCACCTCACGGAATGCTAGGATCACGGTATGGGACATTACGACGCCTCCGGGATCAAGGTGCTCGACCGCGCCGTCTCCATCATGGTGACGGTGGCGCATCAACCCCGCAGCCTCACGGAACTCTGCGAGGCCACCGAACTCCCCCGCGCCACCGCTCATCGGCTGGCCACCGCCCTGGAAGCCCACCGCATCCTCGCCCGCACCAGCGAGGGCAAGTGGACCATCGGTCCCACGCTCACCACCATCGGGGCACGCTCCAAAAACCAGCTTATCGACGCCGCCACCCCCACCATGACTGCGCTGATGGAGCGCACCGGGGAATCCGTGCAGCTCTACCAGCTCACCGGCACCTCCCGCACCTGCATCGCCGCGCTAGAGCCCTCCTCCGGCCTGCAAAACACCGTGCCCATCGGCTCCCGCATGCCGCTCACGGCAGGCTCGGCGGCCAAGGTATTCCTGGCCTACGCCTCCCCCGATCTGCGCGACAGCATTCTCCCCCAGGCCTCCTTTGACGCCGCCGCGCTCTCCGAGGTCAGAGAGCGCGGCTGGGCCGATTCCATCGGGGAGCGCGAGGTGGGCCTTTCCAGCCTCTCCGCGCCCATCAGCAACTCCGCCGGGGAGTTCCTGGCCGTGCTCTCCCTCTCCGGGGTATCCGAGCGGCTGCGCCCCAGCCCCGGCGAACTCTGGGGGGCCGCGATCCTCGATTCCGCGCGGCACCTCTCCCAGGCGCTCTAGGCCCTGTTAGGCCTTGCGCTGCCCCTTGAGGAAGTTCCAGGTCATCTCCGCCACGTTCGGGGTGGAGTACCACTCGTGCCCGCCACCCGGCACCAGCACCTCTTCCACCGGGCGGGCGCACCCCGTGTGCGAGGTCGCCGTGCCGTTCTGAGTCTCTCCCGTGCAGCCATTGCGGGAGGCATAGGAGGCCACCACGTCCCGGGTAGCCGCCACCGCGGCGCCGTGGCGCGACCCACCCTCGTAGGGCACGGTGCTATCGGCATCACCGTGAATATCCATGAACGGCACCGCCGCGGAGGAGCAGTCCTCATTGGTGGGCAGGTAGTACGCGCCGGAAACCACGGCCACACCCGCCACCAGATCCGGGGCCTTGCAGGCCAGGGTGGCAGCCATGCCGCCGCCATTGGACATGCCCGCCGCATACACGCGGCTGCGATCCACGTTCAGCACCGTGGATACCTGATCCACCATCTGGCGCACCGCCGTGATGTCCTGCTCCGCAGTGGTCTTGGCGTAGGGGCCGCCAGCCCAGGCGTTCTCAATGCCGCGCGGATAGATCACGATGGCTTCATCGGCCACCCCGGAGGAGGCGTAATTGGAGTAGCCCCGGAACTTCTCCGGGCTATCGCCCCAGCCACCAAAGGCCAGCAGCACGGGGTGGGGCTTGACGGGATCGTAATTGCGGCTCACGCTCACCAGGTAGCTGCGATCCGGCCCGTTGGGCACCGGAATGGTGATCTCCCGGAGATCGCCGCCAAAGATGCGCTGCGAGAGGGAACTGAGTTCTGCGGGAAGGTCAAAGGCCGAAGCCGGTGCGGCGGCCGCACTACCAGCGGCGAGCAGGGAAACACTGGCCGCGATCGCGGCGACGGTGGTTTTGAGGAGCTTCACATCGCACTACTTTAGACGAAAGAGGAGTCCGCCGCGCAAGCCTGGGAATAGGCTGAACGGCTGGTCAGAATAGGAAAACTCCCTTTCACGCACAATACACGAAAGGGAGTAAAAGTACCCCGTACGGGATTTGAACCCGTGTTACCGGCGTGAGAGGCCGGCGTCCTAGGCCACTAGACGAACGGGGCTCGTCGTGCTGACTCGGATTACAGTAGTGTAAGCACAAAGAAACAGACAAATTGCCTGCTCACAAGGCTAATTCAACGCAACCTCGGCGTCCGGTTCTCCCGTGGCACGGTTGCGTAGATCGCGGCGCACGATCTCAATGCTCCACATCCACACGATGTGTCCAAAGAACTCGGAGAGGTGCTCCCCCGCCGGTTGATCCCACGGGGCGGGCACCACCCCCACAAGCGGCATGAACACCACGTGAAAGGCCACAAAGACCACCACGCCGAATACCGCCCCCTGCCACATCTTGATGGCGGGCCAGTACTCCGCCACCAGGCAATAGAACACCGCGAAGGAGATGGCAAAGGCAAAGTGCAGAATGAAGCTCACGTAGGGCAGATCGTTGCCCAGATAGGAGTAGGTGGCGTGGGTGGCCTCCGGACTCATGCCGAGCATTTCCAGCAGCGCCTGGGGCGGATTGGTGGCGTTGCGCTCGGGGGTGCGGGGCGGGAAGGGCACCTCCCAACCAAACTTGACGATTCCCGAGAAGAACCCGGCGATGATTCCCACCCACAGGGCGGTGCCCAGGCGGCGACGGGCCGGGTCGGTGAAGGTGTGCAATTTTTCTCCTTGAAATATAAAAAGTCCCCTCACCGAATAATCTCGGTGAGGGGACTTGAAGTACCCCGTACGGGATTTGAACCCGTGTTACCGGCGTGAGAGGCCGACGTCCTAGGCCACTAGACGAACGGGGCGCGGCGATAAAATCGCTGCTGGCCTACCAGGACTCGAACCTAGAATGACGGTACCAGAAACCGTAGTGTTGCCAATTACACCATAGGCCATTGCTGCTTCCCAGCGGCGTTTCCGCGCTGTGCAACGGGGAATACTATAACCATAACCCCGGAGTACCCACAAACCGCCAGGTCGCGGGGCATTTAGGCGCTAAACGGAGTGTTTTCGCGTGCGGCCCGCAGGCGAGCCAGGGTGGACTCCTTGCCCAGGAGTTCCATCGACTCGAACAGCGGCGGGGAGACCGCCGCGCCCGTGATCCCCACGCGCAACGCGCCATAGGCCTTGCGGGGCTTGAGTTCCATCTCCTCGATGAGCGCCGTGGAAAGCACCCGTTCAATCTCCGGGTGGGTCCACTCCCCCAGCGCCTCCAGGCGCTCGATGGAGGTATCTAGCACCGCCACGGCGTCCTCCTTGAGGTTCTTGCGCGCGGCCTTCTCATCAAGCACCAGGGCCTCATCCCCCACCACCAGGAACTTCAGCAGGCCGTAGGCATCGCCCAGCACCTTGATCCGGGTGTGCACCAGGTCCGCGGCAAAGGTGAACTTCTCCTCCGGGTAATCGGCTGGAAAGTCCGTGTGCTCGCTGAGGTAGGAGCGCAGGCGCTCGCGGAAATCCGCCGGATCGAGCAGACGGATCTGATCGGCGTTGATGGCCTCCAGCTTCTTCTGGTCGAAACGGGCGGGGTTGCCCAGTACGTCGGCCACGTCAAAGGCCGCCACCATCTCCTCGCGGGAGAAGATGTCCTTATCCGCGGACAGGGACCACCCCAGCAGCGCCAGGTAGTTGAGCATGCCCTCCGGAATGATGCCCGCCTCTACGTGATTAAAAAGGTTGGACTCGGGATCGCGCTTGGAAAGCTTCTTATTCCCCTCCCCCATCACAAAGGGCAGGTGCGCAAACTCCGGCACCTTGGTGGCCACCCCAATGCGGATCAGGGCCTCATACAGGGCCAGCTGGCGGGGCGTGGAGGAGAGCAGATCCTCGCCTCGCAGCACGTGCGTGATCCCCATGAGGGCGTCATCCACGGGATTGACCAGGGTGTACAGCGGCTGCCCGTTGGAGCGGGCCACCACGTAATCGGGCTGAGTCTCCGCCTTGAAGGTCATATCCCCGCGCACCAGGTCGTGCCAGGACCAGTCGTGATCCGGCATGCGCAGCCGCCACACGGGCTTACGTCCCTCGGCCTCGAAGGCGTCGATCTGCTCCTGGGTGAGGTCGCGGTCGAAGTTGTCGTAGCCCAACTGCGGGTCGCGCCCGGCGGCGATGTGGCGTTCCTTGACCTCCTCGGCGGTGGAATACGCGGGGTAGACCTCCCCGGCGTCGATAAGCTTGTTCAACACGTCCGCGTAGATGTCCATACGCTGCGACTGCCGGTAGGGCTCCTGCGGGCCGCCCACGTCAATGCCCTCGTCCCAGTCCAGCCCCAGCCAGCGCAGGGACTCGATGATGGCCTGGTAGGACTCCTCGGAATCGCGCGCGGCGTCCGTGTCCTCGATGCGGAAAACCATGCGGCCGCCGGTGTGGCGGGCGTAGGCCCAGTTGAACAGGGCGGTGCGCACCATGCCCACGTGCGGGGTTCCGGTGGGCGAGGGGCAGAATCTCACGCGAATGTCACTCATGCCCCCTATTTCACCACACCCGCCGCGCCGACGTTGTGCCCGGTTATGCACAGTTGTGCGCAGTTGTGCGCGCCCACTCGGCGCTGTAGGCATAGAACAATGAAGAACATCACCGTCTCCGAACACACCCTCACCGTTGCGCTCAACCGTGCCGACCCGCAGGACCCGCGCCGCGTGGAGATCTTTGCCCGCGTGCTCAGCCGCGATCCACACCTGCCCTACCTGCTCTACTTGCAGGGCGGCCCCGGCTGCGAGGCCCCCAGGCTCTGGCCCGCCTGGGCACCCGTGGCCCTGGAGCGCTACCAGGTGGTGCTGCTCGATCAGCGCGGCACGGGGCGCTCCGCGCCGGTGGGCAGCCCCCAAGACGCGGACTACCTGCGTCACCTGCGTGCCGACGCCATCGTGGCGGACGCCGAGGACCTGCGCGAGCACCTAGGCGTGCGCACGTGGTCCGTGCTGGGGCAATCCTTCGGCGGGTTCAGCGCGCTGCGCTACCTCAGCGCGCATCCAGAATCTATCGAGCGGGCATTCTTCACCGGCGGCCTGCCCTCGCTCACCCACAGCCCCGAGGAGATCTATGCCGCCACCTATTCCTCCATGCGCCAGCACACCGAGGACTACTATCGGCGCTTCCCCGAGCACCGCGCCCGCATGGCCGAACTCATGGAGCGCGCGGCCCAGGGCGAACTGGTGCTTCCCGACGCCGAGGTGGTCACTCCCTCGCGCCTGCGCAGCGTGGGCCATCTGCTGGGCACCAACGACGGCTGGATTCAACTCCACGGGTTGCTCGACCTGCCCTGGGACTCCCCCGCCTTTGCCCACGACCTCGCCGCCGCCCTCCCCTTCAACGGCCGCAACCCGCTGTACTTCGTGCTGCACGAATCCTGCTACGCCAACGGCGCCACCACCGACTGGGCCGCCCACCGCGCCCTGCCCCGGGATTACCGCGAGGACCCCACCCTCCTCACCGGGGAGCACGTCCACCCCGAATGGCTCGACACCGTTCCCGCCTTCCGCCCCTGGAGGAACATCGCCAAGGAGATCGCGGCGACCCCCTGGCCGCGCCTTTATGACCCCGAGGCGATCCGGGAGGCGCGCGGGGCCGCCGCGATCTACGCCTATGACGCCTATGTCCCCCTGGAGTTCTCCCTGGATACCGCGCGGCATATGCCCGCGCTGCGCACGCTAGTAACCAGCGAGCACGAGCACAACGGCCTGCGCGCCAGCGGCGGGGAGATTCTGCGCCACCTCTTTGACCTCAGCGAAGGCGCGCGGCTGCGCTGAGGCCCGCGTCAAAGACTGGCCGGTTAGGCGCGCTCCACCGGGTTCCCCAGCTTGCCCACGCCGGGAATCTCGATCTCGATGAAGTCCCCCGGTGCCATCGCCGCCGTGCCCGCCGGGGAACCTGTGCAGATAATATCGCCGGGCAGCAGCGTCATCGAGGCGGTGATGAACTCGATGATCTCGCCCAGGTTCATGATCATCTGGTTGGAGTTGGAATCCTGCTTGATCTCCGTCACCCCGTCGTGGGTGAGGCGGGCCTTGATCGGCAGCTCGTCCACGTTCTCCAGGTGCGTCTCAATCCAGGGGCCCAGCGGGCAGAACGTATCAATGCCCTTGGCGCGCGCCCACTGGCCATCGGCAAATTGCAGGTCACGAGAGGAAACGTCATTGACCACCGTGAATCCCAACACCACGGAGCGCCAGTCCTGCGCCTTGACGTTCTTGCACGGCTTGCCGATCACCAGGGCCAACTCGCCCTCGAACTCCACGCGGGTGGCAAACTCCGGGATCTTAATGGGCGCGCCGGGGCCCACTACCGCTGTGGGCGGCTTGAGAAAGAGCGTGGGCGGCAGGGTTTCCGCGGACTTCTTAAACACCTCGGCCACGTGATCGGCGTAGTTGCGGCCGATGGCCACCACCTTGCTCGGCAGCATCGGGGCCAGCAGGCGCACCTCGCTCAGCGGCCATTCCTTGCCGGTGTACACCGGCGGGGTAAAGGGCGTGCCCTCAATTTGTTTAGCAGTGGTGCCCTCGTCATCCACGACGCAAAAGCACATGCCCTCGGGAGTTGCAATTCGACCAAAACGCATGGGGAATATCGTACTGCACGGCGTGAGCGCAGGGTACGGTGAGCGGGACAACAAGCGGGGCGTCGATAAGCCCCGGCGTATAAATGTCTACTATGACCATCCTCCTCATGCTCTGCGGCCTGCTCCTGGCCACGGTGATCGTGGTGGCCCTGGGCGAGCGCCTGGGATTGCCCTGGCCCGTGCTGCTCACCCTCGTGGCCGCAGGCGGGGTGTTCCTGCCGGTGCCGGTGGAACTCGATATTCCCGCCGAACTCATGCTGCCGATCTTCCTGCCGCCACTGCTCTGGGCGCTGGCGCGGCGCACCTCGTGGTCGGTGATTAAAACGCAGTTCTCCACCATCGTGTGGATGTCCGTGCTCCTGGTCTTTGCCACCATCGCCGCCCTGACCGGCTCGATTCTCCTCCTGCTCCCCAGCGTGGGCGTGGCCGGAGCCATCGTCCTGGCCGCAGCACTCGCCCCACCCGACCCCGTGGCCGTGGACGCCGTGGCCGAGCCCGTGGGAATCCCCAAGCGGATCACCACCTCGCTGCAAACCGAGGGGCTTTTTAACGACGCCGCCTCCATCGTGGCCTTTCATGTGGCCCTGGGCGCAGCCCTGGCCGGTTCCGAGCTTTCCTGGCTGCACGGGCTGGGGAGTTTCGCCTGGTCCGTGGCGGGTGCCGTGATCATCGGCCTGGCGGTGGGGCGCGGCGCGGCCTGGTTTACCGACCACGTGGACAACACCGCCGCCCGCAACGCCTTTACCTGGGTGCTCCCCTTCGCCGTGTATATCCTGGCCGAGGAGGTGGCGACCTCCGGCGTCATCGCCATCGTGATCGCCGCCGTGGAAATGAACTCGCGGGCCTCCCTGGGCGCAGAAGATCGCCTCAGCGGCGAGGCCTTCTGGGAACCCGTGGAAATGCTCTTTACCGGCGTGGCCTTTGGGCTCATCGGCCTCAACGTGCGCGCCGCCATCGACGAGGTGGGGGCCGATATATGGCACGCCGTGTGGGTGGGATTGGCCCTCTCCGCCGTGGCGATGATCGTGCGCTTCGCGTGGCTTTCTTTGGCCCTGCGCAACAACACCCGCAAGAACCGGGAGTTCGCCGCGCCCCTGCGCCGTCAGGAAGTCCTGCTGATGACCTGGGCGGGTATGCACGGGTTGGTCACCCTCGCCCTGGTGCTCTCCATTCCCGCCAGCATCTCCGCCACCCTGCATCACGAGGCCGCCGTGATCGCGCTGGTGGTTCTGCTGTGCACCATGGTTATTCCCGGGCTAACCCTCCCCTGGCTCATGGGCAGGCTCAACCTGGAGGCCGGGCCCGACGCCGCCGGCGATGAAGCGCTGGAGGCTTTGCGACGCCGCGCCTGGCAGGCCGCGTATGGGTACATGCGGCAGGAGGCCCAGCACCTGCCGCCGGAGGCCACCGAGGCCATGAGCGGATGGTTGGAGCGGCAGTTTGATAAGGACGAGGATCGCCGCGAGGAACTCAGCCGATGGCGCGAGGCCGCCGGGAAGGTTCGTCTGGGAGCCCTTCAAGCCGCGCAGGCAGAACTCCTCACCGCGCGCTCGGAGCGCGGCGCCAACCCCGCTCACGTCGATGAGGTGCTCGCCTCCATCGACAGAATGCTGGTGGCTGCCAAGCGCTAAGTCGCTGTATGGGGGCTTCGTAGCGCCGCACTCATGGGGCGGCGCTATTGTTCTTTCTGTATCTTCCCTCCCGCGCGGAAAGGACACGTTCTTTTTGCCATGACCCAGCACGCCACCTGGAAGCACGTCCTCGCCTGGACCGCCACCGCCATCGGCGGTATCACCATCATCAGCGGGGCCTTTTCCTCCCATCTCTTCCTGCGCGACCTCTTCCTAGGAGCCGCGATTCTCCTGCCCGGTGTGTGGTGGCTCTACAGCGAGAAGCGCTCCGCCTCCTCGACGCGGGCGCGCCGGTGGCCCCTCATCGTCATACTGAGTGCCCTCATGCTGCTACTCGGGGTACTGCTCACCCCAGCAGCAGAAAAAGGCGGTGCTGCGGGTGGAGACACCCCGGCCACCAGCACCGTCACGATCACCACCGCTACTCCGAGTGCGGTGGATTCCTCGCCTAGTGCTTCTCCGGCTGCGGTCGCGGAGACCGCGCGACCTGAGAGCCCCCAGCCCGAAGCCACACGGCCCACGGAGGCTTCGCAGGGATCGCCTAAACCCGAGAATCATCAGGAACGCAAGCCCCGCGAGAATCACCCGCCGGTACAGGAAGAATACGAGCCCGCGCGAGTGAGCGTAACCCCGAAGGACGCGCAGACCCCTCAGCGCGTGGAGGAGGAACACCAGGGGCCGAGGGAAATCACCTACATCGAGGAGACGATCTACGAAGAGGTGGTGCCGGGCGAACTGGTGGAATCTGAGCCGGGGGCCGAGCCCGGCGAAACCACGCAGCACTACGTGAACTGCAAGGAAGGGCCCGACGGCATGATCTGCGAGGAGAAGTAAGCGGGATTAAGAGGAGACACCGCGTAGGGGCTGCTCCCCTGGTTTGGTCAATCCCGGCCTCGGCGTTGCGACGGGCGCTGGGTGTGCCAGGCTCGCACCTCATCGGCGGCCCAGAGGCGTAGGCCCTCAAAACGCTCCACGGGGGCGGGACACTGGCCACGGGAGGCGTAGGAAGCCCATGTAGCACGGGAAATTCCTACATACTCAGCGGATTGAGTAGCCGTCCAGTACACCCGGCCCGTCTCTAGGTCAGTCACGGCTAGCATTATCATCCTCGTTTCGCCCTTGAAATTCGTATCCGGCGTCGAAAAATTCGACAGCCATTATTGAACGCTCCCCGCCAGCCATTCGAACCAGAGAGCGACATGAATATATCACAGTTTTTGCCATGATGAGGTCCTTTCCATCCATACACTTTCCTAAAATTTATACAAGAGGAAACATAGGCGGAAACATCGGAAAATTATCCAGCAAGAGAATCCCCCCCCCCGTAACCTTTCATCCCAAAGTGGCCTAGACAAGATAAATACCAGCGATTACCTCGTTTCCGGCATATCCACTTTTTGAGCACGTAGATGATTAGTAATATCAGCCGCTAGAACACTATTAATCTCAGGAGCGTCAATTGCCGGCAGAGCCAATTGAAGATAATACTGGCGCTGGCAGTACGTTGCCGCGTACATCAGCCATCTGGGCGAAGCCTCGGGCCAGACCTTAATCGTAAGATCATTGATCCAGGGTTCCACATGGACGAGATGAGAGTCCGTAATCCAACCTATAGGATCATTAAGTAATTCCGACTGAATCCTAGCAATCTCCTCCTCTTCTTCCTCCAGCTCCCGATTTATAATCTCCTCAGTAATCGGCGAGAGAAAATCCTGATAGACGCGGCTCGCTGCGACAATCTGAGCGCGATGATTAATCTGCTCCCATTCCGCAGAACTTGGCCAGACCCCCAATATAGTTTCCCATTGCTCGCACACCTTCCTAGCCAGTTCTTCCGCTTGAGAAGCGCATAGCTGACACATATACCGATAGGTTGCACTAATCTCCTCACTAGCAACCTCCGGATTAAGCGCCTGGAGATGTTGCTCGACGTCACTATAATAAATCATATACCCCTCCCTTTAATTGTTAAAATGCTACTATTTAAGCAATATATTTTTACACGGACCATATAAGATTTGTGCTAAAATCACACCTTTCCAATTATAGACAATTAGAAATGTGTTCACTGCATAAATTTTTACACGGTGCACCCCTAACATAAAGACGATTACAGAATTAAATTTATACAAATAGCAACAATCTACACTTCATGCATGATGCAACTAGTACATTACCCAACCCTAAAAGCAAGAACAATTACCAAAACATGCACAGTCATTAAGCTATGCCATTTTTGAATTTGTAGCACGCAGCGTTGCAATGCTGGAAATAAGACCGCAATAGTCTCCAGTCTTATTCATTTCCTCCTCAACCATATCAAGAAGATAGCCAGGGACAATCAAATCATGATGTGCAGCATACCACAAGGCATAATCCATGCCTGGCCAACATTCCCCAACCAGACCATCATCAATAATTTGCGCTTGCACATCACGGGGAAGCTCGTCCCACAAAAACGAAACTACCTTAAATGGAATTGGATCGTAATCATATTCATGTTCCATACTTTCCCGAGTGACCGGAACTCTCATTGCAAATTCTCCATACACTTCTCAACAAAGACTATAATTCTTTTTCACATCGCCATTCCCTTGATTTCACATTCCCGCTACTCAACACAAAATCTCTCAACACAGAACACGTGACACCCATCACTTGAAGTATGTTACTACACTCCAACAATCACCGTCGATCCGCGATAGATACACAGCACCCAAGACGTACTGACAAGGACTGGGCAGTCCCCATTGGGCTCATCCCCGCTAGCGCGGGGAACACTCGACACGCACGCAGGGCAATTCCTCTGCGAGGTGGCTCATCCCCGCTAGCGCGGGGAACACCATGATCGTGGCGGAGCGTACATGCATGGTCTCGGCTCATCCCCGCTAACGCGGGGAACACTTGAAACTCTTAGGCTTTCCAGCAGCCACGATAGGCTCATCCCCGCTAGCGCAGGGAACACCAGCAGGGTGGCGTGGTGTGCGGCGTGCGCGAGGGCTCATCCCCGCTAGCGCGGGGAACACAAACTGGTCAGGGTGGATAGACCCTGGGCGGAGGGCTCATCCCCGCTAGCGCGGGGAACACGATGGAGATCATGCTCACCCGCCTGGCTGCCGCGGCTCATCCCCGCTAGCGCGGGGAACACCACTGCAATCAATAGCGCTTGGGCTGAACGACCGGCTCATCCCCGCTAGCGCGGGGAACACATCAGGCGGGAGTTTCCCCTGGTCACGACCGAGGGCTCATCCCCGCTAGCGCGGGGAACACAATCATCGGTTCGTCGCGCTTACGGCCCCAGGCGGCTCATCCCCGCTAGCGCGGGGAACACGTAGCAGCCAGGTATCAGCGATCATCTCCGGGGGGCTCATCCCCGCTAGCGCGGGGAACACACTACATACCCGCCGGTGGTGCGGTAGTCGATCGGCTCATCCCCGCTAGCGCGGGGAACACTGGGTTCCGCGCGACGGGGAGAACCTCGATGAGGGCTCATCCCCGCTAGCGCGGGGAACACGGAAGCGGGTCCGGCGGCGGTGACGGTTCCGTCGGCTCATCCCCGCTAGCGCGGGGAACACGCGCGGGAGGTACTGGTGAAATGGGGTAGGCAGGGCTCATCCCCGCTAGCGCGGGGAACACTCCTTCTGGTGGAGAATGTTTCCTGTGGACGTCGGCTCATCCCCGCTAGCGCGGGGAACACAGGTCTTGCGGTAGCGGAGATGGCGATAGGTTCGGCTCATCCCCGCTAGCGCGGGGAACACTCCTCCATCGCAGAAGAACCACCCGGCCCAGACGGCTCATCCCCGCTAGCGCGGGGAACACCGATGCGGAGCGTATACAAAACCTCCTCCCGTAGGCTCATCCCCGCTAGCGCGGGGAACACCGCACAGAAGAAAATCCCGCAACGACAGCGAGCGGCTCATCCCCGCTAGCGCGGGGAACACGGTGGTTCTCCTTATGTCGTGGGGTGGTGGGGGGGCTCATCCCCGCTAGCGCGGGGAACACGGTGCCGGAGTCGAGGACGAAGCCACGCAAGTAGGCTCATCCCCGCTAGCGCGGGGAACACGGGAATTATATTAAAATTACAGCATTGAGGCAAGGCTCATCCCCGCTAGCGCGGGGAACACTGCCAGACCTTAACGAGGAGGTTGAAGGTGAAGGGCTCATCCCCGCTAGCGCGGGGAACACAAGCTAAAGGGGTAGCCAACAATTCCTGGAAGCGGCTCATCCCCGCTAGCGCGGGGAACACTCTCCCAAGACCTTTCCCAGGCCCGCGCTGACCGGCTCATCCCCGCTAGCGCGGGGAACACACGGAGTCGTGTTCCACCCCTGTCTTTTCGTCCGGCTCATCCCCGCTAGCGCGGGGAACACTCATGCCTAACCATGTGCATGTGCTGGTAGATGGGCTCATCCCCGCTAGCGCGGGGAACACAAAGACCAACCAGGCTCCCCCAAGGGGGCTACCGGCTCATCCCCGCTAGCGCGGGGAACACTCGGCGTAGAGTTCGGAGACCATCTCTCCGTCCGGCTCATCCCCGCTAGCGCGGGGAACACCCGGTTGTCGCTGTCGCGCAACAGGGTTCCTTGGGCTCATCCCCGCTAGCGCGGGGAACACAAGCACCTGTCTAAATCTATCATTAGCCAAAAAGGCTCATCCCCGCTAGCGCGGGGAACACCTTACCTGGTTCGGTTTCCTTGGTGTCAGTGGGGGCTCATCCCCGCTAGCGCGGGGAACACGTGCCGTGGTGAGAAAATGTGCGCTCCAAGTAGGGCTCATCCCCGCTAGCGCGGGGAACACACCCCGATCTTTAGGTAGGCCACCAGGGGGGAGGGCTCATCCCCGCTAGCGCGGGGAACACAAAAGCTTCGCCATGCTTGACACCTCCATGCTCGGCTCATCCCCGCTAGCGCGGGGAACACCGTCGTGTTCCCTATGAGCCGGACGATTTCTTGGGCTCATCCCCGCTAGCGCGGGGAACACATCTGCGCGAAGATGTGTGAGTTCTGCGCACAGGGCTCATCCCCGCTAGCGCGGGGAACACTTTCACTAAGGGATCTAGTGTTGTTCTTCTTGGGGCTCATCCCCGCTAGCGCGGGGAACACACTTGATATCAGCGTATGCGGCTGGGAAGAGTAGGCTCATCCCCGCTAGCGCGGGGAACACAGTTTCCTCAACCCCACTGGATATGGAGTATGGGGCTCATCCCCGCTAGCGCGGGGAACACTGAGGAACAGAGTCTTGGGGAAATAGAGTTTCAGGCTCATCCCCGCTAGCGCGGGGAACACCCGCTGGTATGCGTCAAGCAAAACCTGCTCAGGGGCTCATCCCCGCTAGCGCGGGGAACACACTTAATTACCTGCGGCAACACAACACTATACCCGGAATTACGTATAACTTTCCTGCCTCACACCGCCGCCGCGATCCGATCTCCCACCTCGGCAGTCACCACCGCCCCATCTCGTCCTGCCACATCCTGCGCCACAGCCTTCTCAATGCGCTCCGCCCCTTGTTCGTCTCCCAGGTGTCGCAGCATGAGCGCCACGGAAAGAATCGCCGCCGTCGGGTCGGCAATCCCCTTCCCCGCAATGTCGGGTGCGGAGCCATGCACGGGTTCAAACATGGAGGGGTTCTCCCCGGAGGCGTCGATGTTGCCGGAGGCCGCCAGGCCAATTCCGCCGGTAATGGCTCCCGCCAGGTCGGTGAGGATGTCGCCAAAGAGATTGTCGGTCACGATCACGTCGTAGCGCTGCGGGTCGGTGACCATATAAATAGTCGCGGCGTCGATATGGTTGTATTCCACGGTCACATCGGGGTATTCCTGCGCCACCTCGTCCACGGTGCGCTGCCAGAGCCCACCGGCATTGACCAGCACGTTCGTTTTATGCACGAGGGTGAGGTGCTTGCGACGCTGCGCGGCGCGCTGGAAAGCGTCGCGGACCACGCGCTCCACGCCGAAGCGGGTGTTTTGTGAGACCTCGGAGGCTACCTCGTGGGGCGTGCCCTCGCGGAGGGTGCCGCCGTTACCGCAGTAGAGGCCCTCGGTGCCCTCGCGGACCACGATGAAGTCGATTTCCCCTGGATTAGCCAGGGGCGACGCCGCCGTGGGGTACAGCACGGAGGGTCGGAGGTTCACGTGGTGATCCAACGCAAAGCGCATTTTGAGAAGCAACCCGCGCTCCAACACACCGGGAGGTACGTCGCCGGGGGCGCCGATGGCACCGAGCAGGATGGCGTCGTGCTCGCGGAGGGCGGTGAGGTCGGCGTCGCTTAGCAATTCCCCGGTGCGCAGGTAGCGGCGTGCGCCGAGGTCGAACTCGGTGGTTTCGACGTCGGAGCGCACGGCGCGCAGCACCTTGAGGGCCTCGGCAGTGACCTCGGGGCCGATGCCGTCTCCGGCAATCACGGCGATTTTCATGTCGCGGGATTCCTTTCTCACATGATGGACACGTGAGGTCAGTCTACCGCGACCGTCCCGTTAATTCAGCGAAAGCTGGAACGCCGTGGCGTCGAGGGCACCGGCGATGGAATCCAGCAACTCCTCCGGCACCTCCTGCTGCACGCGCAGGATCAGCATGGCCTCGTCGCCGCTGCTGGCCTGGGTCAGCGCGGCGGCCTCGATGTTAATGCCGCGCTCGCCCAGCATGGAGCCCACCGTGCCCAGGGCACCAGGGGCATCGGTGTAGCGCAGGAAGATGTTGAGACCCGTGGCGCGCATGTCCACGCCGCGCCCATTGATCCGCACGATCTTCTCCACGCGCTCCAGCCCCGGGAGCGCGCCGATCACGCTGGCCTGGGCACCATCGGCACCGATGACCTTGACCTCCACCACGGAGCGGTGGAAGGCGGACTCCGTGTGCGTTTCCACCTTCAACTCCACGCCGCGCTCCTCCGCGATACGCGGGGCGTTCACAAAGGTCACCGGCACCTGAGAGATCTCGGAGAAGAGCCCGCGCAGGGCGGAAAGACCCAGCCCCTCGACCTTTTCCGTGGAAAGTTCGCCGCGAGCGGAGACGATCACGGTATCCGGGGCCGCCCCAAGCAGGGAACTCGCCAACGCGCCGAGCTTGCGGGTGAGTTCCATCCAGGCGGCGACCTCCTCGCCCACGCGGCCACCGGAGACGTTCACGGCGTCCGGCACGAACTCCCCGGCCAGCGCCTTGAGCACCGAGGCTGCCACGTCCGTGCCCGCGCGATCCTGCGCCTCCACCGTGGACGCACCCAGGTGCGGGGTGACCACCACTTCGTCGAGGGCAAAGAGCGGGGAATCGGTGCACGGCTCCGTGGCGTACACGTCAAAGCCCGCGCCCCGGATCTTCCCGGCGGTAATGGCTTCCGCCAGGGCCTGCTCATCCACCAAACCGCCGCGCGCGGCGTTAATCAGGATCTGCCCCTCCTTAGCCTTGGAGAGCAATTCCGTGCCGAACATGCCCGCGGTTTCCTTGGTCTTGGGCAGGTGAATGGTCACAAAGTCGCTGCGGCCCATCAGATCCTCAAGATCGGTCAGTTCCACGCCCAACTGGGCCGCGCGGGCCGGGTTGGCGTAGGGATCATAAGCGATGATCTCCGCGACGTCGAAGGCCCGGAGGCGCTGGGCAAAAAGTTGGCCGATGTGCCCAAAGCCCACGATGCCCACGGTCTTGCCAAAGATCTCCACGCCCTTGAAGTCCGAACGCTTCCAGGTGGCCTCGCGCAGCGTGCGATCGGCCGCCGGGATCTGCCTCGCGGTGGCCAGCAGGAGCGCGATGGCGTGCTCGCAGGCGGAGTGGATATTAGAGGTGGGGGCATTGGCCACCATCACGCCGCGCTCCGTGGCGGCCTCCACGTCCACATTATCCAGGCCCACTCCGGCGCGGCCCACGATCTGGAGTTTCGGCGCGGCCTCCAGAACCTCTCGATCCACGGTGGTGGCGGAACGCACCAGCAGGGCGTCCGCCTCCGGCACGGCGGCAAGGAGTTCGGCGCGATTGGGGCCATCGACCCAGCGCACCTCCACGGCGTCCCCGAGAGCATTGACGGTGGACTGGGACAACTTATCGGCAATAAGAACAACAGGACGGGACACGGGGATTTACTCTCCTTGCATGGTCGCGGTGAATACCTTTTGCTTATTCTACGACGCGCCCATCACCGTGTCCTATTTTCTATTCACTGGTAGGAAACGAACCAGGGGCGCGGGTCCACCGCGTAGGTCTGCTCCGGGGTGAACATGGGGGTGTCCTCATCAAAAAAGTTCTTCCACGCCATGAACCAGCCGGGGCCAAGATCCTGGCGCATGACGTTCCAGGTATCGAACTTCTCCTCCGATACCCCGTGACCGTCCGCGTGCAGAACATAGGCCAATTCCGGGTGATCGGTGCGAATGTTCTCCCGATCGCGCAGCATTTGGAGCTGGAACTGGTGGAGCACCAGGGCCTTCTGCGGCAGGTTATTTTCCTTGGTCAGATCGGCCAACCAATCGGCCACCTCATTGACCTCCTCCGCCTCCACGCTGCCCACGCGAGTCAGCGGCTGCTCGTCCTGGCCAATCCGCCACTCGGGGTCCAGCGCCAGGCCCACGTTGGGGCGCTTGAGCAGTTCCTCGTAGCGCTTGGCCTGATCCAGGAAGTTCGCCCGCCCGGGTTGCAGGTCCAGCACGGCGTACCCCCCGGCGTCCACGATGGCGTCGATGTAGGGCAGCAGTTCCTCCGGAGTGGCCTCATTGGAGTAATCCCCGTCCTCGCCGGGGAACTCCGAGGCCACGGTGGCGATGATCTCAAAGGCCGGGATCACCGGCTCGGCGGGATTGAGTTCCTGGTACTGCGCCACCAGGTCCCGCACGTAGGCCACCGACCCCTCGGGGTCCTGCTCCCCCATCACGCCCAGCGCGCCCCCGGAGGGGTGCCCGTACAGCGCGATCATGCGGCGACCGGGGAACACCATCGTGCCGCCGCCGGGTAGTTCCGTGGTCACGGTCTGGGCCAGGTTGATCTTCTCCGCGAATTGCTCCCCGGTGCCAAACCCGGCTCCCAGAGCCACCACGGAACGATCCTCCAGGCCCGCCACCATCTTGGTGGCCTCCTCGCTCACGCGCGGATCGGGATAATCCATCATGCGCACCTGCGCGCCGTAGGCGCGAGCATTGGCCACGTCCAGGATCGGGGATTGCGGGGAAGCCACCACCACGGGCGCGGTAGCACCGTCGCGGG
Source organism: Corynebacterium sp. 21KM1197 (assembly GCF_033783015.1). Taxonomy (NCBI): domain Bacteria; kingdom Bacillati; phylum Actinomycetota; class Actinomycetes; order Mycobacteriales; family Corynebacteriaceae; genus Corynebacterium; species Corynebacterium sp. 21KM1197. The sequence continues at coordinate 1,003,827 of NZ_CP123907.1, read as the reverse complement.
CGCTCTGCACGGGGAAACTGCCGATCTCCTTGTCCTGTGCCTCTGACTCGGTCGACGCGGCCGCTTCTCCCTCGACAGCCTCGGCGGCCTCATCCTCAGAGCTCTCAGCGCCCTTTTGGGCCACCAACCACTCGGCCACCAGCTCGGCGGGCTCCGAGGGGTTGAAGTCCGCCACAGCCTTGGCCATGTCCTGCGGGGCGGCCACCGCCGATTGCTCGAAGTGCAGGGAGGTCAGGGCGCTCAGCGCCTCGGCTCCACCGGGATCGTGCACGAACTCGATGCCCTCCGGGGCGTCGTCAAGCCGCACGTCCCCCACCGTGAGCACCGTGACGGCCCCCAGGCGCGAAAGCTCCTTTTTCACCTGCTCCGCGTTGTCCTCGGTCAGGCCGAGCACCGGGGCGTGCGCCGCCATGCCCAGGGACACCGCGCGAAGCCGCTGCGGTTCCGCGCCACCCACCACCACGGCGGTTTCGGACTTATCAAAGAAAAGTTGTGAGGACTCTAGCCCGGAGCGATCCTCCCCGGCGAGCACCTGGGGGCGATCGCCAAAGCGCTCGTCCACGCGGCGGTTGCGGTTTTCCGCCTTGGCAGCCTCCACGGTGTCCGCGGGCGCGGCCGCGCTATCCACGGCGCTTGACTGCTCGGCGGGAGGCTCCTCCTCACCGGAGGAGCAGGCCACCAATAATCCGGCGCTCATTCCCACCGCGGTGAGGATTCCTAGCGTCCCACGAAACTTCACTCAACTAACCCCTTTTTCCTTAGTTTTCTTCCGAGCGCTCTTCCCCGCTCATCGTAGCCAATTCCGTTTCCCCGTCTCGGAACACCTCGCCTCGGAGCACCTCCTTGCCCATCGCCTGAGCAATCAACCCCAGCAGGCGCTCGGCGCGATCGGCCAGGAACTCCTGGGCACGGCCCGCGTACAGCAGCTCCGGGTCAAGGTGGTGGGTGGCCAAGACGGCATCGAACTCCTCGTCCTCCATCAGGGACTTGGACTGCACCCGGGGCAGGTAGCGCGCGGGACTAAAGCCATCGAGCACCACCTCCGTGCGCTTGCCCATGGGGGTTCGGTTAATCACGCCACCGGCCAGGTGTGCGGCCACGCCGTTATCCCGGCACCACTGCGCGGGGAAGATTTGCGCGTAGGTGGGATTGAGGTCACGGAACGTCCAGCGATCAAAGGGCGCCGAGGTGCGCCAATCCCGCGCGCCCCGGCTCATCAACAGGGCGTAAATCCCATGGAACACGCCGGAATCCTCCCCCACGGTGTAGAGCCGCTCCTCGTGGAACACGGCATCGCGCACCGTCTTGGGTTCCTGGGTGGTTTCCTCCCTAATCCAGGCGGTGACCTGATCCACGTCATGCGCCATGCGATTAATCACGGCTGCGGAACCGTACAGTTCACCCAGCACGCCCGACCAGAACCAACGATCCAGGCGATCCCAGGCCTTGGAGGTGGTCAGCGCGGCGGGGGTATCGGAAAGCAGGGCGAGGATCACCGAGAGCGGCACGATCTGCGCCACGTAGGGCACCTGGGTGAGGTCAAAAATGCAGCGCTGGATCAAAAACTCGGCGGCCTCGCGCAGGGTAATGCGAATATCGTGCGCGGCCTTGCGGTATTCCTCCAGGTTGAGGGCCAGGATGTCCTCGCGGTTGCCCGCCGCGTGTCCGCGCCGCGCCGTGGCCAGGAGCGAGACGGCGGTGAGGAAGGCCGTGCGGTCGATCCCATCGAGCGCCGGATACTTGCGCAGGGTCTTTTCCGTATCCGCCCAGTCCTGGGCCAGGGAAAAGTGCTCGTCCTCCGTGGCAAAGACGGCGGTGAGCAGCTCAAAGACGTCCATTTGCAGGCCCGCGGAATTAGCCTGGGCGAAGATCGAGCCCACCCCGGCGCGCGCGGTTTCCCGCGAAAGGCGGATCATGGGCACCGAGTACGCCGCGAGCGGGTAGACGATCTTCTGATAAAAGGCCTTGACGGCCGCGCGGGTGGACTCGTCCGCGCCATCAATGAGGTCAAAGAGTTTATCGGTGGCCCCCGCGCCCAGCAGGGTGGACACGGGAATGCACTGCTCGCCCACCTCCTCCGGGGCGAAGTGCGAGCAGATGGTGCCATCCTCCGCCACCGCGAACACCGCCTCGTCGGGCAGCACATCCCCGGAGGTGGCCTTGTCCACGTCCACATAAAAAGCCCTGCGCACCGGGCGGCCACGGAAGTCCACGCCGCGCACAAAGCCCTCCCCCTGGAGGCTGTGGTAGAGGGTGGTCAGGCGCTGCTGGCCGTCGAGAAGCAACATTCCCGGCGCGTTCCCGGTGTCCGGTGCGCCCTCGATCGGACGCGGGCGGAAGCGCATGGGGGTATTGCGGGTATCCAACGCCATAAAGCAGCCCACCGGGTAACCGCGCAGGACGGTGACGATGAGCGATCGGATTCGATCTACGTCCCAGGCGTAATCGCGCTGAAAATCGGGAAGCTGAATGTCCCCGCGATCAATGCGGGCGAAGAGGTCGGTGAGGCCATAGCTCGGCGTGGAAAATCCCATGCCGCCCATGGTACTGCGCCAATCCTAGTGCCCGCATACCTGCTCATGACCCTTGTGACCAGGCTCTTCGACCTGAATCGTGGAGTGCTCAATACCCATCTCCCGCAGCGTGGCCTGCGCCGCGTCCAGCACCTGGGAGTAACTTCCCCGGCGCACCACCAGGTGACAGGTCACCAGCGCCTCATTGCCGTCCGTGGACCACAGGTGCAGGTCGTGTACCTCGCACACCCCCGGCACCGCACGCAGGCGTCGCTCCACCTCCTGCGTATCGACGCCCTCCGGCACCTGGTTGAGCAGCACCCGCACCGAGGTTCGGGCAAGCGCCACCGAGCGCGGTATGACCAGCGCCGCGATGATGAGGGAGGCGATGGTATCGGCCGCCACGAAGCCGGTGAACTTGATGATCAGGCCCGCCACGATCACCGCCACCGAGCCCAGGAGATCGGAAAGCACGTGCAGGTACGCGCCCTTCATGTTGAGGCTATCGTGCTGGCGGCGGGTGAGGATCATGGCGGAGATGCCGTTGGCTATCAGGCCTATGACCGCCACCACGAGCATCGTGGAGGTATCGATCTCCGTGCCCTGACCAAAACGGCGCAGGGCCTCCACCACGATCCACACGGAGATGAGGGTGACCGCCACCGCGTTGATTGCCGCAGCCAGCACCTCCACTCGACGGTGACCAAAGGTGGCGCGGTTGCTTGGTGGGCGACGCCCCACCAGCATGGCCAGCAGGGCCAGGATCAGCCCGGTGGAGTCGGAGAGCATGTGCATGGCATCCGATAGCAGCGCCAGCGAGCCGGAGATAAAACCGGCGATGAGTTCCGCAAAAAAGATAGTCCCCGTGAGGGCAATGACCCCCAACAGGGACTTCAACGAGGTGGGGGCGTGACTGTGGCTGTGATCGTGGCCATGATCGCTCATGACCACGAGCATAGCGCCCCGGGAGGCTTATTGAAAGCCTTTTGAGAATACTTTTTAGGCAGTCTCATTCAGCGGGGTCTTGACCCAGCTCATCAGGTCGCGCAGCTTGGCGCCCGTCTCCTCGATCGGGTGCTGGGCGATCTTCTCGCGGCGGGCCTCCAGATCCTTGTTACCGCCCTCCACGTTGGCGATCAAGGCCTTGACAAAGGTGCCATCTTGAATGTCCTTGAGCACCTCGCGCATGCGCTCCTTGGCACCCTCGTCCACCACGCGCGGGCCGGAGAGGTAGCCGCCGTACTCGGCGGTATCGGAGACGGAGTAATTCATGTTCTTCAGGCCGCCCTCGTAGATGAGATCCACGATGAGCTTCATCTCGTGCAGGCACTCGAAGTATGCCATCTCCGGGGCGTAACCGGCCTCGGTGAGCACCTCGAATCCGCTGGTAATGAGGGATTCCACGCCACCGCAGAGCACGGCCTGCTCGCCAAAGAGATCCGTCTCCGTCTCCTCGCGGAAGGTGGTGGGAATGACGCCCGCGCGAGCGCCACCGATGGCCGCGGCATAGGAAAGCGCCAACTCCCGCCCCTCACCCTTGGGATCCTGCTCCACCGCGATGAGGCAGGGCACGCCCTTGCCGTCCACGTAGGTGCGGCGCACCAGGTGGCCCGGCCCCTTGGGGGCGACCATACCCACGGTGACGTTGGCCGGGGGCTCGATCAGCTTGAAGTGAATGTTCAGGCCGTGGCCGAAGAAGATGGAGTCCCCATCCTTGAGGTTCGGCTCGATCTCCTCGGTGAACAGGCTGGCCTGCGTGGTATCGGGGGCCAGGATCATGATGACGTCCGCCCAGGCGGCGGCCTCGGCGTTGGACTTCACCTCAAAGCCCGCCTCGCTGGCCTTGTCCGCGGAGCGGGAGCCCTCGCGCAGGCCAATCACCACCTCCACGCCGGAATCGCGCAGGTTCTGTGCGTGCGCGTGCCCCTGGGAGCCGTAGCCGATAACGGCCACCTTGCGCCCCTGAATGATGGACAGATCGGCATCAGCATCGTAGAGAACTTCAATAGCCATGAGAGTGACTCTCACCTTTCTTCTTCAAGGAGTACCGGGAGGTTCCTCTTGTCACCTTACCCGATTTTTGTTTCATTATATGAGACGAACCCTCCCCTCACGTCTCACAAGGTGAAACGCGTGAGGGTTTTCGCCTCGGCCCCAAGCTCAGGAGCGGGAGGGCGTGGGCGAGAGCGTGCGCGGGCCGCGATTGAGCGCGATCTGCCCGGATTGCAGCATCTCCCGGATACCAAAGGGCTCCAGGACGTCGAGAAGCGCCTGCAACTTCCCCGGCATACCCGTGGCCTCGATGACCACGGATTCCGGGGCCACGTCCACCACGCGGGCCCTAAAGATCGTGGCGGCGTCCACCACCTGCGGGCGGGTGTGGTTGGTCACGTCCACCTTGACCAGCAGCAGGGCTCGGGCCACCGTGGCGTCCTCCTCCAGGCGCACCACCTTGATCACCTGAATGATCTTGTTGAGCTGCTTGGAGATCTGCTCGATGCGCACCTCGTCCGCGTCCACCACGATGGTGATGCGGTTGATTCCGGGCGTGGAGGTCTTAGCCGAGACGAGGGATACCAGGTTGAAGCCGCGGCGGGTAAACATGCCCGAAACGCGGGAGATGATACCGTCCACGTCCTGCACCAGGACGCTCAAGATATGGCGAGTCTTATCCGGTTGAGCCATTACGCCTGTTCCTCCTCAACAAATAGCGGCCGCAGGTCATGGGCATAGCGGATCTCCGAATTGGAGGAACCCGAGGCGATCATCGGCCAGACCTGCGCGTCCTGGCCGACGATGAAGTCCAGCACCACGGGGCGATCATTGATCTCCCGCGCCCACTGGATAGCCGGAACAATCTCCTCCTCCGTGGTCACCCGGCGCGCCGCACAGCCCAGGGCCTCGGCCAGGGCCACAAAGTCCGGCACGTACTCGTTCTGCTCGCGCAACTTGGTGTTGGAGTAGCGTCCGCCATAAAAGAGCGTTTGCCACTGGCGCACCATGCCGAGGTTGCCGTTATTAATAAGAGCCACCTTGATCGGCATGCCCTCCACCGCCGCGGTGGTGAGTTCCTGATTGGTCATCTGGAAACAGCCATCGCCGTCGATGGCCCACACCTCCGCCTCCGGGGCACCGGCCTTGGCTCCCAAGGCCGCCGGAACCGCATAGCCCATCGTGCCCAGGCCACCGGAGTTGAGCCAGGTGCGGGGATTTTCAAAGTCCAGGAACTGCGCGGACCACATCTGGTGCTGCCCCACACCGGCGGCATAAATAGCCTCCGGCCCGGCCTCCTTGGACAGCGCCTCCAGCACCCGCTGCGGCGCCAGCAGGCCGTCCGAGGGCTCCTCGTAGCCGCGCGGGAAGCGCTCGCACAGATCGTCCAGGTACGCCAGCCACGAGGCAGTATCCGGCCCCTCCAGCCCACCATCCACGGCGGAGCGGTACTCGCGTACAAGTCCGGCCAGGACCTCCTTGGCGTCGCCCACGATGGGCACGTCCACGGCCCGGATCTTGCCGATCTCGGCCGGATCAATATCCGCGTGAATCACCTTGGCCTCGGGGGCAAAGGCATCCACCTTGCCGGTCACGCGATCGTCGAAGCGCGTGCCGATGGCAATGAGCAGGTCCGAGCGCTGCAAGGCCCCCACGGCGGGCACCGATCCGTGCATGCCGGGCATACCCATGTGCAGGCGGTGCGATTCCGGGAAGGAGCCCAGGGCCATGAGCGTGGTGACCACCGGGATATTGGCGGCCTCCGCGAACTCGCGCAGCTCGGCTGCCGCATTTGCCTTGATCACGCCGCCGCCGATGTAGAGCACCGGCTTTTCCGCGCGCGCGATCAGCTCCACGGCCTGCGCGATCTGGCGGGAATGCGGGCTGGTCACCGGGCGGTAACCCGGCAGGTCAATCGTGGGCGGCCAGGAGAAGTCCATCTGTGCGTCCTGCACGTCCTTGGGAATATCCACCAACACCGGGCCCGGACGGCCGGTGGAGGCCAGGTGAAAGGCCTCCGCGAGCGCCTGCGGGATGTCCTGGGGATCGGTGACCATGAAGTTGTGCTTGGTCACCGGCATGGTGATACCGCGAATATCCGCCTCCTGGAAGGCGTCCGTGCCCAGCAGGCCGCTGCCCACCTGGCCCGTGATGGCCACGAGGGGGACGGAATCAAGATTGGCGTCCGCGATCGGGGTCACCAGGTTAGTGGCCCCCGGCCCCGAAGTGGCAATGCACACCCCCACGCGGCCCGTTACCTGTGCGTATCCCTCCGCCGCATGGCCCGCGCCCTGTTCGTGGCGCATGAGCACGTGGCGCACCTTGGTGGAGGAATACAGCGGGTCATACAGGGGCAACACGGCCCCGCCGGGAAGGCCAAAGACCACGTCGGCCCCCAGTTCTTCCAGCGAGCGCACCACCGCCTGGGCCCCGCTCATGCGTTCCGGGGCCGAGTGATCGGCTGCGGCCTTGCGAGCAAGCGTGGACGGCAGCGGAGGTTGCTTTGCTTCCGCATTCACGAGTGTCAGGCTCCTTGTGTATCAGTGGTTCAATCAAAAATGGTTATGCAGTGTGGCGCGGCTCCCGTGGGTGGGGTGCCGCCGATTATGCGAAACGCCCTCGCGCATCCACCGTGGGTGGGTGTTGCGGAGGGCGCCTGCTCTTCGACCTAAAACAGCCGTTACGGCACGCGCCGCTCGGGTACAAGAATCGGTCGAATAATCAGCATGGTGAGCACTATACACCATGACGTGACCAAGGCCATTCTTTTTATTCACTGTGCCTGCCCTCTACGCCCCGCCCCAGGGTGCCGTGAGGCGCGCTGCCCCGCAGGACCCCACGGGGACGTCGTCAAGCAGGCGCTTTTCGACGCCCCCGCAGCCGCCCTGGGCCTTTTTGAGCAATGTCACAGCCGTTGGCTACCATGTGGGGCATGAGTCCTGAAGCACCACCAGCCACGCAGTTCCGCCCGGAGCGTTTTCATGTGGCGGTGGTGATTTTCATGGCCCTCATGATGCTCATTCCCATCAGCCACGCCCCCGCCCTCCTCGGTGGGTTCCTGATCCTCCCGGCCCTGTATCTGTGGTGGCTGGTGCGGGCCCGAACCATCGTGGATTCCTCGGGGATCACCGCCCGCTATGCTTTCCGCGGCGCGCGCACGGTGGCCTGGGAGGACTTCGAGGGCATTGGATTCAAGGGCTCCACCAGTTTTGCCCGCTCCCGCAAGGGGGAGCAGTTTCCCCTCCCCGCGGTGAGCTTCAATTCCCTCCCGGCGCTGGCACAGGCCTCGGGCGGGCGCATTCCCGACGCCCTCACCGTGGGCCGGGAGGCGGTAGACGACAAGGTAGCCATTGTTCGTCGCAACGGCGAGCGCGTCCTCATCACCCGCGAGGAATACGCCGCCATGAACAAAGAAGGCCTAGAGCAATCTGAGCACTGACCCTTGAAATATCATCGCCCGCCCTACCGGGCCCCGGGTTAAGAATTCAGTGAGCACGCAGTTTCCGCATAAGAGGAGTTTCCCGTGATCCCGCTGCGATCCAAAGTCACCACCGTCGGCCGCAATGCCTCCGGCGCCCGCGCCCTTTGGCGCGCCACCGGCACCAAGGAACACGAGTTTGGCAAACCCATCGTGGCCATCGTGAACTCCTACACCCAGTTTGTGCCCGGCCACGTGCACCTGAAGAACGTGGGCGACGTGGTGGCGGACGCGGTGCGCGCCGCCGGAGGCGTGCCCAAGGAGTTCAACACCATCGCCGTCGATGATGGCATCGCCATGGGCCACGGCGGAATGCTGTATTCCCTGCCCAGCCGCGAGATCATCGCGGATTCCGTGGAGTACATGGTCAATGCCCACACCGCGGACGCGATGGTGTGCATTTCCAACTGCGATAAGATCACCCCCGGCATGCTCAACGCCGCCATGCGCTTGAATATCCCGGCGATCTTTGTCTCCGGCGGCCCGATGGAGGCCGGTAAGGCCGTGGTGATCGACGGCGTGGCCCACCCGCCCACGGACCTGATCAGCACGATCACCGCCTCCGCCGATGAAAACGTTTCCGACGCCAACCTGAGCAAGATCGAAAGCATCGCCTGCCCCACCTGCGGTTCCTGCTCCGGCATGTTCACCGCCAACTCCATGAACTGCCTCACCGAGGCCCTGGGCCTTTCCCTGCCCGGCAACGGCACCACCCTGGCCACCCATACCGCGCGCCGCGATCTCTTTGAAAAGGCCGGGGCCATGATCGTGGACATGTGCCGCCGCTATTACGGGGAAGGCGATGATTCCGTGCTGCCGCGCAACATCGCCACCAAGCAGGCCTTTAATAACGCGATGGCGCTGGACATGGCGATGGGCGGCTCCACCAACACCGTGCTGCACACCCTGGCCGCCGCCCAGGAAGGCGAGGTGGACTTCACCCTCGATGACATCGACGAACTCTCCTACCGGATCCCGTGCGTGTCCAAGGTGTCCCCCAACTCCGATTACCACATCGAGGACGTCCACCGCGCCGGCGGTATCCCCGCCATCCTGGGAGAACTGCACCGCGCGGGACTGCTGGAAAAGGACGTCCACACCGCCCTCTACGGATCCGTGGACGAATGGCTCGATGACTGGGACGTGCGCGGCGGCAAGGCCATCGACGCCGCCGTGGAACTCTTCCACGCCGCCCCCGGCGGGGTGCGCACCACCGAGGCGTTCTCCCAGTCCAACCGCTGGGACACCCTAGACATGGACGCGGAAAACGGCTGTATCCGCGATGTCCCCCACGCCTACACCGCCGACGGCGGCCTGGTGATCCTGCGCGGCAACCTCGCACCCGATGGCGCGGTGATCAAGTCCGCCGGTATTGATGAGGAACTCTGGCACTTCTCCGGGCCCGCCCGCGTGGTGGAAAGCCAGGAACAGGCGGTATCCACCATCCTGACCCGCCAGGTACAGGCCGGGGAGGTGGTGGTGATCCGCTACGAGGGCCCCTCCGGCGGGCCGGGAATGCAGGAGATGCTGCACCCCACCTCCTTCCTCAAGGGCGCGGGCCTGGGTAAAAAGTGCGCGCTGATCACGGATGGCCGCTTCTCCGGCGGCACCTCGGGCCTCTCCGTGGGACACATGTCCCCCGAGGCCGCCCACGGCGGATTGATCGCCCTGGTGGAGGACGGAGACATCATCACCATCGACGTCCATAAGCGCAGGCTCACCCTGGACGTCCCGGACGAGGTGATCGAGCAGCGCCGCGCCGCGATGGAGGCCCGGGAGAAGCCGTGGACCCCGGTGGATCGCAAGCGCACCGTATCCAAGGCCCTGCGCGCCTACGCCGCGATGGCCACCTCCGCGGATAAGGGAGCTGTACGTCAGGTGGATTAATCATAAGCGGTAAGATGGCCGCCACTATGCCTTCGCTGCCCTCGCCGCCATCACCGCTTCCCGCCTTTCTCCGCCCCCTGCTCATCGTTCTTGGCCTCGCGGCGGGGGTGGGCACCACGTTCCGCCAGTTCGCCGCCACGGACTTCCCCGTGGACATGGTGATCTACCGGGAGGGAGTGTGGGCCTTCCTCCAGGGGCGCGAGGTGTACTCGGTGCCCATGATGGCGGGCGATACCGCGCTGCCCTTCATCTATCCCCCGTTCGGGGCGCTGGCTCTCTCCCCCTTTTCCCTCCCCGTGCTCAGCCATAACCTCGCCGGGGACATCATGATGGCCCTCTCCAACGGGCTCCTGCTGCTCTGCCTCTACCTGGTGCTCCGCGCTATCCTGCCCACCACGCTCGCCTCCTGGGTGTTCCCGCTCAGCGCCGTGGCCTGGGGCGCGGTGCTGGGCTTCGAGCCGGTGGAACTCAATAACGGCTTTGCCCAAATCAACATCATCGTCATGGCCCTGGTGGTGCTTGACCTAGTACCCCGGCGGCGTCGCCTGCCCCAGGGCTGGCTCATCGGTCTTGCCATCGCCATCAAGATCACCCCTGCGGCCATGCTGCTGTACTTCCTGCTGCGCAAGAAGATTCGCCCGATTATCACCGCCGCCCTTTCCGCCGTGGCTGCCACGGGGCTAGGCGCACTGGTGCGCTGGGATTCCACCACAGAGTACTTTGGCTCCGTGCTCCTGGGCATGGGGTCTGGGGAGGACTTTGGCGTGGACCCCACCTACACCTCTAATAGCTCCATCCAGGCTATGCTCACCCGCTGGTCCCCCACCGAGGCCTGGGCCCAGGAGCACCACGGGCTGCTCACCGCGCTGTGGGCGGGCGGCTCCCTCCTGGTGATTCTGGCCGGTTCCCGGATCATGCTGCGGCTCATCAAGGCGCAGCACCCCACCGAGGCCTGGTTGATCGGCTCCCTCATCATGCTACTGATCTCCCCCGTCTCCTGGTCCCACCACTGGGTGTGGTTGGCCATGATCCTCCCGGTGGCCACCTGGCACCTATGCGCCACTCCCCTGCGCCACCGCTGGTTCCTGGGGATCGTCACGGGAACCTGGACGCTGATGGTGGTCACCAATCCCCCCAAGTGGTGGTTTGGCGATGGCGTGAGTTATGCCGATCTTTCCCTGTGGCAGCGCTTCCTGGTATCCGACTTCGTATGGCTGGCGCTGCTCTTTCTGTGCGCCGTGGCCCTGGCGCAGCCCAAGGCCACGGCCCCCGCCGCTACACCAGCGGGTTAATTCCGGCCCCGAACCACCACAGGGCTCCCAGGCCCGCGGCGGCCAGAACCAGGCCCAGCCAGGCGCTCGCCAGCGGGCGGCGCGCCCAGCCGCGCGAGAAGTCCAGCGCGTACCGGCCGGGGCCGGTGAATTGCAGGGCAATCGCGGCCGCGCCCAGAACCATGTACAGCCACACGTTATCCGGCCAGGAGAACACGTCCAGGCCGCTATGGGAATGAGCCAGGGCATCGGCGGCCATGAAGCCCGTGACCACGGTGGCGGCCGCCGCAAAGAGCGGAGTGATCAGGCCCAAAAGCACGAACACACCGGCGGCCAGGCTCGCGGCGGGGATCGCCACGGCAAGCGCCTGGGGCTGAGTATAGGCCGCGTACTGGGCCTCAAGCCCGGAAAGCCCTGCGGAACCACCCAGGTGGAAGAACACGCTCAGGGAATGCAGGATCAACCAGCCGCCCAGGCCAAGGCGCAGGATCAGCAGGCCGAAGTCGAGGGTGCCGCGCCGCACCTCGGGGGTCTCCTCCTCTTCCGCGTTATCCACCACGGGGGCCGCCGCCCCGGCGTAGGCGGGTGCGGAGGGGGAAGAAGCAGGAGCCTCCTGAGCCCGCGTCTCCGGTTGCTGCGGTCGCTCCACGCGCGTGGTGGAGGAGGCGGATGCGGCAACAGACGCGGCAGAAGCGGCCGCCGGGGTGGGCATGGCCTTGTCCTCGGTGAGAGTCTCGGAGGGAACCGGAGCGGCCTTCGGGGGCTTTTTCTCCGTCTCTCTTTCCTTCTTCTCATTCTTCGCTGCGGACTTGTTCGCTACGGGCTTGGCGGCGGGACGCTCCATGGTGGTGGTCGGGGCGTCGGAAAGCAGCGGGGCGCTGCGATCCTTTTCCTTATCTTCCTTAGCGGGCTCGGGCGCCTTCTTCTCCGGCGCCGCGGGCTTCTTTGGCTTCTCCTCGCCCCGAGGGGCCTCCGCGGCCCCGCGCGGGGGGATCTCCTGGGGAGCCGCGCGCCCCACCTTCTTGTAGGGATCGGTGGGGCCATCGGTGGCGGGGTTGAAGGTGGGAATATCCAGATCGTCTGCGTCGGCCTTATCGGCCCGGTCTGGGGTAGCGGAATCTTGGCTCATGTTTGCCAGGATAGCCAGAGCGCAGGGCGTTCCCCACCCTGGCGCGCCGATGACGGCCCGGTGCGAGCGCGCTAACACTGCGCGAGCAACCCGCGCAGGGCGTCCTTTTCCGCCTGGGTCACCCACAAGCCATAACGGTGCTTCACCGCCACCTGCCGCCGGGCATAATCACATCGGAAGCCCACGTTCGGCGGCAACCACGTCGCCGCGTCCCCCGCACCCTTCTGCGCATTGAGTCCCCCATCCACCGCCATGAGGTTCAGCGGATCATTGGCCAGGTTGCGCCGGGTGGCCTCGTCTAACTGCTGCGCGCCCTTGACCCAGGCGTCCGCCAGGGCCACCACGTGATCAATCTGTACTACCCGGGAGGTATCCACCCCGCGCACAAAGTCAATCGCCTCCCCGGAATAGGGATCATGCAGCACTCCCGAGGCCACCACGCACCCATGCGTGCCCGGTTTGAGCACCACCTCGGCTAAGTCCCGGCGCAGAATATCGTTGCGGGTATCGCAGCCATTGTGGCCGCCCTCTACCTCCACATCATCGGACCAGGCCTGCCCAAAGGCCTCGCGGGAATAGCCCGTCATGGGCGCACGCCCCTTCACCGTCAAGGATTCAAGCTGGACTTCATCGCCACCCTCCAGCGCCGGAGGCTCGCCGCCCGGGATCGCCTCCCCGGATTCGTAATAGGTGACCCCCATCAGGCATAGGAAGCACACCACGGCGGCGGTGAGCATTTTCTTCATCATGGCGTTCACGCTAACAAGTGGGTGGGACAGGACGTATCGAACGCTATTTTCGCAGCTCAGCGGAGGCTTCCACCACCGCCTCGGTGAGGTGCGTCAGGGAGAGGGATTCCAGCCGCCAGCGCTGCCAAAACAGGGGCACCTCGTGCACCCGACCGTCCAGGGCCACCAGTTCCCCGGTGCGCAGCAGTGGCCGGGCCTGTTGCTGCGGCAAAAGCGCCCACCCCAGCCCCACCCTGGCGGCCTCCACGAACGCCTCCGAGGAGGGAATGTGGTTCACGCGGCGTCGCCGCCGCGCCCCGGGGTCGAGCCGACCGTCCAGATCGGCGTCCTGGAGGACGTCATTGGGCCCAAAGCGCAGAACCGGCATGTGCGCCCAATCGACCCCCTCGGCGGTGCTATATCTGCTGCGCAATTCCGCGGTGGCCACCGCCCGGTATTTCATCACACCCAGGGGAACCACGTGGCACCCCGATACCGGGGTTTCCTCGCGGGTGATGGCCCCCAATACGTCCCCGCGACGCAGCAGGGTGAGAGTATGGGCCTCGTCCTCCAGGCGCAATTGCAGGGCCACGCTCCTCCACTCTGCGGCGCGCGCCAGCACCGGCCGGAACCAGGTGGCCAGGGAATCCGCATTGACCGCCACGGCAAGCGGAACCCGGCCAATGCGCCTACCCAGTTGGGCATTGGCCTCCTCCTGAAGCAAGGCCATGCGGCGCGCGGCCTGGGCGAGCACCTCCCCGGCGTCAGTAGGCCCCACCGGGGTGGTGCGGCGAATGAGCACGCGGCCCACCTCGCGCTCTAGGGCCTTGATCCTTTGGCTCACCGCCGAGGGAGAAATGCCCAGTTCCGCGGCGGCGGCCTCAAAACTCCCGCCGTCGAGAATGGCCAGGAGCGTGAGCATGTGCGTGGGATTCACCGGGAATCACCATGAGATTCATCACGATAAAACACGGCGGGACGGCGCAAAAAAGGCATATATGAAGCATATCTACACCAGGTGAAGAAGAACAAGATTTACTTCATAGACCTATTCCCGGACACTTGTTGTCATGTCCATTGTGCTCGCTGGTTTCCTGCTCGGTATCTCCCTCATCGTGGCGATGGGGCCGCAAAATATCCTGCTCATCAAGCAGGGGATCCGTAAAGAGGGCATTACTGCGGTGATCCTGGTGTGTATCGTCTCCGACGTCATCCTGTACACCACCGGGGCCTTTGGTATGGGGGCGATTACCACCCGCTATCCCCTGGCCCTGGATATTCTCAAGGTGGTGGGGGTGATCTACCTCGCGTGGTTCGCGTTCCTCTCGCTGCGCGACGCCCTCTTTCCCCGCAGCAACCAGGGCGTTCAGGTGGTCGAGGAGGCACAACCCACAACCCTCCCCGAGGAGGGTACTGGCGACGTCGCGCTGAAAACCCGTACCACGACGCACACCGCACAGCGCACCGGTACAAAAACCTGGGTGCGCCCGGCCCTGGCCGCCCTGGCGCTGACCTGGCTTAATCCCGGCGCCTACCTCGACGGCATGGTGATGATCGGCGGGTATTCCATGCAGTACGGCACCACGGGACGCTGGGCCTTCATCGCCGGGGCTCTCGCCGCCAGCGTCCTGTGGTTCACCGCCGTGGGATACGGGGCCGGGAAACTCTCCGGGCCGCTCTCTAGGCCCATCGTGTGGCGATGGCTCAACGCCGCCTTCGGGATCATTCTGATCGCCCTGTGCGTCAAGCTCGCCCTGCTCTAACCGGCTAAAAGGCCGCTAACCAGCCAGCCTAGCCCCGCTTGGAGGCCGTGGCCCCGGCCCAGATGTTGATGCCGGCGTCGCGGGCGGTGGCGTCGATGGCCGCCAGTTCCTCCTCCGAGAACTCCAGGTTGCCCAGCGCGTCCAGGTTCGCGTCAAGCTGCTCCACGGAGGAGGCTCCCAGCAGCGCGGAGGTGACCTCGGGGCGGCGCAGCACCCAGGAGATGGCCATCTGTGCCAGGCTCTGCCCGCGCTCGCGCGCGATCTCATTGAGGCCGCGCACCATCGTCAGGTTCTCCTCCGAGAGCATGGATTCCTGGAAGGACTTTTTCCCGGCCGCCGCGCGGGAGCCCTCGGGCACGCCGTTGAGGTAGCGATCGGTGAGCAGGCCCTGGGCCAGGGGTGAGAAAGCGATCACGCCCAGGCCGTTATCCGCCGCCGTCTCTAACAAGGATTCCCCGCTTTCCGCGCCCGGCTCCTCCACCCAACGGTTCAGCATGGAATAACTAGGCTGATGAATCAGCAGCGGGCAGCCCTCCTCCTCCATGATCTCGGCGGCGCGCTCGGTAAGTTCCGGCCCATAGGAGGAAATGCCCACGTAGAGGGCCTTGCCGGAGGCCACGATGTCGCGCAGCGCGTACATCGTCTCCTCCAGGGGAGTATCGGGATCGGGGCGGTGGTGATAGAAGATGTCCACGTAATCCACGCCCAGGCGGCGCAGCGACTGATCCAAGGAACTCATCAGGTACTTGCGCGAGCCGCCAAAGCCATAGGGGCCGGGGTGCATGTACCACCCGGCCTTGGAGGAAATGATCATCTCATCGCGGTATCCGGCGAAGTCCTCGCGCAGAATCCGGCCGAAGTTCTCCTCCGCGCTGCCCGCGGGCGGGCCGTAGTTATTGGCCAGATCAAAGTGGGTGACCCCCCGATCAAAAGCACGGTGCAGGATCGCCCGCTGGGTCTCCAGCGGCTTATCCTCACCAAAGTTGTGCCACAGCCCCAGGGAGATCGCCGGGAGTTTCAATCCCGAGCGACCCACCCGGCGGTAGGGCATGTCCTCGTAGCGTTGCGATGCGGGCTGATACGTCATGCCCGCCACCCTACGCCTTTCAGCGAGGCTATCGGGCCGCTCCGGTTTCCGAGTCCTGCTCGGTGCCCTCCGGGCCCTCGTAATCCACGGAGTCATCCTCCATGAGTTCGGTGGTCACCTCCTCCTCGATGGAGGTGGTGAGCACCTCGTCGGTGACGTTGGAGGCCTGGGTGTGGTGCTGCAACTCGCGGGCGTCGGCACGCGAAAAGTCCTCGTCCGGGTGCTCGCGGTTATAGGTCAGCTCGCGGATACGATCGCGGCGGGCGATCTCCTCCTTGATCGTGGAGCGGTTCTTCACCCACCAGTACACCAGCATGCCCACCATGACGATGCCGGTGTAGCCAATGGCCGGGTACACGTAATTCATCAGGGCCTCGAAGCCAAAGAAGCTAATGCCGTACCCGATCAGGCAGAGCACCAGGTACACCGGCTTATAGCGGCTGGGGTTATTGGCCGTCATGCGGCGACCCAGGGCGTAAAACATGCCGATGGCAGTGTTGAAGATCATGGCAAAGATGATCAGCGCCATGATGAACGCCAGCACCGGGGAAATGCTCTCATAGAGCGAGAGCATGGGCACGCTCGCGCTGCCCACCTCGCGGAAGTTCAGGAAGAGCACCACAGCCGCCACCACCAGCAGCACCATGTACGTCAGGCCGCCCATCACGCCGCCGCGAACCACGGCGCGGGGATCGGAGTGGTTGCCGCCGATGACCAGGCACATGGACACACCCAGCAACAGGGCCAGGCCGTTATAGTTCAGGGCGGACAGCCACCACGGGCTCACCGGGGAATCCGTCTGCTGGGCGAGTTCGCTGATCCCCTCGGTGCTCTCCGGGAGGTTCATCATGGTGTAAATAAACACGCCGAGCACCGCCACGATGATCAACGGGGTGATTCCACCGATGATCTTGGATACCTTATCCACATCCAGCAGGCCCACCGCCATGACGATCACCGTCATGATGCCCGAGCCGATCCAGGCCGGAATATCAAACTGCTGTTCCAGATTCGCCCCGGCACCGGCCAGCATGACAAAGCCGATGGCAAAGAGGGTGGCCGTCACACCAATATCCAGGATCTTGGACATCACCGGGTGAGCCACGTTGCGGAACACCATGTTGTGCTCATCGGCCATGAAGTAACTGCCTAAGCCCAGGATCACGGCCCCGGCGACGGTCATGATAATGCCCGAGATCACCGCGCCGAGGATGCCGACGCTACCGAAAGAAATGAAGTACTGAATGACCTCCGCGCCCGTGGCAAAACCGGCTCCCACCAGCAATCCCACGAACGATAGAGCGATGGAAATTGACTTCCTCACAGCAAGAAACAGCTCCTTTAAGCCTCATCGACGTCCCCGCGCCACCGGGCCCCAACCGGGGCAGGCGCGCCTCCCCCAGGCGCACCCGCCGCCACGACGCCGGGGTATGAACGAGGTACCAGGGTAGCTGCTTCTGTACGAAAGCGACAGTTATGACTGAAGTTTCCGCGCTATCAACTCATTGACCTGCTTGGGATCGGCCTTGCCGCGGGTGGCCTTCATCACCGCGCCCACGATGGCTCCGGTGACCTTGGTGTTGCCCGCCTTGTACTTCTCCACGATGTCCGGGTTGGCCGCTAGGGCCTCCTCCACGGCGGCCTCGATGGCTCCATCGTCGCGCACGACCTCCAGGCCGCGCGCGGCCACCACCGCGTCCACGTCGCCCTCGCCGGCCAGCACGCCGTCGATAGCCTGGCGGCCCAACTTATTGGTGAGCTTGCCCTCGCGCACCAACTCCGCTACGCGCGCCACCTGCTGCGGGGTCACGGCCACGGAGTCCAGCTCCACGCCCGCCTCGTTAGCCTTCTGGGAAAGGTAGGAGACCCACCAGGCGCGGGCCTCCTCGGCGGTGGCCCCGGCCTGCGTGGTCTCCACGATGAGGTCGAGCGCACCGGCATTGACGAGGTCGCGCATCTCGGCGTCGGAAAGTCCCCATTCCTGCTGAATCCGCGCGCGGCGCACCCACGGCAACTCCGGCAGCGTAGCGCGGATCTCCTCCACCCACTCGCGCGGGGCGATCACGGGGGGAAGGTCGGGGTCATTGAAGTAGCGGTAATCCTCCGCCGTCTCCTTGGGCCGCCCCTTGGAAGTGGAGCCATCGGACTCCTGATAATGGCGGGTTTCCTGCACGATCTCCTCGCCCGCCTCGATAGCGGCGGCCTGGCGCTGCATCTCAAAGCGCACGGCCTGCTCCACGGACTTCAGCGAGTTGATGTTCTTGGTCTCCGTACGGGTGCCAAACTCCGTGGTGCCCACCGGGCGCAGGGAGAGGTTGGAATCCACGCGCATGGAACCCTGGTCCATGCGCACGTCCGAGACGCCCAGGGCCTTGACCAGGTCGCGCAGCGCGGACACGTAGGCGCGCGCCACCTCCGGCGCGCGCTCCCCCGCTCCCTCGATGGGCTTGGTCACGATCTCGATGAGCGGAATACCCGCGCGGTTGCAGTCCACCAGGGAGGCGGTGGCGCCGTGAATACGGCCATCGGCCCCACCCAGGTGGGTGAGCTTGCCGGTGTCCTCCTCCATGTGCGCGCGCTCGATCTCCACGCGCCACTCGGTGCCGTCGTCGAGCACCACGTCCAGATAGCCGTCGTAGGCGATCGGCTCATCGTACTGGGAGATCTGGTAGTTCTTGGGCTGGTCGGGATAAAAGTAATTCTTGCGCGCAAAGCGGGAGGATTCCGCGATCGAGCAGTTCAGCGCCAGGCCGATCTTGATGGCCCACTCCACGCCCTTGGCATTGACCACGGGCAGCGCGCCCGGCAGGCCCAGGGAGACCGGATCGACGTTAGTATTGGGCTCCGCGCCAAAGTGCGCGGAGGAGGAGGAGAACATCTTGGTTTCCGTGGCCAGTTCCACGTGCACCTCAAGGCCCATTACCGGGTCAAACTTCTCCAGAACCTCATCAAAATCCATCAGGTCATAGCTCGCGGCAGTCATAGCCCCACAGTCTAGTGCTCAGCCGCGCTACGGCACACGGCGGGCGGGGCTTTTCTTGCGGGTTTTGCTTATCGACGCCCCCGCGGCTTTCCTTCCCCGCTACGCGCGCGTTCCCGCATCGCCGGAGGCCTCCCTGCGCCGATCCGCCACCCCGCAGGCGGCCGCAAAGATCGCCCCGGAGATGTTGTGCCACACGGAGAACACCGCACCCGGCAGAGCGGACAGCGGATCGAGGTACTTGGCCGCCAGCCCCGCTGCTAAGCCGGAGTTCTGCATTCCCACCTCGATGCTCATGGTGCGGCGCACCGTCACGGACTGGCCCGTGACCTTTGCCGCGCCGTAGCCCAGGAGGAAGCCCAGGGCGTTATGCAGGATCACCGCCACCAGCACCACCAGGCCCGCGCTGAGGATCTTATCCCGCGAGCCCGCCACCACGATCGCCACAATCACCGCGATGGCCCCCACCGAGACCCAGGGCAACGCGGGCAGGATTCGCTCCACCGCCGCGTGGAAGAGCCAGCGCACCACCAGCCCGCCCACCACGGGTATGAGCACCATCTGCACGATGGATAGCGCCATCGAGGAGGCCTGAAGCGGCATGTACTCCCCCGCCAACCACAGCGTGAGCAACGGGGTAAACACCGGGGCGAGCAGCGTGGAAATGGAGGTCATGGCCACCGAAAGCGCCACGTCCCCGCGCGCGAGCAGGCACACCACGTTAGAACTCGTGCCACCCGGAGCGCAGCCCACCAGGATCACCCCCGCCGCGATCTCCGGGGGCAGGCGCAACAGCCACACCACCAGCACCGCCGCCAGCGGCATGATGACGTATTGGGCCACCACACCCAGCAGCACCGGCCAGGGGCGCGCCGCCACGAGGAGGAAATCCGCCGGACGCAGGCTTAGGCCCATGGCAAACATCACCAGGCCCAGAAGCCAGGTGGTGGCCCCGGAAAGCTCGGAAACGGCTCCGGGGGCCGCAAATCCCACGAGCCCGCCGAGGACCACCAAGAGGGGAAAGCCCACAGCGGCGAGGAAGTAGGCGCGACGCTGCTTATCGGCCTGCCGGGGTTCGGCCTGCCGAGGTGGCGTCGCCGCCCTCCCGGAGGCACCCGTGGGTGAGGCGTGATGATCGGGCATGGTGCCCCTCCTTTTCTCAGGGTGCGATGCAGCCGCTTCATTCCCGCAGCGGGTTCCACCAACCCGGCCATACAGGTCATATGAGAACGACCCCCATCGCATAAAGCGATGGAGGCCACTGTATCCCGCGATCGTGTTTAACCAAACATCGCCTGGGCGGTTTCGTAGCGGCGCAGCGGTACCTCCTTGAGTGTGCCCACGGCCTCGGCCAGGGGAATCATCTCGATATTCTCGCCGTGCAGGGCCACCGTCTTGCCAAAGTGCCCCTCGTGGCAGGCCCGCGCCGCGCGCACGCCGTAGCGGGTGGCCAGCACGCGATCAAAGGAGGTTGGCGTGCCGCCGCGCTGAATGTGCCCGAGCACGGTGGTGCGCACGTCATGGCCCAGCCGGGCGTGGACCTCGTCCGCGATCTGCTGCCCGATCCCGGTGAAGGTCTTGTGGCCAAACTGATCCACCTCCCCCTCGCGCAGTTCCATCGTGCCCTCGGCGGGCAGGGCACCCTCAGCCACCACGATGATCCCGTACTTCTCGCCCATCTGGAAGCGGCGTTCCATCGCCTTGCAGATGTCCGCGATGTCAAAGGGCACCTCGGGGATCACGGTGTAGTGCGCGCCCCCGGCCATGCCCGCATGCAGGGCGATCCACCCCACGTGGCGGCCCATCACCTCCACGATCATCACGCGATTGTGGGATTCGGCGGTGGTGTGCAGGCGGTCGATGGCATCGGTGGCCACGGAAACGGCGGTGTCAAAGCCAAAGGTGTAATCGGTGCCATTGACGTCATTGTCGATGGTCTTGGGCACCCCCACCACGGGAATACCGTTATCGGAGAGCCACTTGGCCCCCTTGAGCGTGCCCTCGCCGCCGATGGGGATCAGCGCGTCCACCCCGGCGTCCGCCAGGTTGGCCTTGATCTGATCCAGGCCCGCCTTGAACTTATCGGGGTGGAGGCGTCCGGTGCCCAGGATCGTGCCGCCACGCAGCAGGATCTTGTCAATGCGCTCGTCGTCGTAGAGCTGCACGCGGCGATCTTCCATCAGGCCCACCCAGCCGTCCTCGTAACCGACAACCGTCGATCCAAACTCGGAGCTGGCCGTGCGCACGATGCCACGGATCACAGCGTTGAGGCCAGGGCAGTCACCACCGGAGGTGAGGGTCGCAATACGCATGGCGACCATTCTAATAGCCCTGCGGCCTTGCGTCCGCGCTCTGGCACATCGCCAAAAACCGCCCTCCATCGCCGCTGCGGCGCTAAGATCAGCGGGCATGGGAATGATGGAAATAAAGAAGCCCCAAGACGTCAATACCGCCGCCGTGGTGGCCACCGGCCTCCTCGGCGGATGGCTCTCCGCCCGCGAGACGGGAATCTGACCGCTGGGAGGCGCGCTGCTGGCGGCCGCCGGGGTGTGGGCCGGGCGCAGTTGGCTGGCCAAGACTAACCCGGCCACCACCGCCGTGCTGGCCACCACGTACGTGGCGGGCTTTGGGGCCAGCCACCCGCTGGCCAAGAAGATCGGCTCCTGGCCCGCGGTGCTCACCGTCACCGCCGTGACCGCCGGTGCCGCGCACCTGCTCTCTGACGCCCGCTAGGCCCCGCCTTTCTTCCCGTTTGTCCCGGCCGGTGCGGCAGGCCGGGGCAACGTGTCCGGGACATAACAGCTAGGCGGCCCGCCCGGCCTCGAAGGCCGCGCCCACGCGGTAGAGGCGATCATCGGCAAAGGCCGGGGCCATGAGTTGCAGTCCCACGGGGAGATTCGTGTCCTCGGCAAAGCCGGAGGGCACGGACATGCCGCACAGCCCGGCCAGGTTCAGCGGCAGGGTGCACAGGTCGAAGTTATACATCGCCAGCGGGTCCGCCGCCTTCTCCCCCAGCTTGAACGCCGTGGTGGGCGTGGTGGGCGAGGCCAGAATGTCCACCTGCTCGTAGGCCTTGGCAAAGTCCTGGGCGATCAGGGTGCGCACGCGCTGGGCCTGCAAGTAGTAGGCATCGTAGTAACCCACGGACAGCGCATAGGTGCCCAGGATAATGCGGCGCTTGACCTCCGGGCCGAAGCCCTCGGCGCGGGTAAGCGCCATGACCTCGTTGGCGGAATGGCTGCCATCATCGCCCACCCGCTTGCCGTAGCGCATGCCGTCGAAGCGGGCAAGGTTGGAGGAGACCTCGCAAGGCAGGATCAGGTAATACGCATTGAGGGCATCATCAAAGTGGGGGCAGTCCACCTCCACCAGTTCCGCGCCCTGGGATTCCATCTGGCGCAGGGCCGCGTGATAGTTCTCCATCACGCCCGGCTGCCAGCCCTCGCGGTCAAACTGCTTGATCACACCCACCTTAACCCCGTTGAGGTCGCCCGAGGCCCCCTCGCGCGCGGCCGCCACCACGGGAGCCACCAGCTTATCCACCGAGGTGGCGTCAAAGCGATCGTGCCCGGCGATGACCTCGTGCAGCAGAGCGGTATCCAGCACCGTGCGCGCGCACGGCCCGCCCTGATCCAGGGAGGAGGCGCACGCGATCAGGCCATAGCGCGAGACGGTGCCGTAGGTGGGCTTCACGCCCACGGTGTTGGTCAGGGCCGCGGGCTGGCGGATCGAGCCGCCGGTATCGGTACCAATGCCCAGGGGAGCCTGGCCGGCCGCCAGGGCCGCCGAGGTGCCGCCGCCCGAGCCGCCGGCGGTGCGGTCGAGATCGTAGGGGTTGTGCGTGGGGCCGAAGGCGGAGTTCTCCGTAGAGGAACCCATCGCAAACTCGTCCAGGTTGGTCTTGCCCAGGATCGGGATACCGGCCTCGCGGATCTTCCGGGTCACCGTGGCGTCATAGGGGGCACGGTAACCCTCCAGCATTTTCGACGCCGCCGTGGTCGGGGCGTCGGTAGTGGTGAAGATGTCCTTGAGGGCCAGCGGCACGCCCGCGAGTGCCGAGGCCGGGGCCTCGCCTCGATCGAGGGAGGCGTCCACGGCGTCGGCGGCCTCAAGCGCTTCCTGTGCGCCCACATGCAGGAAGGCGTGCAGGGCGGAATCGGTGGCCTCGATGCGGTCGAGGTGGGCCTGGGTGACCTCGCGGGAGGTGACCTCGCGGGAATGAATCTTGGCGGCCAGCTCTGCGGCGCTCAGGGAGGTCAGGCCGTCTTGGGGCTTGATATAGGTGCTCATTGGTATTACTCCCCCAGGATCTGCGGTACGACGAAACGCTGCTGCTCCACCTCGGGAGCCTGGTCCAGGGCCTGCTCAGCGGTGAGGGTGGTCTCCTGGACGTCGGCCCGCATGGTGGTGCTAATAGAGTGCGGGTGACTCATGGGCTCCACGCCCTGCGCGGCGACCTGCTGCACGCCGGAGACGTTGGCGATGATGCCGTCGATCTGCTCGGCATACTGCTCTAATTCTTCCTCGCTCAGCGCAAGGCGGGCTAGTTCTGCGAGGTGGGCCACCTCATCGCGCGAAATCTTAGGCACGCTTCCCATCCTTCTTCGGCTCGTTCATTCCAGACTCCCGCCCATGATAATCCACCCCTGCGCGCAGGCGACCCCTCACCCGCGCCTGACCGGGAAAGCCTCCCCGCACCGGCATTGCCCGCTACCATTAAGTGCCGTGCCCTATCTCATTCGTGTTCTCCTCCCGGACGCCCCCGGTAGCCTCAGCCTGCTCACCCAGGCCTTCGGGGCCATCGACGCCAACATTCAATCCGTGGACGTGGTGGAGGCCTTCCCCGATGGCACCGTGATGGACGACCTCGTCATCAGCCTGCCCACCGGCACCCTGGCCGATAGCCTCATCTCCGCCGCGCAATCCGTGGACGGCGTGCTGGTGGACTCCATCAGGCCATTTTCCGGCCGGGTGGACCGGCGCGGGCAGATCGAGATGCTTGCCGACGTCGCCCGCCACGCCGAGGACGTGGCCCCGGCGATGGAGGAACTCGTGCGGGTGCTGCCTCGCTCCATGACCTCCTCCTGGGCCATCGTGCTCGATACCCGCGCCCCGGTGACCCGAGTGGCCGCCTCCTCCGCCGCCCCGGAGGATAATCACACCAACCCGGAGGCCATTCCCGTGACCTCCGCGCGCACCCTGCAACCGGAGGCGGAGGCCTGGGTTCCCGAGTCCTGGTCCCTCCTCGATTCCGCCCTGGCGGCCGCTCCCCTCCCCGGAACCGACCTCGTGGTGATCGTGGGTCGCCCCGGCGGTCCGGACTTCCTGGCCAGCGAGGTCGCCCACCTGGGCAACCTCGCCACGGTGTGCGGGGCGATCCTCCAGCGGCGCTAACCGCACGGGGGTTGGTGCCGCGTCCCGCCAGGGCCGGGGCGACCGCATAGGATCCCTTATTAAAGGGAATAATATTCGCGCATGATGGGCGTCCATCTATTGTGCGCGAGGGTGGGATTTAACGCCGCCATGCCGGTGCCGAACTTGGAGACGCGCGCGGGGCGATGACCAAGCGACCACAGCACGCGATCCAGGCGGCCGGGCCTGCTGCCGGATTTCGTCTCGATGTACACGATCCCAAAGCCTTGTACGGCATCCGCCGCCACCCCGGCCGGTTGATCCCCGCCGGGACCAAAGGCAATGTCCGTATCAATGGTGACCCGCCCCATATCGCTCGGACGCAGAGTGATGCGCCGATACTCGTTGAGCAGCGCCGGGCGCAGGGTTCGGTGCCGGGCGGGCACCCGGGCCGCACTCAAGACGGAGTCCACCCACGGGGCGGCGTGCTGGGGCAGCACGTTATCCAGGGCCTCCGCCACCTCGATCGGCACGCGCTGCTTCACCGTCAAGCCGCGCGGGCCTGCGGTCTTGATCTCGCAGAAGGAAGCCTCAGTGTCCTGATACACCCGGGTGCGTACCTTGAACCGGCGTCGCCTCTGCTGTGCCGTCATGCGATAGCTAAGCAGATCAGCGGTGTCAAAGTACATGGTGCGGTAGCGCTGCTGGCGCACCCCGGCGATCTCCAGCACGCGGGTATCCCCCGGTATGTGGCGCAGCACCTCATCGAGTTGTTCTCGGTGCAGCACGTACTTGCGATCCACGCGGGTGAGCATGGCGGCCTCGGCGTTGATCTCATCGAGGCCGATGGGGGTTAGGGCATCAACGGTCCTCACGCCGGGTCGCCCGCTCCCGCGGCCACCGTACTTGCCGGAACCCGAGCGGGGCGGGTATCCAGATTCACGGATACCCATGTGGTGTCATTCACGCAGTCCAGGCGGATGACCTTGACCCCCAGCACCCGCGCGCCCAGGGTTTGCTCCAGGTGCTCCACCAACTCGGCCCTGTCCGCGATTGCGCGCTCCACCATCACCTCCTGGGAGGTGGAGCGGCCGGTGAACCACCGGGAATCGGCCAGGGCCAGCACCGCCACGATCGCCACGATCACCGCCACATCCGTGACGGAGGGAGTGCTGCTCAGCCCCGCCACCAGGCCAATCGCCAACGCGGCAAAGTAATAGGCCACCTCCGTCTGCGAGATCTGCGAGGAGCGCAGGCGAATGATGGACAGCACGCCAAAGAGCCCCATTCCCAGCCCCATGCCCACCTCGTGAGAGGCCAACGTGGTGGCTACGCCGAACACGCCGATATTGACTCCCAGAAAGGCCACCACGAGATCGGTACGCCGATGGCGGGGAAAGTAAATGGCAAAGACGAGCACGGAGATGGCCAGCACATCAAGAGCGGGCATGATGAGGGCTGGCGGAATGGGAGGCATCAGAGGCTGACCTTTCGCGGAGAGTCGGTGACGCTGCTGGCATTTATTTTTCCTACACTACCGACCGCAGCAGCAGGAGCAACTTCTCACCAGCACGAGGCCACGGACAGGCGCTTCTACCCCGCAAGCCACCAGCGCAACAGGCATGACATAAATGAACCCCAATCAATATGCGCCTGTGTGCAAAAATTGACAGAATGATAACGATCACAATATCGTAATGGAGGCATTTATCTACCAACAAGGACTGAAAACACCATATCCATGAATCCTCTCTCCTGGGCAGCATCCAAGGTTTCCATCGCCCCCAACGCAAAGAATCACCCGAAAGTCCAGCGCTCCCTCCGCAGCATATTAGTCGAAAAAGTACTGTGGATCAGCACATCAAAAAAGACATTCCAACAGGATTCCGAAGATTCTTTTAATAAATTACTCGATTCCATGAGGACGGAAAACGGCAAGCCCCTACCCAACCCCCAGAAATACGTGGGAATGGCCGTCACCGAGACTCACCAAAGCGGAATGCAGGTTTTCACCTGGAACGATAGGAAGGATGACCGGCAGCGAGTAATCTTGTATATCCACGGCGGCGCATACCTGCACCAGCCCTCCCCTTTCCACTACAAGATGCTCGCCCGCATAGCGCGCTCGCTTGACGCCAAGGTCATTTTCCCCATCTACCCAAAGCTGCCGGACAATGGCTATGCGCAAGATTTTCCCCTCATGGATTCCCTCTACCGCGCCGTTATAGAGGGCGTCTCCTCCCCCGAACAGATCACCCTCATGGGCGACTCCGCCGGAGGAGGCTTTGCCCTCGGGTTTGCCATGCACCTTCGGGATAAAGATCTACCGCAGCCCAAGAACATCATCCTGCTATCCCCCTGGCTCGATGTTGCCACCACGAATCCCGAGATCCCCCGATACGAGGGCGTGGACCCCATGCTCTCCGCATGGGGTCTGAATAAATTGGGCCGCCTATGGGCCGGGAGCAAAGAGGCCATGACGCTCCCTTACGTCAGCCCATTACACGGGGATCTCAACGGCTTAGGGAAAATATCCATCTTCGTGGGCACCCACGAGATATTCTATCCCGATAATCAACTGTTCCACGAAAAATTAGAGGCGGCGGGAATTGAGCATAACTACACCGTCGCCCCCGCCATGAACCACGTGTACGTGGCCATGCCAATCCCAGAGGCTAAGGAGGCACAGGACCACATCGTGGAGATAATAAGGAGATAATAAAAGCGTCGCTTAGCATTCCTCGCCGCAATGCTCCCCTACAGTTCTCCCCGCAGTAGCTCCGCAAAGCCCTCCTCGTCCAATACCGGCACGCCTAATTGCCGTGCCTTGGTTTCCTTGGAACCGGCGTTCTCTCCCGCCACCACGTAGGTGGTTTTCTTGGACACCGATCCCGCCGCCTTGCCACCCCTGGCGATGATGGCCTCCTTGGCCTCGTCGCGGCTCATTCCCTCCAGGGTGCCGGTGACCACCACGGTCATGCCCTCTAGCACCTGCGCGGGCTGATCGCTGGTGTCCTCGCTCATGGTCACCCCGGCGGCGGCCCAGCGCTCCACGATCTGCCGGTGCCAGTCCACCTCGCCCCAGGCCACCACGGAGGCCGCGATCGCCGGGCCCACCCCCTCAATCTCGGCCAGTTCCTCCACCGGGGCGCTGAGGATCGCCTGCACGTCGTGATAGCGCTGCGCCAGCGCCCGCGCGGCGGTGGGGCCCACGTGCCTGATCGAGAGGGCCACCAGCACCCGCCAGAGATCGGCGTGGCGGGCCCGTTCCAGGTTCGCGATGAGCTTGCGTCCGGAGGCATTCACCGCCCCCTTGGTGGTGGTGTACACCGCCGAGGCCCGCAGGTCCTCCTCCGTGAGATCAAAGAGGGTGGACTCGTCCCGCAGAACTCCGGTGCGGATCAAATCCTCCGCGCCCTTTTCCCCCAGGGCCTCGATGTCGAATCCCCCGCGCCCGGCGAGGTAGGTCAGGCGCGCGGATAACTGCGCCGGGCAACTGCGGTGATTGGGGCAGCGCCAATCCGCGTCCTCCTCCTTTTGCGGGGCCAGCCGCGTGCCGCATACCGGGCAGAGGGTGGGGAAGATGAAGGCGCGCTCGGTGCCGTCGCGACGCTCGACCACCGGCCCCAGGACCTCCGGGATCACCTCACCCGCCTTGCGGATCACCACCGTGTCCCCGATCAGCACGCCCTTGCGCTTGACCTCGGTCTGGTTATGCAGGGTGGCCATCGCCACGGTGGAGCCCGCCACCTGCACCGGCTCCATCACGGCAAAGGGCGTCACCCGCCCGGTGCGGCCCACGCCCACGCGAATGTCCAGCAGCCGCGTGGTCACCTCCTCCGGGGGGTACTTATAGGCGATCGCCCAGCGCGGGGCCCTGCTGGTGAACCCGTATTGGCGCTGCTGGGATAGGGCGTCCACCTTGATCACCAGGCCGTCCATCTCGTGCAGGGCGTCGTGGCGGTGCTCCTCCCAGTACGCCACCTGTTCGTACACCTCCTGCTGGCTGCGCACCAGGCGGGTGTAGGGGGAGACGGGCAGGCCCCAGCGTCGCAAAGCCTCGTATGCCTCGTACTGGCTTCCCGGCTCGAAGCCCTCGCGCGCGCCGATCCCGTGGCAGATCATGCGCAGGCGGCGGGTGCGCACGTCCTCCACGTTCTTCTGCCGCAGCGATCCGGCCGCCGCGTTGCGAGGATTAGCAAAGGGCTTGCCCCCGGAGGCGATGCGCTGGGCATTGACCTCGGAGAAGTCCTCCACCGCGATGAATACCTCGCCGCGGATCTCCACCATCTCGGGCACGTCCTCCCCGCGCAGTTCGTGGGGAATATCCTCGATCACCCGGGCGTTGGCCGTGATGTTCTCCCCCACGGCACCATCGCCGCGGGTGGCGGCGCGCACGAGTTTTCCACGCTCGTAGATGAGATCGATGGAGAGGCCGTCGATTTTTAGCTCCGTGAGGTACGCACTGGCGGGAGTGCGGGCAAACCACTCCCCTAATTCCTCCGTGGAAAAGGCGTTATCCAAGGAGTACATGCGCTGCGGGTGCTCCACGTCCTCAAACTGGGTGGAATCCAGCACCGGGGAGCCCACCTGCTGGGTTGGTGATTCCGGCACCGCCAGCTCGGGGTGCTCGCGCTCTAGTTCGAGCAGCCGCTGGAACAGGGCGTCATAGTCAGCATCGGGGATCACCGGTTGCTCGTTGTCATAGAGCCTGCGGTGATGGCGGATCTCCTGGGCCAAATCCTCCCACTTGCGGCGCAGGTGGGCTTGGTTTTCCTGGGTGCTGGCACTCGTCCCGGTGTTCTCACTCACGCTCACCGATTGTATCTATGCCCTCCCCACGTACTGTGGTGGGCATGAGCAACTTCAATCCCGGCGCGATGCTCTCCTTTGACCTGGAGACCACCTCTGCGGACCCCACGCAGGCCCGCATTGTCACCGCTGCGATGGTGCGCATTGATTCCTCCGGCGCGAATCCCACGGAGCTGCTGGCGGACCCCGGGGTGGAGATTCCCGAGGCCGCGCAGAAGGTGCACGGAATCAGCACGGAGTATGCCCGCGAGCACGGCAAGCCCCACGAGGAGGTGCTGCGCTCCACGGTGGAGAGCATCCACAAGGGGTGGGCCGATGGGCTTAACCTCATCGTGTTTAACGCCGCCTACGACCTCACGGTGCTGCGGCACTTGACCGGGAATTTCACCGTCACCGGCACGGTGTATGACCCCTTTGTCATCGACAAACTCAAGGATCGTTACCGAAAAGGCAAAAGAACGCTCAGCGATATGGCGTCACACTACGGGGTGCGCATTGATAACGCCCACGAGGCCACCTCGGACGCCCTGGCGGCCGCCCGGATCGCCTGGAAGCAGACGAAAATCTATCCTGAGCTGCTGGAAATGTCCGGCGAGGAACTGATGGAGTTCCAGGCCGTGGGGTATTACGACATGCAGACGGAGTTCCGTAGGTATCTGGAAAACCGCGATCGGGACGCCAGCGATGTCCACACGGCCTGGCCCATGCGCGGTCAATGAGCGCCAACGAGCATTGCACACGTCTGAGGAGTAGGGTTTCCCTTGTTCCCGGATGGGCCTTAAGTTCCCCCGGCCTGCCGCCTCGGCGGCAGTGCCCCGGCCGCATACTAGGCCCACCCTCCGATTTCGCTTCATATATAAGGAGACAAGCCCATGCTTGGCACTCTGCTTTCCTCCGCACTCGCGGGTCTGCTCGCCCTGAATCCCTTTATCTCCCCGGCCGATCACATCCCGGACATCGCCTCCGGTTCCACCGCCAGCGATGTGGCCGCCGCCTCCCCGGCCAAGGAGACATCCGAGGCCGCCGAGGCTACCGAGGATATTGACCCCGGCTTCTTCATCCACGGCGGCCAGCTGGCCGTGAACCGCGCCGTGTTCGAGGAGGAGCAGGCCGCGGGCCACAAGCTGCTCACCGTGTCCTTCACCGGCGATCACTCCGTGACCCTCCAGCAGGCCGAGACTTTTGACTATGAGAAGGACGCCGCCGCCTTCGACCGGATCGTGGAGGTGCTGAAGATCAACGGCTACGATCAGATCGCCATGATGGCTCCCCCGCTGGTGGCCGAGTAAAACACACTCGATCCAGCACGCATTCCAGCATGCACTAAGGCGGCGCGGTGGTACCCCACCCGCCGCCTTTTGTCTTTCCTCGATCCCCTGACCCCACGCCTGCACCGACCCGCCCCATACCCCCGGTGGGTATATGCTCAGCGGGTATATAGTGGTGGAATGATCACCACCTATGACGTCACCGGAATGACCTGCTCCCACTGCGAAAACGCCGTGCGCGAGGAGGTTTCCGCCCTCCCGAACTTAAGCGTCACACAGGTTTCCGCCGAACAGGGCACCCTGGTCATTGAGAGCGCCGCTCCCCTCGATGAGTCCGCCGACGCCGCCGTGCGCGAGGCCGTGGCAGAGGCCGGCTACTCCGCCAGCCGCGCCGCCGCGCGATAGGTCTGCGTGGCCTGGGCAAAGGTGGAAAACGGCCCCTCGGCCACCACGTCGATGGCCTCCTCGCTGGGTGAGTACTCCCGCAGGATCGCATGCAGATCGCGGTGCTGCGGGCCGATCCCCACGCCCAGCCGCAGGCCGGAGTCGAGGTGCTCGCCCAGGGCGTCGATAAGCGCGGTGGTACGCACCTGATCGGCGGAGACGAGCACCGTGCGGGCCTGGCTGCGGCGCGCGGCGGCCCAGGGCGGGATCTGGCCGCACAGGTTGAGCAGCGTTTCCTCCCGCACGGCCTCGATCACCGTGTGCAGGCGCGCGCCCAATTCCTCCGGGGGCACCGGGGCGATCCGGTCAAAATCGTGCGTGCCGGGAACCTCCCCGGCCACAAGCCGCGCGGCCCAGGGCTCGTCGAGTTGCACGATTACCTCGGCCCCCATGCGCCGGGAGACCTCGGCGGCGTGCTGCGCGATGCCCTCGATCAGGGCCTCGGTGAGATCGCGCAGCGCCCCGGTATCCGTGACCGCCCGGTGCCCGCGCGGGGTTTCCAGGCTGGCCGCCAGGGTCCACGGGCCTAAGACCTGCACCTTAACCGCGCCCGGCGCGCCCGCCCACTCCTCCTCGCAGACGTCGAGGTCGCGGCGCAGGCGGTCGGAAAGGCGGAGGTTACCGGGGCGCAGCACCCAGCCGCGCGGGCCGCGATCCACCGGAATCCCCGGCAGCAGGGAGGCGGTGCGCCCCACCGGGTGCGAGTCCAACCCGCGCTGGGGCAGGATCGGCAGGTGCACCAGATCGCCCGTCTCCCCCAACACCATGCGCGCGGCCTCCCGCGCGGAGGTTCCGGGCAGCGAGCCCAGGCCGTAGGCCCGCATTAGCGCCGCGTCCCGCAGATGGTGCCCGAACCCAGCACGATGTCTCCCAATTCATCGGGCAGGTACAGCACGGCGGCCTGCCCGCGCGCCACGCCATAAAGCGGCTCGCGCAGTTCCAGCACCATGCGATCGACCTCGCGGTCGATGTGCGCCCGGCAGTCCACCACCCCGCCGTGGGCACGCACCTGCACCTGGCAGTCCAGAGTGCCCGTCATGCCCGGGTGCAGGTACTTGAGACGATCCGCCTCGATCTCGCTCACGCTGAGGTCCTCGTGCGAACCCACGGTGACGGTGCCGGTGGCGGCGTCAATATCGGTGACGTAGCGGGGGCGGCCGTCGGCGGCCGGGGTCTTAATGTCTAGCCCCTTGCGCTGGCCGATAGTAAAGCCATACACGCCGTCGTGCTGGCGCAACTGCGTACCCTCGCCGTCCACGATCATGCCGGGGCACACGCCGATATGCGAGCCCAAAAAGGCCGTGGTATTGCCATCCGGGATGAAGCAGATGTCATAGGAATCAGGCTTGGTGGCCGTGGAGAAGCCGTGCTCGGCGGCCTCCTGCCGGATCTGCGGCTTGGGGGTATCGCCCACCGGGAACAGGCAGTGCTCGATCTCGTGCGCGCCCAGCACGCCCAGCACGTAGGACTGATCCTTGCGCGGGTCGATGGCGCGGCGCAGATACCCATCGGGGGTGATCCGGGCGTAATGCCCGGTGACCACCGCGTCAAAGCCCAGGGCGATCCCGCGTTCCAGCAACGCCGCAAACTTGATCTTTTCGTTGCAGCGCAGGCAGGGGTTGGGGGTTTCCCCGCGCACGTAGGAATCTACGAAGTCCTCCATCACCTCCTCCTTGAAGCGGTCGGAGAAGTCCCACACATAAAACGGAATACCGAGCTTATCGCACACTCGGCGCGCGTCTGCGGAATCCTCCAGGGAACAGCAGCCCCGGGAGGATTCCCGCACCGTCTGCGGGTCCTGGGAGAGCGCCAGATGCACCCCCACCACCTCGTGCCCGGCGGCCAAGGCCCGCGCAGCGGCCACGGAGGAGTCCACCCCTCCGCTCATCGCGGCCAATACCCGCATATCCCCGTGCCCCTTTCTTTATCCATTCCTACCCCGCTTATCGACGCCGCCACGGGGGCGTCCGGCAATCCGGCGCGCCGCAGCGGGGGCACAGCCTAATCCGGGGCCAGTGTACGCCACCGCCTAAGATGATCCGCATGGCCCGCCAGCACCATCCCGCCCCGCAGGCGGGCACCTACGAGATCAGCACCGGCACCGCCACCCTGGAGCGCGATCAGGGCGCTCAGGATTCCTGGACGCTCCTGGTCAATGGCGCCATTTCCAGCCACATCGCCCTGGGGAATCCGCGCCTGCTCTCCTTTGATTACATGCGCTGGGCCGCCGCCGCGATCGAGCACGCGGTGGAACACCGCCTTGACCCGCAGCGCCTGCGAATCACCCACCTCGGCGGCGGGGCCTGCACCCTGGCGCGGTACTTCGCGGCCGTCTACCCGCGCTCCCGCAACACGGTGGTGGAGATTGATAGCGCCCTGGCTACGTATGTGCGCCAGTGGTTCGACATTCCACGTTCCCCCACCGTGAAGATTCGCGTGGGCGAGGCCAGGGCCGTCACCGATAGCTTTGTTCAGGACTCCCGCGATATTCTCATCCGCGACGTCTTTTCCGGCACCACCACCCCGCGCCCGCTGAGCACGGTGGAGTTCTATCAGCGCTGCTCCCAGGCGCTCTCGCCCCAAGGGCTACTGGTGCTCAACTGCGGCACGCGGGCCGACCTCGCAGAGGCGCGCGCCGAGATCGCGGGGCTTAAGGAGGTCTTTGCCCACGTGGAGGCCATCGCGGACCCGCCCATGCTCAAGGGAAAGCGCTACGGGAACATCATTCTCACCGCCAGCCACGCGGAGACTCCCGACCGCGCTGGCCTGCACCGCCACCTCCTGGGTGGGGCCGCGCCCGCGCAGTCGCGCGATCGCTCCTGGACCACCGCCCTAGCCTCCGGTATCCGGCCCCGCCGCGATCACCCCCACGGGTGAGGAGGCCCACGGGGAAAACGGACAGGCGGTGTTAATCTGAACCGAAGATTATCCGCCTGTGAGGAGCTTCTCCATGCACACCAAAGATCACTCGGGCGCGGACTTCCCGCCCCTGCTCGCGCCGCTTTCCGGCACGATCATTCCCATGAGCCAGGTGCCGGACCCGGTCTTTGCCAAGGGCAACCTGGGCGAGGGGTTCGGTATCACCGATACCCCCGGAGGGGTGGTGTACGCCCCCGTATCCGGCACCATCACCATGATCGCCAAAACCAAACACGCCCTGGGAATCCGCACCCCTGAGGGGTTGGAGGTGCTCATTCACCTGGGCATTGACACCGTGGAGCTGGGCGGCGATCCCTTTGAGATCCAGGTAACCAAGGGCCAGGAGATCACCCGGGGTGAGGCCCTGGGCAGCATGGATGCCGCCGCCATCACCGAGGCCGGGAAGTCCACCTGCACCATCGTGGCCGTGACCAACTCCGCCGCCGCCACCTCCGGGGTGCGCGTGCGCACGGGAGCCGCCCGGGCCGCCGAGGAGGTGGCGCAGCCGCTTTCTAGCGCCGCCGCTCGGCCCGCCGACCCCGCCGTCAAGCCCGCCACCGACCCCGCCCCGCAGGGCCCCGAGGCCCAGGGTGCCGAGGCCCTGGTGGCCGCGGTGGGCGGCGCGGAAAATATCCGCAGCGTCACCCACTGCATCACCCGCCTGCGCTTCTACCTGCACAACAACGACGTCCCCCAAGATGACGCCGTGCGCGAACTGAGCGGTGTGATCGACGTGATCCGCGCCGGGGGCCAATACCAGATCGTGATCGGCCCCGGCGTGGAGGACGTGTACGAGGAGGTCATTGGCGTGCTGGGCGATCGGGCAGCCGGCGGCGAGGTGGCGGTGGGGGCCGGTGAGGAGCAACCCCGCCCTACCACCGCGCTGGGCTGGATTGGTCGCGGTTTCTCTTCCCTCATCGGGGTGATCACCGGCTCCATGATCCCGGTGATCGGCCTGCTGGCGGCCTCGGGCATCATCAAGGGAATCCTCTCCCTGCTCACCACCTTTGATCTGGTGACCACCACCTCGGACACCTACCTGCTCATCAACGCACTCAGCGACGCGGTGTTCTTCTTCCTGCCCATCTTCGTGGGCTTTACTGCCGCCAAGCGGCTGGGGGCGGACCCCATCATCGTGGCCATCGTGGGTGGGGTGCTCACCTACCCGCAGATCGTGGAACTCTCCGGCAAGGAGGGCTCCAGCAGTATTCTGGGTATGTCCCTCAACGCGGACTTCTTCGGGCTGCCATATCACATGGCCAGCTATAGCTACAGCATCTTCCCCATCATCGTGGCCGCCTGGCTGGCCTCCCTGATCGAGCCCTGGTTGAAGAAGATGATTCCGGCCACCGTGCGCATGATCTTCCTCCCCCTGGTGGAAGTGGTGGTGGTCTCCCTGACCATTCTGCTGATCCTCGGCCCCGCCGTGACCTTCCTCTCCACCGGCATCGCCAACGGTATCCAGGGGCTTTATGATCTCTCCCCCTCCATCTCCGGGCTGTTCATTGGCGGCCTGTATCAGACCCTGGTGATCTTTGGCCTGCACTGGGCCGTGATCCCGCTGGTGGCCCAGGACATCGCCCTGACCGGGCAGTCCCCGCTCAATGCCATCATCTCCGCCACGATGGTGGCCCAGGGCGGCGCGGTGCTGGCGGTATTTGTGAAGTCCCGCGTGATGAAGGTCAAGGAACTCTCCGGCTCCGCCGCCATCGCAGCCTTCTGCGGGATCACCGAGCCCGCCATGTACGGCGTGAACCTCAAGTACGGCCGCATCTTCCTCATGGCCTCCATTGGTGGTGCCTGCGGCGGCCTGCTCACCGGGTTGTTCAATGTGAACATGTGGGGTTTCACCGGCTCCCTCATCGGCTTTACCTCCTTTATTAACCCCGAAGGTCTGGACTTTAGCTTCTGGGGATTCTGGATCGCCTCGGGCACGGCCGCCGCGGTGGCCTTTGTGCTCACCTATCTCTTTGGCTTTAACGACTCCGACGTGGAAAATGCCCGCGAGGTCAAGAAGATTCGCCTCGGCCGCCGCGAACCAGTGCAGCGCTAAGCCATACGCGCAGCAGCCGGGCGGCCTCCGTGGCCCTGAGCTGGGGCAGGTAACACTGCGAGACCGCC
Organism: Corynebacterium sp. 21KM1197; assembly: GCF_033783015.1. Classification (NCBI taxonomy): domain Bacteria; kingdom Bacillati; phylum Actinomycetota; class Actinomycetes; order Mycobacteriales; family Corynebacteriaceae; genus Corynebacterium; species Corynebacterium sp. 21KM1197. Next base: position 968,083 of record NZ_CP123907.1, on the reverse strand, counting down.
AGGGCCACCTTGGGCAGCGCCAACTCATCGCGGCAGGCCACATACCAGGGGTGGTACTCGGGGTGGAACTTATACTTGGAAGCCGCCAACGAGCGGAAGCCATAAAAGGGCTCCATCGAGGCCCCCACTCGGTCGAGGGCCTGATCCACAAAACCCTCCGCCGGGGTGCTGCGCGCCAGCGGCGCGCCGGAGAGGGAAACCCACTTGAGGCCCTCGGCGGCGGCGTCGAGAAGCGCCTGCGAGAGCGCGAACTCCATGGCGGATTTAAAGCCCCCGGTATCGCGCCGCATGAAATCCAGTGTCAGCCCCACCAGCGCGCCGTGCTCGTACACGGGGAGCCAGCTGGTCACCGCGTGCAGGTGCCCGGATTCCCCCTCCACCACCAGCAGCCGCGTGCCGGGCGCCCCCAGCTCGGTGATGGTGCCCAGGGTAAAACCCATCTCCGGCAGCGGCTTATCCGCCAGCCACTCCTCGGATAGTTCCACGATGCGCTGGCGCAGCACCACGTCCGCCTCCGCCCAGGTGGTCCACCGGGCCGTGATCCCCTCTTTCTCCGCGCGGTTACGGGCGGTGCGCACGTTTTGGAACTTCTTTCCCCTAAACTCCACCTTCTCGGTGCTCAGCACCGACTCCTCGGCCACGTGAATCCGCTGATAGCCGGGGAGGGTATCGGCAAAACCCTCACGCACGGAATACCAGGCCACCGTCCACCCCTGGCTGGCGGCAAAGGCCTCGAAGCCCGCCGCCAGGCCCGGGGTCCCCACCGGCTCCCCCACGGTCACCGCTATGCCCCGGCGCACCCGATACGCCACGTATCCGGCTACCCCCTCGTGCTCCCCAAACCAATAGCGATTACCCTCCCACAGCGTCATCGCCTGGAGGTGATCGCCATGCCGCAGCAGGCCGCGCGCCCGGGCGCGTTCCTCCTCCGCGTGCTCGTCCGGCACGCTCATCAGCAGCCGATACAGCGCGAGCGCCGCGACCAGGTTAAATATGGCGCCCAGCCAGGAGTACAGCACCCAGGCCGCCGGGTGCTCGGGCACCAGACTCATGGGAAACAGCGGAGCCAGCGAGGGTGGAAGATACCGCAACGGCCACTCCCGCAACACCACCGGCCAGGAGACACCCATCAGGGAGGCCCCCAGCAACCACGCCACCGAGGTCAGCGCCAGGGCAGCGGCGATCACTCCCAGGCACCGCCGGATATTCCGCGCGGCGATGGTGACCTGGAAGTGCCTGCGGGTTCCCAGCAACAGGACGATTCCACCCAGCCACGGCAGCGCCATGGGCAGCGCATACCAGGCCAGCACCGCCACGGATTCCGCGCGATAGTTGGCCCACACCTGCGCGCACAGCGCCACCACCACCATCGACTGCGCCACCAGCGCCAGCCACCAGGCGGCGCGGCGTCCCTTGAGCAGCCCCGCGATGATCACCAGATTCAGCACCAGGGGCATGAGATTAGCCACCGAGGGCTCCACCCCGGACTGCTGGGCCAGCAGCACCGCCTCGTGGCACCGCTGCGTGCCCACGTTCCCCTGGCACACCAGCGCCGCCTCATAACTTCGGCGCGCAGGCAGCCAGGTCAGCGCGCCCACAAAGGCCAGGGGACTCCCCGACCCCGGGTGCGTGCTAGCCACCAACGGTCCAAAGGACACCGCCGCCAAGAAGGTGCTCACCAGCACCCGGGCCTCCTGCACCGACCCCACGCGCAGGCGCGGGCGGCCGTGCCGCACCGTGCCCGCCACCAGGCCTAGGAGCGCGCTCACCAGGCCCACCACGTCGGACACGCTCCCGGAAAACAGCACCAGGGTGCTGCACAGCGCCACCAGCCACACCGCTAATCGACGCCGCCACAGCAGCGGCATGGCCGTGCTGGCGTAGGCCGCCGTGCCAAAGAGCCAGGACACCGGGGAGAGAAAGGAGGCATGCAGGAGATCGCTCCCCCAGCGGTGGAAGCCCGTCTCCGCCACCAGGCGCACCGCGAGCAGCCCTGCCGCCGTCGAGCACAGGTGCGTCACCGCCGCCACCGCCATCGTGCGGGCCGTACCCAGGGTGCGCTCCGCCGGAATAATCATGGCGATCACCGCCAGTGAGGCGAAGATCAACCCCACCCGCGAGCCCGAGGTCAGCCCCGCGCTCAGCAGGTGCCAACGATCCGCCGCATAGTCCATGCTCAGGGCGAGGGAGTGCCGGGACACCGCCCAGTGTAAAACCCACATGACGATGAGGGCGCTCAGGGAAAAGGGCACGCGGCGCACCGCCGCCGCTCGACTAAGGAGGCTCCGTGGGGATTGCGTGGTATGCGTGGTACTCATTGCACCGCCCATTCAAACGTCTCGGCCAGGGCCACCCGCCAGACCTCGAAGGAATGCCCGCCCGGCACCGTATCCATGCTCGTCTCCATGCCCGCCGCGCGAGCCAGCTCATTGAGGTGCGTCAGCGCCGCCACGGAATCCTTATCCCGCTCCCCGGCCACAAAGCGCCCCCGCGTGTTCGGATAGGAGCGGGTGGCCAGGAGATCGGCGGGATTGTGTGCGGCAAAGGCCTCCTCGCTTCCGCCGAAGAAGCGCGCCACCGTCTGCCCGTGATCGCCCACCGTGGGCTCGGCCTGCCCGGAGAAGTCAAGGAAGGTGCCATAGGATTCCGGGTGGGAGGTCACCACCTGCAAGGCGCACGTTCCGCCATAACTCAGTCCTCCGATCACCCAGCGCGCCCGATCCTCCACTACGCGGAATAACCGATGGATCCCCTCCGGGACGTCCCGACTCAGATACGTCATCACCTGCTGTTCCGGGCCGTCCACGCACAGCGGATTGCCGGTGAAGGAGCCGGTGGCATCCACGCTCACCACGATCGGCCCCGCGCCCCCGTGCGTGGCCTGGTACTCGTCGGCGGTCTGCGCCGCCTCCCCGTTGTGGAACCACTGATCGGGGCTGCCGGGATTACCGGCCATGAGCACCATCACCGGCAGGATCTCCCCGCTCCAGTAGACCGGGGGCACATAGGCCACCGCGGGGCGGGGCCGAAAGCCCGAACCAGGAATATCCACGGTGACCAGCGCGCCCACCTCGCGGCCATCAAGCCGCGGTGGCCGCTGGGTGTGCTGAAATTGCGCATAGGACATGGACACCGCCACCGGCTTCGGATCGAAGGAGCGCACCGTGGGGTACTCCTGGAACACCAGATTGAGCGTCCCCAGGGTGGCAAAAGTAGTAAGTACTACAGAAATAATAACCACCTTGCGGCGCTGCATCAGGCACATGAGGCTAAAAATTATTCCCACCCCCGCCAGATACACCCGCCAGTCCACCCGATCCGGGAAGGGTCGCCACCAGATCTCCAGCACCCACCAGGCCGCCACCACGAGGACTATCGACGCCCCCGCCGCCCGCAGACGGTACTTCCCCCAGGCCGCCAGGGCCACGCCCAGAACCCAACTAGCGAGGATCACCGCCTGCGCCACCACCCCGGTGAGGGAAAGGGACCACAACCAATTCATATCTGCTTGTTGTACTCCCGGTTGCTGCTATCAACCTGAGTCTTTCCCGCTTACTTCCCGGCTATTTCCGGGGCCCACCGCTAGGCCATGCCCGCCAGCCGGGCGCGCCGCACCACCTCGGGCAGGTGCGCCACCAGATAATCCACGTCCTCCTCGGTGGTGGTGCGCCCCAGGGTAAAGCGCACCGTGCCGCGCGCCTCCCCCTCCGGCACGCCCATCGCCAGGAGCACCTCCGAGGCCCGATTGACCCCACTGTGGCAGGCCGAGCCCGTGGCGGCCTCGATCCCCAGGGAATCCAGCAGCATGATGAGGCTATCGCCCTCGGCCCCGGGAAAGGAGAGGCTCAGGTGCCCCGGCAGCGCTGGTTCCACGGTGTTCACCCGCACCTCGTCGATCTCGTGGAGCACGCGGCGCAGCAGGTCATCGCGCAGCACGCGCAACCGCGCCTCCTCCGCCTCCCGCTCCGCGAGCACCGCGCGCAGCGCCGCCGCCGTGGCCGCCGCCCCGGCCACATCGTTGGTGCCGGGGCGTATCCCGCGCTCCTGGCCACCGCCAAAGAACACCGGCTGCGGGGCCGGTGAGCGCCGCGCGAGCAGCAGGCCCACTCCCCGAGGCCCGCCGAACTTATGGGCGCTACCGGCCAGCGTGGTAGCGCCCAGTCCGTGGAAGTCGATGGCGCGGTGGCCTAATGCCTGGACGGCGTCGATATGCACCGGCGTGCCCGCCTCCCGCGCCCGCTCGATCAGGGGCTCCACCGGCTGGAGGGCTCCCGTCTCATTATTGGCGTACATGCACGCCACCAGCGCCGCCGGGTGCGCTACCGGGCCAAGGTCCTTCACGTGGCCGCCCGCATCCACCGGCAACCACTCCACCTCCGCGCCCTGGGCGGCCAGGTGCGCGATCACCTCGCGCACCGCCGGGTGCTCCACCGGGCTACTGAGCAGCCTCGGCAGCGAACTCGCCCGGTATAGCCCCTGGATCGCCAGGTTATCGGCCTCCGTGCCCGAGCCAGTGAAGATGACCTCCACCGGATCGGCGCCCAGCAGCCCCGCGATCTCCTCTCGGGCGCTCTCCAGTGCGCCGCGCGCCGCGCGCCCGGAGGCATACTGACCGCCCGGGTTGAGCGCCCCCGCGTGCCGCAACCACGCCTCCTGCGCCTCGCTGCGCATGGGGGTGGTGGCGGCGTGGTCGAAGTAGTGGCTCATCGGCGCTTGGCGATCTCCTCGATCAGAGCCGGTACCACCTCGAAGAGGTCACCCACCACACCGAGGTCGGCCACCTGGAAGATCGGCGCGTCCTCATCGTTATTGACCACCACGATCTTCTTGGCCGTCTGCATTCCCGAAAGATGCTGAATGGCACCGGAAACACCCAGGCCGATGTACAGGTCGGGGGCCACGGTCACGCCGGTCTGCCCGATCTGATACTGGGCCTCGTAGTGGCCCAGATCCACGGCGTCGCGGGTGGCTCCCACGGCACCGCCCAGAGCGTCGGCAAGCTTCTCCACGATCTCGGGGAACTTGTCCCCCACGCCGCGCCCGCCGGCCACCACGATCTTGGCCTGGGTGAGTTCCGGGCGCTCCCCGCGCTCGGCGGGCTGGAAGGACACCACCTCCACGTCCGTGGGTCCGGCGGGAAGCTCCGGCAGGGCGGTCACGGTGCCCGGTGCCGCCTGGGGTACCGCCTCGATGGCTCCGGGGCGCAGCGTGTACACCGGGCTGGTGCCGCCCACCGCCGCGCTGACCTGGATGGTATCGCCAAAGATGGACTGATTGGCGGTGCGATCGGCATTAATGCCCACCACGTCGCGCAGGAAGCCGGAGGCCAGGCGCGCGGCCAAGCGCCCGCCGATCTCGTTGCCCGCCGGGTTCGCCGCCACCACGATGGGCGCGGGAGCGGCCGACGCGAGCGACTGCACCGCCTGCACCTCCGCCAGCAGCAGGCGCTGGGCCCCCTGCGGGGCGGCGGCCACGGTGTACGCGCCCAACTCCGCCAACTGCGGGGCCAGGACGTCCACCTCGCCGCCCACCACCACGGCGGTAACCTCGCCAAAAACGCGGGCTGCGGTGATGAGTTCCCCAGTGATCGGGTCGAGGGTCGCGCCGTGGTGCTCGACCAGAACATAAGCATTCGTCATGATGATCTCCTTGGATAAAGAAAAGGTCGAGTTACAGAAGGTTCTCGTCGGCCAGGAACTGCGCCACCTCGGCGGCGGCCTCCTCGCCGCGCACCGTGCGCCCCGCAGCCCTGGGCGGGCGCGGCGTGGCACCGGTGACGGCCGTGGCCGAGTGTGCCAGCCCCACCTGCTCCGGGGATACCCCGATTCCGGCCAGATCCAGGGTGGTGATCTGGTGCTTCTTGGCCGCCATGATCCCCTTGAAGTTGGCAAAGCGCGGCTTATCGGCCTTATCGGTCACCGAGATCACGGCGGGCAGCCCGGCGCGCAACTCCCAGGTGCCCCGGTGATCCTCGCGCACGCCCACCACGGAGTTGCCCTCCAGGCGCACCTCGCGCAGGTAGGTCAGGGCCGGTACCTGGCGGTACTCCGCCACGATTCCCGGCAGCGCGCCGCTCGCGCCGTCCGAGGAGGCATCGCCGGCGATCACCAGGGCCACGTCCTCGATGGTATTAATCGCGTTGGTCAGCGCCCAGGTGGTGCCCAGCACGTCGGAGCCCGCCAGCGCCTCGTCCACCACGTGCACCGCGTCATCCGCGCCCATCGCGATGGCCTTGCGCAGCGCCGCGTCCGCGGAATCCGGGCCCGCGCTCAGCGCGATCACCCGATAATTCCCCTCCGGGTGGGCCTCGCACAGGCGCAGCGCCTGCTCCACCGCGTACTCGTTGATCTCATCAATCACGGTATCCGCATTGACGCGATCAATGGTGTAATCCGCCTCCAGCGTCTTTTCCGACCACGTATCCGGCACGCTCTTGACCAGCACCACGATTGCGGGCATCGCAATCCCCTCTCTTCCTTAAGTATCCATCATTGGGTTGCCGCTGCCAGTGTAGTCAAGGTAGTCAAGCCTCAGTTGTCCGTGGCCCGCAGATCAGGGCCACCCCCTGCCGTCCGATGCGCGTGCACACCACCGCCATCGGGTTAGCCCCCTTGAGCTTCCATTGCTTGCGCAGCGCGTCCGGGTCCACGTCCACCCCGCGCACCAGGATCTCCACCGCGCCCGCGTCGTGCTTTTTCAGGGCCGCCCGCGCCTTTTTTAGCGGCACCATCTCCCTGAACTGAAATCCGCTGCGGCCCCTCGGGAGGCGATCCCCGGTAAGGTAGGCGATGCGCTCGTCGAGCATCCACAGCCCCTCCCGCGCCGCGTAGTGGCGCACCAGGCCCGCGCGCACCACCGCGCCATCGGGGTCGATGATGTAGCGCCCCGGCGCGTCCGCCCCCACCTCGCTGGTGTCCCGGCCCACCACACCCTCATCGGTGAGACGATCTATGCCCCGTGGGCCCACCATCACGGCCTCCCTGCGCACCCCTTCCGCCAGGCCGGGGCTATACAGGCAGGCCTCTTTCACCGCACCGGCCACGCTCGATACGCTCACCAGCCCCTCCCACTCGGAGTAGTCAATGCCCGGCGCGCACTTCACCGCCAGATTGCGCCCCGGGTACGCCGCCACCAGGGCGGGCAGCGGTGGCAGCAACCGGGCGGGATCGCTAATGCGACGCCCTCCCGCTCGCCGGGCCGGGTCCGCCACGATCACGTCCGCGCTGCTGCTGGGGGCCAGGGCATCGGCCCGCAGGATCAGTGCCCCAGGCAGGTTGTGCGCAGCCATGCGGGCCCGCGCCGCGTCCACGTCGGAACCCAGATAGTCCAGGCCCGCCCGGTGGTAGGCATGCCCCTCGGTGCCGATGGAGCAGGTGACGTCGTGCACCACCCCGGCGTGGCGCGCCAGCCTGCGCGCCCGCTCCGCCGCCACCGGGGCCGGGGTGGCCTGCTGGGCGGCGTCGTGATCCGCCAACCAGGTATCCGGGAACTTGCCTGCCCCGGCGCGGCGGGCCTGGATCACCTCCAGGGCGGCGCGGCCGTATTCACCCAGCGCCGTACGGGCATACTCGGCGTCGCTGAGCGCGGTGGCCTTGCTCAGGCCCACCCGGGCGCTCAGCGCGGCGATCTCCTCGCGGTGGCGGTGAATGAACTCCACCTCGGTCAGAGAAAGAGACATAAAAGTTTAGATTCGCTCGTGGAAGGTGGTGGCATAGAACTCGTGGTACTGGGGATCGTGCCGGGGCGCGCCCACCACCGGAGTCATATCCGAGGTTTCCGCCTCCGCCACGGCTTCGGCCACCGTGGCGCACCGGGATAGCCGCATGAGTTGCGCCCAGGTGGGAATCACCAGACGCACCAGGCCGTGCCGCCACCCCTCGATGAGCAGGCGCGGCGAGAACCATCCGGCGGAATCCGCCTCCGGGGAGGCACCATCGGGTTCCTGCCCCACGGGGTGCACCGCCAGGAAGGAATAAGTATCAAAGACCCTGCCCTTCTCCGAGGTTCCCACCCAGCGCGCCCAGGGGTGCAGCAGGCCCGAGTGAACGCGCAGATCGTTGGTGGCGAGCACGTCCGTGAGCGAGAGCCGGTGAGATTCCAGGGCCAGGCGCTCCCCGTGATATGGCGAGGCATCCCCCACCGTGGCCCCGTTGGGGTGCACGGCCAGCAGCGTGCCGGTTTCCTCAAAGAGTTCGCGCACCGCAGCAAAGACCAGCCCGCGCGCGGCGTGGGTATCCGTGCCCAATACCCGCGCGGCGTTATCGGCGGAACTCCCCGCCCACACGTCTCGGTCTCCGCTGTGCTCGCCTATGCGATCTCGCTCGTCCACCCGGCCGCCCGGAAAGACCGTCATGCCAGGGTAGTCCGGCATGGTGGACACGCGCTCCTGCACCCACACTTCAAGCCCCTGGGCGCCATCGCGCACCAGGAGCACCGTGGCGGAGAGCAGCGTCGGTTCTTCCATGCTGGTCTTTCTCTTACGCTGCGGGTCAGGCGTGGCGGTGGGAGCCGCCCCGGCGCGTCCGGCGGGCGAAGTACCGACCCTCCACCTCGGTGAGTTCAATGGACTGGTGGAACGTCCGCGTCAGGTTCTCGCTGGTGAGCACCTGTTCGATGGGGCCCTGGGCGACCACCGCGCCTTCGTCGAGAAGCATGGAGTGGGTAAAGCCCTGCGGAATCTCCTCCACGTGGTGCGTGATCATCACCGTGGCCGGGGAGGTGGGGTCCTCCGCCAGTTCGCTGAGGTGCGCCACCAGGTCCTCGCGCCCGCCGAGATCCATCGCGGCGGTGGGCTCATCAAGGATCAGGATCTCGGGGTCGATCATGAGCGCGCGGGCCAAAAGCACGCGCTTGCGCTCCCCCTCGGACAGCGTGCCCCAGCGGCGCTCGATGAGGTGCATGGCCCCCACCTGCTCCAGAATCTCGTGGGCGCGCTCAAAGTCCTGCTCGTCGTAGCGCTCGCGCCAGCGGCCCAGCACCGCGTAGCCCGCCGAGACCACCAGATCCCCCACCTTCTCCTCGCCGGGAATGCGGTGTGCCAGCGCGGAGGAGGAGATACCGATGGCGGTGCGCAGATCACGCAGGTCGGTGCGCCCCAGTCGCTCGCCCAGGATCCTCACCTGCCCCCGGGAGGGGTATTCCCCGGCGGAGGCGATATTCACCAGGGTGGTCTTGCCCGCGCCATTGGGTCCCACGATCACCCACCGCTCCCCCAACCCCACCTGCCACGTCACCGGGCCAAGGATCGTGGCGCCGCCCCGCGTCACGGAGACGTCCCGGAAATCAATCAACAAGTCCTGGCGTTGCTCATTCACAGCAACCATTTTGGCATAGGTTGGGCGTGAAGTTCCGCATTGCTTATCGACGATCCCGCGACCGACAATAGGTTTCCCCCTAAAACAGGGCGCTGGCCAGGCGCGTCCGCGCCGAGGCCACGGCGGGGTCGGCCGGATCACAGAGCCGGAAAAGTTCCAGCAGGCGCTCCTTGCCGCGTTCCTTCGCCTCCGCCTCCCCCGTGGAGAGCAGCCCCAGGGCGAGATCGAAGGCCTCCTCGATGTGTCCGGCCCACGCCCGCTCATCGGCGCGCGCCAGGGTTTGCTGTGTTTGCTGTGCGGCGCTCTCCTCGGACGCCTCGGTCTGGCGAGTCCTCTGGTACAGCCCCAGGTAGGCCGCCGCCCGCGCGTCCTGCTTGTGCGTGGCCAGCGCCTCGAAGAGCTGGGCTGCCTGCTCGTCTTGCCCCTGAGCGGCCAGGGCGATGGCATAATCCAGCTCGCTGAGTTCGCCCTGCTCCTCCTGCGCGGCGGAGGGGTCCTCCTGCGCCAAACCGGAAAGTTGGCCGCCCACCTGTGCCACCAGGGCGTCCGTCCACTGCTTCAGGGCCTGTCTGGGCTGCCCACCCTCAAAGGAGGTCACCGGGCGGCCCGCCGCCACCGCCACCACCGTGGGCAAAACCTGCACGCCAAAGACCTGCGCCACCTCCGGGGCGCGATCCGCGTCCACGTATCCCACCAGGAACGCCCGCTGCGCCTCCTGCGCCAGGGCGGCCAGGTCCGCCTTCAACTGCTCCGATTCCGGGCTGCGCGCGGTACCCACCAGCACCACCACCGGCACCTGAGTGGAGCGCTGCAACACCGCGGCCTCCAGGTTCCCCGCGCTCACCTCCGTGAGCACCGGCACCTCCCCCGCGGGAGTCTCGCGCGCCTCCGCCGCGGCCTTGACCTGGCTCAGATCCACCGCGCCGTACATAAACCTATCCGGTGCCGTCATGATTTATTGTTCTCCCTTCAAACGCTTCTCCACCGATTCCACCTTGCCCCGCAACTGATTGACGTGCCCGGGGCGAATATCCGCCTTGAGCACCAGGGATACCCGGGGAGATACCGCCAGGACGGCCTCGGAGGCCTCCTTGACCACCGCCATCACCTCGTCCCACTCCCCCTCGATCAGCGTGAACATGGCATTGGTCTCATTGGGCAAACCCGAGGCACGCACCACCGCCACGGCCTGCGCGACCGCGTCGGCCATCTCCGCGTCTTTGCCGGGAGTCTGCGTGGGTGCCACAGAAAAGGCTACGATCATGCGGCCCACTCTACTAGCGAGGTTCCGCCCTCAGCGCGGCCACTCTCAGTCCTGCCGATCTCAGCGCAGCCGCTCGAAACAAAAGCGGTGCCAGTGCCGCCGCTCCTGTGCCCCGCCCTCCACCGGCCAGGCCACCACGTGCGCCATGCGCGGCGGAATGATCTGGTGGCACCCCGGGCAGCGATATTCCTTCAGCGCGCGCTCCGCCGTGATCGGGCGCATCATATAGCCCCCGACGCTGGTGGTATCCCATACCGCCCCCAAGGGGCGATGAGCGGGGCGCGGGGCGCTGCGGCGGGAGCGTCTCTTAGCCATCAGAAAAGCCGCAACTCATCGCTCTCAATGCCACGCAATTCCTGATAATCCAGCACCACGCACCGAATACCGCGATCCTCCGCCAGGGTGCGCGCCTGCGGCTTGATCTCCTGGGCTGCAAACACACCCCGCACGGGGGCCAACAGGGAATCTCGGTTGAGCAACTCCAGATACCGGCTGAGTTGCTCCACGCCGTCGATACCGCCGCGACGCTTGATCTCCACCGCCACGGTGGCCTGCTGGGAATCCCGGCACAGAATATCCACCGGGCCAATGGCCGTGGGGTACTCGCGGCGAATCAGGCTATAGCCCTCCCCCAGGGTGTCAATGTTCTCCGCCAGGAGTTCCTGCAAGTGCGCCTCCACGCCATCCTTGACCAGGCCGGGGTCCTCCCCCAGGTCAAAGGAGGCCTCGTGATGAATCTCCTCGATGGTGATGCGCAGTTGCTCCCCCTTGGAGTTTTCCACGATCCACAGGCGCGCCCCGGTTTCCTCCCCGTCCTCGCCCTCGATGGGCAGATCGCTCAAGGTACACGGCGGAGTCATCCAATTCAGGGGCTTATAAGCGCGGTCATCGGCATGAACGCTCACCGAGCCATCGGCCTTGACCAAGAGCAGCCGATCCGCCAGGGGCAAGTGAGCCTCCAGGCGACCAACGTAATCCACCGAGCAATGAGCGATAACTAAGCGCATAAGCACCCACCCTATCCGAGCGGGCTATCGACGCCTCAGATGGGTGATCCTGCGCTTGAGCACCCGATAATTGGGCCGCTCCTGGCGCACATCCGGGGCCGATTCCAGCCATGCCCGCAGGGCCATCTCCGTGCGCATATCCACGGCGACCTCCCACTGCTCGTTGCCGTGCTCCATTACCACGATCCGGCTGCCTTCAGCCATAAAAGAGGCCTCGCGCGCGCTCATATCGCGGTGCGAGGCAAGGTGAAGCGCCTGGCGATCAAAGATCACATCGGCCACGGGCGCAAGCGAACGCAACTTGTAGTACCGAAGTTCCTCCCCCTCGTACCGCACCAGGCCATGACGCCAGCCGTGCGTGCCGGAGGCTGGCAACGGACGCAGCACCACCGTGGTGCCCCGCGAACGCAGACCAAAAAAACGCCACGCCGCCAGGGCCAGGACGATCCCCACCAGAGCCACAACCAACCACACGGCGATGTCACCCACGCGGCACACACCTCTTTTCACCCGCTAACCAGCCACTATATTGGGAAAATTGTACTAAAAAGCCCTCCCCTGGGCGAACCCGCGGGAGGGCTTTTGAACAAGAGAGCAGACTATGCCTGCGCTAAACGACGCTGCGCCTTCAACGCGGCGTCGGCGCGGCTGCGCAGCAGGTCATCCTGCGAACCCAGATCCGCCTGTGCGGCGGCCACGTCCACATCGGTGGCCCACACTGCGTAATCGGCAAGGATAATCACCTTCTGCGCCGACACGGAGAGGAACCCACCCTGGACGGCCGCCACGAGGCGATCGCCGTCCACGGGACGAATGGTGACCACGCCATTCTCAACCAACTGGCCGAGCATGGGCTCGTGGCCGGGCAGCACGCCGATCTCACCCTCGGTGGTCTCGGCCGTGACAATGCTGGCCTCGCCGCACCACAGCTTCTTCTCCACGGAGACCAATTCTACGGTGATGGCAGCCATGACTCTCCTACTTCTCGGTCAGCTTCTTGTATGCAGCCTCGACGTCGTCCAGACCGCCCAGGTTGCTGAAGGCCTGCTCCGGGTAGGCGTCAAAATCGCCGTTGCAGATGCGCTCGAAGGCGTCGATCGTCTCGGACAGCGGGACGTACGAGCCCGGATCGCCGGTGAACTTCTGGGCCACAAAGAAGTTCTGGCCCAGGAAGCGCTGGATACGGCGGGCACGCTGCACCGTGATCTTGTCCTCCTCGGAAAGCTCGTCCATACCGAGGATCGCGATAATATCCTGCAACTCCTTGTTCTTTTGCAGAATGTTAATCACGCGCTGCGCCACCTCGTAGTGCCGCTCGCCCACGATGCTGGGCTCCAGGATACGAGAGGTAGAGGTCAGCGGGTTCACGGCCGGGTAAATACCCTTGGAGGCGATGGAACGGTCAAGCTCCGTGGTCGCGTCCAGGTGGGCGAAGGTGGTGGCCGGGGCGGGGTCGGTGTAGTCATCCGCAGGCACGTACACGGCCTGAAGAGAGGTAATCGACTTACCCTTGGTGGAGGTAATGCGCTCCTGGAGCACACCCATCTCATCGGCCAGGGTCGGCTGGTAACCCACGGCGGAGGGCATACGGCCCAGCAGCGTGGACACCTCGGAACCGGCCTGGGTGAAGCGGAAGATGTTATCGATGAAGAGCAGCACGTCCTGGTGCTGCACGTCACGGAAGTACTCCGCCATGGTCAGACCGGACAGGGCCACGCGCATACGCACTCCCGGCGGCTCGTCCATCTGGCCGAACACCAGGGCGGTATCTTGCAGCACGCCCATCTCCTCCATCTCGAGGAAGAGGTCCGTGCCCTCACGGGTGCGCTCGCCCACGCCGGCGAACACGGAGGTACCGGAGAACTCGCGGGCGATACGGGTAATCATCTCCTGGATCAGCACCGTCTTGCCCACGCCGGCGCCGCCGAAGAGGCCGATCTTGCCGCCCTTCACGTACGGGGTCAGCAGGTCAATAACCTTGATGCCCGTCTCCAGGATCTCGGTCTTGCCCTCAAGCTGATCGAAGGGGGGCGGGTCGCGGTGGATACCCCAGCGCTCCACGTCGGCATCGCTGTTAATCTCCGGCGCATCCAGGCAGTCGCCCAGGGCGTTAAAGACGTGGCCCTTGACCACGTCGCCCACCGGCACCGAAATGGGGAAGCCGCTGTCCTTGACCTCGGCGCCACGGATCAGACCATCGGTGGGAGCCATGGAAATGGTGCGCACGAGGTTATCGCCCAAGTGCTGCGCCACCTCAAGGGTGATGGTCTTGGCCACCGCTTCGAGGGTAACCTCCACCGTCAGCGCGTTGTACAGCGCCGGGAGCTCGCCACGTGGAAACTCCACATCGACGACAGCACCGATGACGCGCACAACACGGCCGGCGGTGGTCGCCTGCTGTGCATTGTGCTCACTGAGAGCTGTACTCATAATTAGTCACTTTCTCCGCTTTCGGCGAGCGCGCCAGCGCCACCGACGATCTCTGTGATTTCCTGGGTGATCTGCGCCTGACGTGCCTGGTTGGCCACGCGGGAAAGGTCATTGACCAACGCGGTGGCGTTATCAGTAGCAGACTTCATGGCGGTACGGCGCGAGGCCGATTCCGCGGCGGCGGCTTCGAGGAAAATCGAAAACAGGCTGCGCGAGACGTACTTGGGCAGCAGCGCCTCCAGCAGCGTGTCCGGATCGGGTTCAAACTCGTAATCCGGCTCCGCCGTCCCTGCCGTAGAAAGAAGATCCTCGCCCTTTTCCAGGGGAACGTCCTCAAAAACCGGCTCGATGGGCAGCAACTGGTGTGCCCGGGCCGTCTGCGTCAGCATGGACACAAACTCGGTGTACACCACGTGCACCTGGTCAAAGCCCTGGGCATCGGCCACGCCCTCGCGGGTCTGCGCGGTTCCCGCGGAACCCGCCAGGAAGCCCTGCACGATGTGCTGGCGCACGTCATGCGTGGCATCCCAACTGGGATCCTGGGAGAATCCGGCCCACGATCCCGCGACGGCCTCGCCGCGGAAGTCGTAGTACCCAATGCCCTTGGTGCCGGTGACAAACCGAACCACCTCGTAGCCGCTATCCTCCAACATGCGGGTCAGCTCGGCGGCCTTCTTGAGCACGTTGTGGTTATAGCCACCACACATGCCGCGATCCGAGGTCACCACGAGGACGGCCGCAACCTTGCCGTTTTCACGCTTGCGGAGCATGGGGTGATCGAGGGAACTCGCCGCAGCGAGCCGCTCCACCACGCTTTGAATCTCCGTTGCGTACGGCGCCGCAGCCTGAACGCGCCCCTGCGCCTTAGTAATGCGCGAGGTAGCGATCAGCTCCTGGGCCTTGGTGATCTTCTTGGTGGAATTGACCGACCGGATACGGTCGCGCAGTTCTCGAAGATTAGCCATGGAATACCCTCCTCCCTTCTTGCTTGATGACGGTCATGGTATTCGGAATCATCTCCGCTACTTAGGCCGTCTTAGCACGGGAGACGTTGAGCTGGTTCTTCTTCACCTCGGAAGAATCCAGGGCGTCCACCTCGGGCTCGTTGATCACGGGGGTGCCATCGCTGGTGCGGAAGGAGGCCGTGAAGTCCTGCGAAGCCGCAAGCAGGGCCTGCTTGGACTCGTCGCTAAGTGCCGCGCCGCCGTCGATCTGGTCAAAGACCTGCGGGGCGTTGGCGCGCAGGTACTCCTGCAACTCCGCCTCGAAGCGACGCACATCCGCCACCGGCACCACGTCAAAGACGCCCTCGCCGGCCAACCAAATGGAGACCATCTGGTACTCCACCGGCTGCGGGGAGCTCTCCGGCTGCTTCAGCAGCTCCACGAGGCGCTGGCCGC
This sequence comes from Corynebacterium sp. 21KM1197, assembly GCF_033783015.1. NCBI lineage: Bacteria > Bacillati > Actinomycetota > Actinomycetes > Mycobacteriales > Corynebacteriaceae > Corynebacterium > Corynebacterium sp. 21KM1197. Next base: position 952,668 of record NZ_CP123907.1, on the reverse strand, counting down.
GCTCAAGCTGCGCCTTGGACGCAGCATCGAGATCGGACGCGAAGGTAGCAAAGGCCTCCAGGTCGCGGTACGCGGCGAGATCCAGACGCAGCGAACCGGCAACCTTCTTCATACCCTTGGTCTGCGCCGCGCCACCCACACGGGAAACGGACACACCGACGTTAATAGCCGGGCGCACACCCTGGTTGAACAGATCGGACTCCAGGAACACCTGGCCGTCCGTAATGGAGATCACGTTGGTGGGAATGAAGGCGGAAACGTCGTTCGCCTTCGTCTCAATGATCGGCAGGGCCGTCATCGAACCCGCGCCCATGTCATCCGACAACTTGGCCGCACGCTCCAGCAGGCGGGAGTGCAGGTAGAACACGTCACCGGGGTATGCCTCGCGTCCCGGGGGACGGCGCAGCAGCAGGGAGATCGCGCGGTAGGCCTCGGCCTGCTTGGTCAGATCATCGTAAATCACCAAGACGTGGTTGCCCTGGTACATCCAGTGCTGGCCCAGGGCAGCACCGGCGAAGGGAGCCAGCCACTTGAAGCCGGCGGCGTCGGAAGCCGGAGCGGCCACGATGGTGGTGTACTCCAGGGCGCCCTTCTCCTCCAGGGTGCGACGCACCGCGGCGATCGTGGAGCCCTTCTGGCCCACGGCGACGTAGATGCAGCGCACCTGCTTGTTCTTATCGCCGGACTCCCAGTTGGCCTTCTGGTTCAAGATGGTGTCAATGCAGACGGCCGTCTTGCCCGTCTTACGGTCACCAATGATCAACTGGCGCTGGCCGCGGCCGATCGGCGTCATGGCGTCGATGGCCTTGATGCCGGTCTGCATGGGCTCCTCCACGGGCTGACGCTGCAACACCGTGGGGGCCTGAAGCTCCAGCACGCGGTTCTCCTCGGCGTTGATCGCGCCGAGGCCGTCGATGGGGTGACCCAGGGGGTTAATTACGCGGCCGAGGAACTCGTCACCGACCGGAATGGACAGGACCTCGCCGGTCCTCGTGACCTCGTCGCCCTCCTTGAGGGACTCGAAGTTACCCAGAACCACCACACCGATGGAATCGGTCTCAAGGTTCTGCGCGACGCCAATCACGCCGCCGGGGAACTCAAGCAGCTCGTTGGTCATTGCGGAAGGCAGACCCGAAACCTGGGCAATGCCATCAGCCGTGGAAATGACCACGCCGACCTCCTCACGGGAGGCCTCCGCGGAGAAGCTCGAGGTGTAGTTCGCTATCGCGCTACGAATCTCATCGGAGGAGATCGTCAGCTCCGCCATGTTCTTCCTGCTCTCGGTTGAATCGTGCAAATCGTCAATTTTCTCTGGTCCTAGGCAAGCTGGGCACGGAGCCTACGGATCTTGCCGGCGGTGGAGCCGTCAATACGCTCATCGCCAACGCGGATCGTCATGCCGCCGAGGAGGGACTCATCCACCTCGGTAAACACGTCCATCTCCGCACCGTAAATGCGCCCCAGTTTCTGGGCAAGCGCCTGCTTTTGCTCCTCGCTCAGCGGCCCCGCCGAGGTCACCTTGGCTACCTTGCGGCCTCGCAGGTGCGCGGCCTCGGCGGCCAGGGCCGCAATATCGTCGATGGGGTTGTGCTCCGGGCGACCAATCACCTGAAGCGCCAGCGCCTCGGTGTACTTGCTCACCTTTCCATAGAGCACATTCGCCAGCAGACCCCGCTGCCGGGAACGCGCCACAGCGCGCTCGGACAGCAATTGCGTCAGCTCGGGGTGGCGCTCCAGGAGGCGGCTGAGTTCAAAAAGCTCACCCTCCACCTGCTCCAGCGTGCCCTCCAGCTCCGCGCCCCGCAGCAGCGCTCGGCGGCCCAAGACCACCAAGCCCGTGCGGAACTCACGCGGGGTGGACCAGCGCGCACCGGCGGATTCCTTGAGCACCGTCAGCGTCTCCGGGGACACCTTGCCGTTAAAAACTTCGGCAATGAGGCCCTGGCGCTGCTCGGCGGTGGAGGAAGCCTCCGCCACCGCCACGCGCAGCCCGCGGTTATCGTCAAGGAACTCAACGGCATCAAAGAGCTCGGCACCCAGGGTGGCGGCCGTGACCACGGAACCAGAAATCTGGGTGTCCAGGCTCTGTGCTACCTCTGCCAGTGCTTTGCGGCTCGCTGCGTGCATATCGCTCACTTTCCTGCCGGGGCAACGGAATCGAGGTCCGCCAGGAAGGAGTCGATGGTGCCCGAGCGCTTGGTGGCCTCGGAAAGCTCGCCACCGAGCAGCTTCTCGGCCAGGTTGATGGAGTTCTGCCCCATCTCCTGACGCAACTCGGTGATCACCTGCTGGCGGGAAGCCTGAAGCTGCTTCTCACCGGACTCGATGATGCGGTTGGACTCCTCCGCCGCCTGGGCCTTCATCTCGGCCTCGATCTGCTTGCCGCGCTCGCGGGCCTGCTCGCGGATCTCCGCGGCCTCCGCACGGGCGTCGGAAAGCTGGGCGTTGTACTTCTCTAGGGCCGCCTTGGCTTCAGCCTGTGCGGCCTCCGCGCGCTGGATTCCACCCTGAATCCTGTCCTCGCGTTCGGTCAGAACCTCTTGGAACTTAGGAAGAACGAGCTTCCAGAAGAGAACCAGGACAACAAGGAAGCAAACGGCGGACCAGACGATGTCATACGGCATGGGCAGCATGGGGTTATTGCCCGTGGAAAGGGGCAAATCCCGCTCAGTCCCCGCCGCGAGAACGCTTAATACGTCCGTCATCTGTAATGGACCCTTCGTTTCGTGGCTGACTTGTTACAGGATGAAGCCGGCAACAAGGCCGATGAGGGCGAGGGCCTCGGTGAAGGCGATGCCCAGGAACATCGTGGTACGAAGCTGGCCGGCCATCTCGGGCTGGCGAGCCATGCCCTCCAGGGCCTTGCCCACGAGGATACCGATACCGATACCGGGGCCGATGGCAGCCAGGCCGTAGCCGATGGCGCCGTAACCCTGCACCTTGGCGGCTTCGTCAGCGGCAACGAGGATGATGTCTTGCATTTCTAGTCTTTCCCTTTCGTATTGCTCGGCCCCAGGACGTGAATCCAAGGCAGTTCTGCGGCCGAACGAGAAGTGTGTGGGGTTAGGGCCGTCCCTGATCGGGACGATAAGGATCAGTGTTCATCTGCATGCAACGACAATTCGATGTACACGGCCGACAGCAGGGCGAAGATGTACGCCTGCAAGAAAATGACCAGTATTTCGAAGAGCGTAAACGCGACGGCGGCAACAAGGGTCACTGCCGACATAGCCGTCCAACCATTGAACTGGAAGAAGAAGAAGTTGGTGGCGGAGAACAGCAGAACAAGGATCATGTGACCGGCCAGCATATTCGCCATCAGACGAATGGTGAGCGTGGCCGGGCGCAGGATAAAGGTGGAGAAGAACTCGATCGGCACCACCAGAACGTGGAGGAGCGGAGGCAAGTTCGGGATCACCACGGAGGACTTCACAAACTTGAAGAACCCGTAGCGCTTCGCACCCGCGTAGATGAACACCAAGTATCCCGCCACCGCCAGCACCAGAGGCATACCGATGCGGGCGTTGGGCGAGATATTGAGGCCCGGAATGATAGCGGGAAGGTTCATCGCAAAGACGAGGAAGAATACCGTGGCAATGAAGGGAAGGAAACGGCGCCCCTCCTTCTTGCCAAGGATGTCCTCAGCGATGTGGACCCGCACAAAGTCCAGGCAGATCTCCGCGAAGTTCTGCACCCCAGACGGAACCAGCTTGGGGTTCCGCATGGCTATGACGAAAAAGAGTGCAATGACTGCCGCCATCAGAAGGCGGACGAACATCAGACGGTCTAGCGCGAACCAGTCATTGGCGAAGCCGGTCAGCCACAGGCCAACCGGGTCGCCGTTCTCGTTCACATGCCCCGGGAAGAATTCGTGATCCAGTGAAGGCGGGTGAAACTCGCCTTTAAAGGCCAAAGTTGTAACGCTCAGCGATCTCTCCCGTGTTCGGGCCGTGGGGAGACGAACTCCCACGGTGCGATGGACGTCTTACATGCTCACTGGCTCCGCCGTGGACTCCGTCGCACGTCTACGAAACGAAACCAGGGGTAGGACCTCGCCCCTCACGCAGCCTCACGCTGCTAAGAAAAACGACGGCCGGGTTACCCGCGCTACATAGTATCAGGTGTGGAGGTAATTCACTTATCCGGCTTCACCCCCGTTTTCGGGTGCTTCACAGATCGGCCCCAGCGGGTGCACCATTTTCCCCAGCGCTACCCCAGCACCGGCATGGCGCGACCCCAGAAAGTCCCCGCCTAGCGGCGCCACCCCCGCGCCCCGATTATGAGGCGGGATTGGTATAGGTCACCCGCGAGGTCAGCACGCCCCAGGTTTCCGTGGCCAGCACCACCACCAGCACCACCACCACGGTCACCAGCAGCGCCCAGCGATCGTAGAAGTCAAGGCCGGAGATCCCCCACATCACCAGCATCACCAGCACGAGTTTAAGCAGCCAACTGCCCAGCACCACCGCCCCGGTGGTCTGCGGGGAGGTCCGCGAGGTCAGCAGCACGCTGGCCACCGTCATGAGCACAAAGCCGCCCCCCACGGCGGCCCCCACCAGCACGCCCCACACGCCGGGGGTGCCCGCGATCCACCCCCACAGCGCCAGGGACACCACCGTGATCACGGCCAGGGCAATGCTGCCCAAGCGCAGGGCGCGCAACAGCGGACGGCGGGGATCGTCAAAGTTTTCTTCTTGCACGTCACTCACCCCGCCGAGTCTACCCACGCCCGCCCCATCCGATCGACGCCGCCACCGGCAGCGACACCGTCCCCCATCCCAGCGACCTCGGCGGCCCCAACCACACCCCAACTACGCACCCATTACTCAGCCCCCGCCGCAACCGCAGCCGCCCGCGCGGCCCGCCTGCGGCGTCGCAAGGGCACCGCCGTGAGCCCGGCCGCCGCCAGCAGCGCTATCGCGGTGCCCACCACGGCCACGAGCGGCGGCACCACGGAGAAGGACACCGCCCCGAAGGCCACCACCGATACCCAGAGATAGAGCACCAGCACGGTGCGCCGGTGGGTGTGCCCCAGGGAGAGCAGCCGGTGGTGCAGGTGGAGGCGGTCGGCCGCAAAGGGGGAACGCCCCTTGGACAGGCGGCGCACCACCGCCATCACGAGGTCCAGCACGGGGACGAACACGGCCGCGAGCACCACGATGAGCGGGCTCATCAGCGCGATCACGTCCACCGCTCCGTAGAGGGACATGTTGATCTTGCCCGAGGCCGAGGTTGAGGCCGCCGCCAACAGCAGGCCGATCAGCATGGCCCCGGAATCCCCCATGAAAATCCGCGAGGGTTCAAAGTTATGCGGCAGAAAGCCCGCGCACATGCCCACCAATCCCGCCGCGATGATCGCCGGGGGGTAGGCGGAGACCGTTCCGCCCTGATCGTGCAGGACGGTAAGCGAAAAGAGCAGGATCGCGCCACCGGCAATCATGCCGAGGCCCGCGGCGAGCCCATCGAGACCGTCCACGAAGTTCACGGCGTTGATAAGCAGCACCGTAAGGAAAACGGTCAAGATTGTGGACTGGACTTGATCGAGGACCACCGTGGTTCCCTCCCCCACGGGGAAATACAGGAGCGTCCAGGAAAGCCCCAGCAGGCTCATCGCTACCGCGCTTAGGAGTTGTCCGATTAACTTGGTCAGCGCGTCGAGTTCGTAGAGATCATCGACGATCCCCACCAGCACGATGGCCACGCCCGCCCACACCACGGCGTTCATCTCCGGGGTGATCGGCATGAAGCCGCGGGTCAGCGCGGGTAACTGATTGGCCACCAACACGGCGGAGAGAAAGCCCGTGAACATCGCCACCCCGCCCAGGCTGGGGGTGGGCTGCACGTGCACGTCTCGGGCGCGGATTTCCGCCACCCGTCCCGAGCGCAGCACCAGGTAGCGCACCGCCCCGGTGGTCAGGAAGGTCACGGCGGCGGCCACCAGGAGCACCAACCCCAGTTCCCGCAGGGGCACGCCCTCCATGCCCACCCCCATCTAGGCCGCTCCCCCGGATTCCGGCGCGCGTCCCTCCGCCCGCAACTGAGCCACGGGAAGTCCCAGCACCTCCGCGATCTCCTCGGCGCCGATCGCGCCCTCGCGCAGGATCTCCGGGGTGTTCCCCGTGAGGTCCACGATGGTGGAGGGCTTGCCCACGGTGGCGCGCCCGGCGTCGAGGTAGGTATCCACGGCGTCGCCAAGTTGGCGCTGCGCCTCCCCTGCCGTGGTGGGTGGCTGGTGCCCGTGGAGATTCGCGGAGGAGACGGCCATGGGGCCGACCTCGCGGAGGAGTTGCACCGCCACCGGGTGATTGGGCATGCGCACCATCACGGTGCCGTTGGTATCGCCCAGGTTCCAGGGCAGCGAGGGGGCCTGGCGCACCACCAGGGAGAGCCCGCCCGGCCAGAACGCCTCCACGAGGGTGCGCGCGGTCTGGCTCATGGAGTCCACCAGCCCGGCGAGGGTATCCCAGGAGCCCACCAGCACCGGCACCGGATAGTCCGGGCCACGCCGCTTGGCCGCCAGCAGGGCCGCCACCGCCTCGTTATTAAAGGCATCTGCGCCAATGCCGTAAAGGGTGTCGGTGGGCAGCACCACCAATTTTCCCTCCCGCGCGCTGTGCGCCGCGGCGGCGATGGTCTGTGCTCGGGTGCGGGCGTCCATGCAACTCACGATGGCCCCCATAGGGCGTACCCCTTTCCTCCCCTGTGCGGGACGCGGCAATACATACGGCAATAGGTCAGTTGCTCAGTTTACTCGCTGTGACAAAACGTTCCCTACCGGAGAGATCCCGCACCGCCACCGGGGCGCTCAGCCCGGGGCAGCGCGACACCACGCGAGCCACGTCCCGCGCCGTGGCATCATCGTGCTCTATGCCCAGGTATCCCCCGGGGGCCAGCAGCGCGGCGGCGGGTTCCACCAGGCGATTAATCACACTCATGCCGTCCGCACCGGCAAAGACGGCCTCGTGCGGATCGTGATAGACCTCGGCGGGCAGGTCGTCCGCCTCCGGCACATACGGGGGATTGCTCACCACCACGCTCGCCCGGCCCACCAGGTCGGCCACCACGCGAAGATCCGTGGCGTCTCCCTCCCGGAGTTCCACGCCCAGGGGTTCGAGGTTGCGCCGCGCCCAGGCCGCCGCCTTAGGGCTGCGTTCCACGGCGACCACCTGGGCGTCGGCACGCGCGTGGGCGATATACGCCGCCAGCGCGCCCGAGCCGGTACACAGGTCCACCACCAGGGGCTTATCGACGCCCCGCAGCGCCCCCACCGCCCAATCCGCCAGCACCTCCGTCTCGGGGCGGGGAATAAACACCCCCGGCCCCACCGCCAGGGTCAGCGGCCCGAAGGGGGCCCGACCCAGGATGTACTGAAGCGGCTCCCGGCGGGCGCGGCGGCGCACCAGATCCCCGTATTCCGGGGGTAGGGTCGCCTCTCGCCAGCCCACCTCCAGCAGCGAGCAACCCAGCAGGTGCGCCGCGATCTCCCGGGCATCCACCTCCGGGCTGGGCACCCCGGCGCGGGCCAGCTCAGCACTAGCGCGAGCAAGTTCTGCGCGCAGGGTCATTCTGCCTCAAGGCGCTCGGCGCGCTCGGCGGCCTGCAAGGCGGTGAAGAGATCGTCCAGGTTGCCGTCGAGCACCTGGTCAAGGTTATTGGCCTTAAACCCAATGCGGTGATCGGAAATGCGATTCTCCGGCCAGTTATAGGTGCGGATCCGCTCGGAACGATCCATCGTGCGCACCTGCTTGGCGCGCCCCTCGGCCGCTTGGGCCTCCGCCTCGTCCTCCTTCATCTGCTGGAGGCGCGCGGCCAGCACCTGCATGGCGCGGGCCTTGTTCTGAATCTGCGAGCGCTCCTTCTGGCAGGTCACCACCAGGCCCGTGGGCAGGTGCGTGATGCGCACGGCGGAGTCCGTGGTGTTCACGCCCTGGCCGCCCTTGCCGGAGGAGCGGTACACATCGACGCGAATGTCCTTATCGTCGATCTCCACCTGCTCCACCTCGTCCGGCTCCGGGTACACCAGCACGCCCGCCGCCGAGGTCTGGATGCGCCCCTGGGACTCGGTCACCGGCACGCGCTGCACGCGGTGCACCCCGCCCTCGAACTTGAATACGCTCCACGCGCCGTCGCGCGAGGGGTTCTTGGCCCGGATAGACAAGGTCATGTCCTTGACCCCGCCCAGATCGGACTCCGCCAGACCCAGGATCTCGTAGGAGAAATCGTGCTTATCGGCGTACTTCTCATACATGCGCACCAGATCACCGGCAAAGAGCGCGGCCTCCTCACCGCCCGCGCCGGCCTTGATCTCCATGATGATGTCATCGCCATCGTGGGGGTCACGGGGAGCCAGCAGGTCCGCCAGCTTCTCCTCCAGCTCCACCCGGGCGGCCTCCAGGCGCTCGGCCTCCGCCTGAAACTCCCGATCCTCGCGCGCCATCTCGCGGGCGTCCTCCAGGTCGGTGCGCACCTGCTCCAGGTCGGTGGCCACCTTCACGATGGGCTGAAGCTGGGTATAGCGCTTGGAGAGTTTACGGAACTGCGCTTGATCCCCGATCACCTCGGGATCGGCCATCTGCGCCTCGATGCCCTTATACTCAGAGAGCACGTCATCGACGGCTGAAACCTGATCCGCCATCTTAGGAATAATCCTCCTCGTCCTCGCGCTTGGCCATCGGTGCGGACGACGCCACCTGCATGAGGAACTCGCCGTTATTCTTGGTCTTTTTCAGTTGCTTCATCAGCAAGTCGATGGCCTGCTGGTTATCCAATGCCGCCAGGATACGCCGCAGTTTATGCACCAGGCGGGCCTCCTCCGGGGCCAGCAGCAACTCGTCCTTGCGGGTGCCCGAGGGGCCCACGTCCACGGCCGGGAACACGCGGCGCTCGGAGATCTTGCGATCCAGCTTTAACTCCGCGTTGCCGGTGCCCTTGAACTCCTCGAAGATCACGGTGTCACCCGCAGAACCCGTCTCCACCATCGCCGTGGCGATGATGGTGAGGCTGCCGCCGTTTTCAATGTTGCGCGCGGCGCCCAGGAAGCGCTTGGGCGGGTAAAGGGCATTGGAATCCACGCCGCCGGAGAGGATTCGGCCGGAGGCCGGGGAGGAATTGTTATAGGCGCGGCCCAGTCGGGTGATGGAATCCAGCAGCACCACCACGTCGCGGCCCTGCTCCACCAGGCGCTTGGCGCGCTCGATGGCCAGTTCCGCCACGGCGGTGTGCTCGCTCGGCGGGCGATCAAACGTGGAGGCGATCACCTCGCCGTTCACGGAGCGCTGCATGTCCGTGACCTCCTCGGGGCGCTCGTCCACCAGCACCACCATGAGGTAGCACTCCGGGTTATTGGTGGAGATCGCGTTGGCCACGTTTTGCAGGATCGTGGTCTTACCGGCCTTGGGCGGGGAGACGATCAGCGCGCGCTGTCCCTTGCCGATGGGCATGATGAGGTCGATCACGCGGGTGGTCAGGATCTTCTGTTCCGTCTCCAGGCGCAGGCGCTGGTTGGGATACAGCGGGGTGAGTTTGGCAAAGTTCGGGCGCTGCCGGGCCTCGTCCACCGTCATGCCATTGACCGTGTCCACGCGCACGAGGTTGTTGTACTTCTGCTTATTGCGCCCGTGGCCGCGCGTCTGGGTCTGCCCCTGCTTGACCTGGCCCACGATGGCGTCACCGGCGCGCAGCCCGCACTTGCGGATCAACTGATTGCTCACGTACACGTCCGCGGAGGAAGGGTGATAGCCCGTGGTGCGCAGGAAGGCCACGTTGTTATCCACCATGTCCAGGATGCCGGCCACCTGCTCCAGTTCCTCCGGCAGCAGCGGCTCGTTGTGCTCGCGGGACTCGCGGCCGCCCTCGTTACCCCGGCCCCGGCGGTTGTTGCGCCGGTTATTGCGGCGGTTGTTGCGCCCGTTGCGGGCATCGCGCTGATCGGAATGATCGCGGCGCTCGTGATCCCCACGGGAATCCTCGCGCTCCTGCGCCTCGTTATTGCCCTGCTCGGCCCCGCCGCCATGCTCCTCGCGGTGCTGCTGGCGAGCGCGGTTGCGGCGCGCCCGGCGCGCGGCGGCGCGGGACTCGTAGTGGTTGCTCTCGTGGTTCCCCTCCGAGTGCTGGCGGTTCTCCCCGTCCTCCGTTTTCTCCGTGGCCTCGGTGCGGCTCGCGTGCGTGGGGGCGTCGGCACGCCGACCGTCACCTTCGCGGCGCTCGTTCCGCTCGCGGGGGGCCTCGCGGTGATCCCTAGCGGTATCGCCGGGGGTTTCCTGCACGATGACCCGATCCACCAATTCCTCTGGTTCCTTCGCCATTGTTCTCGTGCTCTTTCTCCGAGTAGTTCCGTGCGGCCCCCGACCTTCGATGGCGTCAATCAACTCGGATTTACGCAGCCCCGATATTCCTTTGAGCCCCATCTGTGCGGCCACCGCGCGCAATTCTGGAATACGCAGGCTCGCCAGGTTCTGCTCGGAACCGCCTGGTTGGGCGGTGTTCTCCGGTGTGGTCACAGATGTCCTTTCATCGCTTGACCAGAAGTGATGTGAGATAAGCGCGGGCGGATCGTCACGCCCATTCTCCGGTGGTGCCGGAAGCTTTGTCCGAAATCTCACGCGGCGGCACTATCCATCCTCCCGCCAAAGGCGATCATGAGGCGATCATGCTGAAGCCGCGCCCGTGGAAATGCTCCCGCATATACGTCAAAGAGAGTAATGGTGAGCCCCACGTGGAAATACTCAATCCCGCGTTTCTTGTGTTCTCTTCCGAAAACGACGCCGGAAAAACACCCCAGGATTGATCCTCACTTAGTGTAACGTATCCGCCCCGTCCACACGTACCCACCCCGCACCCACCCGGCGCACCCGCCTCCCGCACCACCGCGCCCCAAGCCGGTTAAGGTAGAGGCCATGCAGTCCACGATGCAGGACATTCCGCTGTCCCTCGCCAGCATTCTCACCTACGGGGCCACCGTTCACGGTGATACCCGGGTGACCACCTGGGAGAGCGGAAACAGCAGCTACAGCACCTTCGCGGAGGTCGGCGCGCGCGCCGCCGCCCTCGCCCACGCCCTCCACGATGACCTCGGGATCACCGGCGATCAGCGCGTGGGCACGTTCATGGATAACTGCACCGAGCACCTGGAAACCATCCTGGCGGTGCCCGCGATGGGGGCCGTGCTCACCCCGCTGAATAAGAACCTCATGGATTCCCAGATTCAGCACATGATCCGCCACGCCGAGGTGGAGGTGATCGTGGCCGATCCCCGCCTGGCCGAGCAACTGCGCGGCATCGTGGAATCCTGCCCGAGCGTGCGCGCGGTGCTTTTCACCGGGCCGGGCTCCCTGCCGCAGGTACACTTCCCCGATGCCATCGGCATGCACTCCTACGAGGCGCTTCTCGACGGCCGCTCCACCGTCTACGAGTGGCCCACCCTCGACGAAAATACCGCCGCCGCCCTGTGCTACTCCACCGGCACCACCGGCCCGGCCAAGCCCGTGGCCTACTCCCACCGCTCCATGTACCTCATGGCGATGGAACTGCGCACCACGGATTCCTTTGCCATCACCGAGGGGGAGTCCTTCCTATGCTGCGTGCCCATCTTCCACGTGCTCAGTTGGGGCGTACCCTACGCCGCCTTCATGGCCGGCGCGCCGCTGATCTTCCCCGGCGCCGATCTCTCCCCCACCACGCTGGCCGATCTCATCGCCACCACACACCCGCGCGTGGCCCACGGCGTGCCCACGGTGTGGATACAACTCATCGTGCATTATCTGCACCACCCCCCGGAGCGCATGTCCCTGGTGGAGATCTACGTGGGCGGCTCCCCCGCCCCGCCCATTCTCATCCGCATGTGGGAGGAGCGCTACGGCGTGGACGTGATCCACGTGTGGGGCATGACGGAGACCTCCACCGTGGGCACGGTATCGCGCCCCCCGGCCGGGGTATCCGGCGAGGCCCGCTGGACGTATCGCATCAGCCAGGGCCGCTTCCCCGCCTCCCTGGAATATCGCGTGGTCAATGACGGCAAGGTGGTCTCCGCCACCGACCGCAACCAGGGTGAGATCCAGGTGCGCGGCAACCTGGTGGCCGCCCGCTACGCCGATTCCACCGGGGAACAACCCCCGGAGCAGTTCACCGCCGATGGCTGGCTGCGCACCGGCGACGTCGGCTCCGTGACCTCGGATGGGTACCTCACCATTCACGACCGCGCCCGGGACGTGATCCGCTCCGGCGGCGAGTGGATCTACTCCGCCCTCCTGGAAAACCTGGTGATGGAGGCCCCCGAGGTGGTGGAGGCCGCCGTGATCGGCTACCCGGATAAGAAGTGGGGGGAACGCCCCCTGGTGGTCACGGTGCTGCACGGTTCCTTCGAGCCCACCGCCGAGACCGCGATCATGCTGCGGGAGCGCCTGCGCGCCTCCATTCCACACTGGATGCTCCCGGAATACTGGACCTTCGTGGAGAACATCGACAAGACCTCGGTGAATAAGTTTGATAAGAAAGACCTACGTAAGCACCTTGCCGCGGGAGAATACGAGGTCATTGCCCTGCCCGGCCCCGGAGAGAAAGCGGCGGCCACCTAAGTAGCGTAATCCAATTCACATCGCAGCAAACTCGAATTGAGCCCTCCCGGCGGTTACAATGACGTATCTTCATCTGACGTCACCCCTCTTCCACCGAAGGAGTAATTCGTGCCCGAGGCCTCGCAGCACCCCCCTCGCGCTGCCACCGAACTTTTCCCCGAGGCCCTCACTCTCAGCCCCAAGCAGAGCCTCGTGCTCAACACGCTGCGCGAGTTTCCGCACGGAGCCAGCGCCACGGAACTTGCCAAGCGCTTGGGCATGCACGCCAACACCGTGCGCGGGCACCTAGAAGAACTCCTGGCCCACCAGGCCGTGAGCCAGCACTCCGCGCCCGCTCAGGGGCGGGGGCGCCCCACCCTCATCTTCCAGGCGCGAGTGCCCGATACCAGGGCGGTGGCCCAGGAATACATCAGCCTCATCGGGCACCTGGCCCAGGCCATCGAACCGGATCAGGCGCGGGAGATAGGACGGCGCTGGGCGCAATCCGAGGGCTCGGGCAGCGTGGAGGATCTGGTGGAAAACTCCAGGGCCTCGGCTTTGATCCCGAGCTCCGGGAGGAGGATCAGGCCCTTGACCTGCGGGCCTGCCCCTTTGTGCGGGAATCCGCTCCCCCGCACCCCTCGGTGTGCAGCATGCACGAGGGGTTCTTCCAGGAGTTCCTCAGCGCGCCCGAAAACACCCGCGTGCTCCCCCTGCGCGCCAACTGCACCTGCACCATCATGTTGGAGGGCGAGGGACGCGCCTAGGCGGTGTTAGGCCGTACCCACCTGAACCGTGGGTTTATCCGCCACCTCTAACTCGTGCACCGCCAGGCCCGCCTCACGGGCCTCGGCCAGAATACTCGGCTCCACCGGCTCTGTGGAAAGCACCATCACGGTGGGCCCCGCGCCGGAGAGATACGCCGCGTAGCCCCGGTTGCGCAGGCGATTGACCCACTCCGCCGTCACCGGAAGCACGTCCGCGCGATAGGGCTGGTGCAGGCGATCCCTGGTGCCCTCCCACAGCAACGCCGGGTGGCTTTGCAGCGCCACCGTCATCACGGCGGTGCGCGAGACATTGAAGCGCGCGTCCGTGTGCGTGACGTGGCTGGGCAGCACGCGGCGCACCGCCTGGGTGGAGGCGTGGAAGTCCGGCACCAGGGCCGTGGCCCGAATCCCCTCGTGCACCGGAATGGAAACCGCGCGGTACGCCGGTTGGCTGCGCCCATCCACGGGAATCTCCGTCCAGGAGACCACCGCGCGGCCTAATACCGAGGCCCCGGCGTTATCCGGGTGCCCCTCAAAGGTGGAGGAGAGTTGCACCAGGCGATCCTCGTCAAGAGGGAAGCCCGCCAGGGCATTGGCCGCCAGCACACCGGCCACGGCCGCCGCCGCCGAGGAACCCAGGCCGCGCGACTGCGGAATCGTATTCGTGCACACCAGCCGCAGCCCGGGGGCGGTCACGTCCGCCGCCGCCAGGCCCGAGTGCAGGGCCTTGACCACCAGGTGCGAGGAATCGCGGGGAAGATCCTCCTCCCCCTCGCCGTGAATCACCACCTCCAGGCCGGAGGCGATCACCTCCACCTCCACGGTGTCATACATGCTCACCGCCATGCCCAGGGTGTCAAAGCCGGGGCCGAGGTTAGCCGTAGAGCCGGGCACCCGCACCACCGCGCGGCGCCCCACCTCTAGTTCCACGCTCATATCGCGCCCTTATCCTTTCCGCTATTCCGCCAACCGGATCACGGTGTCCACGGTGAGCACGTCCTCCAGGGTGGACAGTTCCTCCACCGTGGTGTCCAGGCTCTCCTCGGAGGCCGTGTGGGTGAGCAGGATCAGCCGCGCAGCGTCGTCCCGCTCCTCCTGGCGCACCGTGCGCAGAGAGATGCCGTTCTTGGCGCACACGGCGGAGATCTCCGCCAGCACGCCCACGCGATCGCGCACGTGCATGTCGATGTGGTAGCGGGTGGGCACCTGGCCGAAGTCCGCCAGGGGCAGGTTGGCGTAGGTGGACTCCCCCGGAGCCCGGCCGCCGTGAACCTTGTTACGCGCGGCCCCCACCAGATCGCCCAGCACGGCCGAGGCCGTGGGATTGCCGCCAGCACCATTTCCGTAGAACATCAATCGACCTGCCGCTTCTGCCTCGACAAATACCGCATTATAAGAACCATTCACGCTGGCCAGGGGGTGATCCCGCCGCACCAGGGTGGGGTGCACCCGCGCGGAGACGGATTCCCGCCCCGCCTCGTCCCGGATCCGCTCGCAGATGGCCAGGAGTTTGATGGTGTAACCCGCGTTCTTGGCGGCCTCGATGTCCTGCGCGGTGATCTTGGTGATTCCCTCGCAGTACACGTCCGAGGCCTTGACCCTGGTGTGGAAGGCCAGGGAGGCCATGATGGCGGCCTTGGAGGCGGCGTCGTGGCCCTCCACGTCGGCGGTGGGATCGGCCTCCGCGTAGCCCAGGCGAGTGGCCTCGGCCAGCATGTCATCGTAAGAGGCCCCCGTCTCATCCATCGCGTCCAGGATGAAGTTCGTGGTGCCATTGACAATGCCGGAGATGCGCTCGATCTGATCGCCCGCCAGGGAGCGGCGCAGCATACCCACCACCGGAATCGCGGCGGCCACGGCGGCCTCGAAGTAGAGGTCCACCCCGGCGGCCTCGGCGGCGTCCGCAAGCTCATCGGCGTGCGCGGCCACCAGCGCCTTATTGGCGGTGACCACGGACTTTCCGGCATTCAGCGCGGCGAGCACGAGTTTACGGGGATACTCGATGCCGCCGATCACCTCCACCACGATGTCCACGTCCTCGCGGGCAATGAGTTCCATCGCGTCGTCGAAAAGCAATTCCTTGGGCAGGGTCCTGCTGTGCTTCGTGGGGTTGGACACCGCCACCCCGCGCAACGCCAGCGGGCCGCCAATGCGGTGGGAGAATGCCTCGGAGTTGGCCTCCATGAGGCGGCGCACCTCGGAACCCACGGTGCCGTGGCCCAGGATGGCCACGCCCACCTCGTGCCCCTCGCCCTTACCTTCGTGAAAGCCCTGTGCACCCGTGGTAGTCATCGTTCTCCCAGAAAATCGTGTCCAATCTTTCTGCCTCACTATAGGCCAGGAATCACAGAGATGGCACGATTATTTTCTGCCCCCTACACCCCCGCGCGGCGGGCGGTGCCGGGCAGCCGCTCCACACAGCCACCCCACACGCAGTCGCCCGCGCACCACAACCAATCCCCCAGCCCCGCGCAGAGCGCTACCCCCCTACTCTGCCTCCAGGGCCAGGAAGTCCGCCACCGTCTCCCGGCGCAGCATCACGCGTGCCTTGCCGGAGTTCACGGTAATCACCGGCGGGCGACCAAAGGCGTTATAGCGGCTGGACAGCGCGTAGCAGTACGCCCCCGTGGCCGGGAGGGCCAGTAGATCGCCCGGGCCGATGTCATCGGGTAAGTGGGCGTCCTCGATGAGAATATCTCCGGACTCGCAGTGCGAGCCCACCACGCGGCTTTCCACCGGCGCACCGTCCACGAAGCGGGACACCACGCGGGCGTCATACTGCGCGCCGTAGAGCACGGGGCGGATATTATCCGAGATCCCCCCGTCCACGGAGAGGTAACGGCGCGTGCGATCATCCTCCACGTGTACGTCCTTGACCGTGCCCACGGTATAGACCGTCACCGTGGAGGGCCCGGCGATCGCGCGCCCCGGCTCCACCGTGACCGTGGGTGTGGGCAGCCCCAGGTGATCGGCGTGCTGGCGCACCTTGCTCAGCAGATCCTCGGCCACCGCCGCCACGTCCAGCGGCTGCTCCTCCGGCAGGTAGGCGATGCCGTAACCGCCGCCCAGATCCAGCGTGGAGAGTTGCTCGGCCAGCCCCTCCCGCCCGCCGGGGTGGAGGGAGGAGAGTTCCTCAAGGATCTGCTCCACCAGCCCCAGCACCCGCTCGGCGGCCAGGGAGAAACCCTCAGCGTCAAAGACCTGGGAACCCACGTGGCAGTGCAGGCCCACCAGGCGCAGGTGCGGGCTCTCCAACACCTCGCGGGCAGCCCGCAAGGCGGACCCGGCGGCCAGGGAAAAGCCAAACTTCTGGTCCTCGTGCGCCGTGGCGATCGCCTCGTGGGTATGCGCCTTGATTCCGGGCTTCACGCGCACCAGCACCGGCTGCACCGTCCCGACCTCCCGCGCGGCCTCGGCCAGGCGGCCAATCTCCTGGAAGGAATCCAGGATCACTCCGCCCACGCCCTCGGTCACGCAGCGGCGCAGGAACACGGGCGTCTTATTATTCCCGTGCGCGGCGATGCGGCTGGCGGGGAAGCCCGCCGCCAACGCGATCTGCAATTCGTTATCGGAGGCCACGTCGAGGGAAAGCCCCTCCTCCTCCACCCACCGGGCCACGGCGCGGGTGAGAAAGGCCTTGGCCGCGTAATGCACGTTGCCTGGCCCGCCAAAGGCCTGGGCCATCGCGCGGCAGCGGGAGCGGAAATCGGCCTCATCAAGCACCAGCACGGGGCTGCCGTATTCCTCCACGATCTCCGGGAGCGGCACCCCGGCGATCGTCACCACGCCGTCCTCCTGGCGGCGGGCGTGAGCGGGCCACACGTGGCTGGGCAACTCATTGAACGTATCGGCGTCCATCGGTTCCTTTGGCACTTCTTCGGGCGGGCCGGGCTGCGCCCACGGCTGCCGCGCACGGTCACGGACAAAAACGTATGCGCGTTAGGCTACACCGCGGGCCCGCGCGCATCCTACTTTCCGCCTTCTTTAGATGCGCTTCGCCTCGCCCTCAATGTTTCATCGCGCACCGTGCCCCCTCATTTCCGGCATGGCTCTCCGTCCTTCACAGGGTCCGAGCGGGAACACAGACCCCAGGGCCTGCCAGCGGCTACATGCGCTCGGGCGCGCTCACCCCCACTAGATTCAAGGCGTTGGCCAGCACCAATCGGGTGGCGCCCGCCAGGGAAAGGCGCGCGGTGTGGATCGGGGCCAATTCCTCGCCCTCCTTGGGCAGGATCTGGCAGCGATCATAAAAGCGGTGGAACACCCCGGCCAGTTCCTCGCAGTAGCGCGCCAGGCGGTGCGGCTCGCGCAGTTCTGCCGCCGCCTTCACCACCGCCGGGTATTCGCCCAGCGTTCGGATCAGATCGCCCTCGCGGTCGTGGGTGAGCAGGGAGTAATCCGGGGCATCCTCGGTCAGCGCCCCCACGGACTCCGCCTTTCGGCGCAGCGAACATAGACGCGCGTGCGCGTACTGCACGTAGTACACGGGATTATCCGCCGACTGCGAGGCCCACAGGCCGAGGTCGATGTCCAGGGAGGAATCCACCGAGGAACGCACCAGGGAGTACCGGGCGGCGTCCACGCCGATGGCCTCCACCAGGTCATCCAGGGTGATCACGGTGCCCGCGCGCTTGGACATGCGCACCGGTGTGCCGTCCTTGATGAGGTTCACCATCTGACCAATGAGCACCTCCACCTGATCGGCGGAGTAGCCCAGGGCCTCGGCGGCGGCCTTGAGGCGCTTGATGTAGCCGTGATGATCCGCACCCAGCATGTAGATGCAGAGGTTGTGGCCACGACCGATCTTGTCCCCGATGTAGGCGATGTCCCCAGCGATGTAGGCGGCGTTACCGTCGGACTTGAGCACCACGCGGTCCTTGTCATCGCCAAAGTCCGTGGTGCGCAGCCACCAGGCCCCGTCCTCGGGATAAAGGTTGCCGTTCTCCTTCAGGGTGGCGATGGCGGCGTCCACCGCGCCGGACTCAAAGAGGGAGTTCTCATGGAAGAACACGTCAAAGTCCGTGCCGAACTCGTGCAGGGATTCCTTGATGTGGCTAAACATCATGTCCACGCCGAGGTCGCGGAAGATCTCCTGGGCCTCCGCCGGGGCCTGTTCCAGGGCGTCGGGACGCTTCTCCAGCACAGCGCGGGCGATGTCCGCGATGTAGTCTCCGCCGTACCCGTCCTCCGGGGTGGGCTCCCCCTTGGCGGCGGCCACCAGGGACCGGGCAAAGCGATCAATCTGCTCGCCGTGATCGTTGAAGTAATACTCCCTGGTCACCTCCGCGCCAGAGGCTTCCAGCACGCGGCCCAGGGAATCCCCCACGGCCGCCCAGCGGGTGCCGCCCAGGTGAATGGGGCCGGTGGGGTTGGCGGAAACGAACTCCAGGTTCACCTTGGTGCCCCGGTACAGATCGCTGTGGCCGTACTTGTCTCCCTGCTCCCACACCCGGGCGACGATCTCCCCCTGGGCGGCGGCGGCCAGGCGCAGGTTCAAAAAGCCGGGGCCGGCGATCTCCGCAGAGGTGATCGAGGGCTCCTCCGCCAGGGAATCCGCCAGCCACTGAGCCAATTCGCGCGGGTTCGCCCCGGCCTTCTTACCCACCTGAAGCGCCAGGTTGGTGGCGTAATCGCCGTGCTCGGGGTTGCGCGGGCGCTCCACCGTGACCTGCTCCGGCAGAACCGAGGCGTCGAGGTTGTGCTCGGCCAGCACCATGGCGGCGCGGCGACGAATCAAGGAAGAAAGCTCAACAGGGGTCATAACCGGGAAGTCTAGTCCACCTTCCCGGCTTTTCCTCGCCGCACCCCACCCCCGCAGCCCCTGTTGTGACGAGTCTCTACCTCGCCCCTATCCCATGCTGGATTGCAGGAATACCAGCAGGCACATTCCCGCCAGGAGCGGCAGGGAGTACCGCACCGAGGTGGCCAGGATCTTGGACTCCCCGCCCTCCATCTGGGTGGCCGCCGCCGCGATGGCGGCCGTCTGCGGGGCCAGCATCTTACCCAGGGTGGCGCCGGAGGTATTGGCGGCAACGAGCAAGGCTGGGTCCGCCCCCACCTGCACGGCGGTAGTGGCCTGCATCTGCGCGAACAGGGCGTTCGAGGAGGTGGCCGAGGCCGTCACGGAGGTACCCAGCCAGCCCAGCACCGGGGAGATAAGCGGGAAGATCGCCCCCGTGGAGGCCAGCAGCGCGCCGATGGCTGCGGTCTGACCGGAGAAGTTCATCACATGGGCCAGGCCCATCACCGCGGCGATGGTGAAATAGGACATCCGCATGCGCACGATCCCGCCGGTCAGTTGCGCAAAGCCCTTCCCCCATCCCAGGCGGTAGGTGCCGTTTTCATCGAAGGTGCTCAGCACCGCCACCGTGATCAGCGCGCAGAGCATCAAGATAGTGCCGGGCCCGGAGAGCCAGTTCAGGGTGAAGGTGGTGCCCAGGCGCGGCCACTCGATGAGCACGTCCGTGCTGGCCAGGGCCGCCGGAATATCCACGCCGATCCGCCATAGCTTGGCCACGGCAAACACCACCACGATCAGCACGTAGGGGAACAGCGCCAGGCCGATCCGGGCCGGGGTGAGCACGGCCTGCTGGCCTTGGCCCGCATCGGACTGGGAGGCCTGATCCTCCGGGGTGGTGGGCTTCCACACCCGAAGCAGCGCCAGGCCTGCGGCCAGGGAGAGCAGGCAGGCCACCACGTCAGTGAGCTCATAGGCAAAGTAATTGGAGGCCAGGAACTGCCCGCCACCGAAGGAAACACCCAGGACCAGGGCCATCGGCCACACCTGGCGCAGCCCGCGCCAGCCGTCCATGATGAGGCAGAGCACAAAGGGCACCACCAGGGCCAGCACGGACACCTGCTTACCGACGAGCCCCGCGACCTCCTCCGCAGGCAGTTGAGCCAGGGCACCGCCGGTGGTCACCGGAATCGCCATCGCGCCGTAGGCCACCGGGGCGGCGTTAGCCACCAGGGTCACCAGCGCGGCCTTGAGCGGCTTCATGCCGATCGCGTACAGCATGGCCGCCACGATGGCAATGGGAGCACCGAAGCCCGCCAGGGCCTCCAGCAGGCCACCGAAGGCAAAGCCGATGAGCATGGCCTGCACGCGCATGTCCCCGCGACCGATCTTGGAAAACACCAGGCGCAGATCATCAAAGCGCCCCGAGGTCACGGTGAGGTCATAGATCCACACCGCGGCGATGATGATGTAAATAACGGGGAAGATACCAAAGGAGACACCCTGGGCGAAGGCCAGGGCGGCGTCGATAGCCGGGGTATCGAACAGGGTGACGGCCAGGATCAGGCCCACCAACACGGACCCCAAGGCAGCCCATAGGGCCTTCCACTTGAGGCCCATGAGGAGAACAAAAAACGTGATGAGCGGGGTGACTCCCGCCAATGCGGCAAGCGCAAGCGAATCCACGATGGGGTTACCTTTCTGAATGAGTGTGCCTAGTATCGCAGACCTCACGGCACACCAGAACTTTCGTGATAAGGCTCACGTACTGGGATTTTCGCTACCGTGGGCGGGCATGGGCTTCCTCCGTTCCATGCTTATCGACGTCCCGCCGGAGCACCTCCCCGGGAACTACCTCGCGGGGGTGCCCGCCGTGCGCCACCTCACCCAAAAACCCCTGCGGTTTCCCACCCCCGTGACCATTCTCAGCGGGGAAAACGGCGCGGGAAAAATCCACCCTCATCGAGGCCATCGCCCTGGGCATGGGATTCCCCCACCACGGCGGCACCCGCAACCTCCACGCCGATAATGACGGCGACGTCTCCCCGCTACACACGGTGCTCACCCTCGCCCGGGAGCGCAATCCTTCCCACGGCTACTTCCTGCGCGGGGAGACGCACTTCAACGTGGCCATCCGCTACGGGGAGGACGAGCCTCCCGGAGACATTCACCTTAATCACATGAGCCACGGGGAATCGCTCATGCAGATTGTTCAGTACCGCTTTCACCCCGGCGGCTTTTACCTCCTCGACGAGCCGGAGGCCGGGCTCTCCGTGCTGCGCCAATTAGAACTCCTGGGCCGCATTGCCCACCTGGCCTCGCGGGGCGCGCAATTCATCATCGCCACCCACTCCCCCATCCTCATGGCCGCACCCGGTGCCACGATCCTGGAACTCAACGGCACCGGAATCACCCCCATCGACTTCGAGCGCGCCGGAGCGGTGAGCGCCACCAGGGAGTTCCTTGCCGACCCCGAGGGCACCACCGACTTTCTCGTGGAGGATCGCCATGCCTGACCTCTTCGTGGAATCCTTCTTCCTTTTCCGCCCCCACCACCGCAAGCACACTCTGCCCGAGTGGGCGGCGGAGGTCCCCGCCATTCGCGCGATGGAGCGCGAGCCGCTCCCGCTGACCGCGCCCGCCACCTTTATCACCGGGGAAAATGGCATGGGGAAGTCCACGCTCATCGAGGCCATCGCCGTGGGGTGTGGGTTTGATCTGCAAGGTGGCCCCTACGGGGTGCAACCCACCACCGGCTATACCGCCCATAACGATCCCCGGATAGGAGAAAGCCCGTTCAAAGGCATCGCCGCCGTGATCCGGGGCTCCCGCCCGATGCAGGGCTACTACCTGCGCGCGGAAACCCACATCAATTCCCACTCGAATGTTCCGCTGAGCCACGGCGAATCCGTCATGCACACCATCGGGACATACTTCCACGCCAACGGCCTCTATATCCTCGACGAACCCGAGGCCGGTCTTTCCATACCCCGGCAGATGGCCCTGCTCGCGGAACTACATGCCCTGGTGCGCGGCGGGGCCCAGATCATCGTGTCCACCCACTCCCCAATCCTGCTCTCCCTGCCCGGGGCCGCGATCTGGGAAATCATCGAGGCGGGCATCGCCCCCGCGACGTTGAGGGACACCACCGCCTTCCGCGCCACGCGTGACTTCTTCGAGGACCCCCACGGGATCGCCGCCTTCATGCAGGAGACGATGAGCGAGGAGTACCGCCGGTTAGGTTAGATTCCCCGCCGGTGATAGAATCGCTGCGTTGCCCATCAATGGTGGGCACACGCCTCCGTAGCTCAGTGGATAGAGCGCCGGTTTCCGGTACCGTAGGTCGCAGGTTCGACTCCTGTCGGGGGCACTTTTTATAACCCCAGGTTTTCTACCTGGGGTTTGTCGTTTCTGAGGTGCATAATAACGGGGTTAAGCAAAAGCACCTGGCGCGCGATCCATGAGATTGCGTCCAGGTGCTGGTGACGTTGATAGCCACAGAAATCGCGGACATTGTCCGTGATGTCACCATGCGACTGTTCAACTAGCCTCACGAGGGGCCTCACTTGCTTTAGGCGACGGGTGAGGCTCCTCGCCTTTTGACAGTCTTGGGCGGGCTGTCCTTTCCCAGGATCCCCGCCCCCAGCCGCATCGTCAAGAGGGCTCACCAGGCAGGGTAGGGTGGACAATCGTGTTTCGCACCATGCTGAAGTCAAAGATTCATCGCGCCACGGTCACCCATGCGGATCTGCACTACGTGGGTTCCTGCACCATCGACCAGGACCTCATGGACCAGGCCGGGCTCTTGGAAGGCGAGCAAATTGACGTCGTGGACATTGATAATGGCCACCGCCTAACCACGTATGCCATTGCCGGCGAGCGCGGCAGCGGCATCATCGGTATCAACGGCGCCGCCGCCCGCCTCATCTCCCCGGGTGATCTCGTCATCATCATCGGCTACGCAATGTACTCGGAGGAGGAGTTGGCGGGATACAGCCCGCGCGTGGTGTTCGTCGATAAGCACAACCGCCAGGTGGAATACGGCGAGGATCCCGCCCACGCCCCGGCAGGCTCCGGCCTCATCAATCCCCGAACCTAGGAACTAAGCGGGCTAGATCCGGCCGAGGGGGCGGAAACCGGAATGGGGCCCGCCATCGCCGTGCACGGCACCTCCACGTTGCGGCCCAGCGCGTTAGCCGTGAGCGCGTAGGCGCGCGGGGAGAACGTGATTCCCAGGTGATCGGAGCGATCCTGCACGCAACCCTCCTGAAGCAGGATGTTGCGATAATCTCCGCCGGAGAACTGGGTGTGGCTCAGTGGCGTGGCGGCTTCGTCGAAAAGCGTGGAGATGGCCACGTAGCGCACGCCGGGCACCTCTATTCCCCCCTCGCGCAAGTTCACCATGAAGTCCGAGTGCTCCAGGAGATCGCGGGCACCGGGGCCCATGATGGCATCAATGGCGGGGTCCACGGAGGAACCCGCGTTGTTGAGTCCGGTGGCCACGGTGGAAAGGCCCAGCATGGAGGTACCGCGCAGCACCCCAGCCAGGGTCACCACGGTACCCACGCCCTGCCCGCCCACGTTCTTGGTATAGGCCGCGGCGAGCGAGCCGCCCTCGGAGTAGCCAACAAGGTCCACCTCGGCGGCCCCGGTGTTCTTTTTCACTCTTTCGATCTGCTCCGTGACCACCTCCAGGGAGGAACTCATGGGGGCCAAGGCTCCCGCCCCGGGAATGGAACCCGCCAGGGAACTCCCCTCCGTCCCCTCGCTGCCATTAAAGGCCCCGTAGTTCATGCCGTACACGCACTTGCCCTGCGCCGCGATGTAGGGCGCAAAAGAGGCGTAGGTTTGGTAGAAATTAGCGGACATTCCGTGAATGAAAATCACGGGATTTTCCCCGGCGCGGGGGTACATTCCACGTTGGTATTCATGGGGCTGGGATTGGTGTACCTGGCCTGAGTGGCCATGGAGGCCACGATGTTATCCACGGGGGCCACGTGCGGCCCCATGCCCGTCCAGGCCAGCACCTCTCCCGGCTGCGCCTCATCCCGATTCCCGGACACCGATCCCGACTCCCCGGCAGGTACTACCGGCTGGTTCGAGGCGATAGCGGAGGGCGCTGCGGTGGCCGGTGCCACCGCCACCCCGTCCACTCCCGCCCCTGCGGCAAGCCCCACGGCCGCGACGGCGGCCGCAATGCGGCGGCCCATAGAAGATAGATCCATAGAGGTAAAACGTGAGGTCACTGGGAAACCTCCCTTTCTTATTGCATTGCCCGTACTGCACTACTCAAAAGTGAGGAGAAACACCAAAAGGATCGCAGCGTTTTCCCCGCCATTGCCGCATGACCTTACCTGAAAATAAGTCCATGCCCAGCACCACCACAAGAAAAGTTCACTTTTCCCATTGCCAATTATGCAATATCGTCTACCTCATATCATTGCCAAGGAAACCATCCCACACATACTCGCAGCGGAAAACGTTCCCGAGGTTCCCCACAGTCCCCCCGACTTGACCTTTTACATCCCCCCGCAGCACCCCTACCCACCCCCTATTCACCCCCGCCCCTGCGCACGTCCTCACACAAGGTGCCGCTAAAACCGGGAGCGCCGGGAACATTGTCCACCGCCAGCACCCCTTCCAGAAACTCCGCCAATCCCTCCGCCTGCGCCCCCGTGAGGTGATCAAAGATCAACCTGCGCACACTCTCCACATGCTCGGGCGCGGCAAGGCGCAAGCGCTCCATCCCCTCCTCAGTGATGGACACCTCCACCCCTCGCGCATCCTCCTCGCTGCGCCCCTTGGTCACCAACCCCCTCTTGACCATGCGGGTCACCAGGTGCGAGGCCCTGCTGCGATCCCAGTCAAGGGCATTGCACAAATCCCGCAGCCGCATGGATCGCCCCTCCTCCTCGGAGAGGGTGGCCAACACGCCAAACTCCGAGCCGGAAAGGTCCTGCCCCACCTGAAGCGTCTCATCCAAGACGCGCTCGATCTTCCTCATGGCGGCCAGGAGGAGCCGCCACAGGGCCTGCTCTTCCTCCGTGAGCCACCGCGGTGATATTGCCATGAACCTCACCATAGTCAGACCTCTCGCCCCGAAAAAACCGTGTTGCCCAGGCCATAGTCTCCACGCAGCCCCCTACGAAAGACCACGCGGAAGAATACACGCCACCAAAGATATTGACATATCAATATAAATGGTTATGCTGGATCCCGTACCGCCGCAAGGCACCCACGAAGAAAGGAAAACACCATGTCCAACCTGTCCAACCTCAACGGCACCTACACCCTCGACGCCACCCACAGCACCGTCGGCTTTGTGGTACGCCACGCCATGATCTCCAAGGTGCGCGGCTTCTTCCGCTCCTTCGAGGGGAATATCACCGTCGATGCCGAGGAACAGTCCCACTCCTCCGTTACCGCCACCATTCAGACGGACTCCATCGATACCGGCAACGCCGACCGCGATGCCCACGTCAAGGGCAGCGACTTCTTTGACGTAGAGAACTTCCCGGAGATGACCTTCACCGCCACCTCCTTTGAGATCAAGAACGAGAACTCCGGCACCATCACCGGCGACCTCACCATCAAGGGCACCACCAAGCCCGTCACCCTGGACGTGGAGGTATTCGGCCAGGCAGAGGACCCGATGGGAGCCACCCGCCTGGGCTTTAGCGCCACCACCTCCATCAACCGCAAGGATTACGGCGTGGACTTCCAGATGCCCATGAAGGCCGGTGGCCTCATGCTCTCCGAGGAGATCGCCATCGAGATCGAGGGTTCCGCGGTTAAGAACTCTTAAGGTCCTCGATCCGATAGTCGCGCTGCTTGACCACCTGCGCGTAGCGCTGCGGCACGCAGGTGAGCACGAACACCTGGTGCTCCTCCCCCACCTTGCTCAGCAGCGCGGCCATGAGCGCCAGGCGGTCGGGGTCGGTGCTGCCCAGGGCGTCGTCGATAAACACCGGCATGGAATCGCCCACCAGCCCCGCGATGGCAAAGCGCGTCATCAGCGCCACCTGTTCCTGGGCACCCCCGGAGAGGTCGCTCACCGCGATGTTTCTTCCCGCCAATACCCGCTCCTGGATCGCCAGATCCTCGGTGAGGCGGAACTCCACATCGCGGCCGAATACCGTGCGGCCCAGCGCGGTGAGTTGTTGCGCAAACGGCCCCGCATAGCGGGAGCGAGCGGCGTCGCGGTGGCGTACCAGCGCCTCGCGCACGGTGGCGGCGGCCCGGGCGCGGCGCTGCACCGCCGCCAATCTGCGTCCCACCGCCTCCGCCTGGGCCTCCGCCTGGGCCAGGCGCTCGCCCGCGCCATAGGCCGCCTCGATATAGCTGCTCAGGCGGTCTAATTCCCTGGTGGTACGCGCCACCTCCTCGCGCAGGCTCTCGCACTGCGCCACCGCCCCGCGCCATAGCCGCTCGCTCTGCTCGGGATCGGTGCCCTCCTCGGCCTTCTTGGCCCGCTCATAGGTCACCTGGGCGGAATCCCGGCGCGCGGCGGCCTCGTGTGCGGCGGCCGCCAGGTTTTCCTCCGGGGCCTCCTCCTGCGCCTGGGCCAGCCGGGTTTCAAGATCGCGGTGGCGCTGCTCCGCCAGTTCCGCGCTGGCCTGCGCCCGCGCCAGGGCCGCCACGGTGGGGCTCTCCCGCAGTTCCTCCACGGCTTGCTCCGCGAGGTTCACC
Organism: Corynebacterium sp. 21KM1197; assembly: GCF_033783015.1. Taxonomy (NCBI): domain Bacteria; kingdom Bacillati; phylum Actinomycetota; class Actinomycetes; order Mycobacteriales; family Corynebacteriaceae; genus Corynebacterium; species Corynebacterium sp. 21KM1197. The sequence continues at coordinate 925,924 of NZ_CP123907.1, read as the reverse complement.
GATTTTTCCCGTTCCTCCACCTCACCGGCGGCCTGCTCCTCTGCGGACTCGGCCTCGTCCAGTTCGGGGATCTCCTCCCTGCCCGTCACCCGCGCGCGCATGTCCTCGCGCTCCGCGCGCACCTCCTCAGGCTTGCGCCCGCGCAGGGCCCCCTCGCGTTCCTTGCGTATTAGGCCGCGCTGCTCGGTGGACTCGGCGGCCGCGCGAGCCTCATCGAGGGATTCGCAATCCAGGTTTTCCAGAAGCCGCGCCAGGTGTTCCTCGGCGGCCAGCACCGGGTCCTCGCCTCGCTCTTCTCCTTGCGAGTACACGGCGGTGACCTCACCAATCTGCACGCGGGTGCCCTCGCGCAGTTCCACCTCCTGCGGCAGGGGGCCGGGGGTGTCGTCGATAAGCACCGTGCTCTCCGCCGGGCCGCTCAGCAGCAGGCGCGCGGTGGTCCTGCTGCGCACCGCCTCCGCCACGCGCACCTCGCTATAGGCCTCCTCCGCCTCCTTGAGCTGCTTCTTGCTCACGGTTCGGCTGCCCAGGGCGGCCAGGTGCTCATCCATCTCGCTCACCCGGCGGAGTATTTCCTCCGCTTCGCTGAGTTTCTGCTGGGCGCGGGCGGCGCTGAGATTTTCCTTGGTCACCCCGTGGCTCTTCTTCGCCTCGCCCAGAGCCTCACGCGCCTTATCCCTGGCGCCCAGGGCCTCCCGCAGGGCCTGATCGTCGGCCTCCGCCGCACGGCCGGCCTCCGCGCTCGCCGCCTTGAGATCGCGCAGCGCAACGGCCGCCCCCTCGCACTCCGCGCGCAGTTTCTGGCGCTCCTTATACCGCGCCTCGGCGGATTCCCAGAGCACGGTGGCGTCGCGCAATTCCCGCTGCGCCCGTTCGCGCTCCTCGGTGGCCTTGGCGGCGGCCCGGTATCGGACCTCGGCCCGGGCCGCGTCCTCCTCCGCCTCCGGCAGCGCCTGCCGCGCCTCGGCCTCGCGGCGGCGCAGGCTTTCCACCTTGTCCACCTGGGCGGAGAGGTTGTCCATCTCCGTGCGCGCCTGGGCCAGGTGTTCCCGCGCTTGGGTGTCCTCCTGCTGCGCCGCGCGCAACTCACCACGTGGTTTTCCACCCTCGGTGTAATAGCGCTGGTATTCCTCCGCCACGGCCGCCATCAGCGCGGAATCGGCCTGGGAATCCTGGGCCTCCTGCCCGATACGCTCGTCGAGCACCCTGGTCAGCGAGGGAATACCCGCGGCCTGCGCTAGTTCGGCCGCCTCTCCTTGTTCCAGGAAGAGCACGTCGAGGAGGTGTTCATCGGTGTGCTCCGCGAGCAACTTCTCCAGGCGATCATCGGCCTCACGCCCGCTGAGGTTTTCCGTTGTCTCCCCGCTCAGGCGCAGGGTGCACATGGCTTTGCGCAGCCACCTCTTGGTCACCTCCACCTCGTAGGGGCCGATCGTGGCCGCCAGGCTCACCTGCGGCGCCTCATCGGTGCCCACCGGCTGCCACGCCTTGACCTTCTTGTTCTTGCCGGAGTGCCGCTCCTGGAGCACCCCGCGCACCGCCTCCATGAGCGTGGACTTGCCCTGCTCGTTGTCCCCGGCGATCAGCACCACGCCGCGCTCGGGGACATCGCTCAGTTCCAGGTGCTCAATGCCCCGGAAGTGTTCTATCACCAGGCTGCGGATCTTCATGCTCGCTCCTCCGCTCGTGCGCTCAGCCTCAGCAGGAGATTGACCGCGTCCGTTTCATCGGCGGCCACCAATTCCTCCAGGGCGGCGGCCGCAAAGCCCCGAATATCCGCCCCCGCGATCTCCTCCGCGTTGGGGGCCAAATGCAGGTCCATGAGGCGACGTCGCTCGTAGAGCGCCGCGAACACGGGCTCTAGCCGCTCCAATCCCGCCTCCAGGGCGCGCATGTTCGCAAGCCCCAGCGTGCCGCGCAGGGAATATTTCACCGCCGTGCGCTCCTTGTGCGGATAGGCCTCCAAAGCGGCCAGGAAGTCCGCCACCTCCTCGGCGGTATTAACCTCCGCGTCCAGGGCCTCAAAGAGCCAGCTGCCCACGGGGATTTTTTCCACCTCCACGCGAGCATGGGTGGCGGAGGTTTTTTCTATGCTCACGCAGAGCACGTTGCCGGAATCCACCTCGCCGCCGTTTTTTCCCTGGTAGTGATCGTGAAAATCCGTGACCTCCGGGGCACCGGAGAACCACACCCGGCCGCTATCCCCCACCTGCTGCGTGGAGTGGGTATCCCCCAGCGCCAGGTAATCAATCACCCCGGCCGCCAACGCACTTTCCACCCGCGATAGGTCGATCAGAGCCGGGTCCGCCTCCCCCGCGCGCCCCTCCACCTGGCCGTGGCCCACCGCCACCCGCACCCCGGAAGTGGGTTTCAATCCGGCCAAGGTTTGAGCCACCAGATCGGTGCTCGCGTACTTGGCTTTGAGCGGAGCCCCCACCACCTCCACGCCCTCGCGGGCGATCACCGGCTGCTGATCGCGCAGAATGGTCACCCCCGGAATATCGGCGGCGGCATAAAAGGGAGAGTCCGCCACCAGGGGATCGTGATTGCCCGGAAGCAAGAACACCGGCACCCCCATGCTGGCCAGAGCGTCCAGGGCACGCCCCTGTGTGCGGCGGGAGAGGCTATTTTTATCAAAAATATCCCCCGCCATCACCACAAAGTCCGCCCCCCGATAGCGGGCAATCTCCCCGATCTTGCGCACCGCGTCCAGCCGCGCGGCCTCGAACCTCGCCTGGGCATCCGCGTCCAGGAACCAGCGCGTCATGCCCCATTGCAGGTCCGAGGTATGAATAAACGTGGTAGCAGCCATGCCGCCCCCTTATCTCCGTAGAAGGTAGTCATACATATCTTCTATATCGGCCACCGCGCGTAATTGTTCCACGGCGGTATAAGAGACCGTGCGCATGGCCTTGTGCAGCAGGTTGAGATCGGAATCCTCCAGGGCCGGGGACGCGGAGGGGTTGGGAAGCTCCGGTAAGGCCGCCCCCTGCCAAAAACGATCATCGGTGGCCCGGGCGGATTCCTCCCCCACCTGCCGGGCCTGCTCGATCATCTGCCGCTCCACGGAGCCCATGTCCAGGCCCCGGAGTTCAAAGAGCATGGTGGGGCGCTCCGCTATGCGCTGCGCGGCCACCTCCGCCACCGCCACGGCGTGCTTGCAGATCTCGCTGTGATCGGGGCAATCACAGCGGAACGTGATCCCCTCGCCCACCAGCGCCTCTAACACCACGGGATCGAGCTGCCCGTTGCGCGCGCGATCCAGGCTCCCGCTGGTGGCGGCCAGCGCCCGGGGCACCGCCGTGAGGTCGTCGGGGCCGCGCCACGGCAGGGAGATCACCACGGAAAACGGCTCGTTGTGGCTGCCCGCCACCTGCGCGGCAATCCTGCCGTGCTCTAGTTCCAGGGAGAGCACGTGCCCCGTGCGCGCGTAGTCCCGGCCGCGCTGATAGCGCTGGGAATCCACGGGAGCCAGGGCGTCGATAAGCCACTGCGCGGCGGGGGGATACGTGGTGCTCCTGCGCACCTCGTGGGTGGGGTTCTTCGTCGCAGCGGAACGCGCGCCAAAGTTGGCGTAAATGACGTTGTCCTGGCGGGGCCTCGTGGGCACGTTCTACCCCCTGTGATCTGTGGGCGCTACTGCGATGCTTCCCGTCCACGATAACTCATCAGGTGCGCCAAATCCTCCGGGGAAAGTTCGGTAATCCAACCCTCACCCTCGCCCACCACGGCCCCGGCCAGGTGGGTCTTGCCATCGAGGATGTCCTGAATGGACTCCTCCATTGTGCCCGCCGTGATCATCTTGTACACCTGCACGTTCTTGTTCTGTCCGATGCGGAACGCCCTATCCGTGGCCTGGTTTTCCACCGCGGGGTTCCACCAGCGATCCATGTGCACCACCACGGAGGCCCCCGTGAGGTTCAGGCCCGTGCCGCCGGCCTTGAGCGAAAGCAGCATGGCGGGCGGGCCCTGCGGGTCCTGGAAGCGCTCCACCATGCGATCGCGCGCGGCCTGAGAGATGCCGCCGTGGAGGAAGTCGATCCGCTCCCCCAGCCGCTCGGAGAGGTAGGGCTGCAAGATCTCGCCAAAGGCGCGGTACTGGGTAAAAATCAGCACGCGGTTCCCAGCCGTAAGGCTCTCATCGAGGAGCTCCACCAGCTCCGCCACCTTGCCGGAGCGGTGCGCTCCGCGCAGCGTCACCCCGGAACCATCGCCTAAGAAATGCGCGGGGTGATTACAGATCTGCTTGATCCGGGTCAGGGAGGCCAGCACCAGGCCCCGGCGCGCGATCCCCTCCACCTCGATGAGTTTGCGCTTCATGTCCTCCACGTAGGCGGTGTACAGCGCCGCCTGCTCGGAGGTCATGGTCACGGTGCGTACCTGCTCGGACTTCTCCGGGAGATCGTCGATGATATTGGGGTCCGTCTTGAGCCTGCGCATGATGAAGGGCGCGGTGAGCAGGCGCAGCCGCTCCGTCATCTGCTCGTCCTGCTCCCTCTCGATGGCCTTGGCAAAGTGGTTGCGGAAGAACGAGGCCGAGCCGAGCACGCCGGGATTCACAAAGTCCAAGATGGAGCGCATTTCCGAAAGCCGGTTTTCCACCGGGGTACCCGTGAGCGCTATGCGCTGCCGCGCGGGGAGAGAGCGCGCCGCCTTGGACGAGCGCGTGGCGGAGTTCTTGATGTGCTGCGCCTCATCGAGCACCACGTGATCCCACTGCACCTCGGCGCACTGGGCGTGGTCGCGGTTGAGCACGCCGTAGCTGCTGATCACCAGGTCCGTGCGGGCCACCTCCCGCTGGAATCGCTCGCCGCGCAGGCGGGTATTCCCGTGGTGCACCAAAACCCGCAGGTGGGGCACGAAGCGGCGCGCCTCCCGCGCCCAGTTTCCCACCACGGAGGTGGGCGCCACCACCAGCGTCGGCCCAGTATTTTCCCCGCGATGGTGCTCCACCGCCAGCAGGGTGAGCAATTGGAGAGTCTTGCCCAGGCCCATGTCATCGGCCAAAACAGCGCCGAGGTCGTTGCGGGACATCCAGTACAACCAGTCCACGCCGCGGCGCTGGTACTCGCGCAACTCCGCCTGCACCGTCTCCGGTATCTCCACCCACTCCGGGGCGGGGGTATCCGTGCCGCCCAGCAGCGAGGAATACCAGGTGGAGCCGGTGAACTCCACCGGCGCCGCAGATTCTGCGGACATCGCCTCCAGAGCAATCTGGCGCAGTTCCGCCACGGAAACCTGGCCCCGGTGTTCCTGGTCCCGGTTGAACTCCTCGCGCAGGCGCTCCGCCTCGGCCGCCAGGCTCTCCCAGCCGGGCTCGTTATTCACCCGAGCCAACTCGGCCCGCATGGCGGCCTCCTCCAGGCGGGCCTTGCTGCGCTTGCGGGAGTTCTGCGCCAGTTCCTCCATGTAGGCCGTGATCTTGGACAGGGAGGACGTATCCGCCAGCACCCACTCCCCGCGCAGGCGGATCAGCCCGGACTTGGAACGCACTAGTTCCGCCATCTCTGCATCGGTAAGTTCCGTGTCGCCCACGGAGAGTTTCCAGTTATAGTCCACCACCTTGTCCATGCCGATGTGCCGCTGGGTGGCACCCTCCCCCTCCGAGGTCACCAACGTGGCCTTGGTGTCATAGGACGCCCAGGCCTTGGGCAGCATGACGGTAAAACCGGCGCGTTTGAGCAGGGGAACATCGTGGGCGATGAAGTGCACGATCTGTCCGGTGGTCAGGTACACGTCCCAGTCCCCGGCACTGTCCACGCGGCTCAGCGGCCCGGTGTACGCCGGTAGCGGGGATTCGCTTATCGACGCCCCTCCCAGCGCAGCGTCCCGCAGCGAGGATTGTTGCGGAGGTGCGGGGGGCGTCGATAAGCCCTCCGGCGCGTCCTCCCGCGCCACGCCCCCCAGCAGCGTGGAGATCTTGCGCGCGCGCTGGCGCGCCTGATCCAACTGCATGACGCTGCCCCGATCAAGGCGGTTTTCCCGCAGCGGAATGGGGCTTTCCACCCCGGAGCGCACCTGAAAGCGCACCGGCCACACCGCCGCCTCGGGGTCTGCTGTGACCTCGCTATCCCCGCTGGGGGGTTGCTCCACGATGATCACCAGTTGGAGATCCACCGCCGCGATGGATTCCTTCCATTCCCGCAGGCGATTGAGCAGGCCCACCCCGCCCCGGCGCAGCGGCTGATTGTGCAGGAGCGCCGTGGAAAAGTCATGCCAGGGGTGGGGGCGCGGGGTATCGCGCAGATCCGCCAACTCCGCCGAGGCGATCCAGTGCGGCAGCACCTCGGTGATGTCCTCATCGAGGTTGCGGTTGTTCAGGCTCAAGATGCCCGGCGCGGCCGCCATCATCTCCGCGATCCACCCGCGCTCGCCCAGGCCCTGGGAGAGTTGCCACTGCGGCCACCACTGATCGTCCACGTAGGCGAGTTTGAGGGTCAGCCGCCCCGCCTGTACAAACCGGCGCAGGCCCGCGTACATGCGAATGAGCCAGCGCAGATCGGGGGCGATGGCCTCGCGCTGGGCGCGGGTGGCGGCGGGGCTTTGCTCATCCAGAAAAACCATGCTGGCCAGCACCTGCACCGCCTGCTCGGGGGTACATGCGGAGGTGGGAATCACTAGGGAAACCTCGCGCCCCTTGGGGGTACGCAGGGTGGCGCGCAGGCGATGCCGAAAACTACTGCGCTCCAGGATCGCGGTCACGCTCGGGGGAAAGGTGCCGTCCGGCACCTGATCGGGCAGCACAATGCGGTGCCCCTCCACCTGCTCAATCCATAGGTGCAGCCCAGACTTCTGCACCCATAGTCCATGCAGGAGGAAATCGGCCATAGGGGCCAACCTACCATCACCCCCGCCCCACCCGCTTTTCTTGTATAAACACCCTGTAAAAATCGGAAAATCAGGGTGGGGATTAGCGGGGAATCTGCCGTGCGTTTCCCTCGACGGGGGTACCCCGAGCGCACAGTGTTCTACAATCTACAGCCATCTTTGTTTGCAGCCTCACCAAGGAGCACACTCGTGACTGAGACTACATGGTTTGTGCTGGCGATCATCATCTACATGCTCGCCATGCTCGCCATCGGCTATTGGAGTTACCGCCGCACCGATAAGTATGACGACTACGTCCTCGCAGACCGCTCGCTCAACCCCTTCGTGGCGGCGCTCTCCGCCGGAGCCTCGGATATGTCCGGCTGGCTCCTCATGGGCCTGCCCGGCGCGCTCTTCGTCTCCGGGCTCTCCGAGCTCTGGATCGCCATCGGACTGCTCATCGGCAGTTACGCCTCCTGGACCTTCGTGGCCCCGCGCCTGCGCTCCTACTCCGAGGTGGCCAATAACTCCATCACCCTGCCCAGCTTCTTTGAAAACCGCCTGCACGATCGCTCCCGCGCGCTGCGCATCGTCTCCGCCACCATCATCATCGTCTTTTTCACCTTCTACGTCTCCTCCGGCATGGTCTCGGGGGGCCGCTACTTCGAGGCGACCTTCGGCGGCGATTACCTCACCGGAATGTTCATCATCGCGGCGGTCACCGTGGGCTACACCTTCATCGGCGGCTTCCTCGCCGTCTCGCTTACCGACGTCGTCCAGGGCCTCATCATGTTCACCGCCCTGCTGATCGTCCCCGCGATGGCGCTCATCGCCCTCGACGACCCCTGGGACATCTTCACCTGGGCCTCCCACAACGATTACGGCCCCTACACCGACGGCACCGGCAACCCGGACTTCTTCAACCTCCTCGGCGGGGCCTCCGCCGCCGCGATCATCGGCAACCTGGCCTGGGGCCTGGGATACTTCGGCCAGCCGCACATCGTGGTGCGCTACATGGCGCTGCGCTCCTCCGAGGAGGCCAAGAGCAGCCGTCGGATTGGCATCGCCTGGATGACGCTATGCATTACTGGAGCGGTCTCCGCCGCGGTGGTGGGCACCGTGTTCTTTGCCCAGAACCCCGATATTTCGGTCACCGACCAGGTGAACTTTGAAACGATCTTCCTGGACATGGGCCGGATCCTCTTCCACCCGCTCATCGCCGGCCTGGTGCTCACCGCCGTGCTCGCCGCCATCATGTCCACCATGAGTTCCCAGCTGCTGGTGGTCTCCTCCTCCCTCATCGAGGATCTCTACCGGATCTTTGCCAAGAAAAAGCCCGATGAGCACCTGCTCATCAACCTCTCCCGCACCGCCGTGGTGGGCGTCTCCATCTTCGCCGCGCTGTGGGCCATCAACCCCAGCGATTCCATTCTGGGCCTGGTGGGCTTCGCCTGGGCCGGCTTCGGCTCCGCCTTTGGCCCCCTCATGCTCTTTGCCCTCTACTGGCCCCGCCTCAATACCCCCGGCGCGCTCGCCGGCATGATCACCGGCGCGGTGGTGTCCTTCGCGTGGGGCATGTCCCCGCTCTCGGATCACCTCTACGAGTTAATCCCCGGCTTCCTGCTCTCCGCCACCGCCATCTGGTTGGTCTCCCGGGCCACGGCCGCCCCGGATAAGACCACCGTGGCGGAGTTCCAGCAAGCCACCGCGCCGCGCGCTTAAAGGTGACCTTCTCTGAAGAACCTCCGCCGGGCCCTCACCCAGGAACCTCCCCTGGGAACCGCTCTTAGGAACCATGAACGCGGTGGGAGCAGTCTAAGCAAGCATGCCCCCACCGCGCTTTCTCTTTGGTCTTATTCTCTTTATGGTCACCCTCGCCCTGGCGTGGCCACCCCACTCCACCCCCACCGGCGTGGCCCCCGGCCCTCCGCTGCGGGACAGCCTCGCCCAGGTTCGCCCCGTGGCGCAGCGTGTGACCGTCCTGGGCTACCGGCGCTCCGCCTTCGGCTCCGGCTGGGCCACCTCCGGGGCGTGCAGTACCCGCGAGGCCATCGCCCAGACCCAATTCGGGGAACACTCGGTGCGGCAGTGCCGGATCGTCTCCGCCGGGCCCGATCCCTATTCGGGCACTCCTCTCGACCCCGCCGGCATCGACGTCGATCATCTCTACCCGCTTGCCGCCGCGTGGGACCTGGGCGCGCACTCCTGGACCCCGGCGCAACGCCAACGCTTTGCCAACGATACCCTCAACCTCGTGGCCGTATCCAGAAAGGAAAATCGGGAGAAATCGGATCAACTCCCCTCTCGCTGGCTGCCCTCCCACCGTCCCTCCCGATGCTGGTATTCACGCAGACTGGCCCAAGTAGCCGCCGCCTACCACCTCCCCTTACCTCAAGGCGACATCGCGGAGATGAAGGCTCAATGCCGGTTTAGGGAACTTCCCATGCTGTCGTTAGGCTAAGGAGTGCACTGTACCCCCGAAAGGCGTGATGTTTTTGTACACCGTACTCCTTATCTTGCACGTGCTCACCGCAGCACTCTTCCTCGGCCCCGTCACCGTGGCCGTCTCCTCTTTCCAGGTTCACGCGGTCAAGGCCAAGAACAATGACCCCCAGGCCGCCGGCATGGCCAGCCTCATGCACCGCATTACCTCCTCCTACGGCGTGCTCTCCCTGCTGGTACCGCTGCTGGGCGTGGCGGTCATGTTCACCGATCCCGGCACGTACTGGAAGAACGGCATCTTCCACGGCGCCCTGCTCCTCGCGCTGATCGCCTGGGCGCTGCTGTTCTTCCTCATCATTCCGCGCCAGAAGAAGATGATGGCCGCCCTGGGTCTGCTGGAGGCCGATGAGGTTCCCGAGGGCGGTGCGCACATCGCCAACTGGGAAAAGGCCAAGGGCCAGCTCTCCATGTTCGGCGGGATCTTCTCCCTGCTCTGGGTGATCATCCTGATTCTGATGTTCCTCTAGAACTGTTCCTCTAAAACGCAGGGGGATTATTTCCCTCACGGTTATTCCCCCGCGCAATTGTCCCCCGCGCCTCCGAGCGAGGGATGAGCCAAAAGCACGGCAAAGGCCGGGCCGCACATTCCAGGTGGAATTAGTGCGGCCCGGCCTCCTTTTTATATCGGGCTTTATCTCGGTGCGGAACGCGCGGAGGGATTTAGTACCGATCCCTGCCGCGGTGGTTCCGGCGCTCGCCGCGATCGCCGTAGCGGTCACCACGATCTCCGCGATCACCCCGGTCGCCACGGTGATCGCCGCGGCGCTTAAAGTCGCGCCTGCCGCCCCGGTCGCCGCGGTCACCTCGCTCGCCGCGATCCCCACGGTATCCACCACGGTCGTATCCACCGCGATCGCGCGGGGGACGCCCGGTATCCGGCTCAATGTTGATGAGCTGGCCGGAAATGCGGGTATCGGACAAGCGATCAAAGACCTCGCGCGGCAGATCCTGCGGCAACTCCACCAGGGTGTGATCGCCAAAGATGGAGATCCGGCCAAAGTCCCTGGAGTTCAGGCCGCCCTCGTTGGCCAGAGCACCCACGATGGCGCCGGGGCGCACGTGCTGGCGCTTGCCCACGGCCAGGCGGTACATCTTCTTGCCCGGCTCCGCCTCAAAGCGGGAGCGCCCGCCCCGGTCGCCGCGATCCCCGCGACCATCCCGGTCAAAGCGATCCCGGCGATCCCGGTGGCCGCCCCGGCCGCCGCGATCCTCGCGGTCGAAGCGGTCGCGGCGATCACGCCGCGATTCCTTGGGCTGCTCCTTCATCAGGAACTCATCGCCCGCCTGCGCCTGGGTGGCCAGGGCTGCGGCGATGTCCTCCAGCGGGGTGTCATTCTGCTCGGAGTAGCTCTTGACCAAGGCCCGGAAAATATCCAGCTGGGAATCCTCCAGGGACTGCGTGATCGAGTCCGCGAACTTGGCCTTGCGGGACTCGTTCACCTCGTCCACGGTGGGCAGATCCATCTCCGTGAGCGGCGCGTTGGTGGCACGCTCGATGGAGCGCAGCATGCGGCGCTCGCGGGGGGTAACAAAGAGGATCGCCTCGCCGGAGCGCCCAGCACGGCCCGTGCGGCCAATGCGGTGCACGTAGGATTCCGTGTCGTTCGGAATATCGAAGTTGAGCACGTGGCTAATGCGCTCCACGTCGAGGCCGCGCGCGGCGACGTCGGTGGCCACCAGTATGTCCAGACGGCCGTCCTTGAGCTGATCCACGGTGCGCTCGCGCTGCGCCTGGGCGATGTCGCCGTTGATCGCGGCGGCGGAGAAACCACGAGCGCGGAGCTTTTCCGCCACCTCCTCCGTCTCGTTCTTGGTGCGAACAAAGACGATCATGGCCTCGAACTCCGTCACCTCAAGAATCCGGGTGAGGGCATCGAGCTTATTGCGGTGTGCCACGTGCAGCCAGCGCTGCGTGATGTTGGTGTTGGTGCGGGTCTTGGACTTCACCGTGACCTCGCGCGGATCGCTGAGGTACTGCTTGGAGATGCGGCGAATACCCGAGGGCATGGTGGCGGAGAAGAGCGCCACCTGCTTATCCTCCGGGGTGTCCTCCAGAATCCGCTCCACGTCCTCCTGGAAGCCCATGTTCAGCATCTCATCGGCCTCATCGAGCACGAGGAAGCGCAGGGAGGAGATATCCAGCGAGCCCTTTTCCAGGTGGTCGATCACGCGGCCGGGGGTACCCACGATGATCTGCGCGCCTCGGCGCAGGCCGGAAAGCTGGATCCCGTAGGCCTGGCCACCGTAGATGGGCAGCACGTGAATGTTGCCCAGGTGATCCGCAAAGGACTGGAAGGAGTCCGCCACCTGCAACGCGAGTTCGCGGGTGGGGGCCAGAATGAGGGCCTGGGGGGAGCGCTCGGAGACGGTAATCCGGGAGAGGATCGGCAGCGCAAAGGCCGCCGTCTTTCCGGTACCCGTCTGGGCGAGGCCCACCACGTCATTGCCCTCCATCAGGAGGGGAATGGTTTGCGCCTGGATGGGGGAAGGGTTCTCAAAACCCACCTTGGACACGGCCTTTAGCACGTTATCCGGGAGACCAAGGTTATCGAATGTGGGCTGGTCGTTGTCCGCTGCTGCGGAGTCGGTAGCCTCAGAAGTCATCGCGTCCCTGGTGTCTTGTTCCCCACCCTGCGATAGTTCCTGAGATTCCGACGCTGTCACGTTATCCGGCTCGCTCACGCCGCCGGTGGCGTTATCGGTAATGCTCATTGTCGCCCCAGAATACGCCACCTGCGGGGTTTTGCCTGCATTGCGCAGGTAAAGGCATAAACTCCTAGTCCGGCAGCGTCTCCCTACCCCACAGCCAGGCCACCGCCGCAGCCAGCGTCAGCGCGCCGCACAGGCCAAAGCCCCAGCCAAACCCCCACGCCTGCGCCACCGCGCCCACCACCAGAGGCCCGAGAATCGCACCGGAATCCATCGCCATCTGGAAGTTCGCCAGCACGCGCCCGCCGGACCGCTCACTGCCCACCACGTCCGCCACCACGGCCTGCTGCGCAGGACTGAGGATTCCGGCCCCGGCACCCGCCAGAACCGACGCCGCCAGCAGCAGCACCAGGCTATCCGCCAGCCCCACGGCGGCGGTGAAGATGCCGTTGATCGCCAGGCCCGCCACGATCATGGGTTTGCGGCCCACCGAGTCCGCCCAGCGCCCGGAGAATTGCAGGCAGGCGGCGTTGCCCACGGCAAAGGCGGTGAGCGCGAACCCCGCCGCCGCAGCCGATTCCGCGAACACGGCGGCGGTAAAGAGCGGCAGCGTGGCCACCCGCACCCCAAAATTAGACCACCCGTGTGCAAAGGCGCTCACCAGCGCGGAGCGATACGCGGAATCGCGGAAGGCCTCCCTAAACTCCAAGGTGGCCATGCCCTCACTCTTGGGCTTATCGACGCCCCCAGGCATGCGCCGCCACACCACGGCGGCGGCCACCAGCAGCGTGGCCCCATACAGCACAAAAGGTACACGTAATCCGAGCGGGGCTAAGGCCGCACCCACGAGCGGACCGATGATGCTGCCTAAGAGAAAGGCCGAGGCATAGGCCGAGGAACACCGACCCCGAATCTGCGGCGGGGCGAGGGCCACGATGAGGCTCATGGCCGAGACGGTAAACATCGTGGAGCCAACCCCGGCCAGGCCGCGTAGGGCCAGGATCTGCCAGTATTCCTGGGCCAGGGCAAGCGCCGCCGTGGTCAGGGCCACCAGCACCAGGCCGGTGATATAGACGGCGCGGGAGCCCAGGGCGTCGATAAGCCTGCCGGAAGCCGGGGCAAAGACCAGACGGAAGAAGGCAAAGATGGAAACCACCGCGCTGGCGGCCGCCATGCCCACGTCAAAGGTCTGGGCGTACTGCGGAATGATCGGGGCGATAAGCCCGTACCCCAGGGCAATGAGAAAGGCGGCGCTGACGAGCACCCAGATTTCCCTGGGGATCATGGTGATGTTTTTGGCCATAGCGCTTCTACCCTAGACCTCTTCCCCGCCGCGCGGTATTATTAGAACATACGTTCACACAGCGTCCGTCTCCCGTCCCACCTCTCCCCTATGGTTCAGCACATGAAGAAAATCGGTACCATCACGCCCCTTGCCCACCCCGATCTCAGCGCCATGCTTTCACGCTATCTGCGGGATCATCACGGCGATCTTCTAGGCCGCCTGGCCGCCATCCTGCGGCACCCCCGGTGCCTCGCGCGCACGCACTCCGGCCGGGCGCTATGGCGGCCTCCCGTACACCGCCTGCCCGATCCCCTCACCGGCGGCGAACTCAACGTGGCGCTCAGCCGTCACCGCATGGGGCCTCGCGCCCGCGCCCGGATTCGCGGCTTCAATCCTCATCACGAGGCCGCCTACCTCATCAGCCTGCGCTTTAGCCGGGCCGACGGCCAGCCGGTTCGCCCCGCCGTCGCGGAGGCCTGGGTGCGCGCGCTGCTCCCCGAGGGGGCGATCACGGCCGTCCACGAGTTCCTGGGGGAAGCCACGCCCACCTATCGCTGGTGCGTAGACGGGCGTTTCCTTCCCCTCGACACCCCACCTTCCCTGTTTACCGAGGCCTCATCGGCCTCTGCGGCCTGAGAAGATCATGGGTTTCCACCGTGGCATATCGCGCCACCTGCTCCATGAAGGCGCGGTCATGGCAGGTCATCACCACCGCCGTACCCACCTCAAGGCGCTCGGCCACGATGCGGTGCAGGCGATGCCTCCCGGAGGGATCACACCCCACGTCAGGCTCGTCCAGGGCCAGCACCGGGCGGCCCAACTCCGCCGCCGCCAGTACCTGTGCGCAGCGCAGATCGCTGGCGCACAGGTCCAGGGGGTGCGCCTGCGGATCGATCCCCCAGCGCCGACACACCTCGGGGTCCCCCACCATGCGCGCCGCCTGGGTGTCCAATACCTGATCGCGGCTGCGCTGCAAGGCCAGGGCCACCCCAACGCTGGGTTGTGCCCCGTCGAGCCCGGCGAGGGCCCGCAGCAAGGAGGTCTTGCCCGCCCCATTGGGGCCACGCACCCAGGTCACCCCGCCGCGCGCCACGCTGAGATCGTGGGGGCCACTGCGGAAGCCCGCTCCCCGCCGCACCCACACCCCGTGGAAATACTCGCGTTGCGGGCGCGGCGCCACGGGTTCGGGAGGGAAAAACCGTGGTTGAGACACCTCGTCGTGCAGTTCCTCACCGTCCCACCACAGCACCGGGCCCGGCAGTTCCGGTGCCGCCTCGTAGCCCACCAGCAGCACGGCCCGGCCGCACCGCGTCAGATCCCGGCACAAACTCACCACCGCCCGGCGCGATTCCGCGTCCAATCCGGCCAGGGGATCATCGCCCACCAGCGCTGCGGTATCGAAGGAAAGGAGCACCGCCATCGTGGCCAGCGCCAACCTGCGGGTCTGCCCGCCGGAAAGCGCGGCGGGGTGCGCATGCGCCAGATCGCCCAATTCCAGGCTCTCTATTACCTCCGCCACCGCGCTCTTCATGCGCTCGCGGGGTATTCCCCGCTGCTCCAGGCCAAAGGCCACCTCCTCGCGGACCGTTTCACGCAAGCCGCTCAGCGCGCCCTCGGCGTCCTGCGCCACCATCACCGCCGCGCCGTGGGCGGCCGTGACCTCGCGCGCCAGCGTGCTCAAACCACTGCCAGATTCCCCCACCACCTGCGTGATCGTTCCCGGCAACAGATACCGCTCCCGGATCTGCTCAATAGCCCGTGCCCTCCTCATAGCGCGTAACCCCCCACTACCACGGCCACGGATACGCACGGTACGGCCCAGCGCAGCACGCGCTGCCCCGGAGAATCCGGCACCGGGCTCAGCACTGTTCGCGGCCCAGTGCGCCCCAAACCCAGCGTCTCCAAGGTGGCAGAACTATGCGCGGCCCGCACCATCAGCGTGGTCATCAGCGGCACGACCACCCTGGGAAACACCGCCGATCCCCGCGTGGAGCGCCCCGCCAGCGCGTTGGCTTCCTTAATGCGACGTATCGCGGAGCGCGCCTCCGGGGCCAACTGCAAGGTGGCCCCCACCACGTATCCCAGGGAAGCCGGTACCCCCGCCATCTGTAGCGCCTTGGCCAAATCCGCGACCTTAAAGGTGGCGGTCGCGGCCACCACCACCGTTACCAAGGCCATGAACCGCAGCGTCAGTTCCAGGGCCACCAGGAGACCATCGCTGGTGAGCAACGGTGCCAAGCGCTGCCGCCCGTGCGGTGCGTGAATGAGAATCATGGAGGCCGCCACCGGCGCACTGAGGGCCACGCTCCATAGCGGCACACGCACCACCCGGCTCATGAGGTTTTTTGGCTGCGCCGCGCACACCCCCGCATAGACCCAGGAAACCAGAACACACGCGGCGGAGAACCAGGGGGAATTGAGTCCCACCACCGCTATCCACCCGCTGGCAGCCAGGGAAAGGCTGGTAAAGGGGTGAACGCTCACTCCGCTGCTAGGCACCCTCACCCCGCAACTGCGCCACCGTGCGCTTGGGCAGCGCCATGACGGCCTGGCGTACCAGGAGGAATACCAGGATCTTATCCAGGGGATCGGAGATGAAGGACTGCAAGGTCACCGAGCCCAGCAGGCTATTGCCCATCGCTCGGAAGGCGGAAACCAGGGCACCCGTGCCCACCCCAGCGGTGCCGCCATACACAAAGGCCGCCACCGGGGCCGCGATCATGCCGCAGATGATCCCCACCAGCGCGCCGGAGAGCGCCGTGGCCCACCAGGTGCGCACCACCTTCTTGTTATTCAGCAGCCAGCCAGCCAGGCCGCCCACCAGGGCGCTCGCCGCGGCAAAGGGCAGCGCGGCGGGATTAATCAGGCCCCAGACCACGGAGCTAAGGGTTCCGGTGGCCAGGCCCACCAGGGGCCCGGCCAGCGCCGCCACCAGGACGGTGCCCAGGGAATCCAGGTAGAGCGGTATCCCCACGCTGCCCACGATCTCCCCCACCACGATGTTGAGCACCAGGGCCACCGGGATCAAGGAAATGGTGCGCACCGGCACCGCGGGGAGGGTGGCGGCCAGGAGCAACACCGCGCCGCCCACATATCCGGCCAGCGTGATGATCGCGGAGGCGGAACCGCCCACGGATTCCCAATCGGCGGGCCGAACAAGAACCAGGTAAAGCCAGGTGGCAACGATGCACACCACGCCCGCGAGGGCGAGGATACGGCGGGGCAGGCTCAGTGACAGGCTCATGGGCAAAAGCACTCCCTCATCGGGTGGGTATCGGGTGAGATACGTGGAAATGGAGGCACACAGAAAACCCCGCCCCTATGTCACCTCGGGACGGTGCTTGACCTGACTGGTGGCTCCGTTATCGGGACAATACTTTAACATTCCCGCAGCAGCGCCGCCGCACGCAGCAGTTCCCGGTGCGCCCCCGGCACATCGGCTTCCTCTATTAATCGCGCGTTGGGCGGCAGGCCCCAATGTCCTCGGACGTCCGCCACCGTGGTGCCGCGCAGGAGGGGAGAATCTGCCTCCACGTCTACCCGCGTGAGTTTCCCCTTTGCGGCCACGGTGCCCAGCCCGATCATGCAGGTGAACAGGTCATGAATCTGCGCCAGGTATCCCTCGCCCTGTGCGTGGTGAAACTCAAAGTAAAAGCGCAGGAGTTCCGGGAGATCGCGGGCAATATCCGCCTGTCCCAGGGCCGCCACCAGCACATCCAGGGAAGTGGGATCGAGGGTGAATCGCTCCGTCACTCCCAGGGAACACACGGTAATGGGGGTGGTGGCCTGCGCAAAGGCCCGCTTGGCGGCGTGTGGATCCACCCAGGAGTTCCACTCGGCGGTGGGAGTGGTATTTCCGGGATAAAGGTATGCCCCGCCCATGAGGGTGGCCCTCTCCCGCGATCCCCACAAGGCCAGGTGGGTGGCCGGCCCCACCACGATCACGTGCGCCTGGGGGTGCTCGGCCCATAGGTCGTGCCAGGATTGACCGGCCTCGGGGTCTTGGTGCTGGAAACCCCGTGCTTCCGGCGCATGGAGATAGCCCAGCCCCGTGGGGCCGTGCGTCTCCGGGGTGGTCACCAGGTCCACGGCCAGCGGGGCCGGTACCCCCGCCACCACGGGGATATCGGTGATCCCGCAGCGATACAGAATATAGCGGCTATTCCTCGCCGCCTGCGCCGCCGTGGTATTCCCCGCCGTGCAAGTCACTCCGCACAACTTTATTTCCCCGGCGCGATGGAGGGCGGCGAGGTACATCAGTGCCAGGGAATCATCAATCCCGGTATCGCAGTCGAGGAGAACCTGGGGAACTATTCTTCTTCCTCCCCGTCATCTGCGCCGTCCGCGTCCACGAGGTCATCCTCCGGGTCATATACCTCCGGCTCATCCTCGTAGTCCTCGCCGTCATAGTCCTCTTCGTCGAAGGGCAGGAGTTGCTCCTCCCAGCTTTCCGCCTGATCCACGGCCAGGGAAAGCACGTCAAAGAGGCGATCGAAGTCGGTAAACTCTCCGAGTTCCAGGACCTCCTCCTCGCCCAGGTCCGCGCCCTCACCGAGGCCGCTGAAGAGGCGCTGACGATCCTCCTCGGTGAGCATGGCCTCGCCATCGGACTCCCACAGTTCCTCGATCGCCTGATCCACCAAATCGTCGAAGGATTCCCCCGCGCTGATGAAGCTCACGCGCGCGGTGGGGCGACCGTCGATAAGCTCCACGAACACCTGCACCTCGGAGTTCTCCCCCACCTCGGCATGCACCAGGTTGGGCTCCAGGGCGTCCTGGTAGAACTCCAGGTCGCTGATGCGCTCGTCGGTGCCATCCAGAAGGTCGCGCAGGACGGTAACCACCTGATCGGTGGCGATGTGGTGGGCCACGGTGGCCACGGCGTCCTCCACGGAGAACACCACGGAGACGAGCACGGCCTCAAAGTCCTCATCGTCCTCGTCCACATCCGCGGCGGCGATGTAAACGTTGGCGGCGGGAAGCAGGGCGTCGATCTCAACGAACTGAATCTCCACCTCGGAGGTGATGGGCACAAAAAGCACCTCGCCCCCCACGCGGGACTCAATGCCATCGGAATCAAGCGCAGCGGCGATGTCCTCAAAGAAGCTCATGGTCTTGCCTACCTTCCCAGCAACGAGGAATGAACACGCACCAGACTAGCCCGCTTGCGCTACCCGCGCCCGTTACGCGCCGCTCCTCCACATTTACCCAGTTCATGCGCCCTGTCCCGCCCATGTTCTACGGTGGAGCACATGGTAAACCTCGTTGATCGCGACACCACCCTATGTATCTCCCTCGCGGCACGCCCCTCCAACCACGGGGTGCGCTTTCACAACTGGCTCTACGCCCAGCTAGGCCTGAATTACCTGTATAAGTCCATCGCCCCGGAGGACATCACCGCCGCCGTGGTGGGCATCCGGGGCCTAGGGATCCGCGGGGCGGGGGTGTCCATGCCCTATAAGCAGGAGGTCATTCCGCTGCTGGACTCGCTGGACCCCTCTGCCAAGCGGCTGGAATCGGTCAATACCATCGTCAATGACGGCGGGCGCCTCACCGGCTATAACACCGATTACCTCGCCGTGAAGTCCCTGGTGGAAACGCACCAGGTTGATCCCGCCCAGCCCGTGGCGCTGCGCGGTTCCGGCGGCATGGCCTCCGCCGTGGCCACCGCGCTCGCGGACCTGGGCTTCCACGGCACCATCGTGGCGCGCAATCACCTCACCGGCTCCCATCTGGCCTCCCGCCTGGGCTGGGACTACTCCACCGAGGTACCCGCCGAGGCCACGTTCCTGGTCAATGTCACGCCCCTGGGCATGCGCGGGGCGGACGAGGAGGTGCAGGCGTTTAGCGACGCCGACCTCGCCCACGCCAAGGCGGTATGCGACGTCGTGGCCATGCCCGTGACCACGCCGCTGATCCGCCGCGCCCGTACCCTGGGGCTACCCGTGATCCACGGTGGAGAGATCATCGCCTTGCAGGCCGCCGAGCAATTTGCTCTTTATACCGGGGTCACCCCCACCCCCGCGCAGGTGCGCGCAGCCGAGGAATACGCGGCTGCGGCGGATACCTCGACCACATCGCGCACCCACGCTACTCACGCCGCCCAGACGGCCCACGCTACCTCGGAATAAACGGATAATTTTCAAGGAGAATAGACATGTCAAACCTGCCCACCGAGGAACCCCGTAACCCCGCCGCCCGCGCCCTGGTCAAGGGGCTCGACCGCGCGGTGCGGATTCAGGCCTCCACGATTGAGTCCTACGTGGAGCGTCTCCGCGCCAAGAATCCCCAGGCCACGCCCGCAGAGATTCAGGAGAAACTGGACAAGCACTTCCTGCGCCTGGTTTCCGGTTCCGGCGCCTCCGCCGGTGGTGCCTCCGCCATTCCGGGCGTGGGCCTGCTCACCGGGGCCGCCGCGCTAAGCGCCGAATCCCTCGTGTTCCTCGACACCGCCGCCTTTTACGCCGTGGCCAGCGCCCACGCGCAGGGGGTGGACATTCACGATCCCGAGCGCCGCCGCATGATCGTGATGATGTGCCTGCTAGGGGCCTCGGGCACCGCCGTGGTGGACGCCCTCCTACCCGCCGGAGCCGATCGGCTTTCCGTCCCCAGCGTTTCTCGGCTCTCCGGTTCCGCCCTGGGGCAGATTAATAATCGTCTGCTGCGCACCGTGCTCAAGCGCACCACCAAGAAGATGGCCGGGGCCTGGGTGGGCAAGCTCATGCCGCTGGGTATCGGCGCGGTGGTGGGACTCATGGCCAATCGCAAGATCGCCAAGCGCATGATCCAGCACACCCGGGAGGCCCTTGCGGAACTGAAGGCCTAAAAAGTTCTGTTCACAATCCCCACATTTGGGGGAGGCCACTCCCACCCCGGAACCTCCATGACGTGCAAGTACCGCGCTCATGGCGGGGCCCGCCCCCGACATTTTCAAAGATCATTACAGTAGACAGATAAAGTCGAGTACGCGAGTACAACCCATCAATGAAATGAGGCGAGTAACTGCCGTGAGCAGCGCTAGCAACTTCGGCCAAAATCAGTGGCTGGTTGAACAGATGTACCAGCAGTGGCAGAAGGACCCGCAATCCGTGGACAAGGAGTGGCGCGATCTCTTTGCCCAGCAGGGGGATACCCCCACCGCCCCTGCTTCCGCTCCCACCCCGGCGTCCTCCGCCGCGGAACCCGCCACCAACCTCACCGATAAGAACGGCGGTGCGGGCAGTGCGGATAAGGCTTCCACCAAGCAGTCCGCGCCCCAGGCAGCCCGTGCCGAGCGGGCCCAGGCCCCGCGCAGTGGTTCCCCGGATCGTCCCAAGCCGGTGCGCACCAAGCCGGTTTCCCCGCTGGCGGATATTAAGGAACTCCCCGAGGCCGGGGCGGCGCCGCTCAAGGGCACGTTTAAGGCCATCGCCAAGAACATGGAGGAATCCCTCACGATTCCCACGGCCACCACGGTGCGCGATATGCCCGCCCGGCTCATGTTTGAAAACCGCGCCATTATCAACGATCACCTGCGCCGCACCAGCGGCGGCAAGATCTCCTTCACCCACATCATCGGCTGGGCGCTCATCAAGGCCACGCAGATTCATCCCTCGATGAATGTGCGCTACGAGCTTAACGACGCCGGCAAGCCCACCGTGGTCAATCCCGAGCACATCAACCTGGGCTTGGCCATTGATCTTCCGCAGAAGGATGGTGCGCGCGCCCTCGTGGTGGCCGCCATCAAGGAAACGGAAAAGATGAACTTCCACGACTTCGTGGATGCTTATGAGGACATCGTGGCGCGTTCGCGCAAGAACAAGCTCACGATGGACGATTTCCAGGGCGTGACCATCTCCCTGACCAATCCCGGCGGCATCGGCACCCGCCACTCCATCCCCCGCCTGACCAAGGGCCAGGGCACCATCATCGGCGTGGGAGCTATGGACTACCCCGCGGAGTTCGCCGGTGCCTCCACCGACCGCCTGGCGGAACTGGGCGTGGGCAAACTCGTCACCATCACCTCCACCTACGATCACCGCGTGATCCAGGGGGCGGAGTCCGGCGAGTTCCTGCGCGAGATGTCCCGCCTGCTGGTGGACGACGAGTTCTACGATGAGATCTTCAAAGCCATGGGGATCCCCTACTCCCCCATGCGCTGGGCGCAGGACGTGCCCAACCAGGGCATCGACAAGAACACCCGCGTGATCCAGCTGATCGAGGCCTACCGCTCCCGTGGCCACCTCATCGCGGATACCAATCCGCTGCACTGGCAGCAGCCGGGTCTGCCGGTGCCGGATCACAGCGACCTCAACATCGAGTCCCACGGCCTGACCATCTGGGACCTGGATCGCGTGTTCAACGTGGGCGGCTTTGGCGGCAAGGAGACCATGACCCTGCGCGAGGTTCTCTCGCGCCTGCGCGCCGCCTACACCCTCAAGGTGGGCTCCGAGTACATGCACATCATGGACAAGGACGAGCGCCACTGGCTCCAGGATCGCCTGGAGGCCGGTATGCCTAAGCCCACCACCGCGGAGCAGAAGTACATCCTGCAAAAACTCAACGCGGCCGAGGCCTTTGAGAACTTCCTGCAAACCAAGTACGTGGGCCAAAAGCGCTTCTCCCTGGAGGGCGCGGAGTCCCTCATCCCGCTCATGGATGCCTCCATCGACACCGCCGCGGGCCAGGGGCTCGACGAGGTGGTCATCGGTATGCCGCACCGCGGCCGCCTCAACGTGCTCTTCAACATCGTGGGCAAGCCGCTGGCTCAGATCTTCAACGAGTTCGAGGGCAACATGCAGCAGGGCCAGATCGGTGGCTCCGGCGACGTGAAGTACCACCTCGGCGCCGAGGGCGAGCACCTTCAGATGTTTGGCGATGGCGAGATCAAGGTCACCCTCACCGCCAACCCCTCTCACCTGGAGGCCGTGGACCCGGTGATGGAGGGCATCGCCCGCGCCAAGCAGGACATCCTGGACAAGGGCGAGGATGGCTACACCGTCATGCCGCTCATGCTGCATGGCGACGCCTCCTTCGCAGGCCTTGGCATCGTCCAGGAGACGCTGAACCTCGCGCAATTGCGCGGCTACACCGTGGGCGGCACCGTGCACGTGGTGGTGAACAACCAGATCGGCTTCACCACCACCCCGGATTCCAGCCGCTCCTCCTACTACTCCACCGACCTCGCCAAGGCCTATGACTGCCCGGTGTTCCACGTCAATGGCGATGACCCCGAGGCCGTGGTGTGGGTGGGTAACCTGGCCACCGAGTACCGCCGCCGCTTTGGCAAGGACGTGTTCATCGACCTCATCTGCTACCGCCGTCGCGGCCACAACGAGGCCGATGATCCCTCGATGACGCAGCCCACCATGTACGCCCAGATCGAGAACCGCCCCTCCGTGCGCGCCCAGTACACCGAGGACCTCATCGGGCGCGGCGACCTCAACACCGAGGACGCCGAGGCCGCCGCGCGCGACTTCCACGATCAGATGGAGTCCGTGTTCAACGAGGTCAAGGAGGGCGAGAAGAAGGCCGCCCAGGAGCAGACCGGCATTACCTCCTCTCAGCAGCTCACCCGGGGCCTGGATACCTCCATCACCCGCTCCGAGCTGGTGGAGATCGGTGAGGCCTACGCCAAGCCGGTGGACGGCTTTGAGTTCCACCGCCGCGTGAAGAAGGTGGCCGAGCAGCGCGCCGCCTCCGTCCGCGAGGGCGGCATCGACTGGGGCTGGGCGGAACTCATCGCGTTTTCCTCCCTGGCCAACTCCGGCAAGCTCGTGCGCCTGGCCGGTGAGGATTCCCGCCGCGGTACCTTCACCCAGCGCCACGCCGTGCTGTTTGATCCCAATACCGGCCAGGAGGCCAATCCCCTGGCGGACCTCGCCACCGCGAAGGGCCAGGGCGGCCGCTTCCTGGTGTATAACTCCGCGCTGACGGAATACGCCGGCATGGGCTTCGAGTACGGCTACTCCGTGGGCAACCCGGACGCCGTGGTGGCCTGGGAGGCACAGTTCGGTGACTTTGCCAACGGTGCCCAGACCATCATTGATGAGTACGTTTCCTCCGGCGAGGCCAAGTGGGGCCAGCTCTCCTCCGTGGTGCTGCTGCTCCCCCACGGCTACGAGGGCCAGGGCCCGGACCACTCCTCCGCCCGCATCGAGCGCTTCCTCCAGTTGGCCGCCGAGGGTTCCATGACCATCGCGCAGCCCTCCACCCCGGCCAATTACTTCCACCTCCTCCGCCGTCACGCGCTGGGTACCATGAAGCGCCCGCTGGTGGTGTTCACCCCGAAGTCCATGCTGCGCAACAAGGCTGCGGTCTCCGCGCCGGAGGACTTCACGGAGGTCACCTCCTTCCGCTCCGTCATCAACGACCCCAACAAGGTCGATCTCTCCGGTGCCGTGGTGGGCGATACCGATAAGGTGCGCACCATCTTGCTGGTCTCCGGCAAGCTCTACTGGGAGCTGGAGAAGCGCCGCGCCAAGGACAAGCGCGAGGACGTGGCGATCGTGCGCGTGGAGATGCTGCACCCGATCCCCTTCAACCGCCTGCGCGAGGCCTTCGAGTGCTACCCGAACGCCGAGGAGATCGTGTTCTGCCAGGACGAGCCCGCCAACCAGGGTCCGTGGCCGTTCCTCCACGAGCACCTGCCGGAGCTGATCCCCGACCTGCTGCCCATGCGCCGCGTTTCGCGTCGCGCTCAGTCCTCCACCGCCACGGGTATCGCCAAGGTGCACCAGGCGGAGCAGGAGCAGCTGATTAACGAGGTCTTTGGTAAGTAAGCCGCCCACAGTCCTGCTGCCTCACCATAAGTCAGGGGCCGGAGAGAACATCTCTCCGGCCCCTCGCTCTTTATTCATGCACGATTCGCGCACTCCCCTAGATCGTGGCGTTATTGCGGTACCACTCCTCCGCCGTGGCGGCCACGTCCCCGGATTCCATGGCCTCCTCCACCAGTGTTTCCACATCGTGCGTAGTAATCAGGCGGGTGAGGCGATTCATCTCCTTGAGTCCCTCGCGCCCCACGCTTAGTTTGCGGAATACCGGCAAGATGTTCTGCGGTAAAACGCTCGTCCCGGCCTCCTCGGAGGCCTCCGATTCCGCGCACCCCTGCGCGGGCGAGGGATCGGGCACCCCGTATTCATAGTCCAGGGTGCCCATCACAGCCTCATAGGTTCGCTGCATTCCCTCCTGGGAATTGGGGTTGGCCTCCCCGCCCTCAAGTTGCTCGGATAGTTCCGCCGCCTGGCTGGGAGAGGCGTGCGTGAGCAGTTCCCCCGTGCATCCCACTACCATGTCCACCCCCGGATCGCGCAGCCATTCCAGGCGATCCTCGTCGCTGCGCTCCTGGGTCTCCACGGTGGCGGCCACATTTTCCTCCGCCATCGCCATGCGATACAGGTGAGCGAGCGCCTGCTGCTCTATGGAATCGCTGGCGGCCACAATGTGGATCGCACCGGGAGTCTGCTGCTGCGCCTCGGGGCTCTCCGGTTCCGCCGCGGAACAGGCCGCACACGCCACGGCGGTCACGGAAAGAACAACACCCCCGCGCCGCGCTCCCCGCCGGGAGGCGCGGGAAGCACGAGAAACGCGGGGGGTACTGGGGCGAGGCCCCCGAGCAAACCCGGGCAGGAGGCGGAAGAGAGAGGCGGCGCGGCGTTTCATGCCGCACAATTCTACCCGCAGGTTTTTACTCGGACTGCGGCGCGGAACCCAGATTCATCTTGGCGATGGCGTCGCGCGCCTGGGGTGCCAGATCCGGCTCGCAGAGGACGTCGTATCGCCCAGCGACGATCCTGGTGGCGGAGGTGAAGTCCCGCTGCCCCTGACTCAGGGCGTAGGGCACGGCAGCCATGATGATGCCAAAGAACACGCCCATCACGATGCCGGTGAGGATGGGAAACAGGAAGTTTGATTCAAAAATGCCCAGCAGCAGGCCGATGAATATACCCATCCACGCACCGGAGAGCGCGCCGCCGCCGATCACGCGCCCCCAGGTGAGCCGCCCCGTCACGGACTCCACCTGCATGAGATCCACGCCCACGATGGTGAGTTTATCCACCGGGAAGTTGTTATCGGAGAGGGTGTCCACGGCCTTTTGGGCCTGGGCGTAATTGTCAAAGCTGCCCACGGGCCAGCCGGAGGGGCGTTCGTACAGGTTCAAAGCGGATTGCGGGGAAGTCATTGAGTAATTCCTTACAGCGTTATTGGTCTTTTCACGCACTTCAACGCCGTGACGCGAACAAAAGTTCCCCCGCCCCGCCCCTGCTGTACACTCTGCATTTATGAGTGCAGTCACCCGCGTATATTCCGGCAGGCTTTCCGGCATGGTGGTGCGCGGCCCGGATATGGACCCGATCGGCCGCGTGCGCGACGTCGTGGTCAATATCCGCCCGGAGGGACACACCTCCCGCGCCCTGGGCCTGGTGGTGGAGTTGGTGAACAAGCGCAAGATCTTCGTGCCCATGCTGCGCATCGCCGCCATCGAGCCCGGTGACATCACCCTGGCCACGGGTTCGGTATCCATGCGCTCCTTCCAGCCGCGCACCGGGGAACTCACCGTGATGGGCGATCTGGTGGGCTCGAAGATCCACACGGACGAGCCAGAATTGGAGCACCTGCACGGGCGCGCGGTGGAGATCGCAGACGTGGAGTTGGAGCGCACCCGCACCCGCGATTGGGTGCTCTCCCGCGTGGCCGTGTTCGGCGCGCGCCAGGGCTTCCGCTCCCGGGAGTTGTTCACCGTGGAGTGGCAATACGTGCACGGCATCACCGCCGCTGGCGTGGGCCGCACCGATACCCTGGCCGATACCATCGCCTCCTTTGAGGATATGCGCCCGGCGGACGTGGCCAATTACCTCCATTCCCTGCCCTCCACGCAGCGCAATCAGCTCGCCAATGAGCTTGACGACGACCGCCTGGCCGACGTCCTCCAGGAGATGCCCGACGAGCGCCAGGCGGAACTGCTCGAAACCCTCGACATCGAGCGCGCCGCCGACGTGCTGGAGGAGATGGACCCGGACGACGCCGCCGATATTCTCCAGGAACTCCCCGATAACACCGCCGAGGTGCTGCTGGAACTCATGGACCCGGAGGAATCCGCCCCGGTGCGCCGCCTGATGAGTTTTTCCCCGGATACCGTGGGCGCGCTCATGACCCCGGAGCCGCTGATCTTGAGCCCGCAAACCACCGTGGCCGAGGCCCTGGCCCTGGCCCGCGATCCCGAGTTACCCACATCCCTGGCCTCCCTCATCTTCGTGGTGCGCCCGCCCACGGCCACGCCCACCGGCCGCTACCTGGGCTGCGTTCACCTGCAAAAACTCCTCCGGGAGCCGCCGTCCACGCTCATCTCGGGAATCCTCGACCCCGACCTTCCCCCGCTGTATGCCGATGACGATCAGGAAACCGCCGCCCGGTACTTCGCCACCTATAACCTGGTGTGCGGCCCGGTGATCGACGAGGATAATCACCTGCTCGGCGCCGTGGCCGTGGACGATCTGCTGGATCACATGCTGCCGGAGAACTGGCGCGAGCACGGCCTGCGCCCCCATCAGCGCGGCTAATCCCCATCCACATCCCCCTCACGCCCAAGGAGAACCATCATGGCCGAGCGCGAGCGTATTCACTTCCTCGACACCCCGGTGGCCAAGTCCAAGCGCAAGTTCATCAATATCAACGATGACGCCGTGGGCGCGGTGGCGGAAAAGGTGGCCCGCTTCTTTGGCACGGGCAAGTACCTCATGTGGCAGACCGTCATTGTGATCGTGTGGATCGCGCTCAACGTCGGCGGCTTCTGGTGGAACTGGGACCCCTACCCCTTCATCCTGCTCAACCTCGCCTTTTCCACCCAGGCGGCCTACGCCGCCCCGCTGATCCTCTTGGCCCAGAACCGCCAGGAAGACCGCGATAAAGTCACCCTCAACAACGATCGCCGCCGCGCGGAGCAAACCAAGGCCGATACTGAGTTCCTGGCGCGGGAACTCGCCGGCGTGCGCCTGGCGGTGGGTGACATGGTCTCGCGCGATTACCTGCGCCACGAGTTAGAAGACGTCCACGCGCTGCTGGAGCGCATCGAGGCCAAGCTTGATGATGCCGCAGCTCAGGCCATGGAATCCCCCGCCGATCTGCGCGAGCCCACCCAGGGCGATCTGAGAGAGGAGACTCGCCCCTAGCGGGGAGTAAGGTGTGAGGTGATGTCTACCCTGAGCGAATCCGATGTACGCAAGGCCCTCTCCCGCGTGGAGGATCCGGAACTAGGCAAACCCATCACCGAGCTGGGCATGGTGAAGTCCATCGCCATCGACGGCGGTGCGGTGGCCGTGGAGATTTACCTCACCATCGCGGGCTGCCCCATGCGCGATACCCTGCAAACCAATACCCGTGCCGCCGTGGCCGAGATCCCGGGCGTGGAGTCCGTCACCGTCACCACGGACGTGATGAGTGATGAGCAGCGCCGCCAACTGCGCACCACCCTGCGCGGTTCCGGCAGCGAGCCGGTGATCCCCTTTGCCCAGCCGGACTCCACCACGCGGGTATTCGCGGTGGCCTCGGGCAAGGGCGGAGTGGGGAAGTCTTCCGTGACCGTGAACCTGGCCGCGGGGCTCGCCGCCAAGGGCCTGCGCGTGGGCATTGTGGATGCCGATATTTATGGCCACTCGGTGCCGCACCTGATGGGCTCGGATCAGGCCCCCACCGTGATGGAGGAGGACATGATCCTCCCCCCGATCGCCCACGGGGTGAAGTTCATCTCCATCGGGCAGTTCGTGGAGGGCAATGCCCCGGTGGTGTGGCGCGGCCCCATGCTGCACCGCGCTATTCAGCAGTTCCTCAGCGACGTGTTTTGGGGCGATCTGGACGTGCTGCTCCTCGATCTTCCCCCCGGCACGGGCGACGTGGCCATCTCGGTGGCGCAGTTGGTGCCCAACGCGGAATTGCTCATCGTCACCACGCCGCAGGCGGCGGCCTCGGAGGTGGCGGAGCGCGCGGGCTCGATCAGCCAGCAGACCCGGCAGCGGGTGTCCGGGGTGATCGAGAATATGTCCGCGATGGTGCTGCCCGATGGCACCACGATGGAGGTCTTTGGCTCCGGTGGCGGCGAGAAGGTGGCCAGCCGTTTGAGCACGCTCACCGGGGGCAGCGTGCCGCTGCTGGGGCAGATCCCCCTGGACCCGGCGCTGCGCGTGCACGGGGATACCGGCACCCCGGTGGTGTTGAGCGAGCCGGACTCCCCCGCTGGCCAGGCCTGCTCGGCCCTGGCGGAGAAATTGGCGGTGCGGCGGCAATCCCTGGCCGGGAGGCCACTGGGGCTGGGGGTCACCCGCTCCCCGCGTTAAGCACGGAGCACGGGGAACGCGAAGAGCGCGGGCTTACATAATATCGGCCCAGTTAAACTCCCCGCCCGCGGCTGCGGGAGGGGCCGAGCGGTGCTGCGGCGCAGCCTCAGGGGCGCGCCGAGACGAAGCAGCCGGAGCGCTGGGAGCCGCATGCGCAGCGGCCTCCCCGGTGGCCCGCCGGTGCGCCTGCCCCGCGGTTTCCTGAGCCATGACCTTCTTGGGATCAAAGGAATCCATGAACTCCTCGTCCCCATCAAAGAGCGCCTTGGTGATCGCCGCGCGCGGCCCCATGCGCTGCCATTTGGCCACCTCGGAGATGGGTTTGCGCAGTTCCTCGAACTCCGCGCCCAAATCCCCGTTGAGTTCCGCCTTGGCGTTATGAATGGCTTTGCGCGCCGCGTAAATTGCGGCGCGCACGTCCTGGATCAATCCCGGAAGCCGCTCCGGGCCGATCACGATGAGCCCCAGAATGAGAATCGCAAAAATCTCCGGCCAACCGATGCTCGAAAACACTATTCCATCACCGCAGCCCAGTGTTCTTGCGCATGGTGCGCATGAATACCTCTAACTTATCCAGCACCGTCTCCGGTTGCGGCGTGGGCACCGCCTCGGCGCCGGGGCCCGGAGCGCAGGCCCCCTTGGCGATGTCGTGGAGCCGTCCCAGCAGTTCGCGGGGCGGGCGGACGTCGGCGGTCCAGTTCGCCTCGTGCAGGGCCTCGGCGGCCAGGCGCTGCCGGTGTACCTCCCCCCGGCACTCCCCGCAATGTACGAGGTGAACGCGGGCGCGGTGAAGGGCAACCTCGCACAGTTCGCCGTCCACGAAGGCCGCCACCACCTCGGGGTTCAGATGATCCACCGAGGCAAAAACGCGGGGGCGCTTCTTGCGCGGCTGCCCTCCGCGGTGCTCCCGCTCGTGTGTATCAAAGCTCATGGTGCTCAACGCTACCCCTCCTTGCCCGATTAGCGCTGCGCGATCGGCAGCAGCAGGCGCGCGTCCTCGCTTCCCTCCGCCGCGTTTTCCAGGCTGGCGCGCAACTGCGAGCGGCCCCGGTGAATGCGCGAGCGCACCGTGCCCATCTTCACACCCAGGGTGTCGGCAATCTCCTCGTAGCTCATTCCCACCACGTCACAGAGCACCACGGCCACGCGAAAATCCGGGGCCAGTTGGTCCAGGGCCTCCTGAAGCACGGGGTTGAGGTGATTGACGTGGTAGGCCTGCTCGGGCGTCATGTCCGTGCCCGGCACCCGCTCGTAGTCCTCCGGTAGAGCCTCCATGCGGATCTTGTTGCGGTGGCGCACCATATCCAGAAAGAGGTTGGTGGTGATCCGGTGCAGCCAGCCCCGGAAGGTGCCCGGCTGGTAGTGCTTGAGCGAGCGGAACACGCGCATGAAGGTCTCCTGGGTGAGATCCTCGGCGTCGTGCTGATCGCCACTGAGGCGGTAGGCCAGGCGGTACACGCTATCGGCGTGCTCGGCCACGAGTTCACCCCAGGAGGGCATGTCTCCCGTTCCCGCATCGAACGCGGCGGTGCCGGTCAATGCCTCGGTGTCTCCCGGGGCGTCGGCAAGCATGGCGTTATCATCGCGTTCGTGCGTCATCATGGCCTCCATCTTGCCAAGTCGATCTCCCAAAGGCCATAGAGCCTCCGTAGAGGTACCTGTGAGGCACAAAAACATCCCCGCGCGCCCTGCCTCGGTGCGCCGCACGCCCGGCTTACACTAAGGGGCGTGACTGAAACAGCCTTCGATTCTCTCCGAGACTTCATCAATTCGCTCCCCGCCCAGGACGAGGGTCCGGAAGCGAGCGTCGATAAGGCCATTGCCGCGGCGCGGCGCGACGCCGAGGAGTACGGGCTCAACGCCCCCGATCACCTCACCGGAATGTTGCTAAGCACGCTGACGGCCGCCGGCGGCCGGGAAAAGTCCATGGGGGCCATCGCGCTGACCCCGGCGCTGGCTGTGGTGGGGCTGTACCTGCTGCGCGGTATGCCCGGGCAGGGCACGGTGACCTGTATCGACCCCGAGGCCGAGCACCAGCGCCAGGCCAAGGAATCCTTCCGCGCGGCGGGTTACCCGCCCTCGCGCGGACGCTTCCTCCCCTCCCGGCCACTCGACGTCCTCTCCCGCATGGCCCCCGCAAGCTATCAACTGGTCTATGCCGAGGTGGAGCCCGTGGATCTGCGCGCGGTGATCGACGCCGCCTGGCCCCTGCTCGTTCCCGGCGGCACGCTGGTGCTCGCGGACGCGCTTCTCGACGCCACCGTGGGCGATGCCTCCCGCAAGGATCAGGCCACCGTGGCCGCTCGCACCGCCCAGGAGCACCTGGGTTCCCTGGGCGAGCAGGCCCTGGTATCCCACCTGCCTTTCGGTGCGGGAATGACGCTGGTCACGCGCCTTTCTTAGCTTTCCTCCCCGCCTCCGTGCAGGAAATGGCGCGCGTGACTATCCTCGGGCGGCATGGGAACGGAAAGGCATTTCCCACGCAGCGGCATACCATTTTCCAGAACTCTTTGATGACGGCCCTCCTGGACGGCATTTACGATGGTGAAATGACCGTGGGCGAACTTCTCGGCCACGGCAATTTTGGTATCGGCACCTTTGATGCCCTGGACGGGGAAATGATTGTGCTCGATGGGGTGTGTTATCAGGTGCGCGGCGATGGCAGCGCCCGGCGCGCGACCCTGGATCAGCGCTCCCCGTTTACCGTGATGACCAATTTCGTCCCCCACATCACCGGGACTCCCCCGCCGGGGCTGCGCCGATCGGAACTCGCGGCCTTTATTGATGAGCTGCAACCCAGCGAGAATTACATGTATGCGGTGCGCATCACCGGGACGTTTAGCCAGGTCACGGTGCGTACCGTGACAAAGCAGTCCAAGCCATATCGCCCCATGATCGAGGCCACCGGCGACGATACCGAGCGGCATTTCCACCAGGTATCGGGGGTGATCGGAGGTTTCCGCACCCCGGTGTATGAAAAGGGCATTGGTGTGCCCGGCTGCCACGTGCATTTTCTGGATTCCCAGCGCAGCGCGGGTGGGCACGTTTTAGATTTCACGCTGGCCTCCGGGGTGGTGGAATTATGCCCCGGCACGGACCTTTCCCTGCGGCTCCCCCTCACCGCCGACTTTTCCCGGGCTATGCTCGCCCCCGAGGATTTAGAACAGCAAATCCACACCACGGAAATCAAGCAATAGTCTCCCCCACCTCATTATCACGAAAGGCGTTTTCACCATGAGCATCGAATACTATCGCCCCGAGCTTCACCTCACCGCCGAGGCCGGTGTGCTCGACGCCCCCGCCGCCGTCCTCCTCGACGGAGATACCTGGCACGTCTTTCACCAGTACCGCCCCCACCCCGCGGCGCCCGCCCGCTGGGGGCACCAGTTCTCCGAGGACACCCCCTACGAGTGGGAGGAGTGCGACGATGTGCTGGCCCCCGCCGAGGGCGAGGCCAAGGTGCGCGCGGGTTCCGTAGCCGCTATCGACGGCGGGCTGAACCTCTATTTCACCTCCGTGACCGAGCAGAGCGGCGCCCACCAGAGCACCGAGATTCACCTGGCCCGCATCGATAACCTCCCCGCCACCACCGCCGATCTCTCCGAGGATCCCCTGGCCGTGGATTCCCAGGTACGCCGCCTGGGCCCCGTGGTGGGCGATGAGACCGGGGCTCAGGCCGGAATCACCAACTTCCGCTCCCCCTGCGTGGTGCCGGATTGGGTGACCAACGAGGATCGCAACGAGGGGCACGCGGGCTGGCTCATGCTCGCCGTCACCGGCACGATGGCAGAACCCGGCCTGGCCATGCTCCATTCCGAGGACGGCCGAGATTGGCTATTCCAGGGCGTGCTGCGCTTCGAGGAAGAGACCGGGATCGATCCCCAATCCCGCATCGTCTCCCCGCGTATCCTGCGCCTGCGCGATGAAGTGGACGGCCAGATCCACGACGTACTCCTGGTGACCCTGGAGAGCGAGGGGATCGACGTCTCCGGTTACCTGGTGGGCCACCTGCACGAGGCCGTTTTTACCGTGAGCAGCCCGTTCCGCCGCATTGATTATGGCCACGACTTCACCCGCCCGCGCAACACCACCTTCACCTTCGGTACGATGGAGGAGGACGATCGCTTTGACCGCGCCGCGATCGTCGGCCAGCTCAACGGCGTGGGCCGCCTGGACGATCCCACCGCGCACCGCAGCCTGGCCGCCGAGGGCTGGGCCAACGCCATGTCCATTCCCCGCGTGACCACCCTCCAGGGCGGGGTGCTCTTCCAAACCCCCGCCGCCGGATTGGTGGAACAAATCACGCACACCCAGCGCGCCCAATCCTGGACGGGCCTGTGCGAGGTGCCGGAGGGATCCGAGGTCACCGTGGAGCTTATCGACGCCACCGGGGCCCCCGCCGCCAGCATCTCTCACCGAGGCTCCACCCTGGTGCTGGATCGCTCCATGAATCCCCATCACACCGGCGATGTTCCGGCCACCGCTCCCCTCGCCGAGGGCGATTCCGATTCCCTCACCATCATCGTGGACGGCTCCACCGTGGAGGTCTTTGCCGATGGCGGTGCCGTCTCCATGGCCAGCCGCGTGTACATCGAGGGCGGCTGCGCCGAGATCCGCGTGCACGAATCCGGGGCCGCTCGGGTGGAACGCTGCTTCCAGCGCTCCGCCGGTTCCCTGGATACCTCCCGGCTGCCCGACTGGGCGGAAGAGGAACTCGATGCGGAGTTCTAAAGGCCTCCTCGCCGCCACCGCGGTACTCATGATCGCCGCCTCCCCGGTGGGCGCCACCGAGGGATTCGTGCGCATTGACGATCCTGGATACCGCCTCGATGCCGACGATACGCAGCGGCTGGAAGCCGAAACCCCCGGCTTAGGCCTGCCGGAGTCCGTGACCCAGGTGAATTACGTGGTGGTAGATCACCTGGGCTCCTCCTTTAACGACGCTTTCCTGGACTGGATAGGAGAACACCGCCCCGATCTGGTTCCCCAGGGAACCGGCGAGGGAAAGACGTGGGCCCCGGGCAGCCTCATCGTGTCCGCCGATATGGCCGACCGCAACATGGGTATCTACTGCGCCGATCAGGTGTGCGAGGACCTGCACCTCAATGAGGAATCCCACCGGGAATCCGCGCTCTCCGCCATGCAGCCCGCGCTGCGAAAGGACGATATAGCCCAGGGCTTTCTGGACGGGCTCCACGCCGCCACGGCTCAGCCGGAGGACGAAGACTTTCCGTGGACGATCCTCGGGGCCCTCGCGGGCGGCGGGGCCGGGCTCGGGGCGCTACTCCTTGGTATTTTCCGCCGCAGGAACGCCCAAACTGCCAGGACGCGCTACGAGGAACTGCGCTCGGAATACGCGCACCTGGCACTCACCGTGCCGCGCAGCACCGAGGAACTGCGTGGGCTGCGTTCTCCCCTGGCCTCCGAGGATCTGCGGGAACGCTGGGATTCCCTGAGTACGCGGTTTTCCGCACTGCCCCAGGAGATGGATTCCTGGGGCCTCACCCCGGATTCCCCCAATAAGCAATTCCGCCGCCACAGCAAGGACATCGGCCGGGCCCACGCGCTCATGGGTTCCCTGCGCTTGGCGGGCCAGCAAATCACACTCCTGGCCAAGATCGAGCGTGGCGACGCCACCGCGCGCGAGGCGGAGGCGATCCGCCTGGAAAAGGATATTGAGAGCGCCCTCGACCACGCCAAGAGTTCACGGGTACAAGACCTCGCCCACCGCGCCGCGGAGTTACGCTCCGATCTCTCCGCCGAGGACTTCCCCGATCGTTACGCCGCCCTGCTCCGCGACTACGCCGAGGCAATCCGCGATATACGGGACACGGACTTTGCCGAAACCTCCGATACGCACCGCGTGCCCCGACTTGGCGACTCCGACTGGCGTCCGGGCTACGGAGTCCACTCCTTCGTGCCCTTCATGCTGGTGCACAGCTGGTACCTCAGCGATACCAGCGATTCCTCCGGCGGCTCCGGCTCCACCAGCGCGGTGAACACCACCTTTAGCAGTGGCTTCGCCGGGGGTGGCGGCTCCTCTAGTTTCTAGCGCTCTAGTTTTCTAGCGTGCGCGGCCCAGCCGCGTGATGGTCGCCCGGGCTGTGACCGTCATCGTGGGCGGCAAGGCGGCAATCCGGCGCTGCAACTCCGCAGGCTCGATGTGCCGGGCGGAGGGGCTCATACCGATCTGCGCCGCGATGGAATCCTGATCCAGCGTCATGGGGAACTCGATGGTACGGGGCTGCGCCACCGGGACAAGATGCCCGGCCGCCTGCTCGATAAGGCGATCCACCTTGCCCTTTTCCACATCAATGATCCCCAGCGGCTCGCGCAACTCAGCAAGGTGTCCGGTATCGGCCGTGAGCACCACCGCCTCGCCGCGCTCGGTGAGCACGCGGGCGAACTCCTCCGCATTACGGGGAGCAAAGATCACGGTGATCACGTCCACCGAGGAATCGCGCAGCGGAAGGCGCGACCACGCATCCGCCACCACCGCCCCTACTCGTGGATGGCATTTGGCCAGGTGCTTCGCTGCGGGCATGGATACATCAAGGCCCACACCCCGGGCCCCCACCACGGTGTCAAGGGTATGGGAAAGATAATAGCCGGTGCCCGCGCCGACCTCGCAGATCACGGGCTCGGCGTCATCGGGAACCTGGGCGGCATCGAGGGCATCATCCACGGCGTGCGTCACCGCCTCCACGAAGGGGGCGAAGTGCCCTCGGCTTAAGAAGGTCTCCCGATTGCGCACCATGTCCATATCATCGCCGGAATGACGCAACCCCGAACCCCCGGCCAGGGTAACGTAACCCTGGCGGGCGATGTCATAGCTATGGCCAGACTCGGATTCTAGGCGCCGAAAATCATCGGCCCCGCGCAGGGGCGTCCCGTCAATGGGATCGGCCAAAACGTCAATGACATCGTGCAGCATGTGGGGCGGCTACTCCTGTCCGGGGTCGTGGGGTGATACTCCCCACAGGATATAAGGTGACTCTCTTCTTAGGACTCAGCGGCCTGGCTAAGCAACTCTCCCAGTTCCGCCGCCTCCTCGTGCGTCATCTCCACCACGAGCCTTCCACCACCATCGGAGGGGATACGCATAACGATCTTGCGGTTTTCCACCACGGCTTCCATCGGACCGCCACCAGTACGCGGCTTCATCGCTGCCATTTCACCAAGGCTCCTTGATACTTTTCTTCAGGTACCCCAACAAGCCTAGTCACTTTTCACCTGCTCGCGCTGGGCGGCCTGCTCCTCCAATGCCTTAATGCGTTGCCATAAGGCTTCCACCACCGCGTCCACCTGATCAGGGCGATAACCGCGAATAACCAGGTCAAAGCGCACATCGTCCAGGTCGCCCCGATCCAGGGCCTCCTGATTATGCTCGCGCACCCGGGCTTGGTCCAGCACCGGGGCGTCCACCTCTCCGCGCCCGAATATCCGCCCCCAGGCCCACGTGCCCACCACGGTGAGCGCTCCCAGAACCAGGATCAGCAATATCCACATCAAAAACATCATGGGGCAAGGCTCCTTTTATCGGTACTCAGCATGGTGGAAAGCGGTGGGCGTTGAGGCACTTCCTGCTCTCCTACCCCGGCGCGCCCAAGGATCGTGGCGGCCACGAGGTGCGCCATCGGCCCAAGTTCCGCTAGCGGGCGATTCCTATGGTGCCTTACGCCCAGATCCACCTGCGCGATGGCCTCCTGCCCGTAGCGCCGGGCGACGTCGATAAGCAACCCCGCCTCTACCCCGTACCCTGCGACAAAGGGGAGTTCTAAGGCCGCGCTGCGGCGCAGGGCGTACTCCCCGCCGAGCGGCTGCTGAATCCCCCTGACCTGTGGAAACAATGCCGCTAGGAGGGGCTTGGCGGTCAATTCCGTGACGCGGCCACCCGAGCCCTCCTGACCGTGCAGGGCGCGGACATAATGCGCCTTGACCATCTGCACCTGGGGATTGGCAAAGGGGCTACTCAACGCGCGAACCATGCCGGGTTCCACAGCCGTGAGATCTGCGTCCAGGAAAACCACGACCTCCCCGGAAGCCGCCGCCACTCCGCGCCACAGCGACTCCCCCTTCCCCGGCACCGTGGACACCTCGGGAAGCACCTCGCGCCAATTCACCACCGTGGCCCCGGCCTCGGCGGCGCGCCGAGCGGTGGCGTCCCGCGAATCCGCATCTATCACCAGCACCTGCCCCGGGCGATCGGCCAGGGCCGCGCGCACCACGCGCGCCACCGTGGCCTCCTCGTTAAGAGCGGGAATCACCACGCTCACGTGCGCTAATCCAGCGTGTGCTCCCGCCTGCCCCGGGGAACTCATGCCAGACCTCGCATGGTGGACAAGGGAGCCATCGTGCCCTGAATGGCCGCAGTCATGCGGATCACGTCCAGGGTCTGTGCCACCTCGTGCACGCGAAACGCCGCCACCCCGTGCTGGGCGGCCCAGGCCGTGGCCGCCAGCGTCCCGGCCACGCGCTCGCGGACAGGGCGATCCACCGTCTCTCCCACGAAATCCTTATTGGAAAGCGCCATGAGCACCGGCCAGCCGGTATCCACCAATTCCTTCACGCGCCGCAGCAATTCCAAGCCATGAAAGGAGTTTTTGCCAAAGTCATGGGTGGGATCGATAAAGATTTTTTCCGGCGGCACCCCACAGGCCACGGCGCGCTCGGCCAGGGCGGTGGTTTCCTCAATCACGTCCGCCACCACGTCGTCATAATGCACCCGGTGCGGGCGTGTGCGCGGGGTGGCCCCGCCCGTATGAGAACACACATAACCCACGCCGTGCGCCCCCGCAACCTCCACCAATTCCGGGTCAGCACCGGCCCACGTATCGTTTACCAACCCGGCACCGGCGGCGATGGCCTCGGTGGCCACCTCCGCACGCCAGGTATCCACGGAAATCAAAGCCTCGGGGTGCCTGCGGTGCAGCTCCGCGATCACCGGAATGATGCGCCGGGACTCCTCTTGCGCATCCACCAGCGGCCCCGGGCCCGCTTTGACACCGCCGACGTCGATGATCGAGGCACCCTGCTCTAGCATCTCCTCCGCGCGATCCAGCGCCTCTTCATGCCGATAGGTTGCGCCCTTGTCATAAAAGGAATCCGGGGTGCAATTAACAATCGCCATGACCTGCGGAATCACCGTGGGTGCCTCTGCGTGACTCATTGCTTGCTTTCTCCTCGCTGCTGCGCGGTGCTGTATTGCGCGGTGCTGTGCTCTCCGCCGCTGTGTTCTGCGGTGGCTTCCGGGGCCGTGCCCAACACCGCCTTATGCACCGAGCGAATGTGCTCCACGGCCTCAGAAACGGAATCGGTCACCAGAAAAAGATGAGCGTCATCGGGAGCGATCATCTTTTCCTCCACCAAGCGGTGCCGTATCCACTCGATCAAACCACCCCAATACTCCGTGCCCATGAGCACAATGGGGTAATTGCTCATCTTCCCCGTTTGCACCATGCACAGCACCTCAAACAACTCGTCCAAAGTGCCCAGGCCGCCCGGCAAACACACAAAGCCCTGGGAGTACTTGAGGATCATCACCTTGCGCACGAAGAAATAGCGGAAGTTCAGCCCCACATCCACCCACTCATTAAGGTGCTGCTCGTGCGGCAATTCAATGCCCAGGCCCACGGAAAGCCCACCGGCCTCCTGCGCCCCACGGTTGGGGGCCTCCATCAGGCCCGGCCCGCCACCGGTAACCACCGCATAGTGTGCCTCCGCTAGCGCTCGCCCCACTTCCACCCCCAAGGAATAATACGGGTGCGCTTTATCCACGCGGGCAGAGCCAAAAACGCTCACGGCAGGTGGAAGATCGGCTAACGCATCAAACCCGGAAACAAACTCCGATTGAATTCGCAGAATCCGCCAGGGATCGGCGTGCATCCAATCATGATCCGCCCGCAATTCCAAAAGGCGCTGATCATACGTGGACTCCTGATCTCCCGTGGAGCGGAGCAGGAGCGGCCCGCGCAGAGTGCGCTTTGCTCCCGTGCCCCCGTGCCCGTCACGATCTCTGCCGCCACCATCCCCGGTGCCATCCGGCTTCTCATCACCACCGATATTGTCGCCGCCGGTATTGTCGCGGACGTTCTCGCTGGCGTATGCACCAGCGTGCTCGCCGGAGGTTAGTGCCTCTTTCTTATCGCTTTCGGTCTGAGAACTCATTTCTTCCATCTTGTCTGACACAACCTCCGAACCTAGCCGATACTGAATCCCCATGCCCCACAGCGGGCTTTGCTGCTTGTTGTCATTTCCGCAATTTTCTTGAATCCCTTATGGTGCGGTGCTCCGTCGCACGGGACGAGACAGCAGGGTATTGGGATTCTCAGCTTCCCCATAGTGCTCGCTCACCACGTAGCGCCCGCTCACCGTGGATTGGCGCACGAGTGCCCTCTCCCGATCTTTCAAAACAGGCCACCAGAACCACCTTTCTCCTAGAATCGGCGCGCGGAACGCCTGGGAAGAATCACCCAATCGGGATTACACTGCAAGAATTACCCTGCAAGGATCACCGGAGTGAGCTATCTCGCTCCACCGCTCTCCTCATCAAGCACCCGTGAGATACCTGTGCAATACCTCGGACACCGCACTGATGTGCTCCACGGGGCACTGCTCATCCTTCTTATGCGCGTATCCGGGATCTCCACACCCAAAGTTCACCGCCGGAATCCCCAACTGTCCAAACCGAGACACATCGGTCCAGCCATACTTCGCGCGTACCTGCCCGCCCACGGCCTGCACCAGGTCCTGCGCCGCCGGGGCACCCAATCCCGGTGCCGCCGCTCCGGCCACGTCATCCACCTCGTAGCTCAGGTTCTCCTCCCCCTCAATTCCCAGTACCTCCAGCAGATGTTCCATGGCCTGCTCGCTGGTGCGATCGGGAGCAAAGCGGAAGTTCACAAAGAACCACGCTTCATCAGGAATCGTGTTATTAGCCACACCCGCCTCTAGGCGCACCACGTTGAGCCCCTCCCTATACACGCAACCATCTATCTCCACGGCCTCACGCGGGGTGTATTGCGCAATCCTTTCTATGACGGGACTGAGCCGGTGGATGGCGTTATCCCCCAACCAAGCGCGCGCCGAATGAGCGCGAGCGCCGGTAGCCTGCACCCGCAACCGAATGGAGCCCTGGCAACCCGCCTCGATCATGCCCCCGGAGGGCTCACCCAAGAGCGCTATATCACCACGCAACCACTCCGGATGCTCCTTTTCAATGTGCCCCAAACCATTAAACTCAGTGGCCACTTCCTCCCCCTCATAGGCGATGAAGGTGAGATCGTGGCGCAGGTTTTCTGCCCCGGCTAAGGAAGCAAAAGCCTGCGCATATACCGCTAAACCGGACTTCATATCCACCGTTCCGCAGCCAAAGAGGGTGTCCCGCCCCTGTGCATCC
The DNA here is from genome assembly GCF_033783015.1 of Corynebacterium sp. 21KM1197. Lineage (NCBI taxonomy): Bacteria > Bacillati > Actinomycetota > Actinomycetes > Mycobacteriales > Corynebacteriaceae > Corynebacterium > Corynebacterium sp. 21KM1197. The sequence goes on along the minus strand of NZ_CP123907.1, from coordinate 885,972 downwards.
TCGCCCCTGCGGTGGGGAACGTTATCCGCCAGCGGCACCGTATCAAGGTGCCCCGCCAGAATGACCCTTGATCCCAGCCCTCGATGGGTGCGGGCCAACACATTATTGTGATATCGCAGCACTTCCACCTCGGGAGGCACCGTGGCGCGTAAGGCGCTTTCTAGCGCGTTGGCAATATCTTCCTCGTGGTGGGAAGGGCTGGCGATGTCCACGAGCGCGGCGGTGAGCGCGATCGGATCGCCCGTAAGGTCAAGGAGCTGCGCCTGCCCAAAACCGTTTTCAGCATTGCCGCCGTCAGCTTTGTGCTCACGGTGGGGGGAAGTGCGGGTAGAGGCATGGGTGGAAGAGCCGGAAGAAGAATCCAATGAAGCGTTCATGCCCACCGAGCGTAGAGGGCTGGCGGGACACCGTCCGCCATTTCACCCCCTTTTTCCTCCCCCGTTATCGAACAAAAGGGGGTACCCGGTGGGAGGTGGTCACGCGGCAGTTATACAGTTTGTGCATGTCCACCTCGACAAACACCGGCCTGGGCCACGGCCTACGCACCCGACACCTCACCATGATGGGCCTGGGGTCCGCCATCGGTGCCGGCCTCTTTTTAGGCACCGGGGTAGGGATACGCGCCGCTGGCCCCGCGGTGCTCATCGCCTACCTCATCACGGGCATCATCACTGTGCTTATCATGCGCATGCTCGGGGAAATGGTAGCCGCCCGCCCCTCCTCTGGTTCCTTTTCCGATTATGCTGAGCAAGCCTTTGGCCGGTGGGCAGGGTTTAGCGTGGGCTGGTTGTATTGGTTCATGATGGTGATGATTATGGGCGCGGAAATGACCGGCGCCGCCGCCATCATGGCCTCATGGTTTGGGGTGCCCGCTTGGATTCCGGCTCTTGTCTCCGTGGTGATTCTGGCGGCCGTCAATCTCCTTTCCGTGCGGGGTTTTGGTGAATTTGAGTTTTGGTTTGCCTTTATCAAGGTGGCGGTGATTATCGCTTTCTTGGTCATCGGCGCGCTCCTTATTTTTGGTGGGCTGCCCGGACACAGTTTTGTGGGCACTCAGAATTTTCTGGGCGAGCATGGCTTCATGCCTCACGGCTGGTCTGGCGTAGCCGCGGGGCTTCTCGCCGTGGCCTTTGCTTTCGGCGGCATTGAGATGGTCACCATCGCGGCCGCCGAGTCCGAGGATCCGCAGCGTTCCATCACCACGGCGGTCAATTCCGTGATCTGGCGCATCGGTATCTTCTATATCGGCTCGGTGCTGGTCATCGCCTTCCTGCTCCCCTTTGACACGCTCGGAGGTGCCAATAGCGCGGCCGATTCTCCCTACACCCTAGTGCTAGAACAAGCACAGATTCCCGGCGTGGTGGGATTCATGGAAGTGGTGATTGTGGTGGCTCTTCTCTCCGCATTCAACGCACAACTTTACGGTTCCTCCCGCCTCTGTTACTCCCTGGCCCAACGTGGCGATGCCCCCGCGATCTTCGCGCGTACCGGGAATAATCAGGTCCCCACGCCCGCACTTTTACTCTCCGTATTCTTCGCCTTCGCCTCGGTGGGGCTGCAATGGTGGAATCCCACCGGCCTACTGGATTTCCTCCTCAACGCCGTGGGAGGTTGCCTCGTGGTGATCTGGGTATCCATCATCGCCTCATATTTGCGTCTGCACCCCCAGTTAGTGCGCAATGGAGAGATCGCCGGTGTGGAAATGTGGGGTTATCCGTGGGCCGCGTGGGGAACTCTGCTGGCTGTCATCGCCATCGTGACGCTCATGCTTGCCGACGCCGCCGCCCGCACGCAGGTATATGCCGTGCTGGTGATCTGCGGTGTCATCCTGGCGATAGCGTTTTTCACGCGCCGACCGGCTACATTAAGCGGAACCGCACATCACTAAGCACGTAGAAAGCTCCCAGCAAAAGGATCACTAATGACTAACCAGAACGACGCAACACAGTTGGGGAGCGGGCTAAAAACCCGCCACCTCACCATGATGGGTCTCGGTTCTGCCATCGGCGCCGGACTCTTCCTGGGTACCGGAGTGGGAATCCGTGCCGCCGGCCCCTCCATTCTGCTCGCCTACATCATCGCCGGGGCCGTGGTCATGGCCGTGATGTACATGCTGGGGGAAATGGCCGCCGCCCGCCCCGCCCCCGGTTCCTTTGCCACCTACGCGCGCGCGGCTTTCGGCCCGTGGGCCGGTTTCACCCTGGGTTGGTTATTCTGGTTCATGATGATCATGGTGCTGGGCGCGGAAATGACCGGCGCCGCCGCCATCATGGCCTCATGGTTTGGCGTGGAACCCTGGATACCCGCGCTGGTGTGCGTCACCCTGTTTGCCATCATCAACTTGGCAAAGGTCAGCGGCTTTGGCGAGTTCGAGTTCTGGTTCGCTTTCATCAAGGTCAGCGTGATTATCCTCTTCCTGGTTCTGGGCGTTCTGCTTATCTTCGGGATTCTCCCCGGCCATGACTTCGTGGGTACTCAGCACTTTTTGGGAGATGGCGGCTTCATGCCCAACGGTATTCCCGGCCTGGCCGCAGGCTTGCTGGCCGTGGCCTTCGCCTTCGGCGGCATTGAGATCGTGACTATCGCGGCAGCGGAATCAGAGAACCCGCAGCACGCCATCAAAACCGCCATTCGCTCTACCCTGTGGCGTATCGGCCTGTTCTACCTTGGCTCCGTCTTGGTCATTACCTTCCTGCTTCCCGCCTCCCAGATAGGCGGCGCGGAAACGGCCGCAGAGTCTCCCTTCACCCAGGTGCTCAAGATTGCCGATATTCCCGGCGTGGTGGGCTTCATGGAGGCCGTGATCGTGGTTTCCCTGCTTTCCGCCTTTAACGCTCAGATTTACGCCAGCTCCCGCATGGCCTACTCCCTGGCCGCCGAGGGCCATGCCCCCGCCGCACTGGGCAAACTGAGCAAGGACAACGTGCCCTTCAACGCGGTGCTGCTCTCCATGGTTTTTGCCTTCGCCTCGGTGGGCTTGCAGTGGTGGAATCCCACCGGCCTGCTGGACTTCCTCCTCAACGCCGTGGGTGGCATCCTCATCGTTATCTGGATCATGGTGGCGGCTAGTTACCTCAAACTCCACCCACAGTTAGAGCGCAACGGGGAACTCTCTACCGTGCGGGTATGGGGCTACCCCTGGTTGGGTTGGGGCACCATCGCCGCGCTCCTGGCCTTCGTGGTCCTCATGCTCTTTGACGATGGTTCCCGCTCCCAGATTTTCTCCGTGCTCGTGATGATGGCCGTACTCATTGTGCTGTCCTTTCTCACGAACCGTGGTTCCACTCAGGTAGGTTCAAAGGCATGACTTCTGCTTCTGCTCAAGGAATAGCCACCCTTACTCACGACGGCACCGTGCTCGACGTGTGGTTCCCCGCCCCACAACTGCACGACACCCCACTGACCGCAGGCACGGATCGCCTCAACGAGACCCCCGCCCACCTCACCGCGCTCACCGGCCCGGACGAGGATCGTGGCGTAGCTCGCGTGGCGGTGGAGACCCGCATTGCCTCCCTGGATGAGGCCCCTGCCGACGCTTATGACGCCTACCTGCGCCTGCACCTGCTCTCCCACCGCCTGGTGCGCCCGCACGGGCAAAACATGGACGGTATCTTCGGCCTCCTGGCCAACGTGGTGTGGACGAATTACGGCCCCTGCACTCCCGCCGATTTCCAAATGGTGCGGGCCCGCCTTGCCGCGCGCGGCCCGGTAACCGTGTATTCCGTGGACAAGTTCCCGCGCATGGTGGATTACGTGGTTCCCACCGGCGTGCGCATCGGTGACGCCGATCGCGTGCGCCTGGGTGCCCACCTGGCCGAGGGAACCACCGTCATGCACGAGGGTTTTGTGAACTTCAACGCGGGCACCCTGGGAAACTCCATGGTAGAGGGCCGCATTTCCGCCGGTGTGGTAGTGGGCAATGGTTCTGATGTGGGCGGCGGAGCCTCCATCATGGGCACGCTCTCCGGTGGCGGCAAGGAGGTCATCTCCATCGGTGAGCGCTGCCTGCTGGGCGCCAACGCCGGCGTGGGCATCTCCCTCGGTGATGACTGCGTGGTGGAGGCCGGCCTGTACGTCACGGCCGGTACCAAGGTTTCCGTATTTGGTGCTGTGGCCCAGGCCGCCGGGGTCGAAGATGGCTCCGCCGTCAAGGCTTCCGCTCTTTCCGGCGCCTCCGGTGTGCTCTTCCGTCGCAACTCCGTCTCCGGCGCTGTGGAGGCCACCCCCTATACCTCCTCGGTATCCCTCAATGAGGAACTGCACGCTAACTAAGTAAAGCGCCCGCTAGAGGGCCGCCCCCCGGTATAGATACGCCGAGGGAGCGGCCCTCTTTTTCTTTCCCGCACCGAGCAACACCCTGGACATAATGACAAGTATCATTTACACTTTGACATGTATCCACGCAGGAAGGAGAAATATACATGACAGATCCACCCACCAACCTCGTGCGCAAGTATCGCCGCTGGAATGAACTCTCCCAGGCGGAACTCGCGCAGCGCGTCAGCGTCTCGCGGCAAACCATCGCCAATATCGAACGCGGAAACTACTCCCCCTCGGTGCATCTGGCCCTGGCGATCTGCCGCGAACTCCGCCAAACCGTCGAACATGTTTTTGGAGAAACCACCACCCCGCAATCCCCCGCAAAGGAAACCCCACAATGAGTTACGCAGACTTTGCCATTAAACAGCATGAACGACTCGTCGATGATGAGTTTGAACGCGCCATGCTCCACAAATCCTCCACCGTGGCGCTGGCCTATAACGATTGGCTATGCCTTGGCAGCGCCGTGATACTGGCATGGATTCTTCCCGGCTATTACTCCTTGGCCGGACTCATCGCGATAGCTCCCATCACGTTTTCCCGCCTCATCGGCATACAATGGCTGCGCCGATTTACTCCCCGGCCCCGCTATTTAGCCCCCTCCAAATGGGAAATCATCCTACAGGTAATCATTTTTGCCGCCATCGTCGTGGGGGTCTTTCACAACATCGGGTGGCCCAAGGATCCTTTCAGTTTCATCCTGCCCGCCTCCGGTGGCCTGCTAGGCACCTACTACGCCTACAAGCGGTCCGAAGCACGCCGCGAGGAGGATCGAAAGGCACTGGACCGCAAACTCGGCCCCGATTCCACGGAGGATTAGACCCGCGCCACGGGCTCCTGTTCCTCCACCACGGTCACCGCGGCGGGCCTGCTGCGGAACGTCCAGAGTTTGTTGAGCACAAAGTTCACCGGCATGGCCACCACGATGGAGATGGCCGTGGCCCAGTAAAACTTGGTGCGCAGCCCGGTGGAGTCGTCAAAAATATCGGAGGGCAGCGCGATGGGCGAGGTGGGGTTCATCAGGAAGGTGGCCACGATGCTGCTCACCACCAGGGCGCTGAGCCCGGTGAAGAGGAAGGGGAAGAATCCCCGCCACCAGCTCCGGGTGCTCACGCCCCGGAATGTCCACACGCGGTTGAGTTGGTAGTTCCAGGTATTGGCAAAGAGGAAACCGATAACCATGAAGATATGAAACCACCGGATATGAAATTGCGTGCCCAGCAGGTTCAAAAAGGCATCGTGCTCGGAAATACCCGCCGTCCACCCGGCTATCTTCTTGGAAAGCGCGGTGACCAGGAGGTTCACCAGAGTGCCGGAACCGCCGATGATCCCGAAGGTGAGGAATTGCCGTAAGTTCCGGGAAAGGCGCTCTGAGGAACTAGCAGGGTGCACTGAGATCGGGCCTCGATTCCACAAGAATGATCGGGTATATGGCGTGACGATCTACTTTAGCCGCTAGGGGGCTTAAGCACCTAGCCTGGACAACCTGGACGCAGCGGCGTCGATACGCTCATCGGTGGCGGTGAGGGAAACCCGCACGTGCCGCTGCCCCGCCGGGCCATAGAAGGACCCGGGGGCCACGAGGATTCCGTGCTGGGCAAACCAGTCCACGGTCTCCCAGCAATCCTCCCCACGGGTGGCCCAGAGGTAGAGTCCGGCCTCGGAGTGCTCGATGCTAAAACCGGCGTCGGTCAGCGCGCGCAGCAGCGTGGCGCGGCGGGAGGCGTAGCGCAATTTTTGCACCTGCTCCTGGGTGTCCTCGTCCAGGGCGGCGGTCATGGCGGCCTGAATGGGATAGGGCACCATGAGCCCGGCGTGCTTGCGTACGAGGGTGAGTTCCGCGATAAGTTGTTCATCACCGGCCAGGAAGCCCGCGCGATAACCGGCGAGGTTAGAGGTCTTGGAAAGAGAGTGGATCACCAGCAGGTTGCGGTGGTCGCCGCCGCAGACCTCGGGATGAAGCAGGGAGAGCGGTTGGCGATCGTCGTCCCAGCCCAGGCCCAGGTAGCATTCGTCGGAGGCCACGATCACGTCGCGCTCGCGCGCCCACTGCACCACCTTGCGCAGGTGTTCCACGCCCAGCACCCGCCCGGTGGGATTGGAGGGCGAGTTCAGGAAGAACAGGCTCGGCGTTTGGGGGCCCAGTGCCACCGTGGAATCGGTGCGCACGGTGGCACACCCCGCCAGGCGCGCGCCCACCTCGTAGGTGGGGTACGCCAACTCCGGGATCACCACCGTATCCCCCCGCCCCAGGCCTAGGGCCGTGGGTAGCCAGGCGATGGCCTCCTTGGTGCCCACCACCGGGAGCACCCCGGATTCCGTCAGGTCGGTGATCCCGTACCTGCGCGCGGCGGAAGTCACCATCGCTTTCCGTAGCTCCGGGGTTCCGATGGTCTGGGGGTAACCCGGATGGGCCGCCGCCTCCGCCAGGGCCAGTTGAATCCCCGGCGCCACCTCGTCCACGGGGGATCCCACGGAGAGGTTCACGATTCCCTCGGGATGCTCGGTGGCTTTCTTTTTGGCGGGGGCCAGGGAGTCCCAAGGGAAATCGGGGAGGGTGTTTCCCAACGGGGTGCGGGTCATGGCGGGCCTTCTCTCACAAAAGGGTTATTCGGATTGTGGCGGGAGGTTGGCAATCAGCGGCGGATCAAAGTCCTGGGGGCCGAGTTTTTGTGCCCCGCCCGGAGAGCCGAGGTCATCAAAAAAGGCGGCGTTGGCGTCGTTATAGTCCAACCATTCGTCGGGCACATCGTCCTCGTAGAAGATGGCTTCCACCGGGCAGGCGGGCTCGCAGGCACCGCAATCGACGCACTCATCGGGGTGGATATACAGGGAGCGCTTGCCCTCGTAGATGCAATCCACCGGGCACTCCTCCACGCAGGCGCGATCCATGACGTCCACACAGGGCTGTGCGATTGTATAAGTCATCGTGTATCGGGTACTCCAGAATTACGGGAAATCATGCGCCACCTCCGCGAGATTTTCCACCCGGGGCGGCGCCGGAAACGCAGTGACAACTGCCTAGTATGTCACCTCCGCAGCACCAGCGGCCAACCGCCTCCGATCATTCCCGCGATCAGCAGGGCCACGCTGCGAATATTATTGCCCACCAGTTGATCCCCGCTCACGGCCACCCACATCGTGAGGGCCACGTAGCCCGCAAGCCAGGTCCACAGGGGTATCCCCGCGATGGCGGCGTTGCGGGTCCACAGCAGGGCCGTGCGGCTAAGCACGCGGTTAAACAGGAACGCCACCGCGATCATGTAGGGAAAGGCCACCTTGGCCCCACCGGGCAGGGTGATCCAGGTACCCAGGTACATCACCTCCAGAAGCACGGAGACCAGGGCCGCCAACGCCAACCAAAATAGCCCCAGGGCGGCCTCGCCCCGGGAGAAATCGGTGCGGGTGATCGCCTCCTGATTCCCCTCCTGCCGCTTATTCACCCGGACGCACCTCCCACCAGCGTTCGCCGTCGATCTCCGCGCTGCCCTGCCCCACCGCGTAGTGTTCCCGCCAGGTCACGGGCTGCGCGATGAGGTTGGAGAGCGCAAAGACCCCTGCGGCGGGGCCGGGGTGGCGCAGCGTGGCATAGGCCGCGTGGGGGTTGGTGGCGCTCACGGAGCCATCGGCAAGCCATAGCTGAGTGGCGTGCGCGCGCATGGCGGCGATCTTGGCGGCGGCCTCTCCGGGGGTCATCTCTATGGCGAGGTCCGCCTCCGGCACGCAGGCGATCTCCCCGGGCCGCGCCCTGCGCCAGCCCTGCGGTATGGATTCGATGGCACCAAGGCCCGCCTGCAATTCCGATTCCAGCGTCACGGCCCAGAGGATTCCGGGGACCTCGGCGCGCCGCTCCCCCGCCGGCTCAGACACCACCGGCGCAGAATCCGGCCGCGACTCCGCCAAAGCACCCCACACCTTCTGCACCGCCGCGTGCGTGATCTCGTGAGCCCGGATGTGATCCGGGTGCCCGTAACCACCGTCCGGCCCGTAGGTCAGCACCAGGTCGGGGCGCAGCCGCTCGAATATCCCCGCAAGATCCACCACGGCCTCCTCCCCGGAGGAAGCAAAGGCGCGCGGGTGCTCGGCAGCCGGGGTGCCGGCCATGCCGGAGTCGCGGTATTTTCCGGCCCCGCCCAAAAACACTCCCCGCACGCCCAGGCGCTCCAGGGATTCCCGCCACTCGGCGATGCGGAACCCGCCCAGTTGATCGGCCCGCTCGGCCACCAGGTGCGCATACGGCTCCCCGATTACCTCGCCCTGCTCCCCCAGCGTGCAGGTGACCACGGTGACCTCCGCGCCCAGGCCCGCCAATCGGGCCAGGGCACCGCCCGTCCAGATCGCCTCGTCGTCCGGGTGGGCGTGCACGGCCACCACGCTCTTTCCCCGCAGATTCCTCGTCAATGTGCCCTCCTTATCGCTTGGTCCACTGCGCCGCCGTGGTCAGCCCCTGCCACTGCTCGGGCGATTCGGGCAGGCCCTCTACCTCGGGGCCGGCCACCATGAGGCGGGTCTCCCGCAACAGCGGCACGCTTAAGTGTTCCGTTTCCTCCACCGCGCGCAGCGCCTCCGGGGCCTCCGCCCCGGCCAGCACCGCGCCGATCACGTCCTGGGTCTCCGGGGAACAGTATCCCGAGAGGTTGCTGCCGCGCAGCGTCTCCACCGGGCAGGAATAGCGGCTGGCGGCCTCCACTGCGTCCGGCTCGCTGGAGCGCCAGGACACCACGGCGTCCACCTCGCCCGCGCCGAGCCCCTGCTCGGCCACCTCGCTGAGATCGGCATTGATCGCCTGAGCCTGCACCCCCAGCCCCACCAGGCTATCGGCCAGGCCCCGCACCGCGGCCGCCGCCTGACCATCGGTGGGGTCGGCGGCGATCCGCAATGGTTGGGCCGCCGCCCGCTCGCGTAGGAGATTCAAAGTTTCCTCGGCTACCTCCGGCACCGGGTGCTCCGGCACCGCGAGGTCGGCGCTGCGCCCCGCCGCCAGACGGGCCAGGGCGGGGACGTCGATGAGCGCGGAGAGGGCCTCGCGCAGGGGGGCGTCGGCAAGCGTGGGCGAGGTAACGGACATGGTGAGCGCGAGTTCCCTGCCCGTGGTCATGCTGTGCACGCGGCTCTCCGGCACCAGGGAAAACGCCTGCACGGAGGTCTCCGCCGGGGTGATGTCCAGGTAGCTGAGCTGGTGGCTGCGCAGTTGATCCGCGCCCTCCGTGGTGCCGCGCACGGGGCGGAAGATGAGCAGTTCCGTCGCCGCCGGGTTGCTGCCCCAGAAGCGGTCGTTGCGGCTGAGTTCCACGGTGCCGCGCGCGCGATCCACCGCGCGCACCATGTATCGCCCGGCGGAGGCCGGAATGGTCTCCCGCATACCCGCTTCAAAATCCGTGCCCTGCATGAGGTGCGCGGGCAGAAGGTGACTAAATAGACCCTGCCACTGGGCAATCGGGTGGGCAAAATCTACCTCTACGGTCTTACCGCCCCCGGTGGTGCGCACGTCCGCGATCGCCCGGTAGCCCGCCTCCCCGAGCACCCCCGGCGTATCGCGCATGGATTGCCACAGGTACACAAAGTCATTCCCGCTCACCGGGGTGCCATCGGACCACTGGGACTCCGGGGTGAGCACGTAGCGCACCGTCTGCGCCACCTCCGGGGCGGGCTCGATCTGCTCGGCGGAGATCACCAGATCCGGGTTGGGCGCACCCGCCACAAAGGCCGAGGGCAGCACCAGGTCCGCCAGGGATCGCACAAAGGGGGTGGAATCCGCCAGCAGGTGCGGATTAAAGCCATTGCTCAGCGGGTCAATGCCCACGCTTATCGACGTCCGCTTGGGTTCCTCCCGCGCGGAACGCGCCGCCGAGGTAGTGGTGGGGGCGGCGGTCTCCCGCGCCGTGTCCACCACCGGGGGCGGGCTGGGATTAGCCGCGCAACCCGCCGCGCACGCCGCGAGCACCACCGCCACGAGCGCGCGCTGTTGTTTCTTCACGAGGCTCACGCAGAACCAGGCTAGTCCACCCGCAACCGACGCTACTTATTGCGCGCCTTCTCGCGGGCACGCGCCCGGCCGCGCTCCGTGGCACCCAGCACCACCTTGCGCACGCGCAGCACGTCCGGGGTCACCTCCACGCACTCGTCGCCACCGCAGAACTCCATCGCCTCGTCCAGGGAAAGGGTGCGAGCCTTGGCCAGCGTGACGGTGGCGTCGGCGGTAGCCGAGCGCATGTTCGTCAGCTTCTTTTCCTTGGTGATGTTGATGTCCATGTCCTCATCGCGGTTATTCGCGCCCACGACCATGCCCTCGTAGGTCTCCGCACCCGGCTCCACAAAGAAGTCACCGCGATCGGCCAACTGGGTCAAGGCATAGGCCGTGACCTGCCCGGAGCGATCGGCCACCAGGGAGCCATTGGGGCGATCCTTGATCTCCCCGGCCCATACGTCCATGCCATCGGAGTAAGAGTTGGCGATGCCGGTGCCGCGCGTCTCCGTCATAAACGTGGTGCGGAAGCCGATCAGGCCGCGGGCGGGCACGCGGTACTCCATGCGAATCCAGTCCGAGCCCGGGGTGGTATCCATCGCCTGCATTTGTCCCTTGCGGGAGGCCATGAGCTGCGTGACCGCGCCCTGGTGCTCGGCGGGAATATCAATCACCATGATCTCATAGGGCTCGTGCAACTTGCCGTCGATGGTCTGGGTAACCACCTGCGGCTTGCCCACGGTCAGCTCGAAGCCCTCGCGGCGCATGGTCTCCACCAGCACGGACAACGCCATCTCGCCACGGCCCTGCACCTCCCAGGCATCGGGGCGCTCGGTGGGCAGCACGCGGATGGAGACGTTACCGATGAGTTCCTGATCCAGGCGCGCCTTGACCAGGCGGGCGGTGAGTTTATCGCCGCCGCCGCGCCCGGCCATCGGGGAGGTGTTCACACCGATGGTCATGGAGATGGCGGGCTCGTCCACGGTGATCCGGGGCAGGGCCACCGGGTTCTCCAGGTCGGCCAGGGTGTCACCGATCATGATCTCGTCGATGCCGGAAACGGCCGCAATATCGCCCGCAACCACCTCGTCGGTGGGCACGCGGTTTACGCCCTCGGTGCGCAGCAACTCCGCGATCTTGACGTCCTTGGTGTGCTGGTTGCCCTCCTCGTCGTAGTGAATCCAGGCCACGCGCTGGCCCTTCTTCAACGCGCCGGAGTGGATGCGCACCAGGCCAATGCGGCCCAGGAAGGAGGAGGAATCCAGGTTGGTCACGTGCGCCTGCAAGGGGCCATCCAGGGTGGCCGTGGGCTCCGGGAGGACGTCATAGATCACGTCAAAGAGCGCCTGAAGGTCCTCGGCCTCGGGGACGTTGCCATCGCCGGGGTTCTCGGTGGAGGCCTTACCCTCGCGCCCGGAGGCGTAGAGCACGGGCAGGTCGAGGAGCTGTTCGGCGGCCTCGGCGGCCTCCGGGTCATCCAGACCCGAGGCCAGTTCCAGCAGCAGGTCCTGGGACTCTTCCACCACGGCGTCGATACGCGCGTCCGGGCGGTCGGTCTTATTCACCAGAATGATCACCGGCATCTTGGCGGCCAGGGCCTTGCCCAGCACAAAGCGGGTCTGCGGCAGCGGCCCCTCGGAGGCATCCACCAGCAGCACCACGCCGTCCACCATGGACAGCGCGCGCTCCACCTCGCCGCCAAAGTCCGCGTGGCCGGGGGTGTCAATGACGTTGATGATGAGGTCATTGCCGTCCTTGCCCAGGCCCTTGCGGCGAATGGCGGTGTTCTTGGCCAGGATCGTGATGCCCTTTTCCTTTTCCAGATCGCCGGAGTCCATCACGCGATCGGCCACCTCCTCGTGATCGCCAAAGACGCCGGACTGCTCCAGCATGGCATTAACAAGGGTGGTCTTGCCGTGGTCCACGTGCGCGACGATGGCGACGTTACGGAACTCTGGATGGCTCACTACGGGGGTACTCCTAGCACAAAAGGGAATATGTGAACTGAAGAAAGGTTACTCCCTGCACGCCACGGGCGCACCTCGGCGTTCCCGCAGGTTCCCCGTTGGCCCCCGGCCCCTTGGCGGCGGCGCCGATAAGCCCCCACGCGGGCGCGGGGAGACAAAACCCCCGCCGTGGTACTAGAGTGACACACGTTGATTTCCCCAACGGAAGGTTCTCGCACCGTGTTGCTCTCCCGCCGCCGCCTCGCCGCCGGTCTCACCGGCCTGGTCACCGCCCTTGGCCTCGCCCTGAGCGCACCCACCGCCGGTGCCGTTACCCTGCCGGTGCCGCCGCTGCCGGAGGGCCCCCTCTACCTGCCCAGCAAGCAGCAGGTGCAGCAGGCCCGCGACTTTGCCGCCCAGCCCTGGCTGCCCGAGGACATTTCCTCCGCGATCCGCGCGGCGGCGGACTTTTATGAGGGCACCGGGAACTCCGAGGGCGCGGTGCCCCTGCCGGAGAACGCCCCCCACATCGCGCAGTTCTACTGGCCCACCGTGGCGGGTAACTGCATTGGCGGGCAGATGAACTCCGTGGGCACCGCCATTGGTGTTCCCGGCCCCGCGCAGATCCCCGCCCCCGGCGCGGGCGAGGGGCAAACCTCCTTCCTCTTCACCGGGCTGGGCACCGCCGCCGCCACGCCCGAGCAAAAGGACATGGCCGTGCACTGGTTCAACCTGAACACCCTGGCCGCCGGTACCACGCCGCTGGGCAATCACGGCATCAACCCCCAGGGCCCGGCCACCCTTTCCGCCACCGCCGATACCGGCAAGGGCACCATCGTGGCCGTGATCACCGGATCGGTAAACACCGAGGAGGGCACCTGCACCTACGCCCCCACGGCGGGCATCGTGAACAACCCGAAGAATCCGGCCGCCACCGCCGCCACCCCGGCCTAGGCTTTAGGCCACCACCCCGAGCCACACCGCCCCAAGCCACATCACCCCAAGCCCCACATCACCCCGAGCACGGAGTGGGGAAACGCTAGAATCGGCACCCATGTCAGCGGATCTCCACCCCGTCAAACAGGAAACCTTCGACCTCGCCGCCGGAATCAACATTGACCCCAAGGGCTTCGAGCGCCGCGTGGATCGCTTTGAGGTCACGGACTGGGGCCTGTACATGGCGCGCGGGGCCAATCACCCGCGCTTTGGCTACCTGGAATCGTGGCTGCTCCCCGAGTGGAACCTGCGGGCCAATATCTTCCACTTCCGCCCCGGCGTGGAGGCCCAGCAACACCTCTATATTGACGTCGCCCGCATTAGCCATCGCGAGGGGGTATGGCGTACCCGCGACCTCTACGTGGATCTGGTAAGCAACCCGCCCACCGCCCTGGAGGTGCTGGACCTCGATGAACTCGCCGCCGCCACGCACGCCGGGCTGATTTCCCCAGAGGAGGCCGAGTTAGCCATGAGCACCACCATCACGGCCGTGGCCGGGAGCAGCAGGCACGGCGAGGACCCCCAGGCGTGGCTGAAGGCCCAGGGAGTACCGCTCTCCTGGGCCCCGGAGGTGCGCCTTATGCCTGCGGAGGAGTGATCGGCTCCTCGGTGACTACGATCCCGTCCGCGTCCGCGTAGAGGTAGTGGCCGGGCACAAAGTCCACGCCGCCAAAGTGCACGGTGACGTTGCGCTCCCCCGTGCCGTCCTTGCTGGACTTGCGCGGGTTGGTACCCAGGGCCTTGCAGCCGAAGTCCAGTTCCGCGATCACCGCGGAATCGCGCACCGCGCCATTGACGATCACCCCGGCCCAATGGTGATCCCGCCCGGCGGCGGCGATGAGATCGCCCACCAGGGCGGTGTGCACGGAGGCATCGCCGTCGATCACCAGCACGCCGCCCTCCCCCTCCTCGTTGAGGGTCTGCTTGACCAGGGCGTTGTCCTGGAAGCACCGAATGGTGGTGATCTTGCCACAGAATTGCGTGCGCCCGCCGATGGTGCGCAACTGGGTATCGCAACTGCGCACGGATTCACCGATGATGTCCACCAGGTCCGCGGTGGGAATGAACTGCGTCATGTTCTTTCTCCTTCGAGGTTCTTGTACAAAGCCAAAAGCAGTGCCTGAGCGCAACGTTGTACTCTCAAGCACTGCTTTTCATTACCGCTTCCTCACTCGCCGCGCGGACGGGTGCACTGGGCCGGGTGTACGCGGCCCGATGCACCGCGCGGGGCTGGTCACGGGCGAGGGCCTAGTGGAACTGGCCTTCCTCCGTGGAGCCCTTCAGGGCGGTGGTGGAGGAGTTCGGGTCCACGGTGGTGGCGATGGCGTCGAAGTAGCCAGCACCCACCTCGCGCTGGTGCTTGACGGCGGTGAAGCCGCGCTCCTTGGCAGCCTCGAACTCGCGGTTCTGCAAGTCCACGAAGGAGGTCATGCCGTTGCGGGCGTAGCCGTGGGCGAGGTCGAACATGGAGTAGTTCAGGGCGTGGAAGCCAGCCAGGGTGATGAACTGGAACACGAAGCCCATCGCACCCAGCTCCTTCTGGAACTTGGCGATCTCGTCCGCGTCCAGGTGCGCCGACCAGTTGAAGGAGGGCGAGCAGTTGTAGGCCAGGAGCTGATCCGGGAACTCGGAACGCACGCCCTCGGCGAACTTCTTGGCCAGCTCCAGGTCCGGGGTACCCGTCTCCATCCAGATGAGGTCCGCGTAGGGAGCAAAGCTCTTGGCGCGGGCGATGCAGGGCTCCAGGCCGTTCTTGACGTAGTAGTAGCCCTCGGCGGAACGCTCGCCGGTGAGGAACTCGTGGTCGCGCTCGTCCACGTCGGAGGTCAGCAGCGTGGCGGCCTCGGCGTCGGTGCGGGCAACGATCACGGTGGGAACGTTGGCGACATCGGCGGCCAGGCGTGCGGAGGAGAGGGTGCGGATGTGCTGCTGGGTGGGGATGAGCACCTTGCCGCCCAGGTGGCCACACTTCTTCTCCGAGGCGAGCTGATCCTCCCAGTGGGTACCGGCGGCACCGGAGGCGATCATGGCCTTCTGCAACTCGTAGACGTTGAGGGCGCCACCGAAGCCGGCCTCGGCGTCCGCCACGACGGGCACGAGCCAGTTGTCCACGGAGTCATCGCCCTCGACGCGAGCGATCTCATCGGCGCGCAGGAGGGCGTTGTTGATGCGGCGAACAACCTGCGGCACGGAGTTGGCCGGGTAGAGCGACTGATCCGGGTAGGTGTGGCCGGAGAGGTTCGCGTCACCCGCGACCTGCCAGCCGGAGAGGTACACGGCCTTGAGGCCCGCGCGAACCTGCTGCACGGCCTGGTTACCGGTGAGGGCACCCAGGGCGTTGATGTAGGCACCGTTGCCCTTGTTGATCTCGTCCCACAGGATCTCCGCGCCACGGCGAGCCAGGGTGTGCTCCTCGATGACGTTGCCCTGGAGCTTGGCTACCTGCTCAGCCGTGTAGTCACGCTGAATTGCAGACCACCTGGGGTTTTCGTCCCAATCCTTCTGAATTTCCTCGGCTGTACGGGCCTTGCCGGTAGCGGTCATAATCGCACCAACTTCCTTCGTCGGTCTTGAAAAGCGGGGTACTGCGAGGCACTCACGCGATAGCCTGCGATGAGAACCCTTCACACCACATCTGGTGGCGTGCTTCACAACAATGGCAGGATCGGCGGCTCACGTCAATGGATTCGGCCGATATTTTTCAGAACGGGGGTAGCGGAACGGACTCAAAAAAAGCGATCAATGTTAGTTCTCCTTCCAAAAATCACCCCCACCCCACCCCGTGACTCACCCCACAAAACCGCCTGTCAGACCGCCTACTATCCTAACGGAAACTTCTCTGACTACCCCCGCTCCCCCGCACCCCCACTCCCGATCGGACCGGGGGTAGTCCGAAGAAAAAATCCGCCAGCTACTTTTCATGGTGACCTCACGCACATACGATGAGCCTCCAAGCGGCGATCACGTCGCTCTTCCATCCGCTCGCCAGATCATTGAGGAGTTCCCCGATGCCCACGACCACGGCTCTTAGCACGAAGGACGACCGCGTCCAGGTCGCCGGAATGGACGTTGCCCGTGTCCTCTACGACTTCCTCGTCGAGGAGGTACTACCCGAAATCGGTGTGGAGGCCGACGCCTTCTGGCAGGGATTCGCAGCCATCGTGGCGGACCTCACCCCCCGCAACAAGGAACTCTTGGAGCGCCGCGAGGAACTACAGCGCCAACTCGACGAGTACTTCCGCTCCAACCCCGGCCGACCCGACCCGAAGCAGCACGAGGAGTTCCTGCGCTCCATCGGCTACCTGGAGCCCACCCCGGAAAAGGCTAAGATCCGCACCGAGAACACCGATCCCGAGTTCTCCGAGATTGCCGGGCCGCAGCTGGTGGTGCCCGTGCTCAACGCACGCTTTGCCCTCAACGCCACCAACGCCCGCTGGGGTTCGCTCTACGACGCCCTCTACGGCACCGACGTCATCTCCGAGGACGATGGCGCGCACCGCTCCGGCCCGTACAACCCCGTGCGCGGGGCCAAGGTCATTGCCTGGGGCCGCGCCTTCCTCGACGAGGTGGTGCCTCTCGACGGCGCGAGCCACGCGGACGTCGAGAGCTACAGCGTGGTGCGCGGCAGCCTGTGCGCCCGCGTGGACGGCGAGTGCATCCCGCTGAAGAACCCCAAGGCGTACAAGGGATTCGTGGGCGACTTCGGTGACCCCTCCTCCATCATCCTGTACAACAACGGCCTGCACATCGACATTCGGATCAATCCCGCCTCCCCGGTGGGCAAGACCGACCCCGCCGGTGTGGAGGACATCGTGCTGGAGGCCGCCACCTCCACCATCATCGACTTCGAGGATTCCGTGGCTGCGGTGGACGCCACGGATAAGACCCTGGGCTACCGCAACTGGTTTGGGCTCAACACCGGCTCCCTCAAGGAGGAGGTGACCAAGGGTGAAAAGACCTTCACCCGCGAACTCAACCCGGATCGCACGTACATCTCGCGCACCGGCTCCCAGACCGTGCTCAAGGGGCGCTCCACCCTGCTGGTGCGCAACGTGGGCCACCTGATGACCAACCCGGCGATCCTCATCGACGGCGAGGAAATCTACGAGGGCATCATGGACGCCGTGATCACCGCCGCCTGCGCCATCCCCGGCACCCGCGAGGACAACCCGCTGCGCAACAGCGTCACCGGCTCCATCTACATCGTCAAGCCCAAGCAGCACGGCCCGCAGGAAGTGGCCTTCACCGACGAACTCTTCGGCCGCGTGGAGCAACTGCTGGGCCTGGAACCCCACACCCTCAAGGTGGGCGTGATGGACGAGGAGCGCCGCACCTCCGCCAACCTGGACGCCTGCATTCAGGCGGTGTCTCAGCGCCTGGCCTTCATCAACACCGGCTTCCTCGACCGCACCGGCGATGAGATCCACACCTCCATGGAGGCGGGCGCGATGGTGCGCAAGGCGGACATGCAGACCGCCCCGTGGAAGCAGGCCTACGAGGACAACAACGTGGACGCGGGCCTGGAGCGCGGGCTGTCCGGCCGCGCGCAGATCGGCAAGGGCATGTGGGCCAAGACCGATCTGCTGGCGGAGATGGTGGAGCAGAAGATCGGCCAGCTCCGCGAGGGGGCCAACACCGCCTGGGTGCCCTCCCCCACCGCCGCCACCCTGCACGCCACGCACTATCACAAGGTGGACGTGCGCGCGGTGCAGCGGGAACTGGTGGAGGCGGGCCGCCGCGATACCTTCGGTGACCTGCTCACCGTGCCGGTGGCGCAGAACCCCTCCTGGTCCGCCGAGGAGATCAAGGAGGAGGTGGACAACAACTGCCAGTCCATCCTGGGCTACGTGGTGCGCTGGGTGGAACAGGGCATTGGCTGCTCCAAGGTGCCGGATATTCACAACGTGGACCTCATGGAGGACCGCGCCACCCTGCGCATCTCCTCCCAGTTGCTGGCCAACTGGCTGCGCCACGGCGTGATCACCACCGAGCAGGTGGTGGACTCCCTTGAGCGCATGGCCGTGGTGGTGGACAAGCAGAACGAGGGCGACGCCGCCTACCTGCCGATGTCCCGCGACTACGATTACTCCATCGCCTTCCAGGCCGCCAAGGATCTGATCCTCAAGGGCACGGAGTCCCCCGCCGGGTACACCGAGCCGATCCTGCACGCTCGCCGCCGCGAGTTCAAGCAACGCGAGGGTATCGCCTGATCCGTTTGCGCCACTGAGCACTGAACACAGAGCGCCCCGCCCCCCCCTGTTTCCGGTCGGCGGGGCGCTCTTGTGCTCGCCTTAATCTTCCAGCTCCGGGTCCTCCGCCCGCGCCTGCTCGAACACCTCCTTGGCCGCAGAGAGGTTGATGAGGCCGATCACCACGCCCGCGATCACATCTGGCCATACGCTCCACCACCACGCGGTGAGCAACCCCGCGAGCACGATCAACACGTTAGCCGCCACATCATTGCGCGCGGCCAACCACGCCCCGCGCACCAGCGCGCTCCGGGCCCCGCGCAGGCGGGTCAGGAGCAGGGCGCAGATCACGTTGATCGCGGCGGCGGCCAGGGCGGTGAGCGAGAGCGCGGCGGGTTCCGGCGGCTCCCCGGAAAAGATCTTCCACCCCGCCGTGGCAAACCCGGCGATCCCCGGAATGAGAATTAATCCCGCGAGAAGATAACTGGCCTTGCGCCGCCTGCTCACCGCCCACCCCAGGGCGCTGAGCACCAGGACGTTGATGAGGAAATCCTCAAGAAAATCGGCGGCGTCCGCAAAGAGCGCCGCCGAGCCTATGAGAAATGCCATCGTCATTTCCAGGAGGAATCCGGCGCCGTTAAGCCCGGCCACCACCGCCACGGTGCGCCGTGCTTTGGTATCCAGGGAGGAAGAGGAGGTCATAATCGAGGGAGTTTACACCGGGTTTCTCCCCCTCTCCGGGGAAGAGAACATGCCTCGCCTGAGATATTCCGGGCTCCGCCATCTCACCGAAATGCCATAATGGGTTTATTCGCACCACCAACACCCACGGATAGCACAATCATGACGCAGCAATACACAGCGGGCACCCTGAAAAGATACGCCGCACCGGCATTACTCCCCGCCCTCGCCGGATGCGCGCCTAGCACGGGCGGAAAGATCACGGAGACCGTGCTGAGCACGCAGGAGAGTTTTAGTCTGAGCGAGGTATTTGAGGAACCCATCGCAGAGGCCTACGTGTTCTGTTCCTATGCCGACGAGGAACGCGGGGAGGAATTGGGGTTTGATCGCAAGAGCTTCTATAGCATCGACAGGGATTATATGCAATGGGAGACAAACACCGGAATAGGGATCAAGTTCCGCGACGAGGAGAAAAAGCCCATCGTAGAGTGGTTCAACCCCGTCAAAATCAACTCCTGCGCCTCACCCGGTGATTCCTATAGGAAAATCGACCCGGAAGGGCCGATCACCATAGAAATAAAGAAGGTAGAGTTTATCCGATACGGGGAGAAAGAGGTGAAACACCTCTTTTACCGTGACGCCGACGGCACCGAAGATACGGAGTAAACCAGCGCCCCTACCCCCAGCCCGGCACGGCGTCGATAAGGTTGCGCGTGTACTCCTGCTCGGGGTGCCGGAAGATCTGTTCGGTGGCCCCGCGTTCCACGATCTTCCCGCCGCGCATGACCACCACGTCATCGGCGGTGTGACGCACCACCGCGAGGTCGTGGGTGATAAAGAGGTAGGAAAGCCCCAGTTCCTCTTGCAGGCTGCCCAGCAGGCTGAGCACCTGATCCTGCACCACCACGTCCAAGGCGGAGACGGCCTCGTCCAGCACGATCACCTCCGGTTCCAGCGCCAGGGCGCGGGCGATGGCGATGCGCTGGCGTTGCCCGCCGGAGAGTTCGTTGGGGTAGCGTCGCGCCGTCGAGCGCGGCATGGCCACCATCTCTAAGAGTTCGCCCACCCGCTGCGCCCGCTGCTTGCGGCCGATGCCGTGGATCTTCATCGGTTCCTCGATGCAGCGCTGAATGGAGTACATGGGGTCGAGGGAGCCGTAGGGGTTCTGGAACACCACCTGCATGCGGCGGCGCATCTCGAACTTCTCGCGGCGCGAGAGTTCATCGAGGTTCTTCCCCTTATACCGCACGATCCCGGAGGTGGGTTGCAACAGGCCCAGGATCATGTTGGCCACAGTGGACTTGCCGGAGCCGGACTCCCCCACCACCGCCGTGGTGGTGCCGGTGCGCACGTAAAAGGAAACGTCGTCCACGGCGCGGTTCTTGCCAAAGTCCTTGGTCAGGTTCTCCACGCTGATCACCTTCTCCTCCCCCGGGCGGTGGCGTGGTTCGCCGGGGGTGCCCACGGCGGGGGCGGCCTGCACCAGGCGCTGGGTATAGGGGTGCTGCGGGTTGGCCAGGATCTCGCGGCTGGGCCCGGATTCCACCACCTTTCCGCCATTCATCACCACCAGGTGTTCGGCGCGCTCGGCGGCCAGGCCGAGGTCGTGGGTGATAAAGAGCACGGCGGTGCCCAGTTCCTTGGTGAGCGTCTCCAGGTTATCCAGGATCAGCTTTTGCACCGTCACGTCCAGGGCGGAGGTGGGTTCGTCCGCGATGAGCAGCTTGGGGCGCGCCGCCAGGCCCATCGCGATGAGCGCGCGCTGGCGCATGCCGCCGGAGTACTCGTGCGGGAATTGCTTTGCGCGGCGGGCGGCCTCGGTCAGTCCAGCCTCCTCCAGCAGGGCCACCACGTCGTGCTCGCCGGGAACCTCCTCGATCTGATGGCCCACGCGCCACACGGGGTTGAGGTTGCTCATGGGGTCCTGGGGCACCAGGCCGATCTTTCGGCCGCGCAACTGCTGCCACTGCTGCTCGGTGTGGTGGGTCACGTCCTTGCCCTCAAAGAGCACGGTACCCCCGGTGATCCGGGCGTTGGCGGGCAGCAGGCCCATCGCGGACATCGCGGTGGTGGACTTGCCGGAGCCCGATTCCCCCACGATGGCCACGGACTGCCCGGGGTACACCGTGAGGTTGGCTCCCTTAACGGCGTGGACGGCACCGGCGGCGGCCGCGAAAGTGATGTGGAGATCGCTGATCTGCAAGAGGGGTTGAGGGGTCATCGCTTCCTCGCCTTCGGGTCGAGGGCGTCGCGCACCACGTCGCCCATCATGATGAAACTCAGCACGGTCAGCGCCAGGGCCGCCGCGGGGTAGAACAACACCATCGGCTTGGTGCGCAGGCTGGCCTGGGCCGCGGAAATATCGCCGCCCCAGGACACCACCGTGGTGGGCAGCCCGATGCCCAGGAAGGAGAGCGTGGCCTCCGCCACGATGAAGGTACCCAGGGCCACCGTGGCGTAGACGATGATGGGCGCGGCGGAGTTGGGCACGATGTGGGTGATGAGGGTTTTCCACCCCGGCTGCCCCATTGCGCGGGCGGCGGTCACGTATTCCTCGTTCTTCACGCTCATCACCGTGCCGCGCGTGATGCGCGCGATACTGGTCCAGCCAAAGAGTCCCAGCACGATCACCACCGTGATGATGGTGCGGTGATCGCGGAACATCTGCATGACCACGATGGCTGCCAGCACCAGCGGCACGGCAAAGAATACGTCCGTGAGCCGCGAAAGGATCGTGTCCGCGATGCCGCCGAAGTACCCGGCCACGGCCCCCACGGTGGTTCCGATGAGCACCACCACAACGGTGGTGAGGATTCCCACCAGCACCGAGGCCCGCGCCCCATACACGGTGCGGGCGTAAATATCGCAGCCCTGGCGATCAAAGCCAAAGATGTGGCCGGATTCCGGGCCCGCCAGGGAGCGTGCGAGATCGCAGGCGCGCGGGTCTGCGGAGCTAAAAAGTTGCGGGAAGGCGGCCATGAGCACCGCCCCGAGGATCAGGGTGGCGCTGACCCAAAACAGCGGCCTGCGCCGCAGGTGCCGCCAGGCCACCGCCCATTGGGAGGAGGGGGCGTTCCCGGCGTCGTCGCTTTTCGACGCCCCGGGGGCCTGCGCCGGTGCCTCCGCCTCGGCCACGAAATGCTCTTGGAATGGGTAATTAGACATAGCGAATCCTCGGGTCGAGCACGGCATACAGAATGTCCACCAGCAGGTTGGCCAGGATATACACGATCACCAGCACCGTGGCGATGGAGACCACGGTGGTGGGCTCGCCTTTGAGAATGGCCTGGTAGATCGCGCCACCCACGCCATTGATGCCAAAGATGCCCTCGGTGACGATCGCCCCGCCCATCAACGCACCCAGATCGGCGCCTAAGAACGTGACCACGGGAATGAGGGAATTGCGCAGCACGTGGTGCGTCATCACCCGGCACGAGCTGATCCCCTTGGCCTTGGCGGTGCGCACGTAATCCGCCTGCAAGTTCTCGCTCACGGACTGGCGGGTGAGCCGCAGCACGTAGGCGAAGGAGAGGGAACCCAGCACCACCGCCGGGAGAATCAGGGCCACCAGGGACTCATTGCTGCCCACCGTGGCGGGCAGCAACTCCCACTTCACGCCCACCAGGAATTGCAGCACGAAGCCGATCACAAAGGAGGGCACCGCGATCACGAGCAGGGAGAGCACCAGCACCGTGGAATCAAAGATCCCGCCCTTGCGCACCCCGGCGATCACGCCGAAGAGCACGCCGAGCACGGCCTCGAAGATCAACGCCATCACGGCCAGCACGATGGTCACGGGGAAGGCCCTGGCCATGACCTCCGTGACCGGCTGGCCGGAGAAGGTGGTGCCAAAGTCCAGGGTGAGTATGCCCTTGAGGTAAAGCAGGTATTGCACCAGGAAGGGCTTGTCCAGGTTGTATTCCTCCTCGATGGCCTGGCGGGCGGCATCGCTCAGGCCCCGATCCCCACCCAGGGCGGCCACGGGATCGCCCGGCATGAGGAATACCAGGGCGTAGAGCAGGAACGTGGCTCCAAAGAACACCGGGATCATGTGGAGCAGGCGACGGCCCAAGTAGCGGATCATGATTCCACCCTCCTGATCTCCTCCATCACGGGCAGGGAGGTCCAGGCGAAGGAAACGTCGCTCACGTTCTCGCTGTGCCCGCCCACGGTGTTGGAATACCACAGCGGAATGCAGGGAAGATCCTTGAGCAACTGCTCCTGGGCGAGGTTGTAGTGCTCGTTGGCCTCCTCCGTGGTCTCGGCAGCCTTGCCCAGGGCCACCTGCCTGTCCACCTCGGCGTTGGAATAATCGCTGTCATTGGAGCCGCCGGTGGTGGTGTACATAGCCACCAGGAAGTCGCTCAGCATGGGGGTATCGGCCTGCCAGCCGGCGCGGAAGGCCCCGCTGGTGGCGCGGTTGCCGATCTCATCGCGCAGGGATTTGAAGTCCGGGTAGGGCTTGCCCACAGCCTCGATGCCCAGGGTGTTGCGCAACTGGTTGGTCACCGCGTCCACCCAGGCCTGGTGCCCGCCATCGGCGTTGTACCCGAGGCTAAACTCCCCGCTCCACGGGGAGATCGCGTCCGCCTGCGCCCACAGCCGCCTGGCCTCCTCGGGGTCGTACTCCAGTACCTCCGCACCGGGGAGGTCATCGGAGTGGCCGGGAATGGTGGGCGAGGTGAAGTCCGTGGCCGGGGTGCGGGTGCCCTCGAAGATGAGGTCGGTGATCTGCTCGCGGTTGATCGCCCGGGAGATGGCGCGGCGTCGCAAAGCCCCCTCTTCCCCTGAGAAGTGCTCCAGGCGCTCGGGGATGACAAATCCCTGGAAGATCGCGGCGGGCTGGTTTACCTGGCGTCCCTCTAGCTCCTGCTCGTAGGTGGCAAAGGCGGAATCCGGTAGTGATTCCAATACGTCGAGGTTATTGGCCAAAAGGTCGGCGTAGGCCGCGTCCTGGGTGGCGTAGAAGATGAACTTCACGCCGTCGTTGTGCACCTGTCGGGCGCCCCGGTAGTGCTCGTTGGGCACCAGTTTGATGTTGTCATAGTGCGTCCACGCGCTCACGCGGTAGGGACCGTTGCCCACGGGGTTTTGGCCAAAGGCCTCCATGTCCTCAAAGGCCACGTCCGGCAGCGGGTAGTACGCCTGGTAGCCCAGCTGCACGGGGAAGTCCCGCTGCACCTGCTTGAGCGCCACGGTAAAGGTATAATCGTCCACCACCTGCACTCCGGGCAGCTCCTCGATTCCCTCCTCGTAGCCCTCGACCCCCTCAAAGGCGTATTCCATGGTCTGCGAGTTAGCCACCGCGTAATTCCAGGCGCGCACAAAGTTCTGGGCCTTGACCGGGGTGCCATCGGCAAAGGAGGTCTGCTTGAGGCGAATAGTGTAGTGCTGACCATCCTCGGACTCGATGGACTCCGCCACCTCGTTATAGGGTTCGCCTGAAGCGTCGTAGGACACCAGCCCGGAATAGATCAGCTCGATCACGCGGCCGCCGCCGGTCTCGTTGGTCATTCCGGGCAGCAGCGGGTTCTGTGGTTCTGACCCGCTAGCGGTGATGTAATCCGTGGGGTCATCGGAACCGCAGGCCGCCAATCCCCCTCCCGCTATGCTCATCGCCGCCAGCAGGGCGATGATCCTTCTTCGAACCATGCTGCCTCCTTACTATTTTTCAGACAGCATAGTCTGTGAAGGCCGCTACATCTTAATTTCCCCGCTCCCTATCTAACAGCAAGGGGAAAACCACGTCCCGGGTGAGCGGGGCGATCTCCGGGGAGCGGGACTCCGGGGAATAAAATCGCGCCTCCGCGATCTCCGCGCGCACCTCGGGGGCTTGGTCAAGCGTTCCCCGCCACGCAAAGGCCGCGCACCGCACGGTGTATCCGGGCTCGTTGGCTGCCGGGGCGCTCAACTCCCCCAGCGAGGTCAGATCCTCCTCCCGCAGGTCAAGGCCCAGTTCCTCCGCGATCTCCCGGCGGGCCGCAGCCCGCGTCGGCTCCCCCGGTTCCACCTTGCCGCCGGGAAACATAAAAGCCTCCGTGCCGTGCTTGCGCACCGTGAGCACCTCCCCGGCCTCGTTGCGCAGCACCACGGCGGCGATGCGAATGATCCGCTCATTATCCATTGTCTACCCTCTCGTCCACGTCCATGTTCGCTATCGCCCGGAAGTGCTCGCGCTCCTGGCTGGCCCACATCTCCCACCACGGCTCGTAATAGGGATCCCGCGCCAGGGCCCGGGCGCGGCGCACCGCCTCCGGGGCGTCCACCCACACGGTACGCACCTCCCCCAGGCGCCGCGCCGCCGCCACCGAGGCCTGGGTGATCGCGCCCACACCCTCAATGATCAGTGGCTCCCCCACCGGCAGCGCCACCCACTCGCCGGGTCGATCGCGCTCCCAATCCCAGCGGCGATACCCCGGCGCGCTCGGGTGCAGCACGCACTCGGACACCATGCGCGCCCCGGCCGCCAGGCCGGACCACCCCGGATAGAAATCGTCAAGGTGCACCACCCGGTGCCCCCGGCGTTGCCCCAGCGCCGTGGCGTAGGTGGTCTTGCCGGAGCCGGAGGGGCCGTCGATAAGCCACACGCGGGTCATGCCACCCCCAGCAGGCGGAACGTACCGGCAAGCCAGGCGCACCCGAGGGCCACGGCGGGCAGCAGCGCCCAGGCCAGCAGCGCCGCCGCATCGCGCCGCCCCACCGTGGAGGGGCGCGCCCAGGTACGCTCCACACCCGCGCGCCCGAAGCCGCGCGCCTCCATCGCCACCGAGAGTTTAGTGCCGCGCCGCAGCGAGGAGACCAACAGGCCGAAGAGCAGGGTGAACGCCCCGCGTATCCGGCCGCGATCGGCCACCCCGCGCGCGCGACGCGCACGGCGCAGCGAGGCGGCATCGTCTCGCACCAGGGTAAGCAGGCGGGTGGCCGCCACCGAGGCGATGACGAAGCGCGCGGGCAGGCGCGCCACCTGCGCGAGGCCATCGCCTAGGTCCGTGGGATCGACGCGGGCGGAGAGCACCATCACCGGCAGGCCCAGCGCCAGCACGCGCAGCACGATGGCGAGGCTAAGCGTCAGGGAATTATCCGTGATGTGAATGGCGAGGAAGGAGAAATACTCCCGCCCTCCGGGGCGCGCATACAGCAGCATGGAGATACCCGTGATCGGGGCGATAAGCAGCAGCGGCAGGCTGCGGCGCAGCAGCGCGCCCCAGCCCACGCCACACAGGGGCGCGAGCAGGAACGTGCCTATGATCGCCACGAGCGCGGAGAGCCAGTCCAGGCTGAGCAGCAGCGGCGTGGTGGCCACCATCATCGCGGCCACGCGGGTAACGGGATTGACGCCACGCAGCAGGTTCATCGTTGCTCCTCCTCGGCGGCTTTATCGACGCGCGCGGGGATCTCCACGTGGTGATCGCCCAGGGTGCGCACGAAGTCCGCGTCGTGCGTGATGGATACCACCGTGGTACCGCGCTCGGTGAGTTCGCGCAGCAGCAGCGTGAGTTCCACAAAGGTGCCCGTATCCTGCCCAAAGGTGGGTTCATCGAGCACCAGCAGGCAGGGGCTTCCCATCAGGGCCGTGGCCACGGATAGCCTGCGCTTCTCCCCGCCGGAGAGCGTGTACGGGTTCGCCTTGCGCAGGTGCCCCAAGCGCAGCCGCGCCATGAGCTCCTCCGCGCGCTCAGCGGGCCCGCCCACCAGCAGGTCCTCCTCCACCGTGCGGGCCACAAACTGGTGCTCGGGATTTTGAAACACCGTGCCGATGCGCCGCGCCAGGTCCTTGGAGCGCCAGCGATGCGGCGGGGTGCTCAGCCCCTGGGCGAGGTCGGGGTGCAGGTGCAGCCGCCCGGCGCGCGGGGCGTCCAGGCCACCCAGCACCATCGCCAGTTGCGTCTT
Source organism: Corynebacterium sp. 21KM1197 (assembly GCF_033783015.1). Classification (NCBI taxonomy): domain Bacteria; kingdom Bacillati; phylum Actinomycetota; class Actinomycetes; order Mycobacteriales; family Corynebacteriaceae; genus Corynebacterium; species Corynebacterium sp. 21KM1197. Next base: position 858,985 of record NZ_CP123907.1, on the reverse strand, counting down.
TCCCACGCCGTTGGGGCCGGTGATCACCGTGGAGGCCGCCCGCGGCAGCGCCAGGTCGGGGGCCGGGCCCGCCGCCGTCACGATCCCCTCGGTGCGCAGCAGCGCGGGGTTCTCCCGCGCCTGCGGGCGGGCCGGGGCCAACTCCGGGCGGCGCGGCCACTGCTGCGGGGTGATCTCCCGTATCCCGTCCTCCCCCAAGTGCAGGCAACGCGTGGCCAGGTCGCGCCACAGCTCGGGGCGATGTTCCACGATCAGCACCGTGGCCCCGGTGTGCGCCACCAGCTTATCGACGGCCCCCCGCACCTCCCCGCAGCCCTGCGGGTCAAGGTTGGCCGTGGGTTCATCGAGAAGCACCACGTCCGCACCCATCGCCGCCACCCCGGCCAGGGCCAAGCGCTGCTTTTGCCCGCCGGAGAGATAGCGGGTGGGGGTGTCCAGCGGCAGGCGCAGGCCCACCAGGTCGAGCGCCCGATGCACCCTGGGCCATATCTCCTCCTGGGGTACACCCAAGTTCTCGCAGCCAAAGGCCACATCATCGCCCACGCGGCTGGAGATCACCTGGGAGTCCGGGTCCTGGAGAACCAGGCCCACCACGCCATCAACCTCCAGAGCGCCTGCGGATTCACCATCCTCCTCGCCGCCGAGCAGCCCGGCGATCGCGCCGAGCAGGGTGGACTTGCCCGCACCGGAATCCCCGGTGAGAATGATCCTCTCTCCGGGGGAAATATCCAGGTCGATGCCGCGCAGCGCCGGTTGTCTGCGGGTGGCGTGCCGCCAGGAGAAGTTCCGGGCGCGGATTCTGCCTCGTTGTTCTTGTTCCGTCATGCCACGCGCCGTCATACGGTGCCGCGCACCTCGCGCCCGGCGGCAAAACGATCCAGTGCCCCCGTGCGCGCCAGGGCCTTGACCAGCCAGTGGCCCAGGGCACCGGCCAGCAGCGCCCCGGAGATGATCAGGCACACCAGGTAAATCACGTTATATTCCAGGGAGCGCGCCAGGTGACCAGCGCTAAACAGTTCCAAGATAAAGGCACCGATGCCCGCGCCCACGCCCGCCAGCATGGCGGTGGGGAGTTTGAAGGAGCGATACATAAAGAGCGCAAAGATCAACTCCGCACCCAAGCCCTGCGCAAGGCCGGAGTACACGGTGGACCAGCCCCACTGGCTGCCCAGCAGCGCGGAGGCCACCGCCGCCAGCAGCTCCGTGAACAGCGCCGCCCCCGGCTTGCGGATCACCAACCCGCCGATCACCCCGCCGATCAGCCACACGCCCGTGGCCAGGCCACCCAGCCCCGGGGTGAGCGCGTTCATCGCCTCCAGCCACAGCGTGCCCGCCTGGTTCCACACCACAAAGATCAGCCCGCAAGCCAGGCCCAGCACGGCGGCCACCACGATGTCCACCACGCGCCATTGTTGCACACGATGAGCCATATTTATCCTCCCTAGCGCCGGTACTAACCGGATCAGGTTCATACGGTTTGTTACTTGCAGCAACATCTCAGCCCGGTCGATCTCCGGGCACCCGTGTTTTTGATGTCTTTCTCGCCGTTATTGTAGGCGAAACTCCCCGTTAATCCAGATCCTCCACTCCCCAGGCGCTCCCCTCCTCACCCCCGGCGCGCCGCCACCGCACCGCCAACTCATCCTTGCGGCCAAAGCGCACCAGGTGAATGGCCACCACCTTTTCCAAGGTGGCGCACTGCTCCTCCGTTTCAGATTCCAGGTGCATGAGCAACACCCCCTCGCCCGCCACCAGGGATACCTCGCCACGCACCGGGCGCTCGGGGTTATCAAAGATCAGCGCCCCCTGGCCGGTGCCCTCGTCCCAATGAGCCGTGATCTTGCGGCCAAAGTGATCGGCCATCTGCTTGGCATAGCGCGCGGGGCGATCGGTGCTCACCCGAGCCGTGGAAGAGGTCATACAAGGCAATGTACCCCTTAGTTCTGCCTTACGTTACCCACCTGCACGGGTATTTGTTTGCTGTGAGCGGGATCATTGCCCGCGGCCGCAAAGTGCTACCTTGCGGCGCCCAAACGGGTACCGTGGAACACCATGACGATTCACGCCCCCAAGACCGCACTCGTCCTCGAAGGCGGTGGAATGCGCGCCTCCTACACCGCCGCAGTGGTAGACAGGCTGCTGGCGGAGGACGTGCGCTTTGGCTGGGTGGGCGGGATCTCCGCCGGAGCCACCCACACCGTGAACTACCTTTCCGGCGAGCGCGAACGCGCCCGTCACAGCTTTGTGGACTTTGCCGCCGACCCCCAATTTGGCGGCATGGCCTCCCTGCTGCGCGGACGCGGCTACTTCAACGCCGAGTACATCTACGGCCGTGCCCCCACCCTCAACCTGCCCGGCCCGCTGGATTATGACGCCATCTCCCGCAACGCCACCGAGTTCCGCATCGGGGCGGTGCAGGCCCACTCCGGGCGCTCCGTGTACTGGGGACGCTCCGACGTAGACAGCGCCGAATCCCTCCTGGCCTGCACCCGAGCCTCCTCCACCCTGCCGCTGCTCATGCCCCTGCCAGAGATCGACGGCGTCTCCTACGTGGACGGGGCGCTTGGCCCCTCCGGCGGCATTCCCCTCGACGCTGCCGAGGCCGACGGCTACACCCGCTTCTTCGTGGTGCTCACCCACCCGCGCGGCTACACCAAGGCCCCCATCAAGCGGCCGGGACTGCTGCGCAACCTGCTCAGCGACTACCCCGTGGTGGCCGAGCGACTGATTACCCGCCACACCCGATATAACCGCACCATCGCGCGGCTTATGGAGCTGAAAAAGCAGGGACGGGCCTACCTCTTCTTCCCCTCCGGCAGGCTGGTGGCCTCCACGGAACTCAACGGGAAGAAATTGCAGGGCTCCTTTGATCGCGGGGCCCTGCAGTCCGCCCGCGAGTGGCCAAAGTGGCAGCGCTTCCTAGAGGCCGAGGAGGCTTAGGGGCGGTTTTCTCCTGGGACTTTATCGCCGTGAAGCCAGTTGCACGCGCTGTTCGCAACTGCGGGCAAAGTCCAGATCGTGCGTGGCCACGATGATCGCGGCCCCGCTCTCCGCCGCCTCCCGGAACAAGGTGCGCACCAGCATCTGGTTATCCGCATCCAGCGAGGCCGTGGGCTCATCGGCAAACCACACCCGGGCCCCCTTATACAGCGCCCGCGCAATGGCCACGCGCTGTTTTTCCCCACCGCTCAGCCGCGCGGCGGTCTCCGCTGCCCGGCCTGTCAATCCCACGCGCTCTAGCGCCTCTTCGAGTTTGGGGCGATCAGGAATGATCGTGCGGCCCCACAGGGAACTGCGCATGGTGATATTAAAGGCCACGCTTTCCTCCTCCACCACGCCATAATCCTGTTGGATAAAGGCGGCAGACTCCCGCCAGAAACGGAGCCTGCGGGAATCGGGCCACGCCGAGGCCTCCTCCCCGTCCACGTACACCGCCCCTTGATCGGGAGCGATCATACCGCCCAGGGTGTGCAGCAGAACGGTCTTTCCGCTGCCGCTGGGCCCCACCAAGGCGGTGATGGCGCCGGGATGTACCTCCACGCTTATCCCCGCAAACACCCGCTTATCCCCAAAGGAGAATCCTAATTCCTCGCCGCGAATCATCATGTCTATTCTCCCCTTTCCTTAGATCTTCCTCTGCATGGCGGCTGCGACCGTCCTCTTTGCCATAACCAGATACACCAATACGGAGACGAGCGTGAGGCCGACCGCCACGCCGGGAAGAAAAACAATGCCGTGATTTCCAAAGATCGCGGCTACCGCCGCAGAAAGCACCATCGACAAGGAAATCACGATCATGTCCGCGCGTACAGAAGACAGGGATATTCCCCACAGGGAATAGCCCGCGAGATTGCGCAGCATATTCCGCCTGGCGTTAAGCGCCGAATCAACCGCCGCCACACTCAGAAGCAACACCACAAAAGCAATCACAAGAACCACGAAAGAAATAACCATGATCCGCTCACGATACTCCAACATCTTAGCGATGTACATGGCGTTCTCTCCAATATAATAAACGGAAATATACTCCCCAATTTCACTGCTATCCCGCGCGCGGTATGCCTCGTCTATATCCCTCGCCACGATATTCCCCATAGATAGCGCGGAGGTGAGGAAACTATCGTTAAAGTCCGCAATGCTGGGCACCTCCACCAAAACCATATCGTGCACCAACTCCACCCCGCTCATATTGGGCAATAACATTCCAATTCCGGAACCGGACCTCACGATGTGATACCTCCACTCCTCCGGCGGGGTATCCCTCTCCCGCAGCCAAATCTCCGCCGGGATACTTTCCCGATACTTTTGCGGCAACCCCGCCCAGGTCACCACCTCATCGCTATCCACCCGGCCGGAAAAATCCACCGCCTCCAACCACGGCGTATTAGCAAAGCCCAGCGCGCTATCCTCTTCCGATAGCCCCACGGACATGGGCGGAGCCAGGTAACTGAACACCGCAGAGCCTTCCCGCTGCAAATCCAGGACTACCTCGCCAAAATCGGCAAGATTATTCTCAAAATCCTCGTTGGGCATATCCACCACACCGAATCCGGCAAAGGGCTCAATACGGTAGGCGATGTCATGCGCCCGCCGCGCCGACGTGGAATCGGAATAGGCCAAGATCACCCAGGGAAAGGCCAAGAGAATACACGCGATGGCCAGCCCCTTCGATGGGAAGATAAGCGGACGCAGCCGCTCCATCCACGCCGTGCGGCTCCCCGCCGCTTTCACCCGGGGCCTAACCATCCACAGAGCAAAGAACAGAAGGGTGAGAAGCGCACCGATGAGGAAGAGATAGATCTTTAGCACTACCAGCAGCACCGCCCGATGAAAGGGAGAATCCACGGAGAAAAAGAGCACCGCCCCTCCCAATGCCAGCACCAGAACAAAAGGAAGCGTGAGGGTGAGAACGTCCCGAGCGATGATCAAACGGGCCGATTGCCCAAAGAATAGTTCCTGCTGGCGGCGCCTCCCCCGCACTCCCACCCAGTACACCGTGAGGGCCCCAAGCAAGAGCAGCAGGGCGAAAATGGAGAACAAAATCATCGGCTGCTGCACCAGGTAAAAGCGGAAGATACCGCCCACCGAAACCTCCTCGACGCGGCTTAGTTCCGCGCCCATCTCACGGAGCCCGTGAGAAAAGCCCTCCAAGTCAGCGCCACGTTCTAACACGAGGTAAACGCCACCCGGTACCGAATGTTCCAGCGCCGCTACCGAGGCGGCGGCGGAGACGGAACCGTCCATGCGCGGAACCTCCCCCGGTATCCCCTCCGCACCATGTTCGAAGAACACAAACGTCTCCGATGTGGAACGACGAAGCGGCTTCACCAGGCCAAGCCCCCATTCCTCGTTCAATTCCACCAGGCGCTTGTGCGCCCGGGCCGCCGGAACATCACTCTCAGAGAAGTCGATCTCCGCAATATAGGCGGGATTAAGCGCGAGGGCGGCATTTCTATCATCGAGTTCCGTTACCAGAAGCGCCAGCATGGAGACAATAGCAGCGACGATAACCCCGCACAGAATAATAACTACCCGCTGAATATATCTACCCATAAAAGAAATACCCCTACTGCTAGCAACAGTAAAAATAAACGGCCAAGCCGCACTCCACACAAGCACGACCCGACCGCCATCTAGTCAGCAGAATCTATAGTAGTACTCATCGCGAGAATTGGGAAGGTTATAGGCCCATTTAGAGGCATCCGAAAACTTCCCAGGAGCAGTATCTATACTTCGCACCTTATGCCCATTCAGCACCACGGTACTTCCATGACACCGGCTGGAATGATTGAAATAGGATCGAACCCTGTCTTGCCAGAATCCATATTCCCATCTTCCTCCACCATACGGGTGGGCTATCTTTTTACCCACAGAAAGGAACCGGAACGGACGGGAGTTAGAATTTTCCCTCACCTCCTTCAAGACGCCGGAATCATATCCTGCATAATCAGTCTCCGCCACAGAATCAGACACCAATTCTTCTGCATGAACCACTGGCACCAATATGCCAAAGACAAGTCCAATGGAGATCATAGTTCCCGCAATCTTTTTCTTCACCACGGCAACCTCCTAACACTTGGGGCGGCACCCGACCGCCAACTTGGGCTGGATTGCACCCATACTTTCGAGTGCTGAACATGACGATACACGGAGGGAAATAATGACACAATACTTTCCTCTAAAGTTTTTAGTACAAATCATAGGATATTCCAGCCCCACCCGCAGATTCTCCTATAACCCCAGGCCACCCCGGCAGGCGCGGCCACCGGAGCCACCACCTCCCCCGCACACAAGGCCACACCCAAAAATACCCCCTCGTTACCCCCGACCCCACCCCTAAGAAACCCAACTCCCAACCAGGCGCAAAGCCTCAGCCCCGATTCGGCCCGTCGTTCGGCTCCTCCAGATACTCCCCCGTCTCATAGTCATAGCCCACGCGGTTACCCTCCTCATCGGTGCGCGCGTACCACTCCACCACCTCCTCGGCAGCGGAGTCGAAGTCCGCCCCCGTGGCATACTCCTCCTCCCGGCTCGGTTCCACGGCCAGGGCAAAGTTATCCCCGTATTCCCGCACCCCGTGCACCACGGCGTTGGCCACGGCGCGGCGTTGATAGTCCTGCCGGATCGCGGCGGGATCGTGGCGCAGTTCCCGCAGGAGCGCCACCACCATTCCCACCAGGATCAGGGCAAAGGGCAAGGCGGTGATGGTAATGAGGTTTTGCAGTCCCTTCAAGGCGTTATCTCCACCGCTGAGCAGAATCACCACGGCGATTCCCGCCATGCACAGCGCCCAGAACGCGGTAACCGCACGGCGCGGCTGCGGGTTTCCCTGCTGGGAGAGCTGGGAATTGACCAGGGAGGCGGAATCCGCGGTGGTGATGAAGAATACCGCCAGCATGACGATCACGATGGGCGCCACGATCTGCGCCCCGGGGAGGTGATCGAGCACCACAAAGAAGATGTGTTCCGGGTTGGGCAACGCTGCGGGGTCGTTGCCGGGAGCGATGCTCCCGTCGCGGCGCTGCAACCAGATCGCCGTGCCGCCCAGAATGCTAAAGGCCAGAATAATGATGGTGGAGGGGATAAAAAGCACACCGAATACGAATTGCCTGATGGTGCGGCCCTTGGAAATCTTGGCCACGAATACCCCCACAAAGGGTGACCAGGATACCCACCACGCCCAATAAAAGGTGGTCCAACTGGAAAGGAATTGCTGCATATCCTCCCCCTGCCCCATGTTGGCCGCCAACATGTCCGGCGCGGAGCCCAGGTACGTCACCAACACGCCGGGCAGCATATTGATGAGGAAGGCCGTGGGGCCGACGATGAAGAAAAAGAGCGCCAGGCCCAACGCCAACACGAGGTTGATATTGGAGAGCCAACGGATTCCCTTGGCCACCCCGGATACCGCCGAGGCGATGGTGCCGATGGTCAGCACCACGATCACCGCGATGGCCAGTGCGTTTCCCTCACGCGACCAACCGCTGACCACCTCCACCCCGGTGCCTATTTGCAGGGCACCGATACCCAGGGAGGCGGCGGTGCCAAAGAGCGTGGCAATGATCGCCAGCGAGTCGATGATCCGCGCGGGCACGGAGGTGGTGGGGCGGTTCCCCAGGAGCGGCATGAGAATGGAACTCATCAGGGGCACGCGCCCACGCCGGTAGGAAACGTAGCCCACCGCCAGCCCCACCACCGCATAGATCGCCCAGGCGTTCATCCCCCAATGTAGGGCGGATTGGGCGAGCGCACCCAGCACGGCGTCGTCGGAGGCGGCGTCGTAAGCCCCGGGGCGGGGGCTGAGGTAGAAGCTCATCGGCTCAAACGGACCGAAGAAGATGATGGCGATGCCGATGCCTGCGGCAAAGAGCATGGCGGCCCAGGAGAGCGTGGAGTATTCCGGTTCCTCGCCGTCGAGTCCCAGGGGGATACGGCCATACCGAGACAGCGCCAGGGCCAACAGGAATACCACCAGGCCGATCGCCAGGCTGCTGAATACCCAGCCGAGGTTGAGCATGACCCAGTCCAGCGCGGCAGTGGAGACGCGCAGCACCTGCTCCGGCGCGAGCACGCCCCAGGCCACGAACGCCAGGATTAGGCCGCCCACGCTGAGGGTGATGGGGCGGTCGATGCGGTAGCGAATCTTCTGATCCTCCACGCTCACGCCGGGCACCAGGGCCGGATGAATGCTGTGCGGGTAGGTCACCTCCCGCAGAAAGGCACGGGTGCGCCCTGGGCGCGGGGGTCTTTCGGGCTGGGTGTCCGCCGGGGTGGCGTCGTAAGTATCAGACATATCTATCGAACATAGCCCGTCCCACCCACCTAGTAGGATCGCGGGCATGGCCACAAACGACCTCCACCAGACCATTCGGATCATCGGCGCGCGCGAGCACAACCTGCGCGGAGTCGATCTGGAACTGCCCAAACGCACGCTCACGGTGGTCACGGGGGTGTCCGGTTCGGGGAAGTCCTCGCTGGTGTTTTCCACCATCGCGGCGGAATCGCAACGGCTGATCAATGAGACGTATTCCTCCTTTGTCCAGGGGTTTATGCCCTCCCTACCCCGGCCGGACGTGGACGTGCTCCAGGGGATCACCACCGCCATCGTGGTGGATCAGGAGCCGCTGGGGGCCAATCCGCGCTCCACGGTGGGCACGGCTACCGACGCCACCGCCATGCTGCGCATCCTCTTCTCCCGCATGGGCACCCCGAGCGCGGGCGGACCCGGCGCGTATTCCTTTAACGTGCCCTCGGTGAGCGCCTCCGGGGCGATGTCCGTCAATGGGGGTAAAAAGGAGCGCCAGGATTTTCACCGCACCGGCGGAATGTGCCCGGAGTGCGATGGCACGGGCCGCGTGACGGACTTTGACCTCGATGAGGTTTTTGATTCCTCCTTGAGTTTGCAGGACGGCGCGCTCAAGGTACCCGGTTATAAAACCGGCGGCTGGGCGTATCGCATGTACGCGGAATCCGGCCTGTTCCCGGCGGATAAGCCCATCGGTTCCTTTAATAAGGAGCAAATGGCGGAGTTCTTAGAAAAGGAACCCACCAAGATGGAAATAGCCGGAATGAACATGACCTATGAGGGCCTCCTGCCCCGCCTGCGGCGCTCCATGCTGGCGAAGGATCGGGAGGGAATGCAAAAACATATCCGCGACTTTGTGGATCGCGCCGTCACGTTTATCGCCTGCCCCGCCTGCGGCGGCACCCGTCTGGCCCCGCACGCCCTGGAATCCACCATCGAGGGCAAAAACATCGCGGATCTGTGCAACATGGAGATCACGGAACTACGCGAGTGGGCCGCGCGGCTAGAGCACCCCAACCTCGCGCCGCTTATCGACGCCCTGCGCGCCACCCTCGATAATTTCGTTTCCGTGGGGCTGGGGTACCTCACCCTGGATCGCACCACCGCCACGCTTTCCGGGGGTGAGGCGCAGCGCGCCAAGATGGTGCGCCACCTGGGCTCCGCGCTCACGGACATCACCTACGTGTTCGACGAACCCACCGCGGGCCTGCACCCGCACGACGTGGAGAAGATGAACGCGCTGCTGGGGAGCCTACGCGATAAGTCCAATACGGTGCTGGTGGTGGAGCACAATCCGCAGACCATTCTCACGGCCGATCACGTGGTGGACATGGGGCCGGGAGCCGGTACCCAGGGCGGAACGGTGTGTTATTCCGGCCCCGTCTCCGGCCTGGAGGCCGCAGGCACCATCACCGGCCAGCACCTTTTTGATCGCGGCCGGTTGAAGGCCCAGGTGCGCGAGCCGCAGGGCGTTATAGAAATTCGCGGCGCGCGGCACAACAACCTCCAAAGCGTGGACGTGGACGTTCCCCTGGGCGTGCTCACCGCAATCACCGGCGTGGCCGGGTCCGGCAAATCCTCCCTGGTGCGCTCCCTGCCGCGCGACGAGCACACCGTGTACATCGACCAGAGCGCCATCAAGGGGTCCCGCCGCTCCAACCCCGGCACCTACACCGGGGTGCTCGACCCCATCCGCAAGGCCTTTGCCAAGGCCAACGGCGTCAAACCCGGGCTCTTCTCCCCCAACTCCGACGGTGCCTGCCCCCACTGCAAGGGCGCGGGCGTGATCTACGTGGATCTAGGAATCATGGCAGGGGTGGCCAGCCCGTGCGAGGTCTGCGAGGGCCGCCGCTTCGAGGAATCCGTGCTGGAATACACCTTTGGTGGCCTCACCATCGCGGACGTGCTGGAACTCTCCGCCACCCAGGCCGCAGAGTTCTTTGCCGCCAAGGAATCCAAGGTTCCGGCCGCCGCCAAGATCTGCCAGCGGCTCAACGACGTGGGCCTGGGGTACATCACCCTTGGTCAGCCACTCACGGAACTTTCCGGCGGCGAGCGCCAGCGCCTCAAACTGGCCACTCACATGGCGGACAAAGCCACCCGGTACATCCTGGACGAACCCTCGCGCGGCCTGCACCTGGCGGACGTGGAGAACCTGGTGAACGTGCTGGATCGCCTGGTGGATCAGGGAATCAGCGTGATCGTGGTGGAACATTCCCTCTCCGTGATCGCGCGGGCGGATCACGTGATCGACCTCGGCCCCGGTGCCGGTTCCCAGGGTGGCCAGGTGGTGTTTAGCGGTACCCCCGCCCGCCTCGCGGCCTCCGGCACCACCACCGGACGGTATCTGGCGCAGTTCGTGGAAGGCACGGGTGATGGGGATTAAGTGGGGCGACGCCGCCCTGGGCGGACTCGGGGCGCTCACGGCACTGGTCTATCTCCTCATCGCCGTGGAACACCCCACCCCGGTGTTATGCGCTCAGGCGGTGCTCGCGCTGGGCTTCGTGCCGGCGCTCCTCCTCTGGCGCACCCACGTGCTCCCCGCCGCCCTGGCGCTCCTCGCGCTGCTTGCCGGGTGGGCGGCCTCCGTGTTGGTGGCGCTGCCCGCCAATACCGGCATACCGCCCTATCTCTTCGCCGCTCCGCTGGCGGTGTATTCCACCACCCGGTACCTGGGGGACCGCCGCGTGGGGGTGGGTGTTCTGTTGTTCTGCCTCTCGGGCAGCTTTCTTAGCCCCGCCATGTGGGTTTTCGCCGAGACGAACGATCTACGCTACCGCTCCGGGACCAGCTTTCTTGCCACCCTAGCCCTGCACTGGCTCCTCCTGGGATTGGCCTACCTGTGGGCGCTGTACCGCCGCCACCAGGAACACCACCGGGCACAGGAGGCCGCCGCCGCGCAGGCCGCCGCCCGCCAACACGAGCGCGTCCTCATCGCCCAGGAGATTCATGACGTCCTGGCCCATAACCTCACGTTGATTACCGTGCAATCCTCGGCGGGGATCGTGGCCTCGCGCGTCAATCCCACTGCCGCCGTGGAGTCCCTGCGCACCATACGCGAAGTCAGTACGGAGGCCCTCGCCCAGGTGCGCGGGATTGTCGCCACGCTGCGTAATGTCCATGAGACCGTCGCGCACCCCAGCACCCTGGCGGAAACCCTCGAACGGTTCCGCTCGGCGGGACTGGCGATTAAGGCAGAGTATCCACCGAATATTCTTTCCACGCTCCCAGCGCAACATTCCCTGGCACTGCACCGAATCAGCGCCGAGGCTCTCACCAATGCACTGCGTCACCAGGGGCCTAGCACCATCGTGGACTATCGCCTGACGCGGGAGCCGCGCGCCCTGCGCCTGACCATCACCAGCACCGGCGCGCCGAAGCCAAGTTCCTCCGGTACGGGGGTGGGGGTCGTTGGTATGCGGGAGCGGGCCGAATCCCTGGGCGGTGAGTTCCACGCCCACCCCACCGCAGACGGCTGGCGAGTATCGGCGCTGCTACCCCTCGCGGAGGTATCCCATGACTAATCCTCTGCGCGTCCTCATCGCGGACGATCAACCACTGCTGGCCTCCGCGCTAAGCACCATTGTGAGCGCGGAATCGGACATCACCGTGGTGGCCACCTGCCACGATGGCTCCCAGGCCCTCGATGCCGCGCGCCAGCACCTCATCGACGTCGCGGTACTGGACATTCGTATGCCCAAGGTCACCGGCATTGAGGCCACCCGTGCCCTGGTGGAACACGGAATCACGGTGCTGATCCTCACTACTTTTAATGAGGAATCCCTCATGCGGGAAGCCATTGAGGCCGGGGCCGCCGGGTTCCTGCTCAAGGACGCGGAACCGGAGGAACTCACCCAGGCTATCCGTGCCGTAGCCCGCGGCGAGTCCGTACTCAGTTCCGGGGCCACCGGACACCTTTTCCGCGCATACCGGCAGGCCGTGGCCGGGGTATCGGAGTTATCGCCACAGCAACGCCAGGGTCTAAGCCTGCTCACTCCGCGCGAACTCGATATTCTCTCCCTTATCGCGGCGGGCCATACCAACGCGGAGATCGCCCAAGAACTCTTTATCGGCCCTGCCACGGTAAAAACCCATGTCTCGAACCTGCTCGCCAAACTCCACTGCCGCAACCGTGTGGCGTTGGTGCTGCTCGCTCATCGGGCAAGCCTCGGCGCTCCTCCCCCAGGGGGATAAATCTCCGCCCATATTTCCCCCTCGGCGGGGATCTCACGGCCACGATTCCCCGCCAGAATCGGCGGCATGATAGATAATTCCGCCCTCTCCTGCCGGGATCTCGCCGTGAATCTCGGCGGCACGCCCATCCTGTGCGGCTTCCACCTCACCGCCCGGCGCGGTCGCGTCCACGCCCTCGTGGGGCGCAACGGCGCGGGCAAGTCCACGGCCTACCGTGCCATGCTCGGGCTTATCACCCCCGATTCCGGTTCCGTCACCGTCCTGGGAAAACCACGCACGCGGGCCAGCCTGCGTCACATCGGCGCCAGTATCAATGGCCCCGCGCTCTACCCACACCTCTCCGCGGTGGATAACCTCATGATTCATTGTCACCTGCTTGGCCTGCCCCGCAGCGAAGCCCACCGAGCCCTGGGCACCGTGGACCTACCCGATACTCGCAAGCACACGTCCGCATTCAGCACCGGCATGAAAGCCCGTCTGGCGCTAGCCATCGCCACGCTGGGTTCGCCGGAGGTTTTGCTTCTCGACGAACCCCACAACGGCCTTGACCCCCAGGGCACCGTGGAACTACGGGAGTTCCTGCGCCAGTGGGCCGCACGCGGCGGCGCGGTGCTGATGAGTTCCCACCAACTCGACGAGGTGGCCCACATGGCCGATGACCTCACGGTCTTATCCCAGGGCCGCACGGCCTACTCCGGCACCCTGGCCGACTTCGCCCCTCCGGGGCAATTGGAGTCTCGGTTTCTTTCCTTGACCCTGGCGGGAAAGGGGAACAACTGATGCTTCTTCTCCGTTGCCTGCGTGCGGAAACGCTACGCACCAAGGGCAGTTCCGTGATGTGGCTACCCCTCCTAGGAATCCTCATCGGCGCGCTCAGCGGGGTTTCCGGCTGGTATGTTTCCGCTGCTTCCGGGCCCAGCGTCCAGTCGCTGCTGAACTGGCAGGGCCTCTACATCACCGGCATGGCCGCGCCCCTGACCACGCTCTTTGCCGGGCTGGTAGTGCAGCGAGAACGGCGCACCCGTTCCGGGGGCACGCCGTGGCGGCCCATTGCTCCCTTGGCCCCGCGCACGGCCCAACTGCTGGTGCTGGCCGGTTTGATCGGGGTGTTCCTGACCCTCTCTTTTGGCACCACCTGGGTATTCGCCGTGGCTCGGGGGTACAGCAGTACTTCTGTGATTCTCCGAGCCGGGCTGCTGTGTTGGCTAGGGCAACTGGGTATTCTCGGTTTGTTTCTTTTACTCGCCAAGGCCGCTGGGCTGATCCCCGCGCTACTGGCCGCCGTGGCGTGGCAGGTTCTGGGCACGATGTCCGCGGAATCCCCGCTGTGGTGGTTATGTCCGCCCGCCTGGGCGGTGCGGCTCCTGCTCCCCAGCCTTCAGAGCCACGCCAACCTAGTTCCGCTGGACGCGGGAGAACAACCAGTGAACGTATGGCCGGTTTTCTTGGCCTGTGTGCTCCTTGCGACGCTATCCCCGGGAACGGCGCTGGTATATGAACCCACTCGGGTTTCTCGGCCTCGGCGGCTCCCCTCTTCCCCACCCGATTCCCCCGCTCACATGGTGTACCACCCCGGCCAAGCTCCCCGCATTACTTTTGCCGGTGCCCTGCGCGCGGCATTCGCTGTGCCGCGCGGGCGCGGGGTGTATCCGCTCTTCATTCTCACTCTCATCGTGCTTTTCTATGCCGCCCTCACGTATCCTCCGCTGGTTCTTACCGGGCTCACCACCTTTATGTTCCTGCCCCTGGGCACCGCCATCACGGTGATCCTCGCCTGGGGTGGGGCGGCACCGGCCTGGCAGGTATCGGTCACCCACAACCCGGCTTTTCGGGGCGCATTCACGTCATTTCCCCTGCTCATGACCGCCGCGATGAGCCTCATTGCGGCAGTGCTCACGGTGATCGCCGGAGAATCGCCACGGGTGGCGCTGCTGCGCTCCGCGCTGTGGTGCGCCACCGGAGCGGTATTGGTTCTGCTCTGGTTGCTGCTGGTGGTGCGGTTTTCCGTGGCCCTCACCCTGGGTGGCGCGGTGGTACTCACCATCTTCTCCCTCACCCTGGGTGGCGACGTTCTGGCCACCACGCCGTTGTGGCTGGCCGCGCTGCCCTCCTGGGGAGAATCGGCACTGGTGGGTACCCGGCCCCTCATCGCCCTGGGCGCTTGTGGGGTGCTCATGGTTCTCTTGGGCGCGTTGGTGCGCCATGCTTATCGACGCTTCGAGGGGCGCTGAAGGGCGTCGATAAGCACATTCCCCCACCTCTGCGTGACTGGTGTGAATCACTCCCGCCCCACAGCGCAAGAAGCGCACCTTTCCTCGCCACTGTGTTACCCCTGTGATTCCCACCAGCCCCACCACCGCACCTTTCCTCGCCACTGAGTGACGGGAGTGAACCCCACCCACCCCGCAACCCTCCTACTATGAAAACCATGCCCACCAACCATCACTTTGAGATCAAGGTTCCCGGCGGAAAACTCGTGGTCGCGGACATCACCGAGGATGGCCAGCACATCACCCAAGCTCGCATTTCCGGCGACTTCTTCCTTGAACCGGAGGAGGCATTCCCCGCCATCTCCACGGCGCTGACCGGCGCGAAGATCACCGAAACCACCGAGGAATTGCAGCAGCGCCTGGATTCCGCCCTCGCGCCGCTCCAGGCCCAACTCCACGGCTTTTCCACCAAGGACATCGCCACCGCCACCCGCCGCGCGGTGGTGGGAGCCACCCACCTCACCGATTACGAGTGGGAGGTGCTGCGCCCCGGCCCGCTGTCCACGCCGCTGAACGTGGCTCTCGATGAATACCTGCTCCACGAGGTCGCCGCCGGGCGGCGCGGCCCCACCCTGCGGTTGTGGGATTGGGAGGATCGCGCGGTGGTCTTTGGCTCTTATCAGAGTTATTCCAATGAATTAGACCAGGAGGGCGTAGAAAAATACGGTATTATTCCCGTGCGGCGCATTTCCGGCGGCGGGGCCATGTTCATGGAGGGCGGCAATTGCGTGACCTATTCCCTCTACGTCCCCGAGGCCGCCGTGCGGGGATTAAGTTACGTGGAGTCCTATGAATACCTCGACCAGTGGGTACTGGCCGGGCTGCAATCCCTGGGAGTAAACGCCTGGTATGTGCCGATCAATGACATTACCTCGGATCACGGCAAAATCGGCGGCGCGGCCCAAAAGCGTATTTCCGGCGCGGTACTGCATCACACCACCATGAGTTATGACATTGACGCCGAGAAAATGATGGAGGTGCTGCGCATAGGAAAGGTGAAGATCTCCGATAAAGGGATTCGCTCTGCCGCCAAGCGCGTGGACCCGCTCCGCAGGCAGACCGGCGTGAGCCGGGAGGAGGTCATCGCCGCGCTTATCGACGCCTTCCGCAACCGCTTCCCCTCCCGCACCGGGGAACTCAGTGCTCAGGATATGGCGGCGGCGGAGAAACTGGTGGCCGAGAAGTTCAGCACGCCGGAGTGGACGCACCGGGTGCCGTAGGAGAGTTTTAAGGCCCGAGGAGAGCAAGGGGAACCACGGCCACGCCATCTTGGCGGCGGTAGGCGTGCTTGCCCGTGGTCACCACCACCTTGTCCACCACCCGATCCCCAATCCTGTCCTCTAACCAGTGCAGGTGGCGGACATCGTGATCGTCCACGACTTCCTTAAGTTTGACCTCGATGGGAAGCACCTTGCGATTATCCAACTCCACGATGAGGCCTATTTCTTGGCGGCCCCCCTTGGTGCGTAGGTGGTACACCCGCCCATCTATTGCCTGAGTCATCACTCGAACAGAAAGGGTAACCAGAGATTCAAAGAGCATTCCTAATAAGGAACCATCCTTAGGAACAAATCGTCCGCCGGAATAAGTAAGTAAAGAATTTTCATCCACCCCCACGAGGCGGGCCGCCAAAGCAGGATCTACCAACTGATGCTTGGGTGCCTGCACCAATCGAGATAGCGGCGTGAGAGCAGAAACCCAACCAGGCACGGGTTCTAGAATGAAAATTCTTTCTAGAGTCTCCCAATATTCCAGAACTGTGGTTTTGGCAGGTTTATCCGATTCGCCAGGAGTAGCAGCGTCAAGAATTTTAGAATAACTCGCAGTGGTAGAACTCGCTGCCGCATAAGCCGATAGCCAACGGTATAGAGCCCCTGTTCTGCGCACTTCATAGCCAGCTTCATCCACATCATGATGCACAATGCGATCAATATAACTATTCAAAGCAGCCTTGCGCGCTCTAGACGGAAGATGGCGCATACCCGGAAATCCTGACCCCACTATTTCCTGCACATATTCAGCTAAACCACAACCAGTTTTTCCCATCACCCTGCCTTGCCTCCCCTCAGCCAATGCAGCCAAACTTACGGTAGGAGCCGCTAGTCCCCGCTCAACAAAAGCCAAAGGGCGCATTTTCACTCGGACTATGCGCCCTGCACAGGAATGAATACGCACATCTCTTGTAGGCCCCGCTGAACTCGTCAGCAAAAAACGGCCCCCACACGAATCCTCATCTACCTCATGACGCACCGCATCCCAAATCGGAGGATAAAGTTGCCATTCATCTATCAAGAGCGGCTCGCCAACCCGGAGCACCTCTGGCAAGGAAGCCTCCACCCGTGCTTTAACTTCTGGATGAGTCAGCTGCACCACCTCCCCTGCCCTTTCCATGGCCGTAGAAGTCTTCCCCACCCCCTTAGCCCCTTCCAAGGCCAAGGCTCCCATGTAGGGAAATAACTCGTCCAAAATACTGTCCACTATCCGAACATCATATTGCCTGTTCACAGCATTACACGCTACCTTTGGACCACTTTCTAAACTACCTCTCGCCCACCCACACCCCACCCCGCTCCCCGGCTTAGGGTGGCGTCGGCAAGCATTATCCCTGCGCCAAGCCACGGCTTCCGTTACCGTGGAAAGGAATTGAAGTCCGGCTCCCCGACCCCCGACCAAGGAATCGCCTGTGCCTCATTCCCCTCTGAACCGCCCCGTCTTTGCCACCTCCGCCTCCCTCATTCTCGCCTTCGTGGTGTGGGCGTGGTTAGCGCCGGGGCAGGCGGAGCGGGTGATCTTCGGGGCGATGGAATGGGTATCCACCAACCTCGGCTGGTATTACATTCTCACCGCCGGAATCGTGGTGGCCTTTGTGCTTTTGGTGGCGCTCTCCCGGATTGGCCGCACCAAGTTAGGCCCGGATCATTCGGAGCCGCGCTTTAATCTTTTCACCTGGGCGGCCATGCTTTTTGCCGCGGGTATTGGCGTGGACTTGATGTTCTTTGGGGTATCCGGCCCAGCCACCAATTATCTGACTCCCCCGGACGTTTCCCCCTTGTCCGAGGAGGCCGCGCGCATGGCCCCGATCTGGACGATGTTCCATTATGGCGTGCCGGGTTGGGCGCTCTATGCGCTCATGGGCATGGCCTTTGGTCTTTTTGCGTATCGCTATCACCTGCCGCTTTCGGTGCGCTCGGCGCTGGCCCCGATCTTTGGCAAGCGGATTCGCGGGCCGGTGGGCGATGGCGTAGAGGTGGCCGCCACCCTGGGCACGGTGTTTGGCGTGGCCACCTCGCTGGGTATCGGGGTGGTGTTTCTTAATTACGGCCTGAACTTTCTGTTTGGCCTGCCCACGGGCACGGCGGTGCAGGTGGCGTTGATCGTGTTATCGGTGGCCATCACCATCGTGTCCACGGTCTCAGGCGTGGATAAGGGTATTCGCCGCCTTTCGGAATTAAACGTGGTGCTGGCGGTGGGGCTGATGGCCTGGGTGCTCCTTTCCGGCCGCACCAGTCATCTTTTGGACGCCCTGGTGCAAAACATCGGGGACTTCCTCAGTTCCTTCCCCTCGATGATGCTCAATACCTTTGCCTATACCTCGGGCACGGAGGCCTACCCGGCGGATCAGTGGCTGGCGGATTGGACGCTCTTCTTCTGGGCCTGGTGGATCGCCTGGGCGCCCTTTGTGGGCCTGTTTTTGGCGCGTATTTCTCGCGGCCGCAGCCTGCGCGAGTTCATTCTGGGCGTGCTGATTATTCCCTTCGGTTTCATCCTGCTGTGGGTCTCCGTGTTCGGCAACGCCGCCCTGGATGCCTTTGGCTCCGATCCCACCCTGGCGCAGCGGATCGTGGACACTCCCGCTTCGGGTTTCTACGAGGTCTTGCAGCAGTATCCCGGTGCCGCCGTGACCACCGGCCTGGCGGTGCTCACCGGCCTACTCTTCTACGTCACCTCGGCGGACTCGGGTTCGCTGGTGATGGCCACCATGACGTCGAAAGCCCCGGAGCACAACGGTGATTCCTCCGCCACGGAGCAGGATGGCCCACCGTGGCTGCGCATCGTGTGGGCGGTGATGACGGGCCTGCTCACCCTGGTCATGCTCTTCATCGGCGGGGTATACACACTTCAGGCCGCCACGGTGCTCATCGGGTTGCCGTTCTCCGTGGTGCTGTACCTGCTGATGTTCTCCCTGTGGCGGGTGCTGCGCGCGGAGGGATATTCCGCGCAGGCGCGCCGCCATACGCTCGTCGGCGCGCAGCCCACCGCGGAACCACGCGGTTCCTGGAAGCAGCGCCTCACCCAGAAGATGACCTTCCCCAGCGCCGAACACACCGCGCGCTTCATCGAGGACACCGCGCAGCCCGCGCTGGAAGCCGTGGGCACGGAGTTGGAGGAACTGGGCGTGGAGGTGCGGTACCACTGCGGCACGCACCCGGATTACCCCATCCCCTACGCGGATCTGGTGGTGCGCTTCCCCGATCACGATGAGTTCAAGTACCAGGCCTATCCGGTGGCCCACGCGGTGCCCAACTTTGCCGCTAACCTGGCCGTGGTGCGCGATGTGTACTTCCGGGTGGAGATCTTCTCCGCCACGGGGTCACGGGGCCATGACATCATGGGCTACACGCGCGATCAGGTGATCGCGGATGTGCTGGATGCCTACGAGGCCCACCTGAATTACATGACGCTTACTGGCGACGCCGGCACCCCCACCGGGGAGGTTCATGCCGCCGCGCCGCAGGAATGGGAGGAAAAGGAATGACTAAGACCCTGTACATCAACGGCGAGTGGGTGGGCGCCACCAACAACGCCACCCGCACGATCACCTGCCCGGCCGACGGCTCCGAGGTGGGCATCGTCTCCGAGGCCAGCCGCGAGGACACCGAGCGCGCCATCGCCGCCGCGCGGGCGGCTTTCGACGCCGGGGAGTGGGCCGCCCGCCCGGCCGCCGAACGCGGCGACCTGCTCCTGGCGGTGGCCGAGCAGATCAAGCAGCGCCGCGACGAGTTCGCCCGCGCCGAGGCCCTGGACACCGGCAAGCGCCTGGTGGAGGCCGAGGGCGACATGGACGATATTGCCGCCTGCTTCCGTTACTTTGGCAAGATCGCCGATCACCACCCCGGCCGCCTGGTGGACGCGGGGAATAACGCGGTGATCTCCCGGATCGTGTACGAGCCGGTGGGCGTGTGCGGCATGATTACCCCCTGGAACTTCCCGCTGCTTCAGGCCGCCTGGAAGATCGCCCCGGCCCTGGCAGCGGGCAATACCTTTATTCTTAAGCCCTCCGAACTCACCCCGCACACCTCCATCCTCATCATCGACGTGCTCGATAAACTCGGCCTGCCCGCAGGCGTGGCCAACCTGGTGCTCGGCGCGGGCGCGGAGGCCGGTGCGCCGCTCTCCGAGCACCCGGACGTGGACATGATCTCCTTTACCGGCGGCCTGGTCACCGGGCGCACCATCGCGGCCGCCGCCGCGCCCACCGTGAAAAAGGTGGCGCTGGAGCTGGGCGGCAAGAACCCCAACATCGTGTTCGCGGACGCGGACTTCGACGCCGCCCTGGATAACGCCCTCAACGCCGGCTTCCTGGATTCCGGCCTGGTGTGCTCGGCGGGCACCCGGCTGATCGTGCAGGATTCCATAGCGGAGCGCTTTACCGACGCCCTGGTGGCCCGCGCGGGGCAGATTACGATGGGCGGGCCCTTCGACCAGGCCGCGCACACCGGCCCCCTGATCTCCGCTGAGCACCGGGACAAGGTGACCGATTACGTCCAGCGCGGCATCGACGCCGGGGCGCGGCTGCGCGTGGGCGGCGATTGGGGCGGCCCCGAGCACGAGAACGGCTACTTCTACTCCCCCACCGTGCTCGATCAGTGCACCGCCGAGAACCCCGCCGTGATCGAGGAGGGCTTTGGCCCCGTGATCACCGTGGAGACCTTCTCCACCGAGGCCGAGGCCATCCGGCTTGCCAACCACACTCGTTACGGCCTGGCCGGGGCGGTGTGGACTTCTAACGCCGGGGTGGCCAACCGCGTCTCCCGCGCGCTGCGCCACGGCACCGTGTGGATCAACGACTACCACCCCTACCTCCCCCAGGCGGAGTGGGGCGGCTTTGGCGAATCCGGCACCGGGCGGGAACTGGGCCCCACCGGCCTGGACGAGTACCGCGAGGCCAAGCACATCTACCAGAACACCGAACCCGCCGTGACCGGCTGGTTCCCCGTGAAGGAGGATTAATATGTCCGATCAAACCTATGACTACATCGTGGTGGGCGGCGGCTCCGCCGGTGCCGCCCTGGCCTCCCGGCTCAGCGAGGACCCCACCGTGACGGTGGCGCTGCTGGAGGCCGGGCCCACGGACGTCGATAAGGCGGAGGTACTGGACCTACAACGCTGGCCAGAACTCCTGGAATCCGGCTTTGACTGGGACTACCCCATCGAGCCGCAGGACAACGGCAACTCCTTCATGCGACACGCCCGCGCCAAGGTGCTCGGCGGCTGCTCCTCCCATAACTCCTGCATCGCCTTCCACCCGCCCGCCGAGGACATGGACCTCTGGGAGGAACTGGGTGCTACCGGCTGGAACGCAAAGACCATTCTGCCGCTGATCAAGCGCCTGGAAAACAACGCACGCGGCGGCGAGCACGGCACCGAGGGCCCGGTGCACCTCATGGACGTGCCGCCGAATGACCCCGTGGGCGTGGCCCTGCTGGAGGCCTGCGCGCAGGCCGGTATCCCCACCGCCACCTTTAATGAGGGCGAGACGGTGGTCAATGGCGCGGGCTTCTTCCAGATCAACCGCAAGGCGGACGGCACTCGTTCCTCCTCCTCCGTCTCCTACCTCCACCCCGTGATGGACGAGCGAGACAACCTCACCGTGCTCACCGACCACTGGGTTTCCCGCGTGCTCTTTGCTTCCGATTCTGAGGAGCCGCGCGCGGTGGGCGTGGAGTACTGCGATAACCCGCACAATCGACGCCGCGAACTGCGCGCCCGCCGCGAGGTGATCCTCTCCGCCGGGGCCATTGATACCCCTAAGTTGCTCATGCTCTCCGGGATCGGCCCCGCCGAGCACCTGCGCTCGGTGGGCATCGACGTGCTGGTGGACTCCCCCGGCGTGGGCTCCGGCCTCCAGGATCACCCCGAGGCCGTGATCTCCTGGGAGGCCAGCGAGCCCATGACCAGGGACGCCACCCAATGGTGGGAGATCGGCATCTTCACCCCCATCGACGGCGATGACCTGCCGCTGCCCGACCTCATGATGCACTACGGCTCCGTGCCCTTTGACATGCACACCGCCCGCCACGGTTACCCCAGCGCGGACGAATCCTTTGCGCTGACCCCCAACATCACCCACGCCCGCTCGCGCGGCACCGTGCGGCTGCGCTCCCGCGACTACCGCGACAAGCCCAAGGTGGACCCC
Organism: Corynebacterium sp. 21KM1197; assembly: GCF_033783015.1. Classification (NCBI taxonomy): domain Bacteria; kingdom Bacillati; phylum Actinomycetota; class Actinomycetes; order Mycobacteriales; family Corynebacteriaceae; genus Corynebacterium; species Corynebacterium sp. 21KM1197. The sequence continues at coordinate 836,799 of NZ_CP123907.1, read as the reverse complement.
CGGTACTTCACCGACGCCGAAGGCTACGACATGCACATCGCCGTGGAAGGGATCAAGAAGGCTCGCGAGATCGTTTCCCAGCCCGCGATGGCCAAGTACGTGAAGCGGGAACTCTTCCCCGGCGCGGACGTACAAACGGACGAGGAGATCGCGGAGTACGTGGCCAAGACCCACAACACCGTGTACCACCCGGCCGGTTCCTGCCGCATGGGCGCGGTGGACGACGCCGAGGCTCCCCTTGATTCCGAGCTGCGGGTGAAGGGCGTGGCGGGGCTGCGCGTGTGCGACGCCTCCGCCATGCCGCAGCTGACCGCCGTGAACCCGAACATCACCGTCATGCTCATGGGAGAGCGGGCGGCGGAGTTGATTCGGGGGGAGTAGGTTTTTTTGGGGTTCTTTGTTCTGGCGGCTGGTTCCTGGGGTTCTGGGTGTGGTTCCGGGCTGAGACGTAGTTCTGCTGGGGTGCCGCCGGGCGGGGGCGCGGCTACCCTGGGGCGGGTGAGCATTATTTCTGAGATTCGCGTGCTTTCCCGCCCGGTCACCCCCACCGTCGTGGTACGAGGTACCGGGGTTCCCTTTGCGGAATTAGAGGAGTTCTTCGACTCCGCCTTTGGGACGCTCGGTGCTTTGATTCAGCGCGGCCTCCTGATTCCTACTGGCCCTGCCTTTGCCCTTTACCACGGCGTTCCCCCGGAGGCGCTGGACGTGGAGGTGGGATTCCCGGTGGCGGCACCTGTTGATTCCTCCGATACCTCCGGCGCCTCTAGTTCCTCGGCCGCCTCAACCACCTCAATCTCCGAGGCGCTTCGTGCAGCCGGTGCGGAGACCAGCGAACTCCCCGGCGGTCAGCGCGCCACTGCCACGCTGCGCGGCGGGTATGACCTGCTTTCCCAGGCGTGGACGGAGCTCATGGAGGGCTTGGCTGCACAGGGCTTGAAGCCCGGTATGCCCTACTGGGAGAACTATGTGACCATGCCCGAGCCAGAGGGTGACCCTGCGGAGAATGTGACGGAGTTGGTGGTTCCGGTGGAGTGACGGGCTGGGCGTGGGCTGACGGGGCGGCATTGGTTTTGTGCCTGCCCGCGCTGGTTCTGGGGTGTTGCTTTTGCCTTGACTGTTTCGAGGCGAGCTAGTTCTTCCCTCAGGCCTCCTGATTTGTTTGTGCTGCCTGCGCCGCCTGCGCGGTGCTCAACGACCACATCACGCCAAAAGGATCAAACACCTGGCCATACCAATCACCCCACGGAGCCAGGGCAAAAGGCATGTTGATCTCACCACCGGCTCCCAGGAAGCGCTCGATGATCTCCTTGCCTCGCTCGGGAGACTCCACCTCCACCAACAAGGAATATGCCGTGCCACGCACCGGGTATTCCTCATTAGGCATGGCCTGATCGGCCCCGGCAATACCCCAGGACTCGGTTCGGAGGGTGACGTGAGCCACGGCCTCGGGGTCGGGGGTGAACGGCATGCCCTCCATCGGCTGATTGCCGTACTTGATGATGTTAAGATCACCGCCAAAGATGGAGTGCCAGAGGGTGAAAGCCTCCTCCGTTTGGCCGGGTAGGGATACGTATGCGGAAATAGAATCGGTCATGGGGTCAAGGGTACCGGGTGAGTACTGGTTTGGATAAAACATTCGGTTCAGGAGTGATTTTATGACAATCCCCAGATCGGAACATGACGAAGCTATTCACACCCAACCTTAAGGCCCATCCCCGCGGAATATTCTAAAACTGTTACCTACCCGAGAAAACAATCCATTCCACCCCACCCATGCCCCCATAAGCCATCAAGCGATGTTAAAAACAATACATCAAACAGTTAACCCCTACAAACTCATCATATAGCATAATTTATAGCGCTCAATAAAATCCGCAACGAAAGCGTTCTGCAGACTCCTCATTCCGCCGCGCTTCATTTTCGTAAGCAACAGCAACTCTCTTAAGCAAACCAGCTACCCGAGGGGCAACATCCACGAACGCTTGAGCCTTATCTCGATATTCCTCAGCAAGCTTCAGCTCTTGATAGCCCCCATCTTCCAAACCACGACTAGTAACTCCACGACCATTAACAATATAAAGGTACAAACCAGTTTCTATATACTCAAGCTGCACTTCTTCGATAAGATCCCGCACGACGTTACCCGGCCAGGTTCCGTCAGCATCTGGTGGGGTGTGCCCAAGAACCTGACCAATATGCTGTAAACCGACCTCGGTCCTGCCCCGTTCGGCCAAAAGCTCCATCGCACGATCAAGCCAGGCTTGAAGTACCTCGGCATTCATAACGCCATCAACAAGCCCTGGCGGCGTATCCCAAGCATTAAGCAGGCGGTACGCATTGCTCACCAGAGAAGCATCTCGTTGTTTCTTGCCAGCGGGGTCCTCGGTCATTTCTCCACCCTCATCGCCCGATTGAGCACGGTAAACAGTACACACGAGCTCGACGAACTTTGCAGGATCAGCAGCTAGGCTTTCAGATAACGCTGGAACTCTCGCATTATAGCCGAGGACCCGAAGGTAAGACCACTGCAATCGAACAAGGCAGTCAGGCTCAAGATGATCGCGCATAGTCTCGAGATAGGTGAAAATCCTTTGAAAATGAGAAGACGATAGATTACAAGCAGCCGCAGATCGAGCTTGATCCGCCAGAAGACCTTCCAACGCCCGTACAATGAGTTGCGCCACCTGGGGACGCGGCCCACCCTTATTAATGCTGAAATACACGCTCATAAGATATAAGACATCGGTGTGACGGCCAGCTCGAATCAGATACTCAAGAATCTCATCGATCTTGTCGAGATTTTTACTCAAAACGAATGGATTAAATTCCTCCCAGTAGCAAGTTTCAAGATCCGGGTCTACAGCAACCAGAGCCCATGCTTCTGTCAGGTTATCGCTCGCAACAAGCAGAATTCGAGCACGTTGATCGACTGCAAGACCATCCCGTTTAAGGAGGTTCTCAACCAGGGAAAAACCTTCTACAGAATAACGAGCGGAGAAGTACTCTATTGCAGTTCTAACGAGATCTAGGTCCGCAGATGCTAGCCAGCTAAGCAATGCATCGTCATACAACGAGTCGAAGTTCGCCAGAGAAATACCAACGGCCCCCGGAACCAACGCGTCCCGCGCCAATCTCATAATGGCGTCAAACCCCTCTTCGGCCTCGATCATCTCTACGGCTTCAACACGTCGGCGCTTAAGCTCACAGTCATAGGCTTCATCATCATCTTGCTTGTGAGTTTTGATATACGGATTCCATGATTGAAAGAGACCGACTAGACAAGCATATGCAGATTCTGGCTGGTATCGCGCTGCTAATGCATCGAGCTTGTCTAGTTCCCCACCAGGAAGCGTCCAGGTAGCATCTGAAAACTCTCGATGATAACCAATGAGATCCACCAGGGTTCGCCACACCTTCTCACGAAATTCATCAGTAATTTGCGGCCGGTCAGCCATAGACTCGAGAGCATACACCACTAGTGCACGATCTGTTTCTGGCAAATCTACCGTGCGAGAAAGGATTGTTGACCAACGCTGAGCGTCCTCACCGGCGTCTTCGATACAACGCTTTACTGCAAAGGTCGTCATCTTCCGGAATTCACCGTATGTCACAGATGAGTCATCCGGCTTCCAGGTTCTGAACACAGGTGCGCTAATCTGAAAATGCATATCATTCCTATCAGGAAGCATGCTGCACTCCAGTTTCCAAGCAGCATCAGGATACCTACGACGTAATATGTCGAGCACTGCGATCCTCCGATCAGAATCGACAGATGTGCCAGGATACCATGGGCAAAATATCGCAGCCAAAGAAGCTGCAGAACGATTAGCCATATTCCCTCCCGGATCGATCTCGTCAAGACCTGCCAATAAAAATACAGCACGTCCGAAGTGATCAGGGGACCAGGAAACACACTCGAGTGCACACAATAAATTTCTGTAAAGAATGCCGCTCGAGAAGATTCCCAATTTGTCGGCGTCGTCCTGAAACATAATGGACAATAATGGGGAATCACCCGCTATTTCTGCACTGACCACATCAAGGAAGGCGTCCGGCCCAGCCTCAGCAAGGAGAGGCAAAATATCAGCCAATGATTGCCACGCTTCTCCAGTATCATCCATGGACGCCAATTCGAGTAGGTTTTTAACCAGATAGTTTGCAAAATCCGATCCTGCTACTCCACCTGGAACGATGATAGTCTCACCATAAATTGCCAATAAAGCAATCGACCGAGCAAGGCCACAACGAAGGTCCTTGGAATAGCGGCGGGTTTTACCTTCAATCAATGCTCTCCATCGTTGGTCTAATGGTAAGACAAGGGCCGGATCTACCTCCGCGAGAACCATATTGACGACGACTTCGAAACGCTTAATATCATCGCAGTTTAGATTCGATACCAGCAATTTCCAAGCACTCACCGGTGAGACAAGATGCCAAGATTCGCTAGTGCGGATTACCAGAGGATCAGCAGCATTATCAGCTATTCCCGTAATAGCCTCTCTAAATAATTCATAATCGGTTCCTGCGAGTATTTCGAGAATCGATCGATCTCCTTCTACGTTATCTTCCAAGGAACCAGCCAACAAGATTGATCGGAAATTTCGAGACAGACTCGCACCAGCCCAGGCCGGCCGATGCAGGACGGCCTTTACAGCCAAGTTTCGTCGCAGAGCAGTCAAACTTCGCCGTGCGAGTCTGCCGAGTTCATCAGCCTTATCCTTGTCTGTGGCCCCGACACTCGTCAGCGCAACTGCTACCTCAGCAGCATCCAACGCTGAGAGTGAGACGTCGGCGCCTTCATTGAATGTGACTGGTACACAGATGTTATGCACAGTACCAGCGGGAATCTCACTTGCTAACTCGGGTGTGCAAGGAACCAAAATGAGCGATTGACCCGAAGTTGTCAACTGTCTCCATGTAGATACATCATCGACGAATGCGAGTCGTGCCAACATCTGCCCGCCGCCTTTCGAGTCAAGGCTGACGGCAGTTGCAGCGATAAAGGCACATACCTCTTCAATCGAAGCTCCAGCAACCGTAGTGATGGAACCAACTGAGCTAAGCCTCTCTTCAAGATTCCTTGCAGTATCAGTTCGACCAGCAAGCACGACTTCCGGCGTCAACGCTGGATTCGTTTGGGACGCCCAGTTACGCCACCAGGTTAAGCCAGTACATATTCCGTGCGGAAAAAATCCAAGTTCCTCAGAAAACCATGCCCATGTAATTGGTGCCGTCTCAAGCCAAGTCTCAATATCATCAAGCCCGAAAGCTTTGACGTCTCTCCAAATCTGATCGTTTCGCTTATTTTTAGCCCATTCATTCCGCGTCGTCCAAGGTCGTAGGATCGCTTCGATATAGGTACATCCAGCTGTCGGCGTGCCGTCTGGAGTCTTTCTTCGCTTGGAATAATCTTCATTGGCTTTCCTATTTGGACTGGAATTAACTGATAACTCCCATGCTGACGAACCATCTGGAACCCAAGCCGTCGCTTCGGCCGCCTGAACAAAACCGTCCCAATCACCAGCAGCCACCCCCTCACCTGCGGGCATCCCTAATTGAACCAACCCCGGTGTCGTTTCAAGGATTAGACGGCGAATCAGCCGCGGGAATTCAGACTCTGCACGACGCGTATCAGCCCAAGCCTTTAGCTTGCTTCGGTCAATATAGCCTGCCCTACTCTTCACGAATCACATCTCCATTCTTGCAAAATTGGTATACTTAAATTATATCATTCCTAGACCTTCCCCAAGGTCCCCATATCCAAATCGCACATTAATATTCGCGCATTGTAATATTTTTTCATCAAGTGCTATCATCCAAATCCCAACCCTATATTGTAGAATTATTATTCCCGTTTGACTAAAGTGTAAAGATGGAAAATATCAATACTTGATAATGTCTTACCATCACTTTTCTTACCACTAGGGTTCTCACAGAAGGCCCCTACTTCCAGCTCAAGATAGCTCCTCCTCGAATCAGATCCTCAGCAAAACCATATCTTCCGCCCAACCGCATCATATCCCAGAAAAGCATATTCAAGCGATACTCACGGCAAGCCCAGAGCCGACAGAAATCATCTTACAAGCGATGGCGTTTAAGCAGCTCTAGCCCACCCAGCTCCCTGGTACTTCAATCACCACCCCATCTGACACAGATTCTCTCATCCCCATCCGCCTCAACCTCACGAGACATAAGAACCAGAAAGCCTATAATCAACCCAACGATTCCCCTCATGGCTGCTGGCGGTAGGAGGCCCCGGATGTCCATGCTCAATGACCTGCTCCCGCGCGGCGCCGCGAACCTACACGGCCAGGCGCGCGACTGGCGCTCCGCCATCACACTAGCCGGTGGTCTGCTCGAAGCGGCAGGAAAAATCACCCCCGAGTACACCGCCGCCATGGTGCGATCCGTGGAAGAACACGGCCCCTACATCGTGGTGGCCCCGGGATTTGCCCTTGCCCACGCGCGCCCCTCGGGGGCGGTCAAGGAAACAGCAATTTCCTGGGTGCGCCTGGACGATCCGGTGCTGTTTGGCAGCGAGGCTCACGACCCCGTACGCCTCATCGTGGCGCTGGCGGCCCGAGACTCCTCCGCACACCTACAGGCCATGAAGGAACTGGCCACCCTGCTCGGTAACGCGCAGGTGCGCGCCCAACTCAACGCCCTGGGTACCGAGGAGGAACTGCGGCGAGTGCTCCTGGGCGGTGCCGCGAAACCCCAGAAGAAGGAAACAACGTCGGCTCCCGCTACTACCCTCGAAAAGCACCCGGACTCCGTGCCCTCCAAAGGCAAAATCTACACGGTGTGCGGAAATGGCCTGGGCACCTCACTATTCCTCAAGCAAACGCTGGAGCAGGTATTAGACGAATGGGGTTGGGGCCTGTTCCTCACCGTGGAGGCCACGGACACCATCTCCGCAAAGGGACGTGCACAAGAGGCAGACTTCCTGCTGACCTCGGGTGCTATTGCCGCAACGCTTGGCGACGTCGGCGTACCCGTTTACGTCATTAAGGACTTCACCTCCACCGCCGAAATTGATTCCGCCCTGCGCGAACTCTACGACGTCTAAGGAACCCAAAATCATGGACTTTCTTTTGTCTATTGCAAACTTCCTCGTCAATGAAGTGCTTTCCGTTCCCGCTTTCCTCATCGGCATCATCACTGCCGTGGGCCTCGCCGCCATGAACAAGGGTGTCGGGCAGGTTCTAGGCGGGGCGATTAAGGCCACGCTGGGCTTCCTACTCATCGGAGCCGGGGCCGGGCTGGTCACCGCCTCCCTGGAACCTCTGGGAACCATGATCACCGGAGCGACGGGCGCGCAGGGCGTGGTTCCCACCAACGAGGCCATCGTGGGTATCGCCCAGGAGCAATTCGGCGGGAGCGTCGCCTGGATCATGATTCTGGGCTTCGCGGTATCGCTTATCCTCGCGCGTCTCACCCCCATGAAGTACGTGTTCCTCACCGGGCACCACGTACTTTTCATGGCCACGCTGCTCACCATAATCCTGGCCACAGCGGGCTATCCCTCCTGGTTGGTGGTACTCCTCGGCGCTCTCCTACTGGGCGTGCTCATGGTCTCTCTGCCAGCCATCGCGCACCCCTGGACCCGGCGCATTACCGGCGACGACTCCATCGCCATCGGGCACTTTGGCACCGCCGGGTACGTGGCCGCCGGGGCAGTAGGCACACTCGTGGGTGGCAAAGGCAACTCTCAATCCCCTTCCACCGAGGATCTCAAACTTCCGGAGGGGCTGCGTTTTCTGCGCGATTCCATGGTCGCCACCGCGCTCTCTATGGCGCTGATGTACCTGATACTCGCCATAATGTTCCTCGCCCGAGCCGGTCAGGATCAGGCTTTCGACGCCTTCCCCGACGGTGCCACCAGCGTGGGCAATTACCTCATGCAGTCACTCACCCAGGGGTTGCAATTCGGCGTGGCCGTGGCCGTGATTCTCTTTGGCGTGCGCACCATTCTGGGCGAACTGGTACCGGCTTTCCAGGGCATCGCCGCCAAGGTCGTGCCCGGGGCCATCCCGGCTCTCGACGCCCCCATCGTGTTCCCCTATGCCCAGAACGCCGTGCTGGTGGGCTTCATTTCCTCTTTCTGCGGCGGGTTGATCGGGTTGGGTGTGCTCTCCCTGTGGCTCAATCCTGCGTTTGGCGTGGCTCTGATTCTCCCCGGACTGGTGCCCCACTTCTTCACCGGAGGCGCGGCGGGTGTGTATGGCAATGCCACCGGCGGGCGGCGGGGTGCTGTGTTGGGAGCGTTTACCAACGGACTCATCATCACCCTCTTACCGGCTTTCCTGGTGGGTATGCTTGGCACGTTCGGTTCCGCCAACACCACGTTTGGGGACGCGGACTTCGGCTGGCTCGGGCTGCTGCTGGGGTGGGCTTCTCAGGCCGGAGGCGCGATGGGGCTGGTACTGATCGGTGCTGTGGGGGTTGGGATGCTGGCGCTGGGGTGGGTCTCCCAGAAGAAACTGGTGGAAGGGAATTGGGTGCCTGCAAGGTGGAGGGGTGGGGTTGCTGCTGGGGAGTTGAGGGAGGCGATTGATGGTGACAGCCAGGTTGGAGCTAGGAAGTATCCTAAGGTTTTGCCGCCAGATGGAGCACCGGTGCCGCCAAAATAAATCAACCAAATAACCAATTATTCCCCCAGAAGATTATTTAAAATCTATAATTCGCAGAGCGGAAATTGAGGCGATCTAGAATATGGAAATTGCCATTAGTAAATAACACATAGCGATCGAGAAATATTCCGCAGGCCCCATATCACCAAAGGTTCCAAGCCCAGAACGGACGCCACACAACAGTACTAACCACCATACGAATCAGTAATTTCCGGTTTGCAGCATCCACAATACTCCACATCGAAGTTGGGACGATATATTGCAAATTATAATCATACATTCTAAGTTTTAGAACAAATACTACATTTACTAAGATGCCTCTCGTCAAGCATTCCCACCGCATCAATCACATCACGAGCAAGCCGACATGCCGCTAGAGCAATAGCCTTAGACAATACTTCATATGTCACCCTTTTCGGTTTCCCATCACTACCACGCTCAATAACAGTGATATATAATTGATGCCCCTGCTGTCCGCCGCTGGAAGCTGATATTTCAAGCCCCGTCACATCTAAACCCAAAGGACGTCCATTTCTTTTTCGTCCTTCACGCTGCGAGATTCCATTACCTACAACATAATCCTCATAATGCTCAAACACATCACGAAGTTTCTTAAGATGAGGGTACATACTATTAAAATTTTGGACCAAACCACAATCTTTTCCAAATAATGATTCAGCCCCTCGAACCACATTACGTACCGCACTCACCAGCACCATACTCATGGTATCCTTCTGAGAAATCGCCTCCACTGGCGAATCTACGATCGAAATAGAGTTTATAACCTCATAGGTATGCAATGCAGCAGCCGCCCATACATGAACCCATCTAGCCACCTCTTTGTCGATATTCTGAATATATTTCCCCATTAGAAATTAATCACCCCTATAGATAATTCAAGAATATATCCGGATAATCTTGAATAGATAAAGGGAATATTTTCAAATCGCAGATCATTAAGGGCCGTATATTGAATCCCATATTTAATTTTAGAGTTTATTTAAAAAATTATTACAGGCCATTGTATACTAACTTAACATATCAATCAGGCGACTATCAAATGAGACATCATCGGTAGATAAAAAACCCGTACACAAAACTTACACATTAAACCTAAACTCCACCACGTCCCCATCCACCATCACATACTCCTTGCCTTCCTGCCGCACCTTGCCCGCAGCACGCGCCTCGACCATAGAACCGGCGGCATCCAGATCGGCAAAGGAAACGATCTCGGCCTTGATGAAGCCCTTTTCAAAGTCGGAGTGAATCACACCAGCAGCCTGTGGCGCGGTAGATCCCTTCCGAATCGTCCATGCCCGCGCTTCCTTCGGCCCGGCGGTGAGGTAGGTCTGCAAGCCTAGGGTGTCGAACCCGGCACGGGCGAGCGTCGCCAACCCCGGCTCCTCCTGCCCCACGGAGGCCAGCAATTCCATGGCCTCCTCCTCGTCTAGTTCCAACAGTTCCGCCTCAGTAGCGGCGTCCAGGAACACGCAGTCGGCAGGAGCCACCAGTTCCCGCAACTCGGCCTTCCGGGAATCAGAGGTCAGCACACCCTCGTCCGCGTTAAACACATAGAGGAAAGGCTTGGCCGTCATCAGGTGCAATTCCCGCAACGGAGCCAGTTCGATTTCCCCCGCCACAGACGCCGCATAAAGGGTGCGATCGTCTTCCAGGATCGCCTGCGCCTTCTTCGTCGCGTCCACCAGCGCGGCCTTTTCCTTGTCTTTGCGTGCTTCCTTCTCCAGGCGCGGCAGGGCCTTCTCGATGGTTTGCAGATCGGCCAGGATCAGTTCCATCTGGATCACGGAGATGTCGGCGGCGGGGTCCACCTTGCCGTCCACGTGCACCACGTTATCGTCCTCAAAGGCGCGCACCACCTGGCAGATCGCGTCGGCCTCGCGGATATTCGCCAGGAAGGCGTTGCCCATGCCCTCCCCCTCGGAGGCACCCTTCACAATGCCCGCGATGTCCACAAAGGAGACAGTGGCGGGCAGAATTCGCTCGGAACCAAAGATCTCCGCCAGGCGATTCAGGCGCGGATCGGGCAGTTCCACCAGTCCCACGTTCGGCTCGATGGTGGCGAACGGGTAGTTGGCCGCCAGCACATCGTTGCGGGTCAGCGCGTTGAACAGGGTGGACTTTCCGACGTTTGGCAGACCGACGATTCCAAGAGTAAGGCTCACGGAGACCTATCCTATCAAGCCTGGTTCACACGTCCGGTTCCACCACCTCCAGCGGGTGCCAGGGCTGAGTGAAGGCGTCAGCGTCGCCACGCGCTTTCTTGGTCACCACGGTGAACGCCGCGCTCACCCCGTCCCAGGGGCGTCGCGCTACGAGTCGCTCCATGCGCTGCGCCACCTCCCCATGTGGATCGGCCCGGATAGCGGTAAAGAAAGGCCGCCAGTCCTCTATCCCGCCGTAATCCAACACGGCGTTATATACCTCCGTGCCCCAGGTTTCAATGGGATCGCTCGGCTTGCTCGCGCTATTGCGGAACATCAGCGGGTCGATCATGAGGCTGCCTCTGCGATCTTCTTGCACACCGCTATCACTCGTTCCCAGTTCCAGATCGAGTCGATCCCCTTGTACCCAGGTATATCGTCGATCACATCCGCATCTCGAGGATCAGGGTGAAACAGCAACGCCAGTGTCTCCGTCAGCACCGGCGATCCCGTACTACTATCTGCGCCGTAATAATGATCCAACTCGCGCAAGACCTGCCCAGCCTGTGTAATTCCCCGAGCGTTTCCTAACGCCGCCACATCAAGGTAATCACGCACCTGATTACGCGACATCACCAAGTACGCCTTGATCCTTAATGTCTCCGGCAAAGTGGGAACCACCACCGTACTACCACTGGGCAGAGCTACTTGTTCTACCTCCAGGGCTTTTTCCCTACGCAGATTCCTCAGACCCGCTTGAAAGCCGTCCAGCGTTCCCATGATCGTCATAGGCGGACGCGAAGCGCGCGAGGATTTTCTCCACCCCGGCATAGTCGCTAGAGCATCGTCCAAGGCCCGATACCTATTTTTCAGATCACGCACCACGTGATCGTGGTCTTGGGAAAACCTGTGACCAGCGTGGAGCGCTGCCGCCGTTCCACCAACTAGCACGGCATCGGGGATAACAGATTGAAGCCGCGCAGCGGATTCCAAAAGTTCCTGGAACTCTTCTTTCATTTTCCCCATCCTACGATCATTCTTCGCACCCCGAGTACCCTCAACACTATGAGCAACCCCATGAACCTCACTCTCTCCCGCCCCGCCCTCACCGCCGTTCTCGCCGGTGCCGGTGTACTTCACTTCCTCAAGCCCCAGCCTTTCGACCGGATCGTGCCCGGCTGGGTACCGGGTTCCGCCCGCCGAGCCACCTATCTCAGCGGCGCGGCGGAACTGGCCATCGCGGCGGGCCTCAGTCACCCCACCACCCGCAAGCACGCGGCCAAGGCAGCAGCCGCGCTGTTCGTGGCCGTGTTCCCCGGCAATATCGAGATGGCCCGCCAGTGGGTGCCGCAGTCTCACACCAAGGCCGCGATCTCCCTGCTCCGCCTGCCGCTGCAAGCCACGCTCATTCAGAGCGCCCTCAAGATCGCCCGCTAACCCACCGCCACAGTCCACAGCACGCCCCGTCGCCCCAAACACACCACCACACCCATTCGAACAAAACCACTAGCCCCGTTCCACCCCCATCGGGCAAAATGGCTCCTGTGACGGATAAGGAAGCAGCAGACGTAGAGGCGCAAGAAACACCCACCGGGGTCTCGCGGCCCATCGCGGACTCGCCCTCGCCCGCCCCGGCCCCCTCGACAACCTCAGAGACCTCAGCAACCCCGGAAGATGGCCCCCAGGCCCCGCCCCCGGTGGATCGCTCCGTCGTCGTCAGCGATTCCCTGCGCACCACCGCCAGGCTGTGCCTGCGGGTGCTCATCATCGTGGCCACGGCCTTTGTGGGGTCGATCATTCTGCGAGAGTTCTGGCAGGGCATCCTCCCGGTGATCCTGGCGATCATCGTATGCACCGTCCTATCCGGCCCCACCAATTGGCTGCGTCGCCATCGCGTCCCCGCCGCCCTGGCGGCCTTGCTCACTTTGCTCTCCTTTTTCCTCCTCATCGGCGCGGTCTTTGTGTTCATCGCGCCGGACATTGTGCGCCAGTCCGGCGTGCTGTATCTCCAGGCCTTCGACGGCATCCAGCGCCTGCGCCTCTGGCTGGAGCAACCCCCACTCAACATCGGTTCCTCGGAGTTGGACGTGGTGATTAATGAGGCCGCCACCTGGCTCCAGGAGCAGGCCGGGGCGATCGCGGGCGGGATTCTCTCGGGTGTATCCACCGTGACGTCGATAGCCGTCACCCTGGGTGTGGTGCTGGTGCTCACCTTCTTCTTCCTCAAGGACGGCCACCGCTTCCTGCCCTGGGTGCGCGACGTCGCGGGCCAGCGTCAGGGGTGGCACGCCACGGAGGTGCTCACGCGTGCCTGGCGCACCCTCGGTGGCTTTATCCGGGCGCAGGCCTTGGTCTCTCTGGTGGACGCGATCTTCATCGGCCTGGGCCTCATCATCATCGGGGTACCGATGGCACTGGCCCTAGCCGTGATTACCTTCGTGGCGGGGTTCATTCCCATCATCGGTGCCTTTACCGCCGGCGCGCTGGCGGTGCTCATCGCGCTAGTCTCCCTGGGTGTGCCGCAGGCGCTGGCCACCTTGGTCGTGGTGGTGGCGGTGCAGCAGTTGGAGGGCAATATCCTCTCCCCCATCCTGCAATCGCGCGCGATGAATCTGCACCCGGTGATTATCCTGGTCTCCGTGACCATCGGCGGCAGCCTCTTCGGTATCGTCGGCGCGTTCCTCGCCGTGCCCGCCGCCGCCATGATCGCGGTGCTCTTCCGCTATCTTCAGGACGTCACCATGCTGCGCTCGGGCGAAAAATCGCTAAGCGACGTCCCCTTTGTCACCGAGGAGGGCATCGCCGTGGGCGAGATGAGCGTGGAGAGTGGCTTGGCGCTGCGTACCCAATACCACAGTTCTGATGATGTAACGGCGCGCTAGAATTGATCGACGTGTCTCATATGACCCATCAACCACGCAACGCCTCCGGCAATTTTGCCGCCGGGCTACCCACGTGGTCCGGCGTGTCTATCGTGCTGGTAGCGCTCCTCACGGGGCTGCTGCTGAGCATGATTAACCACACCATCGGCGCGCCGTACATCATTCTCTTTGTGGTGGCCAGCCTCGTGGTGGCTCTGTTCACGGAGGTACGCGGGCTATTTATCACCGTGGCCTCCATTCCGCTCTCCTTTGCGGCGATCACGGTGCTCACCGCTTGGTTCAACGGGCGCGCGCTCAGCCCCAATATCTCGGGGTTTTCCACCACCGCGCTGGTCACGGCCGTCTACCCGCTGCTGCAACTCTTCCCGGTGCTCTTCCTCGTCACCTCGGGCAGCGCGGCCATCGCCTTTCTGCGAATATCCTTGTTACGCCGCAAGGCCGCCGAGATGGAGAAAAAGGAGGCGGAATCTAGGCGACGCACCGCCAAGGCGGAGCAGCGCAATCAGGAGACAGTCAGCAGGCTCAATTCCACCTCCGCCTCCCGGCGTACCAGGTACAGCGCCACCACCAATCGCACGCCTCAGCGCCCGCCGCGCACGGCGGCGCCCCCGGAGGAACCCGCTGGTTCCCCCTGGCCCTCGGACCGCGCCCGGGTGTCCTCCCGGCCCCGCCCCTCCACAACTCAACATTCCCGGCAGCACTCCCACCGGCAACAACCGCATGGCCGCCATGAGGCCCGCCACGAACAGCGCCGCTCCCCGTATCCGGGCCAACCCCGGGAGGACTATCCCAACGCCCGGCGCACCCGCCCCCAGCGGGATCGCTAACAAAGCCCCACCCGGCACCAACCAAAGCCAGGGTGGGTATTTTTCTGCCCTACCGCGAACTTTTCCCTGCCACTGTGTGACGGGAGTGAATCACACCAGTCCCACAGCCAAAGGAAAGTACCCTTCCCCACCACTGTGTGACGCCTGGGCACCCCATCCGCCCCAAAAAACACCCAAAAAGCCCCGCCACCGCAGCACTCCAGGCCACAGCGGCAGGGCACTCCCCCGCCTCACCCCCCAAAAAACAGAACTTATGTCCGCGCCGGTCGCAGATCCCTCGGCAGGGCAAACGTAATCTTCTCGCTGGCGGTGGTGATCTCCTCCACGGAGGTGTACCCACGCTGCGCCAAGGACTCCACCACATCGCGCACCAGGATCTCCGGCACGGAGGCCCCGGAGGTCACGCCCACGGTATCTACCCCGTCAAACCAGGAGTCCTCGATCTGATTGGCGTAGTCGATCAGGTAGGCGGCCTCGGTGCCGTGTTGGAGGGCCACCTCCACCAGGCGCTTGGAGTTGGAGGAGTTCTGCGATCCCACCACGATCATCAGTTGGCAGCGCTGCGCGATGGCCTTGACGGCCACCTGCCGGTTCTGGGTGGCATAGCAAATATCGTCGCTGGGCGGGTCCTGGAGGTGCGGGAAGCGCTGGTGCAGTTTCTCGCGGATCTGCATGGTCTCGTCCACGGAGAGGGTGGTTTGGGAGAGCCAGATGAGTTTTTCCTCGTCCAGGAAGTCCGGCAGGGTGTCCACGCCGTCCAGCCCGTCCACCAAGTGCGTGACCTCGGGGGCCTCACCCGCGGTGCCCTCCACCTCCTCGTGGCCCTCGTGACCGATGAGCAGGATGTGGTAGCCGTCGCGGGCAAAGCGCTTGACCTCGTTGTGCACCTTGGTCACCAGGGGGCAGGTGGCGTCGAGAGTTTTCAGCTGCAAGCCCTTGGCCTCCCCGCGCACCTGGGGGCTCACGCCGTGGGCGGAAAATACCAGGTGGGAGTCCTCGGGGACCTCGTCGGTCTCCTCCACAAAGATGGCCCCGCGCTCGGAGAGGGTATCCACCACGTAGCGATTGTGCACGATCTCTTTGCGCACGTAGACGGGGGCACCGTACTTTTCTAAGGCCCGCTCCACCGTTTCCACGGCGCGATCCACGCCCGCGCAGTAGCCGCGCGGGGCGGCGAGCAGTACCTTTTTGTCTCCGTCTGTCATGGTCGCGGTCATGGTGACCACAGTATCCAAAGCCGGGTCTGCGGGCATAGACTGGGTGAACGTCCCCGTCCGCCACCATAAGGAACGCATGGCTAAAACCGTCACCACCGCCCAGGCCCCGTTGCCGGTGCGCGAGGTCAATGCAATGGTCAAGGGCTGGATCGAGCGCCTGGGCCATATCTGGGTGGAGGGGCAACTCACCCAGGTGAACATGAAGCCCACCTGGAAGCTCTCCTACCTCACCCTGCGCGATACCCAGGCGGAGGCCTCCGTCCAACTCACCTGCCCCACCTCCCTGCTGCGCGATGCCCCCTCCCCGCTCAAGGACGGCGATCGCGTGGTGGTCTACGGCAAGCCGGCCTTTTATGCCGGGCGCGGTTCCTTTTCCCTCTGGGCCACGGAGATCCGCCACGTGGGCGTGGGCGAGCTCCTCGCCCGCATCGAGCACCTGCGCCGCGCGCTGGCCGCCGAGGGGCTTTTCGACGCCTCCCGCAAACTCCCCCTCCCCTTCCTCCCCAACCGCGTGGGCCTGATTACCGGGCGCGGCTCCGCCGCGGAGCGCGACGTCCTCTCCGTGGCACGCGATCGCTGGCCCGAGGTGGACTTTCGGGTCATCAACACCGCCGTGCAGGGGGCGAACGCGGTACCGGAGATCATCGAGGCGCTGCACGCCCTGGACTCGGACCCCGAGGTGGACGTCATCATCATCGCGCGCGGCGGCGGCTCGGTGGAAGATCTGCTGCCCTTCTCCGAGGAAGCCTTGCAGCGCGCGGTAGCCGCCGCGCGCACCCCGGTGGTCTCCGCGATCGGGCACGAGCCGGATACCCCGGTGCTGGATAACGTGGCGGATCTGCGCGCCGCCACCCCCACGGACGCCGCCAAGCGAGTGGTGCCGGACGTGGCCGAGCAGCGCGCCCTGCTCGCGGAGTTGCGCGCGCGCTCGGCCGCCGCGCTGCGGGCCTGGGTGCGTCGGGAGCAAGAACGCCTCCACCAGGTGCGCTCGCGCCCGGTGCTGGCGGATCCCGCCACCCCCATTGAGCGGCGCCGCGAGGAAATCCAGCGGGCCTTAAGCACCATGCGGCGAGACGTCACCCACCTGCTAAGCACGGAGCAATCCCGGGTGGCGGCGCTGCGCGCGCAGGTCTCCGCGCTGGGGCCCTCGGCCACGCTGGCGCGCGGTTATGCTGTGGTGCAGGTTCTTCCCCGCGATGGCTCCGAGGCCCAGGTGGTCACCACCATCGAGCAATCGCCGCCCGGCAGCCAGTTGCGTATCCGCGTGGCCGATGGCTCGATCACCGCCGCCGGAATGTCCACCACCCCCGCGAACTAGGAGCAGGAAGATGAGCAACCCCGATACCTTTGGCAGCGGCCAGGCCGCTGAACTCCCCGAGGTGTCCTCCCTAAGCTACGAGCAGGCCCGCGATGAGTTGGTGGAAGTGGTCAAGATCCTCGAACTCGGGCAGATGGGGCTCGATGAGTCCTTGGCCTACTGGGAGCGCGGCGAGGCGCTGGCTGCCCGCTGCGAGGAACACCTCGCCCGGGCCTCGGCCAAGGTGGAGGAGGCGCTGGCTCAGCGCGGTTCCGTTTCTACTGCCGACGCCGCCCCCACAGGCCCTTCAGACCCCGCAGCCCCCGAGGCCGAGCGCAACGGCTGAGCCTTGGCCGTGACCTCGATCAGGGTGCGGAACTCCTCCTCGGTGGCCGCGCCGCTGATCAGCAGGCGCGCGTCACCCAGGTCGGCCACCCACAGGTCGCGCACCTCCCGATCCGGGGAGGTGTACACCTCGGTAGGTGTACCGGCGACGTCGATAGTTTGATCCCGATCGCGCACCTCGCCGTCGTAGCCGCGCACCGCCTCGGCCACGGGAAGATCGGTCTGGGTGAGTTGCAGGTACCCCTCCTTATCGGTGATGTATCCCACCGTCGGGGAGGGCTGCCCGCCCACGGCGGCGCGGCGCGCGGAGTTGGCCGTCCAGCCCTCCGGAACCTCCGGCAGGCGCACCGGATAGGAGGCACCGGCGGCCTCCATGTTCAAAAAGGCCGGGGCGTCCGCCGTGGGCACCGGGCCGTTTTCCGGGTTGCCGGGGTCAAAGGTGCACAGACCCGTGGCTCCCACCCCCACCACCATCATCACCACGATGGCGCCGAGGGAAAGAATCATGTCTCGGCTGTCCTGGAAGAGCCTTGGTTTTTCTGCCACGCGCCCCAGTATCGCACTAACCCCGCCGCGCGCCGAAACCCATCGCCCGCATCGCCGCGCGCCACCAGCCCCAAAAAGCGCAGGAAAAGTACGCGCCATTACCCTCATATGGGTGCAATATGTCCGGGTTCCGCCCCCATAGTGCAACAATGTAGGAGTTCCTTGGTAGTACATTGCCCCACAGGAGGCCGCAGTACAGATGAATGAAAGCCGTCCAGAAAACCAGAAGAACATCGAGGGGCCTGATCGCAACCTCGCCATGGAACTGGTCCGGGTGACCGAGGCGGCGGCGCTGGCCTCCGGCCGGTGGGTGGGCCGTGGCATGAAGAACGAGGGCGATGGCGCCGCCGTGGACGCCATGCGCGAACTCATCAACTCCGTGAACATGAACGGCGTGGTGGTCATCGGAGAGGGTGAAAAGGACGAGGCCCCCATGCTCTTCAACGGCGAGCACGTGGGTACCGGCTTTGGCGCGGAGGTGGACATCGCGGTGGACCCCGTGGACGGCACCACGCTCATGGCCGAGGGCCGCCCCAACGCCATCTCCGTGATCGCCGCCGCCGAGCGCGGCTCCATGTACGACCCCTCCGAGGTGTTCTACATGCGCAAGATCGCCGTGGGTCCCGAGGCAGCCGGGAAGATCGACATCGAGGCCCCCGTGGGCCACAACATCAACGCCGTGGCCAAGGCCAAGGGGCTTCACCCCTCCGAGGTCACCGTGGTGGTGCTGGATCGTCCCCGCCACACGGACCTCATCGCGGAGATTCGCCGCGCCGGGGCCAAGGTGCGCCTCATCTCCGATGGCGACGTGGCCGGTGCCGTGGCCGCCGCCCAGGACGACGTGGCCAACTCCGTGGACATCATGATGGGCACCGGCGGCACCCCCGAGGGGATCATCGCCGCCTGCGCCATGAAGTGCATGGGCGGGGAGATCCAGGGCATGCTGGCCCCGCGTAACGACGAGGAAAAGGGCCGTGCCATCGCCGCCGGGCATAAGCTCGGCCAGGTGCTGGGTACCAATGACCTGGTGCGCTCGGATAACTGCTACTTCGCCGCCACCGGCGTGACCAACGGTGACATGCTGCGCGGGGTGACCTACCGCAGCAACGGCGCCACCACCCGCTCCCTGGTCATGCGCTCCAAGTCCGGCACCCTGCGCTACATCGAGTCCCGGCACCAGCTCTCCAAGCTCCAGGAGTATTCCGCCGTGGACTACGCCTCCGGCCTCTGAGAACGGCCCCTCCAGGGGCTTTGAGGCGAGGATCACACCCACCCCGGTAGCGCTTATGCGC
Organism: Corynebacterium sp. 21KM1197; assembly: GCF_033783015.1. NCBI lineage: Bacteria > Bacillati > Actinomycetota > Actinomycetes > Mycobacteriales > Corynebacteriaceae > Corynebacterium > Corynebacterium sp. 21KM1197. The sequence goes on along the minus strand of NZ_CP123907.1, from coordinate 817,595 downwards.
CATACTGGAATATGGACTAACGCACGCAAGAAGTAAAGGTGATAGCAAACATGACCGAATACCGCATTGAGTATGACACGATGGGCGAGGTCAAGGTACCCGTGGACGCCCTGTGGCGCGCCCAGACCCAGCGCGCCGTGGAGAACTTCCCCATCTCCGGTCGCGGCCTGGAGGCCGCCCAGATCCGCGCGATGGGCCTGCTCAAGGCCGCCTGCGCCCAGGTGAACAAGGATTCCGGGGCTCTCGACGCCGAGAAGGCCGATGCCATCATCGCCGCCGCCAAGGAGATCGCGGCGGGCAAGCACGACGATCAGTTCCCCATCGACGTGTTCCAGACCGGCTCCGGCACCTCCTCCAATATGAACACCAACGAGGTCATCGCCTCCCTGGCCAAGGCCGCCGGCGTGGAGGTTCACCCCAATGACCACGTGAACATGGGGCAGTCCTCCAACGACACTTTCCCCACCGCCACCCACGTGGCCTCCACCGAGGCCGCCGTGAAGGACCTCATTCCCGGCCTGAAGGTGCTGCGCGATTCCCTGGCCGCCAAGGCCGCCGAGTGGAAGTCCGTGGTCAAGTCCGGCCGCACGCACCTCATGGACGCGGTGCCCGTAACCCTGGGCCAGGAGTTCGGCGGCTACGCCCGCCAGATCGAGGCCGGGATCGAGCGCGTGGAGGCCACCCTGCCTCGCCTGGGCGAGCTGGCCATCGGCGGCACCGCCGCCGGAACCGGCATCAACACTTCCGCGGACTTTGGCGCCAAGGTCACCGAGGAACTGCGTTCCCTGACCGGCCTGGAGGACCTGAGCGAGGCCCGCGATCACTTTGAGGCCCAGGCTGCGCGCGACGCCCTGGTGGAGTACTCCGGGGCCATGCGTACCGTGGCCGTCTCCCTGTACAAGATCGCCAACGATATTCGCCTCATGGGCTCTGGCCCGCTGACCGGCCTGGCGGAGATCCGCCTGCCCGATCTTCAGCCGGGTTCCTCCATCATGCCGGGCAAGGTGAACCCGGTGCTGTGCGAGACGGCCACCCAGGTGTCCGCCCAGGTGATCGGCAATGACGCCGCCATTGCCTTCGGCGGCACCCAGGGCCAGTTTGAACTCAACGTGTTCATTCCAATGATGGCCCGCAACGTGCTGGAATCCTCCCGCCTGCTGGCCAACACCGCGCGAGTGTTTGCCGAGCGCCTGGTGGATGGCATCGAGCCGAACGAGGAGCGCATGAAGACGCTGGCGGAGTCCTCCCCCTCCATCGTCACCCCGCTGAACTCCGCGATCGGGTACGAGGCCGCCGCCAAGGTGGCCAAGCACGCCCTGGCCAAGGAGATCACCATCCGCGAGGCCGTGATCGACCTGGGCTTTGTGGACGGCGAGAACCTCACCGAGGAAGAGCTAGATAAGCGCCTGGACGTGCTGGCGATGGCCAACACGGACCGCGATAAGCGCTAAGAGCAAAACCAACGATCCCGGTTGCCTGGTCCCACATTGGGTCAGGCAACCGGGATCATTTTTATGCTTCCCTTGGAACCCCTATCCTCGCCGCTGCATAAACCTCACGGCCTTGATCACCGCGTTCGGCGTATTCGGGGAGATGAGTTTCACGGGATTAATCCACACCGGCAGCGATAGCACCGGCTTATCGTGGCTGAACGTCTCGATGGAATAGCGGCCGTGATACGCCCCCATGCCGGAGGGACCAATCCCGCCAAAGGGCAGGCTGCCCACGCCGACGTGCACCACAGCCCCGTTGTGCACGATCGCCCCAGAGGAGGTCTCCTGCTCAAAGAGTTCCTGCACGGCGGTATCGGAGCCAAATGTGTACAGGGCCAGGGGCTTATCCCAGGAGTTGATGATGTTCACGGCCTCGCGGGGAGTGTTCACCCCCACGATGGGCAGGATGGGGCCAAAGATTTCCTCGCTCAGCAGCGGCACGTCCGCCCCCTCGGAGAGCACCCTATTCCACCCGCTGGCGTCCACGATGGTGGGTTCTATCCGCAGTGCCTCGCGGTCATACCCGCCGCCGTGCAGGATCGGCGCCTGATCGAGCAATTCCACCAAGCGGTCAAAGCGCCGCTGGTGCACGATCCGGGCGTAGCGCTCGCTGCGCAGGGGTTGCTCGCCATAAAAGGAGCGGATCACCGCCGCAAGGTGCCGGGTGAACTCCGCGATGAGATGCGGGGGCATCATCACGTAATCCGGAGCCACGCAGGTTTGCCCGGCGTTGGTGTACTTGGCCCACACCAGGCGGTGCGCCGCGTCCTTGAGGTCTGCGCTCTCATCCACCCACACGGGTGATTTTCCGCCCAGTTCCAGGGTCACCGGGGTGAGGTGCTTGGCGGCAGCCTCCATCACGATGCGCCCCACCCGCCCGGAGCCGGTGAACACGATGTGGTCGAAGCGGTGCGTGAGCACCTCGGTGGACACTTCGATGGGGCCGGTGAGCACCTGCACGGTGCCATCGGAAAAGTACCGAGGTACCAGCCGGGCCAGCGCCGCCGCCGTGGCCTCGGATTCCGGGGCGGGCTTGAGCACGGCGGTGTTGCCTGCGGCCAGCGCGCCCACCAGGGGCATGAGGGTGAGCGTGAGGGGGTAGTTCCACGGGGAGATGATCAGAATGGTGCCCAGCGGCTCGCGCACCATGCGGGCACGCGCGGGGCGAAATACCAGGGGCAGGGGAAGCCGCTCCGGGCGCAGCCAACGCTTGAGGTTCCGCAGGGTGGCGGTGATCTCCCCGATGAGGGGATCAATCTCGTTAAGCGCGGACTCTCGTTCCGGTTTCCCGAGGTCCACCGCCAGTGCTCGCACCAGTTCCGCCCGGTTCTCGCTAAGCAGTTTTCTAAGCGCGATCAGGTGGGCGCGGCGCTGTTCCAGCGTGGCATTGACCCCGGAGTCAAAGGCTTCGCGCGCGGCGGTGACCACGGTGGCAACGCGGGGGGCGTCGATAGCGGGTGCGGACATATTCCCTCCTCGAATGTTTTGCTTCAAAACTAGGCTAGACCCCTGAGACGCAGGACACAACCAGAAAACTTTGCACTCAGTGTATGTTAGGAGTACATTCGCGTATCGTGCAGAAAGAATCCCCCTCCCTGCGGGAGGCAAAGCGCCGCGCCACCCTCCACGCCATCGAGGAGCACGCCACCCTGCTGGTGCTGGAGCGCGGCTACGAGTCCGTCACGGTGGAGGACATCTGCGCGGCCGCCGAGATCTCCCGCCGCACCTTTTTCAACTACGTGGAGTCCAAGGAGATCGCGGTATTCGGCCGCCCGGCGCGCCTGCCCCCGCCCGAGGCCCGGCAGCGCTTCCTCCACACCACGCACGCGGACCTGGTGGCGGCGGTCGTCGATACGCTTTTCGACGCCTTCGTGGCCGAGCACGACGGGCAACTGCTGCGACGTCGCAAGACTATACGCAAGGCGCATCCCGCACTGTCCCACACGCGTTTTGCCCAGTCCCACGAGATCCACCAGGCGGTGGTGGAAACGGTGGCGGCCTACTTAGAGAGCCACCCCCACCAACGCCGCCTCGACGCTCCCACCGCGCAGGAGGCGCACGCGGTGGTGACCCTGGCCGGTGCCGCCGTGCAATTGGGTATGCGCCAGTGGATGACCGGCACGGATAGCACCGTGGAAGCGCTGCGCGGCAGCATGCACCAGGCACTGAGAGATGTACGAGCAATAGAGAAGGAATGATGACCACCCAAGAAACACCGAATAAACAACGCCTACCCTGGATCATCGGCGCGCTCATGCTGGCCATGCTGATGAGCTCCTTAAGCCAGATGATCTTTTCCACCGCCCTGCCCACCATCGTGGGCGACCTGGGCGGGGTGAACCACATGACGTGGGTGATCACGGGCTTCCTGCTGGGCCAGACCATCGCCCTGCCCATCTTTGGCAAACTGGGCGATCAGATTGGCCGCAAAGGGCTTTTCCTCTTTGCCAACGCCCTCTTTGTTTTCGGCTCCCTGCTCGGCGGGCTCGCTCAGTCCATGAACGTGCTCATCGTGGCGCGCGTACTCCAGGGCATCGCCGGTGGTGGCATGATGATCCTCTCCCAGGCGATCACCGCGGAGGTCACCACCCCGCGCGAGCGCGGTAAGTACATGGGCGTGATGGGTTCCGTATTTGGTATTTCGGCCGTGCTCGGCCCCATCCTGGGCGGCTGGTTTACCGACGGCATGGGCTGGCGCTGGGGGCTGTTCCTCAACATTCCCCTCGGCCTGCTGGCCATCGTGGCCATCTTCTTCCTGCTCCAACTCCCACCCACGCCCAAGCAACTGCGCTTTGACTGGCTGGGTATGGTCACCATGTCCATCGCCACCGCCGCGTTGGTGCTCTTTGTCACCTGGGGTGGCAACGAATACGCCTGGGACTCCCCCGTAATCCTCACCCTCATCGCCACCGCCGTGGTGGTAGGCGCGCTGTTCATCTTCATCGAAACCCGCGCACACGATCCCCTGGTTCCCCTGAGCCTGTTCAAGAACCGCAACTTCGTACTCACCACCGTAGCGGGCTTCGGCATCGGCGTATTCATGTTCGGCTCACTGGCCTACCTCCCCACCTACCTCCAAATGGTGCACGGCATGTCCCCCACCCGCGCGGGCCTCATGCTGCTGTGCATGATGGCGGGCCTGATGGGCACCTCCATCGCGGTGGGCAACCTCGTATCCAAGTTCGGCCGCTACAAAGCCTTCCCCATCGCGGGCCTACTCATCGTGGCAGTAGCCATGACGCTGCTGTCCACCCTGGAGGCCGATACCTCCCTGGTCATCGTGGGCCTGTACATGTTCCTCTTCGGCTTCGGCATGGGCTGCTCCATGCAGATCCTGGTGCTCATCGTGCAAAACTCCTTCCCCGTGACGATGGTGGGCACGGTAACCGCCACCAATAACTTCTTCCGGCAGATCGGCGGCTCGGTGGGCTCGGCCCTGGTGGGCGGGCTCTTCGTGGGCAACCTCACCGCCCAATTGCAGCGCAACCTCCCCAGTGCTCAGAGCCTCGATAGCGATAGCACCGCGCACCTCACCCCCGGCGCGCTCTCCTCCCTCCCCGATCCCCTGCGCGAAGCCATCGAGGTCAGCTATAACGACGCCCTCACCCCCATCTTCCTGCTACTCATGCCCCTGGCCCTGCTGTGCTCGGTAGTGTTGATATGGGTCAAGGAAGATAAGTTAAAGGAGACGATTTCCTAGCATGGCTGCTACCCCCGCCGCACAACGAACATGGTGGCTCATCACCATCACCGGTGTGGGTGGCGCGGCTTGTTTCCTCGCCGCGCAGCAGGCCTCCGGCGGGTGGTGGATTGCGCTTAGCCTCGCGCTCACCACGGCGATCCTGCTTTATACCGCCGCCACCGCCCCACGCCCCTGGCCGTGGAGCAAACATGCAGCCGGGAACACACGAGGCGGGGTGCTCCCCTGCCTACTCCTGCTCGGCGGCGCGGCGACGGCCCTGGGCATAGAACTCGGTGTGATTCCGCTACCCGACCCGGTGGGCACCGTCTTAGGGATCGCGGCGTTTCTTGCAGTGTCACTGGCCACGTGGAACGGAGGTAGGTGAAAAAGTTGCACGAACAACCAGCGATTTTTCATATACCCTAACCACATAAGCGACTACAAGATACACGGAAAAACCATCACCAAGGAACAGATTCAAGCCTGAGCCGATGAAGCGGAGGTGGGATACGACCTAGATAAACTACCAAACTCTCAGCACAAGCAACCGCTTTCAAGAGACGGTTCAGGAACCGTCATTTCCGTTCGCTTGGATGACTCCACCCTCTCAGCTTTGATGGATAAAGCCGAAAGGAATATCTGCACGCTCAGAAGCCCGCCGAGAAGCAGTGCGGAAGTGGATTGGAAAACGCATTGCTCAAAATTCATCCATCCGCCCGGAAACATTATCACCGAGACCGAATCAATGACGAAGCAGTAATCTCCGCTGCTAAGAATGTATTTGATTCATGGGCACTTGATGATGAGAACGATCCGCGACGGTGGATGATAATCGGAATGGATCACTCAGGACGATTGCCAGAAAATCGTGGCATTAACTTTCGATTCTGGCGATCATCTCATCATCCACGCCATGAAGGCAGGCCGTAAATATATGGAAAGAATTATTTCTACTTAATTCACCATCCACCACACATAACCACAAAGAAAAGCGGGGCCGGTTCCCCTTAAAGATAGAAACCAACCCCGCCTTGGGCATTATTAGTTATCGGGCAAATCCTCCACCGCAATATCCGGCTTGGGCAGCAGTTTCTCCCACACGTCGGTATCGCGCCATTGCCCGGCCATCTCCCCGTAGGGCATCTTGGCCATGTGGTGATAGGTGCCCACCTTTTCAAAGCCGCGCGATTCGTGCAGCTTGGCCGAACCCTCGTTCTCCGGGAAGATCCAGGAGTGGATGGCCCACTTGCCCAGGTCCGCGCAGGCCTGCACCAGGTGATCCAGCAGGGCCCCGGCGATGCCCCGGCCCCGGGCCTCCGGGCCGATATAGATGGAGTCCTCCACCACTCCGCTAAATACCTGGCGGGAGGACACGGGCGAGGCCGATACCCAGCCAAGAACCTTGGCGTCATCGGACTCCTCCACCGCCACAAAGACGGTCTCCATGATCTTGGAGGTGCGGAACTTTTCCCAGGTAGGCGCCTTGCGCTCATAGGTGGCGTGCCCCGTGTCCAGGCCGTGTTCATAGATGGCCTGAACCTGCGGGAAGTCCCGTTCCTCGAACGCTCTAATCCTAAAGGACGCTTGTGACATGATGACGATTGTGACGCTTTCCACCGCCGCACGCAACCGAGGCCCGCGCGGGCCGGTTAGCGATCCTCCAATAGGTCCGTGACCAGCTCCGCGATGGCGGAGCGCTCCGAGCGGTGCAGGGTGATGTGGGCAAAAAGCTCGTGCCCCTTGAGCTTCTCGATCACCGCCTGCACGCCGTCGTGCCGCCCCACGCGGAGGTTATCGCGCTGGGCGACGTCGTGCGTGAGCACCACCCGCGAGCCGGAACCCAGGCGGGAGAGCACCGTGAGGAGCACGTTGCGTTCCAGGGACTGCGCCTCGTCCACGATCACAAAGGAATCGTGCAGACTGCGGCCGCGAATATGCGTGAGCGGCAGGACCTCAAGCAGGCCGCGCGCGTGAATCTCCTCCACCACGTTCTCCGAGACCAGCCCGGAGAGCGTGTCATACACCGCCTGCGCCCAGGGATTCATCTTCTCGTCCTCCGAGCCGGGCAGAAAGCCCAAGGATTGCCCGCCCACCGCATACAGCGGGCGGAACACCACGATCTTCTTGTGTTCGCGGCGCTCCAGCACCGCCTCCAGGCCCGCGCACAGCGCCAAGGCGGACTTTCCCGTGCCCGCGCGCCCGCCAAGGGAGACGATCCCCACCTCCGGGTCATTGAGCAGGTCAAGGGCCACCCGCTGCTCCGCGGATCGCCCGTGGAGCCCAAAGGCCTGTTGATCCCCCGGCACCAGCACCAGCCTGCCCACCGCCACCCGCGCCAGCGCGGACTGCGTGGCCGCCTGCAAGCGCAGGCCGCAGTGCAGCGGCAACTCCGGCACCGGGGTTCCCTCCTGTGTTTCCCCATCCGGCAGGGGCACCTCGCCGTGGACAAAGAGGGCGTCGATAAGCTCTCCTGGAACGTGCAGCGTGCCCATGCCGGAGTAGCCTGTGAGCACCACGTCCTGCGCGTGGTATTCGTCCGCGTCCAGGCCGATCGCCCCGGCCTTGACGCGCAGGGGAACGTCCTTGGTCACCAGAGTGACATCGTGGCCCTCCTGCTGGACGTTGAGCGCGCAGGCCAGGATTCGCTGATCCCCGCCCTCGCCGCGCAGGGCCAGCGGCAGCACGGATTGATCCTGGTGGTTGAGTTCCACCCGCAGCGTGCCGCCCTCCGCGTTGGCGGGCACCGGCTCATCCAGGCGGGCGTAGGTGCTGCGCAGTTCCTCCAGGTGCCGCAGGGCCTCGCGCGCGAACCAACCGAGCTCGGGGTGCTGGCGCTTGGCCTCTAGCTCCGAGATCACCGCCAGGGGCAGGATCACGTGGTGTTCCGCGAACTTGGTCAGGCAAAAGGGATCAGAAAGCAGCACCGAGGTATCAATCACGTAGGTGCGGACGGCACTTGTACACATAAGCGTTCCTCACGGGCGTTAATGGGACGGTTGAGCCACCGCACGCAAAAAGCCCCCGTATCCAACGGGGGCTTGATGAGAGCGTGAGGTGAGCACACCGCCGAGGCTAAGACCAGAAGATGGATAGCAGTTGAACGCGGGGTGAACTTTTGCTTATCGACGCCGCCTATCGCACGCCACCCCGGCCCTACGATTGCACCTCCGCCTGGTATTGATCCTCCTCATCGCGCGCCCAGGAGATCCGGCCGCGCTCAAAGTCCTGCGCCCAACCGCGATCCTCCGGCAGCGTCTCCTCCGCCGCCACCGGCAACCCCACCGGCGCGTTGAGTCCCCCCTCGCCCATCCAGATTCCCGCGAGTTTGCCGCGCACCTCCTGCACCCCCGTCTCCGGGGAATACACCAGGGAGGTGCCGTTGCTGAGTTCCACCAGGTAGCGCTGCTTCTCGGCGGTGGTCACCGCCAGCACTTCTGCGCCGTCCTCCTCCGCCTTGTCCACCTCGCGGGCCACCTCGGCGGGCAGGTCCTCGCCCTCGGACGCCTCAGGTACCCCAGATGTCTCTGTGGTGCTGCTCGTGGTTTCGGTGGTGCTGGTGGCAACCTCACTCGCTTTCCCCGCCACGTTTTCCGTGGGGGTGCACGCGCTCAGCGCGCCGGCACCCAGGAACCCCAGCAGCGCCGTTGCCGCCACGGTCATCGTGGTTTTATTCATCGCTTCCTCCTGCGCTGACTCGCGCGCTTACCCTGGTTTTTCCCGGTGGGTTGCTTCTGCTGTGCTCTTCTATCCTGCTTGGCCTTGGCCTTTTCCCTGGCGCTGCGCTTGGGGGCCGCCTGGCGGGAGGAATTAACGGTGCGCCCGCGCGCGATCCCCACAAAGTCCTGGATCGCGTCACCGTCTCGCTCCTTGTGCCACACCAAGGCGATCTGCGTCTGCGGCACGGAATCGTCCCGCAGTTCCAGGGGCACCACCTGCTTGCGGCTGAGGATCTTCAACAGCGGGCGCGGGGCTATCACCACACCCACGTTCGCGGCCACCACCTGAAGCGCCGTGCGCACCGCCGCCACATCTACCTCCCCAGAGGGGGGAATCCGGTAATTCACCATCTCCCCCTCCAGGTCGGCGGCCGGAACCGCTTGCCCCACCTCCGCAAAGATGCTGTCCTTGGGCACCGCCACCCCGCGCGCCTCCTCGTAGAGCAATACCCGGTGGTGGTGATCGCTCACCCGCGCATCGGGCAGACGCACCAGGGCAAGGTCCACCTCGCCCGATTCCAGCAGGGACAGCGGATCATCGCTATCTCGGGGATCCAATCCCCCGTGCCGGGTGCGCTGCGCAAAGCGGTCAAACCACTTTCCCGGTTCCGTGCCGGTGACAAAAGCAAGGCGCAACATGCCGGTAATGCTACCGTGAAACACCATGAGCGAATCTCATCAGGATCAGCGCACCGCCTCCGGCCGCACCCCCTCCGGCACCGCCATGAAGGCCCAGACGGCGGCGAAAAAGCTCGGTATTTACCTCCCGGCGGCCCCGGAGGACTTCCAGAACACCGCCATTACCCACGCGCAGTTGCGTGAATTACAAAATAACCCGCCCGAGTGGCTGGCGGAATTGCGCCGCACCGGCCCGCACCCGCGCCCGGTGGTGGCCCAAAAACTGGGCATTACCATCGCGGCCCTCAAGCGGCACGACCTGGATAAGCCGCTGACCACGCAGGAAATCAAGGATCTCCTGGCCAACCAGCCGGAGTGGTTGGGCCGAGAGCGCACCGCCCTGGCCGAGGGGCGCGCCACGGAGGAATCTGGGGACGCCGAGGACGCCTCCTAGGGCGGGCCTGAGCATGCAAAAGAGCCCCCGTTCCTGTTATGGAGCGGGGGCTCCGCCGTACCTTAGTATGCCTTAGCTTGTTGCGCTATCGGCTGGCTTGCGCGCGGCTCCACCTCCCCGCCTAGTGAGGGCGGTGGGGCGGTGAAGTGGGGTGCGCGGCCCAAGCGGCTTAGGCCAACATCTTCCAATCCTCAATGCCCTCGTAGAGCGGGTAGTGATCGGCAATCTTGCCCACGCGGGCGCGCAGCGCCTCCACGTCGGCGTTCTGGCCCGCAGCCAGGGCGGTACCGATGATGTCCGCCACCTCCTCGAAGGCGGCCGCGTCCAGCCCACGGGTGGCCAGCGCGGAGGTGCCAATGCGCAGGCCCGAGGACACTGCCGGCGGGCGCGGATCGAAGGGCACGGCATTGCGGTTCACGGTGATCCCCACCTGGTGCAGCAGGTCCTCCGCCTGCTGTCCGTCCAGGTTGGAGTTGCGCAGATCCGCCAGCACCAGGTGGACGTCGGTACCGCCGGTGAGCACGTCCACCCCGGCCTCGCGGCAATCGGCGGCGGTGAGGCGCTCGGCCACCAGGCGCGCGCCCTCCAGGGTGCGGGCCTGACGATCCTTGAACTCCTCGGTTCCGGCGATCTTCAACGCCGTGGCCTTGGCCGCCACCACATGCATGAGCGGGCCACCCTGCTGGCCGGGGAACACCGCGGAGTTGAGCTTCTTGGCCCACTCCTGCTTGGCCAAAATCAGGCCAGAGCGCGGACCACCCAGGGTCTTGTGTACCGTGCTGGAAACGATGTCCGAGTGCGGCACCGGGGAGGGGTGCAAGCCCGCCGCCACCAGGCCGGCAAAGTGCGCCATGTCCGTCCACAGCACGGCCCCCACCTCGTCTGCAATCGAGCGGAACGCCGCGAAGTCGATGGTGCGCGGATACGCGGACCACCCGGCGATGAGCACCTTGGGGCGGTGTTCCAGGGCCAACTCGCGCACGCGATCCATGTCAATGCGCATGGTCTCCGGGTCCACCTCGTAGGCCACCACGTCATAGAGCCGCCCGGAGAAGTTGATCTTCATGCCGTGGGTGAGGTGCCCGCCGTGGGCCAGGGAAAGGCCCATGATCTTATCGCCGGGGCGGGCTGCCGCGTGCAGCACGGCGGCGTTGGCCTGCGCGCCGGAGTGCGGCTGCACGTTGGCGTACTCGGCACCAAAAAGGGCGGTGGCGCGATCGCGCGCCAGGTCCTCGATCACGTCCACGTGCTCACAGCCACCGTAATAGCGGCGGCCCGGGTACCCCTCGGCGTACTTATTGGTGAGCACCGAGCCCTGGGCCTCCAAAACCGCGCGCGGCACAAAGTTCTCCGAGGCGATCATTTCCAGGGTGCTGCGCTGACGGTTCAACTCTCCCGAGATCGCCGCCGCGACCTCGGGGTCCACCTCGGCCAGGGGGGTTGTGCGCACGTCCTTGCTCATCGCGGCCTGAGCCACCTTTCCTTATTGAAAAAATCTTCCCCTGAAAGTGTAGCGGTATCCCGGCCCATTGCTCACCTCATTTATGCGCGCAGGGCACAATGGTGGGCATGTCGCGTGCCACCGTCGCCAGCCCCTACCTCGACTTTGATCGCACCCAGTGGGGCCAACTGCGCCAATCCATGCCACTGGTGCTCACGGAGGAAGAGGTGGTGCAACTGCGCGGTATCGGTGAAAACATCGACCTCGCGGAGGTGGCGGAGGTATATCTGCCGCTCAGCCGCCTCATTCATCTTCAAGTGGCCGCGCGCCAGAAGCTTAGCGACGCCACCGAGACCTTCCTCGACGGCACGCAGCGCTCCCCCAACCCGCACGAGCACCCGCCGTTTATCATCGGCCTGGCCGGCTCCGTGGCCGTGGGCAAGTCCACCACCGCCCGCGTACTCCAAGTGCTCTTGCAGCGCTGGGAATCCCACCCCAAGGTCGATCTGGTCACCACCGACGGCTTCCTCTACCCCGCCGCCGACCTACGCAAGCGCCGCATGATGAACCGCAAGGGCTTCCCCGAGTCCTACGACCGCCGCGCCCTGCTCCGCTTTGTCACCGAGGTCAAATCCGGCGTGCCGGAAGCCCAGGCCCCCGTGTACTCCCACCACCTCTACGACCGGGTGCCCGGCGAGCACTACGTGGTGCGCCGCCCGGACATTTTGATCCTGGAGGGCCTCAACGTGCTTCAAACCGGCCCCACCCTCATGGTCTCCGACCTCTTCGACTTCTCCGTGTACGTGGACGCGCGCACCTCCGTGATCGAGCAGTGGTACATCGACCGCTTCCTCACCATGCGCGAGGGGGCCTTCCGCAAACCGGGCGCGCACTTCCGGCACTTCGCGGAGCTTGACGACGCCGCCGCCACCCACGCCGCCCGCGAAATCTGGCAGTCCATCAACCTGCCCAACTTGGTGGAAAATATCCTGCCCACCCGCGTGCGCGCCTCCCTGGTACTCACCAAGGACAGCGATCACCGCGTGCAGAGGGTGCGGTTGCGGAAGATTTAGGGCCATAACGGGGAGACATCAAAAGCTCGTCTTTTCTTCCACTTTCTTCTGATAGAGAGACCTAGCGAAAGTACCGCTCGACAAAAACCCGCACGCCTTGCGATAATTTCACTTATGAGCACCGCCGTCCGTCACTCCTCCATCGAAACCACCCTCCCCAACGAAGCCGAATCCGCCCAGATACTCGACCTAGTGAAGGCCTTGGAGGATCGCGGTGAGACGATCGAAGCCCAACCCGCCATCATCACTGCGGACGGAACCCGCCACGACATTCCCGGTGACCTCTCCCGTATTCTCCTCTCCGCCGCCAAAACTCTCGCCAATGGCCAAGGGGTGACCATCGTTGCCCGGCACCGCCTGCTTACCACCCAAGAGGCAGCGGACATGCTCAATATATCCCGCCCCACGCTCATCAAAATCCTTGACGAGGGAGCAATCCCCTTTGAGATGCGGGGAAGCCACCGGAGAATCCGGCTGCAACACGTCATCAACTATCAGGAAGCCCTACAGACACGCCGTGCTGAGGCCCTGGATCGTATGCAGAGCCAAGGCCAGGCCGATGGCATTTACGACATCCTCGACACCACAGTAGACGAGGACTGAACCTGAATGTTCACCGTGGTTCTGGATTCCTGCGTGATCCTCCCTGCCACCCTTAACGACTCCATCCTCAGGCTTGCCGAGGCTAGATGCTTCGGCGTCCGCTGGTCCACTGACATCATGGAAGAGGTCAGGCGCAACATGATCGGGAAGTTCAACCTACCCCCAGACACAGCCGACAAACGCATTGGAGCCATGCGGGAAGCATTCCCCTTCGCAGACATCAAGGGATACGAGAATCTCATCCCTGTGATGAGCAATGACTCCAAGGATCGCCATGTTCTCGCTGCCGCCGTGCGTTCTGACGCACACACCATAGTCACCAACAACCTCAAGGACTTCCCACCGGAGAGCCTGGATCCGTGGGGGATTGAAGCCGTCCACCCAGACCAGTTCCTGTTAAGCCAGTTGGATCTCAGTCCCCGGAAAGTACTGGATACCCTCAAGAACCAGGTAGACGACAATAAATACCCTCCCAAGTCAGCCGATGAGCTGTTTGCGTCGCTACGCAGGTGCGGGGTACCTGACTTCGCCGACGAGCTGAGTCGTCACTGGTAAACTTCACTGCTCCTCAACCGCGGCTAACAGATAGCAGCCCCCGCCTCTCGCGCCCACTCCACCAGAGGCTCAAGTTCGCCGAGGTCCACCCGATCCACGTCTTTGTTATACGCCTGGATCATCGCGCGCTCGTTCTCCGATTTTCCCGGCTTGAGTCGCAGCGCCGCCACGATGCCACGCATGATCTGGCGGTGCGCGGTGGATATGCGGGAATAATACAGCGCACCGGGGAGGTAAAAGCGCTGAGTGCGCTCCGCCTTGGCCCCGAGGATTCCGGCCATCTGATCCTTACGGCGGGCCTCCCCCACCAGGGTCATACCCACGGCCGCGCAGGCCACGGGGCGCTCCCCGAGGTCGTGGCGGGCCACGTAGGACGCCGCCGCGATACTGGGGCCGAACACCGGAGAAAGCACGATGAGCGGGGTGTTTTCCTGCGGGCTAGGCTCAGTTTCCGGGATTCTCTGGGCGGTGGTGCCCAGTCGCTCCGCCAGGGCCTCGGCGTAGCGGCGGGTGGCACCGTAGGTGGATTCGTAGAGTACCTGTGCCTGCGGTATCACGGCGAGAAAACCTACTTTCCAAATCGGCGGGTGCGCTTGGAGTATTCGCGCAGGGCCCGCAGAAAATCAATGCGGCGAAAGGCCGGCCAGTACGTATCGGTAAACCAAATCTCCGAGTACGCGGCCTGCCATAGCAAAAAGCCAGAAAGCCGCTGTTCCCCGGAGGTGCGGATCACCAGGTCCGGGTCCGGTTGCCCGGAGGTATAGAGGTGCCGGGAGATGGAGTTCACGGTGACCTTGTCCGCGATCTGTTCCGCCGGGGTTCCCGCTGCCACCTCGTGTTCCACCAGGTCCCGCACGGCGTCCACGATCTCTTGGCGGCCCCCGTATCCCACCGCCACGTTCACGGACACCCCGGTGTGGTCCCGGGTGGTTTCCACCGCGTGAGAAATACGCTGGGCAACCTCGGCTGGTAGTAGGTCAAGGTGCCCCACCAGGCGCACGCGGCAATTATTATCCGGCTGCGCTAATTCATCCACCACGTCCGCGATGATGTCCAGAAGCATTCCCAGCTCCTCCGGGCTGCGGCGCAGGTTCTCCGTGGAAAGCAAATACACGGTGACCAGTTCCACCTTGGTATCGCGGCACCAGCGCACCATTTCCCCGATCTTGCGCGCCCCCACGCGGTGCCCGTGGCTGACGTCCTCAAAGCCCGCCTCCCGCGCCCAGCGTCGGTTGCCGTCGCACATCACGGCCACGTGGCGGGGCTGCGGCAGTCCCTTGAGTTCCAGGCGTAGCCGCGCCTCGTAGAGCGGGTAAAGCAGGCGACTCGAAAGGACATTCACTCGCACCAGTGTACCCCTCTTCCCTCCCCCGGAGCGCGGTGGTCACGGCCGTGGTTAGAGCCAGTATTTCTTCTTGCGATCCAGTACCCCGGCCTCGGCCATGGCCTTGTCCAGGGTCTCCTCATCAAAGGGGTCGATGCCGTGCGATTCCGCAAACATACGGCGGCGATTCATGCGGCTAAAGCGACGGTGAAAGGCCCAGCCGATGTAGAGCACGGCCACAAAAAGCACCACCAGCACCAGCAGGCCGATGGGCGAGGCCTTACCAAAGTCCGCACCCAGGGGGCCGTTGCCGTCCTGAGCCAGCGTTATCACGGCGGCGGCGTGAGCAGAAAGATCAGACACCATCATCACGCCCCACAGTCTATTGCCCGTCTCGCCCTAGTCCAAGCCTGTTATTCCGCAATGCCCGCAAAGAGATCGTTCTCCGGCAGAGTACTAGATACCCTGGTGGCTGCCAGTTCAAACTCCTCGGTGGGCCACAAGTCGGCCTGATCCTCGGCGTTGGTGATGAGGAACCCACCCTCCGGGTCGATTTGGGTGGCGTGGGCGCGCAGGGCGGCGTCGCGAGCCTCAAAGTAGTCCGCGCAGGGCACCTGCGTGGTCACCCTGGCCATGATGTCCACCTTGTTCTCCTCCATCATGGCCAGCATCTCCGCGTAGGGGCTTTCCAACTCGCGCTGCACCAACAGATCGTGGAAAGCCTTGATCCGCTCGTACACAAAGCCGTGCGTGTAATAGAGCTTGAGCGGCTCCCAGGGTTGCTGCTCCTGCCCGTCGATGGTGGTACGGAACTCCGCGTCGCCCGCCTTATCCCAGGCGATCATGGAGGCCTCGTGCACCTTGAGGTGATCCGGGTGCGGGTAACCACCGTTTTCGTCGTACGTAATAATCACGTGCGGGCGGAACTCCCGGATAATCTCCACTAATTCAGCGGCAATATCCTCGCCGCGCTCTAAGCCAAAGGAGCCCTCCGGCAGCGGGGGCAGCGGATCGCCCTCGGGCAGGCCGGAATCCACGTGCCCCAACCAACGGTGTTCCACACCTAAGACCCGGGCGGCCTCCGCCATCTCCTCCCGGCGCACCTCATGAATCCGCTCCCGGATTCCGGGGCGGTCCATCGCGGGGTTCAAAATATCGCCGCGCTCGCCGCCCGTGCAGGTCACCACCATCACGCGGTGGCCCTCGGCGGCGTACTTAGCCATCGTGGCCGCCCCCTTGGAGGCCTCATCGTCGGGGTGGGCGTGGATAGCCAAAAGGCGCAGTCCGCTCACGGTGTTCACTTTCCTCTCTCATTGATTTTTCATCGGCGTGCCCGCAGTTCAGTTGATACATCAGGGGTATCGGCCCCCTATAATAGGCCCCTCGATTGCCTTAGCACCCATATAAATCGGCTAGTCTAGATGGGACTGTCCGCACACGTTTTGCACTGGTGGTGGGAAACTATGGCCTCACAGCCTTTTGAGCGTCCGCAATCCCGGTACGGTGCCGCGCGCCCCGCTCAGGGTTCCGGCGGCATCAGCGGGAAGATCGTCGCCATCGTGATGGTGGCGCTGCTCATCGCGCTCGTCATCGTGGTGGCACGTTTCCTGGCCACGCGCGACGACGCCACCGTCAAGGCCTCCATGAGCAACTTCGAGCGGGTGGATGATTCCACCATGCACCTGGATATTGACGTCACGCGCAACCAGCCCGATGTGCCCAGTTACTGCATTGTCACCGCGATGAATTATGACAAGGCCGAGGTGGGCCGCCGGGAGGTTCTGATCCCGGCCGGTGGGCCGGAGACGCAGCGCATGGCCGTGGAGATTCCCACGCGCGATCGCGCCGTTTCCGGCAGCGTCTACGGCTGCTCCACCCAGATTCCCGCCTACATGGATCTTTAAACTTTAAGCGAAAGGACGCACCTCATGGCAGAAGAGCAAAAGCAATACATCACCCCGGAAACCAAGGCCAAGCTGGAGTCCGAGCTGCAAGCCCTCATCGACCACCGCCCGGTGGTGGCCGCCGAGATCAACGAGCGCCGAGAGGAGGGTGACCTCAAGGAGAACGCCGGCTACGACGCCGCCCGCGAGATGCAGGATCAGGAAGAAGCCCGCATCAAGCAGATCTCCGAGATCCTGGCCAACTCCACCACGGAACGATCCAGCATGATCGAGGGCGTGGCCCACGTGGGTTCCGTGGTGCACGTGTACTACAACGGCGATGAGAACGATAAGGAGACCTTCCTCATCGGTACCCGCGCCGCGGCCTCCGATAACAAGGACCTGGAGACCTACTCCGAGCAGTCCCCGCTGGGTGCGGCCATCGTGGGCGCCCAGGAGGGCGAGACCCGCGAGTACACCGCCCCCAACGGAAACACCCTGACCGTGACCATCGTCTCCGCGGCTCCTTATGACTCCGATAAGGCCGCCACTCCCCGCTCCGCCCAGTAAACGTTCTTTCCCCGAGAGGACTTTCCAGCCATGACTTTCTCCCGTTCCACCGCCCTCGCGGCCGCCCTGGCCGCCTCCGCCCTGGCGATCAGCGCGTGCAGCCCGCCCAATCAGCAGGACTCCGAGGCCAAGGTACCCACGGCCACGAGTTTCTCCGCTGCGGCTCCCCAGCAGGCGGCCTCCGCCTCCGCCCCGGCCACCACGGCCTCGCACGCCGCGCCCTCCACCAGCGCCTCCCCTTCGGAGGCGCGCGCCAACGCCACGCAGTTCATCGACTGCACCCAGACCCCCACCGTGGAGCCCAGCCAGGTGCAGCTCAACTGCTTTGGCACCAACCAGATCACCGCCCTGGAATGGGAGTGGGAGGATGATTCCGCCACCGGCCGTGGAATCCAGATCAACCCGAACGGCTCCACCGAGGACGCCACCCTGGAACTCAGCGAGCCCGTCTCCATGGATGGTGCCCAGGTGTTCTCCCAGGTACGCCTGAACGGGCAGCCGCTAGCCGCCTCCTAGCATCTTCCCGGCGCACCGGAGCCCACAAGAAACAAGAAAAGCGCTGCTCCTCCAACTCAAGGAGGGCAGCGCTTTAACCGTACTGCGAGAAACCGATTAATCGTTGCGCAGGTAGCTGAGCAGGCGCAGGATCTCGGTGTAGAGCCACACCAGGGTCACGGCCAGGCCCAGGGCCACGCCCCAGGCGTTCTTGGCCGGGGCACCCGCGCGGATCAGGCGATCGGCCTGGTCAAAGTCCTGGAGGAAGGACAGCGCCGCGAGGACGATGCACACCAGGGAGAACACGATGGCCAGCGGGCCGCCGTCGCGCAGCGGGTTGAAGTCAAAGATCAGGGCGGTGAGCAGGTTACCCAGGGCCAGCACCGCGATGCCCACGATCACGCCGGTGACGATGCGGTTGAACTTGGGCGTGACCTTCACCGCGCCGGTGCGGTAGACCACCAGCATGCCGATGAACACGCCCACGGTACCCAGGATCGCCTGGCCGATGATCGCCATGTCCGCGTTTGCGGAGCCCGTCGCCCCGGCGGCGAAGCCGGTGTTGGCGAAGAGGAAGGAGAACCCACCCACGAAGAGCCCCTCAAAGGCGGCGTAGATGAGGGTGATCGCGGCGGAGCCGAAGCTCTTGCTAAAGGCGGAGACCAGCACGGTGATGAAGCCGCCGATGGCACCCACTCCGGTGAGCAGGATCGCCAGGCTCGGGTTGCTCATGCCGATGGTGAAGTTCACCACGGCCAGGGCGATGATAATGGCGAGCGTGATGCCGGTCTTGGACACCACGTCGTCGATAGTCATGGGGCGCTCAGCGCTGGCCTGCTGATAGCCGCCCTCGCGCAGTTCGTGCTCGGTGGATTCGGTGAGATTACTAAATACCGGGTTGCTGCTTCTCATAGCGGTTCCCCAGTCCTTTCCTTAGCTTGAAGCATGTCACTGTCTTGAACGCCACGCACACCTTAAAAGTTCCCGGACCGCCGTTTTGCCTGCTGAGGTCACCCAAACTAACATGAGTTCAACGACTTGAACTTTGAAGAAAATTAAGGTGAAACGTGGTGACAACCTCCGTCGATAAGCCCGCGCGGCCCCAGCCGCGCCTCGCAAGCCTGCTCGGCCCCGCCTTCGTGGCCGCCATCGCCTACGTCGATCCCGGCAACGTAGCCGCCAATCTCTCCGCCGGCGCGGAGTACGGCTACCTGCTGCTGTGGGTGCTCGTGCTCGCCAACCTCATGGCCGCGCTCGTGCAGTACCTTTCCGCCAAACTCGCGCTGGTGACCGGGCGCAGCCTCACCGCGGAACTCGCGGAGCGCCTGCCACGAGCCCCGCGCTGGCTGTACTGGGGCCAAGCGGAGATCATCGTCGCGGCCACGGACATCGCGGAGGTCATCGGCGGGGCCGTGGCCCTCCACCTGCTCTTTGGCACCCCGCTGCTCCTGAGCGGAATCATCGTCTCCGCCGTCTCACTGACCATGCTGATCCTGCAAGGCGGGCGCACCCAGCGCAGTTTCGAGGCCGTGATCGTGGGCTTCCTGGCGATCATCACCATCGGATTCGTCTCCGGACTCTTCGTCTCCGGCCTGGATCTGCGCGGCATGGCCGAGGGCCTGGTTCCCCGCTTCCAGGGCACCCCCACCATCCTGCTGGCCGCCAGCATGCTCGGCGCCACCGTCATGCCGCACGCCATCTATCTCCACTCCGGGCTCGTGCGCGATCATCGCTTCCGTCCCGAGGGCGAGCACGGCATGCGCCACCACCTGCGCGCCACCAAGATCGACGTGGGCCTTGCGCTCAGCGTGGCGGGCAGCGTGAACATCGCCATGCTCTGCCTGGCCGCCCAGGCGCTGCGCGGCGTGGAGGGCACGGACACCATCGAGGGCGCCCACAGGGCCGTCACCGAGCACCTGGGCGCGGGCATCGGCGTGATCTTCGCCATCGGTCTGCTCGCCTCCGGCCTGGCCTCCACCTCCGTGGGCTGCTACGCGGGCGATATGGTCATGCGCGATCTCCTCAAGTTCCGCGTGCCCCTGGTGGTGCGCCGCTGCATTACCCTGCTGCCCGCGCTCATCATCCTGGCCTCCGGCGCGGAACCCACCTGGGCACTCGTGCTCAGCCAGGTGGTTTTGAGCATTGGCATTCCCTTTGCCCTCATTCCGCTGGCCTGGCTTACGGCACGCACCAAAGTGATGGGCAAGTGGGCTAATCCCACCCCCCTCAATATCGCCGCGACGGTGGTATGCGCGGCCATTGTGGCGCTCAATATCGCACTCATCTGGCTCACCCTCACCGGGCAAGCTTAGAGTTTTACTTATCGACGCCCCGTACCATTCCGGCTTGCTTTATAGGCTTTTACGGGGCGAGGAATAAACCATTTAAATGTGAGAAATACAACATTCCCTTAACGGGAATGACAGGCTAGTCTAGCCTAATGTTTCTCATTAAACGTTCCATGAAGAAAGCGGCCGCTGGCATTGCCACTATTGCGCTCTGCGCCACCGCTATCCCCGCTGCCGCCGCTCACGAGGGCCACCACGTGGTATTCATCCTCCCCGGGCAAAGCGTGGGCGCCCTCCCCTACGGCCTGCTCCAAGCCGCGCTGCGAGCCAGCGGCTTCGATGCCCGCACCCTCGATCTTCAGGGCACCGACCTGCGTGCCGACGCCGCCCACCTCGCCCAGGAGGTTGAGCGTGCGCACGCCGAACACCCGCAGGCGACCATCTCCTTGGTGGGCCATAGCGCCGGCGGCATGAGCGCGCGCCACTATCTCAAGAACCTCGGCGGACACTCCCAGGTGAGCAACTATATTGCCCTGGGCAGCCCCCAATACGGCAGCCCCAGCGCCTGCCTCCAACCCGGCCCCGCCCACGACCTCTGCCCCGGCTCGGACTTCCTGCGCGAACTCAACGATCAGGACGATACCCCCGGCGATACCGCCTACTATTCCCTGCGATCGGAACGGGAATGGGCCGATGGTCGGCTCGACGGCGGTCAGTGCCGCATGACCCCCATTCCCCTGCCCATGCCGTTCCTCGGCGGCGGATTCCACCACTCCATCGAGCCGCTGCAACACGAAACCGCCGGGGCCGTGATTGCCGCCCTCAACGGCACCTGCACCGGGGAATACGTCACCGAAGATATTGACACCATCGCGGCCAAGGACACCCTATTCCCCAACGGAATCTAGGTATTCCCCCAAATAGGGCAGCGCGAATCTCACATGCCCGTAGGGGCCGGGGACGATGAGATCCCGCTCAATGAGATTGCGCCGCCACACGGAAATGCCGGAGGGCGTTTTGCCCATCGTTCGAGCAATCTCCCCGGTGGGGATATTGCTCCCGTATTTCCCACTCAGCCGCGCCATCTCCCGCAAAAATCCTAATTCCCCGTGCGGCACTCCTTTCAAGGCAATTTTGTGCACCTGGTTTCCCATGTGCCGGGGGAGATCGAGAGCTATCGCCTCCACGTGGCCAAGGGTGATCTCGCTTGACCGCTCCACGGCGGCGCGTGTCCAACTAAGAGCGCCCGCCAATTGAACCAGGTATGGGTACCCCTGGGATAACGCGGCCGCTCGCTGCGCCGCCGCGCGGTCAAAAGGCCTCCCGTGTGCCCTGGCCGTAGCGGTGAGCGCCTGCGCCACCTCCGTCTCATCGAGCAAGCCAACTCCAGGCGATTCGCCCGCCGCATAAAGGTTGTTCCGGGGTGCTCCAGCAGGGATTCAATCCCGGCCGTGAGCCCCGCGGCAGCAAAGGCCACATCGTATTCATCCCGCATGAGATCCTGAATAGCCGTGGCCAGGTGCGCCAGTTGCTCCGGGTGCGCGGCCTGAATCTCATCGAGAGTCACCAGAACTCCGGCCTCATGCTGACGCGCCGCCGCAGCCAAGGCGCGCAACTCCCCGATCAAGGAGGGCTCGGGGCTGGGGCGATTACGAGCCACCTCGCTACTGATCGAGCCGATCCCGGCGAGAGAAAAGCCCGTTACCATGCGCCTTACGCCTCCCGCAGCCTCACCATAGTCCAGCGCGGCGAGGGCCTGGGGAATGGTGGTGCGCACGAGGCGATTAACCAGGGAATCATCGGCATAGGCGCGCACCACCACCCAGCCCATGCCCCGGGCTACCTCCTCAAACTCATTGAGCAGCACCGTTTTACCCACCCCGCGAGCACCGCTGACCAGCACCGCACGGTTCATGCTCCCCACCCCCTCATAGAGGCCGGTGAGGAAAGAATGAAGCTCAAAGCCACGCCCGATGAGTTCTTGCGGCGAGGTGCCGAAGCTGGGCCGGAACGGGTTTTTCTCAGGAATCATAGCTCCCCCGGAAGCAATTTTAGATCTTTTAGAACTCCACGATCATTTTAGATCTTTTAGAAGTGCGGGAAAAGGGGAAGTGCACGGGACATCGGGCTGCCCCATAAACCTGGATGCCCTACCCAAGGACAACCCTCCATCGCCTCAGCACCATGACCGATATAGTAAACATAAAGATCGAGTCCCTGAACACCCCGTCGGCACGGCAGCAGCGGAGCAATCAGGAGACGGTACTGCCAAGCATATAAGGGCTTTCGCCCTAGGCCGTATCGGGACTGTGCTCAGCAAGCCGATTTCTTTTTGGACACTTTCTGGACACCTAGAGCCGTTTTTAGTCCCTCCCCCCGAACACTTCCCCTGGTCACAGTGCTCCCAGTGGGACTCGAACCCACACTGAGCAGATTTTAAGTCTGCTGCCTCTGCCAATTGGGCTATAGGAGCCTCAGCGCACGCTTCTCAGCCTGCTCCCGTTCCCAAGGACACAGGAACACAAGACCACAGTGCGCGGCACTTCGATAGAGTATAGCGCGTGCGCGCGCCGCACCTGCAAGCAGGCCTCATGCAAGCCTCACACGGGCTAACGCAGGCTGTCGATGATCCCGTCCAAAATATCCTTTTCGGAGATCACAAAGCCCCTGGCCTGGGTTTCTCTCTGAATCATCGCCATGATCTCCTGGACGATGATGGAGCCGGAGCCGATCACATCGGCCCGCCCCTGGTGGATCACCGGGTTCATGCCTCGCTCGGCGGAGGGGGTGGCGGCCAGTTGGTCGGTGAGCACCCGCAGGGCGTCAAAGTTCAGCTCGGAGCAGTGAATCATGGAGGGCTCGTAGCGCTCTAGCCCCTGGGCAAGGGCGGAGAGCGTGGTAAAGGTACCCGCGCAACCCACAAAGGTGATGGCCTGGGAAATGGGCACCAGCGTGGTCACCATGTCCAGACGTTCGCGGATATAGTCGCGGGCCACCTCGATCTCGGAGGGGGTGGGCGGATCGCTGCGCATGATGCGCTCGGTGAGCCGCACGCAGCCCATCTGCACGGAGGTGGAGCCGACGATCTCGCCGCTGTGGGTGCCCACCACGAACTCCGTGGAGCCACCGCCGAGGTCGATCACGCAGAATGGTTCCTTGGCGGCGGGAAGATCGTGTACGGCCCCGCGGAAGGAGAGAAAGGCCTCCTCCTCCCCGGAGATGACCTCCGCCTGGGCTCCGGGTTGAATCTGGCCTAAGAGTTCGGCGGTCATGGAGAAGAATGCCTCGCGGTTCTCGGCATCGCGGGTGGCGGAGGTGGCCACCATGCGCACCCGCTCAACCTTTTCAAACTTCATGATGTCCACGTAGTTTTCCAGGGCCGCCCGGGTGCGTTCCAGGGCGTCGGGGTGGAGTTCCCCGGTGGCGTCCACGCCTTGACCCAGGCGCACGATCTCCATGGTGCGGTGGATTTCCCTGGGCACGCCGCCCACGATCTCGCTGATGAGGAGGCGGATGGAGTTGGTTCCGCAGTCGATGGCGGCTAGTCGTCCCATGTCCTGTGTGCTCCTATGCTCGGGAAAAGTCGAACTGAGCAAGGTCAATGCCCAGTTCCTCGGTGGTGGGCCAATCGGCGGGAATGGCGGTGCCGCGCAGGCCGCCGTGATCGGCGGCCATCGCCACGGCCTCGGTTCCCAGGCGCAGCCTGCCCGGCCCCTCGGCCAGGGCGTAGGCGATAAGCACGTGGAGGCACTTCACTCGGTCGGGCATGCCGCCCCCGGAGAAGTCGGTGCCAAGGTCCTCGATGGCGTTGCGGGTGGCAAGGTAGTGCTCGTGGGCCGCGCGATAATCGGCGGCCAGGTCCTCGTCCTCCCCCAGCCTCTCGGTCATCCAGGTCATCACGTGGGCTACTTCCAGGCGGGAGGCCTCGGCGGTGAGTCGCGGGTCGGTGAGGTAGTACAGGGTGGGAAAGGGGGTGCCGTCCTCAAGGCGGGGCGCGGTGGTCACCACGGCGGGCTCGCCGTCCGGGGTGCGATAGGAGATGTCGAGCACCCCCCGGGGGGTGCGTCCCAATTGCTGGGAGACGGTGGCGAGGTCGGCGTCGCTAGCTGTCATGCCGATCAGTCTAGGGGACGTCCCCCTCGATGGGCATGTGCGTGTCCACCTCCCCGGCCTCCAGGGGCTCCGGGGCGGGATTGGCGGCACCGGGCACGGCAATGGAATCCCACAGCACCCGCCACCATTCCTGCGGGCCCTGCTCCTCCTCGGCCTGGGCGGGGTCCGCGCCGGTGCTCATGGCGGGATCGAGGATACGGAAGGCCGTCTCCCCCTCCTCGATCACGCCCAGGCGCTTGCGCGCCTCCTCGCGCTGATAGGCCTCGGAGTTATACCTGTCCACCTCGCGCAGCAGGCGGTCTTTTTCCTCCTGCTTCTGCGCGATGGCCTCGGTGGTGCGCGCAATATCGGTGCGCCCCTGGAAGTAATTGCGCAGCGGCACCGCCACGGCCCCCAGAATCAGGATCGCTACCAACACAATCACCGCGCTCTCCGCAATGCTCAGCCGCATTTTAGGCAGACGGAGGCGGGCGCGCGGGCTATCGGAATCGGAACTGCGGTGCGCTACCGGAACGCGCCCGCGCTGGCGCTTGGGTTTCCGGTCGGTGGGTGCCATAGATTTTTCATCTTAGCGCGAGGATGGAATCCAACGCGCTGGCACTCACGCTCACTTCCCGCGCCCCCGCCTTGAGCAGCGCCATCCCGGGATAGGGCGGGGTGAGCACCCGCACCCGTGCCCCCGGCAGCACCCCATGATCGCTGAGGTAGCGCAGCAGGGCGGGGTCGCGGTCGCGCACCCGCTCCACGGTGATCTCCTCCCCCGGCGCGATCCCCGAGAGCGGCACCGTGCCGGGGTTCTCCACCGCGCCGTCGGCCCCCGGAATGGGGTCGCCGTGCGGGTCGCGCTGAGGGTGCCCCAAGGCGGCGTCGATACGCTCCACGAAGGTGTCGGAGACGGCGTGTTCTAGCACCTCGGCCTCGTCGTGTACCTCGTCGAGGCGATAGCCCAGGTACTGCACCAGGAAGGACTCGATGAGCCGGTGGCGGCGCACCAGCTGCACCGCGAGGCGGTGGCCCTGCTCGGTCAGGGTGATGTCCCCGTAGGGCGCGTGATCGACGAACCCGGAGGCCACCAGCCTTTTGATGGCTTCCGACGCCGTGGAGCGCCGCTGCCCCAGGGCGTCCGCGAGGTCGGAGAGCGTGGCCCCCTGCCCGTCCCACTCCTGCCGGTCGTAGATCGTTTTCAGGTAGTCCTGGGATCGTTCCGGCAGGTCAGTGATATGCATGGCCGCCATTGTATCGAGCGTCACCGGCGATTCCGCCGCAACCCTTGATTATTCCTATGACGTGGATCATAATTCACGCATGGACATTCTTTCCAGAAAGAAAGTTACATCGCTCCTCACCGCCCTGACCCTCCTGCTCTCTCCGGTCACGGCACAGGCCTCACCCCTGTTCAATCCCCACGACGCGTTCTACCTTCCCCCTGCCGATCTCCCCGCCACACCCGGTACCCTCATTCGCAGCGCCCCCGCCCCCGATCTTCAGCCCCAGGATTGGCCCGCCGCCACGCAGCGCATCCTCTACTCTTCCACCCTCATCACCGGAGAAGCCGCCGCCGTGTCCGGCACACTCCTGGAACCCACTCTGCCCTGGAATGGGCCCGGCCCTCGGCCCGTGCTCGTCATCGCCCCCGGCACGCGCGGGGCCGCCGACGCCTGCGCCCCCTCGCGTGGTCTGATCTCCATCAACGCCCAAACCTCCGCCCTGGGAATCAACTACGAGCTACCCATCGCCCATCTGGCACTGCTCTCCGGGGTGCGCGTGGTCATGACGGATTACATGGGGCTGGGCACGCCCGGCGCGCACACCTACGCGCATAACCGGGAGGAGGGCCGCGCCGTACTCGACGCCGCCCGCGTGGCCCTGCGCGCCGCCGACGCGCCCGCCGATACCCCGGTGGGCCTGTGGGGATACTCCCAGGGCGGCGGGGCCACCGGCGCGGCAGCGGAACTCGCGGCCACCTATGCGCCGGAGCTCAACATCGCGGGCACCTTTGCCGGTGCCCCGCCCGCCAATCTGCCCGTAGTGATCAATTCCATCGAGGGCAATGCCATCTTCGGCGTGCTCGGCATGGCGGTGGCGGGTTTTGCCGAGCGCAACCCGGTGATTTTCCGCGAGGAGATCGAACCTCTGCTCAACGAGGAGGGGCGGCGGTACTTTGACCAGACCCCCGAGATGTGTCTGCCGGACGCGATGCTGGCCTGGGGCAGGCGGCACAGCCGGGAACTGACCACAACCGGGGAATCCTTCTCCGAGGTGGCGGCGCGCTCCCCCATCTTGTGGGAAGCACTCACCGCGCAGAACCTGGGTCAGACCACCCCCACCGGGCCGGTGATGATCCACGCGGGAACCAACGATGACACCATCCCGTACCACCAGGTGCGCGACCTCGCCGCCACCTACTGCGCCTCCGGGGTACCCGTTGCCTATACCACCGATCCCCTGCCCACCACGGTGCCCGGTACCACCCTCAACCATATGCTGCCCTTTTTCAGCGGGATGGAATCCAGCCTCACCTATCTGTTAGAGCGCTTCCGGGGAGCCCCGCCCCGAATAACTGCCACAATCTACCCCATTAGGCCCCCATGAAAGGCGCCCAATAAAAGGCGTGCGCTGAAAAGGGCGCCAGCGAAAAGCGGCCGCTGCCCGCCAATCCCGCCTGCTCCCCGGGGTTCCTCGCGGCCGCTAGCCCCTAAGAATGCGCAGGCAGGTACTTTTCCACCAGGTCGATGGGCACAAAGTACGTATCGCGGGCAGTCTTTCCACCCTTAATGATGCCGATGACGCGCCCCTGGCCATCCAAAATGGCCCCGCCGGAATCCCCGCCGACGCTGACCACGTCGGAGTTGATGACCACGCTGGGATAGTTGGTGTTATTCACCAGCACCCGGCGGGTATCGGAGAATCGTCCGGTGGCGCGGCTCATGCTGCCCACGGCCTGGATTCGTTCACCGACCTTCATCGTGGAGGCGTCGCGCGTGGGGGCCGCACCCACCACCCGGACGTTATCCGCGATCCTGATGCGGATGGCATCAATGGGCTCACGGCCGGTAGAGGAGCCAATGCCGTCTATGGTGCCGATCACCTGCCCGCGCATGTTGGTGACCCGCGTGCCCTCCGTCCACACTCCGTTGCCGCAGTGCTTCGAGGTGTAGGCGGTTTTGTTGGACACCAAGGTCACGGAGCAATTGGAAATGAGGGTCTTGATCATCCCGCCCTGATGCAAGGTGGGGCCGGGGCGGGCCGAGGCGGGAGCAACAGAGCACAGCGTGGCCATGACAGCGGCCAAACCGGCCGCCGTCACGCGCTTCATCGTCATCATTCTGAAATATATCCGATCATCGGGTGGATAGACACGTAAATCAATCACAGACAATAGCCGCACAAGGCACCCGGAACAAACCCCCTCACCAGCGATTCCCTGCACCAGCACCCGACTCTCATACCCGGGTTCCGTGTGGGATCTTGCGGCATGTCACGCGCCCGCCAAGCCCGCGCAAAAAAAGATCTTCTCATGAAAAAATGCCCCTTCTCCAAGGGAAGAGGCACACAATTTAGAGGCGGCGGGGCGGCAACCAGTAAAAACCAGCCGCGCCCTCGGCCTCCTGGCTTTGGCTAGCCCTGGAAGCGCGGAAAGGCATCACGGCCCGCGTACACGGCGGCCTCGCCCAGTTCCTGCTCGATGCGCAGCAGCTGGTTGTACTTGGCCACGCGCTCGGAGCGCGCCGGGGCGCCCGTCTTGATCTGGCCGCAGGACAGCGCCACGGCCAGGTCCGCGATGGTGGTGTCCTCGGTCTCGCCGGAGCGGTGGGACATCATGGTGCGGTAGCCGTTGCGGTGTGCCAGTTCCACGGCGTCGAAGGTCTCGGTGAGGGTGCCGATCTGGTTCACCTTCACCAGCAGGGCGTTAGCGGCCTTCTTCTCAATGCCCTCGCGCAGGCGAGCGGGGTTGGTGACAAAGAAGTCATCGCCCACGATCTGTACCTTGTCCCCGATCGCGGCGGTCAGGGTGGTGTAGCCCTCCCAGTCATCCTCCTGGAGCGGGTCCTCGATGGAAACGATCGGGTACTCGCTAATGAGCTGCTCGTACACCTTGGCCATCTCCTCGGCGGAGTGCTGGCCACCCTCGAAGTGGTACGCGCCGTCCTTGTAGAACTCGGAGGAGGCTACGTCCAGGGCCAGGGCGATCTCCTTGCCCGGCTCGAAGCCCGCCTTCTTAATGGCCTCCACGATCAAATCCAGGGCTTCCTTGGTGGAGCCCACGGAGGGGGCAAAGCCACCCTCATCGCCCAGGCCGGTGGACAGACCCTTGGACTTAATCACGGACTTCAGCGCGTGGTACACCTCCGCGCCCATGCGCAGGGCCTCGGCAAAGGTCTCCGCACCGATGGGGGCGATCATGAACTCCTGCACGTCCACGCCGGAATCGGCGTGCGCACCGCCATTGACGATGTTCATCATGGGCACCGGCAGCACGTGAGCGTTCGGGCCACCGATGTAGCGGTACAGCGGCAGTCCGGCGGACTCGGCGGCGGCCTTGGCGGTGGCGATGGAGACGCCGAGGATCGCGTTGGCCCCCAGGCGGGACTTGTTCTCGGTGCCGTCGAGGGCGATCATGGCCTGGTCGATCAGGCGCTGATCGTCGGCCTCCATGCCCGCGATCTCGTCCGCGATCTCCTCGTTGATGTTCTCCACGGCCTTGAGCACGCCCTTGCCCAGGTACCGCTCGCCGCCGTCGCGCAGCTCGTGCGCCTCGTGAACGCCGGTGGAGGCACCGGAGGGCACACCGGCTACGCCATGAGCGCCGTCGTCCAGGAATACCTCTGCCTCAACGGTCGGGTTACCGCGGGAATCCATGATCTCGCGGGCAAAAACGTGCATGATGTCAGCCACCGTGGCCTCCTATTGCCATATCAAGCGGTACGTTACTTCTTCACGAGGCACCCCATGAGCGCGCCTCCCGGCTCAATTGTTCCAGAAAATCGCCGCGCGTGGGTGTGTCTGGGTATGCCCGAACATGTTTGGCTTCTCGACGCCCACCGGGCCCGAGAATCAGGGAGCGGGCTGCCCCAGCGCGTAGGAGTTGGCCGCGTTGCGCACCTTGATGAGGTAATCCTGCGACATGTTGTAGGCGTGAATCGCGTCCACCCACTGATCCGCCTGGCTGAGGTCGCGGCCATGGCACAGCAACTTCGCGGCGGAGAGGGCGGCGTCGTCGATCTGCTGCGGATCGGCCTTGCCGTCCCCGCTGGCGTCGAGCCCAAAGCGGCCCCAGGACTCCGGGATGAACTGCATGGGCCCCACGGCGCGGTCATACTCAGTATCGCCGTCCAGGCGGCCAGCGTCCGTATCGGGGATCTCCGCCACTCCCGGAGAGCCGTCGAGCGCGATGCCCACGATGGGCGGGTCCACCACGCCGTCCTCCCCGATGCTGGAATGGTTGAACCACTTGCCGGAGTACGTTCCATGGCGGGTCTCCACATAACCCAGCCCCGCGAGCGTGGTCCACCGCAGGTGGCACTGGGGCCAGGCCTCGGTGGCAATGAGTTCCGCGTTGCCGTAGGCGCGCAGGGCGGACTCCGGGATACCCGTCTGCTCGGCCAGGGGTTTGGCCCAAAAACCCAGTTTGTCCGAGGTGCGTCCCGGCGCGTGCACGTCGATCACAGGCACCTCGGCCCCTGCGCTCGGCGGAGTGGTATCCGGCACGGGTTGAAGGGTACGCGCCCCCTCGGAGCCCCCAAATACGGAAAAAGCCCAGGCCACAAGGGCGATGATGAGGATCACGGCCAGAATAACGCTGCACCCGCAGCCTGCCGCTCTTCTGCCCTCATTCGCCATGACGGTCGATGGTAGCGCAGCGCTCCTTTTGCTTTCCCTCCGCCCACAGCCGATCCTGCTCGGCCACGGGAACCACCGAGGTGGTGCCGTCGAAGAGGTAAGGTGCGCGCGAGCGCATTTTGCGCACAAAGCTCATGGCTACGTCATCGAAGTCAAAGGCCCCGCGCTGCTCCGCGATCCGGGCGTGAAAGAGCACTTGAAGCAGGACGTCGCCAAGCTCCGCGCACAGGGCCGCATCGCCGCCGCCGCAGCGCACCTCCTCGGCCACCTCGGCGGCCTCTTCCAGCAAATAGGGAATGAGGCTGGCGTGGGTTTGCTCCTGCTCCCACTGGCCGATCTCGCGGGCGCGGGCCATCACGGCGCGGGCCTGCCACAGGGCGTCGCTGCGGCTGGGGGCAACGATCACCTCGCAATCGTGAGGTATCTCCCCCTGCCTCGTGGTCAGTAATGTTCCCCGCCCCGGTTTTAAGCGCTCCCCCAGGCCCCCGATCACCTCGCCGGGAATCTCCTCGGTGCCGCGCACCGGCCCCTCGCAGCGCTCCCATGCTTCCAGGGGAATCTGCGTGGGCCAGCGGGCGTCGAGAAGCACGGCAAACATGCTGCTTACTGTTGCTCCTGGCCCTTGCCACCGATCTTGTCATCGATGGCGTTGCGGACCTTATCCACCTGATCGGCCTTGTCCTCGCCCAGCTTGTCCTTGGCGAAATCGGCGGCCTTGTCCAGCACCTGATCGGTCTGCTCCTCGGCCTTATCGGAGTTCAGGAACTCGGTGGCCTTCTGCTTAGCCTCATCCAGGAAACCCATGAGGTATTCATCCTTTCCTTGTGTTTATGCACTAACACCCAACCACGGTACGGGATTGTGCGCAGGCGGGTTTATCTCCACCCGGTCATTCCGATAAATTGGGTGGGTGACTCTAGGAAACCCCCAGGAAGAAAGCACCCGCTCCGTCCCCATGTGGACGCTCGTGGCGCTCATCATCGGTTCCACCGTGGGCGCCGGTATTTTCTCCCTGCCCCAGAACATCGCCTCCGTGACCGCCCCCGGCGCCATGCTGATCAGTTGGGCCATCGCCGGGGTGGGAATGCTCTCCGTGGCCTTTGTGTTCCACATCCTGGCCCGGCGCAAACCCCACCTCAACTCCGGGGTGTACGCCTACGCCCGCGCCGGGCTGGGGGATTTCATCGGGTTCGCCTCCGGCTGGGGGTACTGGCTGGGTTCCGTGATCGCGCAGGTGGGATACGCCACGCTCTTTTTCACCACCCTGGGGCACTACGTTCCCATCTTCTCCGAGCAGCACCGCCTGACCACCGCGCTGGCGGTCTCCGCGCTCACCTGGATCATCTTCGCCGTGCTGGCGCGCGGGGTGCAGCAGGCCGCGCTGCTGAACACGGTGACCACCGTGGCCAAACTCCTTCCCATCCTCGCCTTCATCGTGCTCACCGCCTTCATCGGCTTTAGCTGGGACCGCTTCACCCTGGACTTCTGGGGGCAAAACAGTGGGGCCAGCGTGTTCGAGCAGATTCAGGGCACCATGCTCTTTACCGTGTGGGTATTCATCGGCATCGAGGGGGCCTCGGTGTATTCCCGCCAGTCCCGCTCCCGGCGCGACATCGGCCGCGCCACCGTGATCGGCTTCCTCTCCGTGCTCGCCCTGCTGGTCAGCGTGTCTGCCCTCTCCTTCGGCGTGCTCACCCAGGAGGAACTGGCCGCCCTGCCGGATAACTCGATGGCCTCCGTGCTGGAAGCCGTGGTGGGGCCGTGGGGCGCGGCGCTCATCTCCGCCGGCCTATGCCTCTCCGTACTGGGAGCCTACGTCTCCTGGCAAATGCTCTGCGCCGAGCCGCTCATGCTCATGGCTGCCGACGGCCTCCTGCCCCGCAAGGTGAGCGCCACCAACTCCGCGGGCGCGCCCTGGATGGCCCAGTTGGTTTCCACCGCCGTGATCCAGATGTTCGTGGTGGTGTTCTTCCTCAACGAGACCACCTACGTATCCATGGTGCAGTTGGCCACCATCTTGTACCTGCTGCCCTACCTGTTTTCCGCGATGTACCTGGTGCTGCTGGCCGCCCGGGGGCGCGGCCTGACCCACCCCCGGGCGGGCATCGCCTTTAACGATTCCGGCCCCGCCATGAGCGCGCGGGATAACCAGCGGCACCTGCTGGTGGGCGGCATTGCGCTGGTGTATTCCCTGTGGCTCTTCTACGCCGCCGACCCCACCTACGTGCTCTTCGGGGCGCTCGCCCTGCTACCCGGCCTGATCCCCTACGTTCTCACCCGGCTGCGCCGCCGCGAGCCACTGTTTAGTCCCTTCGAGTGGGCCGTGGTAGCGGTGGTGGTGCTGGCCTCTGCCGTGGCGGTGTGGGGGCTCGGCACGGGGGCGCTGAGCCTGTAGGGCGGCGACACCAGGGCGTGCTTTCGCCTATAGTGGCCAACGTAAGGGAGATAGATCACAACTTTTAAGGGTGTGACCCCGCAATGCCACGAGAAACGCACATACGACGCCCCCACCTCGCTGCCCTCCTGTGCGCAGGGATTTTCTCCACGGCCGCACTTGCCGCCTGCACCACCGAGAGCGATCAACCCCTCCTGGACGCCGCCCAAGAGGCCGTCCGGGAGCGAGACACCGATAGCGTGATTCTTACCCTGACCGCGGTCTACGGCGATCGGTGGGAGGAGTACGCCGCGCTCTGCCCCGAGGCTCCCCGCGACCTGGTGGCACAGGCGCTGGGAATAGAAGAAGGCGACGTGCCGGAATTGCAGCAGGACGAGAACGCCCTGCTGCGGATCAAGGGCTCCGAGGTCAAGGCCGAGGTTCACCCCACCGAAACCCTGCTGCTATGCAGCGGCAGCAACGCACCGGCCTATCGCTTGAGCGAGGAGACCGTCTCAGTCCGCGATAACCGAGACCTCTCCTCGCCCAATTCGGACTGGTGGCTCACCGCCACCGGAACCGACCCCCTCGCTTCCCCGCAATAACGTCCTACCCCTCGTGGGTGACCTTGCCGCGCAGCACGGTGGCGGCCACCTTGGTGTGGAACTCCATTCCGGCAAAGGGGGTGTTCTCCGCCTTAGAGGCCAACTCGCGCGGCTCCACCGTCCAGGGCTGATCCTCGGCCACCACGGTGAGGTTGGCGGGCTCGCCCACCGCCAGGGGGCGGCCGTGCCCGGGCAACTTGGTGATCTGCGCGGGGCGCTCGCTCATCACCTTGGCCACCCAGCGCCAATCCGCCAGGCCCTCGCGGACAAAGATCTCCGCGATGATCGCCAGGGAAGTTTCCAGCCCCAGCATGCCGGGAAGGGCGTGGTCGAACTCGCAGCACTTATTCACCGCCGCGTGGGGGGCGTGGTCGGTGGCCACGCAGTCCAGCACGCCGTCGAGAAGCGCCTGGCGCAGGGCCGCTACGTCGGAGTCCTCGCGCAGGGGCGGATTGACCTTGTTCACCGGATCGTAGGTTTCCAGGCGGGCGTCGGTGAGCAGCAGGTGGTGCGGAGTGACCTCGGCGGAGACCTCGATCCCCTGCTCCTTGGCCCACTTGAGCAGGCTCACGGTGCCCGCCGTGGAGGCGTGACAGATGTGCACGCGGCCGCCGTAATCGCGGCTGAGCAGCAGATCGCGCGCCACGATGGATTCCTCGGCGGCGCGCGGCCAGCCACGCAGGCCCAGGCGCGCGGCGGTGGGGCCCTCGTGCGCCACGGCGGCCTCGGTGAGCACCGGGTCCTCGCAGTGCTGGGCCAGCAGGACGTCGTGCGCCTTGGAGTACTCCACGGCCCGGCGCATGAGCGCGGAGTTATCCACGCAGGTGCCGTCGTCGGAGAACACGCGCACGCGGGACTGGGATTGGGCCATCATGCCCAGCTCCGCCAGTTCCTTGCCCTCGCGGTTCTTGGTGATCGCACCCACCGGGTGTACGTCGCACAGCCCGGCCTCCTGGCCCTTAGCCCACACGCTGTCCGCCAGCACGGGCTGGTCGATCACGGGGGTGGTGTTTGCCATGGTGAACACGGCAGTGAAGCCGCCGCGCGCGGCCGCCTGGGAGCCGGTGGCGATGGTCTCGGCGTCCTCGCGGCCCGGCTCGCGGAAGTGCACGTGCATGTCCACCAGGCCGGGCAGCAGCACGCCGCCCTTGCCCTCCACCACGCGATCGGCGGTGGCGTCCCCGGCGTCCAGGGAGGAAATCACGCCGTCGGTGACCAGAACGTTCACCGGCTCGCCCTCGCCGTACACGCGGACCTCGCGGATCAGCAGGGTACCGGACTCCGGCGCGTTCAGCGGGCCGGTCTGCGGGTAATCAGTTGCCATGATGTGATTTTCTCCTTGTATTATTCGCCCAGAACGGTGGCAAAGAGCACGGCCATGCGCACGTGCACGCCATTGGTCACCTGTTGCAGCACCACGGCCTGCTCGGAATCCGCTACATCATAGCCAATTTCCATGCCGCGCAGCATGGGCCCGGGGTGCATGACCAGCGCGCCCTTGGGCATCTTTGCCAATCGACGCTCGTTGAGCCCGTAGCCCGCCGCGTACTCGCGGGCGGAGGGGAAGAATCCGCCGCGCATGCGCTCCTGCTGCACGCGCAGCATCATCACGGCGTCGGCATCGGCGATCTCCGAATCCAGGTCGTAGGAGGTCTGCACCGGCCACGTCTCCACGCCCACCGGCATGAGCGTGGGCGGGGCCACCAGCACCACCTGGGCGCCGACCTTGCTGAGCAGTTCCACGTTGGAGCGCACCACGCGCGAGTGCAGGCAATCGCCCGCGATGACCACCTTGCGATCCTTGAGGCTGCCGAGTTTCTGGCGGATCGTCAGCGCGTCCAACAGCGCCTGGGTGGGGTGGGCGTGCTGGCCATCACCGGCGTTGATCACGGACGGGCCATCGCCGCCGGGGGCCACCCACTGCGCCAACTGCGCGGCCGCCCCGGAGCAGGGGTGGCGCATGATGATCGCCTCGGCCCCCACGGCCTTGAGGGTAAGGCCGGTATCGCGCAGGGATTCGCCCTTTTGCACCGAGGACGAGGAGGCGGAGATATTCACGGTATCCGCGCTGAGCCACTTGGCCGCCAATTCAAAGGAGGAACGGGTGCGCGTGGAGTTCTCATAAAAGAGCGTGAATACGGTCTTGCCGCGCAGGGTGGGGAGTTTTTTCACCTCGCGCTCGGAGAGGAGTTTTTGAAAGTTATCCGCCTCATCAAGCAGGGAGGTGATCTCCTCCGCGCTGAGGTCCGCAATGCTGAGTAGGTGCTTCATCAGGCGTTCTCCTCGCGCTCATCGGTGGACTGCGGGGTAGCACCCTCGCGATCCGGGGTGGTATCGGGGCGGTGCAGCAGCACCGCGTCACGGCCATCGACCTCATCGAGGAGGACGTCAATGTCCTCGCTGAGCGCGGTGGGCACGCTCTTGCCCACAAAGTCCGCGCGAATGGGCAGGCGACGGTGCCCGCGATCCACCAGCACCGCCAACTTCACGGCCTCGGGCCGCCCCAGCTCGCGCAGGGCGTCGAGCGCGGCACGCACCGAGCGCCCGAAGAACAGCACGTCGTCCACGAGCACCACCGTGGCGCCATCGAGGCCCTCGGCGGGAATGTCCGTGCGGTGCAGGGTGCGGTGCGGCCCGGTGGAGAGGTCATCGCGGTACAGGGTGATGTCCACCGACCCCACGGCCACCTTTTCCCCCGAGAACTCTTCAATGCACTGGGCCAGACGCTGCGCCAGCGGGACTCCCCTGGTGGGAATCCCCAGCAGCACCACCCGATCGCTCTTTTCCGAGCCCAGCGCCGTCTTTTCAATGATCTGGTGCGCGATGCGCGCCACGGTGCGCTTGATGTCCGCTGCGCTTAGCAGCTCTACCTCGTGTCCGTGTGTGCTCATCGTGACCTCCTTCCCCGCCTCTCTGTGCGGCTATTTAAAGGATGTCCTTATATAGGGCGAGAAAATAACACACCTTTCCTCGACCAACTTCACGCTAGCACAGCGCTTTATCCCACACCACTAATCATGGCTTATCTCTCAATGAATAAAGATCTCGCGCAGATCCTTTCCGGTGAGTGGCTCGCGCGCCACCACCAAGATCGTATCGTCCCCAGCGATCGTGCCCACCACCTCCGGCAGGCCCGCCGTGTCAATCCCGCTGGCCAGGTACTGCGCCGCTCCCGGCGGGGTGCGCAGCAATACCCCGAAGCTCACCACTTCCAGGCCAATCATGGTGCGGCCCACCAGTTTGCGCAGCCGCTCCCTGGGGCCAGCGCAGTGCAGGGCGGCGTCCGCCTCGCATTGCACATACGCGGCGTGCCCGGCAGCGTTTTTCACCTTGCGCACGCCCAATTCCTCCAAATCGCGGGATAAAGTCGCCTGGGCTACGCGAACTCCCACCTCCCTTAATAATTGCGATAATTGTGCCTGACTGGTCACGTCGTGACGCTCCACCAGGCGGATAATCATGGAATGCCGAGCCATCCTCGTTGGCGTTTCTGGCATTGTCTTTTATTCTCCAAAGAGTTTTATGACATCGCGAGGAATACACTCCGGGAAACCGGGGTGCCGCGCATCGTGCGCGGCCCCCAGCCCCGGGCGGGTAATCTACGCGGTGACCACCGTGCCGGTGGTGCCGCTGAGTGCCTCCTTGGCACAGGCCAGCGATGTGATAATGGCCTTGCGCCGGGGATGGCCCTCCACAAATTGCAGGCACGATTCCACCTTGGGCAGCATGGAACCGGGGGCGAATTGCCCGGCCTCGATGTACTCGTGGGCCTTAGCCGCGCTGAGCTGCGTGAGGTCACGCTGCTGCGGGGTATGGAAGTCCAGGGCCACCCGCTCCACGGCCGTGAGAATCACCAGCACATCGGCGTGCACCTGCTCCGCGATCACGGCGGCGCAGCGATCCTTATCGATCACGGCCGCCACGCCGGTGAGGCCCTCGCGGCCCTCCACCACGGGGATTCCGCCGCCACCGGCGGAGATCACCACAGTGCCGCTTTCCACCAGACCCTCGATCACCGAGGACTCCACGATCCTGCGGGGCTGCGGCGAGGCCACCACGCGGCGCCACCCACGCCCGGAATCCTCCACGTAGCAGTGGCCGGTTTCCGCCGCGAGCCGGGCGGCCTCCTCCTTGGTGTAGAACCCACCCACGGGCTTGGTCAGGTTCTCAAAGGCGGGATCGCTGGCGGCCACCACGGTCTGCGTGATCACGGAGGCACAGGGATAATCCATGCCGCGCCGGGATAACTCGTTTTCCAGGGCCTGTTGCAGGTGATAGCCGATGTAGCCCTGGGACATCGCGGAGCACTCCGGGAACGGCACCGCCGGGGTGCCGCCGCCGTGCTGGGCGGAATAATCCGTGGCCACCTTCAGCATTCCCACCTGGGGGCCGTTGCCGTGGGTGATAATCACCTGGTGGCCCTCCTCGATGAGGTCCACGATCGCCTGGGCGGTGGTGCTAATCAGCCGCAACTGTTCCTCGGGGCTATTGCCCAGGGCATTACCGCCGAGGGCGATCACCATTCTTTGCGCGCTCATCGCCGTACACTCCCCTTTCCACTTCAAGAGAGGGTGGCGTACATGATGGCCTTGATGGAGTGCATGCGGTTCTCCGCCTCATCAAAGACCCTGGACTGCGGCCCCTCAAAGACCTCGTCGGTGACCTCCATCTCCGTGATCCCGTACTTCTCCGCGATCTCCGCGCCCACGGTGGTGGCGGTGTCATGGAAGGCGGGCAGGCAGTGCAGGAAGATGGCGTCCTCCCGGGCCTTGGCCATGAGGTCCGCGGTCACCCGGTAGGGCTCCAGCAGCGCGATGCGCTCCTTCCACAGTTCCTCCGACTCCTCGCCCATGGAAACCCAGATGTCCGTGTACACGGCGTGCGCCCCGGTCACGGCCTCCTCCGGGTCCTCGGTCAGGGTGACGCTACCGCCGCTGGCCTTAGCCACCTCGCGGCACTTCTCCACCAGGTCGGACTCCGGCATCTGCGCCTGCGGGCCGCAGGCCACAAAGTGCAGGCCCAACTTGGCGCAGACCACCATCAAGGAGTTGGCCACGTTATTGTGCGCATCGCCCATGAACACCACCTTGAGCCCCTTGAGGCCCTGGGGGAAGTTCTCGCTGATGGTGAGCATGTCCGCGATCATCTGCGTGGGGTGGAATTGCGTGGTCAGGCCGTTCCACACCGGCACTCCGGCGTGGGCGGCGAGCGTTTCCACGTTCTCCTGGTCAAAGCCACGGTACTCAATGCCGTCGTACATGCGCCCCAGCACGCGGGCGGTGTCCTTGATGGACTCCTTCTTGCCCATCTGGGAACTGCCGGGCTCCAGGTACGTCACGCCCATGCCCAGATCCATGCCACCCACCTCAAAGGAGCAGCGGGTGCGGGTGGAGGTCTTTTCAAAGAGCAGAACGATGTTCTTGCCCTCTAGGTAGCGGTGCGGGGTGCCGGCGAGTTTGAGTTGCTTGAACTGGCGGGAGAGGTCAATGAGGTGGTGGATCTCCTCCGGGGTGTAATCCAGGAGGGTGAGGAAGTGGCGGCCACGGAGATTGACAGGCATGGTGTCTCCTTTCAGGGAAAGCGTATATAGATTATCTAGTATTCGATAGGTTCGCGAGTGATTGGGCAGGTCATGCAGTGTCCACCGCCGCGGCCACGGCCCAATTCCGCCGAGCCGATCTCGATGACCTCGATCCCGGCCTCGCGCAGCAGGGCATTGGTGTGCACGTTGCGGTCATAGCCCACCACCACTCCGGGTTCCAGAGCCACCACGTTGTTGCCGTCGTCCCACTGCTCGCGCTGAGCGGCAAAGGGGTTACCGCCGGTGGGGATCACGCGCAGCTCCGGCAGGCCCAGGGCCTTGGCCACCACCTCCACAAAGGGGGCGGTCTCCGCGCGGGCCTCCACCCCGCCGTCCTCGGCCGGGTACAGGCTGATGGGGCGGATGGAATCCACCACCCCCGTGTACGCGGTGACGGTATCGGCGGTGAGGAAGCTGAACACCGTATCCAGGTGCATGGAGGCGCGATCCGGGGCCATCGACGCCACGATCACGCGCTGCGCCGCTCCCTTGTCAAAGAGCGCGGCCGCCATCTGGGAGATGGCCTGCCAGGAGGACCGCTCTCCCATGCCCACCAGCACCACGCCCTTGCCCAGCGGCATGATGTCCCCACCCTCCAGGGTGGAAAGGCCCTGATCCTGGTTCTCGGCGGAGTCCGCCCCGTACCAGACCTCGAACTCCTCCTTGGTAAAGAGCGGGTGGAAGCGGTAGATCGTCTGATCCAGCAGGGTTTCCTGGCGGCGTGCGGGCCAGAACATGGGGTTGAGGCATACCCCGCCAAATACCCACGCGGAGGTATCCCTGGTGAACTGGGTGTTGGGCAGCGGGTTGAGCAGGAACTCCGTGCCCTGGTGGGCCTTGGCGATCTCCCCGGTGATGTGCCCGGAGAAGTCCTCGGGCAGATCCGCATAGGCGATTCCGCCGATGAGGTATCGCGCGAGGTCCTTCGGGGCCATCTCATCGAGCCAGGCACGCAGTTCCGCACCCACGCCGTAGCCCACCTGGTTGCGGGAGAGTTTGCGCTCCAGCAGCCAGGCCCGGGCCTCGGGCTGGGCCAGAACCTCGGCCAGCAGGGCGTGCTTTTCCAGGACCTCGATGCCCCGGGAGGTCATTTCCTGCTGAAAGCGGCGGTGATCCTCCACTGCCTTTTCCACCCAGAGGACGTCGTCGAAAAGCAGGTCGGCGGCGTTGCTCGGGGTGAGTCGTTCATGGGCAAGGCCGGGTTCGCAGACCATCACTCGGCGGAGCTTGCCCACCTCCGACCATGCACCCATCGCAATAGACATTTCCTTACAAAC
The DNA here is from genome assembly GCF_033783015.1 of Corynebacterium sp. 21KM1197. NCBI lineage: Bacteria > Bacillati > Actinomycetota > Actinomycetes > Mycobacteriales > Corynebacteriaceae > Corynebacterium > Corynebacterium sp. 21KM1197. Next base: position 777,609 of record NZ_CP123907.1, on the reverse strand, counting down.
CTTTCTTTTGCTCATTTTCTCACTGGGGATTGATTCATGGGGTGAGCGTGATGCTGCCGTTGGCGATGCCCGCCACTCCGAGCGCCGCCCCGATGATGAGGGCCGCGAGGATGAGGTATTCCCACCTGGTGAGGTACGGGCGCGTCTTGGCCTCCTTCTTAGCCCAGAGGTACACCCCCAGGCCCGGCAGGTAGAGCAGCGCCGCTAGCAGGAGATTCTGCGTTCCGGCCGCGTACACCAACCAGATTCCGTACCCGGTGGCCACGGCGGCCACGGCGGTGTCTCGCCCACGCACCCGGCGCTCCTCCGGCGCATAGCCCTCCCCGCGCAGCGTGACCAGCAGCGCATAGAGCGCGGAAAGCAGGTACGGCACGAGGATCAGCGCCGCCGCCAAGGTGGCGAGGCTGAGGTAGACGTCGGAGGAAAAGTGCGTGAGCACCAGGCAGACCTGGGTGACGATGTTGGTCACCCACAGCGCCCGGGAGGGGGCACCCTGATCGTTGAGGCGGCCGAAGAACTCCGGCATGGTGCCATCGGAACCCGGCACCTGCATGGTTTCCCCGCAGAGGAGAATCCACGCCAGCACCGCGCCCATCAGGGAAATCACCACGGCCGCGCTGATGAACCAGGAACCCCACGGGCCCACGACCTCCGCGAGGACGTCGCCCATCGAGGCGTCGGGAAGCTGCGCGAGTTCCGCGCGCTCCATGATTCCCAGGGACAAGAGGTTCACGGCGATGAGGACGGCGAGCATGAACACAAAGCCCACGACGGTGGCCTTGCCGACGTCGCTGCGACGCCGCGCCCGCTGCGAGTAAATGGAGGCGCCCTCGATGCCGATGAACACCCACACGGTGACCATCATCATGGCCTTGGTTTGCTCTACCACGCTGCCCAGGCCGGATTCCTGACCCCAAAAGTCATGCACAAAGAGGTCATAGTGGAAGCCTATGGCCACGATCACGATGAACGTGACCAGCGGCACTACCTTGGCCACCGTGGTGATGGTATTGACCAGGGTGGCCGTCTGCACACCGCGCAGGATCAGCGCGTGCGTGAGCCAGAGCAGTATCGACGCCCCCAGCACCGCAGGAATGGTATTTCCGCCATGAAAGATGGGAAAGAACTTCCCCAGGGTGGAAAAGAGCAACACCAAATATCCCACATTACCGATGAGGGCCGAAAGCCAATATCCCCACGCGGAATTAAACCCCATATAACTGCCAAAGCCCGCGCGGGCATAGGCATAGATCCCGTTATCCAGGTGAGGCTTGCGCAGGGAGAGGAACTGATACACCAGGGCCAGGCAGATCATGCCCGCGCCCGTGATGACCCAGCCGATGATGGTCGGGCCCGCCGCCGCAGCGGCGGCAATGTTTTGCGGCAGAGAAAACACTCCACCACCAATCATCGAACCCACCACGAGCGCCAGGAGGGCAAAGAAAGACAAGCCCTTATGATCATTTTCCGTTTGCACGGCGCTTCTCCTTTTCCTTTACCTTCCGCCCCTCGCGGGCGGTTCATAAATAACGCTATACCCAGCGGCAACGCCCGCAAAAAAGGTAAAGAGAAAAATTGATAAAACGGAGGAATATCATGCAGGAAAATGGAAATACATCCAGCCCGCACCCCCATCCCCGGCCCGCCACCACCCCCTAGCGATGGAAAGATAGATAAGCCCTACCCATAATGAGCGATAGGGCACATCAATCAGTATCCGTTCCTATTCACTCACGGACACCGCCACCCGCCCCTTGGGGCCCGCCGCGGAGCCGCCGCGCACGTCGGTCGCGGGGACGTCAAAGAGCGAGGTCAGCGCGTCCGCAACCCACTGCAACAAGTCCTCATCGCGCAGGCGCGGATCGGTGACCTTGGCCCCAGCCTTGGGGAAGGGCAACTGGATAGCCTTGGCCGCCGCCCGATACGTGGCCCCCGGATAAAGCCGCCGCAGCCGCACCTGCTTGGAATCCGGCAACTGCACCGGATGCACCTTGATCCGGGTACCCTGCACCCCAATATCAGAGATTCCCGCCGCGCGAGCCTGGTGGCGCAGCCGGGCCACCGCGAGCAGGCGCAACACCTCGCGCGGCACCTCACCAAAGCGATCCCGCATTTCTGCCACCACGGCGCGCAGATCCTCCTCCGTGGCCGAGGCCGCGATCTTGCGATACACCTCCAGCCGCAGCCGCTCGGAATTGATGTATCCCTCCGGGATATGCGCATCCACCGGAAGATCAATGCGGATTTCCTTGGGCCCCCGATCCGTGGCGTCCAGGGGCTTGCCGGTGGCCAGGGCGCGATAGGTCTCCACCGCCTCCCCCACCAGGCGCATGTATAGGTCAAAGCCCACCCCAGCGATGTGCCCGGATTGCTCCGCGCCCAGCACGTTACCCGCACCGCGCATCTCCAAATCCTTCATGGCCACCGCCATGCCCGCGCCCAAATCATTATTCTGCGCGATGGTGGAAAGGCGATCATAGGAGGTTTCCGTGAGCGTGACCCCGCGCGGATAAAGGAAATACGCATAACCGCGCTCGCGGGAGCGCCCCACCCGGCCGCGCAACTGGTGCAACTGGGAAAGGCCCATGTGGTGCGCGTTTTCCACGATGAGGGTATTGGCATTGGCAATATCCAGGCCCGTTTCCACGATGGTGGTGCACACCAGCACGTCATATTCCCGATCCCAGAACCCCTGCACGGTGCGCTCCAGAATCTCCTCGCTCATCTGCCCATGCGCCACCACAATGCGCGCCTCCGGCACCAACTCCCGCAATTCCCGCGCCTTCTTCTCAATATCGCGCACCTTGTTATGGATAAAGAACACCTGGCCATCGCGCAATAACTCGCGCCGAATGGCCGCCGCCACCTGCTGGCTTTCCTCCGCGCCCACATAGGTGAGCACCGGGTGGCGATCCTCCGGCGGGGTCAAGATGGTGGACATCTCCCTAATCCCGGACATGGACATCTCCAGGGTGCGCGGAATCGGCGTAGCGGACATGGTGAGCACGTCCACGTGGCTGCGCAGCGCCTTGATGTGTTCCTTGTGCTCCACGCCAAAGCGCTGTTCCTCGTCCACCACGATGAGCCCCAGGTTCTTCCAGTTCACGCCCGTTTGCAGCAGCCGGTGCGTGCCCACCACCACGTCCACCGTGCCGTCGGCAAGCCCCGCGATGATCTCGCGCGCCTCCGCAGTGGAGGTAAAGCGCGATAGCCCCCGGATATTCACCGCAAAGCCATCCATGCGATCCTCGAAGGTCTTGAGGTGCTGCTGCGCCAACAGCGTGGTGGGCACCAGCACCGCCACCTGACGGCCGTCCTGCACCGCCTTGAACGCCGCGCGCACCGCCACCTCGGTCTTGCCGTAGCCCACGTCGCCCACCACCACGCGATCCATCGGGGTGGAGCGCTCCATGTCCTCCTTGACGGCGTCGATAGCCGCCATCTGGTCCTCCGTCTCCACGTAGGGGAAGTTATCCTCCATCTCCCGCTGCCACGGGGAATCCGGGGCAAAGGCATGGCCGGGGGCGGACTGCCGCTTGGCATAGAGTTCCACCAGCTCGCTGGCGATCTCGCGCACCGCCGCGCGCGCCTTCTTCTTGGTGTTCTTCCAGTCCGAGCCCCCCATCTTGGACAACGTGGGGGCCTCGCCGCCGGTGTACTTGCTCAGCAGATCCAGCGAATCCATCGGCACCCACAACTGATCGGCGGGCTGGCCGCGCTTCGACGCCGCGTACTCCAGCACGATGTACTCACGCCGCGAGGTCTCATCGCCCGCCTTGATGGTGCGCTCCGCCATCTTGATGAACCGGCCGATGCCGTGCGTCTCATGCACCACATAATCGCCCGTCTTAAGCGCCAACGGATCCACGCGATTGCGACGCCGTGCCGGGCGACGCTTCGCCCCCGCAATATCGCCCACGCGATTGCCCGTGAGATCCGTCTCCGTGAGCACCACCGCCTCGGAGAACACCAGGCCCGCGTGGCTCAACGCCTGATACAGCGTCACCTCCCCCGCGCGCGGCTCCCAGGCGGGCGTGGCCACATGCGTGCGGATCCCCTGCTCCGCAAAGCGCTCCACCATGCGCTTAATCGCCCCGCGCGTGGGCGTGATGTATGCCGCGCGGCCGCCGCCATTGGTGTGCGCCAGCAGCAGCGCCATCATCTCCTCGATCTTGGGCAGATCGCCGCGCGGGGCCGGGGCCGCCTCAAACTCCAGGGGCAGGGTATCTTCCTCTAGGCCCTCCAACATTCCGGGGGGAGAAAACGTCCACCACGGCGCCCCGGCCTTGGCTGCGCTCGCCCGCAGGGACTCAAAGGAACGATACGAACTCGCCGTGAGATCCAGCCCCTCCGCAGAGATCGGGGCCGCCCCCTGCGCGCCCATCGCCGCCGCCTCCCAGCCGACCTCCAAAAACTCCCGATCCGTGGCCTCCAGATCCGCGATGCGGGAACGAATCTTCTCCGGGGCCACCCACACCATGTGCGTACCCCGAGGAGCAATATCCGGCAACACCGCCAAGGGGGAATCGCTGAGCACGGAAAGCAAAGCCTCCATGCCATCGGCGGGCTGCCCCGCGGCGATCTTGCTCAGCAACTCCACAAGGGTGGGATTACCCGGATACCGCCTGGCCAACTCCTCCGCCCGCGCCGCCACCTGGGGCGTGATGGGAAGTTCGCGCGCCGGATACACCTCTACCTCCGGCACCCGGCTATCCGGCAGGGTGCGCTGATCTGCCACGGAGAACTGACGCATATCCGAGACCTCATCGCCCCAGAACTCCACGCGCACCGGGTAATCCCCGGTGGTGGGAAACACGTCCAAGATGCCGCCGCGCACCGCAAACTGCCCGCGTTTGGCCACCATATCCACGTGCTCATAGGCCCGCAGCACCAACTGCTCCGTGAGGTCCCCCAGGGAATGCTCCGCGCCCTCGCGCAGGCGCACCGGCTTACGGCCCTCCACGTCTTTAAGAAAGGGCTGGCTCATCGCCCTGGCGGCGGCCACGATCACCCGATACCGATCACCATTCTCCCCCCAGTTCTCCACCACCTCCGCGCGGCGACCCACAATATCCACCCCCGGGCTCAAACGCTCGTGCGGCAGCGTCTCCCAGGAGGGGAACCACGCCACCTTATCCCCCAGCATGGCGCGCAACTCCGCGCTCAAATCCTCCGCCTCGCGGCCCGTGGCCGTCACCACGATCACCGGGGTCTTCTTCGATAGCGCCGCCACCGCCCACGGGCGCACCTGATCCAGGCCGGTAAGGTGCAACTCCTGCTCCCCCACATGAGAGAGCATTCCCCGAATCTTGGGGTCCTCGCTAACAACCTTGAGCAGGCCCGCCAGGGCGGGAGCGTGCGCAATACCGTGGTCTGCCACCTTGAATATTCCTTACTTTCTTCTCATAGTTTCTTGCTGTTCCCCGAGCGCAGCTAGGGGGCCGCACGCAGGCCTTCCGACGCCACCCAGTTTTTCCGTTTTTACTTGGCTTTTACTTGGCGACGAATTTTGCTTGACGACGAACCCGCGCGCATGGGCCACGCACGAGGGCCACGAGGGCTTTGGCGTCGGAATACCACGCCACCGCGCAAACCCGCTCTACCCTACGCCTCAGCGAGGTCGCGCCCCAGGCGGTTACGCTCGGCAGCGCCTTATGCGCTACAGTGTATAAGCGCGCGTGGCACACCGTTCACTCGCGGTTCCCCATGGTGTAATCGGCAACACTACGGTTTTTGGTACCGTCATTCTAGGTTCGAGTCCTGGTGGGGAAGCGAAATAAAACCCCAGTTCAGACGGTAAAATACCGGCGGGCTGGGGTTTATCGTGCGCTTACGGCACTTGCTGCTCTTACCCCTCTTGCAGTGTGTGCAAGCGGCCTACCAGCCCGGATACCGGCGGCACGGCAACGGACCACCGGGAGGCTCCGCCACCCGATAACCCAGGCACCTCAGCTTCTCCGCCGCTATCTCCGGCTTATCCCCCACCGCCGCTGCCAGTTGAATATCCAGCCACCCCTCGCGTGTGGCAAGGAGCCTCTTTTCCCAGCCTTTTACACCGTGGAATCCGCACTCTCCGATAACAAAAAACAGGAAGTCCTCCATCGAAGGACGAAATCGGTGCCCACCCATGGGAAAGTGTAGAACTTCAATCTCCCCCTTTCGAGCATGTTCACGCGCTTTCCTGCTACTACCGGGACGATTCTTCATCAACGCCGGACTCAGCCAGGTTCCTGCCCCATGCACATGGGCATGAGCGGCTGGGTGTGCTCCACTCCTATCCCGGTCATACTCAAAGCGGACGATCGCAGCAGTACCGATACGCAGTGCATACTGAGAACTGTGAACCGCTATGGCGTTACCATCACGACTCTCACAAAGTCCGATTTGTATATTCACGGAATAAAGATCAGACGGCTGTTCCTGTTTTCCCTGAAATGCCAGTGGTATAGATACCTCAAAGGAATCTCGCCTGCGCCCCTCTCCAAGAAAAATCACTGGTTCTCGGTTAAATGTGGGCAGACATCCCTGCAATGTATCCCATGCCTCGTGGAAAAATTCAGCGGCACGATCTTCCCACGATACAACCGCGTTCATTATCGCTCGCCAAGCATAAATTCAATCTGAAGAAGCCGATCATAGATCACGCGATCTTCCTCCGTCAGGATACCGAGGTTCGCAAGATCGTATAGGTCACGATAGCTCAGGGACTCCCCCTCAACCCCCAGGTAGGAGGCAACATCAAGTTTGGCTTCCAAGACCCGCCGATGCTCACGGAGCTGCTCATCCGTAACCCGCTGAAACTTCAAGTCGCTCATAGATTATCCCCCTTTTTCTTCACATGCTGCTGGCAAGAATAGCACCACATCACTATCCCCACAACGAAACCCCACCACACCCCCTAGGGTGCGGTGGGGTCCTCTCCCCCGTTAAGCGCTTAACCAAGCAGTTCCCTAATCACGTTGATCGGAGTGTAATCGGAACGATCCTTGCGGTTGCCTCCCGCCAGCACGCCCACCAGTTCATCCTGCGAGTTCAGCAGGGCCCCTCCGGAGTTACCACCAAAGGTCTGAATGTCCGCAGTAAAGAGGAAGGAGGGGAACTTACCATCATTGCCCAGCGTCATGCGCTTGGGGGTGACGTTCACCATCACACCCTCACCCCGGTTGCCGGGAGCGTAGAACGTCACACGATCCCCATTCTTCAGGGCGGCGGAGTCACCCGCACCCGCGTAAGCGCCGTTGATCTGAACGCCGGGCACGAGGTCGATCTTCGCCACGTCCAATTGCTTATCCTCGGGCAGGTCGGAGCCGAGCGCGGAGATCGTGCCCACCGTGCGGCCGGTGCGGGACTTGATCTCATCGCCCACCTGCCACTCACCGTCACCGCAGTGCAGGGCGGTGTACGCGGTGGAGGTATCGGCGATGCTCAGCGCGCATCCGCCGCCACCGTTCGCCTCAATGGCCGCGCCCTGGCGCAGCGGCACCGCCGCCTGCGCGGTGGCGGCCGTGGCCAGCGGCGTCAGGGCCACGGCCAGGGCAGCCACCAGGCCCGCCGTGCGCGAGGTGCGCTTCTCCTTGGACAACAGTGCAGCTCCCATGTCGATCACCTTTCTCCCATAAAGCTCATCCGGTTTCCAGCCATTCTCCGGCCAGGATTCTCCGATGTTTCCTGTATTGCGAGCCTTGAAAATCTAGCTCTCGTTCTTTCCGTGGCCCACCCTACACCACATAATTCATTTACCCAATACCTACAACAGAGGTCTAGGACAATCATCCCTTTAATCCATCTAACAATCCCCAGAATAGCCCCCTCCACCCCACACCAACGGGGGTAAAACGTCCGGCTATACCAAAACTCACAGCAGGAGCACAGCCAGAAAGCTCGCCTCGGAAGTAACGTCCCCCACTCCACGGCACAGAATCCCCGCAGCCCACACTCACGCCGCAAAACATCCCATCTGCCAGGCATAACGCACACCCAACCCGCTCCCCTCGCCCCTCTCCGCCGCCACCGTGGAACGATCGGATACCCGGCGCGGCGTCGTGACTCTCCCAAGATTCTCAGCCAACCAAAGCAATAACGCAATTATGTCTGATTGCCACCACACTCCGGGCGCTGGCGGGGGTATTCCCCTTAGTCTCCCGCGTGCGTTCGCCGGGCACTGCGAGGAATATAGTGCCCTGCGCATAGCGCCCCCAATAAGTAACAAAAGAGTAAAGAAGCACCATGTCCATCGCTCCCGTGGCGGAACACATCGAGTTTGTCCGCACCCATTCCCCCTACTATCGCCGCCTCTACCGCGATCTTCCCCCGCGCCCAGAGGTGCGCGACCTCCCCGTGGTGGATACGGCGGAGTTTTGGCAGGCCAATCACCCGGAGCATAATTCCGTGCTCACCGCGCCGCCCTCGGACGCCCTAGTGCTGCGCAGCGGCGGCACCACGGGCGCGCCGAAGTTTTCCTGGTGGTCCACCCAGGAATGGCGGGGCTTCTGCCGCGCCTTTGGTCAGGGGCTGGTGGGAACGGGTATGAAACCCGGGGCTCGGGTGGCCAACCTCTTTTATGCCGGCGATTTGTACGCCAGTTTCACCTTTGTGCTGGATTCCCTGGCCTACTGCCCCCTTGCCACCACACGCTTTCCCTTTGGCGGCGGCCTGCCCACCGAGCAGCTGGCCCAGGCCCTGGCGGAGTTCCGCATCACCACTATCGCCGCGCTGCCCAGCACCGTGATAACCCTCGCGGAACACCTGGCGAGCACGGGCCGCACCCTGCCGGAGGTGGAACTAATCCTGGTGGGCGGGGAACTCCTCTTTGATGATCGCCTTCCCCTGCTGCGCGCCGCATTCCCCCACACGCGCGTCGGTTCGGTGGGCTATGCCAGCGTGGATGCCGGGCTGCTGGGGCGGCCAGTTCCGGGCGGTGACCTGCGCGTGCATCAAAGTTGGCACCCCTATACCCACACGGAGATCCTCGATGAGGAGACCAACGCTCCCATCACCGAACCGGGAATACCCGGCAGGCTGGTGGTCACGGACTTACGACGCCGCCTCATGCCCATCGTGCGCTACCCCGCCGGGGATCGGGCGCAATGGGTGGACTACGCAGCGGGAACGTTCCGCCTCATGGGGCGCACGGGCGACGCCCTGCGGATCGCCTACGTGACGATGTACACCGAGGACGTGCACGCCGTGGTCTCCCGAGTGGACGCAGAAAAGCAGATCACCGCCCTGCAATTAGTGGCGGTACACAAAGAGGGGCTCGACGGCCTGATCCTGCGCGCCGCCACCGTAAATCCCGATCCCCACCGCCACGCCGCCCTGGCCCGGGAGATCATCGCCGCCGTGTTGCAGGCCCGCCCGGCCTATGCCGAGGCCACCGCGCACCGCCAGGTGCTGCCCCTGGCGGTGGAATGGGTCCACCACCGCGACCTGGCCACCCACCCGCGCTCCGGGAAACTCCTGCGCGTGATCGATCAGAGGCCGCTGGCATGAGCGCGCCCGTGATCCTGCGCAACCGCAGCTTTGCCGCCGCGTGGGCGGGGCAGTTCCTCACCCAGGCATCCGCCCGCGTGTTCCAGGTGGGCATGGTGTGGTGGCTGGTGGGAATCGTCGGTGGGGATAGCCCCGGCAGGCAGTCCGGCCTGGTGCTCATGTCCGCCACCATTCCCGCCGTGGCGCTGGTGCCGGTGGTCTCCCGGCTGATCTCCCGGTGCGATCACCGGCTTCTGCTCGCCCTCACGGCCGCCACGGCGGGTGCGCTCGCGGCGGTGGGTGCGGCGCTGAGTGCCACCTGGGCGCTACCGCTGGGGATTATCTGCGCGCTGGCACTTCTCATGGCCTGCTGCCAGGCCGTTTTTGATCCCTGCCTCACCACCTCCATCCCGGAACTGGTGGCGGATGAGGATATTGAATCCGCCACCGGGTTTCAGTTGGCCACCCAGTCCATAGCCGGGCTCACCGGGGGTTTCTTAGGCCCCCTGGTGGTGGAAGCCATAGGTACCACGGGGCTGCTGGGGGCCTGCGCCAGCGCATACCTGCTGGCCGCAGTGCTCATCATCGCGCACCGCTTCCCCCACCAACCACCCGCACCGGCCACGAGCACCCAACCTCAAGGCTCCCGCCACGTGCTGCGCAAGCTCCCCTCCGTGCGCCACATGCTGCTGTGTTTTACGGCCGCGAACTTCTTTAGCACGGCGGTATTCGTGCTCATGCCGCTCTTTGTCCGCAGCACCTTGCAGTCCGGCGGGGCCACGGTTTCCGCATTGGAGGCAGCCCTGGGCGCTGGCACCATCGCGGGTGCCGCGCTCGGCCCCCGGCTGCCCCTGCGGCTGCGCACCGTCGGCGGCGCGGGGCTGGCGGCCACCTCCCTGGGGCTGGCCGCTCCGGGATTGGTGCCCCACCCGTGGGTGGCGGCGCTGGGCCTCGTGGTGGCCGGGGTGTGCATCGGGGCGATCGGGGTGCGCTTTGTCTCCTACTTCCAGCGCCGGGTTCCACCGCAGGATAAGCCCGCATTCTTTGCGATTATGCAGGCCCTCATCAGCGCCACTCTGCCGGTTTCCTCCCTCGTCTTTGGTGCCCTGGGCGATGTGGTTCCGGTGCGCCTGCTCCTGCTGGTGCAGGGGGCGGGACTGCTCCCCGTAGCCTGGGCCGCCTGGCGGGTGGCCGCGCACCTGGATACTCCCTCGGAGGAACGCTCATGACCGTCCGCGCTGCCACCACTGCCGACGCCCCCGCACTCCTCCGCCTCTTCCGCGAGGTCTACGGCGGGCACTACCCCCTGGCCCTGGGCCGCGATCTGACTGAGACGCAACGCCTGCTGGCCCTCCCCTCGACCCACTGGCGCGTTATTCGTGACGCAGCAGGCGAGATCATCGCCTCCGCCGTGGTCCTCGGTGATACCACGCCCCGGGTGGGTGTGCTCGGCGGTATCGCCGTGCACCCCGACCACGGCGGAAAGGGCCTGGCGCACCGGGTTTCCGCCGCTGCCTGCACGGCGGCCTTTGGCGGCGGCTCCCTCGATTCCGCCTATTCCACCGTGCGGCTGTGCTCCCCGCATGCCCAGGAGGTGGTGCTTCACCAGGGTTTTCGCCCCACCGGGGTTCTTCCCGGCGCGGCCATGCTCACCCGGCGCGAGAGCCTGGGGTTCTTCGTTCGATACGCACCGCATGCCCTCACGAGCAGATCGGCGCCATCGCTGCTCCCCGCCGCGCTGTGGCCGCTCTACCGGCGCGCCCTGAGTAGCCTCGACATCGCGGATACCCGCCCACCGGAGATCACCCCGGAGGCCCCCATTCCCGCCTCAAACCCGATCGCTGTCTCGCTGCGCCGCACCTGCGCTCATCGCTACGTGGCCACGGCGGACCATCATTCCGCGCGCCTGATCCTCGATCTCAACCTCACCGCAGGCAGCGCCCGCTTGTATTCGGTGCAGGCTCGGCCCGGCGCGCTGCCGCAGATCGCCCCGGCGCTCTACGAGCAGTTGGCCCACCTGGGCGTCGCCTATGTGGAGGCCGCCGTACCGCTGTACGACGCGCAAGAAGGGCACACGGCGCAGGAATATCTCGCGGCGGGCATGGCCCCCGCGGCCTACTACCCCGCCGCGCGACCGCGCGCGGGCCGTCTCCACGACCTCGTATTACTCGCCCACGGCACCCCCGTGGAACCGGACTCGGTGCGCCCCTGCCCCGAGATCGCCGCCTTTCTCCCCGTGAAGGAAACGGTATGACCCCCTCGTACTTAGGAACCCTGCGCGTGCCCGACGCGCAGGCGCTGCCACACCTCCAGGAACTCTGCGACCTGCGCGAACCTTATGCGCACACCCCGGATACCCAGCGCCTCTTCGACCTCGCCATGACGGAGATCAACGCCTGGCACCGCCAGCGCAACGAGTTCTGGAGAGCCCTCACCAACACGGATACCTCCCCCGCCCCTCCCATTCCGGCGGCCTTTTTCAAGCGACACGAGGCCCTCTCCGTTCCCCGCGAGAACATAGCCCTGCACCTGACCTCCTCCGGTACCAGCGGGCAGAAATCGCAGATGTTCTTTGATCACTGGACCATCAACGCCGCCCAGCGCATGGTGGCACGCATCTTTGCGCACTACGGCTGGCACACCCCGGACGCCCAGGTGGATTACCTGCTGCTCAGCTACGAGCCCCAGCGCGACCTCAAGGTGGGCACCTCCTTTACCAATACGTATCTCTGCGACTTCGCCCCCGCCCGCCACATCACCTACGCCCTGCGGTGTGCCTCGGCGCGGGGCACCTCGGCGCCGGGCACCGAGGGGGCGTCGAAAAGCCCCACCCACGAGTTCGATCCCTTCGGCTCCCTGCGCGCCATCGAATGCGCCGCCGCGGACGGTATTCCCCTGCGGATCTTTGGCTTTCCGGCCTTTCTCGCCGCCCTGCTTCGCCGCCGGGAAGCCCTGGGGCACCCGCCACTGCGGCTGGCCCCGGAATCCCTGGTGTTCCTGGGCGGCGGGTGGAAAAACCACGCGGATCAGCAGATCCCCCAAACGGAACTGCGCGCCCTGATCAGCCGCACGCTGGGCATCGCGCCCGAGCGCATCCGGGATAGCTTCGGCTCCGTGGAACACTGCGTGCCCGTGGTGGAGTGCACCCGGCACCGGCTGCACCTGCCGGTGTGGTCGCGCGCGGTGATCCGGGACGTCGCCACGCTTGATCCCCTGCCCCACGGGCGGCGCGGGTTCTTGCACCTCATCAGCCCGTACATCACCTCCGTACCGGCGCATAGCGTGCTCATGGGGGACATCGCCAGCGCCCACCCCGCCGACGAGTGTGGCTGCGGGGCGCAGACGGACTGGATCATTCTGCACGGACGTGCCGGGGTGAGTCGCAACCGCAGCTGTGCCATCGCCGCCGCCGAACTATTGAAAGGACGCGCATGACTCACCTGTGGCAGGGCCAGCCCCTCACCGATGAACAGGCCTTTTCCCGCCTAAGCGACCTCGACGCCCTCACCCGCCAGGAACTCGCCACCCCGCTGCCCGCCCGCGTGGTACTCGATGCCTGCGCGGCGCTCAGCGAGCAGATCGCCCGCCCCGATTCCCCGGTGCGCGCCCGCCTGGGGTTTCTCGATTCCGCCACGCTGGACGCGCTGGTGGTGTCCCTCTCCCGCAGCACCCTGGAGGGTCGCCTGCACCGGGAGTTGGGGGATCGCATAGACCCCGCCAGGCTGCGCCGCCCGGACGCGCACCGCACCGCCTACGAGGCCTGGGCTCCCCTGGGCCTGCTCGTACACGTGGCCCCCGGTAACGCCCCCGCCGTGGGTGCGCTCAGCGTAGTGGAGGGTCTGCTCACCGGGAATATGAACGTGCTCAAAAACGCCCGTGGCCAGCATGAATCCTCCGTGGTGATTCTCTCCGCGCTGGCAGAGGCCGATCCCACGGGAATCCTCGCGCGGCGTATCATCGTGCTCTCCTTTTCCTCCCGGCAGCGGGACTGGCTGGCCGCGCTCTGCCAGCACGCCGACGGCCTCGCGGCCTGGGGCGGGGAGGAGGCCATCGACGCACTGCGCGACCTGGCCCCGGCCGGGTGCCGCGTGGTGGCCTGGGGGCACCGCATTTCCTTTGCCTACCTCACCGCGCGGGCCGCGCGCGAGGAGGCCACGCTGGACGCCGTGGTGGCGGATACCTGCGCCCTGAACCAGCAGGCGTGTTCCAGCCCGCAGGTGGTGTACCTGGATACCCAGGACTTCGAGGAGGTCGCGGATTTCAGCGAGCGGTTGGCGGCCAGGCTTCACCGCGCCTCTGCCGCCCTTGCTTCTGCTGCTCCCACCGAGACGGCTGGCCCCGCTGCTCCCACCGAGGTCGAACGCGCGGAGATTACCACGGTGCAGCGCGTGGCGGAGTTGGAGCAACACCTGGGGCTCACCCGGGTCTACGCCGACGCGGCCGGGCGGTGGCGCGTGATCGCGGATCGTCGCCAAGCGCTCAGCGCCTCCCCGCTGTACCGCAGCCTGTGGGTCAAGCCCCTGCCCCGCGAGCGGATCGTGGAGGTGCTGTACCCCATGCGGCGCTACCTGCAAACCGCCGCCGTGGCCGGTACCCCGCCCGAGGTGGCGGACCTCTCCCAGCGCCTTTTCACCGCCGGGGTCACCCGCGTGACCTCCTGCGGCAGCATGATCGAGGGCTATCCGGGCGAGCCGCACGATGGCCTCTATCCCCTCCAGCGCTACGCTCGGCGGGTCTCGGTACACCGCACCGAGCAGGAGTATCGCACCATCGCGGCGTTGAGCGACCTCATGCCGCAGCCGAAGCCGGTGCGGCCCCAGGGGCTCCCGCTCATCGGCAAGGAAGAGGTGCAGCGCTCCCTGCCGCACCTGCCCTCCCGGGCCGCCCAACTCTTCTTCCAATCTGGGGGCAGTTCCGGCGCACCCGCGCTATCCCTCTACACCTACCGGGACTACACCGATCAGATGCGCGCGGTGGCCGATGGCCTGCTCGCCGCCGGTTTTGACCCCGCCACGGAGCGCGTGGCCAACCTCTTTGTGGGCGGGAACATGTACGGCGGCTTTTTAAGTTTCTTCACCGCCCTGGAACACCTGGGGGCCGCGCAACTGCCCATCGCAATGCCCGCCGACCCGAACTATGCTCACATCGCGGATATGGTGATTCGCCACCGCGCCACCGCGCTTTTCGGTATGCCCTCCCACCTGTGGCGGCTGCTCCACGAGCGGCGCGAGGAGTTCCTGCGCTACGGCGGTATCCGCGCCCTGTACTACGGCGGCGAGCACCTGCACCCCGCCCAGCGCGAGGTGCTGCGCGAGGAGTTTGGGATCGCTACCATTCGCTCCGCCACCTACGGCAGCACTGATCTTGGGCCCCTGGGGTACCAGTGCCAGCACTCCACCGGCTCCATTCATCACATCCATTCCGGCCTGCTTGACGTGGAAGTGATCGACCTTGATCACGACGAACCCGTGGCCCCCGGAAAGCCGGGCAGGCTCGTATTCACCTCCCTGGTGCGCACCGGCCAAAACCTGCGCCGCTACGAGATCGGGGACATCGGCCGCCTCCTGCCCGAGCCCTGCCCCTGCGGCAGCCTGCTACCGCGCGTGGAACTCCTGGGCCGCTATGGGGACGTGATCCGCGTGGGCAGCCGCTCCTTCCATTACCAGACGTTCGTGGACGCGCTCGCCCGGCGCTGCGGCTACGCCGGGGACGTGCAGGTACAGGTGGAGTGGCGCGGCGACCGCGAGCACATCGTGGTGCTTATCGACGCCACCGCCTGCTCCCTCTCCGCAGACACCGCGCGGTGCGCACTGATTGAGGCGGTGCCGTATCTTGGGCTTGCCTGTAAGGAGGGACTAATGAGTGTAGTAGTAAACATTATCCATTCCAGCACATTCACCCGCACAGCCTCCAGCCAGAAAATAAAACGAGTAATAGACAGAAGATGCAACAAGCATCGACACAGGTGAAACACATTTTTCCCTTAAGGTTTGAACCAATTTTCTGAACAACCTCAAAGACCAAGCACAAGAAAATCCCAGAAAAGCCTTGCAGACTGATAATCCTTTGCATACACTCTAAGCTAGTGGCAATACCGGCCGCTGACCTACACCATCTAAGTACCTCCAGGAGAAGTCATGAGCTCAAAGAGAACGCGGTCAATCGCGATCGCAGCCCCAGTGCTGGTAAGTATTCTCACAATGCCAATGGCATATGCAAAAACAGCAGACCACTCCGATACCCCAGGATCCTATGCCGAGTGTCGTGTCGAACCCAACGGAGCAGGGCAAATCGTCTACTGCACAGTAGAAGACCGCGTCGTTGACAAATATACAACACGCATTGAATGGACTGGACCCGGAAAGAGCGGTAAAGATAATGTAATGGACCAAGGGGCGACCGGGAACTTTTCCTACACTTTCGCCACCCAGGGAGTGTTTAACTTCAAGGTTGTGGAAGATAAGGGAACCCTGCCCGATGGAGTTGGACCTGAAGTACCAATACATCTCTAATGAAAGAAAAACAGCTTCCCGCCGTCGAGGCTTGCAACGTAACAGTCCGCCTCGACGGCGCAGCCGTCCTCTCGCATCTTGACTTCTCCGCTTCCACAGGGGAAAGCGTGTCCATCGTGGGACGCAGTGGCGAAGGCAAAACAACGCTGCTACACACACTCGCCGGACTGCTGACCCCAGAGGAAGGCAACGTGTACGTCAACGGACGCAATCTCTCTGGACTGCCTACCGGGGAGCACGACGCCCTGCGCCTGTCCGAGATCGGCTACGTGTTCCAGTTCTCCGAACTAGTCCCGGAACTCACCCTAATAGAAAACGTCATGCTGCCCCGCTACGTCCGTGGAGAGCCTCGAAAGAAGGTGCAGCGAGACGCACTGGATTTGCTGGCGGGTGTGGGCATCGACCCCGACACCGCGCACCGTCGCCCCGCTCTGGTCTCCGGCGGCCAGGCGCAGCGGGCGGCAATTGCGCGCGCCCTGTCTATCAAGCCCACTATTCTGCTCGCTGACGAACCCACGGGTGCCCTCGACCCCGCGACCTCCGAGTCCGTACTCACCACACTACTGGAGCAGACAGGGAACATGGAAACATGCCTCATCATTGTGACACACGACGAGGAGGTCAGCCGCACAACGCACCGCCGCCTGGAACTCCGAGAAGGGAGACTCCATGAGAAAGTCACATAGCTCCAGTTTGACGTGGCGATCGATACTCCTGGGCACCACCATCAGCCGACGTTCCCGTTCCCTCAGCCGCGTGGCGGTCATCGCCGCAACCGCCGTGGCGGTGCTGTTTCTGTGCCTCGCCTCCGCACTGCCGCAAATGATCTCGGACCGCGAGGAACGAGCTGAAGCTCGCCTACCGCGCACCGAGTTCCTCGCAGAAGACGATATTCCCTACGCACAGGTTTCTTCCCGACTCACCCTCCCCGGCCAGAACGAGACCACCACTTTCTTCGTGGCACCCGGAAACGCCCCCGTAACAGAAGTCCCACCACCGCCTGGCCTCGAACAGCTCCCCACGCCCGGTACCTACGTAGTCTCTCCCGGCCTGCAAAAACTCCTAGATAGCGGGGACGTTACACTCCCCGGCATACCGGTAGGAACGGTGAGCGAAGAAGGGCTGCGTTACCCCAACGAACCGGTAGCGTGGGTAGGAGTGGAATCACAAGCACTTAATCTTTCAGAAGTAGCTTATGCTTCTCCACTGTTTACACCGATGACAACCAAAGCCCATGGCTTTGGGCACTCAAAAAATTTACCTTCCTCTCAGTATCAAATTTATAATCTCGACTTAGATAGTTCAGTAAAATCGCTACTCTTGGTCTGCGCCCTCCTTGCTGCGCTGCCCTGTCTTATCGCAGCCACCACTGCCAGTTCACTCATCGCACGACAGCGGTATCTCTCATTAACCAAACTGGTTTCCTCTGGCATTTCCCACCGCGCTAGCAGAATCATCGCAGCCACGGAAACCCTATACATCCAGATAACCGGATGGATCAGCGGCATACTCAGTGCTAAGATCCTCTCCCCCATTATACGAAGACTAGTGCCCGAAGACTCACAATGGTTCTCCGGAGAACTACACTTGTTCTCTTGGCCAGTATTCGGTGTAGCTATCGCTTCTATCATGTGGTGCACAGCAAGCGCCTATTTCCAAAGTACCACCCCACACACCTCTCGAAAACACCCTATCGCAGCATGGTCTCTAGGCATTTTTTTCATCATAACAGCCTGGATCTTCCAAGATCTACTCGTAGAAATCCTCAGAGGTTCTCCCCTTTACCTTGGAATCGCTGGGTTAATTCTATGCGCCCTGAGTCTGCGTGGAACCATTTCCTTTTTCACCGCTTCCATAGCACACAAAATAACCCCACAATCACCCTCAGCACTCCTAGCAGGAACTCGCCTAGAAGCCGAGCACGTCTCAGCTTCGCGTGGGCCCGCTGCAGTGGGATTAGCCATCCTAGCCGCATCACTAACCACCGTGATAACCACACAACTAACCACCTACCTTATAGATATACCAAATGAAAATGGTCCAGGCCCCGTTGTAGCCACACATAATGCAGAGAGTATTATGGAAAAGATTCCCGGAGGAGTACCCATACAAGACCCTATGTTGCCCGACTCTCCACTTATTGCCGATTGCAGCATGTTAGCCAAAGCAAAAAAAGTAGACCTACACTGCAAAGCAGAAGAAATCGTAAATATAGACAAAGTAGAAAGGCCAGACATACTTCCCTACCCAACAGGGATATTCTCAGCATCTTTCACCCTTCTGGATCGACCAGTTTCACCACACGAGGCCAACTTGATCTATTACCCCGAGCTCTCCTCGAAACAGATAGACAAATTACTGCGCATAGATCCTCTAGCTTTCGTAGACTCGAAACCAATTCAGGACGCCGCCCGTCTCTACGGGCGCGGCCACGTGATCGAGCTATACCGCATAGCGGGCTGGTGGACAGTGGCCGCCTGCACCGTGTTCACCATCGTCGCGGCCGCCACCACGGCGTCCGGGCGCAGGCGGCTCACCGCCGCCCTGGGTGTGGTGGGTATCAGTGCCTCACTGCAACGCCGCGCCTGGTTCCTCTACGCCCTGGTTCCCCTGGTGGTGGCGGCAGGAATCAGTGCGATCACGGCTACCATCACGGACATCGCATTCATCAACGTGGTGGAGATCAGCGAGGTTCTTGACCCCGGTCAGGTCACTGAGCCTCTCCTCATCGCGGGCGCAGTGGCGCTGCTCTCCGGGATGATGTACGCGCGCATTGCGGCTCGCGCGGCACGCAACCGCGTGGACGTGGCCGATCTGCGGTCGGAGTAAGGGTATTTCGGTCTCCCGCACGGCGGAAACGCTCAGGCGGCCCCGGCGGGAAGATCACGCAGCCGCGCAATGCTCTCATCAATGCGGATCAGATCATCGCGGCGGAGCATTTCCGCCTCAATGACCGCTAATAACTTCTCAGGAACGTGGTATTTGCGCTGGGCGGCCACCCACATTCCCAGGTCAAGGCCGTACCAGGTATCCCCGTAAGCACCGTTATGCATCACCTCCCCCTTTTCTTCCTCGCTGAGAATATCCCAGAGATATTGCAAGGCCGCTAAAGCCACCAAATCATCGGCATACAATTCCGCGAGGCGATCCCGCGTCCTCGGCTGGTTCATCAGGTTAATGCTATCCATGTTGTCCTCCCGTACCACGCTCTAAGCGGAGGGGAACCTCCACTCTCACGTTTCGATCCAGATTCAAGAATACTCCGTCACCCATCACAGGATAGGCTGTCCGGAATATAATCTGCCCATGTCGGTGGTAATACTGTGCCTCCACCATCACCCTGTGTTCTTTGAGCACGACCATCTTCCGTAACGTCCTCCGGTCTCCCCGTAAGACACTCCAATCAGGGAACCGCAGTGTGCTACGCACTGCTTTCATGACATCTTCATCTGTCCAGGCCAACGGAAACTCCGTTTTCCCTACTCGGTTCACCCCGTGTCGGTGCCCACCCTTACGCTCATCACCGGGCTCTCCATCTAGCACATGCCGTGCTTCTTTCTCTCCCACAACAGGACGAGGATCGCTCGCCGAAACATCCCTGCGCCGTGTTCCCACGGCAGGCCATAGCCAGTAAACATTCTCCATATCCCCGAACCCCCATTTTTTAGGAGAATACTACCACTCACTACCCATGCCCATGCCCCGCACCCATCGCCAGCGCGGCCCGCTCCCCCGGCGGGACGATCACAAATTGCCCCATCATGCCGGAGTCCTCGTGCAGGAGCATGTGGCAGTGGTACATGTACGCCCAGTGCGGATCGGGGTAGTACCCAAACTCCACCGCCAGCCGCGCGGTGGCTCCGGGTGGCAGGGCCACGGTGTCCTTCCACCCGGAGGTGAATACCTCCACGTCCGTACCGTCAAGAGAGAGCACTTTGAAAGTGGCGTCGTGAATGTGGAAGTTGTGGATCCAGTCGGCGTTCTCATTGGTCACCGTCCAGATTTCGGGGCGGTCGTGGTCGATGGTCACGTCCACGCGGCTCATGTCCATGGATTGCCCGTTGATCTGGAAGGTATTGAGCACAAACTCCCGTTCCACGGCACCGTTCACTGCCACCTCGCGGGCGGCGTCGGGGGCCAAGGTATCGGGCAACGCCAAAGACGCAGCAAGGCGATCCGCCGCTCTGATCTCCAGCAGATCAAAGGAATCTTGAAGCCCAAAGTCCAGGCTGTATTCATCCTCCGGCACACCGAAGTTATCCGGGAAGGGCGTGGAGCTAAGCGTGACGGTCTCCCCGGCCTCCAGGTCCACCACGATCTCGGCGCGCTCGCCGGGGCTAATCGGCAGGTGGGTGACCTCGATGGGTTGGGGCAGGAAGCCGGAGTCCGTAGCCACCACGCGGAAGGGGCGGTCGTCGGAAAAGCCCAGGCGGTAAAAGCGCATGGTGGCGGCGTTGAGCAGGCGCAGCCGCAGGGTGGAGGTAGTGGCGTCGAAGTAGGCGTGGGTGATGCCATTAATGGTGGGGGTGTCTCCCATAAGGCCGAGGTCGGGATCGGAGACCTCGTCGAGGTGTCCGTTGTCCTGGAACTTCTGGTCCATAATCGCCAGCGGAATATCGTCCACCCCGTACTCGGAGGGCAGCGCCAGGGAGTCGGAAACCTCGTCCTCGATGAGGATCATGCCCGCCAGGCCCCGGTAGGCGTGCAGGGCGGTGCGCTCGTGCGGGTGCGGGTGATACCAGAGGGTGGCGGCGGGCTGTTCCACCCGCCACTGGGGCGTCCAGGTCTCCCCCGGTTCGATGGGCTGGTGTGGGCCGCCATCGGCAATGGCGGGGAGTTTCATGCCGTGCCAGTGGATCGTGGTCATCTCATCCAGACCGTTGTGGACGTTCATGCGCACGTCCTCGCCGCGCCGCAGGCGCAGGGTGGGGCCCAGGTGCCCACCGTTGAAGCCCCAGGCGGGGGTGGTGGCATCGGGAAGTATCTGCGCGTCCACCGCACCGGCGTCCAGGTGGAAGGTGCGCGCGGCGTCGATAAGCTCCCCCTGGGCGAGCGGCGGAATGGGCAGGGGGCGGGCCTGCCCGGAGTAGCCGCGCGGGGTGGGTTGCCCGGTGGAGCAGGCGGGCAACAGCGGGGTCACCGCCAGGGCGAGCACTCCCAGGCCAGCCCCGCGTAGAAACGTTCTTCTCTCCACCGCTGCCTCCTTGACCATGCACGAGTCTTGCCACCACCCAGGCTACCCCCGGCCCCCACCCCAGGCGTTATGCTGTGCTGGTTACCGCTTTCCGCTATCTCCTCGGAGGTACCTTTTCCGTGACCACTGCTTCCACCCCTGATTGCGCCGTCGTTGTGCTGGCCGCCGGAGCCGGCACGCGCATGAAGTCCGCCACCCAAAAGACGCTCCATTCCATCGGCGGGCGCAGCCTGCTCTCCCACAGCCTGCACGCCGCCGCAGCCATCGAGCCCGAGCACCTGGTGGCGGTAGTGGGGCACCAGCGCGAGCAGGTCAGCCCCGCGGCCGAGGCAATCGCGCAGGAACTGGGCCGCCCGGTGGTGCAGGCCGTGCAGGAGGAGCAGAAGGGCACCGGGCACGCGGTGCAGTGCGCACTGGGCGCGATCCCCGATTTCCAGGGCACCGTGATCGTCACCAACGGCGATGTACCCCTGCTGCGCCCGGAAACCCTGCGCAGGCTGCACGAGGCGCACACCGAATCCCCCACCGCCGTCACCGTGCTCACCCTGGAACTGGAGGACCCCACCGGCTACGGGCGCATTGTGCGCAACGAGGAGGGGCAGGTGACCAGCATCGTGGAGCAAAAGGATGCTTCCGACGCCGAGCGCGCGATCCGCGAGGTGAACTCCGGCGTGTTCGCCTTTGACGCGGACGTGCTGCGCTACGGGCTGGCCCACCTGGATTCCGATAACGCCCAGGGCGAGCTGTACCTCACCGACGTGCTGGGGATCGCCCGCGAGGAGGGCCACACCGTGCGCGCGCACCTGGCGGACGACGCCCGCGAACTCGCCGGTGTGAATGACCGCGTGCAACTAGCCGCCGCAGGCCAGGAACTCAACCGCCGCACCGTGGAGGCCGCCATGCGCGGCGGGGTGACCGTGATCGACCCCGCCACCACCTGCATTGATGTCACCGTCACCCTGGGCCAGGACATCACCATCGAGCCCGGCACCCAACTGCGCGGCACCACGAGCGTGGGCAATGGCGCGCTCATCGGGCCGGACAGCACGCTTACCGACGTCGCCGTGGGCGAGAACGCCTCCGTGGTGCGCACCCACGCGCTCTCCTCCACCATCGGCCCGCGCGCTGCCGTAGGGCCGTTTACCTACCTGCGCCCCGGCACCCACCTGGGCGAGGAGGGCAAGCTCGGGGGCTTCGTGGAGACTAAGAACGCCACCATCGGGCGCGGCTCCAAGGTCCCGCACCTGACCTACGTGGGTGACGCCACCATCGGAGAACAGTCCAATATCGGGGCATCGAGCGTGTTCGTGAACTACGACGGCGTGAACAAGCATCACACCGTGGTGGGCGATCACGTGCGCACCGGCTCGGACACCATGTTCATTGCCCCGGTGACCGTGGGTGATGGAGTGTACTCCGGGGCGGGTACAGTAATTAAGGAAGATGTCCCTGCGGGGGCGTTGGTGGTCTCCGGCGGGCGCCAACGCAACATCGAGGGATGGGTGGAGCGCAAGCGGCCCGGTTCTCCGGCCGCCCAGGCCGCCCAGCGGGCGCGTGAGGCTCAATCACCGTCCGCCTCCGATCACTCCGGCGCCGACCAGGAAGGTTAAAGCACAGTCCCATGACTGCTCACTGGAAGCAAACCCACAAAAACATGATGCTGTTTTCCGGGCGTGCCCACCCGGAGCTTGGCCAGGAGGTGGCCAAGGAACTCGGGATTGAACTGACCCCCACCACGGCGCGTGACTTTGCCAACGGCGAGATCTTCGTGCGCTTTGAGGAATCGGTGCGCGGCTCGGACTGCTACGTCCTGCAATCCCACACCCAGCCGCTGAACAAGTGGCTGATGGAACAGCTCATCATGATCGACGCGCTCAAGCGCGGCTCCGCCCGCACCATCACGGCGATCCTCCCCTTCTACCCCTACGCCCGCCAGGATAAGAAGCACCGGGGCCGCGAGCCCATCTCCGCCCGCCTGGTGGCGGATCTGCTGCGCACCGCGGGCGCGGATCGCATCGTCTCCGTGGATCTGCACACCGATCAGATCCAGGGCTTCTTTGACGGCCCCGTGGATCACATGCACGCCATGCCGATCCTCACGGACTACATCTCCGCCAAGTATTCCCTGGAGGACCTGTGCGTGGTCTCCCCGGACGCCGGGCGCGTCAAGACCGCCGAGAAATGGGCCAACGTGCTGGGCGATGCCCCCATGGCCTTTGTGCACAAGACCCGCAGCCTGGACGTGGCCAACCAGGTGGTGGCCAACCGCGTGGTGGGCGACGTGGAGGGCAAGGACTGCGTGCTCATCGACGACATGATTGATACCGGCGGCACCATCGCCGGTGCCGTGGGAATCCTCAAGGAGGCAGGTGCCCGCTCCGTGGTGATCGCCTGCACCCACGGCGTGTTCTCCGATCCCGCCCGCGAGCGCCTTTCCCAGTGTGGGGCCGAGGAGGTCATCACCACCGATACCCTGCCGCAGTCCACGGAAGGATGGAGCAACCTCACGGTGCTTTCCATCGCCCCGCTGCTGGCGCAGACGATCAACGAGATCTTTGAAAACGGCTCCGTGACGCACCTCTTTGAGGGGCAAGCCTAACGCTCACGGACATAAGAAAAGGCGGGGAGGGCGCGCGCCCTCCCCGCCTTTTCTTGTGCGGCTTTATGCGCGGTTGGCCTCCGGGAGCGCCCCGCCGTTGGCCTGGCGGCACAGGTGCGCCGTCATCAGCAGGGAGGCGGGGATCAACAGCAGCGCACCCAGACCAAAGGTAAAAACGATACCCAAGATCATCACGAGGGTGCCAACGAAGAAGAGCACCGTGAGGCGGAAGAAGTTACGCCACACCGCCGCCGAGCCCTGCTGCACGGCCTCTCCAATGCCATAGCCATCGGCCACGTACCACGTCCATGCCAGGGTGAGCAGTTGGGTGAGGATCACCAGAACAACCTGTATAAGCCCGCCAAAGATAACGCCGAGGTTGTACCAGAGACTCGTGTCCCCCACGGTCCCTTGATCCGCCGGAAGCGCGGCGCTAAAGAGGTACTCCACCGCCGCCCAGAACACCGAGCCCACCACGCTCACCAGGATCACCTTCCAGTAATGAGTGCGGTGGAAGAAGTCCCGGTAGCCGATCTTGGCGCGGCTCACCTGCGCCAGCGCCCCGGCGTACAGAAAGGGCGTAATCAGCAGCGGCAGGAGGGAGATACCGGGACCAAAACCATCGGGCAGTTCCATCTCCCGGGGCCACTCAAAGGTGAGTTCCCGGCCGAGCAGGCTCTCTATCCCCCATATCGCCGCTCCAGCCAGGAGCAGGGTGGCAAATACCGCGAGGAACATCAAAATCGTGCCCAGTAGCCACACGCGCGGATTGCGCCAGGCCGTGGCGAATCCCCAGTTCACGGCCTCCAACACATTGAGGTTGCCGTTCCTTTGCGTCTGTGCGTGCATCTGCGCGATGGACTCACCGTTATCCTGAAAACTCACCGTAGATTCATTCCTGTTTTCTGTAAAAGCAAGAGGCAATTTTCCCGTCATGCTAACGCCACCGCCCACACCCCACAAGGGCAGGGAGATGCTTTGTCCAATGCAAGCGACAGTGCTACCCTTGATCTTTGTCTCGGCGAGGGCCTGCGGGCCGTTATCGACGCGATTGTGAGTACCACCTTGGGTTTTATCCTGCGGAGACTCGGCGAGCGCGCGAGTAGGCCGCAGTTTTTTATTGCGGCCAGCTCCCTCAAGACCATTCAAGAACAACCGACGGGAGACCCCTCATGGCTAAGTACCCCACCCTGGAAGCCCAGAACCGCACCGAGTTTGGCAAGGGCGCCGCACGCCGCCTGCGCCGCGCATGGCAGATCCCCGGCGTGATCTACGGCCCCGAAATGGCCGAGCCCGTGCACTTTGCCGCCCCCCTGCTGGAGATGCAGGCCCTGGTGCGCAACAACGGCGTGAACGCCATCGTGGAGATGGACATCGACGGCGAGAAGTACCTCACCATGGTCAAGCACGTGGATCAGAACGTGCTCACCCTGGACATCGACCACATCGACCTCCTCGCCATCAAGCGCGGCGAGAAGGTGGAGGTTGAGGTTCCCGTGGTGCTCGAGGGCGAGCCCGCCGCTGGCACCATGTCCATCCAGGACGCCGACGTGCTCCTGGTGGAGGCCGACGTGCTCAACATCCCCGAGGAGATCACCGTCTCCATCGAGGGCCTTGAGGTGGACACCAAGATCACCGCCGGCGAGCTGAACCTGCCGGAGGACATCACCTTGGTGGCCGAAGAGGACACCGTGATCGTCTCCATCACCTACCCCGAGGTGGACGAGGAGCTGGAGGAGGCCGCCGAGGCTGCCGAGGAAGGCGGCGCGGAGGCCGGTGCCGAATCCACCGAGGAGGCCGCGGAGAACGAGGAGTAATTCCCCCTCTCCCCTATCCCGGTGCGCACCCCGCACCGGGATTTTTCTTGGGCTGCGCTAACCTCAACCCCATGAACACCTCCCTCGTGGTGGGCCTGGGCAACCCCGGCCCCCGATACGCCCGCACCCGGCACAATCTCGGCGCCATGGTTCTGGAGGAATTGCTATCCCGCCACCCCGGCGCGCGGCTGAGCGTGCACCGCAAGACCAACACGGAGGTGTACTCCCAGGGCGGCCTGATTCTGGCGCGCCCGCGCTCCATGATGAACCTCTCCGGCGGCCCGGTGGCTGGCCTGGCACAGTTCTTCCGCGTGCCCCCGGAGCGGATCGTGGTACTGCACGATGAACTCGACCTGGACTTTGGCCAGGTCAAGGCCCGCCCCGGTGGCGGCGATCACGGACACAACGGGCTGCGTTCCATCACCAAGGCCCTGGGAACCAAGGAGTACGTGCGCCTTAGTTGCGGTATCGGCCGCCCACCGGGGCGCATGGACCCGGCCGCCTTTGTACTCAAACCATTCTCCCGCGCGGAGCAGGAGCACCTGCCGATCCTGTGCGCCGACGCCGCCGACGAGGTGGAAAGAGTGCTAGCCTGAGTTTCTATGCGCCTGGCCACACTGCGATCCCCCGATGGCGGCACGCACGCCGCCCGCGTCCATTCCGATCTCACCACCGCCACCGTGCTGCCCGATTACCCCACGGTACGGCACCTCCTTGAGGAGGAGCATTGGGAGGAGATCGCCCGCACGGCCACCGGCCCGCAGCGCATAGTGCGGCCCGCCGACCTCGCGCCCGTGATTCCGCGCCCCGGGAAGATCATCTGCGTGGGTCTTAATTACGCCCGGCACATCGAGGAGATGGGACACGAGCGCCCGGACGTGCCCACGCTCTTTATCAAGTTCCCCGAGGCCCTCACCGGGCCTTACGATGACGTGCTGCTGCCGCCCTGGGCGCAGGAGGCGGCGGACTTCGAGGGGGAATTGGCGGTGGTCGTCGGCAAGCGGGCGCGGCGCGTGACCGCCCGGGCCGCCACGGAGCACATCGCCGGATACGCGGTGATGAACGATTATTCCCTGCGGGATTATCAATACCGAACCTTGCAGTGGCACCAGGGGAAATCCCTGGAAAAGTCCAGCGGCTTTGGCCCCTGGCTGACCACCCGCGAGGACTTCCGGCCCGGCGCGCCCTTGCGCACCTGGCTTAACGACGCCCCCATGCAGGAGGCACGCACGGACGATCTGGTGTTCAGCCCGGAGGCACTGATCGAATATCTCAGCCACCTGTATCCGCTGGAACCGGGGGACGTGATCGTCACCGGCACCCCGGCGGGCGTGGGGCACGCGCGCTCCCCCAAGCGCTATCTCCGCGACGGCGATACCGTGCGGGTGCGCGTGGAGGGACTGGGTGAGATTGCCAATACCACGATCTTTGAAAGGACATAATGCGTATTTCCAAGGCGATGGCGACGAAAGTGATCTGGGTGCTGGTGCTATCCCTCATGCTGGTGGGCGAGGCGAATGATGGTATCGACGCCCATAGCCATTTCCTGGCTCCCACGTTGGGAATTATCACCATTGTTGCCGCCGTGACGTGGGCCCTCTGGGCCCTTTATATCAGTAGAAGCACGCGCGCCGATCTCTTTATCAAGCGGACGTTTACTTTTCTCTTGCCTATTTTTCTACTGGTTGCCGCCATGAACATCAGTTTTTGGTCCTGGATTGGAATTTCGCTCACCACATTCCTTATCTGGGCTCTTCTGGTCAGCAATGAGGCCTTCCTCACCTGGGCAAAGAATCTCGAAGCCGATACCGAACCGGAGGCAGCGGAGGGATAAACCATGAACAATCTCAAGGCAACCCTATTCAATATCCTCTGGCTCACAATCATCGCCGTACCATCCTTTGGCACGGCGAACGAGGGAATGAATAAACAATACCATTCCTTCTCCACCGTCATCGGGGCGTTCGCATTGGCGGCGGCTTTCATCAGCACCCTGTGGGCGGTGCGCAATCTCTTTCACACCCGCCCGGATAACTTTGTTCGGGAGACGTTCCTGGTATTCGGCCCGCTTTACGCGATTATGGCCACCCTGTACATCGGTGGAAGGGAATGGATAACCGTTCTCTTCTGGCTGGCCGTGGTGTTCATGCTGCTGGTGAATAACGCGAGGTTCCTCGGCTGGGCTCGGGGGCTCAGTGAGGAATCACCGGCTAGTTCTGCGGGGGCTGTGGCGGACGGCCGCTCGGCGGGGTAGCACCAGCCCCCGGCCCGCCCGCCGGGGGCTGACCCTGCGGCGGATTGCCACCGGGCCCACCCTGCCCGTCCCCGCCCGGCCCACCGGAACCCGGCATGGGCGCGGCGTCGCTCATTGCCTGCTCGGTGGTGGGGTCGATGGCGACGTCGATAGTAAGCGTATAACCGCCCTGCACGGAGCCGCTGGTGACGGGCACCTGATCGTCCCAGCCGTCGCTGAATACGTTGTCCGTGTCCAGGCTGATCGCGGCGAAGTTGGACACGGAATCGGTGTAGCGGGAGTCCGCGTAGGTGGCGGCGGCCACCTCCTCGGGCACCACGAGCTGGGAGGTGAGCACGTTATTGTTCACGTCCGTGATGGAGGCGGAATCGGGGAATACCTCGAAGTGAAGGTGCGGCCAGCGCCCGGCGTAACAGCCGGGGACGATGGTCTGGAAGGTCACGGTGCCGTTGCTATCGGCCACCTGCACGCCGCGCAGATAGGTCTCCTCCAGCAGGGCGTCGTCATACATGGAGTAGCGCCCCTCGGCGTCACAGTGCCAGATGTACACCGCCGCTCCCGCGTAGGCGGCGTTACCGTTGGAGAGGTCGATGAGGTTCATCTTCACGGTGAGCGGCACGCCATCGGCCGTGGCCCCGCCGCCGATGGAGGAGCGAATATCGGAGCGCTCCACGCCGCTGATGTCCAGCACGTCCGGGCCGTTGGAGCCGTCGCCGGGGTACGGGCCCGCGGTTTCCGCTTTCATCTCGGCGGGAACGGCGGCACTCGCTGCCCCGGTGGTAGTGCTGGCGGCACTGGTGCTGCCGGAGGAGCCGGAACCAGGGGTGCAGGCCGCCAGGGCGAAGGCCCCGGCGCCCAGGCCCAGGCTACCGAGGATCTTGCGGCGGCTCATCACGGTGCCCAGGTCAAAGGCCAGGCCCTGATCCTCGGGGCCCTCGTTTTGCCGGTCGAGGCGGCGGCCCTCAAAGGTGTGTACTTTGCCGTCTGCGGCGGGGCTGCGGTCCTCGGCGGAGGGATAGGGGCAGAAACGGAACACGGGAAACGTCCTTTCGGGCTACTTTCGGAACGTTTCCCACACTAACGGGCGTTACTGCCCAGTCACCGAGTACTTCCTGTGAGTTCACCGAGCAGTTTCATAATGTCTGCTGCCGGAATCTCCTGGGCTTCCCGATAGCCCTCCCCAGCGAGGCAGTAGGCACACTCCTCCGCCCCGCGCAGCGGCTTGAGCAGGGCGTTCAGGGGCGGGTACGCGGGCGGCACCGCCTCGTGCTCGCGGGTAAAGGCCGTGGCCAGCCCGCGCGCGTACCGGCCGGAAAAGGCGCGGGTGGACACGGTTTCCGCCTCCCCGCGCGCCAGCAACGCCCGGTTCGCCGCCGAGGTGCCCGCCTCCGGGGAACGCAAAAAGGCCGTGCCGCAGGACACCGCGCGCACGCCCGGCCAGGTCAGAGCCTCGGCCACCGCCTGCGCGGTGCTCAAGCCTCCGGCCGCCACCAGGGGCATGTCCGGTGCCGCCTCGTGCACCGCCGCCACCAGTTCCGGCAGCAAGCGGGTATCCGGCTCCTCCGGCACCGTCCAGGTCGAGCGGTGCCCACCAGCTTCCGGCCCCTGCACCACCAGCGCGTCCACCCCGGCGCGCGCGGCCACGGCGGCGTCGCGCTCGTTGGTCACCGTCACCCATGCCTCCACGCCGTAGGAGTGCAGGCAATCCACCTCGTGCGGGGAGAAAATGCCAAAGGTGCTGCTCACCACGGCGGGGCCGCGCTGGTTCCGGGCGGCGTCGATAAGCACCGCCAGTTTGGCGTCCCACCCCATCGTGTAATCCACCGCCGGGAGTTCCGGGGCGGGCAGGCCGTGACGGGCAAAAAGCGGGGCGAGGGAATCGCTGAGTGCCTCCAGCGGTCCGAGGTCACGGTACGGCTGCTGCTGGCAAAAGAGGTTCACCCCGTAGCGCGGAGCCGTGACCTCCCGCATATCCTGGGCAAGTTGTTCCGCGCTGATCGTCCCGGAGGCCAGGAAGCCCAGGCCCCCGGCGCGTGCGGCCTCGGAGACCAACTGCGGGGTGGACGGGCCACCGGCCATGGGGGCCGCGATGATGGGCGTGGAAATATCGTCAAGGAGGCTCATACACTCAAAGACTATGTGAAAGGATAAACGGGTGGCACTTATTTCCAGGATCATGGACATCTTCCGTTCCCCCCGCTCCCCCCAGGAGGCGGATCTCCACGGCGTGCAATGGCTCATCATCGGGCTCGGCAACCCCGGCCCGCGCTACCAGAACACCCCGCATAACGTGGGCTACCTGGCTCTCGACGCCTTGCGCGGCTCCACTCCCCTGCTCCCCTGCGCCGGAGTGCCCGTCACCGCCTGCCGCAGCACTATCGACGCCGTCCCCGTGGCCCTGCTGCGCTCCACCACGTACATGAACGAATCCGGGCAGGCCGTGGCCCCGCTGGCCTCGGCCCTGGGTATCCCCCCGGAGCGCATCGTGGTGCTGCACGACGAACTCGACCTGCCCACCGGCACCACGCGGCTGCGCCAGGGCGGGGCGGAAAACGGGCACAACGGGCTGAAATCCATCAGCGCGGAACTAGGCACGCGCGATTACCTGCGCGTGCGCATGGGAATCTCCCGCCCACCCAAGGGAACCCCCGTGGTGGATTACGTGCTGGGCGAGATGGCCGATACCCCGGAACTGCGCTCCGGGGTGGAGCACGCCGCCGACGCCGCGCGGCTCATCGTGAGCCAGGGTCTGGCCCGCGCCCAGAACGAGATTCACCGGCGCTAGGGGCTGGGGGCTGTTAGGGCCCGCGGTTAGGCGCGCGCGGCCTCCTGCACCAATTCCCCGATCATGCGCACCAGGGTATCCTCGGCGCGCTGCGCGGGGCTGAACTTGCCCTCGGTGACGTCACCGAAAATGCTGAAATCGAGCTGAGTGCGCAGCATGCGGCTCTGGAAGTTCGCCATGATGGCGCGCCAGTGCTCCACCGCGCGGATACCGCCGGTGGCGCTATAACCGATGAAGCCCAGCGGCTTGCCCTGCCACTCCGCGCCGAGGGAATCCACGGCGTTCTTCATCGCACCGGGCACGGAGTGGTTGTATTCCGGGGTGACAAAGAAGAAGGCATCGCAGGCATCAATGGCGTTGGACCACTCCTGCACGCGAGAATCCGCGTACTGCTTATTGGCCATCGCGGGGAGCACCTCGGCGGCGTACAGGGGGAGGTCAAAGTCCCGGAGGTCGATCAAGGTGAACTCGGGGGCTGCCGTTGCGTTTGTTGCCTCGATGGCCTCGGCGGCGCGGGCCTGGGCCACCTGCGCGACCCACTGGCCGATCTGATCCCCCAGGCGACCCTCCCGGATAGAACCAACGATGATGCCGATCTTCATGGCACTCCTTTTCTGCTGCGATATAGCGACTCGCTTAGTCTACCCGTTAAAGGATCAGGGGGTGGGGCGGCCCACAGGACGAACATAAGCAGGAAAAATATACGAACTATACCACCCCAATGGGGGTAATTTTTAAGAAACTTTACAGAGACCATTGACCTGGTGCCCTGTGCCACATAAGTTAATTTTTGTCCATAAGGACACCCTATCCCTCCTACTGGAAAGGTCCTGACATGAAAGCAAAAAGAGCAGCGCTGTGCTCATCGCAGTAGCCACCGCTGCCGCCCTTCTTGCCCCTGCCTCGTATGCCGCCCAGGGATACCGCGGCACCAAGGAGCATGGCTGCCGGACGTATATTCACGGCTCAGATGCTTGGACTAACTGCCAGTCGGCCACAAGGAGTGGCCAGGTGGCCACCAAGGTCTGGTGCACGGCACAGCCCACCCGAGTCAGCAGTTGGTCCTACGTAGGCGCCGGTTCAAATGTTACCCGCATCGCCACAGTGGGCTGCGCCGCTAACGTTCACAGCGGCCAAACCCTCTGGCAGTAACGGCTAGTTAAGGAGAACACGGTGCGCTCACGCCTCATCGCTCATCTCATCGCGGGATTACCCATTCCCGCAATATGGATCATCTTCTGCCTCATCATGAGGGACGTCTGGTTGATCTCTTATAACGGTCTCACCATGTCCCTATGGACTCCCCTGGTCTTTTACCGGTGGCGTCATCTCTGCCATCGCAGCCTGGCAGGAGGCCACCCGCCTTGCCCATCACAGCACGGCGATCTGGCTGAGCACACCGCGCTCCTGGTTCTTGGTGCGCCTCCGGGAAATCCTCGGAGGCTACCTCCTTTCCGTTCTGCTCCCCACCCTGCTTTCCCAGGGAGCCATGCTCCTCATCGGGGCCATGCTCTCCCTTCCGGGATACCTCGATCTTCGCTATGGCGCTTACGCCCTAGCCTTTAGCTTCATACTGTATTTATTGGGCACGCTCACCGCCCACCTGCGTCTCGGCCCCCTGCGCAGCGCGATCATCGCCCTGTTCCTCGGCCTCTACGCGGGAATGTATATCGCGCTCACCGCCGCAGAAGTGAACACCTGGGAAATACTCAATCCTTACGCATGGGAAATCATGGCGATCTGCGCGCTCATCTTGCTCATCGCGGTACCACTTGCCACGGCTCGTCGCACCATCACTGCACTTGCCTCCCGCACCACCTCCATCGCGGGGACTGCCCTCACCATCGCCGCGATTTTCAGCATGGGCGGAATGCAGACCAGCGGTTACGCCCGCACCGATCACGAGAATATCCTCTGCGAGGACTCGGGCGAGGACACCCTGTGCGTTTGGCAGGAGGATTCCTTTAGGTGGGACGATATGCGTGCTTACCTCCAACGCACCCGCGATCTGCGCGCAGCGGCGGGGCTACCCGCCACGCCCATTCTTGCCATTGAGCCGGGTATCCCCCAGAACCTCGCGAAAAGCCCGGAGGAGCTGGAAAAACAGGAATACTTCCTTACCTATGTCTCTGCGTTCGGTGGCAATACCCCCAGCTGGCCCGCCGCCCAAAGCTTTGCCGATATTCTCCGTTGGTCAGATACCTGCTCTTTCGAGTCCCCGGAGCAGTCCGATCTTCTCTATGACCTCCTCACCAATTTCATTTACGGAGACATCACCTACACCGGCTTTAGCACCTCCGATCCCGAGCGCGATGGCACCCGCCTGGATTATTCCCAGGAACTCGCCCGGCTCAGCGAGGCGGAACAACTCACCCGCCTAGCCTCTGCGCTGTCCTCCTTCATCGCCACCTGTTCCTATGACCCCGAGGAGTTTCGTGCTCATGGATAATCACCCCGCTTTCTCCTGCACCGGGATCGTCGCCGGTTATCGCCGCAAGGAGGTACTCCACGGCCTTGACTTTGAGATTCCAGCCCACTCCATCACCGGGCTGCTCGGCCCCAATGGGGCGGGCAAGAGCACCCTACTGCGGCTTCTGGCTACTATCTCCACCCCGAGCGCCGGGGAGATTCGCATGGGTGGCCTTAATCCCGCCCTGCGCTCCGAGCGCAATGATATTCGGCGGAACCTGGGGTTCTTGCCGCAGAACTTCTCCGTGGACGAGCGCATGACTGTGCAAGAGTTTGTGCTCTATTGCCTGTGGATGAGGGAATACCCCGCCGCCCAGCGCACCGAGGCCGCCGAATATGCCATCGCTACCGTCGGTTTAGAGAACAGTAGCGGAACGCGGATCAAGGAACTCTCCGGCGGTATGCGCCAGCGAGCGGGCATTGCCGCCAGCATTGCCGGTACTCCTCAATTCATTATCCTGGACGAGCCCACCGCCGGGTTGGATCCGGAGCAGCGCTATGAGTTCCGCCAATTGCTCTCCCGCCTGCGCGGCTTGGACAATTCCCCCACGATCCTGCTCGGCACGCACCTGGTGGAGGACGTGGCCTCCTGCGCGGATCAGATTCTGGTGCTGGGCGAGGGCACCATTCGGTATAGCGGCCCGGCACACACGCTCACCGATTCCGGGGATCGCTCCATCGACGCCCTGGAAAGCACCTATCGCAGGCTGCTCGGTGGGGCAAAGAGTAGCGCACATGCTGCGGACACCACGACGCTGGAAGCCTAAGCCATGTACCGCAGTTTCCTTTCCTCCCGACGGGTTTATACCGCCCTCGCTCTTAGCACCGTGGCCTGCGTGCTGTTACTTCTTCTTTTCCCTACGTCTTACGGAATTTACGGAGCCAATGGCATACGGGACACCCCGCTTACCCGCCTGCTCCCCGTGGTGTTGGGTGCGCTCGCGGCCAGCACGGTACACCCGGTGGCCCCCGCGATGGAGGCCACCGCACCCACTCGGCTACTTCGGATACGCGCGCTCAGCCTCGCCGGGATCATGCTTACCCAGTTTCTGCTGCTCCTCGTCAGCATGGCGGCCGTACAGGCCAGCGTGGGTATCGGCCTCATGGCCCGCGACGTAGCCATATACCTTTCCGCCACGGCCCTCTGGCAGGGGCTCTGCTGCCTGAGCGTAGCTTTCTCCTCCCGCATGGCGGCCTGGGCACCGCCCCTGGGTGTGCTGCTCTTTCTTCTTCTTTACTCCTGGAAAGACAGCGAGCACCCGGTGCCGTGGAATATGCTACTCACCATTAACCCATTCACTATTGCGCTGAGCGTAATCTTCCTATTCGGCGCTTTGATCGCCTTGGGGGCAGTGGATACCGCTAGGTGGGATGGGTGAGGCTAAGCAAAACCTACCGATACAACTCCTGCCCAATGATCCTGCCGATCTCCCCGCTGCCATTAATGGAGGGGTGATTGGTCAGGTTGGTGGGCACCGCCGGGTCATACATGCCCACCACCCACCTGTCCTCGGGCTTGGGCGCACAGGTTCCGTGCCCTCGGGTGAGTTCCAGGGTGTCAATGAAGCGCAGGCCATTGGCCTCGGCGGCGTGCCGCGCTGCGTTACGTAGGTGGTCTTGCACCAGCCCCGCCCCCGGCGCGGGCAGTTCCGCCGGCTGATCGGGAATCGGATTGATAAGGCACACGCGGTCGTTGCTCGCCATCTCGGGGTACCCCGCAATGACCACCTCGGCGTCGGGAGCCGCCTGGGCCACCCGGTTCTTGATCGCGGCATAGACGCCCTGCATCGCGCTGGGGGCGATGTTCTGCGCATTGGCCATCGACGTCGCCACGTCTACCCATTGGAAGGTATCCAGGCCACCGTACATAATCACCACCCGCTCGGTGCCGGGACCGATGTTTCCGGCGAGGATCGATTCCTCAACCACGGCGGGCAGTTCCAGCAGCGGCGCCATGCCGCCCGTGCCATTGCAGGACCAGTCCGCCAGGGTTTTATTCGTGGCCTCGGCGGCGGCGTGTGGCCAGTTGCGGGTGTCCTTTTTACAGGTGGGTTTGAGCTGGTAGCCCTGCTCCGTGTGCTCGCCGTTGCCCGGGACGACGGGCCCGATGGCGGTGAAGGAATCGCCAAAGGTCACTATCTGCTGCGCTCCCGCAGGAGGGGTGCCCCATACGGCGGGAGCGACGGAACCAAGGGAAAGGCCGGGCTGAGCGGAGGCAAGGGGTGCGGCGGCCATCATCGCGCCCACTACTGCGGCCGCCACCTTGCGCAGGAAAAGGTTTCTATTCACGCCGATATGGTACAGGAAAAGCCCCCCCCGCATCCTCACAGACCACTTTTGCCCCGTCAGCTCCACGGACCCCACGCCATGGGCGTTTCACCACAGGCGATCACCGCTACGGCGCGCCCGGGGGAAGAGAATTCCTACGCCACGCTAACCCCGTGGCTAGCACAAAAAGCACCAGGCACAGTTCCCAAGGAACCACCCATTCCTTAGCGGTGGAGAAATACTGAGAGAACGCAGCCTCTGGAGCAAGATGCTGGGCGAGCACAATGGCGATCATGAGTGCTCCGGGGGCAAGAACAGACCACACTGTACCAAAGGCGTAGAGCGCCACCACCCCC
The DNA here is from genome assembly GCF_033783015.1 of Corynebacterium sp. 21KM1197. Lineage (NCBI taxonomy): Bacteria > Bacillati > Actinomycetota > Actinomycetes > Mycobacteriales > Corynebacteriaceae > Corynebacterium > Corynebacterium sp. 21KM1197. The sequence goes on along the minus strand of NZ_CP123907.1, from coordinate 741,887 downwards.
AGCAAACCTAACACCACAGGAGTCCCCAACAAGGGCAAGAGAGGGGGAATACCTGGGTAGCGGGCATCAACGTAAAGGTGCCACGCCACCGTGGCAAGGCTGGGAAGAAAGCCCACCCCTACGGAGAAAACAGTGTGTACCACCCGTGACCACACAGAACCCACCGCCTCCCAGCCGGAGAAACGCGGAACACACACCAGCGGCAGGCTCGCAGCGAGGAAGGCCGGAAAGATCTCCGGTGCGCCCACTCCCCGCGTAGGCTGACCAGGTTCCACGCTTACCCCCACCGAGACCGTTGCCAACGCCACCGAGGCACTCATGGCTACCAGCACGAGCAGGAGCATCGCAGGAATACCACGCACATGGATGAAGCCCCGCACGACCCCACTCATGCGGTGCCATCCCAACGGCAGGCATCAATGTCCTCGGCGTGGCGGGCCATGATGGACGCCACCTCTTGGGCCGAGAATCTCACTCCGGCGCTCCAGGAATCATCGAGCACAGCCTCGTACCCGGCCAGGTACAAAGCATTATTTCTGAGGTTCATCACGGCATCACGGTTCTGCGTGGGAGCGTCCTCCTTCGACCACACGCAGCCGTGAGTAATAAGGGAATTCACTGCGCTGTAGGCCACTCCTTCCTCCGTGGAAGCAGGAATAGTGTTCTCCGAAAAGGGGCCGGTGAAAATGTCCACAAAAGCCTCCCCCGCGCGAGGATCATCGCGGTCCACCACGGAGCGATCATTGACCTCACGGAGGCTCTCGCCTAAACCCGCCCGTTGCAGGCGAGCCACCACCTCATCCACGTCCGCCTGCGCCGGAAGGTGCGCGGCGTGCAGGCACACCTGCGTCCCCTGCACCTCATGGCACCGCTGCTCCAACCCAGGATCCACCACATAGATCTCCGGGCGCCACACAAAGGCCGTGGTAACCACAGCACACAGCGCCAGGCCCCAGGTGAAGTAACCTCTACCTCCGCGTAACCGGTGCCGCAACAGGTGGCTTAGAAAAACCAAGGCCACCGCCGTGGCCAGCACCGCAAAGATAGCGGTAAAAGGGCTGGTCACAAATCGGGTGTCCGCTTCAATGCCGCGCACGGGAACCACCAGCCCCCAGGGCCGCCACAATGGTTCCACCGTGATCCCTAGAAGCAGAAAAGTGACGATCATCGCCAGGGGAATCATCATCATGCGGCCCGCTAACATGCCCACGGCATATCCACTGCCCACGAGCAGCGCTATACCCGCAACCGCAATAATGACATCCACAAAGTGCACGTGCCCCCAAGAGGCGTAACGCGCACCCCGGATAAGTACGGGAAGCAGCCCCACCGCGTACCCGATAAGGGAGGAAGCCGCCACCACGCCCGCCTGTGCGAGAAAATCCCACACCCCTGCGCGGGGATGCACCGGAGTGTGCAGCATCGAACCTCGTGGGTGGGTAAGCACCGCCAGTAAAACACTAAGCCCAACCAGTGCGGTACCCGGCAACCACAGCCCCTCATGGAGGGCCACCGACAGGTGCTGCCACACCGGGAAACTCGTGCGCAAGAGATCTACGGTGGCCAGGAAACCTCCCACCGCCATGAGGAGAAAGGGCGCGAAAACGTGCGCCCTAGGCAGGGAACTCATGATTCGTCTCTTTTCCCAAAAACAATGCTTTCATAAAAGACTTCAAAGGAGGAGCCATAGCCCTCGCTATTTTGCTGCGCCAGTAGATCCCGGCTACTGCCGGAAGCCTGAATCCTCCCCTCGGAAAGAATCGCCACCTGGGCCTCCATAGCCTGAATATCCTCCGTGAGGTGAGTGGACATCACCACGGAGGTACCCAGATCTGCGATCATCCGGCGCGTCCTCATGCGCTGGGAGGGATCTAAGCCCACGGTGGGTTCGTCGAGAAGCAATAGCGAGGGATCATTGATAACCCCCGCGCCAATAGCCACCCGCTGCCGTTCCCCTCCGCTGAGGCTGCGCACCCGGCGACGTTGAAGTGCGCCCAAATCCAGACGCTCCACCGCTATATCTACCCGGCGCGGGATCTCCCCACGCGGCACCCCGCTCAGCCAGGCGGCATAACTGAGAAGATCTCGCACCCGCGCGAGCCCCGGCAGGCTGGGGTTCTGCGGGACGTACCCTATGCCAGAACCGCCCTCCGCAAAGGTGATAACGCCTTCCTGCACCGGGAGAATACCCGCTAGGCATTTGATGAGGGTGCTCTTACCGGACCCGTTGGGCCCCAGCAGCACGGTAACGCCGCTCCCAATCTCCCAGTCCAACCCGCAGAGAACCTCCGCCTTCCGGTAATGGAAGGAGAGTCCCCTAATGCTCACACAGGTCAAAAGAGTCCCCTTTCTAGAGGCACGTGGTGGTGCGCGAGGACTGCTCGAAAGCCCCGCCGCTAGTGCGAATAAGACACCCTCCAGCGGCGGCTACTACGATTGACTTATATTTTTTGCTGATTAACATCGTAAATCCCCCCAACGAGCGAGAAAAAATACCTCCCTAACGTTAGAGCGCCACCCCTCACCAGTCCACAAAAAGTGATGTATACCACTATCCCCCGCGCTACCCCACTACCCCCGGCCCCACCCCTCTGAGTACCCTAATACCCTATGAGCACCGCCGCAGAAGCCTCCCGCCGCCGCACCTTCGCCGTCATCGCCCACCCGGACGCCGGTAAGTCCACCCTCACCGAGGCCCTGGCCCTGCACGCGCACATGATCGCGGAGGCCGGCGCGGTGCACGGCAAGGCGGGACGCAAGTCCACCGTCTCGGACTGGATGGAGATGGAAAAGGATCGCGGCATTTCCATCGCCTCCTCCGCCCTGCAATTCGAGTACGCCCCGGACGGGCACGAGGGCGAGCCGTACATGATTAACCTGGTGGACACCCCCGGCCACGCGGACTTCTCCGAGGACACCTACCGCGTGCTCATGGCGGTGGACGCGGCGGTCATGCTTATCGACGCCGCCAAGGGCCTCGAGCCGCAGACCCTCCAGCTCTTCCGCGTGTGCAAGGCGCGCGGCCTGCCGATTATCACGGTGATTAATAAGTGGGACCGCGTGGGCCGCTCCCCCCTGGAACTGGTGGACGAGATCGTCTCCGAGATCGGCCTGCAACCCACCCCGCTGTTCTGGCCCGTGGGCGAGGCCGGGGACTTTAGGGGCCTGGCCCGCGTGGAGGAATCCGGCGAGGTGAGCCAATACATTCACTTCACCCGCACCGCAGGCGGGGCCAGCATCGCCCCGGAGGAGTACTTCGACCCCGAGGCCGCCGCCGGGCGCGAGGGGGACGTGTGGGACACCGCCCAGGAGGAAGCGGAACTGCTGGCGGCCGACGGCGCTCTGCACGACCAGGAGCTCTTTGAAAATTGCGAGACCTCCCCGCTAATCTTCGCCTCCGCCATGCTGAACTTTGGCGTACACCAAATCCTCGATACCCTCTGCGCCCTGGCCCCCGCCCCCCGCTCGCGGAACGCCGATGAGAAGGCCGTGGCGGCGTCGGCAAGCGCGATGGATACCCACCGCGAGGTGGCCGACCCGTTCTCCGGGGTGGTGTTCAAGGTGCAGGCGGGTATGGATCGCAATCACCGCGATACGCTGGCCTTTATGCGCGTGGTGTCCGGAGAATTCGAGCGCGGTATGCAGGTCACCCACGCGCAGTCCGGGCGCTCCTTTTCCACCAAGTACGCGCTCACGGTGTTTGGCCGCACCCGCGAGACGGTGGAGACGGCCTTCCCCGGTGACATCGTGGGTCTGGTCAATGCCGGGGCGCTGGCCCCTGGCGATACGATCTTTTCCGGCCGCAAGGTGCAGTACCCGCCCATGCCGCAGTTCGCGCCCGAGCACTTCCGCACCCTGCGCGCGAAGTCCCTGGGCAAGTACAAGCAGTTCCGCAAGGCCCTCGATCAACTCACCGCCGAGGGCGTGGTGCAGATTCTGCGTAACGACGCCCGCGGCGACGCCGCCCCCGTCATGGCTGCGGTGGGCCCCATGCAGTTTGAGGTCATGCAGGCCCGCATGCTCAACGAGTACGGGGTGGAGACGCAGGCCGACCCGGTGCCCTACAAGGTGGCCCGGCGCACCGACGCCGAATCCGCCCCCGGGCTGGGCCGACAGCGCGGCGTGGAGATCTTCACCCGCGCGGACGGGGAACTGGTGGCACTCTTTGGCGATAAGTGGAAACTGGCCTTTGTGCAGCGCGAACACCCCGAGTTCACCCTGGAACCGATGGTGGCGGACGATTAATCATGCGGTGGTTTCGGCGGCGCTCCACCCCACCCCTGCCCCGCGCGCCGCGCGAGGTCGCGGAGGTGCGGGCCGCGCACCTGCACGTACACACGGCGGAGTCCCTGGTTGTGCTCACCACCTCCCCGGCGGCGCTGCGGGAGGCGGGGGAAGCCCTCACGGCGGGCGCGGCGGTGCGCCTTAGCTGCGGGGATGGCCGCCCGGTGACGCTCTTTGAGGGGGATACCAGCCCGGCCCTCGATCCCGATGAGGGCTGGCTCATTCCCCTGCCCCGCCAGGCGCGGGAGTTCGTGTGCGGCCTCCCCGCAGAGCCCGGCGCATGGGAGGTGCCGGGGACGAACGTGGGGGTGGTGGCGGAGTAAGGGGCATAAAAAAGGCTCCCCGGCCATACCGACCTGGGAGCCCTCAGCACTATGAAGTTATCTCTTACTCCTCGAAGCGCTGCACCACGTAGGAGCCGTCCTCGGCCTGGGCGATGCCAATGCCGATCTTGTTCAGCTCGGGGTCAAGCAGGTTCTCGCGGGCACCGGGGTTCTGCAACCACACCTTCAGCACCTCTTCTGCGGTGGGGGCGTTGGTGAACCAGGCGACGTTCTCCACCTCGGTTCCCTCGGCGTGACCCACGATCTGGTTATCGCGCATCTCCTCGGCCCACTGCTGGGCATTCCAGCCAAGGAAGGAATCGTAACGCAGCGCGTCAATGTTGTGCTCGGCGCGGTGCTCGTTCGTAAGATCAAAAATCTCTTGCGCCAGATAGGCCAGCGGAGACTGCTCGCTGGACTGATAAGAATCGCGCGCCGAGGCCTCCTCAGCGCCCGCTACGGCGGTGCCGCTCAGTGCGGCGGCCAGCGCGATTGCGCTGGCCAGGCCCTTGGCTACATAGCTCTTGGTCATGGTCGTAACCCCTTTCATCGGACTCCCTCCCATACTCTATAAGGATCGGCCAGCGCGCGCCATTTTTCGCGTACTGACACGCTTACCTTACTAGAGAAAGTCACACCACACATCATTCTGGGCTATGACACCCTTCACTAATAGCCGCCGTGCGGCTACACTCGGAGGACACGAAATTATTGTTCAACAATCTTCGGAGGAGGGTTCGCCCATGCCCCACATCGACCTCAACGCCGACCTCGGTGAGACCACCGCAGGAAACCCCGTGGCCGATGACGCCGCCATGATCTCGCTCGTCTCCAGCGCCAACGTGGCCTGCGGTTTTCACGCCGGGGATCCTCATTCCATCGCCCGCACCGTGCGCCAGGCGGCGGAGAACCGCGTGACCATCGGCGCGCACGTGGGATACCAGGACGCCCCCGGTTTTGGCCGCCGCTTCATCGACTATGCTCCCGCAGAACTCGCCGATGAGGTGCTTTACCAAATCGGTGCTCTCTCCGCCCTGGCCACCGCACACGGAACCAAAGTCTCCTATGTGAAACCGCACGGAGCGCTCTACAATGCCATCGTTCACCATAAGGAACAGGCCCAGGCGGTCATCAACGGGGTGCGCGCCTTTGGGGATCTCCCCCTCATGCTGCTGCCCGGCGGGGTAGCCGTGGAGATGGCGGAGAAACAGGGCATGACGGTGATCCGCGAGGCCTTTGCCGATCGCGGCTATCACCCCGATGGCACGCTGCTCAGCCGCCGAGAGCCCGGCGCGGTACTGCACAGCGCGGAGGAGGTGCTGACGCGCGTGCGCCAGGTGGCCGCCACGGGCAGCATCACGGCCGTCGATGGCACGGAGGTACCCGTGGACGCGCAATCGGTGTGCGTGCACGGCGATTCCCCCGGCGCGGTGGAGATGACGCAGGCCATCGTGGCGGGCCTGCGCGCGGACGGCGTGACGATCCGCAGCTTTATCTAAGGAGCATGCCGTGAGTACCACAATTCATCGCGTGGGCACCCGCGCCCTGCTGGTGGAGGTGGGGGAACTAGACCTCGCCCTGCGCTGGCACGCCCACCTCAGCAAACACCCGGTGCCGGGCCAGGTGGAACTGATCGCCGCTGCCGCCACCGTGCTGGTGGTCACCGATTCCCCGCGCCACGCCCACCAGGCCGCGCGCCTGCTCGCCGGAGTGGAACCGGAACGGGCCGCCACCGAGGCACCGCGCGAGGTGGAGGTGGAGGTGATCTACGACGGCCCCGACCTCACCGATACCGCAGACCTCCTGGGTATGTCCACCGAGGAACTCATCTCCTGGCATACGGAAACTCCGTGGCGAGCGGCCTTTGGTGGCTTCGCCCCCGGCTTTACCTACTGCGTGCCCAGTGACCCCGCCCGGGCGCGGCGGGTGCCCCGCCTGGACAGCCCGCGCACCCAGGTTCCGCACGGCGCGGTGGGCCTGGCCGATACCTTTTCTGCGGTCTACCCCCGCACCTCCCCCGGCGGGTGGCGGCTGCTGGGTCACTCCCCCACCCCTATGTGGGATTCCGCCGCCACCCCACCCGCGGCGATACGCCCCGGCGATACGGTGCGTTACCGCGCGGTGCGGGAATCCGTGGAGGTTTCCGCCACCACAAACGCTGCCGCAGCAGCCAACACAGCAGCCGAGGCGTCGATAAGCGGGATACACCAGCCCGCGCTCAGGCTGGACGATCCCGGCCTGCTCAGCCTCATTCAGGATCAGGGGCGCGGTGGGCACGGTGACCTCGGCGTGACCGGCTCCGGGGCCGCCGATCGCGCCAGCGCCTATGCCGCCAATAGCGCGGTGGGCAATCCCACCGGCAGCGCGGTGATCGAGAATATCGGCGGGCTGCGCCTGACCACCCTCATCGAGAGCACCGTGGCCGTCACCGGCGCGCAGGCCGAGATCACCATCAACGGCCGCCCGGTGCCCCTGGGCACACCACGCTTGCTTCCGGCCGGGGCCACGCTGAGCATCGGCCCGGCCAGCGCGGGCCAGCGCTCCTACCTCGCCGTGCGCGGCGGGCTGGCCGCGCCGCAGGTGCTGGGCTCGCGTTCTGCGGACGTGCTCTCCGGGCTGGGACCCGCTCCCCTAGAGGCCGGACAAACCCTGCGCGTGCACCCGCATCGCGGCGGGCAAGCCGCGCGGCCCACCGCCAATCCCCTGCGCGTGCGCCCCGGCGAGGTAGCCGTGCTGCGGTGCGTACCGGGCCCGCGCGACCGCTGGTTTGCCGGGGAGTTCTCCGCGCTCACGGAGCAGGAATGGACGGTGACCCCGCGCTCCAATCGCGTGGGTCTGCGCCTCGATGGCACCCCGCTGCGCCGCACCCACGAGGGGGAACTTCCCAGCGAGGGCGTGGTGGCCGGGTGTATTCAGGTGCCGCCCCAGGGCACCCCCGTGGTGTTCCTGCGCGACCACCCCGTCACCGGCGGTTATCCCGTGATCGCCACCGTTATCCCCGAGGATCTTGACCTCGCCGCCCAGTTACCCGCCGGAGCCACGGTGCGCTTCGAGGAGTATGAGGAATATAAAGAGGAGCACGACCATGAGTGAGATTACCCCCCTGACCACCGTTCTCATCGCCAATCGCGGCGAGATCGCCGTGCGCATCGCCCGCGTGGCGGCCGACCTCGGCATGAGGTCCATCGCCGTGTACTCCGACGCGGACGCCGAGGCCCCGCACGCTCTGGCCGCCGATGAGGCCTATCGCCTGCCCGGCACCTCCCCGGCGGAGACGTATCTCAACGCCGCCGCCATCATCGACATCGCCCTGCGCGCGGGCGCGGACTGTATCCACCCCGGATACGGCTTCCTCTCGGAGAACTCCGCCTTTGCCCGCGACGTCATCGCGGCGGGCATGACCTGGATCGGCCCCCGCCCGGAAACCATCGACTCCCTGGGCGACAAGGTCTCCGCACGGCGCATCGCGGAATCCGTGGGCGCGCCCCTTGCACCGGGTACCTCCGATCCCGTGGATTCCTGGGAACAGGCCCGCGACTTTGCCGAGGAACACGGCCTGCCCATCGCCATCAAGGCGGCCTTTGGCGGCGGCGGGCGCGGCCTGAAGGTGGTCTCCGAGGCCAGCGAGATCGAGGATGCCTTCCTCTCCGCCGGGCGCGAGGCCACGGAGGCCTTTGGGCGCGGGGAATGCTTTGTGGAGAAATTCCTCACCAAACCCCGCCACGTGGAGGCCCAGGTGCTGGCGGATAGCCACGGCAATGTGGCCGTGCTGGGCACCCGCGATTGCTCCACGCAGCGGCGCTTCCAAAAACTCGTGGAGGAAGCCCCCGCGCCCTTCCTCACCGAGGAGCAGCGCACCGCGATCGTCGAGGGCGCGCGCGAGGTCTGCCGCGCCGCAGGCTACCTGGGGGCGGGCACGGTGGAGTTCATCGTCTCCGAGGACGGCACCGTCTCCTTCCTGGAGGTCAATACCCGCGTGCAGGTGGAACACCCCGTGACCGAGGCCGTGACCGGCCTGGACATCATCGCGGAGCAGTTCCGCATCGCGGCGGGCCACCCCCTTTCCTTTGACGGCGACCCCACCTCCCACGGGCACGCCTTTGAGTTCCGCATCAATGCCGAGGACGTGGCCCACGGCTTTGTGCCCTGCCCCGGCACCATCACCGCCTTTGAGCCGCCGCTGGGGCCCGGGATCCGCGTGGACACCGGCGTGCGCGCGGGCTTCACCATTCCGGGCGTGTACGATTCCCTGCTGGCCAAGCTGATCGTGTGGGGCCCCACCCGCGAGGTGGCCCTGGTGCGCGCCCGCCGCGCCCTGCGCGAGTTCCGCATCGAGGGCGTGCGCACGGTGCTGCCCTTCCAGCGGGACATCGTGGAGCACCCCGCGCTCATCGGGGACAGCCTGGACATCTACACGGACTGGGTGGATAAGGAATACACCCCCACCTTTGGGGACTCCGCCGAGGCCATCGAGGAGGCCTACACCGAGCGCACCACTGTGACCATCGAGATCGACGGTCGCCTGCACTCCTTGGGACTGCCCGTTCACCTATTCACCAGCGCGGCTCCGGCCGCGCCCGCCGCCTCCGCACAGCCCGGTGCCACGGCGACCACGGGGGTGTCGCAAAGCAGCGGCGACGAGATCCCCTGCCCCTATACCGGCACGCTGGTGGCCTGGAAGGTGGAGGACGGCGCAGAGGTCACCGAGGGGCAGGCCGTGGCCACCGTGGAGGCGATGAAGATGGAATCCAACGTGACCGCGCCGCGCTCCGGTACCATTCATCTCCTAACCTCCCCTGGCGAGGCCGTGGAACGCGGCACCGCCCTGGCTCGGATTGAATAGAGGACACATGAGAGCAGCGCAGGCAGCCTCCGGGCTGCGTCGCGCGATTTCCGCCGGGCGCTACCGCCCCGGCGATCAACTCCGCGAGATTGAGATGACCCAGAAGTTGGGTATTTCCCGCAATACCCTGCGCGAGGCCTTCACCATGCTCGCCGCCGAGGGGCTGGTGGTGCGCGAGCCGAATCGCGGGGTGTTCATCGCCTCCCCCACGTCCGCCGACGTCCGCGCGCTCTACGCCGCGCGCATGATCATCGAACCCGCCGCCCTGCGCTGGGGCGACCGGGTATCGGTGGATGATCTCGACGCCGCCGTGGCCGAGGCGGAGGCTGCTTATCGACGCCACGATCTCCCCCTCGTGGCGGAGGCCAACCAGCGCTTTCATCAGGAGATCGTGGCGGGCTCCGGGGCCTGCCTGCTCACGGAAACGATGCAGCAGATCCTTGCTCAAATGCGGCTGGTGTTTCTTTCCGCCGAGCGCCTGGAACCGGACTTTCACGCGCAGTTCATCGCGAATAACCGGGCGGTGGTCACCGCGCTGCGCGGGGGCGATCACGCGAGCGCTGCGGAACTGCTGCGGGATTCCCTAGCGCGCACCTGCGGGTTGGTGCTGGGGCTTATCTCCTAAGCCCTGGTGCGTTATCCCCACAGCGCGGCCAGGCCGGACAGCGAGTTCCAACCCAAGTAGATGGTGAGCACCCACACCACCGTGCCCAGGATCTTCAACCAGAGCGGGTACGTGTAACCGCGCAGCAGGTCCCCGCGCCGCCAGGTCACCCACAGCACCACCGCGAAGCCCACCGGGAGGATCAGGCCGTTAAACGCACCGGCAAAGATGAGCAGCGTCTGCGGGGCGGAGTTGAGCAGGAAATAGGCCACCGCACACACGGCGATAAAAGCGACGGTGGCCAGGGAACGCACCTTGGCCGGGGTGGACTGGGTGGTCACGAAGCTAATCGAGGTATAGGAGGCCCCGATCACGGAGGTCAGGCCCGCCGCCCAGAGCACCACGCCGAAAAGCCGCAGGCCGATCTCCCCGGCGGCGTGGTAGAAGGCGTCCGCCGCCGTGTTGTCCTTGGCCAGGGTCACGCCCGTGGCCACCACGCCCAGCACCGCCAGGAAAAGCAGCACGCGCATCACGCCGGTGACGATGATCCCCAGCACGGAACCCCTGGTGATGTGGGAGAGGTTTTCCGGCCCGGTGAAGCCGCTATCGATCATGCGGTGGGCACCGGCAAAGGTGATGTATCCGCCCACGGTGCCGCCCACCAGCGTGGTAATCACCAGGAAGTCCACCTCGGCCGGGGCCACGGTGTTCTTTAAGGCCTCCCCCACCGGCGGGGCCGAGGCGATGGCCACGTACAGCATGAGCAGGATCATCAGCGCACCCAGGCCCGCCACGATCCGATCCAGGGCCATGCCCGCGCGCTTGGACAGGAACACCAGCACGGCCACCAGGGCGGATACGGCCCCACCGATCTTGGGGTCCACCCCCAGCATGGCATTGGCTCCCAGCCCGGCCCCGGCGATGTTGCCGATGTTAAACACCAGCCCGCCGGCGAACACGCAGGCCGCCATCACCCAGCCCAGGCCCGGGAGCACGGTATTACCCAGCTCATTGGCGCGCAGGCCCGTCACGCCGAGTACTCGCCACACGTTCATCTGAATGGCCACGTCCACCAGGATGGACACCAGGATGGCAAAGGCAAAGGCAGCGCCCATTTGCACGGTGAACACGCTGGTCTGCGTGAGAAATCCGGGGCCGATGGCGCTGGTGGCCATCAGGAACATCGCCCCGAGAATGGCGGTGCGCCCGGCGCTGTTGCGCGCGCGGGTTTCAGCGCGGGATTCGGCTTTCGATGCGGCGCGGGCGTGGGCCTTCTCCGGTGTTTCGCTCATAGCACTTCCCCTCCTGGTGTGATGTGAGGCATGAGATTGTTGTTGAACAATCTACACAACGCCACGCCACATGTTGCATCGGCCACCCCCGCGTGCTAAAAATAAACCGTCCAGACGGTACAGTTTTAGGAGTGCTTATGAGCGCCACCCAACGATGGAGCAGCCTAGGGGTGCTGATCAGCGCCGTTTTGCTGCTTGTTATTGATTCCACGGTGTTATACCTCGCGGTACCCTCCCTCACCCGCGACCTCGCCCCCACCGCCACGCAGGTGCTGTGGATCGGGGACATTTATTCCCTCGTCCTGGCGGGCCTGCTCGTCACGATGGGCAACCTCGCGGACCGCATTGGCCGCAAGCGCCTCTTGCTCATCGGCAGCGCCGCCTTTGGCGCCGCCTCCCTCTTAGCGGCCTTTGCCCCCACCCCCGAGGTCCTCATCGCCGCCCGCCTCCTGCTGGGCGTGGCCGGAGCCACCGTGATGCCCTCCACGCTCTCCCTTATCCGCAATATCTTCACCGACCCCACCGAGCGCACCCGCGCCATCGCGCTGTGGTCCGCGGCCTCGGCCAGCGGCATTGCGCTCGGCCCGCTCATCGGCGGGGCGCTGCTGGAGCACTTCTGGTGGGGCTCGGTGTTCCTCATCAATATCCCGGTGATCCTGGCCGTGATCGTCCTGGGCGGCTGGCTGCTGCCGGAATCCCGCAACCCTTCCCCCGGCCCCTTTGACCTGGTTTCCAGCGCCCTATCCATGCTGGCGATCATTCCGCTGGTGTACACCGTCAAGAAGATCGCCGGTGGTTCCTTCGGCCTCACCGAGGCCGCGATCCTGGCCCTGGGCCTAATCAGCGGATACCTCTTTATCCGGCGTCAGCGCAGCGTGGCCTCGCCCATGATCGAGGTGGACCTGTTCAAGAACCCGGCCTTTAGCGGCGCGGTGTTGGTGAACCTTATCTCCGTGTTCGCGCTTAGCGGTGCGCTGTTCTTCTATTCCCAGTACCTCCAATTGGGGCGCGAACTCAGCCCCTTCCAGGCGGGCCTGGCGGAACTACCAGTGGCGATCTCCGCCATGCTGGCCGCCGCCTGCGTGGGCTTCCTGCTGACCCGACTGGGACGCGGACGGGCCATCGCGGTGGCCCTGCTCATCGGCGCGGTGGGCCTGACCCTCGTTTCCATCACCGAGGGCGCGGATAATCTGCTCTGGCTAATGCTGGCCACCATGCCGCTGGGCCTGGGCGTGGGCATCGCGGAAACGCTCAGCGTGGACGCTGTAGTCTCCGCCGTGCGCCCGAGCAAGGCCGGGGCGGCCTCCTCCATCGCGGAGACGGCCTACGAACTCGGTGCCGCGCTGGGCATCGCTATTCTCGGCTCGCTCATCACCGTGCTGTACCGCTTCAACCTCGCCCTGCCCACCGATACCGACGCCACCCTGGCCAACCAGGCCGAGGACTCCCTGGCCACCGCGGCACACGTCTTTGACGTCGGCAGCGCCGCGCTGCACGCAGCCCAGGAGGCGTTTGTTTCCGCCATGCAGTCCACCACGCTCGTCGCGGCGGGCATTATGTTGGGTGCTGCGGCCGTAGCCTACTTCCTCATCCCCAACGAGAAAACCGCCGTGACGGCGGAGCACTAACACCACCCCCAGAAAGGACGCCCCACATGGCCCGCACCACCCGCACCCCGGAGGAAACCAGGGAACTCATCCTCCTCGCCGCCGCGCGCCTGGTGCGCCGCCACGGCCCCACCGTTTCCCTGGCGGCCATCGCCAAGGAGGCCCAGGTGTCCAAGGGTGGATTGCTGTATCACTTTCCCAGCAAGAATGACCTGCTGCACGGATTGGTCGAAGACTCTGTGCAGCGCTTCCGTCATGACGTAGAACACGCGGACGCCCAATCCGGGGATACTACCCCCGGACACCTCTGCCGCACCTATATCCGCACCATTTTCGCGGATCTGCACAACCCCGGAGCGCTCCACGATGAACTAGCACTGGCCGCCCACCTGCTCTCCGAGCCGGAACTGCACGAGATCACCCAGCGCGACGCCGCCCTATGGCGCGAGCAATTGCATGCCGACGGCCTCCCCGCGCGCACCGTGCGGCTCATCATCGCCGCCACCGATGGCAGCAGTTCCGGCCCGCTGTGGGGAGCCATTCTTACCCCTGCGGACCTGGAGGAACTGGAGCGCGACCTCCTCGCGCTGACCTACCCGGAGGAGCCCAGGGTGACGTCGTAAAGCGTCCAGGCCCCGAGCACCACCAGGAACACGCCCACCACGTAGCCCGCGATGCGAATGGAGGTCAGCGGGTTCATGCGCGCCCATTCAAAAAGCCGCCCCACCGGGGAATAGGGGTATCGGCGCACCCAGGCCACCGCGAAGGCGCTGAGAATGGGCAGGCTCAGCGCGATGGTGGCGTACACCACCATGCCCAGGTAGCGCTGGGCCACACCAAAGTCCCCCGCCGAGACCACCCCAATGCCCAGATAGAACGGCACGGAGGTGGCCGATTGCACCACGCCGAGCACGAACCCCACCACCGGAGTCATGGCCGCGGGCCCGCGCAGCGGCCCCAACACCCGGCGCACCAGCGCCACGGTGCCCTCCCCGGAACTGCGCGCGGTGGCGATGAGGGAGAACGCGCCAAAGGCCACGAGGACGAGGGCGTAGATCGGGGATTCCAGGGCCGTGGTGATGACGTCGCCCAGGCCGTCGAAAAGCAATAAAACCAGCAGGGCGTACAGGAATACGCCCAACCAATCGCCCAGCACCAGCAGCGTGGCCACCGCACCGAAGCGTCCGCCGCGCGGCAGGAGCACGCCGAGCACCACCAGAACGCCGATGAGCAGGACGTTTACGGAATCGGCCAGGGCCATGGAGGCGGCTTGCAGGATCAACGGTGCTCCTAGCGGTGCTAAACGGGGCGGGTATGCGGCGGGCGGGGCGACGGAGGCGCGCTGCCACCACTGTAATCACCCCGGCAATTACCCCGGCGCGCGGTGCCGTCAGCAGGCATCGCCCCGCAAATCTGCACAGTTCAAGAAAACTTGCACTGGTACAGAATCTTTACATACACTATGCAAAGATTCCTGTTCCCGTTACAGAAAGACCCTCATGTCACGCTTTCTCTACCGGCTCGGCCACCTGGCCTACCGGAAAAAATGGCCCTTCCTCGCCTTCTGGCTGGTGATCCTGGTGGCCCTCGGCGGGCTCGCCGGAGCCTTTACCAAGTCCCCCTCCTCCTCCTTTTCCATTCCCGGCCTCCAGGCCGTGGAAACCCAGGAGCGCATGCAGGAACTCTTCCCCGATTCCGGCGATGCCCTGAGCACCCCCAGCGGCACCGTGGTGCTGCACACCAAGAACGGCGCCACCCTGGACGATCCCCAGGTGGCCGCCCAGATTGAGGAACTCTTCCAGGAGCTCAAGGACACCGGGGCGCTCACCGATACGGACGCCCTGGTCAATCCCGCCCTGGCCGCCCAGGGACTCACCGCGCAGATGACCCCGCAGCTTGAGGCGCAGGGCCTGCCCGCCGAGCAGATCGCGGAGAACATCGCCGCGATCAGCCCCCTAAGCGAGGACGGCACCACCGGCACCGCGAGCGTGACCTTTGCTGCTCCCACCACCCAGGACGTGGATTCCTCCGACCTGGAGGCCGTGGAAAACGCCCTGAAGAACGCCAATAGCGATGACCTTGAGGTCACCTACAACGGCACCGTGTTCAGCGGCGCGGGCGAGATGGACATGACCTCCGAACTCATCGGCCTGGCCGTGGCCGCCGTGGTGCTGCTCATCACCTTTGGTTCCGTGATCGCCGCCGGTATGCCCATCGTCTCCGCCATCATCGGCGTGGGCATCGGCATCCTTGGCGTGCAGTTGGCCACCCTAATCAGCGATGACATCAATGACATGACCCCCACCCTGGCCTCCATGATCGGTCTGGCCGTGGGCATTGATTACGCGCTGTTCATCGCCTCGCGCTTCCGCAACGAGCTGATCGCGCTCATCAAGCGCAAAGACGGCGTTACCGGCGACCTCAGCCCCAAGGAACTCTCCGCACACATCCGCGGGCTTTCCGTGTCCGAACGCGCGCACGCGATGGGCATGGCCACCGGCACGGCCGGCTCCTCGGTGGTCTTTGCCGGCCTGACCGTGCTTATCGCCCTGGCGGCGCTCTCCATCATCAATATCCCCTTCCTCACCTGGATGGCCCTGGCCGCCGCGCTCACCGTGGCCATCGCCGTGTTGATCTCCCTGTCCTTCCTGCCCGCCCTGCTCAGCCTGCTGGGCACCCGCGTATTCGCCGGGCGTATCCCCGGCCCCTCGGTGCCGGACCCGGATAACTCCAAGCCCACGATGGGCCGCCGCTGGGCGCAGCAGGTGGGCAAGCGCCCCTGGCTCTCCCTCATCAGCGGCGTGCTGCTGCTCGGCCTGCTCGCCATTCCCATGGCGAACATGCGCCTGGCCATGCCTACCGACGGCTCCTCCGCGCCCGGCACCCCGCAGCGCGAGGCGTACGAGACGATGTCCGAGGCCTTTGGCCCCGGCCGCAACGCCCCCATGATCGCCCTGGTGGAGGCCGGTGACCTCCCCGAGCAAGACCGTATGCCCGCCTTCGCGCAGGCAGTGGAGCGCTTCAACACCACCGAGGGCGTGGTAAACGCCCAGATCGCGGGCATGAGCGAGGACGGCACCGCCGCCCAGGTCCTCATCACCCCCGCCGGTGGAGCCACGGACGAATCCACCTCCACGACCCTGACCGAACTGCGCGAGGCCGAGGCGGACTTCCGCGAGCAGACCGGCGCTAGCTACGGCATCACCGGCTCCACCCCGATCTTCGATGACATGTCCGACCGCCTCTCCGAGGTGCTGCTGCCCTACATCGCCATCGTGCTCACCCTGGCGTTCCTGGTGCTGATGATCGTGTTCCGCTCCGTGTGGGTACCGCTGATCGCCGCCCTGGGCTTTGGCCTCTCCGTGGCCGCCACCTTTGGCGTGACGGTGGCCATCTTCCAGGAGGGCTGGCTGGGCATCATCAGCGATCCGCAGCCGCTGCTGAGCTTCCTGCCCATCATGCTCATCGGCCTGGTCTTTGGCCTGGCGATGGACTACCAGGTGTTCCTGGTCACCCGCATGCGCGAGGACTACCACCACGGCATGAGCGCCGCCGAGGCCACGGAGAGCGGCTTCCGCCACGGGGCGCGCGTGGTCACCGCCGCCGCTCTCATCATGATGTCCGTGTTCGCGGCCTTCATCATGCAGGACGCCGCCTTCATCAAGACGATGGGCTTTGCCCTGGCCGCCGCCGTATTCTTTGACGCCTTTGTGGTACGCATGATGATCATTCCAGCCACCATGTACCTGCTGGGCGATCGCGCCTGGAAGATCCCCGGCTGGTTGGATCGAATCCTGCCTAATGTGGACGTGGAGGGCGCGGCGCTGACCTCCATCCGGGAGCAGTCCGCCGGTGACGCTGCGGCTAGTGCTGCGAGCGCTGCCGGTGCAGAAACGGCTGGTACCGGCACCACCGCCGCTACCGCCACCAGCGCTGGCACCACCGCCGACACCACCGCCGGATCGACCACGGAAACTACGGAAAGCAAGTAAGAAAGCACTGAGATGACCAGTCTGAGGGAAACCAAGAAGGCCGCCACCCGATCGGCCCTGGCGGAATCCGCCGCCGCCATCGCCCTGGCACAGGGCGTGGAGGGACTCACCGTGGCCGCCATCGCGGAGAACGCCGGGGTTTCCCCCCGCACCTTCCACAATTACTTTTCCTCACGGGAGGAGGCTCTTTTCCACGCCCTCGTGCGCCGGGTGAGAGCCCTCATGGAGGAGATGAATAATCTTCCTCCGGGGCTCTCCCTCCTCAGCGCGATGGAGGAGGTGGCGGTGCGCGGCCTGCACCACGATTCCTCCCACTTTGCCTCCCTCTCCGTGATCGCCCGCCTGGGCGAGGTGGGTGAGGCCCTGGGCAACGGGGACATCAAGACCTCCATGAAGCAGGAGTTCGATGGACTCATCGAGAAGCTGCACTCATGCTTCCCGGATCTGAGCGAGATGGAAATTAAGATCTCCCTGGGCGCGGCCTCCCAGGCCATCGTGGTGGCCCTGATGGACGTCGCCCGTAACTCGGATTCCCAACCAGGCGATGAGGAGCGGCTGATCCGCCAGGCCTTTGCCATCCTGCGCGGCCTGGCCTGATCCTCCCCGCCCGACCCCCGTATCATCGCGGGCATGAGCAATCTCATCGCCCGCGCCCAGGGGCTCGCCGCGCTGCGTCAGATTCGCGGCCCCCTGGAGTTCACCGGCCCGTCCGCCACCGATGACACCCCCGACGCCCCCGTCTCCGTGCTCGCCGGACGCACGGCGCTGCGCGGCACGCGGGTGGCCGAGGTGCAGGGCGATACCTGGCGTTGGCTCACCGCCTCGCGCGGTGGCACCGAGCCTCTGCGCCAGGAACTACTCGACCAGGCGGGATTGCTTTTCGACGCCGCCCCGGCCGTCCTCGCCCCGCGCCTGCACCGCAGCAAGGACGCCAAAGATTCCGCCTCCCGCATGGTGGTAGCCCTGCATCTGGACGCCTCCGGGGTGCCCCTGCGCCCGGCCTTGATAGAGGGCCTGGCCACCCAACCGGAGCGGGGCCGGGAGGAGGTACGGGGCATTGCCCTGCTGCGCGATCTCCCCCTGGTGGAGGCGGGCAATACCCTCACCCTCGCGCAGCAGCCCATCTACTTTGACGGCGATACCGCCCTCCAAGTTCCCGCCCCCGGCTCCCCCACCCTGGCCCAGGTGTATTCGGACGCCGCCTATCTCTCCGCCGAGCACCAGTTCTTCTTCCACTCCCAACACCCCGCCCAGCAGGTGCGCCTGGATCTTGCCTCCGGCACCGCCGAGGGCATGAGGGCACGGGTGCTGGGTATCTTCCACGGGGATTCCTTCACCTGGGGTTGGGCAGACGATCAACTCCCCGCCGCCGCCCAGGCCCCCAGCCGCACGCTCCTCGCCTTTGGCCAGCAGCACGGCATCATCCCCCTGGTACGCCCCCGGATTCCCCTGACTCAGGCCACCCGCTGGGACCTCGCGGTGATCGCCAAGCCCATTCTGGGGGCGTGGACGCACGCCGTGGCGGGCCTGGCCCCCGGAGTGACGGCCCTGCTGCTCCTGGAGGCCCCGCACCTCCACCTGCCGCCGCTGAGTACGGAGGTACAGCGGGAAGTCATCGCCCAGCCGCTGCCGGACTTTGCCGATGAACAGCGCGCACTTCGCGCCTACACCACCGCGCGGGGTGCGGCCTAGATGGAGGACGTATCTCCACGCGAACTCCTCGCCCGCAGGCTCATCGCCCAGGGATTAGCGGACTCGGCGGCCCGGCCCCGTTACTCCTCCGCCCTGGACGTGACCCGTGGGCTCCTGGCCCTCCAAGGCCAGACCTACCCGGCGGGTATCCGCGCGCTCGCGCTGCGCTGCGGGCTAGACGATGCCGCCGTGCTCCGCGAGGTCGATTCCCTCCGGGTGGTGCGTTCCTGGCCGCAGCGCGGCACCCTGCATTTCCTCGCCGCCGAGGACGTGCGCTGGCTCAGCCGACTGCTTTACCCCAGGATCTCACGCACCGCGCGGTTGGGTCTGGCCGAGGAAAAGGAGGTCATCACCGCCCGCGCCGCCCTGCACGCCGCGCTCCGGGAACGCGGCTCCGATCCCCTGCCCCGCAAGGAGGCCTACGAGGTATTCCGCGCGGCGGGCATAGATCCGGGCCAGGGGCGCGGGTCCCGCCTACTGCGTATTTTTGGCGGGGAGGGCGACGTGGTGCAGGGACCCCGGCGCGGCAACGCGGAGACCTTTCTGCACGTCGATCACCTGCCCGGCGCCGATCTGGATTACTCCGGCCAGGAGGCCCTGGTGGAACTGGGCTCGCGCTATGCCGCCGGGCACGGGGCCGGTGAGCGTGGCGGACCTCATGACGTGGTCCAAGCTCTCCAAGACGCAGGCCACGGCGGCGCTCCGGGAAGCCCACGGCACCGCGCGGGTGCGCTGCGCGGGCACGGATTATTGGCTGGCCACCTGGCAGGAAAACGTCACCGCTAAGGAGATAGAGGCGGCGCTGCGCCTGCGCCTGGAGCTACCCGCCTTTGATGAGTACCTGCTGGGATACGCCAATAAGCAGATGGTGCTGCCGGAGCACCTGCGCGATAACGTGCTCACCCGTAACGGCCTGAGCTGGCCCTGGGTGATGGAGGGCGGGGTGGCCGTGGCCGGCCTGCGCGCCACCTAAAAGCCCGCCTCAAGGCTAGGCAGACGGGTTCAGCAGGCGCGCATAGGCGGCCTCGTCCACGTCCGCGAACTCCGAGGGGGCAAAGGTGGCGGCGTGATCCTTATCCACCAGGATCGCGCGCACCCCCTCGGCAAAGTTCGCCTCGCGGCGCAGCACAAAGGCCAGGCGCGCCTCATTATCAATGCCCTCGTTCACCCCCACCGCGCTATTGGCGGCAAAGAGCGCGGCAGCGGCCACCACGGAGGCCGGGTTGGCCTCGCGCAGGGATTCCTCCACCACCGACCACAACTCGGGGTACTCCCGCGCAGCAGCCTCCACCTCACCCCAGGAGGAATGAGCAAAGGAGGCCTCAATGGCAGGCAGCAGGTCAAGCAGGCGATTCTCCTCTTCGGGGTGGTTCTCCCACCGTGCCAGGGCCCGCTCCACACCGTGATCCAGGATCGCCTGGCGCGCCTGCCCCAGTTCCGCCGAGGGAACGTAGTGCGTGGCCAGGCCCGTCCAGAGCATTTCCGTGGGGTTGAGCCGCCAGGCGGTGATCCCCAGGAAGGCACCCAGGGCCTGACCGCTGCCGGGGAGATGCTGGAGCACCCAGCTCATGCCCACGTCCGTGATGTAGCCGATCACCATTTCCGGCATGGAGGCAAAGGCGTTCTCCGTGACCACCCGGTGCGAGCCGTGCGCGCTCACCCCCAGCCCACCGCCCATCACCACGCCGTCGATCAGCGCCACGTAGGGCTTGGGGTACGCCGCCAGGGCCTTGTTCATGGCGTATTCCTCATCAAAGAACTCATCGATGTGGCGCTCCTCGCCCGCCAGGATCCGCTCGCGGGCGTAGCGCACGTCGCCGCCCGCGCAGAAACCCTTGGGCGTGGCGGATTCGATGAGCACCTGGGTGATCTCCGGGTTGTCCCGCCACTGCTCCAAGGCCTGCGCGATGGCGTGCACCATTTCCGGGTTGAGGCTGTTGAGGGCCTTGGGGCGGTTGAGCTGAATGATTCCGGTAGTCTGATCCACATGCGTGAGAACGGGAGGCGTCGTATCAGTCATGCCTCCCAGTGTTCCACATCACCCGACGTAGGACACGGAGAATAACCAATGGAGCGACGGCTCGTAGCGGTAGACATGGACGGCACCTTCCTTGACGGGCAGGGAAAGATTCCCGAGCGCTTCTGGGATTTCTATCCCCGCCTAGCGCAGGCCGGGATCGTTCTGGTTCCCGCCTCCGGCCGCCAACTGGCCACCCTCCGAGATCTCTTTGGCCCCCTGGGAGCGGAACTCGACTTCATCGCGGAAAACGGCACCGTGGTCTATGCCGGGGGCAAGGTGGTTTCCACCACCCCCATGCGGGAGCACTCCGCCCACGCGCTTATCGACGCCGCCGCCACCGCCCCCACCCGCATGGAACTGGTGGTATGCACGCCCACGATGGCCTACGTGAACAGGCCGGATATTCTCGACGAAGTGGCCAAGTATTACCACCGCGTGCGCAGCGTGACAGACCTGCACGAGGCCGTGGACGATACCGTGATCAAGATTGCCCTCTACTCCGAGGCGGACGCGGAAACCCACGCCCTGCCCCTGCTCAAGGCCGCCGCCCCCGAGGAGCAACCGACGCTCTCCGGCAAGCACTGGGTGGACGTGATGAGCCCGGAGGCCACTAAGGGCCGCGCCCTTTCCCAACTGAGCGAGGCCCTGGGGATTCCGATAGAGCGCACGATCGCCTTTGGCGATTACCTCAACGACCTGGAAATGCTGCGCACCGCGGGCACCGCCTACGCCATGAGCAACGCCCACCCCCTGATTAAGGAGGTGGCCGACCACATCGCCCCACCCAACACCGAGGCCGGGGTGCTCACGGTGCTAGAAGAACTTCTGGGTTAGCCCACCCGGTACAGCACCGCCGCGGCTTCCACCTCGCCGGAGGCCACCACGTCACCGAGTTCCCCGGCCATGACCACCACGGGGCAGGTGAGGTCGTAGCCTGCGGCAGCGATGGCGGGGGCGTCGATAGTCACCACCGGCTCCCCGGCGCGCACCTGTTCCCCCTTGGCCTTGTGCACCTCAAAGCCCTTGCCGTCTAGCTCCACGGTGTCAATGCCCACGTGCACCAGGATTCCGGTGCCGGACTCCTCCATGACGATGAAGGCGTGCGGGAGCACCTGCTTGAGGGTGCCGCCCAGCGGGGCCACCACCTCGATGGTGCCCTGCGCGGGCGGCACCACGGCCACCCCCTTGCCCACCATGCCGGAGGCAAAGACCTCGTCCTTGACCTCGCTCAACGCGATCACGCTGCCGGCCAGGGGCGCAAGAACCTCGCTCATAGCAGGTCCTCGATGTCCTCGGCGATCATCTCCGCCTGCGGGCCCACCACCACCTGCACCACGGAACCGGCGGCCACCACCCCGATGGCACCGGCGGTGCGCAGGGCGGCCTCGTCCACCACGGAGGCGTCGCTCACCACCGTGCGCAGGCGCGTAATGCAGCCCTCGATCTCCTCGATGTTATCCGTGCCGCCCAGGCCCGCGATGATGCCCTCGGTGTTGATCTGTGCCATAGCAAAACTCCTCTGTGTGCGCCTCATAAATAGCAGGTACCAGCATATACACTGAGCATGTTCCTCATCGTTGAAGCTCCCCACTAAAAGGAGTGCGCATGTCCACCAAGAAAAAGGGAAAGAGTATGCAGGTGCTTCAGCGCCTGGGCCGTTCCCTCATGCTGCCCATCGCCACCCTGCCGGTGGCCGCGCTCATGGCGCGCGCGGGCCAACCCGATCTGCTGGGCCGCTGGCCGGAGATCACCGTGCTCAACTGGCTGGCCCACCTGCTCGGCGGGGCGGGCAACGCGATCATGAGCAACCTGCCCATCCTCTTTGCGGTGGGCATCGCCATCGGGTTTGTGAAGAAGGCCGATGGTTCCACCGCCCTGGCCGCCGTGGTGGGATACCTCATGCTCACCGGCACCTTCGAGGCGATGTCCCCACTGGTGCTCGACGGCGTGACGGACGCCAACGGCGAGCAGGCCGTGGTGAACTATAACGTGTTTGGCGGCGTGGTCATCGGCCTCATCGCCGCCCTGGAATGGCAGCGCTTTCACCGCACCAAACTGCCGGACTGGCTGGGATTTTTCAGCGGCAAGCGCCTGGTCCCCATGATCGTGGGCTTTAGCGCGGTACTCGTGGCCATACCCATGCTGCTGATCTACCCCTACTTTGATGCCGCTCTCACCTGGGCGGGCGAGGCCGCACAGAATAACCACGTGATCGGCGGCTTCCTCTACGGCCTGGCCAACCGCTCGCTCATCCCGCTGGGCCTGCACCACCTGCTCAACTTCGTGCCCTGGTTCATCCTGGGCTCCCACCCCAACCAATCCGGGGACATCGTGCACGGCGATATTGCCCGCTTCCTCGCCGGCGATCCCACGGCGGGCAGTTTCATGACCGGCTTCTTCCCCATCATGATGTTCGCCCTGCCCGCCGCCTGCCTGGCCTTTTACCACACGGCCCGGCCCGCGCAGAAGAAGATCGTGGGCGGGGCGATGGTCTCCCTGGCGCTCACGGCCTTCCTCACCGGCATCACGGAGCCCATCGAGTTCTCCTTCATGTTCGCCGCCATGCCGCTGTACATCCTGCACGCGGTGCTCACCGGCACCTCCCTGGCGCTGATGAACTTCCTGGGAGCCAAGATGGGCTTTGGCTTCTCCGCCGGGGCCACCGACCTCCTGATTAACTGGGGAATCGGCACCCGGCCCTGGCTCATCCTGGTGGTGGGACTGGGCTACGGGCTGCTCTATTACGTGCTCTTCCGCTTCCTCATCACCAAATTCGATCTGA
The DNA here is from genome assembly GCF_033783015.1 of Corynebacterium sp. 21KM1197. Taxonomy (NCBI): domain Bacteria; kingdom Bacillati; phylum Actinomycetota; class Actinomycetes; order Mycobacteriales; family Corynebacteriaceae; genus Corynebacterium; species Corynebacterium sp. 21KM1197. The sequence goes on along the minus strand of NZ_CP123907.1, from coordinate 718,448 downwards.
TGACGCCGGGGCGCAACCCGGAGGAGGACCCGGAGCCCGCACCCGGCACTCCGGCTACCGACGCCGCCCCTGCCGCGCCCCGGGGCACCGCGAGCGACGGCAGCGGTGAGCCCGACGCAGGCCCGCAGGCTACTTCTTCTTAGCCTTCTTCTTCCCGGCCTCCAACTGCGCGGCCACGTCCGGCACGTAGCGGAAGTCCTCGCGCGGGGGCCGCTGATAGTCATTATTGGACTTCGGCCGCTCCGGGATTTCCGGCAACTCGCGCTCGATTTTCTCATAGGGCACGGTGGAAAGCAGGTGCGAGATCACGTTGATCCTCGAGCGCTTCTTATCCTCCGATTCCACCGTGTACCAGGGGGCGGCCGGAATATCGGTGTGCACGAACATCTCATCCTTGGCGCGGGAATACTCCTCCCACCGGGTGATGGACTGCAAATCCATCGGGGAGAGTTTCCAGCGGCGCAGCGGATCATTGCGGCGGGACTCAAAGCGCGCGATCTGCTCCTCATCGGAGACGGAGAACCAATACTTGCGCAGCATGATTCCGTCCTCCACCAACAGGCGCTCAAAGATCGGGGCCTGATGCAGGAAGCGGCGATACTCCTCCGAGGTGGCAAAGCCCATCACACGCTCCACCCCGGCGCGGTTGTACCAGGAGCGGTCAAAGATCACGATCTCCCCCGCCGTGGGGAGTTTTTCCACGTAGCGCTGGAAATACCACTGCCCCTTCTCCCGGGAGGTGGGGGCGGGCAGGGCCTCGATCCGACAGGTACGCGGGTTGAGGTACTGGGTGATTCGTTTGATGGCGGAGCCCTTGCCCGCGGCATCGCGCCCCTCCATCACGATCACCAGCCGCGCGCCGGTCTCCACCACCCACTGCTGCATGTCCACCAATTCCGCTTGCAGGCGCTTGAGTTCCTTCTCATAGGCCTTCTTGTTCAACTTGGGCGGATTGGTGCTGTGCGGTTCCTCATGGTTCATGAGTAACCAGTGTAGCGGGGCTTAAACCACTGCTAGTCCACAGCGAACTCGGCCATGCGATCCCACTCGGTCTTGCCCGGAATGGTGGTGTTGATGATCTTGGGCGTTTCCAGCAGCAGTTCGGGGAAGAGTTCGCAGGCGTCCTTGAAGTGCTGGGAGTTCACGTGGGCCTCGGCGGCGTCATCCTGGAAGGCCTCCAGAAGCACGTACACGCCGGGATCGTCGGTGCTGCGGTACCAGTCGAAGAAGATGTTGCCCTCCTCCGCGCGGGTGGCCTCGGTGAACTCAGCGACCTTCTCCCGGAAGTTCTCCAGGTACTCGGGCTTGGGGCGGTACACGACGTTAATCAAAATCATGGGTGCCAGGGTACGCGAGGTGCTTCTTGTCTGCTGCCGCGTACGCTCATCGCTTGCAGAAGAACTCTTTAAGATCCGCGTCGGTGATCTCAAAGTTGTGATCACCATCGGTGAAGTTATTTATCCACGGGGACTCCTGGTGCGTTTTATTCCGCAGCGCCCACGCGGAATAGACGGCATACCTCTGCCAGGTCTCTACGAGGGAATCCTCCACCTGAGCGAACTTGTCCCAGTCGAAGTCATCAGAAACAAACTGATCGGGGTCGATAGGATTCCGCCCGAACCTTTTGAGATCGTGGTACACCTCTGGAACCACAGGCCCCTGCGACCAGGCCTGCATGTGCTCAAGGAAAAGCGGAACACCGCCGCTATTGCTCATAAAAACGCCCTTGGCATAGTACAGCAGTTTTTGCACCTTGAGCGGGGTGAGGTCGGTGTTCTCCGCTTCCTCCGCCCAGACGACAAACCACTGGGCAATATCCCGTGCGCTAAGCCCCGTATCCACCATGATGTTCTCCCCCATAATCCTTCGGATGACTACGCACTAGGATACCCGGCAGCTGTGCCGCTACCAAGAACCCCGCCCTCCTAAAACCTCTCGTCCTGCGTGATCTCCAGGGCCTTCTCCAACGCCGGTTCCAGTTCCTGCGCGCGGCGCTGTTCCAGGCCCGCCACGGCGGCAAAGCCGTCCAAGAGTTCATCGCCATAGTTATGCCCGTGGCTCTGCGGCACGTTCTGACTCACTGGCAGATCGGCCGCCACCTGGAGGAACGTGATAAAGGGAATCCAGTTCATCTCCGGGAGGCGATCAAACCCGGCGGGTTCGCGCAGCCAATCCGGTTCCTCCAGCATGAGGGAGGGTGACCACCACACGATCGGGTCCGAGGGGTGCTGAATGTAGAGCACGCGGGTGGGGCCCCACTGCTCGTTATCCCCGCTAAAGGAGCGCACCTGCTCGGCGTTTTGGGCAAAGCGCACCACCAATCCCCCGGAATATTCCGGGCTGACCTCGGTGGTGCCGGGGTCGCGCCGCTCGATAAAACTCGACCACAGGGGATTGAAGTCCGGCGGGCCGGTGAGCAGGATTCCGTTCACGGAGGAGGAAATATCGCGCATACCGGAGAACGCTGATTCCACCGCCGTGGAGCCCAGGGATTCGCCGTAGAGGTAGAGCTTGGGGCGATCGTCGGCGGGCAGGGAGTTCCACCAGTCCACCACCGGGGTAATCAGCGCCTTGCCGGCCTCCTGCACGGCGTCGCCACCGGCGAAAAAGTGGAAGGCCGAGGGCAGGTAGGAATACTGCGCGGCGGCCACGGCGGTGTTCCCGCCGTAGAGCAATTCAAAGGCCTGGGCCGCGCGCATGTTCACCCACCCGGTGCCGGTGGGCAGCACCAGGAGCAGGGCCTCGCGGTCGCGGGCCCCGGTGCGCTCTAGTTCGTCGATAAGCGCTTGGGCTCGGTCGCGCACCTCCGGCTCGTTGCGCAGGCCCGCGTAAATGCGCACCGGCTCGCGCGCGGGCTGGCCGGTGACCTCGGCTAGTTCCTCCGCCCGCAGGCCGCCATCGACGAACCTCATGCCGTAACTGCCCAGGCCGTCAAAAGCCACGGTGGATTCCGGGGAGCCGGAGCGCTCCGCCTCCTGAGGTTGTTCCACGCCCTCCTCGGGGTCCTTGTTGCTCACGGAAAAGGCCCGCTCCCCTGCGCTGACGATCACTCCGGGGATCACCTCATTGATGAGCAGCAGGCACACGAAGATCGCCGCGCCCCAGCCCAGGGTGCTGCGCACCGGGGCACGCAGGCGCGAGGGGGCGGCACGGGTAAGCAGCCGCGCCAGGCCACGCACGGCCACCCCCACCACCAGGGTGAGCGTAAAGAACACGAGGCCCACCGGCACCACCAGCAGGAACTCCCACAGGGGGTACGCCTGCGCCCCGGTGAGTTCGGCCACGCCGTGCTGCCAGCGCAGGGAGAATACGGCCGCGGCGATCACGCCCACCCAGGCCGCCACGGGCACGGCAATGTCCAGGAACCCGCGCACGCGGGGAGAGATGGCATCGAGCCGGGCGCGCAGGCGCGGCGCGTAGCGCGGGGAGAACCAGCGGTGCCAAATGCGGTAGGCCCCGCGCCCCAGGGCGTAGCCGATGCCCGCGCCCAGGCCGCAGACTAGGCCCTGGTAGAAGAAGTCTCGGGGCAGCAGCGAGGGGGTGAGCCCCAGCACAAACATGATCGCCGCACCCACCATGCCCCAGGGGTGCAGCCGGATTTTCTTTATCATCAACCCTCTAATTCCTCGGCGGCCTCTAGCCACGCGCCCTCGGCCGCCTCGTGCTGCTCGCGCAGCGCGCGCACCTGGGCGTCCAACTCCGCGAGCCGCGCCGTGTCCGGGGGCGTGGCGGCGGCCACCTCTGCCATATCGGCCTCGTGCCGGGCGATCTTGTCCGCCAGGGTGGACATCTCCCGCTCTAATTTGTTCATCTTCTTGGTCAGTTGGCGGTGTTCCTGGCTGCTCAACCGCCCGGTCGCGGCGGGTTCGGCGGTAGACGCGGAGGCCCCAGTGGACGCAGCAGCGGAGGAAGCCGCCCCGGCAGCACCGCGCTCCCCCAGGTTCAGGGTGCCCGCCCCCTCGGCGGCGGCCTCCCGCGCGCGGCGCTGAAGATACTGCTCGATGCCGCCGGGGAGGTTGGTGAGTTCCCCATCGCCAAAGAGCGCCCAGGTGCTATCCGCGATGCGCTCGATGAGGTAGCGATCATGCGAGATCACCACCAGGGTTCCCGGCCAGCCGTCCAGCAGGGATTCCAGTTCCTGCAAGGTATCAATGTCAAGGTCGTTGGTGGGCTCGTCGAGCAGCAGTACGTTCGGCTCCGTCATGAGCACGCGGGTGAGTTGCAATCGACGCCGCTCCCCACCCGAGAGATCGCCCACGGGGGTGCGCTGGCGCTTGGCGGAAAAGCCCAGGCGCTCGGCCAGCTGGGAGGCGGAGAGTTCCTTGTCTCCCAGGTGTACGTAGGTGGCGATGTCCTCCACGGCGTCGATAAGCCGACGCTGGGGATCGAGGTCATCGAGTTCCTGGCGCAGCCAGCCCAGGCGCACGGTGGTGCCCTGCTTGCGTTGGCCACCGGAGAGGGGGTACTCCCCGGCCAGGGTGCGCAGCAGGGTGGTTTTGCCCGAGCCGTTTACCCCCACCAGGCCGATGCGCTCGCCAGGGGCCAGCCGCCAGGTCAGGCCCTCCACGAGCGCGCGGCCGTCGGGGGTTTCCACGCGCGCGTCCTCCAGGTCGATCACCCGGTTGCCCAGGCGGCGCTTGGAAAAGGCCATGAGTTCCACGCTGTCGCGCGGGGCGGGCACGTCCGCGATGAGCGCCTCGGCGGCCTCGATCCGGTAGCGCGGCTTGGAGGTGCGCGCCGGTGCTCCGCGACGCAGCCAGGCGAGTTCCTTACGCGCGAGATTGCGGCGGCGGGCCTCGGCGGCATCGGCCTGGCGAGCTCGCTCGGCGCGGGCGAAGATCCAGTCGTTGTACCCGCCCTCGTACACGTCCACCTGGCCGTCGTGTACCTCCCAGGTGCGGGTGGCCACGGTATCGAGGAACCAGCGGTCGTGGGTGACCACCACCAACGCCACCTTGCGGGAGAGCAGGTGCGCGGCCAGCCACTGCACGCCCTCCACGTCGAGGTGGTTGGTGGGCTCATCGAGCACCACGAGGTCAAGGTCGCGCACCAGGGCGGCGGCGAGGTTCACGCGGCGGCGTTCCCCGCCGGAGAGCGAGCCCACCGGGGTATCCAGGCCCAGGCCTGCCATGCCCAGCCCGCCGAGCACCGCGCGCACCTTGGCGTTGGAGGCCCACTCGAAGGTCTCCAGGCCCAGCGGGGCCAGCACCACCTGGGCCACGGTGGCGGCGGGGTCGAGGTCGGCGCGCTGAGTGACCACCGCCATGCGCAGGTCGCTGACGTGGGAGACGCGCCCGGAGTCCGGTTCTTCCAGCCCCGTGAGCACCTCCAGCAGGCTGGTCTTGCCGCCGCCGTTGAGTCCCACCACGCCGATGCGATCCTCGCTTTGCACGCCGAGGGATACGCCGTCAAGCAGGGTTTTTAGGCCGTAGGAGAGGGATACGTTCTCCATATTGATGAGGTTTGCCATAACGGATCACATTCTAAGCCACCCCTACCACCCCCGCATTATTGATAGTGATTCCCATTATCAACTAGTCTGCTTTCCATGAAACGCACCGCGGCGATCGCCGCCATTCTCAGCACCGGAGCCCTCCTCACCGCCTGCGCGGGGGGCGGCGCACCCACTGACACGCCCACCGACTCCCCCACACACAACAAACCCACGCATAACGGCCCCACGCACGACGGCCCCGCCGAGGTCACCGAGGTTTCCGCCCTCCACCCCCGCCTCACCTACACCCACGAGGGCGGCCTGACCACTCTGGACGTCATCACCGGCGATACCCTCGCCACCACCTCGCGCGAGGGCTTCCTGCGCCTCAATCCCAGCGGCGACGGCCGCACCCTCCTCGTCAGCGCGGGCGACGAGTACCTGCTCTACGACACCGCCGCCCAACGCGTAGACCACGGCGATCACTCCCACTTCTATTCCGGCGATCCCGTGCTCACCTCCACCGCCTTCGACGCCCCGCACGCCGGGCACGTGGTGGCCCACGGCACGCACACCGCCCTCTTCTCCGACGGCGAGGGCACCGTCACCCTCCTACCCACGGATTCCTTCACCAAGGACTCCCCCGCCGAACCCACCCACATATCCACCGGGGCCGCCCACCACGGTGTGGCCGTGCCCCTGGGCGAGAATCTGCTCACCACCACCGGCACCGAGGAATCGCGCTCCATCGTGCGGCTTATCGACGCCTCCGGCACCACCCAGGCGGAAACCACCGACTGCCCCGGCGTGCACGGGGAGGCCGTGGCCGCCGGGGAGCGCGTGGTGTTCGGCTGCGAAAACGGGCCGGTAATCTTTGACGGAGCGCAGTTCCACAAGGTGCCCGCGCAGCACGAATACCAGCGCTCCGGGAACCTCGCGGGCCACCCTGATTCCCCCTACGTGCTGGCGGATCACAAGATCGACGCCGATGCCGAGCACGAGCACCCCACCGCCGTGGCGATCATCGACACCCGCGATTTTTCCCTGCGCACCGTGGACCTGGAGGCCTCCTATTGGTTCCGTTCGCTGGGGCGCGATGAGGAGGGCAACGGCGTGGTGCTGGCCACCGACGGCACGCTCAAGATCATCGACATGGAGCGCGGCGAGGTGCTGCGCAGCATTCCGGTGATCGAGCCCTGGGAGGAAAAGGAGGATTGGCAGGAGGCCGGGCCGATCCTCAAGGTGGCGGACTCCACCGCCTACGTGAGCGACGCCGCCGGTGGGATCTTTGTGGTGGACCTAGCCTCCGGGGAGGTGGTGGCCCAGCACGAGGTGGAGAACGCCCCGGTGGAGATGGAGGTGACGGGGGCGTGAGGATAGTGGGCGGCAGAAAAATCTTTTCAGGGAGTATTGACGGTCACATCAAGTGATCCATATCATTGGAGCGTCGGAATAATCCTTTGGGAGGAGTTGCATGTCACCTCTAAGAATGAAGGCCCGCAACGCAGCGCTTTGCCCTGCACCCGCCTCCGCACACGGGGCTACCCGCTAACTCCTCACCTCCTTTTGGTGACGCACAATACGTGCGCCACCTCATTTTCCTTTTTGAGAGGAAGCACCATGATTCGGTGGATCATTCGCGCCGCTGCCCTGGTTCTCTCCCTGGTGTGCGGGGTGCTGGCGCTTCAGAGTTTTATCTTTCAACAGGAACAGCAGCCCTTTGGCACCACCACGGCGCTGACCCTGCGCATCAACGAGAGCACCCGGCCCAAGGAAGAGGTAGCCGCCAGCCTGCACCGCATGGCCGAGGAACACTCCGTTTCCCTGCTCCGGGAAACCAGCCAGGAGGACCCCGAGGGCGGCACCGCCCACGATATTTTCTACTTTGGCGCTCGCCCACCGGCTGCTGCGGTGGCCCTGGACGGGGACTCTATCCAGTGGTTCTCCCAGCAGAGCCACGGTTCCCTGCACCCGCACACGGAACTGGGCACCACTCCTCTGTCCGGGCGCTACGTGCTCTCGCCCTCACCCGAGGCCCGCGCCGCCCTGGACGCCTGGGCCCCAGAGCACCAGGCCAGCATTGAGTGGGAGCGGCCCACTTCTCCTCTCCGCCTCGTGTATGCGTACCTCATTCACAATGGGGCGGGAAACGCCGCCCTCGCCACGCTCCTCGCGCTCACCGCCGCGCTCTCCGCGTGGTTATTGGGGCGGGAGCGCGGGCGCAGCCTCCGCCTCCTCGGCGGCGTGCCCAGCCAGCGTATTCACCGCGAGGACGCCCTCTCCATCGCGGCGCTGCTGGCCCCCGGGTTCCTCGTGGGCGGCCTCGCCTGCCTGTGCTGGGTGATCGCCGCCCACGGGGCGGAGCAACTTCCCCTGGTCTGGGGCCGCGTTCTCCTCGTGCAGGCGGCGGCCTTTGCCGCAGCCCTCCTGGTATTCGTATTACTCAGCGTGGTGGGGCGGCCCAGCGTTGCCGCCCTGGCCGAGCGCCGCATACCCCAGGGCTTCCGCCGCATGGGTCTGGTCTTGCACGGCGCGGCGCTGGTGGTGGCGCTCCTCGTGGTACCCAGCACCGCCACCCTCGCGCTCCACGCGCACCGCCTGGCCCAGGATCACGCCCTGTGGGAGGCCATGAAGGGCACGGTGCGTGTATCGTTCTCAGATTCCACCGCACTCATGGATTCCCCGGAGGGGGCCCGCAACGTGGCGGCGGCGCTGCAAGAACTCAGCGACTCCGGGCATCTTAGAACCTCCCTCATTCTCGATTCCTCCATCGCCTATTCCCGCGAGGAAATGGACGGCTTCCAGCACATCATCATCACCGATGAGGCCTGGCTGCGCGCCTTCGGCATATCCCTCCACGACCTCACGGAAGTCTCGCTGCCCCAGGCCGCCCCCACCTTTGCGCGGGGCTGGTTGGGAAAGGATCAGCAACTTTCCCTCCTCTCCCGCGACGGCACCGATGAAGCCGGGCTGCGCTATTACCTCAACGGCTCCACTCCCGTTCCCGCGATGGAGGCCGGAGTGGCTCTCGGGGGTAATACCGTTCAGGCCACGGACTCCCTCCTCGTGGTCACCGATTCCCCGCTTTCCGCCTTCAGCGTCCCCGGTTTCCTTCTCCCCTCCTTATCCTCCGGGAATATCGTCTCCACCGAGGAAGGCGCGCTCCGGGAGGCGCTCACGCGCCACGGTCTTGGCCCTTACGTCTACTCCGTGGACTCCATCGCGCAACTCTCCCTGGATCAGGCGCGGAAGTTCCAGGAGGAATCCCGCATGTACTTCCTCACCATCGCGCTTATCCTGGCCGCGATCTTCCTCAGCGGGGCACAAAACGCCGCGCTCTGGGCCACGCGCAACGCCCGGAGAATCACCACGCACCACCTCGCGGGGCACCCCTATCGCTCCATGATCGGCGCACCGCTGCGTGGCGACGCCCTCCGTGCCACCCTCACCGTGGCCCTCGCCGGAGCGCTCACCTTTGTGCTGCGCCACCCCGATCCCCTCATTCTGCTTCTCTCCGGCGCTGCGGTGCTCGCGCTCAGCCTCGCCGCCAGCGCCCTGTTCTACCGCGCCTCCGCTATCCAGGCGTTTCGCCGCACCGTCACCCGTCCCCCCTAGGAGTCCCCATGCAGATCACCACTCGTCGCCTCGGCATCACCCTCGCGGGCACCACCATCCTCCATGACCTCGACCTCCGTCTGGAACCAGGCCGCATGGTGGCCCTCACCGGCCCCTCTGGCTATGGAAAGAGCACGCTCCTCGCGTGCCTAGGCCTCATTCAGCGCCCCACCACGGGAAAGGTGCTCGTCGATGGGGTGGATACCACCTCCTGGCGAGACCGCGAGCGCACCCGCTTCTGGGGCGAGCACGCGGCCTTTATCTATCAGGATTACGGCATCATCGAGGAGGAAAGCGCGCGCTATAACGTCACCCTGCGCCGGGGGCGCGGCGCGGCAGCCGACGCCGCCCTGGCCAGCGTGGGTTTATCCGACAAGGCCAAGGCCACCGCCGCCACGCTCTCCGGTGGGGAGAAGCAGCGCCTGGGTATCGCCCGGGCCATCTACAAGGAATCCTCCGTTATCTACGCCGATGAGCCCACCGCCTCCCTGGACGCGGGCAACCGCGCCACGGTCACCTCGCTCCTCCGCGAGCGGGCCCGCTCCGGAGCCCTGGTGCTCATCGCCACCCACGACGAGAATCTGGCCAGTATGTGCGATCAGCGTATTCCCCTGGCCTAAAGCACCCGCGCCCCCGGAACCGGCCCGTGGGCCACCACCGCGCGGCTGGCCAGGTTCTGTTCCAGCAGGCCCTCGGCCACCGCTGCGGCGGAATCGGCGTCCCGGCACAGGAACGCCAACGTGGGCCCGGAGCCGGAGACCACGCAGCGCAGGGCCTCTAGTTCCACCGCCGCGCCGTGGGCCACCCGCAGCCGGGGCATGAGTTGCAGCGCGGCGGGTTCCAGATCGTTGTGCATGTGTACCGCCACGGCCAGGGGATCGCCGCTGGCCAGGGCCTTGTTCACGGCGGTGACGTCCAGGTGAGGCGCGGCCTCCGGGCGGGCGTAGCGCAACTCATCTAGTTGCCTGAACACGCTCGGGGTGGAGAGCCCCTGGGGGGATAGCGCGAATACCCAGTGGTACTCCCCCTTGCTCAGCACGGGAGTGAGTTTTTCCCCGCGTCCGCGCCCCCAGGCGGTGCCGCCCATGAGGGTAAAGGGCACGTCCGAGCCCAGTTCCGCGGCGATCTCGTAGAGTTCCTCCTCCGCCAGGGGCGGGTACTCCGAGGCAAAGATCTCCGTGGTGGCGCGCAGGACGGCGGCCGCGTCGGCCGAGCCACCGGCCATGCCGCCGGCGGTGGGTATCCCCTTGTGCAGGTGCAGGAACAGGGCCGGTACCCAGGAAAGCCCGTGGCGCTTCCGGTAGCGCGCCACCACGGCCTCGGCCGCCCGCACCGCGAGGTTGGTGGAATCGGTGGGCACCAGGTGCGCGTCCAGGCCCGTCACCCGCACCCCACGCACGTGCGGGCCGTTTTCTATCCGGCGCGCGGGCACCGCCTCCACGGCCACGTCATCGTGCAGGCTCACCGCCTGAAACACCGTGGAGAGTTCGTGAAACCCGTCCGAGCGGGCCTCCCCCACGCCCAAAAAGACGTTCACCTTGCCGTGGGCGCGGGCGTGCACCACCCGCCGCCTCACTGCACGTCTCCTAAGCGGATAAAGTCCGCCACGTTCAACTTCTCCCCGCGCTCCTGGGGTTCGATGCCCGCTGCGCGCAGTCGCTCCTCGGCGGCCGCCCCGGAGCCATACACCCCGGAGAGCGCGGCGCGGAGGGTCTTGCGGCGCTGGGCAAAGGCGGCGTCGATAAGCGGGAACACGGCGCGGCGGGTGTCCTCGGTGATAAGCCAGGGGGAATCCGCGCCAAAGCAATCTATGCGCACCAGGCCGGAATCGATGCGGGGGGCGGGCCAAAAGACGTTCTTGCCGATCGCCCCGGCGCGGCGCACCTGACCATAAAAGCTCGCCTTGACCGAAGGCACGCCGTACACGCGGGAGCCGGGGTCTGCGGCCAGGCGGTCGGCCACCTCGGCCTGCACCATCACCAGCACGCGGCGCAGCGTGGGAAAGGTGGCCAGCAGGTGCAGCAGTACCGGCACGGAGACGTTATAGGGCAGGTTGGCCACCAGGGCCGTGGGGGGCTCGGGCACGTCCTCGGGGCGCAGCCGCAGGGCGTCGCGGTGTACCACCGTGAGTTTCGCGGCGTGATCGGGGGCGAACTCGCGGGCGGTGTCCGGCAGGCGTTGGGCCAGGCGCTCATCAATCTCGATGGCGGTGACCTGGCTGGCGGTATCCAGCAGGGCCAGGGTGAGCGAGCCCAGGCCCGGCCCCACCTCGATCACTCGATCCTCGGGCTGGAGTTCCGCCGCCGCGACGATCCGGCGCACGGTATTGGGATCGTGCACAAAGTTCTGCCCCAGTTTCTTGGTGGGACTCACGTCCAGTTCCTCCGCGAGGTGGCGTATCTCCACGGGCCCGAGCAGCCGGGCGGCGCGCTCCCCCATGCCTAGCGGATACCGAGCTTGGCGGTGCAGGCGGGCCAGGCACCCCAGCCCTGGGAGGCCTGCACCTTTTCCGCCACGGCGATCTGCTGCTCGCGGGTGGCCATGTGGGCCTCGGGGGCATAGGCGGTGCCGCCGAAGCCCGCCCAGGTGGAGGGGGTAAATTGCAGGCCGCCGGAGAAGCCGTTGCCGGTATTGATGGACCAATCGCCCCCGGCCTCGCACTGCGCCAGGGAATCCCACACGCTGCCCTGTGCCACGGCGGGGGCGGAGGAGGACTCGGAGGAACCCTGCGATCCCACGCTCACCGGGGCCTTGGCCTCCTTAGTGCCGCGCGCGATCACGCGGGGTGCGGCGGGGGTCTTATCCTCCTGGTGAATGACCTTGTTTTCCTTTTCCTTGCCATTCACGCGCACGATGGCGCGGGTGATCTCGCGCAGGCCGGTGGAACCCTCCTCCACGACGGACTCCTCGCCCTGGGGCAATTCCGCGTTATCCACGTACTCCACCGGGGGCTCGATCTCCTCGGTAAACTTTTCCTCCACCTTTTCCACGCGGTCGATTGCGATGCTGAGGTTCTTGCTCAGGGGGGTATCCAGCGCCGGGCGCACCACGTCATGCTCTCCCAGTTCGATGCCGCGCTGGGCGAGCACGTCGCCCACGGTCTTGGCGGCCAGGGAAGTGTAACTGGTGGCACCGCCATCGTGAATGGCCACGATCTTGGGCGAGGTGACCTCTAAGGTCATGCCGTCGGTCACGGGGCTCGACCCCTCGGCGGTGGTCACTGAGCCGGGATCGATCTCCGGGTGCTCGCTGAGCAGATCCTCCACGGTAAGCGCGGTGGAACGAATGTCCTGCTCCTGGCCGTCAATCACCAGGGCCACGGGCTTGGCGGTGCGCACGGTGATGGTACCGGAATCCGCCACCCTTTCCGAGGGAGCCGGGTACACCAGATCCCCCGCGCCCACCTCCACGCCGGCCTCCTCCAGGGCACCGGCGATATCCTTGGACATGGTGGTCAGTTCCGTGCGCTCGCCATTGAGATCCAGCACCACGGACTTCTGCCCCTGCGCCACCACTACGCCGCCCACCACCATCGTGGCCAGCACGCCACCCGTGGCCATGCGCAGCGGCATGGAGTGGCTGTTATTAATGCGGCGGATCGTTGAGGTGCGCTTGTGTGCCTTCACAGTGTTCTCATTCTCCCGTGTTCTCCCGTGCCCCTCGATCCCGAGGGCCGTTCCAACCCGAATAACAATACGGTAACGCCCCCGCACTGTCCAGCACCCACGCCGTGGCCCGGCACGAGTCAAGCGGAGGAACGCCGCAGGTCAGGGCACATGAATCACAGAAACCACAGCAGTCCCAAGCGTGCGGTTCCTCCTACACCACCCCATAGGCGGCGTCGAAAGTCCGCGAGACCTCCTCCGCCAATTCCTCCGGGGCCTGGCCGCGCGCCTCGGCCACGCATCGCGCGGTGTGCCCCACCAGGGCTGGTTCGTTGCGCGCGCCGCGATACGGCTCCGGGGTCATGTATGGCGCGTCCGTTTCCACCAGGAGTTGCCCGCGCGGGGCCAGCGCCGCCGCCTCCCGCAATTCCTCGTTGCGCTTGAACGTGACGTTGCCCGCAAAGCTCAGCACCCAACCGCGCTCGATAGCCTGGCGCGCCATTGGCAGCGGGGAGGAAAAGCAATGCAGGATCACCGTGGGCGGGGCCGGGGAATCGTCCAGGATACGCAGCAGGTGTTCGTCTCCCTCCCGATTGTGGATCATCAGCGCCTTGCCGCTGCGCGCCGCCAATTCCGCGTGCCAGCGCAGCGCCTCCTCCTGCACATCCAGCGGCGCGGTTCCCTCGGCGTCGTGCTTGAGCCAATAGGTATCAATGCCGGTCTCCCCGATGGCCACGCAACGCGGGGCCGCCGCCATCTCCACTAATCGACGCCGCGCCGCCTCGTCCAGCTCCCCCGCCCGGGTGGGGTGAATGGCGCAGGCGGCGTACACGCGCTCCTCCCAGTGCGCGGCCCGCAGCGCCTGCTCGGCCTCGGCCAGGCCGTCACCCACCGTGCAGATCTTCTCCACCCCGGCAGCAGCCGCTCGCTCCACCACGGCTCGCACCGCCTCCGGGGTGTCCGCCCCGCAGGAGGCCAGGTGGGTGTGCGCGTCCACCAGGTGTGGAAGAAAAGGGGCGGGCTGCGGAATGGGACGGGGCTTCTTTTTTGCCATGCTCCCCGTCTTACCAGAAAGCGCGCCCCTTATTTCCGGCTCATTCCCGGCCTACTCGAAGCGCTGCACCGCGTAGGTGCCCTCGCTCTCCCCGTGGCTCCACCCGGCCCCCATCAGGCTCGCGCCCTCATCGAGGATATTGGCCCGGTGCGCCGGGGACTCGATCCACTCATCCACCACCTGCTCCGGGCCCACCTCGCCGCCAAACCAGGCGATATTCTCCGCAAAATCCCCCTCCGCATGCTCCAAGTCCCCCTGTGCGCGCAGGAAGTCCGCCCACGCCTGGGAATCCTCCACCAGGCGTTGATCGCAACCCAACGCCTCCAGGCCCTTGCTCTCCCGATACTCGTTGGTCAGGCGCACGATATTGGCCACGTGATAGTCCGCGCAGTTAAAGGCGTGCGCCGGGCTCGGCGCCAGGCTCACCACCCCTGCGGCCGCCACCGCGCCCGCTAAGAACACCCCGGCGGAATAACGAATAGAAATCATGACATAACCCCTTCCTTTTTTATACGATTTTTACCGTTTTACAATTCCCAGGCTAGGCGTAAAAGCACGGGTTCGCCGTGAAAAAATTATGGTACGGGGCCATTCAAAACGGCAGGATAATAAGAACCTATTGCCGCCGCTTTTATTCATGGCCGTTATCCCGGTCTTTCCCCACGTTCCCCACCACTACCCCGGCCGCCACCGCCGAAAACATGAGATACGCACACATCACTGTTGATAATCCCACAGTGGAGGTATGGCGGATAAAATCTCTCCGCCTCACCTAACCCCCCGGCCTCAAACTAGCCCCCGATCCCCCCCCTGAAAAGCACCGCGCGCTACTCCGCAGGCTGCACCGGGGCCCACGCCGGGCCGGTTTCGGCCAACTCCGGGTCGAGCTTCTGGATCAGCGGCTTGGGCTTGGCCAACGCCGTTCCCGGCACCACCTCCACGCGCTCCCAGCGCGCCTGCTGGGCGGCGTAATCCCCGGAGATGATCGGATAGCGCTGCCCCTCCTCCGGCAGGCCGGTGCCCACGAGTTCCACGGGGGCGTCGTCCGTGACCTCGCTGACCTCGGGCTGCGCGGCCCACACGCCCTCGCGGCCCAGGGTCTCGTGCACTCGCTGCGCGGTGGCGGGCAGGTAGGGGGTGAGCATGACGTTGCAGTCGCTGACCACCTGGAGGGCCGTCCACAGCACAGTGGCCAGGCGCTCGCGCTGAGCCTCGTCCTTGGCCAGTTTCCAGGGCTCCTGGGCCGCGATGTAGGCGTTGGCCTCCCCCACCACGTGCATGGCGGCGGTGATGCCCGCCTTGAACTTGGACTGCCCCAGGTACTCGCCCACGGTGTCCAGGGATTCCTGGGCCAGGCGCAGGATCTCCTCGTCCTCGGCGGTGAGCGCGGCGGGGACGGGCACCTCACCGAAGTTCTTGTGCGCCATGGATACGGTGCGGTTCACCAGGTTGCCCCAGCCGTTGGCCAGCTCGTTATTGATGCGGCGCACAAACTCGTCCCAGGTGAAGTCCGTGTCCATGTTCTCCGGCCCGGCCACGGCGATGAAGTAGCGCAGCGGGTCCGGCCCGAACTCCTCCAGGAAGTCCTTGACGTAGATCACCACGCCCTTGGAGGAGGAGAACTTGGAGCCGGACATGGTGAGGAACTCCGAGGACACCACCTCCGTGGGCAGGTTCAACTCCCCGTAGGCGTGCTGAGAGCCGCCCTTGGCCCCCTTGCCCGCATAACCCAGGAGTTCCGCTGGCCAGATCTGGGAGTGGAAGGTGATGTTGTCCTTCCCCATGAAGTAGTAGCCCTCGGCCTGGGGGTTCTGCCAAAACTTCTTCCACGCCTCCGGATCCCCGGAGCGCCAGGCCCACTCGATGGAGGCGGAGAGGTAGCCGATCACCGCGTCAAACCACACATAGAGCTTCTTGGCGTTGTTATCCTGCCAGCCCTCCACCGGCACGGGGATGCCCCAGTCAATATCGCGGGTCATGGCGCGCGGGTGGAGATCGCGCAGGAGGTTCAGGGAGAACTTGAGCACGTTGGGCCGCCAGGATTCGCGGGTGCTCAGCCACTGCTCTAGGGCCTCGGCCAGCGCCGGGAGGTCCAGCAGGAAGTGCTCGGTCTCGATGAACTCCGGGGTCTCGCCGTCGATCTTGGACACCGGCTTGATCAGATCCACCGGGTCAAGCTGGTTGCCGCAGTTATCGCACTGGTCGCCGCGCGCGCCGTCGGCACCGCAGATGGGGCAGGTGCCCTCGATGTAGCGATCCGGCAGGGTGCGGCCCGTCTTGGGCGAGACTGCGCCCATGGTGGTCTGCTTGATCATGTAGCCGTTCTCGTACAGGCCCTTGAATAGTTCCTGTACCACGGCGTAGTGATTGCGGGTGGTGGTGCGGGTGAAGAGGTCATAGGAAAGCCCCAGGCCCGCGAGGTCCTGGACGATCTGGCGGTTATAGCGATCCGCCAGTTCCTTGACGGACACCCCCTCCTTGTCCGCCTGCACCAGCAGCGGCGTGCCGTGCTCGTCCGTGCCGGAAACCATGAGCACCTCGGCGCCCTGCATTCGCTGATAGCGGGCAAACACATCCGAGGGAACTCCAAAGCCCGCCACATGGCCGATGTGGCGCGGGCCGTTGGCATAGGGCCAGGCAACAGAAACGAGCACGGTTTTGGTCATGCGCTCTAGCCTAATTTATCTGCTCCCGCGCGCCCACTCCCGGCGCGCTCCTGCCGCTTGGTGCGGCGCGCTAGGCGACGCGCCCGCAGCTGCTCGCGCTGCACATACTCGCGGTGGATACGGCGCTCGCGGGCCAGGCTGCGGGCAAAGCGCTGCTGCTCGCGGTAGTCCAAATAGATCACGTCATTGCGCAGGTCCTTCACCAGAGCGAACATCAGGGCGATCACGATGACCAGGAAGGGCGCGGCCGCCACGATGGTGACGTTTTGCAGGTTCGTCAGCACGTCATCACCGCCGGAGACCAGCAGCGTCAGGCCGATCAGGGCGGTGAGCAGGCCCCAGGAGGCGGAGACGAAGGGATTGGCATCCGTGCGCCCGTACTGGGACATGGAGCCCATCACCGTGGAAGCGGAGTCCGCCGAGGTGATAAAGAAGGTGCCCAGCAGGATCACCGCCACGATCCCCATGATCTCCCCGCCGGGGAGGTTATGCAGGAGGTTAAACAACTGGTTCTCGGCGGAGCCATCGCCCCACACGGACTTGCCCTCGCGCTCCATCGTGATGGCGGTGCCGCCGAAGATGGCAAACCACACGGTGGACACGCCGGCCGGAATGAGCAGCACGCCCACGCAGAACTCGCGGATGGAGCGGCCCCGGGAAATGCGCGCTAGGAACATGCCCACGAAGGGCGACCAGGAGATCCACCAGGCCCAGTAGAAGATGGTCCAGCTAGAAAGCCACTCGCCATCGGAGTTGGTGGCGGTGCGCGAGGCCATGGAGAAGAACTCCGAGAGGTATCCGCCCACGGAACCCGGAATGAGGTTGAGCACGGCTACGGTGGGACCCAGCACAAAGACCACGATGGCCAGGATCGCCGCGAGGATCATGTTCGCGTTGGAGAGGTACTGAATACCCTTGCCCACGCCCGAGATCGCGGAGAGCAAAAACGCCAGGGTGAGCACGGAGACGATGCCGATGATGACCCAGGTACCGGGGGATTCCACGATGCCCGCCGCCGAGAGGCCCGCGCCGATCTGAATGGCGCCCACGCCCAGAGAGCAGGCGGTGCCGAACACGGTGGCAAAGATCGCCAGGGTATCAATGAGCTGACCCAGCCAGCCCTTGGCGCGCTTCTCCCCGATCAGCGGGGTAAAGGCGGACGAGATCAACTGCCTGCGCCCGATGCGGAACGTGGAATACGCGATGGCCAGCCCCACGATGGCGTAGATCGCCCAGGGGTGCAGCGTCCAGTGGAACATGGCCGAGGCCATCGCGGAATTGACGTCCTCCGCCGGGTGGCCGGGCACGCCCTGACGGAAGAAGGTCAGTGGCTCCGAGGCTCCGTAGAACATCAGGCCAATGCCCATGCCGGCGGCGAACATCATGGCGATCCAGGACACGGAGCTAAACTCCGGCTCCTCATCAATGCGCCCCAGCTTGATGGTGCCGAACTTGCTCAGCGCGATCACCGCCACGAAGGCCACGAACACCGTGCCAAAGAGCACGAAGGCCCAGCCGAAGTTGGTGACCACGAAGTCCAGGGCGGTCTGGGCGAAGGTGGCAAAGGAATCCGAGCCCACCAGGCCCCAGATCACGATGGCCAGGGCCACGGCCCCGGCGGCCCCCACCACGGGCCAGTTGATCCCCTTAGTTTCTTCCTCCGACTCCAGGGTAATATCCGCTTCAGCGTATTCATCGAGGCCCTCGCTAATCACGGAGTGGCCTTGGAGCATGGCCGCTAGTTGCTCCGTGGCGGAACTCGCGGGCTGCGCGGTATTCCCGGCACCCGCTCCGGCCTCCCTTTCTTCACTGTCATGCGGATTCGTCATGCCCTCCACCATTAAGCAGAATGAGCGATATATCAAACCTAAAGCCACAATAGGCGTGCCTGAACAAACATAACCGCCAGGATCGTTACCCTTTTGTGACCTCAGAAAACCCCAGCGCACGCCCGGAACCGCGCAGCTATAAATAACAAATAGATCACGTTTTACTGGGAGTTTCTGTGTCGCGGCTGAACTAGCCGCGCGCGGCCAGGGCGGCGTCGTAAAGCTCCCTGGTGCGCACCCCGTGCGCGGCGGCGAGTTCCTTGCACACCGCCTTGAGCCGCTCCCCCTGCTCCACCCGCTCCAATACCTCCGGCACCAGGGTCTCCACGCTCACCTCCGCCTCCTGGGCGGCGTCCAGCACCACGGTCACCTCACCGCGCACGCCCTCGGCCGCCCACTGCGCCACCTCTCCCAGCGGGCCCCGGCGCACCTCCTCGTAGGTCTTGGTCAGTTCCCGGCACACCGCCACCCGGCGCTCGGCCCCCAGTATCTCTGCGGCGAGCGCCAGCGTATCCGCCACGCGGTGCGGGGACTCGAAGAAGCACACCGCACGCTTTTCCCCGCGCAGGGATTCCAGCCAGGTTCTGCGCGCGCCGTCGCGGCGCGGGGCGAAGCCATCGAAGATGAAGCGGCCCACGTCCAGCCCGGAGAGCGCCAGCGCCGTGGGCACCGCCGAGGGGCCGGGCACGCAACTCACCGGCACGCCCGCGTCCAGGGCGGCAGACACCAGCCGCAGGCCTGGATCGGAGACCACCGGCATGCCGGCGTCCGTGACCACCGCCACGGTGCCGGTGCGCGCCGCCGCCAGCAGCATCTCCACGCGCTGCTCCTCGTTGTGATCGAAGTTGGACACCACGCGCCCGCCGATCTCCACGCCCAGGGCCTGCGCCAGGGCGCGGGTGCGGCGGGTATCTTCTGCCGCCACCACGTCCGCCTCCGCCAGCAGGCGGCTCAGCCGGGGCGTGGCGTCCCCGATGTTGCCCAGCGGCGTGGCGGCCAGCACCACCCCGGTGGGCAGCGGGGCGGAGAGCGCGGCGTCAAGGTGAGGGGACTGCATGGGGCTGTGGGGGGACGTCATGGGTACAGCATCGCACATTTACCCGCCCACCCCTTAGACTCTGACGGGTGAGCACGCTGACCTCCCCGCCCCGCTTCCAGCGCCCCGATCCCCCCGCGCCGGTGTCTCGCCCCTGGGGCCGCCCCGAGGCCTATTCCTTTGGCCTCATCGGCGCGCTGGCGCTCCTCACCCGCTTCCTGGGGCTTTCCTCCACCGCCGCCAAGGGCACGCCGGTATTCGATGAGAAGCACTACGTGCCCCAGGCCTGGGACATGGTGCGCACCAGCGTGAATCCGCTCATCGGGGGGATCGAAAATAATCCCGCCTACGGGCTGGTGGTGCACCCTCCGCTGGGCAAGCAGATCATCGCGCTGGGCGAGCGCCTCTTTGGTTACACCCCCCTGGGCTGGCGCTTCATGGCCGCGCTCTTTGGCTGCCTCATCGTGGTGGCAATCATGGGCTTTGTGCGCAGCCTGAGCAATTCCTGGCAGATCGCGGCCTTTGCGGGGGTGCTGGCCACCTTCGACGGCGTGCTGCTGGTGGTCTCCCGCTACGGCATGTTGGACGTATTCCAGGTGCTCTTTATCCTGCTCGCCGCCTGGGCGCTGGTGCTCGATCACCGCCAGATGCACGCGCGCCTGCACACCGCCTGGGCCACCGGCGCGCTCGGGGACTCCCCCTACGGCCCCCGCCTGGGATACCGCTGGTGGTGCTTCGCGGCGGGCGTGGCCCTGGGCCTGGCGCTGGGGGTGAAGTGGTCCGGCCTCTACTACATCGCGTTCTTCGGCCTGCTCAGCGTGTTCGGGGATCTTGCTTTACGACGCCGCTACGGAGCCACCCGCCCCGTGCTCGGCGCGCTGCTGCGCGATACCCTCCCGGCGCTCGCCTCCCTGGTGCTGCTGCCCGCCCTCCTCTATCTCTGGACGTGGCGAGCCTGGTTCGCCTCGGAGACCTCCGTGTACCGTCACGCCGCCGCCGACGGCACCATCGCCGCCTCCGATCACTCCTGGCTCTCCGCCCTCCCCGATACCGCCGCCAGTTGGCTCTACTATCACCTCTCCGTGCTGGACTTCCACGCCCAGCTCACCTCCTCCGGCGGGCACCACCACCCCTGGGATTCCAAGCCCTGGGCCTGGCTGGTATCCGGGCGGCCGATCCTGTACTTCTCCTCCACGGACATCGAGTGCGGGGCGGGCACCTGCCGCCGCATGGTGTACCTCTTTGGCACCCCGGCGATCTGGTGGCTGACCATTCCGGTGCTGCTCTGGGCGCTGTGGTGCCTGTTCATCCGGCGCGATCACCGCTTCCTCATGCCCCTGGTGGCCTTTGCCGCCGGGTTCCTGCCCTGGCTGGCCTCCTTTGACCGGCAGATGTACTTCTTCTACGCCGCTCCCCTGGTGCCGTTTAGCATCGCCATGATCGCGCTGGTGCTGGGCCAACTCTGCGGGCGCGGTGGCCAGGTGGATTGGGGCTCGCTGCGCGACCTCGCCGGGGGCGCGCTGCACCGGGGCACCCTGGCGGTGATCGCGTACCTAGCGGCGGTGATCGCCATGTTCCTGTACTTCTCGCCGCTGTTCTACGGGTACGTGATCCCGGATAGTTACTTCAACTCGATGATGTGGCTGCCCAGTTGGCGGTAGTTGGTGCGGCCGGGTGCGCCCCGCTCCCGGCGCGCCTTGGTCACCTGCTGCCCTGGGTCCTTCTGCTGGCCTGGGGGTTGCAGCCCTAGTGCAAAAGCCCCGCCCGCCAGCGGGACCACCCGCCGCTGCTCACCCATACCCACGCCGCCGTGGCCGTGGTGATCGCCAGGGCCACCACCCCTAGTATCTGCTCCCTGGTGGTATTGCCCAGCAGGAAGTCCCTCATGCCAAAGCCCAGGCTGAACATCGTCCACGCCCCCAAAAGCGGCAGCACCCCCAGCAGCAGGCGCGGCAGCCATGCCCCCAGCAGCAGCGCGGCGGCCAGGGCCAAGCGCACGGCGGCCGCCTGGGCCAGCAGATGGGCCAGGGTGGGATCGGCGGCGGGGCTGAGCACCGCGCCGTCCTCGATGGTTTCTAGCAACCCCCCGGTATCGGCCAGCAGGCGCACCGCCGATACCACGTGCAGCACCGCCACCAGTACTAATACCAGGCGGGCCACCGTGAGCGAGGCCAGGCGCACCCCGGAGTGCCGCCGCCATTCCGGCTCCACCTCCGCCAGGATCGCGCGGGTCAGTTCCTCCCCCGGTGCCTGATCGGTGGGCGGGGGCACGGGTTGGAGGCGGGCGGCCCGGCGATAGTAGGCCTGGCACTGCTCGCACTGATCGAGGTGGGCCTCCACCACGTCCCTGTCCAGGCGACCCGCCTCGCCGTCGAGCCGTGCGGAGAGTTCCGCCTGAATGGCCTCGTGCGCGATCATCGGGTGAGCACCCCGTCCACGCTGGCCCGCCCGGAGCCAAAGACCACGATCATCAGCAGGGAAACGAGCATGACCACCGGGTATTCCAGGGATTCTATGCTCGGGGTGAGGTGCACAAAGTAAATCGCCGCCACCATCAGCAGGGCCAGGGCCCCGGCCACCAGGGTGGTGAGCAGGCCGATCACCAGCAGCGCTCCCCCGGCCAGTTGCGCGATGCCCGCGATCCAGGCGGAAAGGGCCGGTTGGGGCACGCCCCAGGCGCTAAACTGCCCGGTGGTTTCCGTGATTCCCGCCACCATGAGGATCTGCCACCCGTGGGCCACAAAGATAAGCCCCAGCACCGCCCTAAAAATCAGCAGCGCGCCATCGCGCATCACCGGCCTGTCCATGGCCTATAGG
The DNA here is from genome assembly GCF_033783015.1 of Corynebacterium sp. 21KM1197. Classification (NCBI taxonomy): domain Bacteria; kingdom Bacillati; phylum Actinomycetota; class Actinomycetes; order Mycobacteriales; family Corynebacteriaceae; genus Corynebacterium; species Corynebacterium sp. 21KM1197. Next base: position 696,392 of record NZ_CP123907.1, on the reverse strand, counting down.
CTACCCGCCTGGCGGGACAGTTGAGTATCAACGCTCCCCTCGCGGCCAGCCAGCCAACCCACCAGGCCCATCGCCACGCTACTGAGCAGGAGCACCCACAGGATCGGCTCCCACCGGCCCACGGCCTCGTGCGCCACGCCCACCAACAGCGGGCCCGCCGCCGCCAGGAGGTAGCCTGTGGATTGCACAAAGGCGGAAAGCCGCGCGGTGACCTCCGGGGCGGCGGTGCGCGCGGGCATGAGCGCCAGGGCCATGAGGAAGCAGAAGCCGCCCACGCCCAGCAGCGCCGACCACAGATACGGCGCGGCCAGCGGCGCATAGATCAGACCCAGGTAACCCGTGGCCGTGCAGGCCGCCAGGCCCACGATCACCCAGTGGGTGTGCGCGCTGCGCGCCACGATGCGGGGTACCACCATGCCGCCGATGATTCCCAGACCACCCACCAGCGCCAGCCCGAAGGAGGCCACCTGGGGGCTGGCCCCGGCGTCCGTCAGTATCGTGGGCAGCCAGCCCATCTGGATATAGGCGTTCATGGATTGCAGGCCAAAGAACATCATGATGAACACCGCCAGCGGGGAGCGCCACAGGGAGCCCTTGATGGGAGCCGGGGCCCGGTAGGGCTGCGGCTCTGCCTGCTCCGAGCGCAGCAGCCACAGCCACACCGGGAGTTGCAAGGCCGCCGTGCCCGCCCAGATCCACAGCACGCCGCGCCAGGAATCGGTGAGCATGGGCGAGAGGGGACCTAAGAACATGCCCACGCTCAGCACGGTGGTGTACATCGTCATCAGGCGCACCGCCTGGCGCCCGCCCGTGCTCTTGACCCAGGCGGGCAGCAGCACGTTCACCAGGGCAATCCCCATCACCACCAGGCCGGTCAGGGCGATGAATCCCCACATATCCCCCATCAGGGGGCGCAGCACCTGGCCGATCACCTCCAGAAACATCGCCAGCACCAGCGTGCCGGTGAGCCCCAGCCGCCGCGAGAGCGGCACCGCCGCCACCCCAAAGAGCGCAAAGCAAATCCCCGGCAGGGACGTGAGCAGGCCGGACAGGCTGCTGGGCGCGTGATACGCCGCGCTAATCTCATCCAGCACGGCCCCCACGGCCACAATCGCGGGGCGCAGGTTAAAGGCGGCCAGCCCCACCGCCACGGCCAAAATCAGGGCGCGGTGTTGTTCCAGGCGTGCGGTCAAGATACCTCCCTGTATTTTGTTGGGTACCCCCGCACTCTAGCACTCCCGGAACCCCACGTCGCACTCAGGAGTCTTATACAGACATGACCACCACCGACGGCACCGTGCTCTGCCCCGACGGCCTGCGCCGCCCGCCCTGGGCCACCGGCTCCGCGCTCCTGCGCGACTACTACGACACCGAATGGGGCATGCCCATCCGCGATGACCAAGCCATGTACGAACGCCTCAGCCTGGAGGCCTTTCAATCCGGGCTCTCCTGGGCCACGATCCTGGCCAAGCGCCCCGCTTTCCGACGCGCCTTCGAGCACTTCGACCCGGAGCGCGTGGCCCGTTACGGTTCCGCGGAGGTAGAGAGGCTGCTTAACGACGCCACCATCGTGCGCAACCGCCGCAAGATCGAGGCGACCATCAATAACGCCCAGGCCACCCTGAACCTGCGGGCCGTGGGCGGGCTGGCGGAACTGGTGTGGTCATTCCAGCCCGCCTCCACCCCGGCCCCGCGCACGATGGAAGAGGTGCCCACTCGCTCGCCAGAGTCCGAGGCGCTGGCGGCGACGTTGAAAAAGGCGGGGTTCCGATTTGTGGGGCCCACCACCATGTATGCCCTCATGGAGGCGGTGGGGGTGGTGGACACGCACCTGGTTGGATCGTGGCGGCGCGGGAGTTCGGGGGTGTGGGGGTCCTCTTAACTGCTCAGCGCGTTAACTGCTCAGCGCGGCGGGGTCCTCCCATACGGGATAGATTTTCCAGGGATCGCCGCCGCCGGGCTTATTCCATTCTGGGATCAAACTCAGGGTCTCCCAGCGTCCATCCGGGCGCTGCTGCCAGCAGATACTGGTGGTGCGGTATCCTTCGCAGATCACGGGGCCGTCATAGGGGGAAACGATCTTGGTGGTGGCTTCTCTCCGGGCGGCCGTCAGTGGGTTTTCCACGGGCGGGAGTTCATTGATCGGTTTAGCACCGGCGGGCAAGGCGGCTCCCAGCATGAGGCTTGCCGCCATCACGCCCATCGCACAATAGCGCTGTTGCTTCTTCATGCTTCTTTCATCGGTGATCGCCACACAAGGGTTACGTCAACCTCAAGTTGACGCCAGTGTCAACCCAAGGTTAACATCTCCTCATGGACAGCATACGGGAGGCCCAACGGGCCATCGAGGCCGCGCAACAACAACTCCACCAGGCCGTCCACGCCGCTCGCGCACGGGGATCCTCCTGGACAGAGATCGGCGCGGCACTCGGAGTATCCCGCCAAGCAGCCTTCAAACGCTTTGGCAAACCCATTGACCCCAGAACAGGAGAACCCATGCCCACCCGCCCCACCGCGACCATCACCACCAACACGGAACGCCTCTTCCACCTCATCAACGACGGTGAATGGGAAAGCGTGACCACCCTCCTCCACCCCGAGGTCCGCTCGGAACTCACCCCCCAGGTCATTCTGGAGGCCTGGGCCAAGTGCATTGGAGACTACGGCTCCTTTATCGAGTGCCGCAATACCCTCGTCACCACCGCCAGCCGCACCAACGGCACCGACCCCCTTTCCGGCAACATCGTGGGTTCCGCCGTGGGCGTGACCACCCTCCACTTTGAGGCCGGGGAGTTCCTAGGGCGCGTATCCTTTGATTCCAATGACCTCATCGACGGAATCTTCATCCTCCCCACCGATGCCACCGAGAGCGTTTTCTAGAGCCATGTCCCCTTACTTTCGCGCACTGCTCGTCTTTATGATCACCTATCCCATCACGAGCATTATTTTTCAAAGCTACGGCGTGACCGCACTCATGTTCCCCTTTAGCGCGGCAATCATGACGTACACCTACTCCTCCGCGCGACGAGAAAATAAGTACCGTGGAGACTCGGAGAAACCATCGCCCGAGGAAAAAAGAGCCATGAGCGATTCCACCAAGAAAGAAAAGAAGAAGAACCACCGCAGCGCCATCACCGGACGTTACGTCAAGGAGATCACCGCCGAGAGTCACCCCAAGACCACGGTAAGCAAAACTCACTCCGAGGATAAATAAGAAATCAGGCTGGGCCCGGTTCTCCGGGCCTGGCCTGGCTCATTTTTCTCGCAACGCCCCCTGAAAACTAAACAAGACACTGCCACAGAGCAGGGATACGACATATTGGCTTATCTTTGAGGGGTCCGCCTCAAGGAAAGCTATGGAATAAGAAAATAACAGCAGGGCCACGGAGAGAAAAAGATCGCCACGAGAACGGGAAGACCCACGTCTGCGGAACTAAAGGGAGCTCGCTGCTTGATCGCCCACGGTCACAAAGACGAGCACGGTAATGGCAGGGGTCATGGCAAACTCAATGAGGCGATCCCGCTCCACCGCGAAAACCATCGCGGTTAGCGAAATAATAATCAGGTAAATGAATAGTTAATTTACGTTTTCCGAAATGGAGCACCCTTTTCCGATCACGTCAATATCAAGATCGGATATCTCAATTAGCTTTCTCATGACAGCTTCCAAACCTGATCTATTATAATTAGTCGCTATAAAAATAACCTCACCCGTGGATAACACCCTCTCGTCAGGTTTGAAAGTTTCAGGCATATCATCTAACGAAACTCTCACAACTTTCCCCACGATGTCACGTACCGCCTCAAGCCCCTTCTCCTCAGCCACAATAACGACGAGTTCCCTCATCGCTCTAGCCGCAGAAATTCCAACCCCCTTCACAATATCAGGACAATCATCCCCAACAATGAAATAAGAGTTATTCCCCACTATATCAATCTTATTTCTCAAACGATCATATCGAGAATCTAATTGAATCCCTCTAGACGAATATGAACCAGCATCACTAGTGCTGCCGATATAATAGCTACCCAAAACAGCAAGAAGGTCATCATCAAGCCTACGCACCTGGGTCACCGTGGTCGGATACTCCATCAAAGTACGCACCTGATCATCTTCAACTAGAGATAACGATCGTGAAAGTTTCTCAATCGAAGAAAAACCAGCTTTTTTGACCAACTCGCATCCAAATTGAATTCCGGCTTCACTAGGTTTGGAATCATCAGGATACCTACTATCTAAAAGATCCTGCAAAGTATTTTCATCAATAACCGTTATTGAATCATGAGCTTCAGAATCATGCTCAATCTCTTCGGGATCATAATCAATATCGTCCGATCCAGAAGGCTCTACACCTTTTTGGAGTGACGGATTTGCCAACAACCGATCAATTGCCACAAAAACAGAGTCTAGCGAACGCCTGGCATCTGCTGCCGCAGAAAATAATGTATTGATTGTCTCTTGATCTTTTTCATCAACAGAATTATACAGATTTCCTTTATATCGCCGTGCATGCTCAAACTCTGCCCATGCATGAGCGGCCACCGTTCGAACTTGGATTTCTAATCCACCAAAATTATCAAAATACTTCTCAAGCAATCCCCCTGAAATCACCCAACCAGATGGATTATCCTTACTTTCACTAGTTACAATAAAATGCCAACAATCATACCCTTGATCTTCTTCCCCCTTTTCCTTACCAGGGTTTCGATCTTCTGAGCAATCGAATTTATTTCGGATAAGTTCACAAACACGATCTCTATCAGTTTTAGAATACGTTATTACCCGTGCTGCAACAATATCAGTTACTTCCTTTATTGGATTGTTATACTTACCCGCTTTTGCCTGGCACTTTTTCTGGAACGAGGATATCGATTTTGCCCGACCGGAAACATCGTGAGCATTAATAGAAGATTCAACAAGAAGCCGATTTAAATAGTCCCGAATCTCATTTGCCGCAAGGGGGAGCCAATCCCAGTTTGCATAATTGACATCATTCATACCCGAATACCCTTCACTGGAAATTCATGAAAATCTTCGACCTGAATTTAAATCCATACTAAGTCAGGATTTAAAAATCAAGAATGATAAACTTGTGTCTTTATGCAAATTCCCACTACTTAGCGGTACGAGAATAAACGTGGAGCTAAGGGGAATCGAACCCCTGACCTTTGCATTGCGAACGCAACGCTCTACCAACTGAGCTATAGCCCCAATGCCCTAGTACTCTACTCCCCCACCCACGGATTCCACGAACCCGCAGGTCACCTACACCGCAGCCCGCTGCTCATAGCCGCGATCGGGTGCGGTTCCCCGCTCTTCCGCAGTCAGGGAGCGCGTCTCCAGGTGGTAGAAGTCTGGGCTCTCATCGTCCATCTCCACCACCACGGCACCGGGACGCAGGAGTTGGCGGGGAATCTTCAGGGCCTCGTCGTCGCGGTGCTGCACGCCCATGCGGGCGCGGCGCAGTTGGCGTATGCGGCGGCGTCGCAAGGCCTCCTCCTGGCGCACCTGGGCGCGCAGGGCGAGGAGGTAGATAATCAGCAGGAGCGCAAAGGCACCCGGCGCGGCCCACACCCAGCCACCGAAGATCACGGCCAGGATCAGGGCCAGGGCCGTGATCCCGCCCAGGCCCATGAGGGTGCGCTGGCGGCGCTGGTAGCGGTCGGCGGAGTTGGCGGCGTCGGTTTCCGGGTCCCAGCCGCCGCGCCCGCGCCTGCTGGCGGCGAACTCCAGTTCCTCCTCGCTGAGTTCTTCCTGATCTTCCGCCTCGTCCTCCGCCTCGGAGGAAACAACCGCCACCGAGGTAGTAGCAGAATCCGAGGCAGAGGCCGCGACGGCCACCCCGGTACCCGTCCGGTAGAGCAGGTCCTCCGGGGTGGTGTGCGTCTCGTCCACCTCGTAGGTGTCCCCCTCCTCGGCGTCCTCCGCCTCCGAGGGCTCCTCTTCCTCGCTCTCCTCCGAGCGGTCGGTACCCGCCTCTAACTCGTGTACCACGTCCCCCTCCAGGTACACCTCGGGCACCTCGTCCACGGAGTCTTGGTCAAAGCGCTCGGGCTGCACCTCCTCGGAGGCCACCACCTCGTAGTCCTCGGTGGGCTTTTCCTCGGAGTAGTGAATGTCCTCTGCCTTAATCTTGGGTTTGCGGCGCGCTCCCCCGGTGATGGTGCTGCCGCCCTCGTAGACCACGCGGGTTTCTTCCAGGGCCTCTCCGGTCTTGCGGATCGGCTTATTATCTCGCTGCAAGAGTGGGATCAGCACAAAGAGCCAGAGCACGATGATGAGGAGGATCAGCAAGCCACCGGTCACGAGATTGCACCTTCCAGGGTAGGGGTAAACGCTTGTAGGATAGCCGTCCGCGCGGGCTTAACCTCCGAGGCGCGCCGGGGCAAACCCAGCAACTCCGCCAAAAGCAAACCCGCCTCAGAGAATGAACCCCATCCCGCGCAGCCGGTTCACGCAACTGGCCCCGTGTTCCCCCGCCACCTGGGCCACAAAGTGGTGGTCGCGCCACGCGCCGTCGATATGCAGGTTCTCGCGCAGGTAGCCCTCCTCACGGAAGCCGTTGCGGCGCAGCACCTTCCCGGAGGCCGGGTTGCTGGGCAGGTAGGTGGCCGTCACCCGGTGCAGCCCCAGGGTGGCAAAGGCGTAGTCGGTGCCCAGGGCACAGGCTGCGGTGGCCACTCCCTTACCCGTGCGGGCCGCGTCCACCCAGTAGCCCACCCAGCACTCGGAGGCCGCGCCGCGCTGGATGCCGCCGAGGGTGAGTTGCCCGCTGAACTCCCCGTCCACCTCGATCGCCAGCGGCGCGGTGCTCCCCTCCCGGGCGCTGCGGCGCAGTTGTGTGTAGTAGCGCCACCACTGCCACAGGGTGTGATGATCGGCCCAGTCGCCGCGCAGGGTGGGTTCCACGGGTTTGAGGTAGGGCTCGTTGAAGATGCGCTGCTGGCGCCACCGGGGGCCGTCGCCAAGCCGCAGGGGGCGGAGGCCCACGGCGGTGCCGTCGGCCAGCACAACGCTCATGAGCCCTGGGAGAGGAAGAGGACCTCCACGATGTCGCCGGGGCGGATCTCCGCGGCGGCGTCGGGAATCCGAATCATCGCATTGGCGGCGGAAAGCCCCGCCAGCAGGTGCGCGGGCGCGCCGGTGGCCCCGCCCAGGCCCTCCACAAGGTAATCGTGCGTCTCGGCGTCGCGCATGAGGCGGGCGCGCACGAAGCCGCGCCGCCCCGGAATGGAGGTCACGTGGTTGAGCGCGCGGGCGCGCACCACGCGGCGCTGGGCGTTGCGCTTACCCAGGCACAGGCGCACCAGGGGGCGCACGAACATCTCGAAGATCACCAGCGCGGAGACGGGATTGGAGGGCAGCAGGAATACCGGCACGCGATCATCGCCCAGCAGCCCGAAGCCCTGCACGGAGCCGGGGTGCATGGCCACGCGGGTGGTATCAATATCGCCCAGTTCCTCCAACACCGCGCGCACGCGCTGGGAGCCGGTGCCGCCCACGGCCCCGGAGATCACCAGAATCTCGCTGCGCATCATCTGCCCCTCGATGATCTCGCGCAGGCGGCGGCTCTCCCCCTCCGCGATGCCCACGCGGTGCACGTCCGCACCCGCCTCCTTGGCGGCGGCGGAAAGGGAATAGGAATTGACATCGTAGACCTGCCCCAGGCCTGGATCGCGGTGAATATCCACCAACTCCGCACCCACGGAAATGAGCGAGATGCGCGGGCGCGGGTACACCAGCACCTTGGAGCGGCCCACCGCCGCGAGCAGGCCGATCTGGGCCGGGCCGAGCACCGCCCCGGAGGAAACCGCCACGTCGCCCTTGTTGATGTCATCGCCCGCGCGGCGCACGAAGTCCCCGGAGCGCACGGGGCGCTGGGCGGAGACTCGCTTGCGGCCGCGGTCGCTCCAGTCGAGGGGCAAGACGGCGTCGGCAAGCGTGGGCAGGGGCGCGCCAGTGTGCACGCGCACGGCCTGCTTGGGTTGCAGACGCAGGGGCTGCTGGGAGCCTGCGGCCACCTCGCCCACCACTGGGAGGGACTTTTCCAGGGGCACCAGTGGCCCGGCGGAGGAACTTAGGCCCCGCTCCCCGCCCACGTCCACGGCGCGCACGGCGTAGCCATCGATGGCCGCCTGGGAAAAGCCCGGAAGCGGGTTGGTGGCCTGCACCTCCTCGGCGCACATGAGGCCGAGCGCGTCTGCAATGGAAATGCGCACCGGCTCCGGCGTCACCGCAGCGTCCGCCACCAGGGCTAACTGCTCGTCCACGGACCGCACTCGCCGCCTCCTTTTCTCACTGACTCGCCTATCTTAACCGGACTGCCCGCGCCTGCCGTAAGCCCGCGTCTACTTAAGGCCCCGGATCACCGGGCCGCCGGACACCCGCCGAAAGCCTTAGCCCTCGTGGCGGGCCAGGATCTCCGCGATGGCCTTTTTCAGCCCCGGCCCGTACACCGGGTGGCTGAGCCCAAAGTCCACGCAGGCGGGAATGTAGCCGCCGGGGTTGCCCAGGTCGTGCCGCGTGCCCTCGTGGATCACCACGTGCACGGGGTGCCCCTCGGTGATCAGCAGTTCGATGGCGTCGGTGAGTTGCAGTTCCCCGCCCTTGCCGGGGGTAATGCGGCGCAAGGCGTCAAAGATCGCGCGATCCAGCAGGTAGCGGCCGGTGGCCACGAAGTTCGAGGGGGCCTGCGCGGGGTCCGGCTTTTCCACCATGCCCACCACGCGCTTGACGTCGCCGCGCTCGGTGTCCTGCACGTCAAAGACGCCGTAGTTGTACACCTCCTCGTGCGGCACCACAAAGGCGCACAGCACGGAGCCGCCGTATTCGGCGCGCACGGCCGCCATCTTTTCCATCACGCCCATCGGGAGCACCAGGTCATCGGGCAGCATGACGGCCACCACGTCCTCGTCCTCGTCCAGCACCGCCTCGGCCAGGCCCACGGCGTGCCCCAGGCCCAGCGGGCGCTCCTGGGTGACGGGCACCGCGTCAATAATCCCGCTGGCGTGCTGCACCTTGCGCAACTGCTCGTCCTTGCCCCGCGCGTGCAGGGTTTCCTCCAGCTCCGGGGAGGGTGCAAAGTGCGCCAGCACGCCCTCCTTCTGCGGGGCGGTGATCACGGCCAGCCGCGAGGCCCCCAGGGCCGCGGCCTCGTCCGCGATGAGTTCGATGCCCGGCGTATCCACCACCGGGAGCAATTCCTTGGGCACCGTCTTGGTGGCGGGGAGGAAACGAGTGCCCAGCCCGGCGGCGGGAACAACAACCGTCTTGACCGCGTGCGGGTGTTCCGAAGTGGGTGCATTCATAACCTCACACCCTACCCATGTGTGGCCCCCAACCATGCAGCGCCACGGTAGCCTGGGGAAAGTGAGCAAAGAAGAACTCCGCCGCACCCTGCTCCGCAATCGGCGCCACCGGCCGCACAAGCAGCGTGACGACGCCGCCCTCGCCGCCCACTGCCTGCTCCTGCTGGAATCCTGCGGCCCCGGCCCCGTGGCGGCCTATCACCCGCTGCCCAGCGAACCCGGCCACGGCACCCTGCTTCCGCTGCTGCGCGCCACCGGCCGCCGTATCCTCCTCCCCGTCACGCTTGGCGATGGCTCCCTCGCCTGGGCTTTCGACGACCCCGCCGCCAGCGCTCCCGGTGCCCTGGGTATCTCGGAACCCACCGGAAAGCGCCACGACACCTCCGCGCTCCGGGACTGCGCGCTGATCCTGGTTCCCACCCTCGGCATCACCCCACGGGGCCACCGCCTGGGCAAGGGCGGCGGCTATTATGACCGCACCCTGGCCGCCCTGGGCACGCCGCGCCCTCCCGTGGCCGCCCTGGCCTACCCGGAGGAGATCCGCGCCGATATTCCGGTGGAGCCTCACGATGAGGCCGTGGACTACCTCGTGGAACCGGGCGGGTGGTATTCCCAGTCCAAGGAGGCATGTTCTCCCGCCTCCTCGTAATCCTGCGCACCCCCGGTTGGCGGCGCACCGCCCTGCTGCGCCGCAGCGCGGCGGCCTGCCTCTTCCTCCTCGCCCTGGTTCTGGCCCTCAAGCCCCAGGGCACGCCCGCCCTTTTCTTCCGCGCGGAGGTCGGCACCGGCCAAGAGATCGCCGCCGAACACGTGGAAATTCGCCGCGTACCTGCGGCGGTGCTCCCCGCCACCGCGCTGCGCGATGCGGAGGAGGCCCTGGGCAAGGTACTCATCGCTCCGGCGGTACCCGGGGAGCCCGTCACCCCCTCCCGGCTGCTCACTCCTACCTCTTTAGCGGGCAAAGTAGCGGTTCCGGTGCCGCTTTCCGCACCCGAGATCATGCACCACGGCGATGTGGTTTCCGTGGTCGCGCGGGGAGAAAATGACCTCCCGGACGTCATTGCGGAGCAGGCTACGGTACTCTTGCCACCTGGCCCGGATAATCCCACGGTACTGCTTTCTCTGCCGGAGAAAGACGCCGCTCGGGTGGCGTCCGCGGCACTATCCACCCCGCTCACGGTATTCTTTACCCGGGTGGGCTATAGCACTGTCGATTAATTATTTTCTCAAGGAGGCGCTACCCATGCTGAAGGGTTTTAAAGACTTTATTTTGCGCGGTAATGTCATCGAATTAGCCGTGGCCGTGGTCATCGGCTCCGCTTTTACGGCGATTGTCACCGCGTTTACGGATAACATCATCAACCCTCTGATCGCCGCCCTGGGCACCAGCCCGGACGTCGATGGCCTGGCCATCGAGCTGCGCGCGGGCGATGCCGCTACCCGCATCGACTTCGGCGCCGTGATCACCTCGGGCCTGAACTTCCTCATCATCGCCGCCGTGGTGTACTTCATCCTGGTGGCCCCGATGAACAAGCTCAACGAGATGCAGGCCAAGCGCCACGGGGTCGAGGAGGACGAGGAGGAGAAGGTCTCCATCGAGGCGGGCCTGCTCTCCGAGATCCGCGACCTGCTCAAGGAGCAGGAAAGCACCACCGGGGGCGGCGCTCACCGCGCCGAGTGATGCGGGGGCCGCTGCTGGCGGTATTCTTCCTCGCTGCGCGGTTCAAAGAACGCGCGGTGCGGGGTATCCGCCCGGCGGTCAATATTCTGCGCCGTACTAGGGCGCACCTTTCTACGCCTGGGCCTCATGGCCTAGGGCAACTCATCAATCACGTGGTGCACCAGGGGGGCCAGGGTGGCCATGCCATCGCGGATCGCGGGGCGCGAACTGGCGAGGTTCACGATCACCGTGGAGCCGGATACCCCGGAGATACCCCGCGAGGTGGCCGCGTCCACCGCGCCGCACCCCAAGCCGGAGGAACGCAGCGCCTGGGCAATGCCGGGCACCAATTGATCCAGCACCGCGCGGGTGGCCTCCGGGGTCTTATCCCTGGGCCCCACCCCCGTGCCGCCCACGGTGAGCACCAGGTCCACCCCACCCACCACGGCGGTCTCGATGGCCTGGCGGATGCGGGACTTCTTGGACTTCACCGTCACGATCCCGCCCACGCTAAACTCCGCCTCCTCCAGCAGCTCGGCCACCAGGGAGCCGGTATCGGTATCCTCTTCGTCGCTGACCAGCACCACCAGGGCCTTGTGGCGAGCGCGCGGTTGTTCCTCCTGCTCTGCGGCCAGCAGGGAACTGAGATCCGGTTCCAGATCGGGCAGGGGCGTAGACATAGAGGCCAGGCGATGTTCCATATCGAATAACTTAGCTTTCCGTGAGCGTTACCTCTACCGCATGGGGCTCGGACTCCCCCTGCGAGAGCACCTCCAGGGTCACCGTCTCCCCAAAGTCGTGGGAGCGGGTGGCGGCGATGAGGGAATCTGCGGAATCAATTAGACGATCGTTGAGTTTGGTCACCACGTCCCCCTCCTTCAATCCGGCCCGTGCACCGGGGCCATCGGGCACCACCGAGTTAATCACCGCGCCCTTGACTGGGGTCTGGGGAACCACGCCGAGGTCATCGCGCATGACGCTCACGCCCAGCATGGGCTGGCTGGCCTTGCCCTCGCGCACCAGTTGATCGGCCACGCGCTTGGCAAAGGAGGAGGGAATGGCAAAGCCCAGACCAATGGAACCGGCCTGCTCCGTGCTGGTGCTCAGCGAGGCGATCACGGAGTTCATGCCGATGAGGTTGCCGCTCATGTCCACCAGCGGCCCGCCCGAGTTACCGGGGTTGATGGCGGCGTCGGTTTGGATCGCGTCGATCAGGGAGGACTCCCCTCCCGCCGCCGAGGCTCGCACCGGGCGATCCAGGGCGGAGACGATGCCCGTGGTCACCGTGGAGGAAAGCCCCAGCGGGGAGCCAATGGCGATCACGGATTGACCCACCTGCACCTGGTCGGAGTCCCCAAAGGGAATGGCGGGGAGATCCTTCACGTCCCTAATCTTGATCACGGCGATGTCCGTGGCGGCGTCCGCGCCCACCAGGTCGGCGGGGTGGGTAGTGCCGTCATTAAGCGTCACCTGCAACTGGGAATTGCGATCCCCGGCCACGTGCGCGTTGGTGAGCACCAGGCCATCGGAGGAGATAATCGCGCCGGAGCCCTCCTCCCCGCCCATCATGCTGGCCACCTGGATAGATACCACCGAGGGCAGCACGGATTGCGCCACCTGCTCCACCGACCCCGCGGGGGCCTCACGCTTGGCGGTCTGCTGCATATTCGGCTGGTTGAGCGAGTTCACCACCTGGGCGTCCTCCTGCTGCCTGCTCACCACCACGCCGGTGACCGCGCCCGCCGCGATCGCGGAGACCGTCATCAAGGCCACGGTGGGCAGCACGCCAAAGGACGCCCTTTTCTTTTCCCGTGGTTCCTTTTCCTGCGGGGGCTGCTCTATCACCAGGGTGTCATCCTCCCGGCGGGGCTGCTCCCACCCCCAGTTCTGATCGTTATGGTTGGCGTTCCCGTTCCCAGTGTTGTTGTTCATGGCACTCGATTATGCACCCCCACGCTGATTCTTGGCTGCAAGATCGGTCCTGGCTCCATGAGAGATTCTGCACGTTTCCTGTACGGTCGCTGCATAAAAAAATAATGCCCCCTGCGGCGATACGCAGGGGGCACGAGGGATGGAGCTTAGAACTGCTCCACGTCCACCAGGCCGAGCTGAGCGGCCTTGACCAGGCGGCGCGGGATACGCACGGTCTGGCCGTCGATGGTCACTTCCTGGAGGGCAACGTTGTTGGCCTTCCACTGCGAGCGGCGCGCGTGCGTGTTGGCGCGGGACTTGCGGAACTTAGGTACTGCCATTTTCCTCTTCCCTCCTTACCTTAAGCCTGGGTCTTCTTCTTGCGGCGGGCCATGCCACCGAAGCGACGCTGGAACTTCTCCACGCGGCCGGCGGTATCCATGACGCGCTGAGCGCCGGTCCAGAACGGGTGGGACTCGCTGGTCACGTCCACCACGATGAGCGGGTACTCGTTGCCATCCTCCCACTCCACGGTGCGGTTGCTGGTGGCGGTGGAACGGGTCAGGAACTTCTGGCCAGTGCCAGCGTCCTGGAACACCACCGGGTGGTAATCCGGGTGGATATCCTTCTTCATATCTCTCGATTCCTAAGGTTGTACACTGGGTCGGTTCCCGCGGATTCGGCAGGATCGTGCCCAGGTTGGCTCGTATAAATCCTCTAGCACCCTACCTCATGGGCGGGTTTTTCTAAAATAGGACCGCGCGCCCGCGATCTTCCGTGCCACCGCCACAGGATCACCGCCGCCACCATCGCCTGCGCCACCCCGGGGAGCACCACGCCCGCCAGATCAAATCCCGTCACCGGTACCACGGGCGGCACCAGGTTATTCACCACGTGCATGCCGCCGTGCGTGGCCACCCCGGCCCATAGAGAGCCGGTGACAATCCGCAGCGCGCCCGCCAGCAATCCCATACCCAGAGGCAGGATCAGATAGATCAGGCGATCGCCCCAGCTTTCCTGCCCGCCGGAGGAGATCAGGTGAATCACGGTAAAGGCCACCGTGGTCCAGGTCAGGGTGAGCCACGGGCACTGCCGCGTGACCTCCATCAGCCAGCCCCGGTAGATCAGTTCCTCGGGAAAACCCTGGAGCACGTAGGCCACCGTCAGCACATACAATACGGAAAGCGCCAGTTCCGCCCCCGTGGGGTACTGGGCGTAATACTCCGTGGTGAGCTGCCCATTGGCGTAGGCCACCGCGCCGCGCAGCACATAAATACCCACCATGAGCGGCACGATGATGGCGGTACCCAGCCGAAAGGCCCCTCCCCCGGCGAGAGCAGATCCAAGAAGCGGCCGCAGCCTGCCGCGCTCCACCCACCGCACCCACCCGGCTACCATGCCCACCACCAGCAGCGCCACCAGGAAGAACTGCCCGATCAACGCCACCGCCTGCCGCGCTCCGCTCGTCGCAAAGCCCCAGGCCTCAAGGCCCGTGGACACGAGGCCACCCAGGGCGTTTGCCCCCAGGATCATCACCGCCGCCACCACTGCACGCAGAAGCAGGCCCCACCAGATCACGGGAATGCGGGAAGAATAAAAGGTCATGTCTCAAGCCAAGCCACCACATCGTCGCTCTGCTAGGGCCCGGAGTCACCAAAAATCATGACCGTGGTCATGGGGGCCGGGCGGTAGCGTGAGGTCATGCCCTCCGTTTCCCGCCGCCACCTGCACGCGCTCTTCGTGGCGGGCCTTGTCCTATATATATTTGCTTTTCTTCCACACCCCTCCGCAGGTCTGGCGCTGGCGATTCCCCTCGCCGGGTTCTGGGGTCTGTGGGCCACCGGGCGCTATCCTCGCGCCGCAAGCCTAGCGTTTTCCCTGGTTGCGCTCCTGGGATACTTCGCCGCCAACTGGGTATCCAGCGTGGCCATGCTCATTCTGGCCGTCTTGACCCTGCTGCTGAGCCTGGGTAACCGAGCCGCGCTGGGGTACTGCGGGGTCGTGGTGGGGGTAACGGCGGGCGCGCACCTCTATGCGGGCAGCGGCACCGGGCGCGCATTCACCGAGGCCCTGGCCGTGTCCGTGTTGCTGGGCTTCGGCTACGCCTTTGCTGCCCAGGTACGTCACGGCATGGTGCTCAACCGGCGCCTGCACCGGCACATCGCCACGCAGCAGGATCTTCTACTATCCCGCGAGCGCGAGCGCATGGCCCGTTCCCTCCATGACAGCCTGGGGCACCGCCTCACCGCCGTACTGCTGAGATTGGACTTCTGCCGCCGCACACTGCCCCCACACGCCCAGTTAGATCGGGCACGCGCCATGACGGCCCAGGCCCTCGACGACATGCGCGCCACCGTCCGCGCTCTCACCCCCGTGGAGTTGCGCGAGGGAGACCTCACCCAGGCGCTGCGCACCCTCGCGGAATCCTTTTCCGCCACCGCGCTGCGCGTACAGGTCAGTACCCTCAACACCATGCAGCCGCCGGAGCCCGTGGCCCTGCTCGCCCTGCGTTTCACCCAGGAGGCCCTGGCCAATGTGGTGTGCCATAGCAACGCCCACTCCGCACACATCTCCCTGGACATCCGCGATGACGGCTCCCCACCTCCTTTACCCCCGGCTACGGCATCTCCTCCCTGCGCCGCCGCGCCCGGGAACTCGGCGGGGAGGTCACCACGCACGCCTCGCCGCAGGGCTTCACGCTCAGCATGGAGGTGCCATGCGGGTAGTGCTTATTGACGATCACGAGGTCGTCCTCCACGGCCTGCGCCTTGTGCTAGAAACCTTCCCCGACGTGGAGGTGGCGGCCGCCACCACGAACGGCGCGACCATCTCCGCCCTCATCCGGGAACATCAGCCGGACCTCGTGGTCACGGACGCCGCCATGCCCGGCTTTAGCGGCCTGGACGTGCTGCGCGCCGCACTACCCACGCCGGTGCTCATTCTCACTACCTTTGGCCAGGCAGCCCTGGTCTCCTCGCTCATCGAGGCCGGAGCCAGCGGTTATA
Organism: Corynebacterium sp. 21KM1197; assembly: GCF_033783015.1. Lineage (NCBI taxonomy): Bacteria > Bacillati > Actinomycetota > Actinomycetes > Mycobacteriales > Corynebacteriaceae > Corynebacterium > Corynebacterium sp. 21KM1197. Next base: position 680,507 of record NZ_CP123907.1, on the reverse strand, counting down.
TCCTCAAGGGGGTCTCCCCGGAGGAATTGGTATCCGCCATGCGCGCTGCCACCAGCGGCGGCCTGGCGCTCGATCCCAAGGTGGCGCGCTACGCGCACAACGAGCTAACCGTGCTCACCCGGGCCGAGCGGGGCGTCGCGGAGCTGGTGGCGCGCGGCCACACCAACCGGGAGATCGCCCGGGAGTTGTTCCTGGCCGAGGGGACGGTGAAGAATCACGTTTCCGCCCTGCTGCGCAAGTTACGCGCCCGCGATCGCACCAACCTCGCCCTCCTCCTAGCCCGACAATTAGGAGATTTGGGCCGGGGGCATTAAGATTGTCGCTTGCTGTTGTCGAAAAACATTCGTCTTCGCCCCCGTCTGCTGACTTTTAGTACTTTGACGTGGGCGGCTAGGAGAAAGTTACACCCATGTCGGCTATTTGCCAGGTCACGGGACGCAAGCCGCAGTTCGGCAAGTCCGTCTCGCACTCGCACCGCCGTACGTCGCGCCGTTGGAACCCCAACATCCAGCGTCGTCGGTTCTACCTGCCCTCCGAGGGCCGTACCATCACCCTGAACGTGTCCACCAAGGGCCTGAAGGTCATCGACCGCGATGGCATTGAGGCTGTGGTGGCCAAGATTCGAGCACGTGGGGAGAAGATCTAAAGATGGCACGTAATGACGTTCGTCCGATCATCAAGCTGAAGTCTACGGCTGGCACTGGTTACACCTATGTCACCCGCAAGAACAAGCGCAATAACCCGGATCGCATCACGCTGAAGAAGTACGATCCGGTAGCCCGCAAGCACGTCGAGTTCCGCGAGGAGCGATAATTCATGGCTAAGAAGTCCAAGATTGCCAAGAATGAGCAGCGCAAGGACATTGTCGCCCGCTACGCGGAGCGTCGCGCCGAGCTCAAGGCCATTATCAAGAACCCGAACTCGTCCGATGAGGATCGCCTGGACGCGCAGTTCGAGCTGAACCGTCAGCCGCGCGACGCCTCCCCCGTCCGTGTTCGTAATCGTGACTCCCACGATGGCCGTCCGCGCGGTTACCTCCGCAGGTTCGGTCTTTCTCGCGTGCGCATGCGCGAGATGGCTCACCGCGGTGAGCTGCCGGGTGTCCGTAAGTCCAGCTGGTAGGAGTTGTGCATAAATGAAGCGTAACAACGCAAAGCGCGCTCGCGTTGAGCAGAGCCGCCGCCCCAAGAAGAACCCGCTCAAGGCAGCGGGCATCGAAACGGTGGACTACAAGGACATCAACACCCTTCGTCAGTTCATCTCCGATCGCCACAAGATTCGTTCGCGTCGCGTGACGGGCCTGACCCCGAAGCAGCAGCGCGAGGTCGCCACCGCCGTGAAGAACGCGCGCGAGATGGCTCTCCTGCCGTTCACCAGTCGCTAACTGGGAAGAATCACAACAGCGGGTTACCCCGCCCACTCCTAGAGTGGGCGGGGTACTGCCGTTTATGCTTGTACTTATGCACCCCTCGCTCACCGATCTCTTAGACCAGGCCCCCGAGTGCGCCGACCCCGCCCACCTGCGTGGCTTCATCGCGGAATCCCAGGACCTCGCGCGCAACGCCCTGCACCACGGGGAGGCCGCAGTGGACGTGGCCAGATGGTATTCCGCCGTCACCATCAGCCTCCTGGGCTCCCCCGCCCTGGCCGATAAGCCAGCCGTGGCTCCCGTGGGCGCGCTCGCGCGCGGCGAGGCCCTCCCCTCCACTCCGCTGCTGTGGGTAGCCCCGCAGATCCCCAGCGCGCAGTCCGAGTTCTGGGAGATGGGCCGCGACCTTAGCGAGCGCCCCGCTGCTCCCGAACTCTCCCAGGTGCTCCGCCAGCGCCCCCCGGCCATGCGCACCATCGACGGCCTGCCGGACCTCGATACCGCCGTGAATATCCAGGAGCACCTCATCGCCCCGGCCACCGCGCTCCGGCACTGCGGGGCCAGCCTCACCCCAGCGGAGTCCGAGGCGCTGGATCAGGCCTGGATTACCGGCATGGAATTAGAGGCGCAGCGCTGGCGCGATCGCGTGCCCTCCGTCCTCCCCGCGCGCGACCTACCGGCCCTGCAACGCAGCGCCTTTGGCGCCGCCGCCCGATCGGTTTCCCTGGTGATCCGGTCGGTGGCCGCACGCAATAACATCACCATCGATACCGACGCTGAATAAGGAGCCACCGTTATGGCAGGAGCCGTGGGACGACCCCGGAAGAACAGCCCGCGCCGTCGCGGCAATACCGCGCGCGAGGAGATCCTCGACGCCGCCTCGGAACTCTTTACCGTGCAGGGCTTTGCCACCACCTCCACCCACCAGATCGCGGACGCCGTGGGAATCAGGCAGGCCTCCCTGTACTACCACTTCCCCTCCAAGGCGGAGATCTTTTTGACCCTGCTCAAGTCCACCATCGAGCCCTCCGCAGACCTCGCGGAATACCTTGGGGCCACGGAGGCCTCTGCCCCGCAGCGGCTGTGGTCCCTGGTGGCGGCGGAATCCCGCCTGCTGCTCTCCAGCCGGTGGAACGTGGGGCGTCTCTATCAACTCCCCATCGCCGCCTCGGAGGAATTCGCGGAGTACCACGCCCAGCGCGAGGGACTGCGCACCACCTTTGAGGGACTGGCGGCGGACATCGTGGGGGCCCAGGACCCCCGCTGCATGCTGCCCTTCCACATCGCCATGTCCGTGATCGAGATGCGGGATAATACCGGCGTGGCCCCCCACCAGGGCGAGGGCCTGCCCCCCACCGCCGTCATGCTGGCGGACGCCGCCCTCGATGTTCTGCATACCCCCCTGCCCGAGGAGCGCGTGGAGCGCACCCTCGAACTGCTTAGTGCGCGAAGTGCCGCGCACCCGTGAGGTACATCGTCACCCCGGCCTTCTTGGCCGCCTCGATCACCTCATCGTCGCGGATGGAGCCGCCGGGCTGCACCACGGCCTTGACCCCGGCCTGAGCCAGCACCTCGAAGCCATCAGCAAAGGGGAAGAAGGCGTCGGAGGCCGCCACGGCGCCCTCGGTGCGGTTGCCCTCGCCCAGGGTGTTGGCGCGCTCCACGGCCAACTTGGCGGAGTCCACGCGATTGACCTGCCCCATGCCCACGCCCACGGTGGCTCCCTCGCGGGCGATGAGAATGGCGTTGGACTTCACCGCGCGCACGGTGCGCCAGGCAAACTCCAACTCCTTGAGCAGTTCCTCCGACCCCTCTCCGGCCACCAGCGTCCAGGAGGCGGGGTCATCACCTTCGGCATCAATGGCGTCGCTGCGCTGCACCAGCAGGCCGCCGGAGATCTGCTTGATCTCCTTGGCCCCGCGCTCGGGGGCCTCGGCCTCCAGGATGCGCAGGTTCTTCTTGGTCTTGAGTAGTTCCAGCGCGTCCTCGGCATAGGCGGGCGCGATGACCACCTCAGTGAAGATCGGCTTGATCTGCTCCGCCATCGCCAGGGTCACCTCGCGGTTGGCGGCGATCACGCCGCCATAAGCGGACAGCGGATCGCAGGCGTGGGCGGCGGCGTGGGCGGCCGCGATGTCCTGGGACACCGCGATGCCGCAGGGGTTGGCGTGCTTGATGATGGCCACGCAGGGCTCGGAGTGATCCCAGGCGGCGCGCCAGGCGGCATCGGCGTCCTGGTAGTTGTTATAACTCATCTCCTTGCCGTGGTGCTGGGTGGCCCCGGCCAGCCCGCCCCCGGAGACGTACAGCGCGGCGTCCTGGTGCGGGTTCTCGCCGTAGCGCAGTTCCTGGGCCAGCCGGTAGGAGGAACCCACCCACTGCCCCTCGGAGATCCAGGTGGCCACGGCGATGTCGTACTCGGCGGTGTGGCGGAAGGCCTCGGCAGCCAGGGCGCGGCGCTCCTCAATGCTAAAGCCGCCCTCGGCCACCGCGCGGGCCACCTCGTCATAACTGGCCGGATTAACCACCACGGCCACGGAGGGGTGATTCTTGGCCGCCGCGCGCACCATCGAGGGGCCTCCGATGTCGATCTGCTCCACGCAGGCATCGAAGTCCGCCCCGGAGGCCACCGTCTGGCTGAAGGGGTAGAGGTTCACCACCACCAGTTGGAAGGGCTCCACCCCCAGTTCCTCCAGTTGGGCCAAGTGATCGGGCTTGCGGGTATCGGCCAGGATTCCGGCGTGCACGCGCGGATGCAGCGTCTTGACCCTGCCCTCCAGGCACTCCGGGAAGCCCGTGAGATCCTCCACACGGGTCACCGGCAGCCCGGCCTGCGCCACGGTGGCGGCGGTGGAGCCGGTGGAGACGATCTCCACCCCGGCCTCGTGCAGGGCGGTGGCCAGTTCCACCAGGCCGGTCTTGTCATAGACGCTCAGCAAGGCACGCTTAATGCCCTTGCGGCTTTCACTCATCTGAGATTCTCCTGTTGCTGTGCGGACAGCACCCGCACAATGAGTTGGCGTTCAACGTTCTTAATGCGCTCGTGCAGCGTGGCCTCATCGTCCCCCGGTTCCACCCGCACCGGCTCCTGCGCGATGATCGGGCCGGTATCCACACCCTCGTCCACGTAGTGCACGGTGGAGCCGGTGATCTTCACCCCGTAGGCCAGGGCATCGCGCACCGCGTGCGCCCCGGGGAAGGCCGGGAGCAGGGCGGGGTGGGTGTTGATGGTGCGCCCCCCGAAGCGTTCGAGGAAGGCGGGCCCGAGGATCTTCATGAAGCCCGCGGAAACCACGAGGTCGGGGGCACCCACGGCGTTCGCAAGCGTGACATTCCAGGCATTGCGGTCGGGCTGCATGGGAACCACCTCGGTGGGTACCCCCGCAGCCTCCGCGCGATCCAGGGCGCGGCAGGGTTGATCCGCGAGAACCTTGGCCACCCGATAGTCCCCCTGGTGATCCAGGATCGCCTGGAGCAGCGTTCCGCTGCCGGAAACCAAAACCACAATATTAAATGTCACGCGCTCAGCCTACCCGCCGCTTTGTGTACCAGCCCAGCCGCGGCCCCCACCCCGGCCACCCACACGAACACCAGCAGCGCCGCCAGCCACTCCATCGGGCCCGTCGCGCCGTACACCCCCATCTGACCACCGGCCAGGTAGGTGCCCACCAGGGTCAGCGCCCCGGCGCAGCCGCCCGCATACACCGCCTCCCGCCAGGTGGGCACGCGCCGCCACCACAGGGCCACCGCCACACCAGCCGGGATCAGCAGCAGGGCCATCGCCCAGGGCAGCGCCTGCCCCGGCACCGCGAACAGCGGCAGCGGCGGCAGGGGCACCAGGTGCACGCTAAAGAGGCTTATCGACGCCTCCCCCGCGTGAAACTCCGCGCCCACCAGCACCGCCGCCGCCGCGATCACCGCGTTGGGCAGGTAGAGCAGGCTCACCGCCACCGCACCGGGACTGGTAGCCTGCCAGTTCCATGCCACCACCGCAATCCACACCACCGCAGCCGCGCCGAGGAGATAGAGAAGATACCGCACCGCGTCCTTGGCCCACTGCGGCCAGGGGCGATAGCCCAGCAGCAGCGCCAGGCTGTGCACGATCAAGGTGGTAAGGAAAGCCCACGGCGAGGGCACATCGACGGGGTAGACCGCGCGGGCGTCGAAAAGCATGAGCCAGGCGATCCCGGTGAGCAGCAGCGGCACGCCCAGCAGCAGCCCTACCTCGAAGCGGCGGGTGGGGCGCGCGCGGCTGAGCAACCAGATCATGCCCATCGCGGGCAGCAGCGGCATGAGGCCGAGTGTGATGCCGTCGAGCCGGATGGGGGCCATATTCAGGATCAGCCATAACTGCGCCACGGTGGCCGGCATGGCCCCCAGGGAGGTGGAGGTAACAAGCAGGCCCGTCATGGCGATAACCACGATGGCCAGGAGCACCACCAGGTGCGGCAATAACACCGTGGGAAGATAGCGCTGCCTGGCCTTTTCCTGCTGCGTTGTGGGCGTGGCGACCTCGCGGCGGGTGCGGCGCCGACCACCGCCGGGGCGTCGATTACTGCTGGTTTTCTTGCTCACCGTGCCAGCATATAACTGAAATATGGGAAAACAGGTTGCCCCGCTCCCATCGAGACGCTATCGTTACACCTCGTAGATAACGAAAAGGTCACGATTCGCTAACGTGGCGTTACACCGAGCAGATGGAAGTGAACGAGTTGGGCAAGCACCACAAATTCAATCCCTCGCAGACCACCAAGGGTCGCATTGCCCTGATGGCCGTGGCTACGGGCGCTGTCTCTACCGCTGGCGCGGGCGGAGCCGCCGCCGCTCAGCACACCAGCACCCACTCTGTGGACTACACCCTGGCGAACGATTCCCAGGACCTCCCCGCTTCCTCCCCCCAGATCCTGGCGATCTCCGAGTTCAAGCCCGCCACCGGGATCGAGGATCAACTGGGCAAGGCCGTGAAGTACGCCTCCGAGCGCGCCGAAGCCGCCAGGGCCGCCCTGCTTCCCGTGGAGACCTCCTCCTCCGCCCCCATCCAAGAAGGTTCCACCGCCGTGGTCAATGCCCTGGGCGCGGTTGCTCCCGCCATCGGCGCCTTCACCTCCGGCTTCGAGCTGCGCTGGGGCACCTTCCACAAGGGCATTGACATCGCCAATGCCGAGGGCACCCCCATCAAGGCCGTGCTGGACGGCACCGTGATCGATTCCGGCCCCGCCTCCGGTTTTGGCCAGTGGATCCGCATCCGCCACGATGACGGCACCGTCACCGTCTACGGCCACATGTCCACCCTGGCCGTGGCCGTGGGCGAGCGCGTCACCGCCGGTCAGACCATCGCGGGCATGGGCAACCTGGGCTTTTCCACCGGTTCCCACCTCCACTTCGAGGTGCACCCCGCGGGCGGCGACGCCATCGACCCCGTGCCGTGGCTCGCCGCACACGGCATCACCCTATAACTTCTCCATCGGCAGCCCGCCGATCAGCATGAGGCGCACTGTCCCGGCCGACCCAAAATCAATGGTCACCGTGGCATGTGCCCCCATTCCGTCTGCGGCGATCACGGTGCCCAGGCCGTACTTAGCGTGATTCACCCGATCCCCCACCACCAGGTGCAGGCTGGTGTTCTTCTTGCGCTGCGGGGCCACCCGCTGCTTGCTCTCCGCGCCGCTCCATTCCGTGAGGTCGGAGGGAATCTCCTGCAAAAAGCGGCTGGGTGGATTATTAATCGGGTTGCCCCAGGCCGAGCGCAGCGTGGCGCGGGTGAGGTAGAGCCTCTCCCTCGCGCGGGTAATGCCCACGTATGCTAATCGACGCTCCTCCGCCAGCTCCCGAGGATCGCCCAGGGAGCGCAGGTGCGGGAACTGGCCGTCCTCCCAGCCAATGAGGAATACCGCCGGGAACTCCAGGCCCTTGGCCGTGTGCAGGGTCATTAAGGTGACCATGCCCTGTTCCTCGTCGGGAATCTGGTCGGCGTCCGCCACCAGGGAGACGCGCTCCAGGAAGGCCTGAAGGCTTCCGTCAAAGTCCTCCCGGTGTGCGGCCTCGGAGGAGAACTCCCGCCCCACCGAGACCAGTTCGTTGAGGTTATCCAGGCGCGCGCCGTCCTGGGGATCGTTGGAGCCCTCCAGTTCCGCGCGGTAGCCGGTCACGTCCAGTATCTCGCTGATAAGTTCCCCGATGTTCTCGGACATGTTCTCCCGCAGACCCGCCATCATCTGCACAAAGCGGCCCACTGCGTTGCGCCCCCTGGCACCGAGCATGTCCACCTCACCCGCCGCGGCGTCCTCCAGGGCCTCGCCAAAGGACTTATTCTCCTGCTCCGCGTGCAGGGCGATGAAGGATTGCGCCCGCTCCCCAATACCGCGCTTGGGGGTATTCACGATGCGCCTCATGCTCACCGTGTCCTCCGGGTTATCCAATACCCGCAGATAGCCCACCACGTCGCGGATCTCGCGGCGCTCATAAAAACGAGTGCCGCCCACCACCTTGTAGGGCACCCCGGTGCGGATAAACACGTCCTCGATAGCCCGTGAGGAATTATTGGTGCGATACATCACCGCAATGTCGGAATAGTTCATTCCACCGTCCACCAGGCGATCCACCTCGGCAGCGATATACCGGGCCTCGTCATGCTCATTATCGGCCACGTATCCCCGGATCTTTTCCCCTTTGCCCAGGGCCGTCCACAGGCGCTTATCCCGGCGATTCTCATTCTGCGCGATCACCGCATTGGCGGCATCCAGAATCGTCTGCGTGGAGCGGTAATTCTGCTCCAACAGCACCGTACGCGCGTTGGGGAAGTCCCGCTCAAACTCCTCGATATTGCGAATGGTCGCCCCGCGGAAGGCATAAATGGACTGATCGGAATCGCCCACCACGCACAACTCGCTGGCCTCCTCGCCCCGCCCCACCAGGGTGGATACCAGCTCGTACTGGGCGTGGTTGGTGTCCTGGTACTCGTCGATGAGCACGTGGCGGAAGCGGCGTCGATAGTAATCCGTGACCTGCGGGTGCTCCCGGAGTATCCGCACCACCTCCCCGATCAAATCGTCAAAGTCCACGGCATTGGCCTGCCGCAGACGCGCCTGGTATTCCGCGAATACCTGCGCCACCGTGCCCTCCTCCGGCTCGGTGAGTTCGTTCTTGGCGTTGGAAATGGCCGCGCCTAATACCCGAGGGCTAAAGCGCTTGGGGTCCAGGCTCATTTCCTTGGCGATCATGCCCAGCAGGCGGCGGGAATCATCGGAATCATAAATGGTGAAGTTCTGCTTCAACCCCGCCAATTCCGCCTGCTGACGCAGAATCCGCACGCACACCGAGTGGAAGGTGGACACCCACATGCGCTGCGCGATCGGCCCCAGGCGATCCCGCATTTCCGCTGCCGCCTTATTGGTAAAGGTAATGGCCAGAATCTGCCCCGGCTGCACCCCCCGGTGCCGCATGAGATAGTCGATCCGCTGGGTGAGCACGGCCGTCTTGCCCGAGCCCGCGCCCGCCACGATCAAAAGCGGCGAGCCCGTGTGCTCCACCGCCGCGCGCTGCTGTTCGTTGAGAGAATATTCCATAGTATCTACCAACCTACCCGGCGGCCGTGGCAGTATAGTTCCATGAACACCGAGGACGAGATTCAGCGCTACCGCGAGGAAATTAACCGCCTGGACCAGGAGATTCTCGACGCAGTCAAGCGCCGCACCGAGATCTCCCGGATCATCGGCCGCACCCGCCGCGACTCCGGCGGCACCCGCCTCGTCCACGCCCGCGAGGTAGCCATTATCAATCACTTCCGCGAGGAGATCGGGGAGGAAGGCCCCGCGCTGGCCGCTATTCTGCTGCGCATGGGGCGGGGAAGATTAGGCTAGATCCCATGAACGCTTGGCAGAAACTCCAGTCCCGCCCCACCGACCTCGACCTGCGCGAGCTCTTCCGCGATCCCCAGCGCGCCGCCCACCTCACCTTCGACGCCGCCGGTCTCCACGTCGATCTCTCCAAGAACCTTATCGACGCCCCCACCCTCACCGACCTCCTCGCCCTCGCCGAGGAGGCGGGCGTGCGCGAGCGCACCGAGGCCATGTTTAGCGGCGAGCACATCAACACCACCGAGGATCGCGCCGTGCTGCACACCGCGCTGCGCCTTCCCGCTTCCGCCGACCTCACCGTGGACGGCCAGGACATCGCCGCCGACGTCCACGAGGTCCTGGGCCGCATGCGCGACTTCGCCACCGCCCTGCGCTCCGGCGCCTGGCTGGGGCACACCGGCCACACCATCAAAAAGGTCGTGAACATCGGCATCGGCGGCTCCGACCTCGGCCCCGCGATGGTCACCAAGGCGCTGCGCGCCTACGCCACCGCCGGTATTACCGCGGAGTTCGTCTCCAACATCGACCCTGCCGACATGGCCGCCACCCTCGACGGCCTCGACCCCCACTCCACGCTCTTCATCGTGGCCTCCAAGACCTTCACCACACAGGAAACGCTGACCAACGCCGCAGTGGCCAAGAAATGGCTTCTCGACGCCTTCGACGGCGATGACTCCGCCGTGGCCAAGCACTTCGTGGCGGTGTCCACCAACGCCGAGAAGGTGGCCGAGTTTGGCATCGATACCGCCAACATGTTCGGCTTCTGGGATTGGGTGGGCGGACGCTACTCCGTGGACTCCGCCATCGGCCTCTCCATTATGGCGGTGATCGGCCCCCGGGACTTCATGCGCTTCCTGGAGGGCTTCCACGCGATGGACGAGCACTTCCGCACCGCCCCCTTTGAGCGCAACGTTCCGGTGCTCATGGCCATGCTGAATATCTGGTACACCAACGTCCTCGGTGCCCAGACTCACGCGGTGCTCCCCTATTCCCAGGATCTCTCCCGCTTCCCCGCCTATCTCCAACAACTGACCATGGAGTCCAACGGCAAGTCCGTGGATCGACAGGGCAACCCCGTGGAGCACGACACCGGGGAGATCTTCTGGGGCGAGCCGGGCACCAACGGCCAGCACGCCTTCTTCCAGCTCATGCACCAGGGCACCCGCCTGATCCCGGCGGACTTCATCGGATTCGTGCGCCCCAAGGACGGCGAGGAGTCCATGCACGACCTGCTCATGGGCAACTTCTTCGCCCAAACCAAGGTGCTGGCCTTTGGCACGCAGGGCGAACTCCCCCCGCACCGCGTGATGCCGGGCAACCGCCCCTCCACCACCATCCTGGCCGAGGAACTCACCCCGCACTCCCTAGGCTCGCTCATTGCTCTCTACGAGCACATCACCTTTGTGCAGGGCACCGTGTGGAACATCAACTCCTTCGATCAGTGGGGCGTGGAACTGGGCAAGAAACAGGCCAACGATCTGGCCCCCGCCGTCTCCGGCCGCGATGAACCCGATACCGGCGATTCCTCCACCGATGACCTCATCTCCTGGTATCGCCGCCGCAAGTAATTACCCCAGTTATAGGACCACCGGGCAAACTGGGGCTTCGCCAGCGGCCCCTCCGGGAGCGTGGCAGCGGTAGTACCGTCCCGGAAGGTCCACCGGCAAATCCCGGAGTGCGTCATGAACATTCTGGCCTCATCAAAGGTCAACATGTTGTGGTGTTTCCGGCACAGGGAGGCGAGGTTGGTCAGGGCCGTCGGGCCGCCTACCTCGTACTCAATCACGTGATGCAACTCCGTGCACTGGGCCGAACAACCCGGATAACGGCAGCCGCCATCGCGCAGGCGCACCGCCGCCGCTAACACCGTAGAGGGATCGTGTCCCGGCGCCTCACGCGCCGCGCCGAGATCGCTGCGGTGGGTGATTCGTTTGGCCCAGAACCTCCCCTGCGCGGCCATGAGATCGCCCGCGCCCACCATGTGCATGGGCTTCCCCTCGGTGCCAAAGAGGTGGAGGTTCACCCGGAACTCCCCGGCCTCGGTGGCGAGGTGGAATAGCGCCTCCGAAAGCGAGCACTTTTCCCGCTGGGAGATCGCCCGGAGCGCCTGATACACGGCGTGCGCCTGGTCCCTGGGCAATCGGAGATCAAAGCGGGAAAACCCCGATTCATGCCGGAGCACGCGCGGGGGCGTGTCCCTCGCGTAGAAGTCCGGCACGAGGGAATCCACAAAGACGCGCAGCCTGCGCACGATGGCGCGGCGGGTGGGCAGAGCTTGTAAGGGCACCTCCGGGGTGAGGTAGGCGGCCAGGTGGGCGTCGATAGCCTCCCAGTGTTCCTCCGGCATTCCCCGCAGGCTGAGGGCCACCCCCACGATCCGATCCATGTCCAGCAGCCCCGCGCCGACGGCCTTGGCGTATAGGCGCGGCAGGTTCCGCAGCGTGGCGGCGGCGTAAATGCGGTTGCGCACAAAGGCGGGGCTGCGCCCCATGCGTGGAGCGAGCGATTCCACAGCCTGGCTGAACTCGTATTCCTCCGAGTCCGGCACCAGCGCCTCCCAGAAGTCCAGTTCCTCCTTGTTCATGCGCACGAAGCGCCGCGCTATCGAGTCCTCCGGCACGGTGCAGAGATAGCACGGCCGATCCGGTATCAGGCACTCCGCCACCGCGGTATCGAGCACCTCATCGGCAAAACTGACGGTCATTGGTTTCCCCCTCGTGGTTGTCCCCTGCCCACGAGGATACCCCATTTCCGTGATCCATGCGATCACGTGTTCGAAGTTCAACCTTGCCCACCCTCCACGATATGAGCCAGCAGAACGTCCCCCGAGTTGCCCCCGCTCGCGATCCTCTCGTTCAGATCGCGACTTATCCTGCTGGACGCTTACCGTGGTGCGTCCTACCCGCTGAACAAAGAGTAGAACATCTTTTGGTACAAGAATACAGGTTCTTTGACCATTACATTGTGCAAGCCGGAAAAATCTTAAAACCGCAGGCCACGAGGGGTTATCCGAGCGCCCGCCGCGCGCAAATCGGCCAAAAGTGGGTGCGTGAGAGCAGGCTTTCCATCTATCTTCTCCACCGCGCCGCTCCCGCTCAGGGCATCCACCACCTCCCCCGGATCGCCCAGCAAAACCAAACTTTTCCCGCGCAGATATGCCCGCATGTGGCCGTCGCTGAGCACCACCACCGCGCCGGAAGAACGGGACAGCCCCGCCCTGGGCCAGGGCAACGCCGCCCCGAACGGATTGGCGGGGTCGCTCGCCGCCAGCACCACGGTGGGCGCGGCGGGGGCGTCGCGCAGCATGTCGATCACTGCGGGCGAGGAGAACTGCGCCGCGCCCAGCCCCTCGATGAACATGCCGCGCATGGCCTTGCCCGCCTCCTCGTAACGGGAAAGCACCTTGTACGCGCGGACGAAGTTCCCGCCCTCAGCCGTCACGCTGCCGCGCGCCACCACGCCGTAGCGCCGCAGCCACTGGTCCTCCATGATGACCTCGCCGGGGCGCGTGCGGCTCCAACGCCCCAGGGTGTCGGCGGGCGTGCGACGCCGCACCTCCCCCGTATCTCGGGCGCGCAGCCGGGAGAAGGAATCCGGGCTCACCGCTCCCGCGCTCACCAGCGACCACAGCGTACTGCGCAGCGTCGCAGGATCGAGGGACACCTTGGCCAGGAGTTCCTGGAAAAGATAGGCGCCATCGAAGGCCGCCAGCACCTCCTGCTGCTCGGGGCTGAGTTCGGGAAGTTCGGGGGCGTAGTCATAGGGCAACAACATGACCCCGGAACCGGCCCCCACGATGCGCACTTCCCCGGAGGAGGTCAGCTCGTCCAGCATGGGTGGGGCGTAATCCTCCACCCGCGCAGGCAGGGCGCGTTCCTCCCATTCCCGAGCGGTCAGGCTCACCCCGGCCAGTTGCTCGATCACCTCGTACACCCCGTCGATCCCGCGCAGGGGCGTGGTGATGTGCTGCCAGTCCAGCAGGAAGTTCGCATATTTCTCCGGCGGCACCGGCTCGGTGGCCCGGCGCGCCCGCGCCAGGGAGCGTCGGCGCAGGCGATCCAGCGCGTCCGGGTCGCAGTATTCCTGCTCCTCCACCCCGTGCCGGAACCGCCCGCGCACCAGCGGTATCTCCGCCAGCACTTCCTCGCCTACTCCCAGATCCCGGAAGGCTTCCGACGCCGTGAAGGGCCCACGGTTCCGCGCCCACCGGGCGAGCAGTTGCGTCGGTTGATGAAGGATCGGGGCGTCAGCCGCCTGGGCGAAGTGAGGGCGTCCCGCCAGGTCGATGCGGATCACCCGCTCCCCCAGCGCCTCGGCCAGAATCATGTTCTCCGGGGTGATCGGGGCGGGGCCCACCTCGCGGAGATGGTCAGCAAACTCCTCCGGGGTGGCGGGGATACGGGGCCGCTCGTTCAGAATGTCTGGGTCGAGGATCTCGCGCAGATCCGTCTCCCCGAGTAGGGAGGCGAGCAGCGCGGAATCGAGGTGGCTTTCCGCCTGCGGGCGATCACCCTCATACATGAAGGCCCCGGTGTAGGTGAACAGCATGGTGGCGGCAAAGGGGCTGGGGCTGGTGGTGGTGACCTCCACGATCCGCACCCGATTCCGCGCGAGGTCCCGGTGGAGTTCTTCGAGGGCGGGGAGGTCGTAGACGTCCTGGAGGCATTCCCGCACCGTTTCTAGGACGATGGGAAAGGAGGGGTAGCGGCGGGCGGCGTCGAGGAGCTTGGCCGCGCGGTGGCGCTGCTGCCACAGCGGGGAGCGCCGTCCGGGGTTGCGGCGCGGCAGCAGCAGGGCGCGGGCGGCGCATTCCCTAAAGCGCGCGGCAAAGAGGGCGGATTCGCTGACCTTGGCGGCCACCTCGGCGGCGGGGTCGTGGAGGGTAAAGAGGTCTGCGGTGGGTGGGGCCTCGGTGGAGACCCGCATGACTATCCCTTCGTCCGTGGCGTATTCCGCGCCCACCGCTAAGGCCCAGGCGGCATTGACTCCGCGCCCGTAGGGGCTGTGCAGGATCGCCCGCCAGTCGCCTAGTTCGTCGCGGAATCTCTCCAGCACCAGGGTGCGTTCGTCGGGGATCACCCCGGTGGCGGCGGCCTGGTCGCGCAGGTATTCCTCGATGTCGGCGGCGGCCTGATCGCTGAGGTCGGCGCTGATGCTGGCCGCGTCCCGGCGCGCCGCCCCCACCGCCCGTCCGAGTTCTGCGGGCCGCCCGGTTTCATCCCCCGTCCAGAAGGGCAGCCGCCCGGTGTGGCCGGGGGCGGGGCTCACCAGCACTTGGTCCTTGGTGATCTCTTCGATCCGCCAACTGCTCGCGCCCAGGGTGAACACGTCGCCCACGCGGGATTCGTACACCATCTCCTCGTCGAGTTCTCCCACCCGGCGCGCGCCCTGGTCGCCGCCGATGAGGAAGACGCCGAAGAGCCCTCGGTCGGGGATGGTGCCGCCGGAGGTCACCGCCACGCGCTGGGCTCCAGGGCGGGCTGTGAGCACGCCCTCGCTGAGCACCAGGTAGGGCTTGAGTTCCGCGAAGTCCGTGGCCGGATAGTAGCCGGTGACCAGGTTGATGACGGAGTCGAAGGCCTCCCTGGGCAGGTCGCGGTAGGGGTAGGCGCGGCGCACGAGCGCGTACCATTCCGCCACCGGGGTGTCGCGCTGGGAAACCTCGGCGATGGTCTGCTGGGCCAGCACGTCCAGCGGGTTGCGCGGAATGTGGATCTCCTCGATGAGCCCCTGGCGCATGCGGGAGACGATCACGGCCATCCGGAAGAGGTCGGCGGGGTGCTGGGGGTAGAACTCCCCGGTGGAGGTGGCTCCCACCGCGTGGCTTGCGCGCCCCACGCGCTGTAATCCCGCCGCCACGGACAGCGGGGAATCCACCTGGATCACCAGGTCCACCGCGCCCATATCAATGCCTAGTTCCAGGGAGGAGGTGGCCACCACCGCGCGGAGATTCCCGGCCTTGAGCGCGCCCTCGATCTCGGCGCGTTCCTCGGTGGAGACGGAGCCGTGGTGGGCCCGCGCGATGAAGGTGGGGGCGCTGCCCGCGGTATCCGTGGACTTCATCAGTTGAGCGGGATCGCGGCGCAGGGGTGCGGCGAGGGCCTCGGGTTCGTGTTGCTCCGCGTAGAGTTCGTTGATCCTGGAGGTGAGTTTTTCCGCCGTGCGCCGGGAATTGACGAATACGAGCGTGGAACGGGCGGACATCACCTGGCGGTACACGTTGGCCGCTAGTTCCTCCACGTCGATCCCGTGCACCCGCAGGTTCCACTGCTTGTGCGCGGGTGGGGCGATGATCTCCACGTCCTGCCCTAAGAAGGCGGCCACGGTTTCCAGCGGGCGCACGGTGGCGGAGAGCCCAATGCGCTGGAAGTTCGCTCGGGCGGCCAGGCGTTCCAGGCTCAGCGCCAGGTGCACCCCGCGTTTGCTTCCTGCCAGGGCGTGCACCTCGTCCACGATCACGGTGTGCACCGCGCCCAGGATCGCGGAGGCTCGGGAGGTCAGCATGAGGTAGGCGGATTCCGGTGTGGTGATGAGAATGTCCGGCGGGTTGCGCACGAGTTTGCGGCGTTCCGATTGCGGGGTGTCGCCCGAGCGCACCCCCACCGTGATGTCCAGGCCCATCTCCTCGATGGGACGGCGCAGGTTGCGCTCCACGTCCGCGCCCAGGGCCTTGAGCGGCGAGATGTAGAGGACCTTGACGCCGGGAGGGGCGTCGATAAGCTTGCTGATCGCGGTGAGGAACGCCGCGAGCGTCTTGCCCGATCCGGTGGGCGCCACCACGAGCGCGTTGCGGCCCTGGGCGATCGCCTCCCACGCCTGCTCCTGCACCGGGGTGGGTGCGCCCAGGTTGTCCTGGAACCAGGCGGCGACGCGGGGGTGAAAGCGATCGAAAACGGTCATGCCTAAATCTAACCAAAGGGATAAAATGGCGGGCATGACTGTGCTTTCCGACGCCCGCCTCACCCATCACCTCGCCCAGGGGGCCGCAGAGATTCTCAAGGGTATCCGCAACGTGGGGCTGCTGGGGGGACGCAACCTTGGCGACGCCGGGGACGAGCTGGCCCAGAGCTGGATCTCCCGCGTGCTAGAGCAGCACCGCCCCGGCGATGGGTTCCTCTCCGAGGAGGCTTCCGACGACCTCGATCGCCTCGGCAAGGAGCGGGTGTGGATCGTCGATCCGCTCGATGGCACCAAGGAATTTGCCACCGGCCGCCAGGACTGGGCCGTGCACATCGCCCTGGTGGAAAACGGAGTGCCCATTCACGCCGCTGTGGGGCTGCCGGATCTGGGCGTGGTTTTTGATTCCAATGACGTCCGCGCCGTCACCGGCCCTTATGCCCGCAAGATCGCGGTCTCGCGGCGGCGGCCCCCGGCGGTGGCCTCCGCCGTGGCCGAGGCCCTGGACTGTGATCTCCTGCCCATGGGCTCCGCCGGGGCCAAGGCCATGCACGTGCTCCTGGGCGATTGCGATGCCTATGTGCACGCCGGTGGCCAGTACGAATGGGATCAGGCGGCCCCCGTGGGTGTGGCCAAGGCCGCCGGGTTGCACTGCTCGCGCCTCGACGGCAGCAAACTGACCTATAACAATAAGGACACCTACATTCCCGACCTGCTCATCTGCCGCCCTGAATTGGCGGAGGAAATCTTGGAGGTGGTGGCGCAACAAGGATAACTTAAACTTCCATGAAAATTACCCGTTCTTTCCTCGGGGTCGCCCTCGCTATCACTGCGTTCGCCCCCGCCGCGCACGCCAGCACCACTATCCAGCAGGGTGCCGTGATCCACGCCATGGAGGGATATATGTGCACGCTCAACATCGTCGATGAGCACACCGCCTACACTGCGGGAAGAGCACCTGGAGCGTGGACGATACCATCTACTCCCTCCACACCGGGAAGGCCCTAGGCACCATCGCAGGATTGGGGTCCGATCTCCCCTTCCCCCTCGACGTCGTGCAGATCGCCCTCAACCCGGACGTCCAGGTGACCGGGCACGTGGGGCGGGGCGACTCCGCCGCGACGACTACGCGTAATTCCGCTCCTCCGATAATTACAGCACCGGGATCATCACGGAGGCCACGCCCCGGCGCATTATCCTGAGCGACAACAAATACCCCGGCATCCTCATCAACTCCAACGTGGTCACCTACGCCGGGAACTCCGGCGGACTTCTCATGGATCGAGACGGCAACGTGGTAGGCGTGCTTGCCGCGAGCAACCAGCAGGACGATTCCCTGTTTACCCCCCTGCATCTGCTCGAGCTAGAGTTTGGGGAGCAATAACCCTCAGCTCATAATCGCCAACGCGATCCACGAGTTCACGGTCGTGCGTCACCACGATCACCACGGCCCCCTGCTCGGCGCAGGACCGTATGACCTCAGCCATCTGTTCCATCGCCTCAAGGTCCAGCCCAGAGGTCGGTTCATCAAAGACAATGACCTCCGCCTCCGCGATCCGCGCAGTCGCCACCGCCAGGCGCTGCCGCTGCCCGCCGGAGAGGCTCAGCGGATGCCGATCCTCCAGTCCCGCCAATCCAAGCGAGGCGAGCAGCGCTCGGCAGTCTCGCCTGCCGCGAAGACCAAGCCGCAACTCGTCCTCGACGCTTTCGCCGAATAGCTGGCGGTTGACGTCCTGCATGACCGCCGCACACACCGCCCGGCGCCGCCGGGGAGAAAGTTCCCGCCCGTCCAGCTGCACCTTCCCCTTGGCTTTGTGGAGGCCAACGAGCATGCGCAGCAGCGTGGACTTCCCCGCGCCGTTGCGGCCCGTCACACACGTCACCGCGCCTCGGGGAAACCGCGCGTTCTCCACAATCAGTCCGTCCCCGCCGAGCGACGCCGGGGGAAGCGGGTTCTCCGGGGGTTCCTCGAATGAGCGAAGCCCCGCCCGGGGCATGGCCCAGAATTCCTCGGCGGGGAGGTCACTGACGATGCGCCCGCCCTCCATCCGCACCACCCGATCCACCACGCCCACGAGGTGATGCAGCCGGTGCTCGGCGATGATGAGCGTCGCCCCGGATTCCCGCAGATCCCGCACCGCCTCGGCGAAGTGGCGGGTGCTCGCGGCGTCGAGGTTCGCGGTCGGCTCGTCGAGCAGGTAGAGCCGCGGCCGGGACACCACGGCGGCGGCAAGCGCCACCCGTTGCCGCTCGCCGCCGCTGAGTTCCGTCATGCCGCGCCCCAGCAGGCCGGTGAGCTCAAAGCGCTCGGCAGCCTCGTCTATTCTTCTGAGAATGTCCTCCCTGGGTAGCCCCGCGTTCGATGCCCCAAGGGCGATCTCGGAGAGCACGTCCGTGGCAAAGAATTGGGTGCGGGGATTCTGGAACACGGTGGCAGCGATGCGACCCGTGACGGCGAGGTCGGCCGTGGCCGGGTCGATCCCGCCGACCTCGACGCTCCCGGACAAGCTCCCGGGATACACGTGCGGAACGAGTCCGTTGAGCACGCGCAGTAGCGAGGACTTCCCCGCCCCGGAGCGCCCGGTGATAAGAACCGCCTCGCCAGGATCGACCCTAAGGTTCACGTCGTCGAGGAGGACGGTCTGCTCGGTGGTGAGGGTGAGGCCACGGGCGTGAACAACCGGGCGGGATGAATGCATCTTCTAACCTCCGATGGATTGTTGGACGGCAAGCGCACCCACCGCGACCGCGACGAGAAGCAGCAGCGCATCCGCCCACCGCAGCCGCAGGAGCACGACGGGGGTGGGCGTGCGCGTGCTTCCCAGGCCCCGAAGCAGCGCAGAGGCGGAAAGTTCGTCCCCTGTGCGCACGGAACTCGCCACGAGCGGCAGCACCGCCCGGCGAACCGCCGTCACCGGGTGCAGGAACAACGCCGGCCCCGAGGACACGATGCCCCGGAGGACGAGGTTATCGCGGATAGTGCGGGCATCGTCCACGACCACCGGCAGAAACCGCACAGCGACGACCGCCGGAACCACCAGCACCCGGGGCACCCTCGCCCACCCCAGCGCCGAGAGGAGCGAGCCGGTGGTGATCCCGCCGAGCAGCACCCACGACAACAACCCCACGAGGAGGAAGCGGTAGGTAAAGGTGAACGCGAAGGCCACCAGGGCAGGCAAGGCGGCGTAGACCAACACCACCTCAAGGGCGAGGACGATAGCAGCGAGAACAGGCCGCCTCGCGGACAGCAGGGCCACCGCGACGATCACCGCCCCGACCATCTCAAGCGGTTCCGTTCCCACGGCCAGCAGGGAGACGTTGATGATAACAAGGGCAACGAGGGCGGCGCGAGGATCAAAGGCCCGCACGAGAAAAATAGGATCGCAGGACGCGCTGGCCGATCCACCCGCCGATGAGCGCGGCGACGAAGAGAATCACAATCATCGCGACGATCATCGGCGTGGAGAGGAAATCGCTGAAGCGCTGGGCCCACTCGGGATCGGAGTGCTCAGCGTACCGGGCGACGATGTCATCGCGCATGAACAACAGAGGCAACAAAGAACCGATGGGATAGATGCCAAAGATGCCGTAGCCGAGAATCGTGCGCCGGGCATCCCGGTAGCCCCCGCTGCGGATAATCAGGTCCGCGAGGAGGCCGAGGAGGAAGGCAATCGGCACACCCACAAAGGCGTCGCCAAGCAGCCCGGAGATGAGGCTCAGCAGCGTGGCCGTGATAGTCACGAGGCCAAAGCCCTGGACGCGCCTGATGAACAGCGCGAAAGGGATGCCATTGATGATGACCGCGGTGACGGCCCCGAAGGGTTGGACCTCCGGGCCGAACACCCCGATGGCGTTGCACAGAACGTTGATGACCGCGAGGATCACCGTGAAGATACCGACGGTGACGAGGTCACGGCCGGAGAGAGGGGTTCTCATGGGTATGATTCCTTTCGTACCTAGTTTGATTGTCGATCGGCCGCGAGATTCCAGCGGCCGGCTTCCTCGCGGAGGGACCAGAACCGCCGGTAGCGCTCGTCGCCCCGGGCGAGTTCCTCGTGGGTGCCTCGGGCCGCGATCCGCCCGCCCTCAAGCAGGAGAATCTGGTCTGCGCCGCGAATGGTCTCTAGCTGGTGGGCGACCACCACCACGGTTGCCTCGCGGGATAGATCCGCGAGGGCCTCGGTCACGGCCCGGCGGGTCGTGGGGTCAAGAGCGCTGCTCGGCTCGTCGCATACAACAAGCGGGGCCTTGCGCAGTAGCGCCCGAGCAACGGACACGCGCTGCCGCTCGCCCCCGGAAAGTAAGCTTCCTCCCTCACCGACGCGGGTATCCCAGCCCTCGGCGAGGCGATCGGCGATCTCCGTGACGTGCGCCCGGTCGGCTGCCGCGCGGATCTCCTCCGGGCTCGCCGAGGGGTCACCGAGGGCGATGTTCGCCCACAGGGTGTCGTCGAAGAGATAGACGTCCTGGAAGATCATCGATATATGGCCATAGAGGTCGGTCGTCGTCATATCCCGTAGATCCACGCCACCGATCTCCACGGAGCCGGAATCGACGTCCCATAGCCGGGCGATGAGCCGGACGATGGTCGTCTTGCCGGAACCCGAGGGGCCGACAAGCGCGGTGTACGTTCGATCCGGGACCGTGAGATCCACGCCGTCGAGCACCCGGTGTTCGCCGTAGCTGAAGCGAACGTCGCGGAGGCGGACGTCGGCGCGCTCCGGGAAGGCCACCGCCTCGGCGGGCTCCGGCAGACCGGGCGTGGTCAGCAGCGCGCGGACGTCGTCGATCTCCTCCTTCGACTGGTGCAGGGCCGTGGACATGGACGACACCACCCGCAGCGGCCCGACGGCGAGGGCAACGAGGCCGACGAGCGCCACCGCCGTCACGGCATCGCCACCTCCGGTGGCAGTCCACACCGCAAGCGCCGAGACCACGCCGAGGATGAACTGGAGGACAAACCCCTGGAGCACCATCCCGCCGACGGACAGCCACAACGCCCGGCGGCCCAGCTCCCGCTGCTGATCAATCGCCCGGTGCAGCGGCGGATAGTCCGCAGCGATGCCAGAGGAGCGCAAAACCTGCTGGCCCCGGGCGAACTCCAGCAGCCGGGAATCCGTATCCGCACGAACCCCCCGAACCCGCTCCTCTCCCGCGGATTCCCATCGGGCAGCAACCCGGGCGGACAGGTACACGACCGGCCCGGCGGCCATGAGCACCAACCCGACCCGCCAGTCCAGCAGCAGCGCACCAACGGCGATCGTCGCCGGGGCCGTGATGCTCACGGTGAGGGGAACGAGCACGTCCATCGCCGCCGTGGCCACGAAGAGCGTTCCCCGCACCGCGGAGTGAGACGCTCGGCCCTGCGACTCCGGGCCAAACCAGCTCAGCGGTAGGCGAAGCAGCGTACTCCCCAGGCCCCGGTGCATCGAGCGGATCACGCCGAGCGAACCGGTGAACCCGGAGCTCGTGGCGACGGCCATGATGACGGAATGGAGAAGCACCGCAACGCCAAGAACAATGAGCGCCCAGCCAGTTGCGGGCCAATCGGCGCGGAAAAGCGCGGTGAAAACGGGAACCATGAGCAGGATCGCGATGCCCTGCGTGATTCCGGCCGCGACGGCGAGGGTGAGGACCCGGTGCATAAGCCGGGTATCCTGGCCATCGGTAAGGGCAAGCAACGAGCGGATCATCGGGTGGCCTCCTGTTCGGTGGATTGTTCCATGTCTTCCCACATGCGGGCGTACAGGCCGCCGCGAGCCAGAAGCTCGCCATGCGTCCCGGACTCGACCACGGCCCCCCGATCCATGACGAGGATGCGATCCGCGTCCGCGATGGTGGTGAGACGGTGGGCGATGACCACAACCGTCCGGCCGCGCGTGAGTCGAGTGAGCCCCTCCTGGACGGCGGTCTCGGATTCGGGGTCGGTCGCGGACGTGGCCTCGTCGAGAATGAGCACCGGGTTGTCCGCGAGCAGCGCGCGGGCGATGCCAATGCGCTGAGCCTCGCCGCCGGAGAGGCGGGCGTCCTCACCAATCACCGAGTCATACCCACGGGGCAGGGCGAGAATGCGCTCGTGGATATTCGCCGCCCGCGCGGCCTCAATGACCCGTTCCTTTGGCGCGCCCGAGGCACTGAGACAAATGTTGTCGATGACGGACATGGACAGCAGTCCCGTGTCCTGAAACACGGTGCCGACGGTGCGCCGCAGCACCTCTGGATCCATATCACGCACGTCCACACCGCCGACGGCCACGGAGCCCGCGTCCGCGTCCCGGAACCGAGCGATAAGGGCGGCCAGGGTGGACTTACCCGACCCGGACGGTCCGACGAGGGCGGTGACGCCACCAGCGGGGATCTCCGCCGTCACCCCGTCCACCGCCGGGGTATCCGTGCCATAAGAGAAAGTAACGTCCCGCAAGGTGACGCTATAGGGCCGCTCCGGGCGCCGGGGAGAATCGGTCACCGGCAGCTCGGGCTCGTCAAGGATCTCGACAACGCGCCCGGCGGCGTCGATAGCCTGGGTACGGGCCTGGTTGCC
The DNA here is from genome assembly GCF_033783015.1 of Corynebacterium sp. 21KM1197. Taxonomy (NCBI): domain Bacteria; kingdom Bacillati; phylum Actinomycetota; class Actinomycetes; order Mycobacteriales; family Corynebacteriaceae; genus Corynebacterium; species Corynebacterium sp. 21KM1197. The sequence goes on along the minus strand of NZ_CP123907.1, from coordinate 657,844 downwards.
GAGGGCGAGGGTCTGAAGGCTCGCCGGCAGGAGCATGGCGATGACGGTGACCACGAGCACGTCCGCCGGACGGCTCCACCCCGCGTGAACGAACCACGCGCCGAAGGCCAACTCGACCGCCCCGGCGAAAGCCGCGGACAGAAAGACCACGGCAACGGACTGGGCACGCATCTGCGGGGCAACCAACGCCGCAAAGTTGCGCAGGAAGGCATCCGAGCGCTCGGTGAACCGACGCGAACCCTCCTCCCCGTGGTTGAAGATCTTGAGCACGGCCACACCGTTGACGTACTCCACCACCGCGTCAGAAACCCCGGCGAGGCCCTCATGGATACGATCCATGACCTCCCGGTTGGAGCCCCGGGCCAGAACGCTGAACACCACGGCGTAGAGCACTCCGGGGATCAGGGCTACGAGGCCAAGCCGCCAGTCAAGAAGGAAACACACGACGACACCCGCAAGCGGAGTAAGCACGCCCGCGACGATCTCCACAACGGTGTGGGCGACGAGTTGGTGCAGCGAATCAACGTCATTCTGGACGGCCTGGCGCACCCGCCCCGAGGAGCGATCATCGAACCACCCGAGAGGCAGCCGGGACAGCTTCGCCGCGAGCGTGAGCCGCAGGCGGGCTTGGAGGCGCACGTCCGCGAAGTGCGTAATCATCAGGGCCACGGCACCAAAGAGAGCGCTGAGCCCAAGGCCGGTGAGGAACCACAGGAGGGGGCCGGCGACGGCGACGTCACCGCCAAGGAGGCGATCAGTCAGGGTAGCCAACGCCACATAAGTCACGATGGTCATCGCGGAACCGATCCCCTGGAGGATCACGCCGGCTGCGAGGGCGGGCAGCACCGGGCGCAAGATACGGGTTGTGGTCATGGTTATCTCTTTCTCTGTAAGGTGCGGGCGGCATGACGGAGAACTCCGCCGCAACACATCTGGGCTAGTTCCGGGCGATCAATATGGTGCATGTGATCCCCAGGCACAAGGACAGGTCCGAGGACGTCAGGGGACAGGCGCTGCCACCCTGCGACAGAAGCAGTAATCAACTCTTCATCGGCGTATCCTTTCACCACAACGATTGATGATTGGGTCGTAGCACTTCCCGGAGGTGGTGGGGAGTATGTCTCAATGAGGCGGTAGTCCTCGCGGATCGCCGGGAGGTACAACGCCGCGAGCTCGGATTCGGCGAGAGCCCGGGCAGTGTCCGGGCTGCTGCGAGACAACGCCTCAACGAGGGCGCCGTCCGCCCTAAGATGCAGGGTGCCGCCACCCACGTGATCCGGGGAGGTCTGCCCGCTGACGACGAGCGTCGTCCCCTCGCCCCCGCCCGCACGCTGCCAGGCGAGCAGCGTCTCATAGGCGAGGATCGCTCCGAGGGAATGGCCCGCGAGTATGAGGGGAGACGCGGCGTCGAGAGCGGCGGCTATTTCCTCGGCGAGGTCGCGCATCGTCGCCGGGTGCGCGTCGCCCAACCGATGATCCCGGCCAGGATACGTCACCCCGAGCACCCGAGCCTGCGATCCCGCGATCCGGCCCCACGGTGCGTACTGCCGGGGGCTTCCCCCGGCGTGGGGGAAGACCACGATAGTGGAGGAGGGTGCCGCCGAGCCCGGCACGGGGACGAGGATATTTCTCATCAGCGCGCCTCCTGCGGTGGGTCCATCCGCACCGGCGGCGTGGAGCGGATGTCCACAGGCGCCGGGAGGGCGGAGGAGACGCGCAGCCACCACCGCAGCACGAACACCGTGCGCCGGCTCTCCCCCGCGCCCGCATCGAGGAGCCCGGCGACCGCACGGCGAATGCCCTCTGGCCATGCGGTTTCCACGAGTTCACCCCAGGTGGGCGGGACGGGTCCCCGCCCCCACTCCTGCGCAACCGCGCCGTTCGGGTCAGTAAGTGCCCCACCTGCGATGTGCGGGCGCTGCGACCAGCGAGGGAGTGTGCCAACACCATCCCACGTCAGTTCCCCATCGGCAGTCTCGACGACCGCCGCAGCGACCGGCTGGGAGTGATTGTCCGGGTCACGTGGATCCATGCGGTGATCCAGCAGGATGTCAACGGGTACTCTCCCCCACATCCCAGAGATAAGCCATCGGCCCGGTGCGGCCCCGGGGGCGATGCGCGCGTCTCCCAGCGGCACCGCGCCCACTGCTTCGGCGAGCAACAGCGCCGCCCGGTCAAGAACCTGATGGCTCGTGCGGAGCAAGACGTGGGTGACGGTTGATCGTAGGATAAGCGAGCGAACCGCGTCAATGAACGCTCGGACGGAACCGAGGTGCTCATAGAAGCCGGTGACCCGATAGGTCGTATCGTACTCGCGGGCCAAGGAGGTCAACGTGGCAACGGTACCCGGATCAACCGGCAGCTCCTGGAGCACAGGGATCCCGGCGCGGAGCAACCCTGCGGCGAGGGCGTCCCCCTGCCCACCAACCACCCCGCTGCGCACGGCGATAACGGCCACTGCCGTATCCCGGGGAAATCCGGGAAGGCTCGGTACCTCGGTGGTGTCACCGACGGCGAAGTACCGTACCCCCAGATCGCGGGCGAGGGTTTGGCCGGTTCGCCCGCCAGTGCCGACGATCGCCGTCAGCGGTACTGGTGAATCAGGGCCCGCGAGCGCCTCCGCGTAGCGGGCACCGAAACCCGCTCCGACGACCACGGCTCCCCGGGAATCGAGGTCGTAGGTGAACGTCACGTCGCCGGTCCACGCGGCCCCGCTCGCATACGCCCACCGGGCTCCCTGCTGCGCCTCAGCGAATAGCTTCAGAGCCGCCTCCGCAGCAAAGTTTCCAGTCGCTCGGTAGCTGTCCGCGCATTGATAGTCAGCGGTCACGGTCTCATGCCCCGCCCGGATGCGCACGGCGATGCGGAAGTACCGCTCTAGCTCACTCTCCCTCCGGGATGCGGCGGCAACATCCTCAGCCGTGGCTTCCCCTGCGATAAGACGGCGGAGTTCTCGCACAGTCTCCGGGGCGTCCATGACATTGATTCCCCGCAGATACGCGACACCGGCCATGCGGGCGGCGTCCACGTATTCCTCGTCGAGATGCACGCTAAGCGAAGCCCCATTCGGGGGGCGCCATCCTGGTGCGGATGGTTCGCAGGCCTCACCCTTGACCACGGCACCATCACGCCACACCGCTCCCGGCCAGCCACCGTCGGCGGAAAGCGAGTCAATGTATTCGCGCAGCGTCGCCGTCGTCAGCGGCTGGCGCCCGCCGACGGCGATCTCCACTCGCGCGCGGCTCGGATCTGCCACCAGCCGCAGCGCCGCCGTCAGCATCGCTCCGGTTAATCCCGGTTGCACACCGGCACCGAGGAGGACGCTTCGCCCGGCACGCAGCGCGGCCCCGTCGAGCTCAGCGATGATCCGCTCCGAGCCGTGAGCGTCCACGACGTGCAGGCCCAACGACAGCGCCGCACGGGCCAGCGGTATGGTGCTTACCGACGAAGGCCCCACCGCGTTAATGAACACGGCCGGGTCTCCTTCGAGAAGGGTGGCACCCAGCGCTGACCTCGGATCATCCTTGAGATCGAGCAACGCCGTCTCCACGGTCGGCCCGGGTTGGCCGTCGGTACACGCCGCGGCGGTGGCCGCGAGGCGATTGATATCACGACCGAGGAGCACCACGCGGTCCCCCTGGCCAAGCACGCGGATCAGCCGCGCCGCCGCTGCGGACCCCACTGCCCCGGTAGCGCCACTCACGAGCACCGTTTTGGTCATCGCTCCTCCCCCGATCCCCACCACGGTGTCCTCGCCAGCACCAGGTCTGCTACCGCCGGTGCGTGCGCGGCGTCGAGACAAGTGAAGTGGTCACCGTCGATGTCTATGATCTCAAGGCCGCCCTGGCACTCTTGAGTCCAGAACGCCGTCATATCCTCTCCGAGGTCCGGCAGGAAGGACAGCGGATCCCGCTGCCGCAGGAATGTCACAGGCACGGTCACCGGCGGCTCGGACCATGCCGCCACCGCCGCGAGACTGTGAACGTACACCTGCCGCAGGGCGGCGAGGGATTCCTGGGACCACGCCCGCCCGGCCTCCGTGCGGAGGAACCTACCGATCCGCTCGTTCGATGTCCGTGGCACGCGGGCCAGCTGCGCGCGCAGGTTCTCGCTGGCGTAGCCGTGGAGTACCTCGGCGGTCATGTCACCGTGCCCGTCTCGTCGGGCCGCGCGCAGCACGCCACCGAGGGCATCCTCGTCAATGTCTATGCCCATGTCCTGCGGCCTGCACTTCATAAGGCGGGCGAAGGAGAAGTCCAGAAGGATCTCATCGCGCACGGTGAAGGGGATCCTGTAGGAACTCATGACCGTCGCGGCGGCCTCCACCCCGCACGCGGCGAGACGGTCGGCTATACCGGCAGCGAGGAGCCCGCCCATGCAATACCCGATGACGTGTACTCGCTGCGCCTCGGTCTCCAAGACGCTCGCAGCATACCGCTCGGCAAGATCGTGGAATAGCGTCTCCGGCGGGGTCGTGAGATAGTTGTCTCCGGCGGAGCGCTCGATGCCCAACACCGGCCCCGCGCCGCGCTCTGTCAGTTCCCGGAGGAGCTCCGCGTACGGGGCGATGCCGCCGGAACCGTCGTGGACCATCACCGTGAGATCGGTCATCCCGGCCTCGGTGCAGGGCAGCAGCCACGTGAGGCGAGGGCCGCCCGTGGGAGACGGCGCCTCGTGCGCTGTTTCTTTCGGCACGGTAAGCCCCAGTACGCGGCGGCAGCCATCAATTGTGGGGTCGGCGACGATGGCACGCAGCGTCTCGTCCCAGCTCGGTAGATCCTCCCGATCGATCGCGCGGCGCATCTGCCCGATGCACCGCGCGAGCAGCAGGCTATCGCCGCCGAGATCATAGAAGTCAGCGTCCCCGGTCAACGGCTCGGACGGATCGAGGCCGAGGACTCGCCGCCAGGCATCGGTCACCGGGTCCACCGACGCGGCTACCCGCGAGCTGGTCGGGCGCGTCTCCGACACCAGGGCGGCCACGGTGGCGCGATCCCGCTTCCCGTTCGCTGTCAGGGGCAAGGCCTCAACCACCCCGATCCGTCGAGGTCGCATCTGTTCAGGCAACATTTCCGTGGCGTCAAGCGCGTCCTTGGGGTTTGACTTCCGCGCGATAAAAACGTGTTGAGCCCCGAGTTCCAACGCCGACCCCGGTTCCGGAAACACCGCGACAGTCGTCAGCGGTGAGGCGTCGAGCGCCTCCCGCCACTGTTCGAGGGTGAAAAACGGCGAACCCGTGATCAGGCGGTCATCGGTCGCTTCGCCCAGACCCTCCTTGAACTCCATCGAGGCCATGAGGGGAGCGTTCGTCGCCGTCGAGTCGATGGCGACGAACACCCCGCCCGGGGCAAGCATGTGATCGATCCGTCCCAGTGCGTCGTCGATATTCCGAGCGTTGTGCACCACGTTTGCGCACAGCACCACATCTACCGATCCCGGCTCCACACCCTGTTCCTCGGGATCGGTGTTGATGTCGAATAAGGCGGTGCGCACCTGCGGCCACTCCTGTTCGGCGGCCCCGGTGAAGTATCGGGACACGTCCGTGAACAGGTAGTCCACGCCGATCTCTGGTAGCTCCTTGATCACCTCGGCGGTCGTCCCACCAACACCCGCACCGATCTCCAGGATTCGACACGTCTGCGGAGAAAGGCTCCGCGCATGGTGCGCAACCGCCGCCGCGCACACCCGGTTGAGGTATGAGGCCAGGAGGTTTTCCCCGTAGGCGGCGCGAGCCACGGACATATCCCCTGCGGGGAATAGAAGGGAAAGGGGGTCCACGCTGCCTTCTAGCAAGCCCGGCAGCTCGTCCAGGCAGGATCGCAAATAGTCTAGCTGGCAACGGCCGTAGCCTAGCCTCTCATCGAGCCGGTAAATCTCCGCCCAGTGATCCTCCGTAGCGATCTCCGGCTCCACCACGGACACTCGCCCGTCAGCACGCCGCAGGCGGCCCACGCGCTCCAACTCCTCTATCCACCTGTCGATGAGAGTGCCGCGGGCCTGGGCACCTGTGCCCGCGACGATCTCATCTCGGCTCGCGGTTCCGTCTGGGGAATCAAGGGTCACTCGTGCAATCTGCGCGGTCATGGCGTCAAGCGCGGCGGCGGTCACCAACTCGTGTATCCGCCGAAAATCCCGGCTCTGGTCCTCGTTGAGTCCCTCCGCCCGGCTCCGGGCGGTGACCGCAGCCGCCAGTGCGCCCGGGGGCGAGGTGGCCTCGGGCACGACGACGGCAACGAGTTCCTTCCGATCCCCCTCACCCGTCACTGCGGCAAGAGCATCGGCAATCCCTTCGATCTGTCGCAACCCAGCCTCGACCTCACCGAGTTCGATGCGGTGACCACGGATCTTTATCTGGCCATCATCGACCCGACCACAGAATTCGATCTCTCCGTCCGGCAGGTACCGTCCGATGTCCCCGGTGCGATAGCACCTCTCCCCGGTACCGGGATGCCGGCCAAACGCTGCTTCCGTGCGCTCTGGATCGCCGAGGTATCCCTCGGCCACCCCATCCCCGGCGATAACGATCTCCCCGCGCTGACCGATCGCCGCGCGACCACCGCTCCGATCCAGAACCCACACGGCATGATGGCCGAGCGCGCGCCCATAAGGCACCGAGCGGCACGTGGCGTCCTGCTCCGGGGTGCAGCGGTGGGCGATTGACCAGATGGATCCCTCGGTAGCACCCCCCAGAGCGTCGATGATCGCCTTCGGGGCGAAGGCCCGCACGCGGGCGGGTTGATCCACTGGTACTCGATCTCCAGAGACGAGAACCGCGCGCAGCGGTATCTCTTCGGTGGCGCCGTCTGCATCGCCCAGATGATCGAGCAGGATCGTCAGTTGCGCGGGCACAGAGTTCCACAGCGTGACGCCGTGCCGACGGAGATCCAGCGCCCACGTCTCCGGGTCTGGGACCGTCCCGCACGTCGGCACCACCACGGCGCCCCCTGCCCCGAGCACCCCAAAGATGTTAAATATCGCGAGATCGAAAGATGGGCGGGATACTGCGAGGACGCGATCTTCGTCCGTGAGGCCCAGACGGTCCTCCATCTCATCGAGGGTTGCGCATACCTGGCGGTGGGTTACCGCCACCCCCTTCGGAGTGCCCGTCGAGCCGGAGGTGAAGATGACGTACGCGAGTTCGTCGGTCAGCGGCTCGGCCAGCGCCCTCCGCACCGCGTCCCGCCACTCTGTTGCGTCTCCCTCGCGGGCCGCCCACAGCGTAGCATCGTCAATAACTGGAACTTCCTCCGTATATGCCCGCCGCACTATGTCCAGCACGGCACGGATCCGGGGTTTCGGCCAGTCAGGGTCGAGCGGCACGAAGGCACGTCCCCTGAGCAGCGCGGCGAATTGCGCCGCTATCTGTTCCTCCCCCGGCGGGAGGAGCACCGCAACCGGCGCGCGGCCTCCGGGAAGCCCCTCAGCGATCCGCACCGCCGTCGCGCACAACTCGCCCCGGGACATCGTGTGATCCCCGTGGATGATCGCCGGAGATTCCGGGACGTCGAGCGCCGCGCGCAAAAACCGGCCGTGGAGCAGCCGCCCGTTCATCGACCGGGTTCGCACTACTGGCTCCGGCTGGCGGGGGGCGGGCGCGTCTAGATCCCCTGCGGCGAGTCGATCGAGGGTGTCCTGGACATCGGCAAAGAGGGCATCCAGCACCGCTGGGTGGAAACCACCGTCACGCGAGTCCCAGTCCATCGTGACCGCCTCTCCGTCCGGGGAAAGCTGCACGTCAAGGAGCACCTGCGGGGTCTTACTGATCGCTGTTCCGGGCACCGCCCGGAGGATCTGCGGGGGTTCGGCGGTGTCCACCCCCACGGTTGAGGTGAAAACAATGGGGATACGGCCGCGGTCCTCCCCACCTGCGCGACGCAGGTCGCGCAGGACGCGCACACCCGGGTAGGCCGCGTGATCGAGGGCATCAAAAAGCCTGCGTTGGAGAGCCTGCGCCGTTGGCGCGAGTTCTCCTCCCAAAGGTAAATCGAGGACCACAGTCGAGGTGAAGTCACCGACGATCCTCTCCATTTCCGCGGCGGAAGGGCCATCCTCCAGGGGAGCGCGGTTCACGGTCGTGAGGGTGACCAGGGCAGAATCTTGTTCTTGTGCATACCCACTAATCCCGATGTCCGCATACCGCCGTGCGGCTGTAGCGAACGCCGCGAGCACCAGCCCGGAGGGAGTGACCGCCAACCCAGCGGCTGTATCGCACAGTCCACGCCAGGCTTCCGCGTCCAGACGATGACTGCGGCGCGTCGTCCCCCCGAGTCCCGTCGCGTCGGGATCCGGGGAAAAAATCAACGCCGGCGGCAGGGAATCCAGCCGATCCTGCCACCAACGGGCGTCCCGATCTTGCTCTGCACGCCCCTCTGGTGTTTCTGCGTGTCGGGCGCGAGCCTCCAGGCACTGCCTGAATGTCATTGCCGGGGCATCGAGGGGGGCGGATGGGTTCCGTAGGCAGTGGTCAAGATCCCGGACAAGGGACCGGATACCTACGTAGTCCGTGACGATGAGATCCACCGAGAGATGCAGTACCGGATCACCGGAGCCGACGGTGAGCGTAAGCTCCACCATCGGTGCCTGACCGACGGGGAAATTCCGTTCCTGTGCCTCGGCGCGAACAATGTCTCGCGCAGTCTCCGGGTCTGGTGCGGTGACTCCGGTGCCGGTCTCCCCGGCAGAAACGTCGATCACGCGCACGTGAGCCTCGGCGGTATGGTCAATACGTTGACGCCCCTCGCGATCGACGAGCGCCCGAAGCATCTCGTGGGCATCGACTACTTTCCGCCACGCGCGACGCACCGCCCCAACGGGATCCGCCGCCGAAGCCGCGTCCAGCCGGTCAAGGGGCAGCGCGAATTCGCTATAGCCCTGGCAAGCGACCCCACCATCCTCGTAGGCCGTCGTACGGCCCATGAGGTAGCTGGCCTGCACATCGGTGAGATCGAACCAGCCCTCCGGCACGTCTGGGCAGGTGGGCTCTCCCACCGTACCGATCACCGCGTCGCGGAAGGTGCCGAAATCGGGCATGGTCAGCAGGGTGCGAAGCGCGACGTTGATCCCGCGCGCCCGCAGGGTACTGATGCAGCGTGTGGCGGCAAGCGAGTCGCCTCCGGCTCGGAAGAAGTTGGTGTCCTCAGTGACCCGATCGAGCCCCAGGGCCTGCGCCCAAGCCTCGGCGAGAACCGCCGCATCCCCACTCGGAAGGTCGGTGAGTTCTGCAACGGTGCGCCGAACCACCCGGCGCGCAACCTCCTCGGGCATAACCTGGACGAGATAATCGGCGGTGAGGTGCAGGCCGCCACCGTCATCGGCGACCTGGAGATCGAGGACCACCTGCGGCGTCGTGGAGGACGCCTCAACCTGAGTGCCGAAACTTCGCTCGCGCAACGGACGCTCCGGTTGGGAAGTAAGGCCCAGGGCGCACGTGAATACGACCGGGAAGAGCCCAGCCACGGGGTCGCCGCTGGTTTGCACCGCGCGGGCGGCGAGGCGCAGCGTATCGCGTGCCGGATCGTCTGCGCTGGCTACCGCGTCCTGTGCGGAGCGCTCCGCGACCGCGCGGTCTCCGGCGCTCAGGCCATGCAGCACAGCGAGGCTGAGGCTCGTGAAGTCTCCGAGTACCCGATCGATGCCCGGCACGGACAAATCCCGGTCGAAGCGGGTGAGGTTGATGGTGTGGCTATCCTCACCGGTCTCTGCGGAGAGGGCACGACCGAAGGCGGCGAGGACACCGGCCGCCGGGGTGATACGGCGGGTGGCGAAGCCCGCGCGGATTTTCTCCCACGCCGCGGCGTCGATATCCGCGCCAACCCGGGCCATTGAGGAGTCGGTGAACTGGGCGAGTGTCTGGCGATCGGGGACGAACGGGGCCGGGGGAAGCTGCTCTATCACGGTGTCTAGGCGTTCGTCCAGTTCGGTGGGGCTGAGCATCCGTCCCTGCCACGGAATGGGGGCCACAGGATCGGTGAGCCACGGTCGCTCCGAAAGGTATGCAGCGGCAGAGGCGGTATCATCTCCACGTACCTTCGGGTCGGTATAGCGCTCCTCGATCTCGTTCATGAGCAGCATCATCGACGCCCCGTCGAGCAGGAGGTTATTCATCGACACCGCGATGGTCGCTCCGTCCGGCCCGAGGGACACGCGCACCGCCAGCGGCCCCTCCGCACGCGGATCGGGCGCGCGGTCTCGCAGTTCCGCAACAGCGTCGTCGGTGACGGCCCACGCATTCAAGGAATGCTCGGCTGTGATTCGGGCTACGGGCGCGCCGTCTGGCCCATCCACTATGACCGTACGAAGAACCGGGTGGCGGCGCACGGCCGTGCGCACGGCCGCCTCCAGGCGGGAGGTGTCCACTGCGGGGGCGTGGAATACGAATAGGCAGCGGGCGGGGGCACCTCCGAGAAGCTGCTCGCTGTCTCCACCGGCCAGGTAGGCCTGCTGGACTCGGGTGAGGGGGTGCGTATCCACGCCGCGGCGCCCACCGATCACCCGGCGACGCAGCTCACCGAAGGTCGGGTTGTTAAAGACGTCTACGGCGCGGAGGCCGGTCACTCCGGCCTCACGCAGATCCGCAAGCACCCGCGTCGCGGCGAGGGAGTCCCCACCGACAGCGAAGAAATCCGTGTCGTCGGAGATATCGCCGCCGGGGAGGTAGGGCAGGTGTCGGCGCCAGCTCGCCGCGAGCGCTGTGGTGACATCAAGCCGATCCGACGCCGCGGGAACCGTGGTCGCGACCGATGTATCGGCACCGGTGTCTGCAGCCACTGCGCGCAGAATGACGCTGTGTCCGTCCTCTGCTTCGAGGTAGCGAAGGCGCAGGCCGGCCTCGGCTACCAGTGCCGACCACTCGGCGGCGGGGAGCAACCCCCCGCGATCGTCGGCGTCCCCGAGCATCGCCGGATTCACCAGCGCCGCGGAAACGAGCGTCGCCGCCGTCGTGTGTTCGGCCTCGATGACATGCACTTCCGCGCCCCGCGCCAGCGGCACCGCCGCGAGCCCGGCGCGCAGGCGTGGGTCCCGGTGCAGGGTACCGCAGGCCACCACGACATCCGCAGGGGAAGTCAGATCGGCGGCGTCGGGGACGCACGTCCGCCCGTTGACCGTAGCGATGTCCGCTATGAACTCGTCGGGTTCCACGACGATCCAGCTATCCGCCCCCTCTGGGGTGGCTCCACCGATCCCGTACCCGAGTTCCACGACGTTTACTCGATCTCCATGCTCGGCGCGGCGGAGCACCCGCTCGTTCAGGGCGTCCAGCGCCCTTGCAACCGTGGGCTGAGCCGCTGCGAGAGCGCGCGGGGAGAGCACCGGGTGATCGAGGATCGCAAAACGCCGCGCACGGCCACGGACGATGTCCGCGAGTAACTGTGCATCCTGGGCGGACCAGGCAACGGGGGCATCGGCACACCGGGCTGCCTCTGGCCCATCGGTGACAAACCGCCGCCATGCCGCGACGACGGGTGCCGCCCAGGGCACGAGGTCGGTCGAGGCATCGAGACGCGCCATCGCGTCCTTGAGGAGGGCGGACACAGTAGCGGGTTCAGTGCGGGAGACGGTGCCTCCTAGTCGGCCGACTAGCTCGCAGAACATCTCGTCTACTGCGCCCCGGTCGAGTACGCCAACAGGCATGTCCCAGCGGATCTCCACGGTCGCTTCGTCGAGCGTCGTGAGCTGGCAGTCGATGAGCACTCCAGGGGTCCGCGTCAGCGACCAGTCCACGTGTACCTCACGGGAGGCGGGAACGAAAGCAGCGTCATACCCCACCACGGACGTGAATACCACCGGGTAGCGGCCTGTCCGGCCGTTGCTGACAATCTGCATGCTTCCCCCCGTGAGCGCGGCTGCTAGTGCGGCGTGTGTCGCGGCAGGATCGGCCACCGCCGGGCATGCGCACACGCCCAACCGGGAAAAGGCCCCCAGAACCTCGCGGTCATCACCGTCCGGGCGGTAGCTCAGCGGGACGACGATACCCACCTCCTTCATGCCCGACCGCTGCGCGAGGAGAGAACCAAACTCAGAGAGAACCACCGCAGAGATGGTTGCCTCGGATCGTTCGAGAGCAGCGAGAGGAACGCGCGCCCGGATGCTCTCGAAGGTTGCGAGCGGGGTGTTCGCATCGAGGTGGGATGCCGCGGCAATGGGAAGCACCGGGGGCTCAGGCGTGACCGTTTGGAGTCCGGTAAACCCGTCTTCCTCGGCGGTGAGGGCGTAGCAGTGCCGGGCAAATACCTCGGCGGAGGGGTTCACCCTCGCTACCAGATCCGGGTTCTCCCCAGACAACGCGGCGGTGAGGGTGCCGAGGATGACGGCGAGGCTGCGTCCATCAAGGGCCAGGTAGTTGATGAGCACTCCGACCTCACGCGCTTTTTCTCCGGGGAGCACAAGTTCCAGCGGCACCCTGGGGGTGGCGGAGGAAAGGTATCCACGGAGATCTGCAGAGCAGTGAAGCACCGTGACGAGCAGGGCATCGCGGGGCTGCACGACGCGCTGAGCATCATCGCCATCACGGATGACTCGCAACCCAGCCCAGCGAGTGACAAGCCCCTCCGCCGCACCCCTGACCTGCTCAGAGGTGAAAACGACGCCGGCGCTACTGAGGATCGCCGCATACGCGGTGGCGGCGCGGACTGTGCCTCGGATACCGTCGATCCCCAACGCATAGGCTCGCTGGAGCGGGGTGAGGGGAAACCGGGCGCCGGCATCGGCCATGTGGTCTGGGCGCTCTGCTTCCTCGTCGCCCATGTTCTCCATGCGTCCCGCCGCCTCCACGGCGGCAGCGAACCTGTCGAACGTCGGGTTGCCGAATAAGTCCGCGGCCGTCACCCGGTAGCCAAGCGTCCGCAGGCGCGAGCACACGGAGGTCGCACCGACGCTGTCGCCGCCAAGGGCAAAAAAGTTCGATTCCCCAGCATGATCCGTGATCCCGAGCACGGCGGCCCAGGCTGCGGCCACGTCGGCCTCTACCTCTGGGGCGCGGGGGACTGCGTCTTTGTCTTTTCCTTCCTCAGCGGTCAGGACTCGCTCGGCCCACGCGCGGTCGATCTTTCCATTCGCGGTGAGTCGTAATTGTGGCACAACGGTCACATCGCGCGGCACCATGAATCCCGGCAAGGTCGCGGCGAGAGCCTCACGCACTCGGTCAGCGGTCTGCGCTTTTCCTGCAACCGCCACGAGCGCACGCAACGCTGTGTTCCCCGGCTCGGGGAGAACCACGGCCGCCTCGACGCCGTCAAGGGCCCGGAGGTGGTGCTCGACATCCCCGAGTTCCACCCGGTGCCCACGGATCTTTACCTGGTTGTCTCTCCGACCGACGAAGAACAGCAGGTCATCATCGCCCCAGTAGCCATGATCGCCAGTGCGGTACCACCGGGAACCGTCGGTGTCGGTGATGAATCGTTCGGCGGTCAGATCCGGCCGGCCGAGGTACCCCGTGGCGAGGCTCAACCCGCCAATCCACAGCTCCCCCACTACGCCACCCGGCACGTCGCGCCCGGCGGCGTCGACGATCCGGTACGCCTGCCCCGGGAGGGGGCGGCCATAGGGCACAGAGGGCCAGGCCGGATCAAGATCCTCGGATCCATCGATAACGTGCGCGTTCGACCAGATCCCGCCCTCGGTGGCGCCGCCCATAGCAACGACGCGTGCCCCACCCGGGATCGCGGTGACGGCGCGGATGCGCGCGGGCAGCGTGGGCGATACCCAGTCACCGGAAACGAGCACCAGGCGCAAGGACAAATCCGACCCCTCCTCGGCGGCGACGGTGAGCATCTCCGCAAGAGCGGGGGCGCTGTTCCACGTGGTCACGCCGTGTCTGCGAATAAGTTCGCACCAGGCAAAGGCATCGCGGTGATCGTCCTGCGCGATGCACACCACGGTGCCCCCCGCTCCAAGGAGACCGAAGATATCAAAGACGCTGAGATCAAAGTCTAAGGAGGATACTGCAAGGACGCTGTCCTGCGGGCCGATTCCGTAACGGTCTACCACGGCAGCGACGGTGTTCGCCGCCGCGCGGTGGGTCATCACGACGCCTTTGGGCGTGCCCGTCGAGCCAGACGTGAAGATGACGTACGCACAGTCCTCGCCGTCCACGGCACGCGGCAAATCAGCCGGGGTCTCCCCGACGGTGTACACCTCGGGGGCCACCTGGTCGATGACCGCCGCTGGCTGCGTGGCCTCCGTGATGGCGCGTATCCGCTCATCGGGGGTATCGACGCTCACCGGCAGGTAGCCCGCCCCGAGGTATAACGTGGCGAGCACTGCCGTGATCTGGTCTCGGCCCTTCGGCAGGCGGATCAGCACGAGATCCCCCGGGGCGACCCGGCCCGCTAGTTCCGCCGCGAGACGGAGAGCCGCATGGTGGAGTTCGGCATACGTAAGGTTCGCACCGAGGGCGGAATCGATGACGGCCGTGGCTCCCGGGCGCTCCTCCACCTGCCGCAGCCACGCCCCGTGGAGGGTGGGGGCGGCAGAGTCCACCGGCGGCACGGAGTTCAGGGCATCGCGCCGCTCAGTGCCGGATAGCCGCACGAGCTCGTCCATCGGCCGGTCATCGCACCCGGCGTCCAGCTTTTCCGACGCCGCGATCCGATCCAGCGCGTCGGTTACCGTCCCCAGCAACTCCGGCCCGAAGGTATCGGGGAAAGCGCCGTCGCGCACATCGAGAGCCACGCAGACCTCCTCCGAGGTGAGGCGGAGGATCTGTAGATCGACGAGAACCTGCGGTGTCACCGACCCCGTCGCCGTGAGTTGCCCGAAGGTTTCCAGCACGTCATGAGGGAATAACACCTCTTCCCCACCACACGTAAGCACGAACGGCAGACTCCCGCTGTGGCCCTCACCCTGGCGAAGCAGGGCGCGCACCTCCTCCGTGGAATCCAGCCCATTGCGAATACGGCGGCGCAGCTCGGCGCTCGCCTCCCGGGAGGCCTCCCCAAGGGTGCTACCGATCGCCGATGGCGGGCGCACAGCCCACATCCGCGTTCGATCCAAGACGTCTCCGGGAGTACCACGAGCGTCGAGGCCGGGAACGATGACCGTGAAGTCCTCGCTTCCGCACCACAGACCGAGCGCATGCCGATACACCGCGAGCAGGAGCCCAGATCGGGTGGCTCCCGCCGCCTCAGCGACGGCCCCGATCCTTGCCCACGACTCCGGGTCAAGCCTGCGGACGTGCCTGGTCACAGTCCGTTCCGGGGTGCCGACGAGCGGAATGCTCGGGCCCTCGGGAAGGTAATCCGTAGCCCGAGGCAGCGTTCCCGCTGGCGTGATCTTTTCTTTCTTTTTCTCGCGCCCAGCGATGTCCGCGAAGGTCACCCACGGCCCAGCCACACCGGAGGATCGATAAGCGGCAGCCAACTCCCGGACAATAATGCCCGTGCCGGCGAGGTCCGCGACCGCGAGAGAGATGCTGATGTGAAGAATCCCCCACTCGTGGCCGTCATCGGTGCGCCAGCGGAGGATGTCTAGCCACCCGGACTCCCCGGCCGCATGGTTGGCGTGTCTACCGAGGATCTCCCGACGGTGCCCAGCCAGATACGCTGTGAGTTCCTCGTGAGTGCCCGCCCCCTCGGTTTCCGCGATGGTCAGCGGCGGACGCGCCTCCTGGCCGGCATCGATATGCCTGCACTCAACGATGGTGGAGCGCAGCACCGGGTGGCGGCGCAGAGCGGCGACGGCGGTTCGCAGCCGGTGACCATCGATGGGATCGCCGATGAATTCAAAGAGAGCGAGGCAATCGACGCCGCCGTAGAGCTGATCCTCTTCGCGTCCCGAGAGATACGCCCTTTGCGTACCGGTGAGCGGACGACTCATGACATGGTCACGATCCTCGCCACTACCACGGCCAGACGTGGCTTGTGGTGACTTCACAGCATTCCTCCATCATATAAAATACGAGTCACACGATAAGCGGTATGACTTTTGACAGTAAAGATTCTTGTGGTGCACATCGCCAATGGGGTTGCACGCCAGCGCTCACATCTATCCCCATCCGTACCGACACGCCCCGCCAGGCATGCAAGTGCCCCGAAACAATAAGTTCAAGTACATGAATTTATTTATTCAATGATCTAGAATCATATCAGAATCTATCCTCACAATCAGCAATATTGATCCACATCACACATTCCTAAGGAGGATCACGTGAATGCCCGCTGGCTCACCGCCGTCGTCGCCCTCTCGGCGGCACTCATGACACTCGACATGACCGTCGTCACCATCGCCCTGCCCAACATCACCCGAGAGTTCTCCACCGGCCTTGAGGACACCCAGTGGATCGTCAACGCCTACGTCCTCATCTTTGCCGCACTACTCCTCGGCGTCGGGGCGCTCTCCGATCACATACCTCGACATCGGCTGTTCATACTCGGCCACCTCATCTTCGGGGCGTCGTCCCTGCTTTGCGCGCTGTCCGGCTCCGCCGGGATCCTGATCGTGGGGCGGGTGTGCCAGGCTATCGGCGCGACGCTCGTATTCGGCACCTGCATGCCCCTTATTGCCGACGCCCACAAAGGAAACGACGCCGCCCGCTCCCGCGCTGTCGGCGCGTTCATGGCCGCGGGCGCGGCGGCAGCGGCCCTCGGCCCGCTACTCGGTGGGTTCCTCGTCAACGGCGGAGGCTGGCGCTGGATCTTCGCCGTGAACATCCCGGTCAGCATCATCGCCATCATCGTCATGGCTCTCGTCGCACCGGGCACCGCGGGCGCGCGGCGGAAAACCACCGGGAGAGACTGGGTTTCCACCACGCTCGTCGCCCTCGGACTATTCGGAGCAAACTACGCCCTCATCACCGCCCCCAACGCAGGCTGGTCGGCCGCGAACGTCCTCGCGGCGGGCGTCGCCTCCGTCCTTTTCCTCGTGACATTCGCCGTCATCCAGCTGCGCGCGGGCGAGGATGCCCTGCTCGATCTCCGCCTGTTTGCCGTGCCCTCTTTCAGCGCGGCGATTATCCTGTCCTTCACCAGCCGCCTGGTGACCTTTGGCCTGCTGACGTACCTGATCTTCTGGCTCTCCGGGGTCCAGGGGCTCTCCCCGATCGGGGTGGGCCTCGTCCTCCTCGCGCTCGCCCTGCCGATGGTCATCATCGCGGCGCCGTCTTCAGCCCTAGAAAAGACGGGCAGAGTCAATATCGTCACGGGGGTGGCGATGCTCATCACCGCCCTCGGCCTGCTCTGGGCAGCTCTCACCCTTGGGCCGGATACCACGTGGCGCTCCGTGATCGGCCCGCTGCTCGTCATGGGCATCGGCGCCGGGATGGCCATGCCTCATATGATGAACATCGCCATCGGGGTCGTGCCCGCCTCCCGCGCCGGCGCGGCCACCGGAGCGGCCAACAGCGCCTTCCCCCTGGGCACCGCCGCCGGCGTGGCGATGTTCGGGGCGATCCTGACCTCCCGCATCGATGCGCTGGCCTGGGTACCCGCCCCGGTCCGGGAGGCCGCGACCGCCGGACAGATCGACCTGCTGCACGGTGCCCTTCCGGAACCCCGCGTTCAGGAGATCACGGAGGCTTTCATAGCTGGGCTAGATGCGATCCTCGTCACCGGTGCCGCGGTGTCCGTGGTGTGCGCCCTCATCTGCTTCTTCTCGATCCGACAGAAGGATCGGTACATCACCCCGGAGAGCGCATAGGCTATTTTGGTGCCCCAGAGAGGATTCGAACCTCCGACACCCGCTTTAGGAGAGCGGTGCTCTATCCACTGAGCTACTGGGGCCTGCTAGGCAGCTTACTCTATGGGCGCTCGTACCTCAGAAACCGGTACCGCAGACCATCGCCCTGCCACCCCGAATCGCTCACCCGCACCATGTTTACGGGCACGGCGGGCGCGTACACCGGAGTGTCCACCTGTGCCCGCGTGTCCACCAGCGTCACCTCCACCACGTCCACCTCCCCGATGGTGGCGGCGTAGATCTCCCCACCGCCGATGATCCAGCCCTTCCCCGGGATCTCCGTGGCCACCCGCGCCCCGCGCGACCACTCCCCCGCCGCTCGGCTAGAGAGCACGATGTTCTCCCGTCCCGGCAGCGGCTTGATGGGGAGCGATTCCCAGGTGCGCCGCCCCATGATGACGGGCGCACCCAGGGTGACCTCCTTGAAGTGCCGCAGATCCTCCGGGAGGTGCCAGGGCATGCCACGGCCGTCACCGATCACGCCCTCCCGATCCTGGGCCCAGATCGCTCCGAGCATCACACGGACACCTGCGCGCTGATCATGGGGTGGGGATCGTAGCCCACCACCTCGATGTCGGAGAAGTCGTAGTCAAATAGGGAGGCGGCCTTGCGGAGGCGCAGCTGCGGGTAGGGGCGCGGCTCGCGCTCTAGTTGCTGGGCCACCTGCTCACGGTGATTGTTATAAACGTGGCAGTCCCCGCCCGTCCAGATGAACTCGCCCACGTCCAGGCCCGCCTGCTGGGCGAACATGTGGGTGAGCAAGGAGTAGGAGGCGATGTTAAAGGGCACCCCTAAGAACATGTCCGCCGAGCGCTGGTAGAGCTGGCAGCTCAGTTTTCCCTCGGCCACGTAGAGCTGGAAGAACAGGTGGCAGGGCGGCAAGGCCATGTTTTCTAGTTCCGCCACGTTCCAGGCGGAGACCACGTTGCGGCGGGAATCCGGGTTGGTTTTGAGCGTCTCCAGCGCCCGGGAGATCTGGTCGATGTGGCCGCCGCCGGGGGTGGGCCAGCTGCGCCACTGCACTCCGTAAACGGGGCCCAGTTCGCCGTCCTTATCCGCCCACTCGTTCCAGATGCGGATGCCGTGTTCTTGGAGCCAGCGCACGTTGGAGTCTCCCCGTAGAAACCACAGCAGTTCCCCCACCACGGCTTTGAAGTACACCTTCTTAGTGGTCAGCAGCGGAAAGGAGTCAGCGAGGTTGTAGCGCAGTTGGGCGCCGAAGAGGCTGGTGGTTCCGGTTCCCGTGCGGTCGCCCTTATCAGTACCCTCCGCCATGATGCGGCGCAGCAGGTCCTCGTAGGGGGTGGAGATCGTCATGGCGCTCAAGCCTACCCCGGTTCCGGTTAGAGTTATACCCATGCAGAAAGCCGTGAACCGTCGTACTCTGTTCAAAGGCGCGGGCGTGGCCCTGGCGGGCGCCAGCGCCCTGGCCGCCACCCCGCACCGCACCGTGGTGGATTTCTCCGCCGGGGTTCCTAGCGCCGAGGCCATTAAAAATGCCGGACACGTCGGCGCGGTGCGCTACGTTTCGCGCCCACGGGAGGCCTGGATGAAGGCCAAGCCGGTCACCCTCGCGGAGACGCAGCACCTGGATACCGCGAGCGTGTATCAGTACGGCAAGGCGCAGACGGCGGACTGGCGCGGTGGTGCGCTCGGCGCGGCGGAGCACGTTCCCCAGGCCATCGCCTTCCATGCCGCCGCCGGCGGCCCCCGGAATCGCCCCATCTACATGGCTATCGACGATAACCCCTCCCGCGCCGAGTACGAGCGCCTCGTTCTCCCCTACCTCGCCGCCGCCAAGGCCGCGCTTGAGGCGGGAGGCTACCGGCTGGGCGTGTACGCCAACTATCCCACGATCGAGTGGTGCCTGGCCGATGGCCTGGGGGAGTTCTTCTGGCAGCACGATTGGGGCTCAAACGGAAAAATCCACCCCAGGGCCACCATTCATCAGGTGGCGGGGTGGCAGTCCACGATCGAGGGAGTGACCGTGGACGTCAATAACGTGTACGCCACCGATTGGGGTCAGTGGCGCGCTCCGCTTATTCAGCCTTAAGCAGGTCGATCACAAAGACCAGGGTGCGGCCGGAGAGGGGGTGCCCGCCGCCGGCGGGGCCGTAGGCCTGCTCCGGGGGGCACACCAGCAGGCGACGCCCGCCCACCTTCATGCCGGGGATCCCCTCCTGCCAGCCGGCGATGAGCCGGTCGAGGGAGAACTCGATGCTCTGCTTGCGGTCCCAGGAGGAGTCAAACTCCTGCCCCGTTTCAAAGTCCACGCCTACGTAGTGGACTTCCACGGTGCCGCCGGGCTGAGCCTCCGCGCCCTCTCCCACCACCAGGTCCTCGATGTGAAGGGTCTCGGGGGCAGGGCCAGCCGGGACGTCGATCTGCGGCTTTTCCATTGGATAAAAGTCTCCTTGGTATTGGGTACAGGAACTCACAGCCCATTCATACGCAAAAGGGCCGAGAAGCCATGGAAACCATTATAAATGGTTACTAGGCTCCTCGGCCCTCGCGCCACTCCTAGCGGGATTCGCGCGGGGTGACGGTGCGCAGCGTCTCGCCGGTGTAGATCTGGCGCGGGCGGTTGATCTTGGTGTTCATCTCAAGCTGCTCGCGGTAGTGGGCGATCCAGCCGGGCAGGCGGCCGATGGCAAAGAGCACGGTGAAGAAGTCCGTGGGGAAGCCCATGGCGCGGTAGATCAGGCCGGTGTAGAAGTCTACGTTCGGGTAGAGCTTGCGGGAGATGAAGTAGTCGTCGCTGAGCGCGATCTCCTCCAGCTTCATGGCGAGGTCGAGCAGGTGATCGCCACCCAGGTGCTCCAGCACCTCGTGCGCGGTCTCCTTGACGATGGCCGCGCGCGGGTCGTAGTTCTTGTACACGCGGTGGCCGAAGCCCATCAGGCGGATGCCCTTTTCCTTGTTCTTCACGCGGTTCATGAAGTCCGTGGCGTCGCCGCCGTGGTTGTTCTGGATGTCCTCCAGCATCTCCAGCACGGCCTGGTTGGCGCCGCCGTGCAGCGGGCCGGACAGGGCGTTGATGCCGCCGGCGATGGAGACGAACATGTTGGCCTGGGCGGAGCCGATCATGCGCACGGTGGAGGTGGAGCAGTTCTGCTCGTGGTCGGCGTGGAGGATCAGGAGTTTATCCAGGGCCTTGACCATCACCGGGTCTACCTCGTAGGGCTCGGTGGGGTAGCCGAACATCATGCGCAGGAAGTTCTCGCGCGCGTTCAGGGAGTTATCCGGGTAGAGGTAAGGAACACCCTTGGAGGCGCGGTAGGCGTAGGCGGCCAGCATGGGCACCTTGGCCATCAGGCGCACGGTGGCCTTGTCCAGCTGCTCCTCGTCCAGCGGGTCGAGCTGATCCTGGTAGTAGGTGGAGAGGATGTTCACGGAGGAGGCCAGCACGGACATCGGGTGCGCGTTGCGCGGGAATACCCGGAACTGCGCCTTGAAGTCCTCGTCCAGCAGGGTGTGGTGGCGGATCTCGTCGTTGAACTTGCTTAGTTCCTCGGCGGTGGGCAGCTCGCCCTTGATGAGGAGGTAGGAGACCTCGTTGAAGGTGGCGTTTTGAGCGAGGTCGGCGATGTCGTAGCCGCGGTAGCGCAGCACGCCCTGATCGCCGTCGATGTACGTAATCTTGGATTCGGTGGAGCCAGTGCTCACGTAACCGGGATCGAAGGTGACGTAGCCCGTCTCGGAGAGCATCTTGCCCAGCTCAATGCCGGAGTTGCCCTCGGTGGCGGGCTTGATGTTCATTTCAAATTCACCACCGGGGTAGTGAAGGACGGCCTTGTCATTGCTGTCAGTAGCCACAGTTATCCCTTTCTCGATTACTTGGACAATCTAAACCGTACACTCATATCAAGTTTGGGGCGATGGGTGCCCCCTTACACTGGGTAACAGACCCTGTGATAGCCACTACACCACCCTTTCGGGCTATGGTATAACCATTCCGTCCGTCCGATAGAAAGTCAGCCCATGTTCACCCTGCCCCCCGAGCTCCTCCCCAGCGATGGCCGCTTTGGCTGCGGCCCCTCCAAGGTGCGCCAGGAGCAAATCGACGCCCTCTCCGCCCCCACCATCATGGGCACCTCGCACCGCCAGCCCGCCGTAAAAAACGTGGTGGGCTCGATCCGCGAGGGCCTTGGCTCCCTGTTCGATCTCCCCGAGGGCTACGAGATCGTGCTGTCCCTGGGCGGGGCCACCGCCTTCTGGGACGCCGCCACCTTTGGCCTCATCGAGCAGCGCTCGGGCCACCTCACCTATGGCGAGTTCTCCGGCAAGTTCGCCGCCGCCGCCCGCAAGGCCCCCTGGTTGCAGGACCCCGCGATCGTCGAGGCCGCCCCGGGCACCGCCCCGCAGCCCCAGCCGATCGAGGGCGTGGACGTGATCGCCTGGGCACACAATGAGACTTCCACCGGAGCGATGGTGCCGGTGCAGCGCCCCGAGGGGGACGCGCTGGTGGTGGTGGACGCCACCTCCGGCGCGGGCGGCCTGCCCGTGGATATGTCCCAGGCGGACGTGTACTACTTCTCCCCGCAGAAGTGCTTTGCCGCCGATGGCGGCCTCTGGCTCGCCGCGATGAGCCCCGCCGCCATTGAGCGGATCGACAGGCTCCATGCGGATCGCTTCATTCCGGCGTTCCTGGACTTTCAGACGGCCGTGGAGAACTCACGCAAGAACCAGACCTACAACACCCCGGCGGTGGCCACCCTCCTCATGCTGGACGCGCAGGTGCAGTGGATGCTGCGCGAGGGCGGGCTGGACGCGATGGTGGAGCGCACCACGGCGTCGTCAAGCGCCTTGTATTCCTGGGCGGAGCAGCACCCGCACGCCACCCCCTTCGTGGCCGACCCCGCCGCGCGTTCCCTGGTGGTGGGCACTATTGACTTCGATGAGACTATCGACGCCGCCGCGCTCGCCGCCACCCTGCGCGCCAACGGGATCGTGGACGTGGAGCCATACCGTAAACTGGGCCGCAACCAACTGCGCGTGGGCATGTTCCCCGCCATCGAGCCGCAGGACGTGGTGACTCTGACCAAGGCTATCGACGCCATCCTGGAAGCCGAGGTTATCTAAGTTACAGTGGTGTGGTGAGCACTTCATCCCAAGGAGGCCAGATGCGCGAGCTGCACCTTGTCCGCAGCGAATCCACGGGCACCACCCTGGTGCTAAGCGAGTCCCCGGAGGGGGAACGCTTCAGCCTCGCCGTCGATGAGGTGCGTGCCATGCTCAAATCCACCGAGGACAAGGGCGAGACCCGCGCGCTCCCCCTGCGCCCCCGCGATATTCAGGATCGGATTCGCGGCGGGGCCACCATCGCCCAGGTGGCGGAGCAGATGGGCGTTACCGAGGCCCGCGTGGAACCCTACGCCCACCCGGTGCTGCTGGAACGCGCACGGATCGCGGAGCTGGCCAAGAACTCCCACCCCGTGCGCGAGGACGGCCCGGCACGCCTGAGCCTCTGGGAGGTGTTGGCCACGGCCCTGGCCGCGCGCGGCGAGGACCTTTCCACCAGCACCTGGGACGCCCACCGTGAGGCCGCCGGGCAGTGGGTGGTGGTGGTGACCTGGGGCGAGCACCGCGCGGAGTGGACGCTGCAAAATCACACCACCTCCTCGGCCACCACCGTGGCGCGCAATCCCCTGGCCTCGGAGTTGATGAGTCCCCCGCGCCTGACCCCGGTGGCGGAGGAACCCGCCCCCGTGGTGAATGAGCCGGAGGAAGAACCGCCCGCACCGGCAAAGAAGCGCCGCAAGGCCGTCACCCCGCACTGGGAGGACGTGCTGCTGGGCGTGCGCACGAACACCAAGCGCCCCCGGTCATGAGCATGTATGAAAAGCCGGTGACCCTGTGGTTCGTCTCCGCTCCCGATCCCGCCTCGGTGCTCGCGGGGGAGCCGCGCGCCGATCGCGGCTTTGGCCGGAAGTACCTGGCCCAGCTCAATCCCTCTTGGCCAGTCACGCCGATTGGCCAGTTTCCCTTTAATCGCTCGGCCCCCGCCTCGCGCGGGGAGTTCTACATCGCGGCCTTTCCCGGGGTGGCGCTGGTGCACACGCTGGTGGAGGATGCCTCTCGGCTCTCCCGGCTGGACGCTTCCCTGCGCACCTCCATTCCGGCGCGCGATGTGTACGCCATTAGCGCCGGCGAGGGGGACTTTGGTGCCTTTGCCCACTGGCACGAGGGGACGTTGCAGCGCAGCCTGGGCGCCCGGCGCGAGGAGTTATTCGAGGATATTGGCCTGCCCGAGGCCTTTGAGGGGCCTTATTGGGCGGGCGAACGCGCCGACCAACCCGGCGGCATAGCCCTACCCTTCATCCCGGCGGATCTGGCCCGCGAGGCGCAGCGCTCGTGGTTGGGGGTAAACGTCTCCCCCGAGGGGCCGGATATTCAGGTGGCGGGCTTTGCCATCGACGGACGCCCGGAACCCCGGGTGGACGAGCCCAGCGGCAGCCGCATGAGCATGGAGGAATGGGCGGCGGACGCCACGGCCAAATTGGGGCTGAGCCCGGCAAATAAGCAGTATGACGACTACGAGCGGCACAAGGAGGGCGACGAGTTCGCCCGCCTGGCGGAGGGGATTACCCGCCGCCTGCGCTCGTGGTGGAGGTTCCGGCGCTAGCCCTCCGCTCTTAAAAAGTTCCCAGGAGGCCTAGACAAACCCAAGGTTACCCGGTAACTTACTCGGTAAGCACCGAGGAGGTAGCCTATGAGCATAAGAAATGCCCTGCTCAGCCTCTTGGCCGAGCACCCCCGCCCCGTGGGGCAACTGCGCAGCACCTTTGAAAGTTCCACCGCCGGCACCTGGCCCGTCAATGTGGGGCAGGTGTACCAGACCATCAAGCGCCTAGAGCGCGATGGCCTGGTGGAAAAAACCGGGGACTCCCCCGAGGCCTATGCCCTCACACCCGCCGGACGCACCGAATTGCACCGCTGGTGGCAGCAGCCGGAAAACAAGACCCCCAACGAACGCGATGGCTTAGTCATCAAGGTAGCGATGGCCGCCCTCAACCCAGAGGTCTCCCTCACCGAGATACTCGATGCCCAACGCCAAGCCACCATGAAGCGCCTGCGCGAACTCATCAGGGACAAGGCCCAGGCTGCCCCCGGCGCGCGTTGGTTGCTATGCGAGCGCCAAATCCTGGAGCTCGAAGCCGAGCTGCGCTGGATTGATCTGATCGAGGCCCACCCCACTCAAGGAGAACCGCAATGAACCCCACCGCCCTCACGCTGGACAACGTCACCCGACTCCACCAGGACGGCCCCACCACCGTCACCGCCCTCGATTCCGTTTCCCTCTCCCTGGAACCGGGCGAACTGGTGGCCATCACCGGCCGCTCCGGTTCCGGCAAGTCCACCCTGCTCAACGTGGCGGGCACGCTCGATGCTCCCACCTCCGGCCGGGTGCTCATTCAGGGGGTGGACACCTCGGACCTCAGCCCCACCGCCGCCACACAGCTGCGCCGCACACACGTGGGCTACGTCTTTCAGGAACTCAACCTCATTCCCACCCTCACCGCCGTGGAGAACATCGCCCTGCCTTTGGAACTCGGCGGCACTAAGCGCACGCAGGCCCGCGAGCAGGCCATGACGGCGCTGGAGGAACTGGAACTGACCAGCCTGGCGGATCGCTTCCCCGCCGAGATTTCCGGCGGGCAGGCTCAGCGCATCGCCATCGCCCGCGCGCTCATCGGTGAACGCAGGCTCCTGCTTGCCGACGAACCCACCGGGGCCCTGGACACCGCCACCGGCGAGGCCGTAATGAGGATTATCCGCAGCCGCGTGGAGGCCGGGGCCGGGTGCCTGCTGGTCACCCACGAGCCGCGCTTTGCCGCCTGGGCGGATCGCACGATCTACCTGCGCGATGGCGCCGTGGTGGGAGAGGAGTAAATCATGCCTAGTTTAACCGTTCCCGCCCGTCTCGCCCGGCGCGACGTCGCCAAGCACCCCTGGCGCTCCCTGGTGGCCGTGCTCTTTTTCGCCCTGCCCATCGCCCTGGTCACGCTGCTGGGCTTTGTGAACACCAGCTCCACGTACTTCCTGGGCGATCAGCATTCCCGCATCGAACTCGCGGAGGAGGGCACCGGCACCGATATGGAGCGGATCCGCGCGGTGCTCCCCGACGAGGAATTGATGGTCAAGGCCTATACCCTGGCCACCGTGCACTCCGGGGATACCACGGCGTACCTGAACGTGGTGTACTCCTCCACCGGCGCGGATACCCTCAACCTCTCCGAGGACATGGCCCACGCCCTGGGTGTGGGGCAGGGCGATGCCGTGGAGATTCAGGCCCCCTGGGAGGAGACCCCGCGCGACTTCGCCGTGAGCCTCGAGGAGGACGGCTCCGCCCTGCGGCTCTCCGTGCCGATGGAGGAGATCGTCTCCGCCGATTTTCCCGACTACGTGGAGTGGTCCAGCCCCAACCCCAACCTGGAGCTCAGCACCCCGGACGTCCAGTCCCACCCCGTCATGGTGGACGGGCCGGAGCCCTCCACCCTCGTGTGGGATATTCTGAGCGGTTCCACCGCCTTTGAAGCCGCCAGCCTGGTCACCCTCGGGTTGCTCGCCCTCATCGTGCTGGCGGCCATGATCTCCCCGATCTTCGCCGTGGCGGCCCGCCGCCAGTACCACTCCATGCGGTTGCTGAGCATTAACGGTGCCGTGCCCGCCCAACTGCGCTGGGCGCTCTATCTGGAGGCGCTCATGATCGCCACGGCGGGCATCGTCTCCGGCCTCGCGCTCGGCGTGGCGGGATTCTTCCTCACCGCCGCCCTGGGTGATTACCTCATCACGGGCTTTGTCATTCCCTTTGACATCATCCTCGTGGCCATCGTCTCCTCGCTCTTCTGCGCCCTGGCCGCCGCCGTGATTCCGGCGGTGCAGGCCGCGCGCCTGCGCTCGGAGTCCGAGGCGCGCCTGCGCTGGCGCTGGCCCATGATCCTCGGCCCGGTGCTCCTGCTGCTCGGGCTGCTGCTGGCCATCTCCGCCTCCGATTGGGCCGTGATGGGGTACGGCATCTTTGGCATCGGCGCGGTGACCAGCACCCCGGCGCTGCTGTGGCTGCTCTCCCGGTGGGCCGCGCGGGGGCCGGTGGCGCTGCGCCTGGCCCTGCGCGATCTGTTCCGGCAGGTACACCGCACCGCCCCCGCGATCGCCGCGATCCTGGGCTTAAGCTTTGTCATCGGCGCGATGTCCCTGGGCAGCCCCTATCAGTACGTTCAGGGGGACGGAAGCCACACCACGCCCGTGGTGAACGCACAGGCAAAGGCGTACCTGGCCGATAGCGCCCCGGTGGAAAAGGAGATTCAGGAGCTCTCCCAGGCCATCGGCGGGGTTCCACCGGTGTACGTGTACCGGGATCTCGATGACAGCACCCAGGTCATCGAACCCGCACGCCTGCCCGATTACCTGCGCTACACCACCACGGACCTGGACGCCGAGGGCATCGCCGAGGCCCAGCGCGCCCTGGAGCGCGGCGAGGTGGTGGAGAGCCAGTTCGGTGGGAAGATTACCGCCCCGCGCGAGGGGCAGCGCACCTACCTGGATCGCGCCCTCTTCTTCCCCACCCAGGAACTCACCATGCGCCAGGAGTTCTCGGCTCGGCGCACCAATCAGGAACTCATCGACGTCTCCTTCTTCCCCGATCACCTCCACCGGCTCCGGGAGCACTACATCATCCCGCTCACCCTGCTCTCGATCGCCTGCCTGGCGGTGATGATCCTGCTCGCCGTGCTCTCCGTGGGCGAGACGCGCGCGGATCTTTCCATCATGTGGGCCATCGGCGCCCCGCCGCGCCTGCTTTCCCGGATCGCGGCCATGCAATCCCTGCTCATCGCCGTCATCGGGGTATTCTCCGGGTTCGCCGCCATCCTGATCCTTCAGTTCCTGGCGCGAGGCGGCTCCGCCGGGGATGTTCCGTGGTCGCTGTGGTTGCTGCTACTCATCGCGGTGCCGCTGCTCGGCTGGGCTAGCGGTGGAATAACTGCCGCTGCCTCTCATAGAACGCGATCGCGGCGGAGGTAGCCACGTTGAGCGAGTCCGTGCCCGGGGCCATGGGGATCCGGGCGCGGACGTCGGTGGCCCGCATGGCGTGCTCGGTAAGCCCCGGCCCCTCCGCGCCCACCAGCAGCGCCACCTTCTCCGCGCCGTCGAGGGCCTCGGCCAGGTGTACGGCCTGGGGGTGCGGGGTCATGGAGACCAGCCGGAACCCGGCCTCGCGCACCTCGTCGAGGCTGCGCTGCCAGGTGGTGAAGGTGCCATCAAAGTGGGCGAAGGGCAGGCGCAGGACGTGCCCCATGGAAACGCGCACGGAACGCCGGTAGAGCGGATCGGCGCAGCCGTTGCCAAAGAGCACCCCGTCCACGCCCATGCCCGCGGCGTTGCGGAAGATCGCGCCGATGTTCTCGTGATCGCCCACCCCCTCCAGCACGGCCACGGTGCGCGCGCCATCGAGCACCTGCGCGGGCGTTCGCTCGGTCACGCGCGAGGCGGTGGCCACCAGGCCACGGTGCATATCAAAGCCCACCACCGCCGCCAGCGTCTCCCGGCTGACCTCGTACACCGGGATCTCCTCCGGCACGCTCAGGGCGTCGAGTTTGGTGGGAAAGCCCACCACCTGCCGCACGGGGTAGGCGGATTCCAGCAGGCGGCCCACCACCAGCGGCCCCTCGGCCACCACCAGGTCCGTGCGCTCGGTGTTGAGGTGGCGAATATCGTCCAGGCGGGGGTCGGCTGGATCATCAATGCGTATTCTCATGGTTTATCCCTGAATCAGCGTCATAATCGGATCCACGGCAAAGTACACCACAAAGAGCGCCGAGACGAGCCACATGATCCAATGCACCTGCCGCGCCTTGCCCGCCGCCACGGACATGAGGGTAAAGGTGATAAATCCCACCCCGATGCCATTGGCGATGGAATAGGTAAAGGGCATGACCAGGATGGTGAGGAAGGCGGGCAAGGCCACCTCGAAGCTCCCCCACTCAATATCGCGCACCTGCGCCATCATCATCGCACCCACCACCACGAGCACCGGGGCCGCCGCCTCGATGGGCACCATCGAGTACAGCGGGGTGAGGAACATCGCGGCGAGGAAGAGCAGGCCGGTGACCACGTTGGCCAGCCCGGTGCGCGCGCCATCGCCCACGCCCGCCGCAGAATCCGCAAAGACGGTGTTCGAGGAGGCCGAGGCCGCGCCGCCCACCACGGCACCCGCACCCTCCACGATGAGGGCACGCTTGAGGTTGGGCAGGTTCCCTTGCTTATCGACGAGCCCCGCCTGCTTGCCCAGCGCGGTCATGGTGCCCATGGCGTCAAAGAAGTTCGCCAGCACCAGGGTGAACACCAGCAACGCGGCGGAGAGCGCACCGATGCGGGCGAAGGCCCCAAAGAGATCCACCTGCCCCACGATGGAGAGATCCGGCAACCCGCCGAGCGTTTCCGGGAGGGTGGGCACCGCGAGCGACCAATCCTCCGTGGGCTTGAGCAGGGCCTGCGCCACCATCGCGATCACGGTGGTGAGCACGATGCCGATGAACAATCCGCCACGCACCCGGCGCACCACCAGCGCCCCGCACAGCAGCACGCCCAGCACGAACACGAAGGTGGGCCAGGTGGTAATCGAGCCGTCCGTGCCCAGCCCCACCGGCACGGTGGTGCCCGCAGCGTCCGGCACGCGGGTGACAAAGCCCGCGTCCACCAGGCCCACCAGCGCGATGAAGGCACCGATGCCCACGCCGATGGCGGCCTTCATCGGGGCCGGGATCGCGTTAAACACCGCCTCACGGAAGCCGCTCACAGCCAGGATCACAATGACGATGCCGTCCAGCACCACCAGCCCCATCGCCTCCGGCCAGGTCAGCCCCTCCCCCGCCACCAGGGTCACGGCCACCAGGGTGTTAATGCCCAAGCCCGCGGCAATACCAAAGGGATAGCGGGCAATCAGCCCAAAGGCGATGGTCATCACGCCCGCCGCCAGGGCGGTGGCGGCGGCCACCTGGGGAATCCCGAGAGTGGTGCCGGTGTGATCGGCCGTGGTGCCCAGGATCAGCGGGTTGAGCACCACGATGTAGGCCATGGCGAAGAAGGTGACCACGCCCGCCCTGACCTCGGTGCCAAGGGTGGAGCCGCGCTCGGTGATGTGAAAGTAACGATCCAAGGTGGTAGCCATAGTGTGCTTTCTCGTGCGGTGATGAATTAAAAAATCGGGCGTTCGTCGTCAAAGGCGCGCGCCGTGGGGCGCGAGCTTTCCTGTGGCGTCTCCGAGTGCGCCCCGCACCCGTAGGAGGCGTGCACCAGGTGGCCGTCGGCGGAGTATTGGTTGGCGCACACCCCGAAGTTCTTGCCCCACTGCTCCCCGATGCTCAGATAAAAGGCGCAGTTTCCGCAGTGCAGGGCGGCCTTTTCCGCGAACTCACTGGTAGGGCCGAAGTCCCCGGTGCGCCAGCGCTGCACCGCCTCTTTCAAGCCCGCCTCGCTGAGTTCATAGCCCTGCGGAGTCTTGGTCAGGCGCCTATCGCCGGGCTCCGGGGGCATGAGATCGCCCGGGTGCAGGTCCCCGGGCTGAATGCGCTCCGCCCAGGGCACCCACTTGGGTGCTCGCAGCGCCTCCCCGTGGGGGGCCGGCACCAGGGATACCTCATTGACCGTCACCTTGCGGCTGCCCGGCGCGCAGGCCACCACCACCTGCCATTCCCAGCCGGCATAGCCGGGAATATCGGCGGCAAAGCGATGGATGGCCGCGTGGCGGTCTACGGGTTGCACCCCCACGTGACTTCCGGCCTCCTCCCCCAGTTCGGCCAGGGCCTCGGCGGCGACGTCGGTAGCCTGCCGCGAGAACAGCGGGTTCTTTGTGCGATCTTTCTTTCCGTATCGTTGGGTGGGCACGAAGCCCATTATCGCCCACCGGCACCCCACCGAACTAATTAGACTGGATTTTTATGGCCACAAGAAAGAAAGGCAAGCACCGCTCCCTGGTGCAGATCCTCGCGCTGCTCATCACCGTGGTGATCGTGATCGTGGCGCTGTACTTGTTCCAAACGTGGTGGAATGACCGCCCCGACCCCGAGCCGCAGGATATTCAGCTCACCGCCACCGTGGGCGAGGAGAAGAAAGATCTCTCCCCGTACATGGTGTGCGAGGTCGGTGCCACCTGCGAGGGCGGGGAGGTGCCCACGATGGCGGTGGGAGAAAACGATGAGCTGGTGCTGGACCTCCCCGAGCCGGTGTATGACCACCACTGGAGCCTGCTCACCATCTACGATGACCCCGCCTATAACGACGAGACGATCTACGAGGGGCACCAGCAAAAGTCCGTGACGGTGCCCGGGTCCGTCGATCCCGCCGAGGAGGGTGCCCCCCGCCCGCGCCTAATGGTGGTGGAGGTGAACTCCGCGCTCATCGGCACGGACGATCAGGGGGAGCCCACGCCCTTTTCCACCGTGTGGTCCGTAGGTAACTCCGAGGTTCCGCGCGATTAGGCGTCCAGCTCCTTAGCCACGGCGCGCAGGATCTCCGCGACCTGGTGGCCGGTCTTGCGATCCGGGAAGCGCCCGGCACGCAGGTCCGGCTGTACGCGGGCCTCCAGGAGGGAAACCACGTCCGCGATCATGCTATTGAGCTGATCGGGGTTGTATCGGTGGTGCGGCTTGCGGGGTTTATCCAGCACCTTGACGCGCAGGGCCTGGGGGCCCTTGCGCCCGGAGGCGAAGTCAAACTCGATGCGCTGGCCGGGGTAGAGTTCCGTGACCCCCTCCGGCAGCACCTGCTTGCCCACGTAGACGTCCTCGTCACCGGGGTTGGAGACAAAGCCAAACCCCCGCTCGGCGTCGTACCACTTCATCTTTCCTACGGGCATGAGCAGTCACCTCTTTCTTTCTGGCACCACTTTTTAACGAAATAAAACATCATACACCCCGCAAGTCACAGCCGCACCACCGCACCTTTTACGTGACGCACATCATACAATCTTTCTTCACGCCCCTCACCAGCGCCGTTTCCCCATCCAGCACCCATCCCGCGAGAAAAAATCGCGCCACGGCCAGAAAAACGTGACAAAAACGTTATAAATCGTTAGCCTCTATCCCCAGGCGCGGTTCGCCTCCCCGGCGGGCCGCCTGATTGTGAACGAGTGTGCCACCGGGTACCACGATCTCATCCATTCAACGGCGTAAAGCGCCACAGAGAGGAAAACTCAGACCATGGGACGCCATACCGCCATGACCAGCTCCATCTTTGCCAAGTTGGCCCTGGGCTCGATCGCCGTGGGCACCGCCTCGGCCCTGATCGCCCCCGCCGCCTCCGCCGCCCCGGATTCCGATTGGGACGCCCTCGCCCAGTGTGAGGCCGGCGGCGACTGGTCCATCAACACCGGCAACGGCTTCCATGGCGGCCTCCAGTTCCACCCGCAGACCTGGACCGCTCACGGCGGCGGCGAGTTCGCCCCCACCGCCAACCAGGCCACCCGCGAGGAGCAGATCGTGGTGGCCGAGCGCGTGCTGGCCAGCCAGGGTTGGGGCGCATGGCCCGCCTGCTCCCAGCGCCTGGGCCTGAACTCCGCCCCCACCGAGCGCACCGCCCCCTCCGCACCCGCGGAGACCCCGGTGGT
Source organism: Corynebacterium sp. 21KM1197 (assembly GCF_033783015.1). Classification (NCBI taxonomy): domain Bacteria; kingdom Bacillati; phylum Actinomycetota; class Actinomycetes; order Mycobacteriales; family Corynebacteriaceae; genus Corynebacterium; species Corynebacterium sp. 21KM1197. Next base: position 625,566 of record NZ_CP123907.1, on the reverse strand, counting down.
AGAGGCCGTGCCCGCCGAGGCTCCCTCCGTGCCGGAGAACTTCGCCTCGATCCCCCAGGCTTCGAGCGAGCAGGTGACCATCACCGAGATCTCCTCCGGCGAGGCGCTTTCTCCCGCCACCCAGCTCTACTTCCTGGCCCTCACCGCCCTGCAAAAGGCCGGACTGGAGGTTCCCGAGGAACTGACCGACCTGTTCTTCCAGTACTCCAATGACGCGGACGCCTTCTACGCCGAGGCCTCCGAGGTCATCGAGCCCGTGCTGGCGGAGACCGGCCTGGATCAGTACGTGGCCGAGGGCACGGATTCCCTGGAGTCCGCCCTGAAGCAGATCATCACCCTGTTCTAATCCAGATAAAGGTGGGGCCGCTGTTGCGATAACAGCGGCCCCACCTTTGTACGTTCCCTATTTATTGATCCGGGTATAGGGGTGGACGTACCCCAGGTCCTCCTGCGGGATCGGGAGCGAAAGCTCATCGCCAAAGGGGCTGAAAGCCCCGGCGTAGTGGCCAATAAGTTCCGTTACCACATGGCCTTCACCCTCGAAGTGCTGCGGCCAGCCCGGATCGACGTACCCTTTTTTCTCAACCTTAGACATACGCCTATTCTGTCAAAGTTCCCCGCAAAAGGTAACTCTGCGCTACCCCTCCCTTACACCCATGCCCCTCTCCTATCAGACCTGGCTCCAGGCCCGCACCCCGCAGCAACTCGCGGCACTCCTGCGCCTGCGCCCGGATACCGCCCTGCCCGTCCCACCCACGGTGGCCTCCCTGGCCACCCGGTTGCGGATTCGTTCCTCCGTGGCTCGCGTCCTGCGCCGCCTTACCGCAGCGGAACTCTCCGCCGCCGAGGCCGCCGCTGATCTGGGCGCGGAGTTTCAGCCGGTGGAACGCGGCCGCATCCTCGCCCGCCTCGAACCGCACCTGGGGGCCGACCGCGCCGCCGCGGCCCTTCAACGCCTGGCGGAAGCCGGGTTGCTCTATGGGGACGGGGAGGTCATGCTCCTCAAGGAGGTCCTGGGTAGCCTGTCCCCGGATTGGCGGCTCCTGGGCGATACCGACCTCACCGAGGAGGAGATCGGCCACCGACTCGACCGGCTCGATCCCACCCGACGCGCCATGCTCGATACCCTGGCCTCCTCTGCGGGCATGGGGCTCACCCGCGAGGAGAACCTGGTGGAGGCCGGGTTAGTGATCCGGGTGGACGAGCGCACGGTGCGCCTGCCCCTGGCGGTGCGCCGGGTGCTGCGCGGGGCCAGCCCCGCGCACATTCCCCTGACCCCACCCACCGGGAGGCCGCTGGAGGATACCCGGGGCGTGGACGAGGCCGGAGTCTCCGCCGGCCTCGACGCCGTGCGCCTGATCGCTCAGGTCATCGCGGCGCTGGGCGAGCGCCCACTGGTGCTGCTGCGGGCCGGGGGAATCGGTATCCGAGAGACCCGCCGCCTGGCCCGCGATCTTCATATCGAGGTGCCGCTGGCCAAAAGGCTTCTCTGCCTGGCGCAGGCCACGGGCCTGCTGGACGCCGGCGAGCCCGATCGCCTCCCGGAGGAGGATCACTCCTACCTCGCCCCCACCCCGCAGGCGGATACCTGGCTGGCGGCCGAACCCGCCCAGCGCCTCACGCTGTTAGTCACCGGGTGGCGCTCCTCGCGCTGGGCGTACTGGGCGGAAGAGAAGATTCTCGACGAGGAGGACCCCCGTCTACCCACCCTGCGCGGGATCATGCTCGCCCCCTATCTCGCCGCTCCCACCGCTCCCGCCGCCTTCAGCGAGGTCGAGGCCGCCAGCGCCGCGCTCTTCCACGCTCCCGTGATCGCCAGCGGCATAGGCCCGGAGACGTGGGCCCACCTGCGCGAGGAGGCCGAGTGGCTGGGCGTCCTGGCGGGTGGCTCTGCCACCTCTGCTTTTGCCACTGCCACTGCTGCCGCCGCAGAAAACGCAAACACCGCCGCCACCGCGCTCATTCGCCCCGAGGCCAATCTGGCCGATCTGGTACCCGCCACCGTCCATCAGGTGATCGTTCAAGCGGACATGACCGCCCTGGCCCCCGGCCCGTTGGAATACCGGGTTGAGGCGGAGCTCAGCCTCATGGCGGACCTAGAATCGCCGGGGCTGGCCTCGGTATATCGCTTCAGCGAGGCCTCGGTGCGCCGGGCCTTCGACGCCGGGCGCAGTGCCCGGGATCTCCTCGACTTCCTCAATCGGCTCTCCCTTGGCCCTCTGCCGCAGGCGCTGACCTATCTGGTCGAGGAGATGGGTACCCGCCACGGAGCCCTGCGCGGCGGGACGGCGCTGTGCTACGTGCGCTGCGAGGACCCCACCACTCTCGCCGCCGCCGTTCACGCCAGCGCCTCCCTGCGCGCGCTGGCCCCCACGGTGGCGATCTCCGAGGTGCCGCTGGGGAACGTCATCGCGGAGTTGCAGGCGGCGGGCTTCCGCCCGGCCGCGGAGGATGCCTCGGGCATCAGCATTGATCTGCGCCCCGAACCCGCGCGGATCACCGCCTCGGGCTCGCGGCGTCGGCCGCGCGCCGCCGCCCCGGAACTCACCGAGGAGAAGATAGCGGGGGTCGTCGATAAGCTCCTTGCCGCCGAGGGCGCCCCGCAGGCCCCCGAGGAGGAGGATCATGTGGCGGTACTGGGTGCGGCGGCCCGGGGCGCGCGCACCGTGACCGTGGAGTATGTGGACGCGCACGGGGACGCGGTGCGGCGCGCGCTGCGGCCCCTGCGCATCACCGCCGGGCACATAGACGCAATGGACCCGGCCACCGGCACCGCGCACCGCATCGGCCTGCACCGCGTGACCTCCGTGGAACTAGTACCATAAAAAGGTCATGCCCCGGACTCAGAGGAAGTAAAGGAATCGCGTGCCCGGCCCCCTCATCGTGCAATCCGATAAGACCGTGCTCCTAGAAACCGCGCACCCGCAGGCCGATGAGGCCCGCGCCGCCCTGGCTCCCTTTGCGGAGCTAGAACGCGCCCCGGAGCACATTCACACCTACCGGATCACCCCGCTGGCCCTGTGGAACGCACGGGCCGCGGGCCACGATGCCGAGCAGGCCGTGGACGTGCTGGAGCGCTTCGCCCGGTTCCCCGTGCCACAGGCGCTGCTCATCGACATCGCGGAGACCATGTCCCGCTACGGCCGCACCCGCCTGCACAAGGACCCCGCCCACGGCCTGGTTCTGGAGACGGAGGACGCGGCGATCCTGGAGGAACTGCTGCGGCACAAGAACATCGCGCCCATGCTGGGTACCCGCCTGGATCGGACCAGCGCGATCGTGCACCCCTCCGAGCGCGGCCGCCTCAAGCAGGAATTGCTCAAGGCCGGGTGGCCCGCCGAGGATCGCGCGGGCTACGTGGACGGGGAGGCCCACCCCCTCGCGCTGACCCAGGACTGGCAGCTGCGCGATTATCAGAGCCAGGCCACGGAGGCGTTCTGGGCGGGTGGCTCGGGCGTGGTGGTGCTGCCCTGTGGGGCCGGAAAGACCATCGTGGGGGCCGCGGCGATGGCCAAGGCCCAGGCCACCACTCTCATTCTGGTCACCAACACCGTGGCCGGGCGGCAGTGGCGCGATGAGTTGCTGCGCCGCACCAGCCTCACCCCGGAGGAGATCGGGGAATACTCCGGGGAGAAAAAGGAGATCCGCCCCATCACCATCGCCACCTACCAGGTGGTCACCCGCAAGTACAAGGGCGAATACCGGGCGCTCGAACTCTTCGACTCCCGCGACTGGGGCCTCATCATCTATGACGAGGTCCACCTGCTGCCCGCCCCCGTGTTCCGCATGACCTCCGATTTGCAGTCACGACGTCGGCTCGGCCTCACCGCCACCCTGGTCCGCGAGGACGGCCGCGAGGGAGACGTATTCTCCCTCATCGGCCCGCAGCGCTACGAGGCCCCCTGGAAGGATCTGGAAAACTCCGGCTTCATCGCCACCGCGAACTGCACCGAGGTGCGCACCACGATGAGCCAGGAGGAGCGCATGATATATGCCACCGCGCCCGCCCGCGAGCACTACCGGATCGCCGCCTGCTCCCAATCCAAGGACGCCGTGGTGGAGGCGCTGCTGAACAAGCACGCCGGGCAGCCCACCCTCATCATCGGCGCCTACATCGAGCAGATCGAGCAGATCGCCGCGCGGCACCAGATCCCGCTTATCGACGGCTCGACCGGCACCGCCAAGCGGGAACGGTACTTCCAGCAGTTCCGCAGCGGGGAGATCGACCGCCTGGTGGTATCCAAGGTGGCCAACTTTTCCATCGACCTCCCCGAGGCCAGCGTGGCCATTCAGGTATCCGGTACCTTCGGCTCCCGCCAGGAGGAGGCCCAGCGCCTGGGCCGACTGCTGCGCCCCAAGGCCGAGGGCGGGGAGGCGTACTTTTATACCGTGGTCACCCGCGATAGCCTAGACGCCCAGTACGCCGTACACCGCCAACGCTTCCTCGCGGAGCAGGGCTACGCTTATCACATCATCGACGCCGCCGACCTGACCTAGAGGAGACACCGTGCCATTTTCCTTCGCCGTGGACGAGGCCTGGGCCAAGAAAAACAACGAATTACTGCGCGATACCCGCCGCCTGCGCCTCAGCGCCTTTCTCCTGGGCGCGGTGCTGCTCGCCGCGGGACTGGGTATCGCCAACTTCGTGGGCGGCGTGGGCGGGGTCATCGTGGCCGGGGTCTTTGCCGTCCTCGCCATCGTCTTTGTCATCATCGGGATCATCGCCCCCAGCAAGGTGGGCGGTGCTCAGCAGCTTTACGACGCCTACCCCCTCGCCCCCGCCATCATCGCGGAGGTCAATCCGCGCGACATCGTGCTCATGGCCCTGGTGAACACCAACGCCGACCCGCACAAGCCCCCGCGCTGGGGGCTCGCTCTGCGCACCGTGACCTCCATCAAGGGGCATGATCGCAAGTACGGCACCCGCGTTCCCGCCGTGGCCGTCTCCGGGCGGCGCACCACCCGCAACCAGGACCACTGGGACGAGATCACCCCCATGCCGATCGCCTGGGGCACCCCCGACCCCGACGCGATCACCGCCGCCCGCAAGGCCATCCCCCACCAGGAGTGGGACATCCTGGAAAAGAACCTCAAGAACCTGGATAAGGTCAAGGCCACGCGGTTCAATCTGCTGGTGCTCTAAGTTTTTATCGAGCCGGTTTTATTCGGCCTGTGTTATCCTCCTTGCTTTATCCGGCGGGCGGCCTCCGCTGTTGCTTCCTCGCTCTTGCAAAAGGCAAAGCGATAATAGCCCTCCCAACGCTCCGGGAAGTCGCTTAGCGCGGCCACCGGAAGCGCCACCACGCCTTCCGGCAACGCCCCCTCGTGGGGCTCCCGAGCCACCAGAAAGTACGATCCCCGCGTGGGGTGTACCCGCCAGCCGCTGCTTTCCAGGGCATCCGCTAACAGCGCCCTGCGGCGGGTGATTTTTTCCTGCCACTGTGTGACCCATGTTTCCTCCTCCCGTAACGCATGGGCGACCGCCGCCTGAAAAGGCGTGGCGCTGACAAAGGTAAGGAACTGCTTGGCCTTAGTCACCGCCGCCACCAGGGGCTCCGGGCCCAGCACCCAGCCGGTTTTCCACCCCGTGACGTTGAAACTCTTTGATGCCGAGGACACCGTGATGGTCTGCTCCCTCAATCCCGCGACGCTAGCGGTGGGGATGAACTCCTCCCCCGGCAATAGCAGACGCTCATAGACCTCATCGGAGATCACCGTGAGGCTATGTTCCTTGACCAGTTCAGCTAAGGTACTTAACTGTTCCTCTGAGAAGATCGCGCCCGTGGGGTTATGCGGATTATTCACGATGATCGCCGTGGTATTGGGGCTCAGCGCCTTTCTGATAGCGGGAAAATCCAGGGCCCAGGTGCCCTCTTGAGTCATGTTCAGGGGAACGCTGCGCCGGATACCACCGGCGAAGGAAATGGCCGCCCCGTAGGAGTCATAGAAGGGATCGATCACGATCACCTCGTCCCCCGGATTCACCGTAGCCAGCACCGCCGCCATGATTCCCTCCGTGGCCCCCGAGGTCACGCACACCTCCGAATCCGGGGCCCAGTTCTGCCCCAGGCGTTTGCGGCGATCCTTGACAATGGCCTGGCGTAATTCCGGGGTGCCGATCAACGGTGCATACTGATTATGGCCAGTGGCTATCTGGCCTCGGGCGATCTCTAGCATGCGTGCGGGGCCATCCTCATCCGGGAAGCCCTGGGCCAGATTAACTGCCTTTGTCCGCTCGGCTTTGGCCGATAACTCGGCAAAGACCGTCTGTTCAATAACGGAAACGCGTTGGGATATGTTCATTGCTTTAGGGTAGCAACAACAAAGAAGAGGGTGGTGTAAAGAAACCATCTCCTGGTTTCCTTACACCACCCTCCTACTTATGAATTTTTAGTGTTGGCGGCAACCTACTCTCCCACACCCCAACGAATGCAGTACCATCAGCATGAAATGGGCTTAGCTACCGGGTTCGAAAAGGGACCGGGCGTTTCCCCACCACCATCAACCACCAACACAACCAACCACCCCACAGGGGCGTGTCATGCCAGACACTGCACAGCAGACGCAAACACCACACAAACTGTGTGCTCGTTACACAACGCATGTTTTTTGTTAAAACTTCGGCCAATTAGTACCAGTCACCACACCACTCACATGGCTTACAGACCTAGCCTATCAACCCCATCATCTACAGGGAACCTCACACGAAACCTCATCTCAAAACAGGCTTCCCGCTTAGATGCTTTCAGCGGTTATCCCTCCCGTACGTAGCCAACCAGCCCTACCCTTGGCAGAATAACTGGCACACCAGAGGTACGTCCAACCCGGTCCTCTCGTACTAGGGTCAGCCTTCTTCAAGTTTCCACGCGCGCGGCGGATAGAGACCGAACTGTCTCACGACGTTCTAAACCCAGCTCGCGTGCCGCTTTAATGGGCGAACAGCCCAACCCTTGGGACCTACTCCAGCCCCAGGATGCGACGAGCCGACATCGAGGTGCCAAACCATCCCGTCGATATGGACTCTTGGGGAAGATCAGCCTGTTATCCCCGGGGTACCTTTTATCCGTTGAGCGACACCACAACCACAAGTAGGTGCCGGATCACTAGTCCCGACTTTCGTCCCTGCTCGAGCCGTCACTCTCACAGTCAAGCTCCCTTATACACTTACACTCAACACCTGATTACCAACCAAGCTGAGGGAACCTTTGGGCGCCTCCGTTACCATTTAGGAGGCAACCGCCCCAGTTAAACTACCCACCAGGCACTGTCCCCAACCCAGATCATGGGCCAAGGTTAAGATGCTCAATCCGACCAGAGTGGTATTTCACCAACGACTCCACACCCACTAGCGTGAATGCCTCACAGTCTCCCACCTATCCTACACAAACCGAACCAAACAACAATACCAAGCTATAGTGAAGGTCCCGGGGTCTTTTCGTCCTGCCGCGCGTAACGAGCATCTTTACTCGTACTGCAATTTCACCGGGCCTGTGGTTGAGACAGCAGGGAAGTCGTTACGCCATTCGTGCAGGTCGGAACTTACCCGACAAGGAATTTCGCTACCTTAGGATGGTTATAGTTACCACCGCCGTTTACTGGGGCTTAAATTCTCCGCTTCGAACACAAAAGCTCTAACAGGTCCTCTTAACCTTCCAGCACCGGGCAGGCGTCAGTCCGTATACATCAACTTCACGTCTTCGCACGGACCTGTGTTTTTAATAAACAGTCGCTTCCCTCTATCCTCTGCGCCCCCACACACCACACCACCGCAAAGATGATGCAACACGTAGGGGTCCCCTTCTCCCGAAGTTACGGGGACAATTTGCCGAATTCCTTAACCACAGTTCACCCGAACGCCTTAGTATACTCTACCAAACCACCAGTGTCGGTTTAGGGTACGGGCCGCACATGCACTCGCTAGAGGCTTTTCTCGACAGTACAGGATCACCAACATCACCCAAAAAAGGGCTACGCATCACGCCTCACACAAACAGATACGGATTTACCAATACCCTGTGCCACACGCTTACACCACAATCCAATAAGTGGCCCAGCTACCTCCCTGCGTCACCCCATCACTTGGCTACTACCAGCTCAGGCCCCACGCACCAACAACACCACAACCTCAAAGAGATTAACAGCATGCCGGTGGGCGGTTAGTATCACCGATTCACCACTTTTCGCACACACACGGGTACCGGAATATCAACCGGTTATCCATCGACTACGCCTGTCGGCCTCGCCTTAGGCCCCGACTCACCCTGGGAAGACGAACTTGACCCAGGAACCCTTAGTTATACGGCGGACAAGATTCTCACTTGCCAAACGTTACTCATGCCTGCATTCTCACTCGCACACACTCCACACAGGGTCACCCCCATGCTTCCACACATGCACGACGCTCCCCTACCCAAACAAAAATGTTTGCCGCGGCTTCGGCGGTGTACTTAAGCCCCACTACATTGTCGGCGCAGAACCACTCGACCAGTGAGCTATTACGCACTCTTTCAAGGATGGCTGCTTCTAAGCCAACCTCCTGGCTGTCTTCGCGATCCCACATCCTTTTCCACTTAGCACACCCTTAGGGGCCTTAGCCGACGATCTGGGCTGTTTCCCTCTCGACCAATGGAGCTTATCCCCCACAGTCTCACTGCCACACAACACTTAAACCAGCATTCGGAGTTTGGCTGACATTGCTAAGATGATAGTCCCGCTCAACCAACCAGTAGCTCTACCTCCAGCAAGCTTATGTGACGCTGCACCTAAATGCATTTCGGGGAGAACCAGCTATCACGGAGTTTGATTAGCCTTTCACCCCTACCCACAGCTCATCCCCGCAGTTTTCAACCTACGTGGGTTCGCGCCTCCACAACCTCTTACAGCTGCTTCACACTGGCCATGGGTAGATCACCCCGCTTCGGGTCCAGAACATGCCACTAACAACACCCCATTAGGATTCGCTTTCGCTACGACTACCCCACACGGGTTAACCTCGCGACATGCCGCTGACTCGCAGGCTCATTCTTCAAAAGGCACGCCATCACCCCACAAAAAGGCTCTGACGGATTGTAGACACACGGTTTCAGGCACTATTTCACTCCCCTCCCGGGGTACTTTTCACCATTCCCTCACGGTACTATCCGCTATCGGTCACACTGAGTATTCAGGCTTACCGGGTGGTCCCGGCAGATTCACAGCAGATTCCACGAGCCCGCTGCTACTCGGGAACACACACCACACAACACCACCAACCTTCACGTACGGGACTCTCACCCACTCCGGCAGGCCATTCCAAACCACTTCCGCTAATCAATGATGTTCTGCGTCGCACTAGGCAGATACGACACGCATGCATCCCACAACCCCTAACACGCAACCCCTGCCAGGTATCACACGCACCAGGTTTAGCCAAAAATCCACGTTCGCTCGCCACTACTAGCGGAATCACAATTGTTTTCTTCTCCTACGGGTACTGAGATGTTTCACTTCCCCGCGTAAACCCCCACACCACCTATACATTCAGCAGTGGGTAACCAGCAATGACACTGGCCAGGTTTCCCCATTCGGACACCCTCGGATCAACGCTCGATTGACAACTCCCCGAGGCCTATCGCGGCCTTCCACGTCCTTCATCGGCTCAGCATGCCAAGGCATCCACCATGCGCCCTTACAAGCAACAAAAACACAACACACAGAAAAATAAAGATGCTCACGTCCACTATACAGTTCTCACACAACACACCCCCACCACCACAACAGCAAACACACAGGCCTACCATCCGGCTAGTGGGGCACAAGACACAACAAACATGCTGCGCCAGACACCCAACAACGCACCAACACACAACCAAACAACCATGTCCACCACACCCACCCACAACAAAAAAAGGCGTGCCTCCACCCAGATTCCAAAAACAAAAACTCCATAGAAAGGAGGTGATCCAGCCGCACCTTCCGGTACGGCTACCTTGTTACGACTTCGTCCCAATCGCCAATCCCACCTTCAACCACTCCCTCCCATAAGGGTTAGGCCATGGTTTTCGGGTGTTACCAACTTTCATGACGTGACGGGCGGTGTGTACAAGGCCCGGGAACGTATTCACCGCAGCGTTGCTGATCTGCGATTACTAGCGACTCCGACTTCATGGGGTCGAGTTGCAGACCCCAATCCGAACTAAGGCCGACTTTACAAGGATTAGCTCCACCTCACGGTATCGCAACCTACTGTACCGACCATTGTAGCATGTGTGAAGCCCTGGACATAAGGGGCATGATGATTTGACGTCATCCCCACCTTCCTCCGAGTTAACCCCGGCAGTCTCTCATGAGTCCCCACCACCACGTGCTGGCAACATAAGACAAGGGTTGCGCTCGTTGCGGGACTTAACCCAACATCTCACGACACGAGCTGACGACAACCATGCACCACCTGTACACCAGCCACAAAGGGAAAACGCATCTCTGCGCCGGTCCGGTGTATGTCAAGCCCAGGTAAGGTTCTTCGCGTTGCATCGAATTAATCCACATGCTCCGCCGCTTGTGCGGGCCCCCGTCAATTCCTTTGAGTTTTAGCCTTGCGGCCGTACTCCCCAGGCGGGGCGCTTAATGCGTTAGCTACGGCACAAACCCCGTGGAAGAGGCTCACACCTAGCGCCCACCGTTTACAGCATGGACTACCAGGGTATCTAATCCTGTTCGCTACCCATGCTTTCGCTCCTCAGCGTCAGTAACTGCCCAGTAACCTGCCTTCGCCATCGGTGTTCCTCCTGATATCTGCGCATTCCACCGCTACACCAGGAATTCCAGTTACCCCTACAGCACTCAAGTTATGCCCGTATCGCCTGCACGCCCGGAGTTAAGCCCCGGAATTTCACAGACGACGCGACAAACCACCTACGAGCTCTTTACGCCCAGTAAATCCGGACAACGCTCGCACCCTACGTATTACCGCGGCTGCTGGCACGTAGTTAGCCGGTGCTTCTTCTCCACCTACCGTCACCCCAAAGGGCTTCGTCGGTAGCGAAAGGAGTTTACAACCCGAAGGCCTTCATCCCCCACGCGGCGTCGCTGCATCAGGCTTGCGCCCATTGTGCAATATTCCCCACTGCTGCCTCCCGTAGGAGTCTGGGCCGTATCTCAGTCCCAATGTGGCCGTACACCCTCTCAGGCCGGCTACCCGTCGACGCCTTGGTAGGCCATTACCCCACCAACAAGCTGATAGGCCGCGAGCTCATCCCCAACCGAAAAAACTTTCCACCCCTCACACTAAAGAGGGGTCCTATCCGGTATTAGACCCAGTTTCCCAAGCTTATCCCGAAGTTGAGGGCAGATCACCCACGTGTTACTCACCCGTTCGCCACTCGAGTACCCCCGAAGGGGCCTTTCCGTTCGACTTGCATGTGTTAAGCACGCCGCCAGCGTTCGTCCTGAGCCAGGATCAAACTCTCCACAAAAAAGGCTCGTGAAAAGCCCAAACCTAGCAAAACAAATAAACTGACAAAAGATTCAAAAACTATTCATCAGCCAACCACCACACCACACAAGGACGTGGTAGCAATATCATCACATGATTATATTCCCATGGCCTGCCGACCATGACTGGCACACACCCCACACCCAACACATGGGTGCGAAAAATAGGGGGGTGTTCCTTGATGAACACAACACTATCTACCGAAACAAAACCACACAGTCCTGTCTCAGTAATTGTGCATTGGTACGCTATCGAGTTCTCACACAACACACGCCACAAACCCATATAACCTACGGGGTAGATTCTCTAGTGAATGCTTCCCCGGGGGTGTCGCGGCGACTCCGATAAATCTACACACCCACCCCACAACACACAAACAACCAGGTCAGAGGGTGTTTTCTAGTGGTAACACGCAAGTAGACCGTCGGGACCGTCGATCACGGTGATCGGGGAATCAAAGATCTCGGTCAGCGTCTCCCCCACCATCACCTCCTCCGTGGGCCCGAACTCCACCACCGAGCCGTTCTTCACGGCGCACACGTAATCGGCATAGCGCGCGGCGTAGTTGATGTCGTGAAGAACGATGATGAAGGTGCGCCCAAACTCCTCCGCCGCGCGCCGCAGGTGCTTCATCATCTCCACGGAATGAGCAATGTCGAGGTTGTTGAGGGGTTCGTCGAGAAGCACATACTCGGTTTCCTGGCACAGCACCATGGCCACGTACGCCCGCTGCCGCTGCCCTCCCGAGAGTTGATCCAGGTAGCGCCCCTCTAGTTCCGTGAGGTTGAGGAACTCGATGTATCTGGAGATGATCTCATCGTCCCGCGCTGTGAGCCGCCCCTTGTTATAGGGAAAGCGGCCAAAGCCCACCAATTGCCGCACGGTGAGCTTGGTGATGAAGTGATTTTCCTGCCGCAGAATGGACACGATCTTTGCCAGATCAGCAGACTTGGTGCTCGTGATGTCATAGCCAGCCACCTCGATGTGCCCCTCGTCCATGTCCAAGAGGCGGCCAATGAGCGTGAGCAACGTAGATTTCCCCGCACCGTTGGGCCCCACCAGGGCGGTAATACCGCCTGCGGGAATGCTGAGATTCACCGGGCCGATGGAAACCTCATCGTTGTAGTTTTTATGCACATTGCGCAGTTCAATCACAGGCGTCCCTTTCTCAAAAGCACCGCGAGGAATACGCATCCACCCACCAATTCAATGATGATGGACACCACACCCTGGGCGTAGAAAACGTGGTTCATCAGGAAGTAAGCCCCGGTCAGCACGGTAAAAGCGGTGACAAAGGCCATCGGGAATACGTATCGGTGGTCATAGGTATCGGAGAATTGGTAGGCCAGCGTGGCCACCAAAAAGCCCAGGAATGTCATCGGACCCACCAAGGCCGTGGATACCGCCATGAGCACGGAAACCAACACAAGAATGCCTATCGAGGCCCCCCGATACCCCACTCCCAAATTGGTGGCGACCTCGCGCCCCAGGGAGATCACGTTGAGCCGACGCGAGAGCAGATACAGAATGAGCGCCGCGCCAAGGCACAGCGGGATCACCACCGGGTAATAGGCGGGATCGGCATTATTCACCGAACCGAAGAGCCGAGCGGTGAGAACATCGAACTCGCTGGGGGTAAGCAAGCGTTGCATGAACGTGGATAGCGAGCCCAATCCGCCGCCGATCACGATGCCGATGAGCAGCATGGCGTGGAGATTATTTTTGCCGGAGAGCAGCCAGCTATAGAGGATCAAGGAAAGTCCCACCATGAGGGCGATCTGAATGAGCAGCATGGTGAGATTACGCGCCTCCAGCAGCCCGGTTACCCCAAAGAAGTACACGGTGGCGGTATTAATGGCCACGTAGAGAGACTCAAATCCCATGATGGAGGGGGTGATGATCCGGTTATTGGTCACCGTGTGAAAGGCCACCGTGGCCATCGCTTGGCATAAGGCCACAATCGCCATCGCGATCACCGCGTCCATGCGCCGCTGCGCGATACGCCAAAATACCTCGGAGCCCACGGGCATGGGGTTGTTATAGGCCAGCAGGCCAAAGGCTGCGAGTCCCCCGACGAGTAATAGCGCCCCCATGATCAGCCAATACTTATAGCGGGCCCGGGAGGAAGCAAAAACGCTCATCGTGTCCTCCTGATAATCAACAGGGTAAAGACCACCGATCCAAGCACGCCGAGAACCACCGAGACTGGGATCTCAAAGGGCGCAATCACCGTGCGCGCCAGCAGATCACAGACGGTAACGACGCCCACGCCCAGCAGGCACACCCACGGGAGATTGGAGCGGAGGTCATCGCCGCGGAACATGGAGACGATATTGGGCACGATGAGCCCAAGGAAAGGCAGGTTCCCCACCACCACGGTGACCACTCCGGTGGCCACCGCGATGAGCGAGGTCCCCACGAGGATCATGCGGTTATAGTTCACACCTACATTCGTGGCGATGTCCTGCCCCAGCCCCACCACGGTGAGGCGATCGGCAAAGAAGAACACCGCGGCCACCACCACGAGAACAAGTAAGAGGACTTCCCACTGCCCCCGGATTACCGAAGTGAAACTCCCCGCAAACCACACGCCCAGGCTTTGCAGCATGTCCGTCTTGAGGGCAAAGAACGTGGAGATGGAGCTGACCACCGCGCCGAGCATGATGCCGACGATGGGCACGATGAGGGAGGAACGCAGGGATACCCGGCGCAGGAAAAGAAAAAAGACCATCGTGCCGATGAAGGCAAAGAGAACGGCTCCCGCCATCTGCCCCAGAATGCTGGCAGAGGGGAGAAAGTACATCACAAAGAGCAGCCCCAGGCCCGCCCATTCCGTGGTGCCCGTGGTGGTGGGCTCCACAAAGCGGTTTTGGGTAAGAAGCTGCATGACTAGGCCGGACATCGCCATGGCGGCACCGGCTAGAACCAGGGCGGCGGTCCTGGGGATTCTGGTGAGCATAAACATCTCTCGGCCATCGTCATGCTCGAAGATGCTGTATTCCCCGTTGAAGAGGGAAAGCACCAATAAGATCAGCACCACCCCGACGGCAAGGGGGAAGGCAAAAGTACGCATAAATACCCTGACAAGAATAAAGGGGAAGAGCCCACCCACATAGGGCAGGCTCCTCGCATTACGGGGTGCGGCTATGCCGTCTCATCGTTCCCCGCACCGGACTCGAAGGCATCCGCGATGCCATTAAGAATCTCGGTGTAGGTAAGAATGGACTCATTGGTATAAGTATCCTGCGGCGCGTAGTACACGTGCTTGTCCTTGACCGCCGCGAGGTTGGAAAGAACCGCGTTATCCTGCACGATCTGCTGGGCCTTAACAAAGCCGGGCTCCGTGCGTGCGCTCACCGCACCATCGCGGTCGAGCACAAAGAACCAATCGGGATTGGCCTCCGCAATGGCCTCCACACCAATATCATCGCCGCGGTGATCCTCGGAAGCATTCTCCACTTCCAGGGCAGGCTTCAGATTCAGCATTTCGAAGATGGGGCCAAAGGTGCGCCCGGTGATCGGGGCGATGTAATTGATCTCGCCACCCGTCACATTCACCGCCATCACCGTGGCGGAGCCGTCGTAAGCCTTCTTGGCGCGGGCCAGGGCGGCGTCGAAAGCCTCTACCGTTTCCTGCGCCTCCTTGTTCTTGGCAAAGAGTTCCCCCAGGGCGAGGGTGTGTCGCTTGAGTTCGTCCGCCAGCGGCTTATCCTCGCGCGGCTCCAGTTCCACCACCGTGGCCTCGGGATTCAGGCTCACGATGTCCTCGTAATACTGGGTAAAGCGCTGCCCGTTGATCACCAGGTCCGGCTGAGCCGCGGCCAAAGCCTCCAGATTGGGTTCCCGGTGCGAGCCCAGGTCCACGATGGAATCATCGTTCGCGTAATTCGTCACGGTAAAAGGAATCAACGGCTTAGGAGCTGCCACCAAATCCACATCCCACTTATCCAGCAGCTCGAAACTGCGGTTATCCGTGGCAGCCACCTTGGACGCAGGAACGGAAACCTCCTGCGTGCCGTGGTTATCCTCCACAGACACGGTGGTGGCGTCGCTCGCCTGGCTCGTGCCCTGCTCCCCGCCCCCGGAAGAACAACTCACCAGCGCAAGGCTGGCTGCCGCGACGATCGCGGCAAGGGCAGAACGCTTCTTGATCATAGGATTCCCTCCAGAAAGTATTGTTAGACAAGCCTAACCTGAAACCCTAGCATATGGCCTACCCCTGCAAGACCAGACCGCCACCCCCTCCCACCCCCGTCACTCCATCTCCACGACAATTTTGCCGGGGTTAGACTTACCCGAGGCCGATAGTTTCAGGGCCTCCTCCAATTCCGCAAAGGGAAATATGTGGCCCACAAGCGGTTTTATCTTTCCCGCTTCTATCGCCGCAGAATAATCCGCCAATTGCCCACCGTGCGCCCGCATAAAGAGGAACCTATAATTCACTCCGCGCTTCTTCGCCTCCCGGCGAACCTTGGCACCCAATGCCCACATCACGGGCACCAAGAAAGGCCTGCCCACCTGGCGCGCAAAATCCGCATCGGGATCCCCCGCGAGGGAAACCACGGTGCCGCCCGGCCGCAACACGCTCATCGACCGCACCGTTTCCCCCTTACCCAGGGTATCGAGCACAACATCATAATCCCGCACATGATCCTCATAGCGCTGAGTTCTGTAATCCACCACCACATCGGCACCCAATTGCCTGGCCAACTCCACATTCTTCGTGCTCACTGTGGTGGCCACCGTCGCGCCCAGATACTTTGACACCTGCACAGCAATGGAACCGGCCCCGCCCGCACCCCCTTGAATAAATACCTTATCCCCGGGCCTAATCTGCACCTTTTCCGTAAAAGCCTGGATGGCGGTGAGTAGGACCAGCGGTAACGACGCCGCCTCCGCAAAGGTGAGATTATTCGGCATGGGGGCAATAATCCTCAGCGCGAACCACGGCGTATTCTGCGAAAGCACCCAGGGCGTGAATGGAGGGGCGCGTAAAAATCTTTTCCCCCATCCAATCCGAGGCCACTCCCGGCCCCACCTTTTCCACGATGCCTGCCAGTTCCTGCCCCATCACCTGCGGCAGGGAGTACGAGAAGAGCTGCTTGAACTGCCCCTCCGCAATCATGCGGTCCAAAGGATTCAACCCCGCCGCGCGCACCCTCACCAGTACCTCGCCGGGGCCGGGCTGCGGCACGGGGCGATCCTCCCACCCCCACTGGCCACCGTTATCATACGATCGCAGAACATAACTTTTCACCGCACCGGCTCCCCATTAAAGTAAATGAGTATTAAAAGTAAACTTAGATGAAAGGTTGGCGCATGGCAAGCACGGAAGATACAAACGTCCCGGAGGAAAACACCTGCCCCATAGCCGCAAGCCTGGAACTCCTGGGCGAAAAATGGACGCTCCTCATCCTGCGCGACCTCTACCTCGGGCACACCAAGTTCAACGAGATCGAGCGGAGCCTCGGTTGCCCCCGCAATCTCCTTTCCGCGCGCCTACGCAAACTCACGGAGGCCGGGATCCTCGCCAAGGAGGAATACAAGGAGGAGGGCAGCAGAACCCGCGCCGCCTACGCGCTCACCCCCAAGGGGTACGACCTCGCCCCCATCCTGGAGGCGCTGCAAAACTGGGGAATCAAGCACATACCGGGAGTGAATCAGCACCCGCCGGTGCCCGATCTTCCACACCATTAATCACTCCGCCGTGGGGTTCGTGGGGTAAAAATGGGGTTAAGCCAAAAAATGGGGCGCGAAAGCGCCTTACCGCGCCCTATGGAACGCTATAGCATACTTGCTATATCCACAGGTCAGACACCCTAAATCAAAGAAAAGCCCCCTGAGCAGCAACGCTGTTCAGGGGCTTTGTGGAGCCGCCGGGAATCGAACCCGGGTCCTCCGCGACCTCACCAGGGCTTCTCCGTGCGCAGTCCGCGCGGAATCTCTACTCGGCTCTCTGGATCGGGCGAACGCGTCCAGATGATGAGCCCAGCCAACGGTAGGAGTCCTGTGAGGCCCCGCTGACACGGCCTTACAGCAAGTCCCTTAGTCGATGCCAGATTCCAGGACGGGGACGCATCCTGGGCTGACAGACACGCGCTCGCTAATTAGGCAGCGAGGGCGTAGTCGCGCTGAGTGTTCTCGGCGCTTATCAGGTTGCTACGACGCTTACGGTGGTCTCTAGCCTGCACCGGCACGCTTCCCCTGGTGACATTCACGGAGTCGAAACCAAAAATCGGCCCCTCATGCAAAGCGGGTCGTGCTCTTTCTTTGCAGTCCGGCTTACTCTACCGTTTCGGTATCGCCGGGAGCAAGCCTCGCGGCGTCGTTAAGCCACTCCGCGAGCACCGCGGCGTGGTTGTGTTCGCGGTCGCGCGCGGCGTAGAGCAGGCACACGTCGCCCGCGCGGACCATCTCCACGAGCCGATCCACCTCCGCGTTCCCCTCATCGAGTTCCTCCCGGTACCTGCGGGAGAACTCCTCGAAGCGCTGCGGGTCGTGCCCAAACCAGCGGCGCAGGTCCGGGCTGGGGGCAACCTCGCGCAGCCAGAGGTCGTGGGCGAGGTCGCTCTTGGCCACGCCTCGGGGCCAGAGTCGATCCACCAGCACCGCGCTCCCCCGAGCATGCGCGCTCCCCTGGAGCAGATCGTGAACCTTGAGCGTGGTCACGCTCATGCATGGATTCCCTTGATCTTGCGGCCCAGGTCGCGCACGATCTCGCGCTCCTCGGTGCGGCGCTTAATGCTCTGGCGTTTGTCGTAGGCCTGCTTGCCC
Organism: Corynebacterium sp. 21KM1197; assembly: GCF_033783015.1. NCBI lineage: Bacteria > Bacillati > Actinomycetota > Actinomycetes > Mycobacteriales > Corynebacteriaceae > Corynebacterium > Corynebacterium sp. 21KM1197. Next base: position 607,319 of record NZ_CP123907.1, on the reverse strand, counting down.
TCCGTCAGTCCCAGTTCCACCTTGAGGCGGCCGCCCTTGAAGTACAGGGAGAGCGGCACGAGGGTCTTGCGCCCATCGCGCACCTTGCCCATGATGGAGTCGATCTCGCGGCGGTGCAGCAGAAGTTTGCGCACTCGGCGCGGGGAGTGATTAGTCCAGGAGCCCCGGGAGTATTCGGGAATGTGGAGGTGGCGCAGCCACACCTCGCCGTCATCGACGGTAGCAAAGGCCTCCACCAGGGAGGCCTTGCCCTCGCGGAGGGATTTCACCTCCGTGCCCACGAGCGCGATGCCGCACTCGTAGGTTTCTAGAATGGTGTAATCGTGGCGGGCCTTGCGATTGCTGGCAATGACTCCGCTGCCACCCACCACCTTCTTTTTCTTCTTTTTGGCCATAGTGATAGCCATGCTACCCCGGAGGGTTACTTGCGCACATACGCCCTCAGCGTGATCTGCGCGGTCAGGGCGGCAAAGATCACGCCCACGAGCACCACGCCGGGCACCACCAGCCAAATATCGGAGCTGGTAATCGGCGCGATGAGTTTCGCCTCGTAGAGGCCGGAGAGGGCCTTGTCCACCACAAAGGTCTTGCCCAGGAAGAGCCCGATGGTGGAGAACACCGCACCGATCAGGGTGGCGGCCACGGCCTCCAGGATGAAGGGGGCCTGGGTGTACCAGCGCGAGGCACCCACCATGCGCATAATCGCCATCTCATCGCGGCGGTTATAGGCCGCGATCTGCACCATGTTTGCGATGAGGAAGATGGCGGCCACGGCCTGCACCGCGGCGAGAAGGAAGGTGGCGTTGCGCACGGAGTCGAGGTTATCCGTGGCCCCGCGCAGGTCATCCACCTGGTCCACGATCTCCGCCACCTGCGGCATATCCTCCACCGCGGCCAGCGGGGCGGTGTCCAGGGGATCGGTCAAACGCACATGCAGAGCGGCGGGCAGGGCGTCCTTATCGGTGTCCTTGACCAGCTCCGGGTCGGTGTCCTGGAACACCTCCACGAAGCGCTCGTAGGACTGCTCGCGGGAGCGGTACTTCACGCTCTCCACGCCCTCGGCGCCGTCAAGGGCGGAGTACACCTCCTGGCATTCCTCGGAAGAACAGTCCTCATCTCCGCTGGAGATGTCCTCGTCTAACTGGATCATCACCTCCACGCGGTCAAGGTAAATCTCCTTGGTCTCCGAGGTCATGTTGGTCACCAGGAATCCCGTGGCCAAAAGCGCCAGGGAAATCGCGGTGGTAATCACCAGCGCGATGGTCATGGTGATATTGCGGGCGAGGCCCTTGGTGGCCTCGCGCAGCACGAATCCGGTGTTCATCGTGGCTTTACCTTTCTTATCGCGCTAGCGGGACTCGCCGTACACGCCGTGGGCATCATCGCGCACCAGGTCACCGAGCTTCAGCTCGATCACGCGGCGGCGCATGTCATTGACGGCGCGGGCGTTGTGGGTGGAGGCGATCACCGTGGTACCAGTGCGGTTAATCAGCGTGAGCAGGTTCATGATCCCGTCCGAGGTATCGGGATCGAGGTTGCCGGTGGGTTCGTCGGCAAGCAAAACCTTGGGGCGGTTCACGAAGGCGCGCGCGATGGCCACGCGCTGCTGTTCACCGCCGGAGAGTTCGCCGGGCATGCGGTTGGCCTTGGCCGCGAGGCCCACCAGTTCCAGGGTTTCCGGCACGGATTTTTCGATCTCGCGGCGCTTGGTGCCGATGACCTCCAGGGCAAAGGCCACGTTGTCATACACCGTCATCTTGGGCAGCAGGCGGAAATCCTGGAACACGTACCCAATGCTGCGGCGCAATTCATTGACCTGCTTGCCGCGCAACTTGTTCACGTGAAAGGAGTTCACGTGGATATTGCCGGAGGTGAGCGTCTCCTCCCTGATGAGCAGTTCCAGGAAGGTGGACTTGCCCGAGCCGGAGGGGCCGATGAGGAATACAAACTCCCCCGGCTTGATCTCCAGGGAGATGTTATTGAGCGCGGGCCGGGTGGAGGTCTTGTAGACCTTGGTGACGGAGTCGAACGTAATCACGCTTGATGAGTGTAGCCAATCCCCAGGACATAGGAAACGCCTGGGGAAAATGTTAATGGTTGAGGGCTGGGTGACGGGGCCAGACGGCGGGGCTCGGCGGCAAGGCCAGGCGGCGGGGCTTTCCGCCACGGACGGGCCCCGCCCGGCGCGCACCGGCCCGGCGCGGCGTCGAAAAGCTAGTCCTGCTGCGCCATGCGCCACCGGATACCGGATTCCAGCAGCCCATCAATATCGCCATCGAGCACCTTGGCGGGATCGCCCACCTCGTAACCCGTGCGCAGATCCTTGACCATCTGGTACGGGTGCAGCACGTAGGAGCGCATTTGATTGCCCCAGGAGGCATTGCCACCCGCACCCAGGGCGTCCAACTCCGCGCGCTCCTCCTGCCGCTTGCGCTCCAGGAGCTTGGCCTGGAGCACCCGCATGGCCGAGGCGCGGTTTTGGATCTGGGACTTCTCATTCTGGCAGGTCACCACGATCCCGGTGGGAATGTGGGTGAGGCGCACCGCGGAATCCGTGGTGTTCACCGACTGCCCGCCCGGCCCGGAGGAGCGGTACACGTCCACGCGCACGTCGGCCTCGGGAATATCAATGTGATCGGTCTGCTCCACCACCGGCAGCACCTCCACCTCTGCAAAGGAGGTCTGGCGGCGACCCTGATTATCAAAGGGGCTAATGCGCACCAGGCGGTGCGCGCCCTGTTCCACGGAGAGTTGCCCATACATATAGTCCCCGTGCACCACAAAGGTGGCGGACTTAATGCCCGCTTCCTCCGCATAGGAAATGTCATAAACGTCCACGGAATGGGCGTTTTTTTCCGCCCAGCGGATATACATGCGCATGAGCATTTCCGCCCAGTCCGCCGCGTCCACGCCACCGGCCCCGGAGCGGATATTGATCACGGCCTCGCGGGCATCGTATTCCCCGGAGAGCATGGTCTTGACCTCGAGGGATTCGATGGCCTCGCGCAACTCGGCGCGCTCCTGATCCGCCAGGGCCAGGCCGTCCTCTTCCTCCTCCGCTAACTCATACATCACCGGGAGATCGTCCAGGCGCCCGCGCAGATCCTTGAGTCTGCGCAGTTGCGCCTGCACGTTGGAGAGTTCCGTGGTCACGGTCTGGGCATGCTCGGGATCGTCCCACAGCGAGGGGTCGGCGGCCTGGGCCTCTAGCTCGCGGGCGCGCGTCGCCATATCCTCGGGGTCCATCACCCGCTCGATGGTGGTGAGCGTGGTATCCAGGTCCTGAAGGTCTGACGTAATCTCCGGTCGCATGGTTGCTCATTCTACCGCTGCTCTCCCGCTTCCCCGCAGGGTGGTGCATGGCACATCCTCCCCGCTGACGCCGGGTAGCCCCTCCGGCTCGCGCTTATCGACGCCCCGAGCCCCCGCCCCAGCAGCACCGCTAGGCCACGCCGGGGATCTTCTCCTGCCGTCTGCCCTGCCACCAGTGCCGCCCCACCGTCACCGCCGTGCTCACCAGCAGCAATCCCACGCTGGCCCCGATCTCCAGGAACATCAATCCGGCCAGCCACAGGCCGGTATCGTCGTGCATTGCCCCGTGGATACCAAAGGGCAGGCACACGCCCAGCACGGTGCCCATCGCCGCCACCAGCGGCCCGCTGATCCGCCACCGCGCCCAGCAGCCCAGCCCCACCACGCTGGCCACCACGCAGATCACCGAGGCCGCCACCTGCCAGTGCGGATATTGATTCCCGGGACCGCCGCCCCAGCTATACCAGGCGATCATCCACCCCACACCACCGAGCAAACCCAGCCCAAACAGCACCGGCCACCCCGCGCCCGCGCCGCTATCCCACTTCTCCGGCTGCTGCCGCTCCGCCCTCCGGTACGAGCGCAGAATCAGCGCTCCCACCAGTGGGGGCAGGCCCAGAATGAGAATAACGCCCAGCACGGAGATGAGAGGTCCCATGCCCATTATCCTTATGTCCAGAACGCACCGCGTCAAGGGTGGGGCGGGGCCGCGCCACCACGGTACCGCCGTTGCTGAGTCCCGTTGTTGAACCTCAGTGTTAAACCTCGGTGTTGAACTCTCAAAGCGGTGGGGTGGCCGCGCCGCTCTCTACCTGGTACTACCTAGTACCCACCACCTAGTACCCGGCGTGGGCTCCGCCTAACCCGGCGCAACCCTGCGCAGCCCCACCAGTGCCGCCGCGCCCACCCTGGCCCCTCCGCCGCACCATTGAGGCACAATAGACCCCATGACTGACCCCACCGGCTCCACGGAAACCGCAGCACAAGCCCTTTCGGAAGAACGCCTCGAGGAAATGGTGTCCGCCCTGGCCAAGACCTTTGCCGTGGCCCACGCCGAGGATCCCGACGAGCGCCTGGCCACCGCGCTGGTGTTCAACGCGGGCCGCCTGGCCTGGCGCATGCGCGAGGGCGGGGTGCAGACCGATTACAAGACCTCCCGCACCGACGTGGTCACGGACGCCGACCACGCCGCCGAGCGCTTCATCACCGCCGCCCTGGCCCTCCTGCGCCCCCGGGACGGCGTCCTCGGGGAGGAGGGGGCCGAGCGCGCGAGCGAGAGCGGACGCACCTGGGTGATCGACCCGGTGGATGGCACCTATAACTTTGCCTCCGGCTCGGATTACTGGTGCTCCGCCCTCGCCCTGGTGGCGGGCTCTCCCAGCGCCCCGGAGAGGCTGATCCTGGGTGCCGTGCACCGCCCCGCGATGGGTTATACCTGGTGCGGCGGGCCCGATCTGCCCACCACGCGGGATCAGCAGGAGGTTTCCCACCTCTCCCCCGCCCCGCTGGGCGAGGTCAGCCTGGCCACGTACCTGCACCCCACCTGGTTGCCCCGGCGCGAGGTGCACGCCGCCTGGGCCACCGTGGCACGGCAGGCCGCCACCCTGCGCATGCTGGGGGCGGGCTCGGTGGACCTGGCCAGCGTGGCCGATGGCACCCTGGGGGCATGGATGCAGCACAGCGTTCCGGCCTGGGACTGGCTGCCGGGTAAGGCCCTGGTAGAGGGGGCGGGGGGAAGCACCCGCGAGGTTACCGCGGGCGGGGTGACCTGGTGCATCGCCGGTAATCCCACGGCCGTGGAGAACATCGCAGAACTATTGGAGGGAACCCATGAGTGATCTTGACCTTGCCCTGAAGTTGGCCGATGCCGCCGACGCCATCACCCTGGCCCGCTTTGAATCCAGCGACCTATCCGTGAGCGCCAAGCCGGATATGACACCTGTGAGCGACGCGGACCTCGCCTGCGAGAAGGAATTGCGCGCCCTGCTCGCCGCCGAGCGGCCCGAGGACGCGGTGCTGGGCGAGGAGTTCGGGGGCACCGTGAACTTCCGGGGCCGCCAGTGGGTGATCGACCCCATCGACGGCACCAAAAACTACGTGCGCGGGGTGCCCGTGTGGGCCACGCTCATCAGCCTGCTTATCGACGGCCACCCCACCCTCGGCGTGGTTTCCGCCCCGGCGCTGGCGCGGCGCTGGTACGCAACCACCGGACAGGGCGCATGGCGCACCTTCGCCGGAGGCGAGCCCACCCGGCTGGGGGTATCCAGGGTGGGTGACCTGAGTGATGCCTCCCTCTCCTTCTCCTCCCTTTCCGGGTGGACGGAGCGCGGGCTACGCGATCCCTTCCTCGCGCTCACCGAACAGACCTGGCGGCTGCGCGGCTACGGGGACTTCTTCTCATACTGCCTGGTGGCGGAGGGAGCGGTGGACATCGCCGCCGAACCGGAGGTTTCCCTGTGGGATCTCGCCGCGCTCTCCTGCCTGGTCACCGAGGCCGGGGGGCGATTTACCTCGCTCGCGGGCCAGGAGGGGCCACACGGCGGGGACGCGGTGGCCAGCAACGGCCTGCTGCATGAGGAGGTGCTGGCGGCCCTGCGGGACTAAGGCCCTAGACGTGGGGTGCGATCTGATCCGCCATGAAGCGCGACCCCACCACGGTGGGATGGAACACGATGTTCCACTGCGGGCTGGTGAAGTCCACGATTCCGGCCACCATGCGCTCGGAGTCCCTGGGCGCGCAGGTGCCGTTATTCCTGGTGGCATCGCGCAGATTCACAAAGGCGATTCCGTTTTCCGCGGCGGCCTGGGCCTGGCGCAGGGAGTTCTCATCCTCCACCTGGCCTAGCAGCGGAATGTGGAGCCCCTCCGGCAGCAGGCCGGGGTTATCCGGGTGGATATTGACCGCGCAGAATGAGGGGCCCGTGGATACCGAGGGCATACCGGAGAGCACGATCTTGGCCTGCGGGGCGGTGGCGCGGATACGCTCGGTGGCCGCGCGGATATCGTCGAGGAAGGCCTGGCGGTGGCTGAGACCATCGAGGGGATTGGTGCCGTCCTTGACACCGAAGGGGCCAAAGTTATTCATGCCGATGGCCATGACCACCGCGCGGGTACCGGCGTGGAGATCCCCGGTGACAATCGCGCGATCGAGGCGCTCCAGCATGGTGCGGGAGGTCTGCGCCGTGCAGGACCAGTCCGCCACCGGGGCACCCACCTGCGCGCCCACCAGGCGCGGCCAGTTATCGGGGGCCTGCAAGCAGCCCTCCTGATTGGGATAGTCCTCCGGCACCAGGCCGGGAACAACGCCACCAAAATTCTTGTACAGCGCCGAGGGGTTGGCGGTAAAGGAATCGCCCAGCGTCACAATGTTGCCCACCGGGGCTGCCTGGGTGGCGGGAGCGCCGAAGGCGGCGGCCAGGGCGCAGACGCTCGCGGTGGCGACGCTCCGCCACCGCGCTAGTTTCAAAGAGGAACGTAACCTATGCACCCGGCTAAGCCTAATACATCGTCTTGACACTTCGGCTTTCACTCTGCCCCCACCAGCCCCACCAGTGTTGCCCAAGCTGGACATTCCCGCCTAAACTTCAGGGGTACCGTTCCCTTGAGCAAAGGACATGCCATGAGGTTTTTCCTCCGCCGTCGCGGCCTTGGTTATCTCCGTCATCTCCGCCACCCTCGCCGCGAGCCCCGCGCTCGCGGCGGAACAAAGGGACGAAGGGGGCGTCGTCAAACAAAAGCAAACGAAAGCCAAGGATTCCCCGGCGGATGACGTGCTGTACTTCATCGAACGCCTCGTCCCGCTCACCTCCCGCGCGGTCACGTTCCAGTAACCAAACTCTTCGCCCGCCGTTCACCCTGCGTTCACCTTGGCGCACTATAAGTATGTGATTGGCTCGACGTTTGAGCAGAAACCATCTCCATACCTTCCGTTTCTAGTTGAGGACCCTCTCCATGTCTGATGCGGCGACTGCCACCGGGGAACTGAGCGATAATGCCCAGCGGACCACCAGCGATAAGTGGTGGCATATTTCCTTTGGCCTCCTCCTGGCCCTGACCTTTGGCACCTTTGTGATGTGGGCGATTGGGGAAGTAAACCAATCCATCCACTACGGGGTGTTGATTCTCACCATCATCTTCGGCTTCTTCATGGCCTTTAACATCGGCGGTAACGATGTGGCCAATTCCTTTGGTACCTCCGTGGGTGCCGGAACCCTGACCATGAAGCAGGCGCTCATGATCGCCGCCGTCTTTGAGGTGGGCGGCGCGATCCTCGCCGGTGGCGATGTGACCGAAACCGTGCGCTCCGGGATCGTGGACCTGGATAGCTCCATGGAGCCCATGACCTTCGTGTACATCATGATGTCCTCCCTGCTGGGAGCGGCGCTGTGGCTGCTGGTGGCCACCCGCATGGGTTGGCCGGTGTCCACCACGCACTCCATCATCGGCGGCATCGTGGGCGCGGCCCTGTGCGTGGGCTTCCGCGAGCACAGCGGCGGCTGGGAGATGGTGCAGTGGGATCAGATCGGGCAGATCGTGATCTCCTGGTTCCTCTCCCCCGTCCTCGGCGGCGTGGCCGCCTACCTGCTCTTTGGCGCCATCAAGCGCGGCATCCTGGTGTACAACGAGGAGGCCGACCGCAAACTGCGCCTGATTAAGCAGGAGCGCTTTGAGCTGAAGAACCGCCACAAGGAAGCCTTTGAGCGCCTCAGCGAGATCCAGCAGATCTCCTACACCAACGCCATGGCGCGCGACGCCGTGACCACCCAGCGCAGCGACTACACCCGCGAGGACCTGGAATCCGACTACTACCGCGAACTCTACGACATCGAGGCCAAGGCCGAGGACGTGGAGGCGCACCGCGCCCTGGAGCGCTGGGTACCGCTGCTGGCCGCCTTTGGCGCCATCATCATCAGCGCCATGATGCTGTTCAAGGGCCTGAAGAACCTGCACCTGGGCATTGATAACGTGGGTAACTTCCTCATCATGGGCATGGTGGGGGCCTCCGTGTGGATGGCCGTGTTCATCTTCGCGCGCACGCTCAAGCGCCACGACCTTGACCGCTCCACCTTCCTGCTCTTCTCCTGGTTGCAGGTATTCACCGCCGCGGCCTTTGCCTTCTCCCACGGCTCCAACGACATCGCCAACGCCGTGGGCCCGTTCGCCGCCGTGCTCGACGTGCTCAAGACCGGGGACATCAACGCTAAGGCCGAGGTTCCCGGCCCGCTACTGCTGGCCTGCGGTATTGCCCTGGTGTGCGGCCTGTGGTTCATCGGCCGCACCGTGATCGTCACCGTGGGTAGCGGCCTGACCAAGATGCACCCGGCCTCCGGGTTCTCCGCCGAACTTGCCGCCGCCGCCGTGGTGATGGGCGCCTCCCTGCTGGGCCTGCCGGTTTCCTCCACCCACATCCTCATCGGTGCGGTGCTGGGCGTGGGCCTGGTGAACCGCGCCGCCAACTGGAAGCTCATGCGGCCCATCGCCCTGGCCTGGGTTATCACCATTCCCGCCGCCGCCGGCGTGGGCGCCGTGGGCGTGGTGATCTTGCAGGCAATCTTCGGATAGATCTCCCTTTTAATGGGGCCGGGCGCTGCCCTGGCCCCACTTTTTATTTTCTCCCCCCAACACAGAAAAACAGAAAAAGCCGATGTCCAATACCGATTCCCACCCCACCGGCCTCCTCTGCACCGCCGGAGAAGCCACCGCCGACGTCGAGATCATCACCGCGCGCGACGTCCCCTCGGCGGGCCCCGCGCCCTCACCGTGCACCGCACTCTGCCCCAACGACGCCGCAGCCTCATCGGCGCCTGGTGCTTCTGCGACCACTACGGCCCCTCCCCCGTGGCGGAGACCGGCGGCATGGACGTGCCGCCGCACCCCCACACCGGGCTGCAAACCGTCTCCTGGCTCTTTAGCGGAGAAATCCGCCACGACGATTCCCACGGCATACACGAGGTGGTGCGCCCCGGCGAGGTCAATCTGATGACCGCCGGTGCGGGCATCTGCCACTCCGAAGTATCCACCGAGGGCACCACCGAACTCCACGGCGTGCAACTGTGGGTGGTGCTGCCCGAATCCGCCCGGCACGGCGAGCGGCGCTTTGACCACTACGTTCCCGAGCCCGTGACCTTCCCCGGCGGCTCCGCCCTGGTGTTCATCGGCTCCGCGCTCGGCAGCACCTCCCCCGTGGCCACCTTTACTCCCCTGCTCGGCGCGGAGATTCGGCTTTCCCCTGGAGCCTCACTTGACCTGCCGGTCAATCCCGAGTTCGAACACGGAGTGCTCGTAGATACCGGCATCATTGCCGTGGAGGGCACCACCGTGCGGCGCACGGAGTTGGCATATCTGGGCACCGGCTCCGATTCCCTCGCGCTACGCAACACCAGCGGCGAGGAGGCTCGCCTCATTCTCCTGGGCGGCACGCCCTTTACCGAGCCCGTGGTGATGTGGTGGAACTTCATCGGGCGTAACGACGCCGAGATCCGCACCTTCCGCGAGGAATGGAACGCCCACGGCGAGCGTTTTGGAGAAGTAACCGGCTACGTGGGGCACACGCCGGGAGGCATCGACAGGCTCCCCGCCCCGACCATACCGGTCACTCATCTTAGCGCCAGGAAGAACCCGGCGGCTATCGCTCGTCCCGGGCATGACCCCTACCGCCCCTACCCCCAAAGGAAAGAATAATGACGCAGAACCTCACCGATAAGACCGGCACCCCCGTGGACGTGCGGGTCACCCCCAAGGGCAATGCCTACGCCATTTACCTCGACGGCGCGGACCGCTGGGCCGGGGCCACGTACTTCCTCGACCGGGGTGAGGAGCGCATCTTCTTCCACACCACGGTGGGCGAGGAATACGCGGGCCGGGGGCTGGCGGGAATCCTGGTGGAAAACGCCCTGGCGGATACCCGCGCCCACGGGCTGACCGTGATCCCGGTGTGCCCCTTTGTGCGCTCGTGGACGGGCAAAAAGGAATGGGACGGGCCGCTGCGCCAGCCCACCGAGGAGGATCTGGCCTTTGTGGCCGAGCATTCTTAAGGATTAATCGCCAGGATCGCCGCGTGATCGCGGAGATATTCGCACAGGTAGGGCAGGGAAAAATCCACCTCGCCCCGGCTGGTCTCCGCGATCATCTCAGCGTCAAGCAAACGACGCCGATAGTTCCCGGCATACGAGGCAGACACCCCCATGCGCTCGGCAATATCGCTGGTTTTCGAGGGGCCGCTATCCTGCGCCATGAGCACCAAGAACGTCCTATCCACCTCGGAGAGATCGGATAGCGCGGGCTCGTGGACGAGCTGACCTAACTTTCTTTGAGCCATCTCCACCCCGGCCCCTGCGGCAGCAGGAGTGATGCGGTTGCCCTCCTTTTTCCTGAAGGAATACTGGCCCACCAGCTGAATCATAAAGGGATAGCCCTGGCAGGCCGCCACGGCCTTGACTATCGCCGCCTCGTCCCATTCCATGCCCATCTCCAGGAGGGGTTTACGCAGGGCTTGTTCCACGGCGGCGGCGGAAACGCGATCGAGTTCTATGCGCTCCGCGCGGCGCAGGAACGTGACGGGATTAGCGGTGCCCTTATCCTCCAGCAGCGGCCTGATCGCGGAGGGGATACCCGCCATCGCCACGGCGATCTCCTCCCCCTCCCGCACGAGGTGCTGGATCGTCGCGCCGAACTCCACGACCTCCTCGCTGCGCTGATGGTGCATCTCATCGAGGGTAATGAACACGCCCGTGGGGGCTTGATTCACACGACGGTCTTCTTCCCTCTTATAAGCCAAAAGATCCTTGAGGGCCTCGCGCAGAGTATAGGTGGGATCATTGAGCGCAGCGGACTCCCAGTTCACTCCGCCGCCCATGCCAAAGAGCGTGAGCTGGAATCCCCGCACCTTGCTCTTGTTCTGCGTCAGGAAACGCACGATCTTATCGCGTAACCGCCGAACAAAGCCGGTAGTGGCGGTCTCACTGATCACTCGCCAACCATGCCGCGCCTCCGCCTCATCTTCCAGCGCATTAAGAAGAACGGTTTTCCCGATTCCCCTCGGCCCCACCACGAGGGAGACCCGCTCGTGGGTACCGGGGCCATCCTTGATGGGCATAACCGAAGTTTTCCACCACTTGATCCCGGCCCACCAACTCCGGCGGCGTGGTGCCGAGGCTTGCTTTAAAGGGGTTCCGCCGACGGTTCATGCCCACAGCATAGCCGAGGGGCTTATGAATGGTTATGAAATTTATGAATTCTTATGAATTTCAGGACAACGCACAAGAAAAAACGCGGTATCCAGGAAATTTCCTTGGATACCGCGCTTAACGTGGTAGCGGGGGCAGGATTCGAACCTACGACCTCTGGATCTATAAAAACAGCCCACAAGCCAGCAAGCCGCCAGACCGGCAACGCAGCACGCCATCAACCCGGAACCAATAAATGTCACACAACGAGATAAATAGTAACCTATAGCACATGCTCATCTCTGATAGCCCCTACCTCCTACCCATACCCAAGATTTGGCACGATGAAATCCGCACCTGGGAGATACATCTGCACACATCCGGGATCCGTCACCGATCCGTTGACACACGCATACGCCACATCCGCTACCTCGCACGAGAAATCTACAAAGCCCCAAACAACGTCACCGAACGTGACCTCACCCTCTGGCTAGGCGAGAAAAACTGGTCCCCGGAAACACGACACTCCCACTACACATCAATCCGCGCTTTCTTCACCTGGCGCTGCACCTGGTACGGACACGACAACAACCCCGCAACAAACCTCCCTGCGGTACGACGAAACCAGGGAAGACCACGACCAATCCCCGAAGAAATCTTAAGAGAGGTTCTCTATGAAACCCCACCACGAACAAGCCTCATCGTCCGACTTGCAGCAGAACTCGGCCTCCGCCGATCAGAAATCGCAATCATCTGCGCCAAAGACATCACCGTCACCAATGACCAGCCATACATCATCGTCCACGGCAAAGGAGGAAAAACACGGACGCTTCCCCTCACACGCTCACTCCACAAACACATCACGACATACATACAAGACAAATACTGGCTCTTCCCAGGAAACACCGATGGACACCTCTCACCAGCAGCAATCGGAAAAATTGCGTCCACCGCACTACCAGACGGATGGAGCCTGCACACCTTACGCCACCGATTCGCCACCAGCGCCTACCACGACACAAACGACATCATCGCAGTCCAAGAAGCACTCGGACACGCCTCCTTAAACACCACACGCAGATACACCCAAATAGAACCTCGAGGCCTCATCAAGATCACCAACGCCACAGAAATCAAGCTCACCAACGCACGACCCCCGAAGGAGAAAAAACCATGAGCACCATCATCACCGTCTGCCACCTCAAAGGCGGCACCGGAAAAACAACCACCACCATCCTGCTCGCCACCGCTTTGACCAACCTCGGATACAGCGTCACCGTCTACGACGCAGACCCCCAAGGATCTGCATCCGAATGGGCAGCACTCGCCGCCGACAACAACACACCCCTTAACTTTCCCGTCACCGTCGCCAACCCAGCCACCCTCAACCGCCTACGCCCCCGAACAGACTACGTCCTCATCGACTGCCCTCCCGGAGGAAGCACTGCCATCAACGCAGCGATCAACGCAGCCGATGAAATCATCATCCCTACCAGCCCCAGCGAAATAGAAGTGGACCGCATGTGGGACACACTAAGCCTCTCCACCACTAAACCAACTCATGTGCTCATCACCAGTGCTCGCCTCGGCACCACCGCACTCACCGACATCCAAAAAGCACTACGCACCGAGCATATCCCCACCTACCGGACGATCATCCCCCTCCGACAAAAAATCAAAGCAATGTGGGGCACAAACCCCACAGGCATGCTCTACGGCTACGACACACTAGCCAACACCATCACAGAAAACATCGCACTGAAGGAGACCGCCTAACCATGAACCCCATGCTCCCCCAACGACGTCGCCCCACCCGCAGCGCTGTCCGCGCAGAAGACACCATGCGCAAAGCCACTGACCCACGCCCCAAAATCACCTTCCGTGTTGATCCAGAAACACGAAGAAACCTCAAAAGCTACACCAGCTTCCATGGAATCACCATGGAACAATTTCTCAACCAACTCATCGAGGAATACCTAGAAGAACACACAGCACCCTATATCTCAAACACCCGCCCACCCAAGAATTAACCGCCCACCCAACAACGCCCCACCCCGAAAGGTGACATCATGACCACTACCATCCACGCACTAGACCTACCATCCGCGACGGCCAACCTCTACGGATTCATCTTCTGGGCCATTCTACTCGGCATCCCCATCGTCGCCTTTATCAAAGCAAAAGGCATCATCTCACGCTTCCTCGCCGCAATATTCATCCTCCCCTTCTCCGCAATTCTCGCCTTCGGCTGGGGATTCTTCGGAATGGTTTTCGCTTTCTCTGGTGCCATCATAGAAAAAACTAACGAAAACTACACCGAACTCCACAACAAAAACGTCCTCGAATCAGGAGAAGGAACACTCATCCCCACCCCCACATCCGACCCCAACGAGAACTCTTACCAAGAATAAGGAGGATACAAATACACCCCCAGCAATCCTCCTGCCGCTACCCACCCCGGTCAAGCAATCAGCTTGCTGGCAAGTCAGACCCCCTCATTGACTACTTGCCAGCAAACCAGCTTACGAAGAAAGCTTAGACGACATCTCGTCTATCGGGCTGAACCCATCAGAAACGCCCGGAAGAGACGGAATGTTAACAGGACCAACCCCCGGAGCACTATTCTCCGAAGAGGCCGTCATCGGAGCACACGGAACAGCAACATCACGCCCCAAAGCGTTAGCAGTCATGGCAATCGCACGGGGAGAATAGGTAATACCAAGATGCTCCGAAGCGTCCAAGCTACACCCATCCTGCAAAACATAGTTCTCTGCACCTTCTGCAGTGTACTGGCTTGCAGACAAAGGAGTTACCGCTTCATCAAAGAGGGTAGAGATAGAAACATACTTCACCCCAGGAACTTCAATAGGGCCATCATGAAGCTTCTTGTTAAACTCACTGTCAGGAAGCAAATCACGGACACTCGGGCTAGCAATCAACTCAGTAATGAGATTTCCCATACCATTGAGTGCATTCAGCTTCTCCAGGCCATACCCAACACCTAACAAACCAGTGCCATTCAGCACACCAGAGATTGACACAATAGTACCAACCCCTTCACCACCTACCTGCTTGGCATACGCAGTAGCAATGGTGGCACCAGCAGAATGACCAACCATATCCACAGCCTGCGCACCAGTCATCGCTTTGACCTGGGCTATCTTCTCAGTAATTTGCTCTACCGACTGAGAGATAGGTGCCATAGCGCGGAACGTAGGAATAGAGCCCAAAAGCGAGCTTCCCTCAGGAGTAGGAGTACCAGGAAGCTTACCGACGTTAAATGCGTACACGCACTTCCCCATCGCAGCCAGGTCAGGAGCCATGGCTGCAAACGTTTGATACGAGTTGGAGTTAAGCCCATGCAAAAGGATGACAGGATTCTCCCCAGGCTCTGGCGTACACGCGACATTAGACCCTAACGGGCTAATATCTTCCGTCAGTCCCTGCTTGAGCATCACATCAGCAAAACCGGGGACCCTCTCCCCCTGCGGCCCCATGCCAGTCCACTCCAGCACCTCACCACCAACAGCAGGCTGACCACTCGATCCCGGCACAGCTCCAGCCTGGGCACTACCAGCAAAAAGAGCTAAAGCCGCAACGCATGCGGCCGATATACGTGAAATTTTCACGATCTACCTCACACCTTTCAAGAAAATAGAGACTGCCCGCATACGCAAGGCCAAGAACACCATACCCAAAATAACTATGATCAGCAAAGCAGCTATATGTGACAAATGTAATTTTTACTACATGAAAATATGCATTATTACTGCAACGAAAAAAGGCCGGCACTTTAAAGTGCCGGCCTACTCATATGGACAAAAACTGGCTAGACAGATCCCACGGAACCTGTAGAAATCTGACCCGGGAGCGCGATAGTCCCGTACACCCACGGCAAGATCGGGGCAACTGCAGTGTAGTTAGCTGCGATGTGCCCCCCTTCATCCTTGCCACCCACCGCAGAAATCACGCCATAAACAAGCCGCCCATCATGGAACGGTCCGCCGGAGTCGCCCGGCTCCTGGTTCCCAACAATCCCTCGGGTCACAAACATCTTCGCATTCCCACGGCCATCATTATCGTCATAGTGACCAATAACTTCCGCAGTGCCTTGCTGGAGCGGATAGCGACCAGCGCCCCATCCACTGATCTGACTTACATGACCAGTAGACGGAATCATCGGAGACAGCACAGCAGGCGCCACAGGCATCGCTTCCGTAGTGTGCACCAAAGCAACATCTGCCCCAGAAGGATGAACGACTATCCTATCAATCTGGTAATCGCCTTCCGCTCTTTCCCCAAGCTTGACGGTTCCATTTTGCTGATCACCCACACAATGCTGTGCGGTGAGCACCCAGTTAGGTGCGACAACAGATCCGCTACACAGACCAGAGACCAAAACCTTAGCTGCCCAAGGAGTATCCACGGCATCATGGCCACCTTCGACAGCTCCAGCCACCGGCACTATCGACGTTGACACGGCGCAGGTAGCCACCACAGCTAGCTTTTTGAAAAAATTCACAACTCCATCTAACTACATCAAAGCAAAGATTACCTAAGTTCCCAGCACACCCGCATAAAACATGACCTAGCAACCAACGTTCCATGCACCCAGAGCATCCACTTCAGCACCTACCCTTCAGCCATGGCTACCGCCACACCTCCTCACAACTGGAAAATCGATGCAGAATCACACCACACCCAAAGGTCTACCCATGAAAGCCCTACTTCAACGCACATCGCCACAGCACAGTCCCGCCAATTGAGAACCAAAACTATCAGAAAAATCTGTAGAAAATAAAGTTAAGACTTGTATCCCAGAAAGCAAAGACTACAATCTTAGTAGTGCTTAAAACACAGCTACCTCATCGGCACCCAGCTAGACTGGTCGCCATTGGGTTTCTCGCCACGATCGCAGTCGGGTCTGTGCTTTTATCCCTGCCGTTCGCATCAGCGTCACACCACTCCACCTCCCTACTCACCTCGTTTTTTACCGCCACCTCAGCTGTATCAATGACTGGACTGGCAGTAGTTGACACCAGTTCCCACTGGAGCGGCACTGGACAAGCCGTAATAATCGCGCTTATCCAGATCGGCGGCTTCGGAATCATGGGCCTTACCTCACTAGCAGGGATGATCATCACCGGCCACATGAGTCTGCGGTGGCGCGTTACCGCAACAGCGGAAGGGCGTTCCCTCACTACCGCCGATGTTAAAAAAATACTCATCGCCACCTTTTTCCTTACAGTTTTTTGCGAACTCACCACGGCGAGCATCATCGCAACACGCATGGCCATATCCTATGGGCAATCTTTTCATGAAGCACTATGGTCTGGAATATTCTATTCAATATCTGCTTTTAACAACGCAGGGTTCGCCCTCGAGGCAGACAGCCTCACCCGCTATGTTTCCGACATATGGATCATCATCCCCCTATCCCTATCTTTCATAATAGGAGGAATAGGCTTCCCCGTCGTCATTGAGATCATCGACAAAATAACGGCTTGGCGGAAAACCGGAAGAAAAACATTCAACCGCCTTTCTCTAACCGCAAGGATCTCACTTACCGGAACGGCAATCCTCATAGCAGCGGGAACCATGATGGTAGCAACCCTTGAATGGGCAGGAGCACTACACCACCTGCCCACAGGGTCGAAAATTTTAGCTGCATTTTTTCAAGGAGCCTCTCCCAGGACCGCTGGTTTCAATTCCATCGACTACGGATCCATGCACCCCACCACTTTGATGGGCACCGATATCCTCATGTTCATTGGAGGCGGGTCCGCCGGGACAGCAGGAGGCGTAAAGATAACAACCTTTGCCATTCTCTGCGCCGCCATGATAGCCCAATTCAGGGGGCACCACGATACCACAATACATGGAAGGAAAATACCCAATGAAGTTACACGACAATCACTAACAGTATTCGCCGCCGGAATCATTTCTGTCACAATCTCCGTTGGCCTACTAAGGGTCCTAGAACCTCAATTTTCTGCCGACCAAATTTCCTTCGAGGTCATCTCAGCATTCTCCACAGTGGGACTATCAACAGGAATCACTGCCAATCTTTCCGGCGCTTCCCAAATCATCATCTGCGCTTTAATGTACCTCGGCCGCATTGGTCCCATAACACTCGTAGCTTCTTTAGCAGCGAAGTCCTCACAACGACAGTTCTCCTATCCTGAAGAAAGGCCCTTCATTGGCTAACTTAGGAAAAATTCTCAGCCGTCATAACAAAATTGACCTCGACTCCGTCATGGTCATTGGGTTAGGACGCTTCGGCTCTGCCGTTGCCGATGAATTAATCAGCCACGGGGTTGATGTACTAGGAATCGATACCAGCACACGCATCATTCAAGAGCATCGCATACAGCTCACAGAAGCAATCGTAGCCGACACAACCGAAACTGAAACCTTGGTTCAACTAGGCGCTTTGAACTTCGACAAAGTTGTGATCGGCATTGGCAGCAACCTGGAGGCCTCGATCCTCACCGCATCCAATTTAGTCGAACTTGGCGCAAAGGATATCTGGGCAAAGGCCGATTCCAATGCACACGCACGTATCCTTAGCCAAGTAGGCGTACACCATGTCGTCCGACCCGAGCGTGAAACAGGTCGTCGCGTTGCTCACCTCCTTGCCGGAAAGTTCCAAGAGTTCGCAGAGTTCGACAATGACTATGGGATGATCAAGATGGTCCCTCCCAAGTTCCTCCGCATACAGAGAGTCGATAACGGTTACCTCATACAAAAGTATGGTGTCCACATCGTATCAGCCAGGGTTAACGGAGTATGGGGACCTGTCCAACCAGGCGCCACGCTCACAAAGGACGACCTCGTTATTCTCGCTGGCAAACCAACGAAATTAGAGCAGATCCCTGCCCAGTAAACCCAACGCAGCCGCTAAGGAGGAAAGAGTAAAAGGCCCCAGAAAAACTGCAACACCAACACGCTACGACATACACGCCCCTGCTTCATTTGCATGTGAACCAACCGTTAAAGTAACGTAGCATGCCAACGTCAAAATATCCCCAAAGAAAGAGGACGCCTCCATGGCACGCAAGGAAGTTACTCAATTCTTCGATGATCTTTCCGGCAACCCCCTCAGCGCAGAAGAGGTTCAATCTGTCATCTTCGGAGTGGACAACGACACATACATCATTGACCTCTCCGAGGAAAACGCCGAAAAATTCCGCGAGACCCTGCAACCCTATATCCAGGTAGCTCGTAAGCATGTCGCCCCCACTCAGAAAATCCGTCGTACCCGTGGTGTAACCGCTAACGGTCGTGCACGCGAGATTCGCCAGTGGGCAATCGACCAGGGCAAGGAAATTTCCCTGCGGGGCAAGATCCCCACGGAAATCATCGAGGCGTATAACACCGCCCACAAATAAATAGAGATCCTATATTTCATGAACAGTCCCGCTCAACACCAACCAGGCGGGACTGTTCATGAAGCATCTGAGCTTGGTTGATTTGTTTGAGCGGTTCCCCAACCAAGAGGCAGCACGGATGTTTCTGGAGACTCAGCGCTGGGTGAAGATCGACTCCCGAACGCATGCCCTGTATGTGGGGTGGTAAGAGTTCCGTATGTGCTTGAGTCTCGACCTGGGCATTTCCCGTGTCGGGAAGCCTCATGTAGGGCGGAGTTTACTGTGCGTACTGGGACGGTGATGGAACGCTCTCATATTGGTTTGCATAAGTGGATTTTCGCGGTCTATCTGTTTGTATCCTCTCGCAAGGGAATCAACTCAGCGCAGTTGTCTCGCCAGATTGGGGTGACACAGAAGTCCGCATGGTTCATGCTGCAACGCCTCCGCGCTGCGTGCGAAGCAGAAGCCCTTGATCTGTTTACCGGCGTGGTAGAAGCAGATGAAACCTATATCGGCAGCAAAGAACGCAATAAGCATGAGTCAAAGAAGAATCATGATGGTCGCGGGGCCAAGGGGAAGGCTGCTGTTGTGGGTGTACGCACTCGTGATGGCAAGGTTGTAGCTAGGCATCTTCCAAATACCACTACTGCTACGATCATGGAATTTCTCACCAGTAGCATTGACCAGACAGCAACCCTCTACAGTGATGAGCACCCTGCCTACCGCAGGATGGAACAACCACGGCAGCGTGAACCAGTCCGCGAAGCAGTTAATCCACACCAACGGCATTGAATCCGTATGGTCAGTACTCAAGCGCGCATCACAGGTGTGTACCATGTCGTGAGCCTTACTCATATTCAGCTATACCTTGCAGAGTTCAGCTTCCGACTCTCCCGCTGCCGTATGAGCCTTAAGCAACAGGTAAAAGATGTACTAGCAGTGATGGTAGGCACAAGGATCACCTACAAACAGGTGGTGCGTGAGACATAAATAATAGTTGTAATTGCTCATGGCCTTCACCAGGAACGACCCTAAGCCAGCGCACACATCGCAGACAGTACCGAGATAGATACAACGCCGGGCGGGGCGTGGATGACATGGATTAGGCGAAACCAGCCTGCCACTAAGCAGAGCGCGCCGTGGTGCTTGCCGTCGAGCGGCCTACCTGGACGACACGGCTCCGGCATCCACCGTGGAGGGCAGGCGTAGCCAAGCATCATGAACCAAGGCGGGCACAACTAGACGCGTAGCGCCAAAAGGTGCGCCAAGCGCCAAATAGTAGTGCCGGTTACGACTTGCTATTCACCTTGGTCAGATGAGGGTTGCAGCTTTGAGCGCCTCCCGGAATTCAGACATGCGGTTTTCCTGATTGTAGAACGGTAGGCCGATGATGCGGTAGTCGGTGTTGTCGACGTAGATGGTGTGAGGGATGGCGTTCTGTTCAATGGCGAGCAAGAAGTCTTCCTTCCACTTGTCGGTTTGTAGCAGGTGCGTGCCCTTCGGCTCCACGTAGATCTGTTGCTGCTTGTAAGCCTGGCCCTTCTTGCGTAGGAAGATAAGGTAGTCAGGTTCGAATCGCTCGCCGGTGGCAAACGAGTAGATGACGAGCGGAGCCAGCCGTTCGTTGCGCACCAGGTAGACCTCGTCGTAGCGCTGTTTGAGGTCGTCGACAACCGTCGAGAAGTACTTGACGAAGGACTTCTCTTCGCTGGTGCCGTAGTTGTCGTTGTAGACGTACCAGCCTGCGTCTTCGAGGTTGATACGGCGGTTGGAGTCGGGGTCGTTGTTTTGGCTGGTGCCGAGCCCTCCTTCGACCGGGTTTGCGATCTGTAGGCGCTTGTTGCGTAGCACCTCGTTCAGCCGTTTGGCTTCGAACTGGTCCGTGCCTCGGTAGGTGACCTTGATGCCTGCCAGGTAGGTGGCGACGGCTCGGAAGACTTTGTCCAAGCCCGTTCGCAGGTCGCTCGCTGTGAGATCTTCTGTGTCGCTTTGGAAGGTGATCTCAGTTTCGCCGAGGTAGTCGCTAGAAGTGATGAACTCGCGGGTCGACTCCAGGTGCGGGAAATAGTGCTTGAGCGCCTCGAAACGTAGTGCGTCGTAACGCGCCAGCGACCCCAACGCCACGTTCAACGACATCTTGTTGATCTTGCGGCGGATCGTATGCACCTTCGGACTCTTGGATGCCTCTGTTTGCCCGCTGTCGGTGTCGAAGAGGCTCACGAGCCGTGAGGGTGCGTGGCGGACATCGAGTTGGTAGATCGCTGACTTCACCCGGTTGTCCAGCTGGGTGACCTCCTCGCGGGAGACTTCCTTTCGGCTGTTACTGAACACCATCGCGTTGTGGTAGAAGTCCGTCTGTTTGAACGAGGATTTGAGTTCGTAGGTGACTTCGGTGACTTCATCGGGCAGCAAGCCGGTTTCACGTAGCGCGAGGCGTAGCTCGGTGATGTACTTCGAGTCCTCCTTGGAGTGGTAGAGCAGAGTTTCAAGGAGCCGGTTCGGGCTGTCGAGGTCGTGATCGTACTTGCGGACAAACTTATCTGCCGGATCGCGATCCACGGACTCGTTGTCAAGCAAGAACGGGAAATACCGAGCTCCACGACCAATCAGCTGTGCCTCCTTGATCGTGTACGCGCCAGGCTTGCCTGCCTTGCCGCCCTGCCGTGTCTCGTACAGGCGGACGATGTCATAGAGGTTGAGAACGTCCCAGCCTTCGTTGAGCATATCCACCGTGAAGATGATCCGATATGGGTTGGAGTGATCTTCGAGCGAGTTCACTGCCAGCTGCTTCTCAGTCGAGTTGTCCGTCGAGCCGTTCATAATGATGGCGTTCTCTTCCGCGAACCCCTGCTGGATGCTTGAGCGCAGGGAGCGCAGGCTCGAATCCTTCTCTTGGAAGTAGCCAATGGCTTGTTTCATGAGACCGGCGGTGGCCATGTC
The DNA here is from genome assembly GCF_033783015.1 of Corynebacterium sp. 21KM1197. Taxonomy (NCBI): domain Bacteria; kingdom Bacillati; phylum Actinomycetota; class Actinomycetes; order Mycobacteriales; family Corynebacteriaceae; genus Corynebacterium; species Corynebacterium sp. 21KM1197. The sequence goes on along the minus strand of NZ_CP123907.1, from coordinate 585,532 downwards.
GAGGATTTCGTTCTCGGTGAGGCGTTGGAGTCGCTGGAAGAACTCGTCGTAGAACGCTTTTGAATCATCGATCCGCTGCGACTTCAACAGCACAACGGGCTTCGAGTAGACACCGCCGTCAGCGAACAACGCGCGACGGTATTCAGACACGATCAGTGCTTGCAGCGTTCGACCCCACGGGTCGAGGACGGACTGGAAGTTCTGGAAGTCCTTTGTGAACCCAGACTCACGGAAGCCTGCCAGCGGGTAGTCAAAGACAATCTTGTCTCTGTACTTCTGCAGGATGTTGCGGTCGCGCAGATCGACAGTCGCTGTGAACTCCAATAACACGTTGTCCCGGTTGCCCTGGAAGGCTGAACTGACCGTGTATTCCCACGAGCGGTCTTCCTCATCTTCAGCCTTCGTTGCCTTCTTTGTGCGTGTATTCACGTGGTGTGACTCGTCAGAAATCATCACCACCGGGGCATCCTCGAAGTCGTCGCTCGTGAGCACGTTTTCCTTCGGATCGAGGAAGTCCATGTGCAGCTTTTGCGTGGTTGAGAAGCAGAGGTTGATACCGTTCGGGTCAGCGGCAGCAAAGTTGCTGACCTCGTTAATAGGAACCCGCATGCCATCGATCTCGACCGATTCGGCGAACAGATACTTAGCCGAAGCCGAATCCAAGAAGTTAGCTTTCGTCTTCTCGATGATGTTCATCTGATTCACGAAGAACAAGAAGTTCCGGTAGCCGAGCGAGTAGTAATGCAGGATCAAACCTGCCATCATCACGGTCTTACCTGAACCAGTCGCCATGTGATACAGCAGATGCGTCTGGCGGTTCTTCGAGAAGCTCTCGTTACTCAAGTATTCGAGCGTGTTCGAGAACGCGTGCTCCTGATATTCACGCAACTCGATGTGCGGGGCAAGATTCTGCTCGATGTGGGCTGGCAGCTCGCGGCGAAATCCGCGACTGTGAAGCACGTCGAGTTCCTCGAACAGGAAGTTGCTCTGGTTCGTTGGGGTGCTCATTATTCGCCCTTCCCGTAGAAGGACTTCGTGAACGCGATGTCAGCCTCTAACAGACCAAGCTCCGCATCCTCAGCTTCCGAGGCGTTGATATAGAGCCGGTTCTTGTCGATCAACTCAGCCACGGCTCGCTTCTGCGCGTCCAAGGACAGCTGCTCGAACTCCGATGCGGAGTCTAGCAGCTGATCCGGTAGGACAGAAGGCCTCAGCAAACCGCGCTCAGTTGCACGATCAAGGACCCGCTGGATCTCATCCGTGGTTGTTGCGTCCTGCAACTCTCTCACCAATTGTTCGCCCAGTTCGGCAAGCTCGATGTAGACGAAGGAGCCACCGCCCTTCCAACCGACACTCTTGCTGACACCCGACTTGTCGCCATCAATCACCCTACGGAGTCGTACAAGCGGGCTGTTTTTTCCATAGTCAAGCTGTTCGATACCGATGTACCGGCGCCCCATCTTATGCGCGACAGCCGCAGTGGTCCCGGACCCCAAATGAAAATCTAGAACCAAGTCTCCTGGCTCTGTATTCAAGGCAATGATACGCTGCAAGAGCTTTTCTGGCTTTTTCCCTCCCTTCAGTGTTACACCACCTTCGGACGCAATCCCCTCGTACGGCGTGTCGGTCCAGATGTTTGTCACCTGCATACTTGGCATAAGTTCGTTATCGATCTCACGAACCTTCTTCGAGTAAAATGCCAACTCCTGCCCATTCTGCACATAAACCGTGTACCGGCTATCTCTTTGGACAGCGCAAAACCAAACACCCCACCGAAGAAGACCACGTCATCTCCTGCGGTGCCACACCGGTATCCCACCCCTGTGCCGATAAAGACTCATCCCCACCCGAGGAACACCCCACAAGCAGCGCAGAACACAGCCCCATCACAACACCGACAGGCTTGAAACTTATACAATGAGACATTCAAAACACCTCCCTACTCTCCCCCATGAGGAAAGATAATTTTTCCTCAGAAGAAGACTTTCGCTATAGAACCAGCACTTGTCATCACCAAGACACCAAGAGCAATCTGAAACACCCTCACTGCAGGAGAAGTAGCACTCACCGGCTGACCACGATCACGATCCAAAACCAACATCGCACCGAAAATAATGACCGTGAGAATAGAGCAAGCCAAGCCAACATAGAGCGCTATTTCCAACCACCTCACAATGGTGTTGAGCACATCGTCCGACGGACGCCACGGAGAAACCGGAGGACTCGAAGACAACATCATCACATCAACATCTGCACAACACCGCTAGCACTACCCACCAGCAAACACCCACCACCGATACGCAGCGCCATTTCAGTAACCTCCTCAGACATCCCCCTGTTGCGCGCAACCAAAAACGTGATACCCGAAGCAATCACACCAAAAATACAAATAGCAATCGCAACCCAGGTCGCAATGTTGAGAAGATTATTAATCTTCGCACCAAACTCACCGGGAGCCTGCGGCCGAATATTCTGCCCAGGCATCGCCACCACATCAACAAAACCCATCACCGCATCATGCGATTGGACAATCATATCCGTAATCATATTTCCCACCTATCCTATCTCCACATTTTACAAAATGGAATGTTTTACATTCTCACTTTCCTCATCACTCTTTGAAATGAGGTAAAAATTTCTTGCCCGATCTCCCCCACAACAGGAGGTACCACTCCAGGAGGCAGCCTTCCGCGACGTTTACGAGCCAGTTCATCTCCCGGCACCCACACAGGCAGATCTTCACGCATCTCACCACGCCACTGATCGATATACGGCACACGCCATACCTTCTGAGTGATCTGGCTAAGCACAGCGATTTTCTGCTCCAGGGTTTTCGGTGTACGCCCTGGGGCATCAGCAACAACCACCAGCCCCAGCACCACCACATCTCCTGCCAACCCATTGCGGGCTTGGATCAACACATCATGAGCATCCTCCAAACCCATCGCCGTCGAACGGCACACCAGCACACAGCACATCGAACGCTCACCTGAAGGCCACATCATCCCCGCATCCCCAGCCGGAGCCAGGACATGGGATAACGTGGACACCCCAGCACCACCATGAGCACCAACAAGCCACACGGCCGGATCATCCTCCCCCGGTGCTACCCGCGAGGTAGCCGCCACAGGTAGTTTCAACTTAGAAGGATGAACCACAATCCCCTTGGCCTGTACCTCCTCTTCCTGAGCAGTGTTTTGCTCGACATCGACCTGCTCACCGGGTGAGTCCACTGCGCGTAACGCTCCCATTGCCTCTCCTGCCTCTACCACCAAGGAATCACGCCGCGACCCCGCGCAGATTCGTCAAGAAATCAGAAGCTGCACCAGCATCAAAGCCCACCATCTGGCCTGTCGCCGGAACCGTAGAATCACCACCAGCCAAAGCAGAAATCCAATCCACCGTGGCATCCGTGGCACTACGCCCATCAGCAGTCATCGGCACCTGCGCATACGAATCCGTTGACGCCAACCGCGCCCACGTCGCCGCATCCGTGGCTACCGACACCACCGCCTGCTCATTAAGCCCCGCAGCCTGCACCTCATCAAAAACCCGAGCCGCCGCCCCCGTCGCAGTCTCGAAACTAACCGTCTCTAATGCAGCCTCCGCAAACTTCGCAGCAGCCACACCAATCCCCACCAAGGGATCACTAGTACCAGCTGCGGAAATCGCAGCCAGGTTTCCCGGCGTCAACGTCTTACGCGCCACCGTAATCCCCGCAGCCAACCCCATACCCGCAATCTTCGACGACGCCGCCAAAACCCGCGCCCCCATCTCCCCCAACGAACGCGAATCTGAACGCTGTGCCTCCGTAGCAATCCGGCCAATCAATGTCTCATCCGGATTCATCGCCCGCGCGATCTCAAAACCACCAGGACCAAAGCTCACACCGTCTGCCACAGACTCCAAACCACCAAGAACCACAGCAGGGCCTAACGTGTCCGCGACTGCCATCAACGACGCCACCGGGTTATCCGTATCCAAATCCGGGGCCACCGCATTCACGATGGTGCGCGTGGCTGATCCCTCCGGCATCCCGCAAACAAGATCCCCGTCAATACACCACGACACCGTCTTCGCAGCCAAAGCACCAAAATCACCCACACCCGACGTCAAACCTGCAATACCACCGCCAGCAACCGGGCCCTGAGGACGCGCAAAACTTCCAAGCAACAAGCCCGCAGCACCACCATCACCACTGCCATAGCCCTCCGGGGCGCTACGAGGCAAAGAGGAAATACCCGCCGGCAACTCCACAGAAGAACGCGGAACCACCGAACTAGACACATCAGTATGTACCACACTCGGCCGTGCCGATTTCGTCACACTGACCGAAGTGGTCGCCTCATCACCATGCCGTGAACTCGTCGTAGAAACAGCAACGTCATCACCTTCTTCGGGACCCACAGTCGCCAGAGCACTCATCGAAGCGGCAATATCGTCGACATCCACATCATGAAAAGATTCCTGCCCCAAAGCCCCCACCGGCATTCCCTCCGGAGTATCAGCCCCCGAAGCAACCACAGGCTGACCATCATCACGCAACGGATCAGAAAAAAGCGCCACACCAGCAATTTTTTCTGGTGCAACAGCCCCTTCAGCAGAACCAATCTGACGCGCCACCATGGAGGCCACCTGCGCGCCTTCAGAAAAGCCAGTCAAAATCACCCTGGTATCAGGACACGAACGCTCCACCTTACCCAAGGCTTCATTAACAGCTACAACCGCACCATCAATATCAACCTCATCCCCGACCGATTCAATATTAATGTACGTCCTGGTCAACCACTTCCCATCATTATCCTGCCCACTTGCACCACCCTCACGAGAAAAATCATCGCTCTCCTGTCGCGATGAAAAATCGGCGTCCTGCTGCTCTTCCTCCAGCTCAGGAACATCAGCACTAGTGGTAGATTCCCCCCACCAATCCTGCGACGAGGACCATGACGTCTCCCCACGACGCAGGCCCCAATCAGTATCCCGGTCATCAGTGATACCACCAGAACCATCACCAGAAACTGGTTGACCAACCCTCTCTAACACCGGCAACGTAATATTATCCGCAAAAAATCCCGCATCCTCATCAGAATTACGATCAAAGACAGAATCCTGCGCAGAGTTCACCGCAATCATGTGCATCTTCCCGCACGTACCAAAATCCCACTGCGGTTCCGAGACTTCCTGCGCTCCTGCACCCCCCCCACACACCCCACCCAGGCTCACCACACTCCCCAGAGCCAGAAAAATCTTCAGCCTAGAACTAACTGACCTATTCACTTTTTGCTCCTATCTGAAATCTCCATGATCTTAAACCCGCCCTTACTTTCCTCTAAGTGATATTCCTGCAAGTACACATTCCTCCCGACCTCATCAGTAACCACCACATCTGCTGCGACCGCCTCATCAGACATCACCGTGGTCGTGGTACATACCTGCGCCTGCGGTACCGCGCGAAGCACTTCCTCCCAATTCGTCGCACGCAACGCAGAATCATCAGCAAGCAACGCCTCAAGCCCAGCGACATCCCCGGAGTAATACGCCTGCTGAAACGCCACCACCACGCCTTGAGGATCATCCGCACGCGCATCGACTTGGTCACACACCGCCACCGAGGCCGTCTCCCCTACCGATGAGCTCGCCGCCACCGCAGACGACACCCCATCTCCTGCCCTCTCCGAGGAACCAGACGACAAAGACATAACAACCCCACCACCGCCTACAACCACGACCACCAAGACACATAAACCACCGACAACCCACCAGTTGACCGGCGGCATCTTTCCCGCCTTGCGCTCTTTGCCCTGCTGAACAGCATCAGGCTCTTCAACACGATCAACCCAACCCGACCGAGGCTCAGAAGGCGTTCCTTCACCACCACCGTCAACACCATCAAACCAGTCCACCCCGCACCTCCTCCACACAGCAGAGCTAAAAATAAAACAGACTATATGTAATATTATTACAGCAAGGAGGCACGAGACAAGACCAAACAAGCATTACAGCACCACCAGATCATCCACTCCCCCAACGTTGGACGATGATGAAAAATCGGACACTCGCCATGATTCCCTTTTGCCACAGCGTCATCAGCAGTCACAAGGCAGGCAAGAGAAAATCAGCACGCTATCCTGATACCCATGGACTCAAACTTGCGGATCAACGGAAAAAAGATCATCGAGCGCCGCACCATGCTAGGCCTCAAACAAGTACAACTAAGCGAACTAAGCGGCGTCACCCACGGAACACTTCGGGCCTGGGAACACAGCACCCCCTACACACAAGACGCTGATCGCCTCTACCGGCCAACGCTACGCATCGGCGACATCGCCCGCGTCTTAGGCTATAGCCCCCGCGACCTTTTCTACCCCGTCGGACCACTAAATCTCTCCAGCTACCGCTATCTTGCCCAGAAGGACATCGCGGAAGCCTCCCAGGACCTACCATTTTCCACCGCCACACTCACACGGATCGAAAATGGACACCGCACCCCAAACGAAACGGAACTCTCCGCCCTCAGCAAGGCCTACGACACCCCCCTCATACTCATTGCCGCCGCAGCCGAAGAGACCCTCCGGGCAGCAACACAGTTACCCGCACTGGACTATTCCTACTCCACTGCACCCACACCGCCAGAAAAAGACATTGACCTCCTCACAACACTGCACCAGCTCATCTGCCTCCCCTGGACAACACCAGAAGATATCACCACAGTCCACCACCACCTTGGCACCGAACCAGACCACATCGACGCCCTCGACCAAGGAACACCTTTTACCGAGCTACCCACCCGCACCACAATGGCCTACGCAACGTACCTCCACCTCCCCATCACATCACTACTCAACCGCACCGAAGCACAAAACCATCTCATCCTCCTATCCCAGACACATGAATGCCTCAAAAACAACCCCCTCATCCTCCGACAAAAAAAGAATAGAAAGTAAAAACACGCCACACTGCCGCCAATCCAGCATGCCAGCATGCCATATTGACACATATCCAGATTGCCAAAAAAATGGCATATGAGCTGGGACGATACCCAGAACAAACGCAGTGGCCACCCCTTTTACCCATACTGTTATTCGTGTTATATTCACAGAAAGAACAGTATCACTCTACCAGTGAAAGGGGACCGTAATTATTATGCGATCTCGTTCTCTCTTCTCCGCTGTGGCAGCAAGCGCCCTCGTCGCCCTTCCCGTAGGGATGGCCACAGCCGACGAAAGCCAACCGGCAACCGATCTCACTACACACCAGCCGGGCACCGTCACCGATGACACCACGTCTCAGCCAGGTACCACCACCGAAGCCGATATCACCCAACCAGGCACAGCTCCTGGAACCGATACCGCCCAACCAGGCACCACAACCGAGGATCAGCCCACCCAACCCGACGCTGCTGAGGAATCACCTCAACCCGACACCGCAGTCACCGATACTGAAAGCGTCCCCGAAGTAACCAACACGGCACCACAAGCCGAAGAACCTACCGGCACTACCCAAACACCAGGCCCGGTAGAAAACTATCAAGCCCCCACGCACTCCACACCGCAATACCAAACCCCCGCCCCCCAGGCCTCCGCCCCTCAGGCCCCCGTCATCAGCTCCCCCGCACAGGTGGCTGCACCAATCCAAACAGCCCCGGCTACCCCTGCTGCACCCAAAGCAGTCGCTGCCCCCACACCGCAGCTAGCACAAACCGGTGGCGGTGTAGGAGCCATAGCCGCAGGAATCAGCGCCCTTGCCATCGCCGGCGTTGCCGCTGGCCTCCACCGAGCCACCGCATAACACCACACCATTTCACAAGGCCAGCACGCCACCGCGACGTGTTGGTCCTTTTTCTTGACCCTGAAAGAAGGATGATGCATAAAAAAGCACTCCACTACTTCAGCGGCATCCTCCTTGATCTCGCTGTCACCACCTGCGTACTGATCACGATGCTCACAATCCATCTATTCCTCATCACCCCGCATACCGGTGCCCGCCACGAATCCAACACCGTGGCCACACTCAACAAGCAATGGAAGAAACCCGATCCTCTCACCCCACCCGACCCCATCCCCACCCCGGAATACGGGGACACCTTCGCCACCGCATCCATCCCTAGACTAGGTGACGACTGGGAATACAGCATCAAGGCCACCACCAGCCTAGAAAACCTCCGCACCGGCATCGCCTGGTACTCCCTGACCGCACTACCAGGAGAAACAGGAAACTTCTCCCTCGCTGCCCACCGCGATGGCTCCACCGCCCCCTTCGCTAACATCGATACCCTCCAGACCTGCGATGACATCACCATCAACACCCAAGGCGGCACCTACACCTACACCGTCTTACCCTTAACCACCGACCCATCCGAGATCGACGCTTTCACCCACTGCGCCCCCAAGGCCGCAGAACACCACCCCGAGATCATCGACGGCACCATCCCCGGCCAACGCATCGTCGAGCCCACCACCGTCCAAGTCGTCAACCCCACCCCCGGCGAAGCCGCAGATGTACCCGCTACGGCCGCGTGGCTGACCTTGACCTCCTGCCACCCCCATTTCTCAAACGCGCAACGCATCATCGTTCACGCCATCCTCACCCAAGCCCACGGAAGGAACTAACTATGCTCACCATCTGGATCTGGAACCACATCCCGCCACGCAAAAACCCCGATAACGAGCAACCCCGCTTCGCCAATCGCCACCCCCGCGCTACCCCCGCCATCAAAAGCGTGATCCTCCTCGCCGGACTGCTCCTCTTGACGATTCTTGGCTCCATAACCGTCTTCCCCCACCTAGAGCAAATGATCTACAAGCTGCCAACCTTTTAAGCGTTCACATGGACTTTTATAGATACATACAGAGAAAACTAAATATAGACCAAAAGATGCCGTTCGCCCAGCATCAAACACCGGAGTAAACCTCCAAACTCAATACACGGGTTGGTACAAAATATTCAGATTTTTCACATCTATTGACAGCTAAGGCTTATCGTGCGATCTTCTAAGCATCACCAATTACCGCAAACCATTGGTGATGTTCACTTCCAACAGGGTGAGACGATCATCCCCAATCATCGAAAGGAAGCATGCATGCAAACCATCAGCAAGCACAGACTGCTCGTTTATGCAACCGCGCTAGTGGCAGCAATCATGATTCTGTCCATCATCATTCCCGTCAAATCGTATGCATACAGCCAAAACGTACAAAATGACACATGTGATTCTTGCTCCGGTGATCAATCTATATATCAACCTACAGCCAGCCCTGAAGAGTCAGAAGAAGCTGTATCGCTAGCAAAGTCACACCTCGACCGTGTTGGTATAGCATACGATAAAGATCGATTCGTTGTACAAGGCCCATTCGAAGGAAAAGCCTGGGTATTAATACCCGACAACTCATCTCGGGATGTCGTTTTTCACCGAGTTGCAGTTGATCTTGAAGCTGACACTGTTGCCGGAGCACAAACATATGTCATATCTGGATCAGAGAATGCAGCAGGAGAACACGAAGCATGGGTTCTGTTCGATAAAGAAGAGCTATGGCACGGTACTGTTGACGCCGATGGAAACATCACCACGTATAACGATAGCGAAATTGACCCTTCTGAACAGGAGTATGGTGGCTGCGAATGGGCCATGGGAATTCTGTGTGGAACAGGCGGAGGAGCGGGGTGCTATGGAATTTGTCTAGCACTTGGACTAGTCGAGAAGCTGAGCGGCCTCGCTTGCGCAACAGCGTGTAGTTTGATTGCATCTATCGGATGCATAGCCGCAACAAATAAAATCTGCGGATAAGGAATATCATGGCTTTGCAGGCAGTATCAATATTTCTATTCATCTATTCGGTAGTGATAACACTTCTCTACCTGAAATCACAAAAGAGAGATGGTCGCTGAGTCGAGCGGAAAGTATCGGATTATACTTCCGATACTTTCCACCATTTTTATAATATTCGCTTCCATTACAGAATCCCACTCCGAACCTAGCATGGGTGGAAAAATTTCAACCCTGGCCAATATTGAAGGTAATCTTTGCACCATTGCAAATAATTACCCCCATCCAGGGATTGGAATAACAGCAAAACATTGCTCAGTAGAAGGAAGTAAGGTAAAGGTTAAAATTGATGACAGGTGGATAGATTATGGAACTGTCATATACGAAGGGGATAAATATGATTATTCTATAGTACGCACAGACGAAAATGTGGATATTGGAAATCAAGTAAGCATACCTAAAGGAGAAACCCAATCCATCAAAGTAGGAGATGAGGTATGCTCACATGGGGGAATATCGGGATATTCTTGTGGCAAGATACTACAACACGATCAAGACGGATGGATTTCATCTCTATGCTCCGGCCCTGGCGACTCTGGATCACCAGTGTTGAAGGACGGGAAGATCATAGGGATTGTCACAAAAGGAGTGCATAGGGATAAATATCCGGCATGCTACGACCCTAAACAAACCGGAAAATACGCACCTGTCCATGTTCTAAGTATAGACGCTATAGATGCGTGGACAAAATGATCATTTAGATCGGAAAATGATTCCGATCTAAATGTGGCGCCCAAGACCATTTCCGTTTATAGGTGCGACTGGTTATAGGCTTCAATTACTTCAGAGGGGATCTTGCCGCGTAGGGCGATGTCTTTGCCCTGGTCAAGAGCCCACTGGCGGATTTCGCGGGCCTTGCTGTTGCGGGCCGCGCCGCTGTTACGGCGACCGCTCACAGGAGCGGCGTGCTTGCGAGCCACCGCTAGATAGGGGCGGAACATCTCACGGAACTTCTCGGCGTTCTCGGCGGAAAGATCAATGATGTAGTCCGTGCCATCAAGAGCAAAACGGACGACATTCACCTCATTCACATCCAAAGGAGTGCCGCTCAGATCGTCAAAGTACTGGGCAACTTCCTTGCGTGCCATATTTCCTATCCCTTCTGTTTAAGAAAATCAATATTCATACTATCAAAAACATACATGAAAGTCTTAGTCGGAGGATTCGCCGTCTTCCCCATTATCTTCTAATGCATCTCGGGTTGCTTCATTAGGTACCGGCATCGTCGTTAATGCTTTCGTCACCACGCGGGCTTCCGAGATCTGCTGGTCCCGCAAACCCTCCACTGCAGTGTTAAGCACGCCCTGAAGCCCTGCCAGGGAAAGCTCGGTCTGCGCCGCCGTGTTTTCTTGTTCGCGTGCCCAAACGCCCACGTCGCGATACACACTGGAGGCTTCCTCTACGAGAACCTGGACTTGTTGGACAGCCTTCCATTCCGGGGTATCTGGTTCTCGGGTGTTTTCCCACTGGTCAAGCTCCCACCGATTTTCCTCGGCGGTTTCTGCCACAGCGCTCCACGTCTGGGCGATCTGGTGGCGCGCAGCCACAAGATCCTCACCAGTCAGGGACTCAAGACCTTCAACCTGCTCCATTGCTTCACCAAAACGCTCATGCACACGGCGAACCAACCCATAAGCCTCAACTACCTCAGCAAAAACAACATCCTGATCCACACGCGGAGACAACAACGAACCACACGAAGATCGCTGTTCCACCGCCTGTTTCGTCGCCTCCGAAAACACCCGAGCACCACCAACAACCTGATCCAACACACCAACAACCTCCCCCGGAATCCCCGCTACAACCCCCATCGCTTCCGACACCACCTCCTGATGAATTACCGGATCCTCCACACCCGCCCAACGATCATCACCCACCACACCATGAACCCGCGCTGCCCCATCACCGACCACCTGCACCAGTGGAACTAACGCACCACGAAAATCAGTTCCCTCTACCCCATCATCTGGGCGCAGAACCTTCACAGGAGCATCAGCGTCCACCTGCTGAAGACGCCGCGTGATCTCTACCAGGTCATCCGCAGCTTCCCCTAGTCGTTCTTTCCACATCACCGCAGCGTCACTAGGTGCAAGACCCACCACATCCTGCGCAGTAATAGTGAAATCACGAGAAACACCCTGCGTTTTCGTAATTTCACTACATACTGTGTCGTAATACCCCAACACCTGTTCATCGACATGAGCATGAAAGACATCCACCGCCTGCTGATCGATCACCATGCGCCCCGACGTAGTCATCACCGCTACCGCACCACCCAACACAGCAGGTACCCCTACCAACACCGATGCCACGATGATCTTTTTCCCTCTCATCAATGCTCCTTATCCCCATAATCCCGGGAAGAAAACGAGCGACACCACATCACCTATCACCTGAAGACACCGCCTCATCCAGTACCAACTATGCAGGGCGATTCCCTCACAGCACGGCACTCCCATCAATCCCAAACCAACAACAAAAAGCCACCCCACCCCCAACACACCTACCGTTATTTTTATCCCTGCACGCAAACCCCATCGAGATGTCACACCATACTGCTGCGGACGCGTTGTGGACTGTTGATCGTGGACACCCATCATCTTCTTCCTATTCATAGATATTTTTCGGTAGAAGAAAACTACACTCCCTGTCTTCCCCCGAGGTTCTTCTCTCCGGTGACGATCTTCTCCGAGTAATCCCACCGCTGATCCCCGATCCATAACATCCCCACGCCGAGACACACCATCACCGCCGTCATACTGACAGCCCACATCGAAGGAACAATATCTACTCTCATCACCTGAGAACCTGACATCTGAGCCAGAACGAACGCCACAGTGACCACCAGCCATGAACAAAGCACCACAAAGACCACCACCACCACAGCAGTTCGTAACCACCTCAATGCAGCAAAAAACATCTCAACATGCCCTAGCCACGCTTCCTGATCGATATCACCACGCACCAGCTTCACCGTTACAGAAACGCACACCTGCGCCCGCAACCAGAACAGAACTGAAGCAGAAAAGAAAAGCCCGCCACAGCAAAGAACCGTTGCATTACCTACCATGACACGACTTCTCCTTAACTCTCGTCGAGATATCTATCTCAACTGGTCAACCCGAAAATCTGCGCCGAAAACAAGCCCGCACACACCACCGCCACGCATACCAACACAGCAACAAAACCTCCTCCCAGGAAACGCCACGAACCCTGCGGAGAAGCCACCATGATCACCACTGCAAGAACCACCACCACACCAGCACAGACCACCCACAACGCAGAAGGAATCACCCAACCACCTAAATACGCATGCAACAAGACGGGAAGTAAGGCCATCGACGCCACCCCCAGAGCACACATCACCACCGCAAGACCCCGCCACCGCGAACGCAGACGCCCATCATCTTCCCGCAGCCCCCGCCGAGACCGAGATGATACTGACACGTGGGATTTCTCCCACCAACCAGACCGCTGCCTACCTGCTACATCATCAGGATCAAGAGACACCCACCGTGACTCCTCAACGTGCTCCCCCCTAGCCCATACACGCTGCTGGTTGATCTCCCGATCATCTAATTCCAACATGTGCCTACGATGAGTGCGTTTTTTCATCTCGACGCTGGCCTCTTACCTACCTATACATCTTCCAAGGATTACTTCTTAAGAAACTTCGGCAGGATCGAACCCTGCATCTTCGCCGCCGAACCATCACCCTCCGACTGCTTTTCTAAAGTAGGCACCTCCCCCGAGATAAAAGCAGCCACATCCTGATCAGCTTCATCCTCCCCATGCTGCTGGTCATCTCCCCTAGCATCATCAGGATCAACGCACCCATCCGCAAGCGCTACCACCTGCTCGTACTCCTCCGCCAAGCTATACTCACGACCCAACACCACCATCAACGCCGCCAAACGCCGCGCACGGGCTTTATCCTGATGCTCCTGCACCCGTGCCTGTGCCTTCGCCACCTTCGCTTCAGCTTCTGCCCGCTGACGATGATCCTTCGCCTGACTCACCGCCGCCTTCGCCGCCATCAGCTCCATCTGGGCGTTTTCTAGCCCACCATGGACCCCCTGCTGCATCAACGCCGATGAATCCCCCTCCAACAACGCAGTCAACACCGTCCTAGAGCGACGAGCTTTCTCACGCTGACTCACACCACCAGCAGCAACCTCCCACTCCTCCACCACAGCATCGGCATACCCCAGCGCAGACTCCCACACCGCAACCGGCACATGCGCCTTGAAAAACTCCTCAACAACCTGCACATCACTCACCTGCGGAACTACCCGCCCCTGAGAACGAATCGCCTCCGCTACACCCAGCACCACCGGCCAATTCTCCGAGAAACACCGAGCCGCAAACCGCCGCACAAGCTCATCATGACCAACCATCACTCCATACCTCCTACAGTCAACAACCACAAACACAAAAACACATATATCTGGAAAAATTCCAGCACAGAGTGGTTCATGAAAAAAATTACGATAATATTATTACAGAATAGTTGCCCCTGTGTCACCTCCAGCAGCCCAACAGGCACACCCGCACCAATCATGAACCTCGTCGGTCATACCCCAGCGCAATCCACGCCTCAAAGCACTCTTTACCCCCACTTACCATCGCCAAGATCATGCGTACATCTAGGAAAACAAGCACACCGGCAACGGCATACTGCCCACACCCCAAGAAATCAGCACACCCAGCACCACACAGACCAACACCGACAAGCAGGTCTACATCGCCAACCACACGAGCCTGGACCTAAAGCGATGTGACTTCAAAGCCGAGCCCCACCACGGACTTGCAGACCGACGACGACACCGACAATGACGGCTCCAGAGCCCGGCAGATCACTGCCGGGACACGCCGAACGTGGGAATCTACGTGTGACGCTCTCGCGACAGTAGCGAAGCTATCAGATAAGATCTAGTTTGCGCCGATTAGATCTTTAACTGCTAGACTGGCCACATGACGATGAAGACAAGCCCCAGCGAGGAGATTGCACCGCTCCCAACCACAGAGGGAGGGTTCAAGACAATCCTCGCCGATCCTCCGTGGCGGTTCGCCAACCGAACGGGAAAAGTTGCCCCAGAACACCGCCGCCTGGGGCGATACGGCACGATGGCACTCGACGAGATCAAGGCCCTGCCAGTCGGCGATGTCGTCGCGAAGGACGCCCACCTGTACCTGTGGGTACCTAACGCACTCCTACCCGAAGGCATCGCAGTCATGGAGTCCTGGGGCTTCCGGTACGTCTCGAACATCATCTGGGCGAAGCGACGGAAGGATGGCGGACCGGACGGACGTGGCGTCGGCTTCTACTTCCGCAATGTCACCGAGCCGATCTTGTTCGGGGTACGCGGCTCGATGCGCACCCTCGCGCCCGGCAGGTCGACCGTGAACATGATCGAGACCCGAAAGCGCGAGCACTCGCGCAAACCGGATGAGCAGTACGACCTCATCGAGTCATGCTCTCCCGGCCCCTACTTAGAGATGTTCGCGCGCTACGCCAGGCCCGGATGGTCTGTGTGGGGCAACGAATCAGAGGATGACGTGACACCGCAAGGCAAGGCCCAGCGAGGGTACGGCGGCGGAGAAATCGAACGACTCCCCCTACTGGAGCCGAACGAGCGGATGAGCGACTGGCTCTCAGATCGAGTAGCCCGCGTACTGGCCGAAGAATACGGAGCTGGCGCTTCCGTCCAGCAACTTGCGACTCAGACCGGCTACTCAATCGCTCGCGTGCGCACTCTGCTCGCCAAAGGCGGCGTCACCCTTCGAGGACGAGGACGACCTAAGAAAGCCGAGCCCCCGTCTGCGTGATGGCGTTCTCGAAGGTGCGACTACAGATGGCAAGAGCGAGGATCGGGCAACCGCCGGCATCGCCACGAGTCAGCCTCGGCATGAGCTTTTCCAGGTTCGTCGTCGTGGTCGTTGCCAGCATCTTCTTCGCTTCACGCTCCTCCATGCCGTGCGAGAGCCTTAGCTGGGTCGCGAAAGCGCGAAGCTCGTCTTGAGTGCGGGTGACGATGATCCCAAGGTCAATGAACCCGGCATCATAGAGCGCACGGTAGGCGCCGATGTCGCGATCAAGATTGCCGTCCTTGGCATTCCACTCCAGATCGAGCGCAACACGACCCTTGAAGTTGTCGACCTTGTACCCCTTGTTACTCACAGGCGTCGAACGTTCGCGAACCACCCTCTCACCTGCGGGCTTGTATGGCATGATCTTGAGCTTCAGTTCAATATCCGTATCGACTCTCGCTTCACGCCAGCCGCGAGACCGGAAAGCATCGTTGAAACGCCTTGCGAGAGTCGACTCTTGACCGCCCGCAAGCAAGAGATCATCGGCTTCGATCTCGAAGGAGTTGAGAGAACTGACAAGCTCGTCGAAGAGACCGGGATTCGTCGCCTTGAAGATCGCCGCAGCATTGCGAGTCTCTCGAATCTCGTAGCGAGCCCGCACATCTTCAGGCAGTACCGCCTCGTACGAATGCGTGAAGTCCATCTACTAAGGTTACCAGCGCTGACAGGTCGGAAGAAGGAACTCCGGTCACCGTGTGGTGACCGGGGTCTTGTTCTCAGCGCGAACGGAAGACGTAGACGCCTCCGTCAGAGGCGTCGCAGATCGTGTAGTCGTGTCGCTCGTCGCGCCACCAAGCGTCAATATCGAAGTACGAGTGCAGGTGTTCCGGAACCTCATCCCAGACGCCTAGCTCTTCGGCAAGGTGCGAGACGTAGTGATGGAAACCGTGTTACACTTGAAGAACTCCTTTACAGATTGGGTGTTGAAAAAAGGGTAACAATAGGTTAAAGCCCCCGCAGTATGTCGTGAACTGCGGGGGCTTTAACCTATGGCTGGGGTTGGGTTACTTCCCAAAACCGAACAGGCCACCGAGGCCACCGAGGGTGTCCACGATGGTCTTAGCGGTCTCCACGCCCTTCTTGGCGTTGTCGAGGCGCTTGCCGGTCAAATCAGCCTGCTGAACCTGCTCCTCATGGCTCTTGCCAGGAAGGGCCGGCTTCACATCGGTCTTGATGGTGGACAGGTCAAACGCCGGCTTCTCCACAACGGGAGCGTTATCCGGGATGGCGGCTGCGCCGTTGTCAACCTCGTAAGCCATTGCGGGGGCAACAGCGGTAGTCGCGGCAACAGCAAGGGTTGCAGCCGCAATAGCAGTCTTACGGAACATATAGTCCTCCTAGATCGGGGTCACCCCTACATGTGCGTAGAGGCGTAGTTGTATTATACTCCAGCTCAGCTGATGCAAGCTAGGGTAAAACCCCCGCACCCGCGCAGCGGAGTTCTTCTCGGCCCATTTCTTACTTGGAGTGCAACTTTCGCTAAGCCGTCATCGCTACTGCAGATTATTACTTCGTCGGGCTTATCCATATTGCATTTCTTCCCATGAGATGGCTCAATCAGGCCAATCAAAGGGACCGTAACAGACAAGCAAACCAGCTAGGAATCCCGGAGAGTTCACCCGGCGTCGATGATCCGCTCCGCTCACCAGAGCCGTCACCCTACCTCCACTAGATAAACCTCTACCTCTAGCTCATCTGCAACCGCCTCCAGCCAGTAGCCCACTTCTTTTCCGCGCGCCGGTACCGACCGAGGGTCATAAACAGCTAGCCGCGTATCCATCCACTACTAGCTCCTGGTGGCCGACACTCTGCTTGATCCAGCTATCGCTCGCGACCGTGATGTGCAGGTTGTTGAGGAGTTTTTCAAGGCGCATGTGCCGGTTGCGGTGTGGGAGTCTGCGCTGGGGTATGCCGATGCTGTGGTGGAGGAGTGGGAGGTTGCTGCTGGTGGTGTGAGTCAGCGTGAGAAAGCTCGTCGCTCTAGGACGGTGTTGACTGCGTTGTTGGAGGGGGATTCATCGGCGTTAATGCAGCAGGGTGGGCTAGAAAGGCTGCCTGAGACACTACGTGGCAACCTCCCCACGGAATAAGAAGATGACCCCCACCCCGAGACGGGGTGGGGGCGTTCTTTTACGAGGATTAGTTAGTGCTCATCCCAGTGGCCTTCATGTGCGGCGTGGCGGTGTCCGTCATGGATGTAGTCCACATGGTCTCCGTGGGGGATGGCGACATGCCCACAGTTGGGGCCATGCTGGTGATCGTGGGGTTCATGAGCCTGGTGCTCATTATTTTCACATTCATCCCAGTGACCGTTGTGCTCCTTGTGGATATGTCCATCATGGATGTAGTCCACGTGATCTCCGTGAGGGACCGCGACGTGCCCACAGTTAGGGCCATGCTGGTGATCGTGGTCTTTGTGGGCAAGGCACGTCTGCGTCATGTGCTGCTCTCCTTCTTCTAACTGGGTGTCCTTATTGAGGGGGCGAGTCCATTGTAAGGACATTCTCGATAAGATATCAATAATGGAATCGGTGTCAATAACACCGACAACGATTCCCGGCATCTGATGCCTGCGCAGCCCAAGCATGCCCAGCGTCCACCCTCTAGCGAAGTGTCCAATATAGGGCCGCTCCCGGCGGAGGAACTTCCAGATTTCCCTTTGGACCAGATAGCCTGACCTGCAACTACCCGTGCTGGCGTGACGAAAAAACTTGACTGCAATTGACTACATTCACGACCGTATTTGGCCATGCTTCGCCGCACTCACCACGAGGGGAAAACGAGAATCCCCAGGCTGCGGGACGTTTCCCCGCTAGAGCCTGGGGTGACAAAAACGCCCTCAGCAAGATCCCCCAGAGGAAGGCGCGAAGACCACAACCCAGCAGGTGTTGTCACCCATGGGTTTAGATTAGGACTTACCTGCTAGGAGACCTGGACTGCGGGTCTTTACCCCCTGATGGGCAATATGGGAGAGATATGGTTCTACTCTCAAGTTGATCTCGATCCTCATCAGACGGCGAGGATACTGACTATCCACGCAACCAATGAGCCCATTCACCCATGTAGAGATTGCTTGGGCAAGCAAATCCACATCACCACAACCCCACACAAAGACAGGGCTGACGTGCACCTAATGCCAGATAAGCTGCCGTCCAGCCTGGCTTATACCACCCATACCACCTTGCCAACAAGCCACCACACCACCATGTCACCTTGTCAGCAAGCCACCATGCCAGCAATCTTTCCGAGGTCATCATCGATGATCGACGATGACCTCACCTACCCCTATATCATCTGCCACCAACGTGACTTACACAAAATGCGCCCGAAGAAAAGACTCACCCGCATCCAACCCATCACCAGGCATGAGATAACTCCCATGAACCGCCCACCCCACCAACATCCCCGGAGTCTCTGCCACCATCGCCGGCAACGTCGCAGGACCTGCTGACCCCAACCACTCTACGACTTTGTCCCAAGCAACCTGACCCCGCAGCAACGCAGAATCCTGCAACACCGGAGTATTCATCGCATTCATCGTCGGCGCGACATGATCGGTATCGCAGACCACATCACCGGCATTGCAAATCTCCAACACACGCTCGGCCAACACTCCGTAGTCTTTCACCGGACGTAACGCCTCACCCGGAGAAGCTGAACCCCACGCCAAAGCACCATTAAACCCCCGAGAAGGATTCGCCATTAACGCTGCCGACCCAAACCGCTCAGGCCCCACCGGGCCACGATGAGCATTGATCGCTTCAACTACCCCCGCAGCAATATCCGCCCCCTCGGAATACCCAAACAGACTTATCCTTGCCGAAGGACACGCCTGCGCTTCCCGAGCGATAATCCCCATAGCCTTATCCAACCCCATCGCATAAGAATCAGAATACGAAACCACCCCCACCGGCCATGCCGAATTAAACGGGATCATCCGAGCAGAAACCCCTGGAGTTGCATTCAAACGGTATGCAATCCCCGTCGTTCCCGCACCATGCGGTACCGTCTCAGGGAAAAACGACGCTGTATTCGCACTACCAGGCACCACAAACACGAGATTCGATGCGCATCCTCCCACCGGAAGCGACGAACCAGACGAGGACTCCCCAGCTACAGCAACCCCCACGCTGGTCATGCTTGTCGCTGTGCACGCAGCCAGCACGAATCGCATGAACTTATTGATATATTTTTTCTTCAACGACATCGCAATCTGATCCTTATATCTATCGATCATGTGCTATAAGCAAGTCCCCACCTGCTTCCCCACATCTGCGGGGATAGTCGTTGTCACCGCACACACACGGCTCTGTCAGCACAACAGCGTTTATGCCGACACCAGCGCCGTCACATCCGTCAGGGAACGATCCACACTCCCCTGACCACCACGCACACCAAACATTGGCGACGCAATCGCAGGCACTGCTACCCGCTCAGGCTCCTTGGCCCCAGTCAGACCAGGAATCCACGACAAGGAGTCACCAAATCCCCCGTGGTTGAGCACACGCAGATCACCAAAAGCCGTCTCCGGATCACCAGGGACAACCCCACCATCACCGCGCAGGTGCGTCAACAAAGCCACAAGGCCACCCAGAAGACCACCAAAACCAGCCCCCAGACCGGCACCCAGCCCACTCCCGCCCAGGCCGTAGACCACAGCACGCACCACAGCAGGAATGATCGTGCCTAGCACGCCACCGACACCCGCACCTAGCAGACCACCAAGAATGCCGCCTACAGGAACGGTCAGCAGCGATGACAAGGCGGTCACCCCAGTACCAAGAGCAATGGCCTCCAGCAGCGACATTCCCAGCGCCATCGGCAACAGACCCGGCAAGGAAGCAAGCCCTGCCAGACCTAAGCCCAACGCTGGGAACGCGAAGAACGGCAGCGTAACCAAGAAGGTGCCCACCCCGACCGTTAAAGCCATCACACCCAACAATCCCAAAACCGCCAGAGTGTTGCCCGTTGCGATCGCGAGAGCAGCAGACCCCACGATAAAAGACACCAAGGGCGCGATACCCAGCGTCGGAATCCACAACAGCGGATTCGCCATCACCAGAGCAAATAAACTCATGGCACCGGCTAACAGGAACAACGGCACACTCCAGGGCATTGCCAGCAAGAACGTCGCAAGGAAGGTCACAGCCGTAGCAATCACCAACGGCGGGATGATCGTTGCCGCCCCCGCAGCCAACGCCAAAGGGGTCAGCAAGGCAGCCAGACCCAGTGCCAGCAACGCCAGATTCGGCAGGAACGTCAACGGGATCGATCCCAGTCCTGCAAGCGTGCCCAACAGCGGAGCTAAAAGCCCACCACCCAGCGCACCCAACAACGCACCCGGGATCAGACCCGCCAGCGCACCCTGGATACCATTAAGCAGATTCAACGGGTTCAGCAAACCGGCCATCATACCCAGGATTCCGCCAAGGATTCCCCCACCAATCCCACCAGGAACCGCGCCTAAAAGCGCACCCCGCAACAGCATCTCCCTAAACCTGCGCCCATCAAGAAACGCCAGGATCTCCCCCAACGCAGTGATACGACCAACAAGATCAAAGATCACCTCACCACTACCGGTACGACCGAAGTTGTCGGCAAAGCGGTCCACCAGCCCCTTCAACAGGGATCGGTTCCACCCCTGCTCCGCCGCCTGGCGCAGCTGCCCCAGCGGAGAGGTCGGATCAGCCCAGCTACGAGCAAACCAATCCCCGAACTGGTTACCCAGGATCACCCCCGCTACTCCAAACGCCACGGGGATGCCCGCACCAAAACCGGCCAAGCCTCCAAGCAAGCCACCAAGGATCGCACCTACCACGCCACCGATACCAGCACCCAGCAACGTATCAATTAACGTGGTGATACCCCACCCTGCTAAGGCCCCGAGCACACCACCGATGACCATCCCGGGCAGTGCCGAAAGCGCGGTCAACAAGGGAACACCGATCAGCGGAACTGCAAGACCAATCAACGTACCCAGACCCAGACCGGGAAGCATGCCTGCCAGCAGCACCGGGATGAAACCCAACGCATAGATCGCAATCGGGATCCAGGCCGTCGTAATCACCAACCCCAGACCACCCAAGAACATCAGCTCTAAGGCCACACCGAGACCGAAGAAGAAGGCAAACGGGATAGCAAAGGGGTTAAACAGCGACAGTGCCCACCCACCTAACCCTGCTGCCGTACCCGCAGCCAAGGAACCAAGGATGATCACCCCCGCACTAAGAGCGTAGAACACCCCATAGGTGCCGAATACGGCCGTAGCCCACGCCGCAAGAGCAAGAACCGAACCACCAGCAGCACCAATCAGCGGAGCCATAACCGTCACGGGAAGCGTGAGAAGCAACGAGCCGACCAAACCCGCAATACCAGTGGCAAGCCCACCAAGAGGTGCCCCAAGAAGCGCCCCAGGGATCGCTCCTAAGAGATTCAACGGATTCAAAGCACCTGCAAGCGCCCCAATCCCACTGCCATGCAGACCACCTAGGGGAATACCTGCCAAGATGCCCGGAATCGCCGTAGCAAACGGGATCAACGCCGCAGGTGCCGCCTTGATCAAACCCTCCACACCTTGCTGGGCAATCTCACCGAGAAGATCATGGACCTGCACCATCATCTCCGGGCCCACCACACGGGTAAGCACATCAGCACCAAAACCCACCGGATCACGCAGGAGCCGACCGGTACCACCACCAGACTCGATCAGCGCAGTCACCGTGCCAATCGGATCTGCCGAGAGCCCGTCGATGATCAACCCAATACCCGCAGCAGCACGATCAATACCAACCACGCCCTGCTGATCAAGGCTCTCCAGGCTCACCTGGCTATCCCGCCAAGCGACAAACTCCTGAGAGGCTAACGTACGCTCGATAGCGTCCTGAGCATCCGTGAGGATCTCACCACTGGTGATCTTGCCGACCACCGTGGTCACATCCGAGACTATCTGGCCAAGATTATCCCCCGAAGGCACCGCTGCCACACCCGCAAGCTGCCCAATAACATTCTCCTCACCTGCAGCCATCAAAGAATCCACCCCGAACTGCGGAGACTGAGCCACCACACCGGCAGGAGCCCCCGCAGCTGCTCCGGCAGCAACCGGCAGCTGGCCTGGATCATCCTGAGGCGGCGCTTCGACATTATCACCAGCAGCCAGCGTGTTCTTACGCAGCAGATTCGATGGCATCACACCCTGAATCTGGGAAAGAAACTCCGGCAGTATGGGAAGCTCCGGCAACGACGGTGCCGGGGCGGGCACCTGACCAGTTACCGTCCCCACAGCCGTATCAACCAGCCTATTAGCATCCGCCAACACATCAGCATGCGCCGGAGATGCCCCAGCTACCCCCGCTCCAGCAGCCGCGAACGCCGCTGCAGCAGCAATACCAGGACGCCGCACATCCATCGTGTGAACATCTCGCCGCAACCGACGACGAGAACCTACCACTACAAGTGTCATATCAACCTCTCTTGAGAATTGTCGATCACCCCAGAAAAAGGTGTCGTCACGTGACGAACAGGAGAGGCATACACAGTCATATCCAATGGCAACCCCGGCCCTACAGGACCAGCACCGCGAAAGACTACAAAATCCGCCAACAGATCATCCAGGAGACCATGCACATCACAACCATCAAAGTCGTATCCATAAGCCACAGCACGCACCATCCATCGCGGCCCATCAACACCAGCAGCAACAATTTCCTGACCAGGCAGCATGGCGCAAATACGCTCACCACCAACCCCCGGCACCACCGAAACATCACCACCAGCAGCCGCAATCTCCTCGATCATGAAGTTTCGATGCTGTTGCCACAACGGCTCGGACTTCGCAGCACCATGCACACTGATCACCACACGGACATCACCAAGCACCACATGAAGCCCATCAGCACGGCCACCTGCAGGACGCTCTTCAATAACCCGAGCCCCCCGAGGGACATGAAACTGCGCACACGCAGTATGCACATACGCACCCAACCAATGACGGTCACACGCAACCACCGATTCAGGAACCACAGCCGAATCCCATGGACCCACCACCGAAAACTCATCACGAGCACCCACAGCCATCTCTTCGGCACGCACGTCCATCAAGGCACGCATCGACTACCTCCTCACACATTGACAGATGCCTCACCTGCTCACTACATAAAACTACCCCACCACAAGCAAAAAAGCACGATCCTAGCACAGAAAAACAAAGATATTTTTTCAGCTAGGAACGGCAAGGTCAAGTGGTAGAAAGCGCACAGAACTGCTAAGATAGCGGCAAGAGCGCCCAGGAAGCCAGCTCCCCACCTGCCCTGAGCGCTCTTGCTATAACATCATTTGACCGATGAATAATTGGTCATATATCATCATCTTCGCGTCAACACGATAACTACCTTCCGTTTGACACGTGGTCTTCTCAGGAGGCACAGCAGGAAATCCACCTCATTTCCTGAGAAGACCACGGCCCGGGCGTAGAGCACTCTCACGCCCGGGCTTCCCCTCACCACCCCTTGCCACCAATCCAGCATGCCGTATAGCCAGCACCTCACCTTGCTGACAAACCACCTTGCCGACAGGCAGGCACCTACCTACCCCAACAAGTCGACACGTACCCCCTAGAGCGCCTACATGTCGCCGCTATATTTTCTCCCAGGACTCCACAGGCCCATCAATAGGGATAAAACTTCGATGACACCGTACAGTCCCCCCATCCATGAACGTAGGGATAGATTCATCAAGTAAAGCAAGCCATGATGGATCACGCCGCGCAATCTTCTGCTTAAGAAATGCCAGCTCATACTCAAGCTGACCACGCGTGACAGGTATAGCCGGAACACGCGACTCCCAAACGTTCATCACCACACGAGACCGATCAAAATTATATGATCGCCTATCAGCTTCATCAGCGATACCGTGCAGATAACCGCACACAGCAGCAATGGGGGCATCGTGTCTGGCGAATCGATGTAGCTGCGGATGATGTTTATATCCCTTGGTCAGCCCCCGAAGAACCTTCTGCGCCAAGAGCCCTTCACGCCAGCAAGCCACGAGACCACGCTGATCAAGAATCGACGGGTCAACAGACCACAACCGCACCACACACCGCCTCTTCTAGGAAGCTAATTCAGCACGTATCGCCGAACGAGCATCTCGATAAGAGAACTCAAAACCCCGTTCACCTAGCACCCTTGCCTTAACGTGCTGACTGGCAAGAGCCAGCTCTTGAGCCCCTTGACCACCAAGAATAAGCGCAGGAGCAAACCCCGGCACAGGGATAATCGCAGGACGCCGCACCACGTCAGCAAGCATCTTGGTAAACTGCTTATTCGTCACCTTCTCCGGGCCTACCGCGTTAACCGGACCGTGAAGATCAGAATCAACCACCGCATGCGCATAAATCCTGACAAGATCCTCACCTGCGACCCACGCAAACCACTGTTGCCCACCAGCAAGAGGACCCAGTAGCCCCGTCTTAGCTAAGGTCGCAAGAACTTTCAAAATCCCACCTCGGCCATCAAGGACAAGACCAGTACGGATATTAACGACACGAAGCCCTGCCCGTCGGGCAGGTTCACAGGCCCTCTCCCAGCTATCGCAGACATCAGCCAAAAAGCCCTGCCCCCGAGGCGAGGACTCATCAACAATCTCATCAGCTTGGTACCCGTAGTACCCCACAGCTGAGGCCGTGATCATCGTATTCACACCAGGAGTCTTTGCTGCCAATTCAGCAAGCCTATGAGTAGGGCCTACCCTGGAGTCACGGACTTTCTTTTTATGCTTATCAGTAAAACGCCCAAAAATCGGGGCCCCAGCAATATGAATGAGCGTATCTACACCGTCCAGCAGAGCAGGATCAGGCCTCATCGGATCCCACAAGCGCTCCCCCTCCCTCGGATCGCTCCGCACCAAGGAGATAACATGATGGCCTTGTTGCTCCAGAAGATTCTGGAGTCTACTCCCCACAAGACCAGAGGCACCTGTTAAAGCAATGCTACGCTGGGCCGCATTGACATCGACCATAATCCAACACCTTCCTTAAGCTACGAGGAAACCCGCACCACAACCGTAGCACAACGCCACTCCCCCGAAGTGAAAACTTCAGCTAAGATGAATACCAACAGGCTCTTCAATTACTCTCAACATTGAGAGCAAATCATGCCGATATACCTCCAGGAGGACAAACATGGATTACACCGAACACCTCTCAGCGCTTGACATCCTTCGACGCAACCGTCTTGTCATGCTCACGGCAACAAACACTGATGGCGCACTGCAAGCACAGCCAATGGCAGCCCAAAAGATCACTGATGATGGAACTGTCTGGTTTTTCTTGAACACTGACAGTGATCTCGCAAAAGCTACCCAGCATAAGCCTGAGGTCAATCTTGCCGTATCAGAAAAAGGATCATGGATTTCCTTTTCCGGTACCGCAACCCTAGTAGATGATAAAGAAAAAATCGATCAACTGTGGAGCACTGCCGTGGCAGACTGGTTCCCTCAAGGAAAAGAGGACCCTGCTGTAGCACTGTTGAAGTTCCAAACCGAAACGGCAAAGCGTTGGGATTCACAGACCAACAACGATTCACAGACCATTTCTTTCAACACGAACCAGTAACTCGTCGCTCACACCCCACCACGGCAGGGAACAGGCCATGCGGCACATGTCCCCACCTCGCGGTGGTCGTATCGCACCGCATGAGGGAGCCGGATTGCACCGGCCGGATGAATCGCATCCAGCTTGACGCCCCCGCCCTATGAGGGGATACTAGACGGTGACAGCCCACCCCAGAGACTGTCACAAAAGTGAGAGGCCTCACCCGCCGGGTAAAGCAAGTGAGACCTCTCGTGAGACTAGCTGAGCAAGTCGGTAATCGCATCGGCAATCACCCTAGCGATTACGTTTCCTGCCAGCCGCCCCAGGAACCGCCGCATGGAGCTGTAACTCCGGCGGCGGTTTCCTCTATCTCCGCTTGCGCGGCGATGACGGGCCATTCATCTCACCTCCTCCCACACAGTCGAAGGCGACACCTCGGGGTGCGTGCCTCCACTGGGTGGTGGAGACATGCGCACCACCAGGAGGAGCCAGGAAACCCTGGCCAGATGAATTATATTCCCCACTCTGCGTTCAGCGCAGCACCGATCCCTCTAGGGCCTCTAGAAGCCCTCCAGAGGCCCTAGAACTAAACAAGAACAGTCAAAAGATTTTTGGCGTTCTGCGGGCTGCTATGGATCATAAAAAGATCATCTGGGAAAAGTCTCTAGAAAATCCGAGTACTCCGTTCGTATGTCTCCGGCTATTACACCGCGAGTCATGCCGCTGCTTGTTACCGTACGATCATGTAATCATTGTTTACATGACGATGAATGACGCCTCTTCGCAAAGGCTTGGTGTTGCACTCGCTGTGCGGCTCTCTGATGAACTGCATGCCCGAGTCAACGCGCTGGCCACTGCTGGGCGGCGCTCTCGCAGTGACATACTCAGGAGGCACTTGAGCGTGAGATCGATACGCTCGAGTGGGAGTACCGGGTGGCTGCAACGGCAGCAGACATTCGGGCTGGACGCGCAGACACGATCCCGCTGGCAGAGTTGAACGCGGAGCTGGGAGACCCTGGTGAGCCAGATATGGATGATCTGCGGTGAAGTGGAATGTTGAACTTTCTAGGAAATCAGCGCGGACGCTGAACAAACTTGACCCGCAGATCTCGCGGAGAATCCGCCGCGCGCTAAGCGCTATCGGGTCCTTGGAGGATCCACACAGAGGGAATTGTCAATGGAATTGAGGAAAGATATAAGTTCCCACCTGGAAAGTGTGGAAAATTCTTTAACGAAGCGGTAATTCGTTCAGGCCTGTAGCCTCGACTGGGAAATTGTGTAAAATATCAATCTTTAACTTGATATGGACATAGATTTCCCAGTTATGTTCTACATGTGTGGGGATGTGATTATTTTTACCACACCCCCACACATTTTTTAACGTAGAAAAAGGGATGTAAATCACCTTTTCTGGGTGAAGTTTGCTCCATAAAAATCGTGATTGTGTATTATTCTTCTTTCATTTTCTGTTGGTTTGACCTAGCACTGCGCGAGCAGCCCGCGCAGAGCGTCCTTCTCCGCCTGAGTCACCCACAACCCATACCGCTGCTTCACCGCCACCTGCCGCCTCGCATAATCACACCGAAACCCCACATTCGGCGGCAACCACGTCGCCGCATCCCCCGCGCCCTTCTGCGCATTTAACCCCCCGTCCACCGCCATAAGGTTCAGCGGATCATTAGCCAAGTTTCGCCGGGTGACCTCATCTAACTGCTGCGCACCCTTCACCCACGCATCCGCCAAGGCCACCACATGATCAATCTGCACTACCCGCGAGGTATCCACCCCGCGAACAAAGTCGATGGACCGCCCGGAATAGGGATCATGCAGCACCCCCGAGGCCACCACACACCCATGCGTGCCAGGCTTGAGCACCACCTCGGCTAAGTCACGGCGGAGAATATCGTTGCGGGTATCGCAGCCATTGTGCCCGCCTTCTACCTCCACGTCATCGGACCATGCCTGGCCAAAGGCCTCACGAGAATAACCCGTCATAGGCGCACGCCCCTTAACCGGAAGTAAGTCAAGTTCTTCTTGCGTTGTCTCAGCAGAAGGTACTCCATCAGGCAGTGATGACATCTCAGCATAAACTTCCTCGCCTTCTCGAGGTGTCATCGTTGAACCATACGACCACGCCGCAAGCATCACGATCACGGCAACAACAGTCATCCCCATACGCATAGCCACAACTTTGACGCTCATGCTCCCCTACCTACACGCCCAACTCGCGCACGACGAAAACGCTGGATCTCACGTTCATCATGCCGAAGTACTCGTACGCACTTGATGTCGTTGCGTTGTGACCATACTCGAGCGATTTGTTGAGCCTTGCGATAATCTTTTCCACGATACACCTGTGTTACCACACCACCATCAGCCCCTCGATAGACCGCATACGTGGTGTACATATCTCTCACGCCCATGTTTCTCCCCAACCATAAACATGATGCGGACCGCACTGACACAGACAAGAACCAGGAACCAACAGGCCCTCATTGTCGGTCATGTCTTTCCACATCCCATTACTCATCTTCAGCATAATGCCTGACCCCAGGCTGTCCCCTATCAAAGTTCCCGGTGGCACTACGTCATAATCCCTGCTGGAGAACAAATCCTGCGGGAATAAATGGAACCATACCTGGCAATACTGGCAAGCTAAGACACTTTTCCGCTTCCCAAGGACAGGGCGAAGCAGCCATATCACGACCACCAAACCACGTCCGATAAGGCGCTCACATCCTTCCGCGAACCACAAGGCACAACAAACACGAGCGCCGGTCATCCCGCCTCTCCTTCTTGTTGTTGATTGCGCTGGTGGTGCTGCTTTTTCGACAGCGCCTGGTCGATAAGCGCTCGTCGATACTGGCGAGCTTGCACACGCTGTTGCGGGGTTAAAAGTTCATCCGGGCGCGGCGAAGTAGCCGCGCGGTGCGCAGTAGGCCCATCCCCACGACGGTTTCCCTTCCTCGGGGGTGCAGCATGCGGCGGCACATCATCACGCAAACGCACTTTGACCAGGCCAGGAAGATAGCGAACCTCGCTAGGCAAAGCCCTAGACGCCAAAGTCTTGCGCAAACATGCCAGTGACCAGCCGCCCCGAAGACGCAGGCGGATCATCTCGGCGATAGCAGGGACCTCCCGTGGTGGTAGGTCCTGCATGGATTCCGGCAGCGCTTGGTAGATCAACTCCCAGTCCCGGGATAGCTCCCGATCCGAGGATGCAGATTCACCCGACCCTTGATCGTCATGCAATTCACGAGAGTCCCGATTTCCGGCCCCGAACCCCTCCAGATGGGTGTTTGTACCACCGGAGGGCGTTTCGTCCGCCAGAGGGGCCTTCTGGTGAGTTTTTGAGCCATCAGAGCGGGAGAAATCCTCCCCAGATGCACTATGTGATCCGCCAGACGCCGGATTCTCGCCGCGCGCCCCCTCCAAGGACGAGAGGTCGAGCAAGCCTGCCGGGGTACCACGCGAGATGGCTTCAGGGGCACCCTGAGGACCATCAAGGCTTGGGCCGTTAGGCGCACCGGCATCATCAGCGATCTGGTTCTCGTGAGCCACCGATGGTGTTTCAGCGATGGGAGATTTTCCCGCCCCAGGCGCGGTAGCGCCGCCCGCCCCGAACCCGGGCTCCTCGTCGGCATCGCCGAGGGGGGCGGAGGGGGAGGGGTTGGTATTTATGTTTATCTTTCTAGGGGTGTCACCAGTGACACCCAAACTCTGGGGTTTTTGACACCCATACTCGCCTTTGGGTGTCAGATTGACACCCTTACCCTGACCTGGGGTTTTGGGTTTGAGTGTCATTTTGACACCCATAGGCCTCGAGTCGGTCGAACCGGCCGAATCTTCGACCTCGGTGGCAGTGATTTCCATGAAGTCACCCTGCTGGATGCCAGGGAGATTAATGATGTACTTGTTGGTTGCCTGGCGAGCTTGCCCGCTTTCATCGGTGTACCACCGCTTCTCAACGTCGATGATTCCTATCTCGTTGAGGTAGCTCAGCTGACGCAGCACGGTAGACTTCGACTGCGCAGTGCGGCGCACCAACTCCCGGATACTCGGCCAGCACTCCACTTTCCCATCAGTGCGCCCTTTACGATCTGCGCGATCCGCAAGCATGGCAAGAGTAAACTTCGGCCCGGGCTTAAGGGTGGTGACATGTTCAACGACGATGCCCATTTCAACGAATCCCATTATGAGCCCCTTTTCACGCGCTGCTGCACTGCAGCCATAAAATCCCCGACGATCTCAGGGGTATCCGCTATCGGTGCGACATATCCACCTGCTACCGGTGCACTAACGGCACATTGCTGTTGACGGATACACACCCACACACGATTGACTGGGTGAAAGAAAAATACTGACCCACGACAGCGGAAAAATCCCCTTTAGCCGTATCAACAGGCCATAACAAAGCCTCATATACCAACCCACTAACCGCATCAACCCAAGAACATGTCACCGCGTAGATCTCCTGTGGCAAGCGATGATTCTGCCCGTCCTCCTCACAGGCGAGCACAACCCCCACCGCAGTTGTCTGCGGAGCCGGAGATACTATCCTCCACACCTCACCGAGGTCCCTACCGGCGATAGTCGAGGCGAGCCCTACCTGTCGGGTCGCTACCCCAGATCGAAGATCGATCTGATACACGTAGTCACACCCCTCAACCATGTGCGCTCGGGCGGGAATCTGGCGAACTAATCGCAGTACCGCAAGACCGCAGGCAAGGTCATACTCATCCGCCAAGAACATGTGGTGGAATTGTCGCGCCAGCCCTGGCGGTGCTGGACTATACGGGTAGTCCTGCCACCTGCACCGCAGATACATCCCCTGTTGTTTCCTTCCCGTGACGGCATCGAGATACCGGCACTGATCGGAAAATACCGTCATGAGCTGAGCATTTGACATAACATACACCCTTATTGATAATGGGAATCACTTTCGTCTCTTGGGTAACCCCGGTGCGGCTCTTCAAAACAGTGCCCACCGGGGTTGCCCTTTTGCCACGGCCGCACAGCGTCCTAGCGAGGCAATCGATAGCGGTGCAGCATCACTGCGAGCCGATCAGGTGCCCACACGAAAAAGTGGGGCCATAGATGAACACCCAGAGGAAGCTGGTCATCAGCACCGATGGCGTAGGGGCGCGATAGCCACGCACGCGGTGCCCCCTGACACAGGGGCACAAAACAGGCCTCGTAGGCCCACTGCCGATCAGTCCAGTAGCACCCCAGGCCTATGAGGTCTCGGGTTTGAGGTAGTCGATAGTCATCACTATCGGCGAAAAAACCGATAAGACCTTCTTGCCGCACAGGGAACAATGCTGGGCGAAGGAGAGCGTGCCAGTAGTCGTTGAAGTCGCCGCTGTGGTCTTCAGTTGCCTGTGGGTAGGTGTAGGTTGCCGATATGGGATCGACAATCACGCTGGCCATATCTGGCAGCCCTGGCATGAGATGTTCAGCGGCCAGCCGAGCACCAATAGCCTGAAGAGGCTCGTAGTAGTCCGCATCATCAGGATAGGTCAGTGCGACAGTCGTGATGATGCGATCCCAGCGGTATGGCGCCCAGCCGTGCCAGACGCGATGCGCTAGCCGATAGGCAGGGGCCATGGAGCCCTCTAGCGGGTGCGTCTCAGCGATAACGTCAGGAGGCCCAAGCTCTACTCGGGACAGATGCGGAGCGGGACGCTGGTGCTGGCCTCCCTCCCCTAGCGAGGTTAGAGCCGAAAGTTCTGGCACCTCGGTCAGCAGTGCCGCAGCAGATGTGGTCATACTGCCGCCTCCCCCGCGATGATCGCCTCCACCGCAGACACCGGGATACGCCAATGCCCATTGGGGAGCCTTACTGCACCAGGCAGAAGTCCTTTTCTGCACCATCCACGCACAGCAGCGCCACCGAGACCACCAGGGATCCTCGCGCCCACCTGGTCAGGGGACAACCATGTAACATTATGGCCATTTTTGTCTATTTTTGTTTCACTCATAGCGGCCAGGATAGCCGCACCCCGTTACACATGCAATGCAATGTTGCAACCGTTTCATTTGTACTGTACGATTACAGACATGACACAGACAATGGATTCACCCATGAGCGCAGACGAGGCTATTGGCCTCAAGGTGAGTCAGCTCCTGCTGCGACAGCGATCCACGCGCAAGGCACTAGGAAGCGCTCTTGCGATCACCTCACAAGGCGTCAGTCGGAAAATTTATGGGCAGACGTCATGGAAGATGGATGAGCTTTTTGCGGCCGCTGATTTTTTTGGTGTGGACATCACTGATCTGCTCCCCCGCCGCGTGGTAGCCTCAGACATGCAAGAATCCCCCGAGACCGTAGTCTCAGGGGATTCCCGGAAGATGGTAGCGGGGGCAGGATTCGAACCTACGACCTCTGGGTTATGAGCCCAGCGAGCTACCGAGCTGCTCCACCCCGCGTCGAATACTTTTCAGTATCGCGCCGCCTTGGCGACGTGTTGAAACTATACGCACGATCCCCCAAAAGGACAAACCCCCTGGTCACCGCAGCACTTCGGCATGGCGGCAAACCAGGGGCGCTGTATTAGTTCTGTCCCTCCACCGAGCGGTACCCCTCCACCGCACGGTCGAGTTCGTCGAGAGCCTTGCCGTACTCCTCGAAGGAGCCGTCGCGGGCGCTCTCTAGTTTGCGGAGGGCGTCGTTAATCTTGCCGATGGCCTCCCCCTCCGAGCCGGACGCGCTCGCCGGGGGCGTGGGCGCGCTTCCCTCCTCGGTCGGCTGCTCCTCCGCAGGTTGCTCGCTCGCGGAATCACCATCCACCTCGCGGATCTCCTGCGCGGCGCGCGGGTCGATGCCCACCTGCGTCAGCGCCTCGGAGATGGTGGGCGCATAACCGATGGAGCCCTTGTAACTCACCAGCACGCGCAGCAACTTGGGGAAGGCGGAATCCTGGTTCTTGCGCTGGGAGTACAGCGGCTCCACGTACAGGATTTCCCCGCCACCCACTGGGAGGGTGAGCAGGTTGCCGTCCTTGAGGTCGTTGGTGCCCTCCCACAGGGTGCGGTCGCGGGAGATCTGGTCGGAGGAGGACATCGTATCCTGCACCAGGCGCGGGCCCTGGGTGAGCGTGTCCGTGGGCAGCACGCGCACGGTGATGTGGCCGTAATTATCCGGGTCGGAGGTGGCCGTCATGTGCGCGGAAAGGAAGTGGCGCTGCAAGCCGCGGAACGGAGTGATGAGCTGGAAGGAGGGCTTGCCGGTCTGTGGATCGGCCGCCACGATGTGATACGGCGGCTGGGGCAGTTCCTTGCCGCTGTCATCGGTGGGGTCGGCGGGCACGGACCAGAAGGCATCGTTGGTGAAGAACACGTGCGGATCGTCCACGTGGTAGCGGGCCAGCAGTTCGCGCTGCACCTTGAACAGGTCCTCCGGGTAGCGTAGGTGCTCGCGCAGTTCCGGGCTGATCTCGGAGTTGGGCTTCACCGCGTCCGGGAACACACCCTGCCACGCCTTAAGCACAGGATCCTTGGTATCGAACTCATAGAGTTCCACGGTGCCGTCATAAGCGTCCACGGTGGCCTTGACGGAGTTGCGGATGTAGCCCACCTCGTTGTTGATGAGGCGCTGGGTGGTGCCGTCCGGGGTGAGCGCGTCCTCGGTGACGTTTTGCAGGGAGGTGCGCGTGGAGTACGGCAGGGAGTCCAGGGTGGTGTAGCCGTCCACGATCCACTTCACGCGGCCGTCGATCACCGCCGGGTAGGTCTTGGAGTCCGTGGTGAGCCAGGGGGCCACCTTTTCCACGCGCTGGCGGGGATCGCGGTCAAAGAGGATCTTGGAGTCCGCACCCACGCGGTCGGAGAGGATGAGCTTCATCTCCTGGTACTTCAGGGCAAAGGCCGCGCGGTTGGCCCAGTTGCCCACGTCCACGCCGCCCTGGCCGGAGTAGGTGTAGCTCTGATCGTCCGTGTCATACTCCACCGGGCCGTTGCCGGTATCGCCCACGATGGCGTAATCCGCGCCGTCGCGCGCAGAGGCGATCACGGGGCCGAAGTAAATGCGCGGCTGATCCACCTTCATGCCGAGCTTCTCGGCGGCCTCGTTGCCGGAGGTATTGGCGTTGGTCTGAAGATCGGACACCGTGTACACGGGGTAGCCGCCACGGGTGGAGCCCACATCGCGGGCCACCTCATCAACCTTATTGGCCGGCGCGGCGATGAAACCGTTGCCGTGGGTGTACACCGTGTGGCGGTTGATCCAGTCCGCCTGGTTCTCCCGCAGGGAGTTCGGATTCAGCTCACGGGCGGCCACCACGTAATCGCGCATCTGGCCGTCCACGGCGTACCGATCCACGGAGAGGGTCTCCGGGAAGCCGTAGAAGTTACGCAGTTGCTGCTGCTGGGTGAACGTGGGGCTGAGCACGTCCGGGTCCAGGAGGCGAATGTTGGAGATGGTGGCCTCGTCGGCGGCCACCTTGTCATCGCCAGCCCCCTCGGCACCCCAGTTGTTGAGGTAGGTCACCTTATCGTCGGTAAGCCCATACGCCTCGCGCGTGGCCTCGATGTTGCGGGCGATGTACTCGCGCTCCTTGGCCTCACGGTTGGGGTTCACGGAGAAGCGCTCCATGAGCAGCGGCCAGGCCGTGCCGATGGTCAGGGAGGAGACCACCAGCAGCACCGCGCCCAGGGCGGGAATACGCAGATCCTTGATCACCACGGCGGAGAAGAACGCCGCCGCCACCACCAGGGAGATGATCATGAGGATAATGCGGGCGGGCAGGTGAGCGTTGATGTCCGTGTAACTGGCGCCCGTGAAGGTCTCATTGGAGTTGTACATCAGGGTGTAGCGCTCCAGCCAATACCCCAGCACCTTGACCAGCATCCACAGGCCCGCGATCACCGCCAATTGGATCCGCGCGGGGCGGCTGATCTGCCCCTTCATGCCCGCGGCCTGGTTGCCCACGCGGATACCGCCCAGCAGGTAAAAACCCACGGCAGACACCAGGAAGGCCACGATCAGCAGCAGCGAGAGCGAGGAGGCCACCATGCTCAGCAGCGGCAGATCAAAGGCATAGAATCCGAGGTCCTTGCCAAACTGCGGGTCCGTGGTGTCAAAGGGGGCGCGGTTGATAAAGAGCAGCACCGTGCGCCAGGTGCTCTGCCCCACAAAGCCCGCGAGGATACCCACAAAAACGGGCACGATCAGCAGCAGCCCGCGCACGGACTGCTCGATGACCTTGCGGTACTGGTGTACGGGGGAATTGAGGTCATGCCCGTAGAGATCCTGCGGGCGGTTGCGCCAGGTGAAGTATCCCGCGGCCCAGGTGATGCCACCGGCCACCAGACCAAAGAGGAAAAAGAGAACAATGCGGGCGATGATCACGGTGGAGAACACCCCGCGGAAATCTACCTCGCCAAACCACAACCAGTCCGTATAAAAGCCCACCGCGATCGGGGCGATCATGACCACCAGTGCCAGGATTCCCACGATCCAGCCGATGGTCTTGGGAGGTCGCCTCCGGGGAGTAGACGGTGGGGAAAAAGCGTTCGCCAACGTGGGCTCCTTTAACCGTATATATATCTGTTATTGCCAGCGTGTATTACGAGATATACGCATTAGTCTCCTACCATACGGAAGCAGGAGGAAACCTGGCCACAGCGGTAACTCCAGCCAGGTGCAGGCCGCTTATCGACGCCCCCGCAGACCCCACAGACCCCACGATGGAAAGGACACCATGCCGGAGAAAACTCAGCAGGCACTCAACCGCGCCATGATGGAGGCCGTGGACTTCATTCACGCCGAGGGCTGGGACGCCCCGCCCACCCTCTTTGGCCTGGTGCCCAGCGAGTACATTCCCGATCACGTGGACGATTCCGGCGATGCCCCGCTCACCCTCGTGGTGCAGGACTCCCTGCCCGGCCTTACCCCCGGCTCGCCGGAACTGGCGGATTATCTCTCCCGGATCGCCTGGCCGCCCCAGGTGGCCGGGGTGATCCTGGCCCAGGAGATTCGCTTCCGTGATACCGCCGAGGGCGAGGGTGCTTCCCCGCGCCCGGCGCGCCTGTTCTCCGGGGTGCTGCGCACCGGGGAGGAACTCACCCTGGTGCAGCGCCGCCCCACGGAGGAGGAGTTGGCGGCGGCCGGGGCCTTTGCCCAGGACGAAGTGGAACTGCGCGGCGGCGATTCCGTGGCCCCGGAGGTGATCCTTGCCCTACGGTATGGCCTGGAGCAGGACCCCGAGGCTTTTGATGTTTAAGATGAAGGGCGGTAAATCACACCAGCAAAAACCACGCCAGGATCAGAGGAGAATAGCCGTGAGCAGCAGCCCGTGGAAGGCCCTCCCCCTCATTTTTGCCGCAGGGCTGGTTCTCAGCGCCTGCTCCTCCGGCTCCGAGGACGCCGCTGAGGCTACCGACGCCCCCGCAAGCCCCGAGGCCACCGCTGCGCCCACCCCGTCCGCCACCTCCTCCCCGGCCGAGGAGACGTCCACCGCCGCCAGGGAGTCAAAGGAGAAAAAGGACTCCGATGACCCCAAGGACGCCGTGGCTCAGGTGGCAAAGACCTACGCCTCCCTGGCCCCCACGGAGCTCTTCGAGCAGTTCGATTCCTGCACCCCCAACGGCATCGAGGGCTCACACGAGTGCTCCGGTGCCAAGGTGGGCCAGTTCCAGTTCTACGATTCCTCCGCCAAGGCCACCTCTAGCACCCAGCAACTCACGCAGTTGCGCAGTTCCCACGTCATGCGCGATACCGGGGACATCGTGGTGGGCTGGTCCACCCTGGGCACCTCCGCCGTGATCACGGTGGTGGATAACAAGGAGGGGCTGGTGCTGCAACAACTGGTGTCCTCGGACAAGGTGGATCCGGAGAAGCGGATCGTGGAACTGGGCCTCGCGGAGGCGGAAGAAACGGAAGCCGCAGCCCCCACCGGAGCGGAGGGGACCACTGCCCCGCAGGAGTCCCCGGAGAAAGACTAATCACTGCCCCGCCGTGGCCGGGGAGCCACGGCGACACATGGGGGGGGATCGCCTACCCGCAGGTGTGAACCTCCCGCCCTGCGGCGAAATCGGACATGGCCGAGATGGCGTCGTCAAGCGTTTCCACCGAGGCGATCACGGTATCGCCGTTGTTCCCGGAGAGCGCCTCCTGGCAGTTGGCGGCCGGGGATAAAAAGAGTTCCGCGCCCATGCCGGAGGCCGCGCGCACCTTGTGCTTAATCCCGCCGATGGGCCCCACGGTGCCGTCCTCCGCGATGGTGCCGGTGCCCGCCACGAACTTGCCCCCGGTGAGGTCGCCCTCGCTGAGTTTATCCACCACGGCCAGGGAGAAGATCATGCCGGCGGATGGCCCCCCGATGTCGCTGAGGTTGTACTCCACGCTCACGCCGTTGGCGGACTCGGACCCCATGAGCACGCCCAGGCGCGGCCTGCCCGCCTCCTGCGGGTCCTCCCCCAGCGTGATCGGCATGGTGATCTCCTCCGAACCGCGCCGCACGGTCACCGTCGCCTCCTCGCCGGGGGCGTGCTGCCCGATGAGGTCGCGCACCTGGCTGGGCTGATCCACCGGGGTCTTGTCCACGGCCACGATCACGTCGCCCTCGTTCACCTGGCCGCTGGCGGGGCTGTCCTCAATCACGCCCGCCACCGTGACCTGAAGCGGCAGGCCCAGGTGTTTGAGCGCCGCCACGGTGGCGCTGGCCTCGGAGGCGGTAAAGGCCGCCTGGTTCGTCTCCTGCACCTGCTCCGGGGTGGCCCCGGGGGGAAAGATCTGCTCGATGGGCACGAGAGTATCGTCCGTGAACAGCCACCGCGCGGTAGCCTGCGCCAAGGTCATGTTGCTACGCACCGAGACCGTGGTCATGTTCAGCTGCCCGGCGGTGGGATAGGTGCGCGCGCCGTCCACCGCCACCACCTCGGTGCCGTCCACCTCGCCCAGGGTGTCGATGCTAGGCCCGGTTCCCTCGGCCGCATAGGGCACGGTCAGGGCGATATTGGTACCGGGAATGTGGTCGGCGGATACGAGCGCGGTGAGCGCCAGCACGGGCAGCGCTCCCCAGGCGAGGGTTCGGATTCGGCGGTTCACATCGCTTTAGGCTACCCGTGTTCGCTCTCAGCGTTGCACTCCCGATGGCTCAAGGGGCGGAGACGCCGGTAGGTTGGTGCTATGAATAACGGCGGTTTTGGTTTTTCCTTTGGCAATAGCGGCGACGATGACGATGAGAATAAGCGCCGGGGAGACAATAATCCCTTTGGTGCCTTTGGCTTTAGCGGCGGGGGCCTGGGCGATATTTTGAATCAATTTGGCTCCATGCTCTCCGGCATGGGTTCCTCCATGAACTCCCCGGAGGGGGCCGGACCGGTCAATTATGACCTCGCACAGCGCATTGCCCGCCAGCAACTAGGCGGCCAGCCCCAATCCGTTCCGCAGAAGGAGGCCGAGGCCGTGCGGGAATCCGCGCGCCTGGCGGAATTATGGCTTGGCGACGCCACCGTGCTCCCCGCCGCCCAGGCGACGGTGGAATCCTGGACACCAGAGAATTGGTTGGATAAGACCATGCCCATGTGGAAGCGCATGGTCACCCCCGTGGCGGAGAACATGAACCAGGCGCAACTGGACTCCCTGCCGGAGGAGGCCCGCCAGATGATGGGCCCGATGAGCCAGATGATGAAGCAGATGTCCGGCATGAACTTTGGCATGCAGCTCGGGCACGCCCTGGGTGATCTGGCAGGCCAGGCCCTCACCGGCTCCGACTTTGGCATGCCGGTGGCCCCGGCCGGGGTGACGGCGGTGCTGCCCACCACGATCGAGTCCGTGGCCAAGGATCTCAACGTGGCCCCCCAAGAGGTGCTCATGTACATCTGCGCCCGCGAGGTGGCCCGCCAGCGGCTCTTCCAGCACGTGCCGTGGTTGGTGGAGCGCCTGGTCTCCTCCGTGGAGGAATACGCCCAGGGCCTGGTGATTGATACCTCCCACATCGAGGAGGCCGCCCGCGGCCTCAACCTGGAATCCGGTGATCCCCAGGCCATTCAGGACGCCATGCGCCAGTTGCAGGACATGGACATGAGCCCCAAGATCAGTTCCCGCAACGCGGGCGCGGTTTCCCGGCTGGAAACGCTGCTGGCCCTGGTGGAGGGCTGGGTGGAATACGTGGTCACCCAGGCGATGGGCGAGCGTATTCCCTCCACCTCCGCCATGAACGAGGCGTGGCGCCGCCGCCGCGCCACCGGCGGCTCCGCCGAGCAGGCCTTTGCCAAGGTGGTGGGCATCGAATTTGCCGCGCCCAAGGTCAGCGAGGCGATGGAACTGTGGCGGCGCGTGGACGCGGCCGTGGGCATGGAGCGCCGCGACCGCGTATGGGATCACCCGGACTTCCTCCCCACCGCCGAGGATCTGGATAACTCCGCCGAGTTCATCGACGGCCTGCTGGACGAGGGCGGGGTGCACGGCTTTGATCCCATCAGCGAGATCGAGGAGCTGGAAAAGCGCCTGGCCGAGGAGGATAAGGGCAGCGAGGAAGATAAGGGCGATAAGGAGAACTAATTAGTTGCCGCCCGCGCCTCCGCGAGCCGCGCTATCTCCCGTAGGCCCACCCGGCAGCAACCGCCGAGGAGAACCACGGGGGCGTCGATAAGCGCCACCGGCGATTCCTGCGGACGCTGCTTCCAGCGGCGCTCCGTCGCATCCCACCTCTCCCCGGAGTTGGGGTATGCCAGCAGCGGCACGGCGGCGTGCTCGCGCAGGGTGGTCAGGGCCCGGCGGGCCTGCGCCGTGGAACAGCAATTAATTCCCAGCGCGCACAGGCCGGGAATCTCGGCGGCCGCCTGGGCGGCAAGGCGCAAGGGGGAACCATCGCGCAGGCGCTCCCCGGTAACGCTCAGGCTCAGCGCCACGGGCAGGGTGACCTCGGAGAATACCTCCGCGAGCGCCTCCACCTCGGGGAGGGAGGGAATGGTCTCCGCAAGGAGGAGATCCGGCCCGGCGGCTGCAAGAACCTCCGCGCGGGGACGGTGCCAGCGGGCGAGCTCCGGGGCGCTCAAGCCGTAGGCACCGTCATATTCCGTGCCTGCTCCCGGCCCCGCGCCATAGGGCCCCACCGAGGCCGCCACCCAGCGCGGCTGGCCGGTGGCGTCCTCCGCACCGTGCGCGGCCTCTCGGGCCAGGCGCACGCTGCGGTCAAGCAGAGCCTCGGCGCGCAGACCTTCTTGGCCGCAGCCCTCAAAAGTCACCTGGTAGGAGCAGGTGGTGGCGATCTGCGCCCCGGCATCAAAGAAGTCCTCGTGGGCGGCGCGCACCTCTTCCGGTGAATCGGCCAGCACGCGGGCGGACCACAGGTGCCCGTTAAGATCGTGGCCGCGCCGCTCCAGGTGGGTGCCCAGGCCGCCGTCGAGAAGCAGGGGCCGACCCGGGCGGGCGCGGCGCAGATGATCGAGGAAGCTCACCGCTCATTCCCCCCGGCCGTAGCGCTGATACGCCTCCAGAAAGCCCCGGGCGCGCTCGGCCTTGGGCGCGCGATCCGCCCAGCGATAGAACTCCGCGCTGTGCCCACCGGGAATAAAGGTGTGCACCAGCTCGTGAATGAGTACGGCGTCGAGCACGTAGGGAGGGACGTCGCGGAGGCGGTCGCTGATCCGAATGTCCCCGGTGCTCACCGTGCAGGAGCCCCAGCGGTGGTTCTGATTGCTCACCCACCGCACGGATTCCGCGTGCGCGCGCCCTTCCAGATAGGCGGCGTTGAGGTGCCGGGCGCGCTCGCGCAACTGGGTATCGCTATAGCCCGTGCGCACCTTACGTTGCAGCGAGGCCACCACCCGTGCCACGGCCTTATCCCGCTCCACCGGGCTCATCGCGGCGGGCACCCGCACCTGAATCCGGCCCCCAACCAGGCGAGCCTGCACGGACTTACGACGCCGCGGGGAGGCAATAACCTCCACCTCGGGGGTAGCGGAAGGATCGAGGGACATGACACGGCAGTGTACCTATGCTGCAATGGAGAAGGTCAGGGGAGATTCGGGGGAAAGGTTTTGCGCCATGCTCATGCTCGCTTCCGCCGCCACGGTGGTGGTGCGCGATGACACCGCCGTGCAATGCGGGGTGGATTCCCGCCGCGTTGGCATCATCGAGGTACCCCGGCCCGCCGCCGTGGCCGCCGTGCTCTGCCTTGCCCGCCAGCCCCTGCCCCGGGCGGAACTGATCGCGCGCCTGCGGGCTACGGGTATGCCCGACCTCGCGGCCACCGCTCTGGTGCAGGAACTAGAGGACTATCGGGTGCTGCGCCGCCCTCCCGGCGCGGAGGTGGCGATCACCATCCTGGGCCGCAGCCCGCTGGCGCGGCTCAGCGCCGCCCTGCTGCGCGAGGAGGGTTGGCGGGTGCGCCGCCCCTTTTCCGCCGACCCCGCCGATCTGCGCCAGGCCCCCGGCCCCGTGCTGGTGGTGGACTGCGCCGCCCACTACGCGCGCCTTACTCCCCTGTTGCTGCGGCACTGCCCCACGTTCCTCCCGGCGCTGCTTATCGACGCCCACGGGCTCATCGGCCCCGCCCGCATCGCCGGGGTAGGCGCGTGCCCCCTGTGCCAGGTGCTCCACCACCACGAGGAGGACCCAAAGTGGTTCTCCGTGCTCGCGCAGGCCCAGGGCCAGGTTCACGAGGCCGCCCATGCCCCGGTTGCCGCCCTGCACGCCACCGCCGCGCGGCTGTGTGCCTGCGCCGCCTGGCTCGCCGGTGGGCAGCCCGAGCCTCCAGGACACCCCGATATGGAATTGACCCCCGGCGAGGTGCTGCGGCTTGATCCCTACTCCCCCGCGCCGATGGAGCGGCGCGAGATCCTCGGTCCGCACCCGCGCTGCGCGTGGTGCCGGGGCTCGGTGGACTAACGGTAGCGGGCCAACTCCGCCAAGAGCGAGGCCCCAAAGCGCTCCACCTTCACCGGCCCCACCCCGGAGATGGAAAGCAATTCCTGCTCCGTGGCGGGCAGCGCCTCCGCGATGGCCACCAGGGTGGCATCGGTAAACACGATGTACGCGGGCACCTGCATTTCCTGCGAAAGCGCGCTGCGCCAGGCGCGCAGCCCCTCAAATACCGCGGCATCCATGTCCGAGGGACAATCCTCGTGCCTGCCCAGGGTTTTCTCCGTGGCCCCGTGCAGCGGCCTGCCGCACACGCGGCAGCGTTTGGCCTTGGTGCTGCGCGGGGGCACCTCGCGGACATCTAATTCCGGGGTGATCCCGTCGAGGAAGCGGGTGCGCTTGCGCGAGGCCCGCCCGCCCTCCTGGCGGGCCAGCGCCCAGGAAAGGTGCAGGTGCTCGCGGGCGCGGGTGATCCCGACGTAAAACAGGCGGCGTTCCTCCTCGATCTGGTGCGCACCGGCCTTGATGGCGTGGCTGATGGGCAGCATGTTATCCGTGAGGCCCACCAGGAACACTGCGTCCCACTCCAGGCCCTTGGCCGCGTGGAGGCTCGCCAGAGTCACGCCCTGCACCGTGGGCGGCTGCTTGGAATCCGCCCGCCTGCGCAGTTCCCTGAGCAGACCGTTCAGATCGAGGCCCGGCATATCCCGCGCCAACTCCTCCGAGAGGTCCGCCAGGGCTCCCAAAAGTTGCCAGCGCTCCCTAGCCTGGGCACCGCTGGGCTCGGTATCGGTGAGTCCCAACGGCGCGAGAATCCGGCGCACCAGGGGGCCAAGGGGAAGATCGGGCACGTCCTGGGAGTTCGCCACGCGCACCATCTGGCTGATCGCCTGGGTTACCTCCGCGCGGTGGAAGAATCCCTCGCCGCCGCGCACCTGGTACACGATCCCGGCCTCGGATAGCGCCTGCTCAAAGGCCGCGGACTGGGAGTTAATCCGGTAGAGCACCGCGATCTCGGAGGCGGGTACCCCCCTGCTGAGCAGGGTGAGGATCTGCCCGGCCACCTCGCGGGCCTCGGTCGGCTCGTCGGGATAGGAATGGTATTCCGGCTCCGGGCCGGGCTTGCGCATGCCCTCCAGACGCAGGCGCGTGCCCGCGAGCCTGCCGGAGGCCTGTTCAATCACCTCATTGGCCAGGTCGGTGATCTGCGGTGTGGAACGGTAATCCCGCTGCAACTTCACCACCGTGGCGTGGGGATAGGTGCGGGAAAAGCGCAGCAGGCTCTCCGGGCTGGCCCCGGTGAAGGAATAGATGGTCTGATTGGCGTCCCCCACCACCGTGATGTCATCGCGCTGCCCCAGCCAGGCATCGAGCACCCGCTGCTGCAAGGGCGTGACGTCCTGATACTCGTCCACCACAAAGCTGCGGTAGCGCTCCCGGAACTCCTCCGCCACCGCCTGGGAGTTCTCCAGGGCACCGGCGGTGTGCAACAGCAGATCGTCAAAGTCCAACAACATTCCCTCGGGCGTGATCTTGGACTCCTCGTAGCGGCGATACACCTCCGCCACTTTCTGCGCGGAGGTGGGCGGGGTGCGGTGCGTGCCCGCCACCTTCTCCGCGTACTGCTCCGCGCTCACCAGGGAGGCCTTGGCCCACTCGATCTCCCCGAGCAGATCGCGCAGCATTTCCGTGGTGGGTTCCACCTTGGCGGCGCGTGCCGCCCGCCCCACCAGCGGGAACTTATTATCCACCAGTTTCCACGGCAAATCGCCCGCCACCTGGGGCCAGAAATAGCGCAGTTGCCGCCGCGCGGCGGCGTGGAAGGTCAGGGCCTGCACTCCGCCCACGCCCATGTGGTGCAGGCGATCGCGCATTTCCCCCGCCGCGCGCGAGGTAAAGGTCACCGCGAGCACCCGCTGCGGGGCCACAAAGCCGCCGTCGATGAGGTGCGCGATGCGATAGGTGATCGTGCGGGTCTTACCCGTGCCCGCACCGGCCAGGATGCACACCGGGCCGCGCGGGGCGGAGGCCGCCACCCGCTGATCATCGTCAAGAGCATCAAGATTAATCACTGGTTATCCACGTCCTGCCGCGTCACCCGGCGCACATAAAGCAGGCGATCTCCCGGCTCCACGGCCTCCGCCTCCGGGGAATCGATGCGGTACAACTCGCCGGAGCGCACCACGCCCAGCACAATATCGGCCAAGTGGCGCGGGTGCGCGCCCACCTCGTCCTCCGCCACGGGGCGCTCCGCCACGGAAAAGCCCTCATCCGGGGAAAGCAGATCCTCCATCATCTCCACCACCGAGGGAGTGACCGTGGCCAGGCCCAACATGCGGCCCGCCGTCTCCGAGGAGATCACCACCGAGTCCGCGCCGGATTGCTCCAGGAGGTGCTGGTTTTCCGATTCCCGCACGCTGGCCACGATCATGGCGCTGGGGGCCAACTCCCGCACCGAGAGCGTGACCAGCACCGCCGTATCGTCCAGATTGGGGGCCACCACCACGGAGCGGGCGCGATTGACCCCGGCGATCTTGAGCACGTCCGCCTTGGTTGCGGAACCATGCACCGTGACCAGGCCCTGGTTCTCGGCGCGGCTGAGCGCCACCTTGTCCGTATCAATCACCACGATCTGATTCGCCGGGACGCCGTCGGCAAGCAGGGCCGCCACGGCGGAGCGCCCCTTGGTGCCGTAGCCCACGACGATGGTGTGATTGCGCACGCGATTCCTCCAACGCTGTATTTGCAGTGATTTGCGGGATTCCTCCGTGAGCACCGAGAGCGTGGTGCCCACCAAGATGATAAGGAAGGCGATGCGCATGGGGGTGATGAGCAGGATATTGACCACGCGCGCGCCCTGGGT
Source organism: Corynebacterium sp. 21KM1197 (assembly GCF_033783015.1). Taxonomy (NCBI): domain Bacteria; kingdom Bacillati; phylum Actinomycetota; class Actinomycetes; order Mycobacteriales; family Corynebacteriaceae; genus Corynebacterium; species Corynebacterium sp. 21KM1197. The sequence goes on along the minus strand of NZ_CP123907.1, from coordinate 540,576 downwards.
GACCGGGGTGATGTCCCCGTACCCGGTGGTGGACAGCGAGACAGCCGAGTAATAAAGGGCGTCGATGAACGTCAGCGGCTCCGAATAACCGTCCTTGTCCAGGTACACGATGATCGCCACCAGGAGCAGAAGCAAGAGCGCGTACCCCACCCGAGTGCCGATGAGCACCCAGGGGCTGCTGCGCGGCTTGCCCGGAATGGAGATCACACCGAGCAGCGCGTGCACCGGCATGGCGTTGAGTTGCCCTTCGGCGCGGAAGCGCTCCCGAAACCTCTTAGCCACGGCCTTCTCCTTCGTGCGTTATATTCCTGCCCTGGTTCTCACCCGTGGCATTGCCCCATGACACCTTAGTCCCCGACACCTTAGTCTCCCTGCCGGTGTCCCTCGGGTGGCTGAGCTTGGGCGGGGCGTACCTGGTTCGAATTACGCTGAGTGGAATTGTGCTGGGGCGAACCGCCCTGTGTCGAACTATCCTGAGTGGAGCGCGCGATCAACCGCGCCAGTTCCTTCCGCCCCGGCAACTGCTCCGGCTCCAGCGTCCGATTCCAGGCGACGTAATGGAACACCGCGCGCACATCGCTCTCCCCCAGCAGATCGCTCAGCGCCACCCGGTACACCGCCAATTGAATCTCCGCCGCGCGCCGCTCCGGGCCCACGGGCGGGGCGCCTGTTTTCCAGTCCACGATGATCCAGCCGCCCGTGTCCGGGTCGCGGAAGATCGCGTCCACGCGGCCGCGCACCACCGCCTCCCCAAGAGTGACCTCGAAGGGGTGTTCCACGTACACGGGTGTGCGCTCCGCCCAGGGGCTTTCCAGGAATGCTTCTTTGAGCCTATCCAGATCGGCGGCGCTCACCTCCGGCTCGCCCAGGCCCGGCAGTTCATCCTCGTCCAGGAGCGCCTGGCCGCCAAAGCGCTCCTCCAACCACTCGTGGAAGGCCGTGCCACGCTTGGCATAGGAATTGGGCTTGAAGGGCACGGGACGGCGCTGGCGGCGGGCAAACTGCACCGGGTCCTTTTTGATATTCACCAGATCGCTCGCGGTGAGTTCGCCGGGCAACTCCACCTCCACCACCGGGGTGTCCAGGGCGCGTTGCTCCTCGCACAGAGCCGTGGCATCGGCCTCCCATTGGCTAAAGAGTTCCCCCTCCGCCACCGGGGGGAGATCGGCAAGGGCCTCGCGCACCCGCTGCGCCCCGTCCGCCAGGTTGGCAGGCGCCTCAGCCTGGGGGAAGCACGCCTGAGCTGGCGGGGGGCTGGCGGGGAGATCCTCCGGGGTTTCTCCCCCCGCGCCGTTTTCCCCATACCAGTGGGCCACGGCATCGGGGGCCAGCGCCTTGAGCGCTTCCAGGTGCTCATAGGGAGCCACGGGCTTAGTCTCGCCCCGCAGAGCGCTGCCGCTGACCATGAGCACCCGCTCCGTGCGGGTCAGCGCCACATAAAACAGGCGGGTGGCCTCCTCGGCCTCCGCCTCCCGCACGCGGGAAATATAATCCTTGGCCTCGTCCTCGAATTGCTTGCGATCCTCCGCCGCCTCCGGGAGAAACACGGGGCTATCCTCGCTCGCGCTCGTGGCCTCCTGCACCTCGCCGCGTAGGGTGGCGGGAATCCGCTTGACCTGGGTGAGAAAGGTCTCCGCCTGCACTTTCCAGGTGCCCTCGTCCGCGTGCGGCACCGCCACGTATTCCCATTCCAGGCCCTTGGACTTGTGCACCGTCATGATCTGCACGCGATCGCTGCGCACCGTCACCGTCCCCGGCTCCAGGCCGCGATCCCGCTTCCGCGCGAGGTCGCAGTAATCCAGGAAGCCGCCCAGCGTGGCACCCGGCACGGCGGCAAAGCCCGCCGCCTCCTCCAGCAGGCGATCCAGGTGCACCGTGCCCACGGCTCCCTCCGCAAAGGGGTTCTGGCGCACCAGCACCTCCGTGCGCACGCCCAGTTCCCGCTCAATATCGCTGAGGATCTCCACCAGGGGCTTTCCCAGGCTGCGGGTACGCAAACGCCGGAGTACGCCGGCAAAGGCTGCTATGCGACGCCGCCCCTCCTCGCTCAGATCGGCACCCTCGCCCAGGTCCGCTACGGCGTCGCCAAGGCCCGCGATCTGTTCCTGGTCCACCGGAAGCGCCTCGGCAACGGTGCGGCGCAGTTTCTCCTCCGGGTCTTGCTCCCCCTGCGGCTCCTCGCGTTCCGTGCGGGCCCGGCCCGCGAGGTTGCGCGCCCGGCGCGAGAGCGCCCGCACGTCCGCCCAGCCCAGTCCAACGGCGGGGCCGATGAGCAGGCGGATCGCGGCCTGATCCTCGGCGGGACGAATGAGCAGGCGCGCCACGGCAAGCACATCGGCTACCTCGGGAACATCCACCAGCCCACCCAGGCCCACGATCTCGCAGGGCACACCGCGCGCGGCTAATTCCACCGCGAGCGGGGCACTGTGCTTATTGGCGCGCACGAGGATCGCGGCGGTAAAGGAACGTTGCGCGCGCTGCGCCTCCTCGTAGTAGGCCGCCATCTGATCGGCCACCCAGGCGCGCTCCTCCTCGATGGTGGCCCGCCAGGAAAGCGCCACCGAGCCTTGTTCCTCCCCAAAGGCGCTCAGGGGGGCCACCGTACGCTGGGGGTTCTCCGGCGGGCCCAGCACCGTGGTGGACACGGCGTTGGCCAGGGCCAGCACCCCCGAGGGGTTGCGGAAACTCACCGTGAGTTCCTTCTTAGGCGCTGGCCTTTCTCCCTGCGGGAAATCCTCACGGAACGCCTCAAGGTTGGCCGCCGTGGCCCCGCGCCACCCGTAGATGGCCTGCATGGGATCGCCCACGGCATTGACAGTGAGTTCCGGGTCGCGCCCCTTGCCGTAGAGTTCCCGCAGCAGCACGCGCTGGGAATGGCTGGTGTCCTGGTATTCGTCCAGCATGACCACCCGGTATCTGCGCCGCTGTGTGGCTCCCACCGCCGCGTGGGTGCTGGCCAGGTGCGCGGCCACGGACATGTGATCGGCAAAGGTCGCCACCGCCCGGCGCGAGAGTTCTCCGCGCAGTTCCTCCACTAGCGGCAGGTAATGCAGGCGGTGTTCCTGGGCATTCAACCACTTCCGCATGGTCTGATTGAGTTCCTTGCTCTGCCTCTTGCCCGGGGGAAGTTCCTGCATGAGGCTGACCAAGGGCTGTGTTTCCTCCCTGATCTGCTGGGGAGTGACCTGGTGGTTGAGCATGTCACCGTGCAAGGCCAGGAGGTTATCCATCACCGTGTCCGGGGCGCTCTCCACGTCCAGGCGGCCCTGATAATCCGCCACGATCTGTGCGGCGATGGTGTACAGTTCCGTCTCCGTGATGCGCCGCGCGTGCGGCTCCACGGGAGCGAGCAGGCCGTACTCCTGCACCAGGCGCCCGGCATAGGCGTCATAGGTAAGCACCGTGGGCTGGGCGTTATCCAGGCTGCGGGCCAGTTCCCCGCTGGGGTCCACCTCCCGCAGCGCGGGGCTAAGGGCCAGGTAGCGCAGGCGATCCCTGATCCGCTGGCGCAACTGCTGCGCCGCCTTGCGGGTAAAGGTAAGGCCCAGGATCTGATCCGGCTGCACCAGCCCATTGACCACCAGCCACACCGCGCGCGAGGCCATCGTTTCCGTCTTGCCCGCGCCCGCCCCGGCCACCACCAGCATGGGGCCGGGCGGGGCGGCAATCACCTCCGCCTGCTGGGCGGTGGGGCCGGGTTTACCAAGCAGCGCGGCGAGCCTCTTGGGGCTGATCTGATTAGCACTCAATGGTGGCCTTCCCTTCTGGTTGCACCGGGCACACGCTCCGTAGCGCGCAGGTATCGCAGCCGGAATTGACCCGCGCGAGCAGGCTCGGGCCGCGCAGTTCCGTGGCAAGCACGGGCAGCAGGGCAGCCACCTCCTCCTGCTCCTCCGGGGTCAGAGCGGCCTGCTCCCTGCTGGCGACCTTCTTGCTCGCGCTGGCCGGATACACCAGCACCGCCCCGCCCAGGCGCGGGTGGTTTTCCCCTGCCACCACGGCCTCGCCGTGAATTTCCCCCCGGGATAGGGCGAGTTGATAGGCCCGCAGCTGCATGTTCTCCTGCGCCGCCTGCTGCGTGGGCACCGAGGTGCCGGTCTTGAAGTCCACGATGTAGTGATCGCCCGCGGCGTCCTTATCCAGGCGATCCACCCGCCCGGTAATCGTCACCTCGTCCCCAATAGGCACCTGAATCTTCATCTCCACACCCACAGCCTTGCCCCTGGCCTCAATCCACGAGCGGGTGCGATCGAGCACGCGCTCCCACTCTGCGGAGTCCTGTTCCTGCCGCCACTGGGGCACCGCGTGGTGTTCCGTCCACGCTCGGGTGACGATCTCCCTGGCTCTTTCCTCCGCCACGCCACGATCCAGGGCCTCCGCGTAGGCGTGCACCAGGGTTCCCTTGAGCATGTGCGGGGATTCCTCGCTGGTGAGGAACCTCTCTCCCACCGCCCGCAGGGGGCACTCGTGGAGTTTTTCGATATTGGAGGGAGAAACATGCACGCGCTCCGTAGCCACTAGTTGTTCCTCCGTGGAGGGGCCGCGCGCGCCCCACCACTGATCGGGGTCCGCACCCGGCACCCCGGCCTGGGCCAGGCGAGCGAGTTGACGGGCGGCCTGGCGCCGCGTGGCCTCCGGGGTCTGCGCCCCGCACACCGCGCGGCGCAGTTCCGCCACCGCCGCCGGAGCGGAAAGCACCGCAAAGCGCGGGCGTGCCTCCGGTAGGTCCGCTTCGGCTTCCACCGTCTCCCCCGCCACCTCGGCGGCCTCCCTGGTGATCTCCTGTTCCGTCACCCACTGCTCGATAAAGCGCGAGGGCTCGCGCACCTCATCGGCCTCCTCCGCCACGGCGGTGACTAGGAGGCGGCCGGTGGCCCGGGTGGTGGCCACGTGGAATAGGCGGCGTTCCTCGGCCACCTTTTCCTTGGTGCGGCCGATAATCAGATCAGGGTCGATGCCGGAATCCACCAGGTCGATGAATTCCTCCTGCTCAAAGAGCGTGCCCGTCTCCCCCAGGGCAGGCCAGGTATCGTCCTGCACCCCGGCCGCCACCACCGTGTGCCACTGGCGACCCGCCGCGCCGTGCGCGGTGAGAACCGTCACTGCCTCGGGCGCCGCCGAGCGGCGATCGCGCACCCCGGTGGGGAGTTCCTGTTCCTCGATGTGGCGGATAAAGGAATCCACGCTGGCGTGGGGGCGGCGCTCCACGTAATCCCCGGCGGCGTCGAAAAGCGTCATCATGGCGTCCAAATCTCGATCCGCCTGGGAGCCTGCGGCCCCGCCGCGCAGGGCCGCCGCGGAGAGGCGATCTGCCAGCCCCGTGGCGTTCCACAACTCCCACAGCACCTCCTCCACCGAGCCCCCGGCCTCCTTGGCCCGCAGCGCCGCGCTGAGCACCGAGCGCATGCGATCAAGAATGTCCCACTCGCGCTCGGTCAAAATCTCACGCAGCCGCGCTTCCTCCTCCTCGTCCACGGCTCGCGCGGGGTCAATGAGACGGCTGAGCGTGACCATCGCGCGCGTGCTCATGTCGCTGCGGCGCAAACCGCGCAGCAGGCGGCGCAGCGTGACGGGATCGGCGCCACCCACCGGCCCCAGCAGCAGGGCCTCCCACTCGTGGGCGCTCAGGTCCTCGCTGAGTGCCCGCACGCCCAAGATGATTCCGGCCACCAGGGGTTGTTGAGCCAAAACCGTATCCGTGGCCTCGATGTGCACGGGTACCCCCGCGCTCAGGAGCACGCGCCGCACGGGGTCGATCATGCCGGAGGAACGCACGATCACCGCGATCTGGCTCCACGGCACGCCGCCAAGCAGGTGCGCGCGGCGAATAGCGTCCGTGTAACGGGCCTGTTCCGCCACCGGGGAGTCCGCGATGTATGCGCTGGCGCGCGGCACGCGCCGGGTGGCGGGCAAGACCACCTCACCATCTGCGGGAAAGCTCCGCAGAAATTCCGGGGAGGCCCCGCGAAAATGAAAGATGGACTGCTCGGGGTCTCCCCCCACCACGGCCAGATCAGCGCGCTGCGCCACCAATTCCACCAATTCCCCGGAGAGGGGGTCGAGGTGCTGGGCATCGTCCACGATCACGGTGTGCCAGAGGCCATCGAGCACCGAAGGGTCTTGGCACAGGGCCCGCAGCGCCACGTTCACCAGCTCGGAGGCGCTATAGGAGTGCGCCCCACTGAGAGCCATCGTTTGCTCGTACTCACGCAGGAAGGTGCCCGCCGCACCCCAGGCGGGGCGCTTATACGCCTCCCCCAGTTCCTCCAGACGCTGCGCGCCCACCCCGCGCTCGGCGGCGCGCAACAGGAAATCTCGCAGTTGCCGCGCAAACCCCACCAATTCCAGCGCCGGAACGTGCTCGGCGGGCCAGGGTCCACGCCCCTCCTCGGCATGGCCCGCCAGGAGTTCCCGGATCACCGCATCCTGCTCCGCTCCCGTGATGAGCCGAATCTTCTCCGCGCTCACCCGGCGCAGCAGGGCAAAGGCCAAGGAGTGCAGGGAGCGCGCCACGGGTTCCTCCGTGGCGTATCTTTCCCCCCGGCTCAGTAGGCGATCATGAATCTCGCGGCGCAGGCGCCCGGCGGAATCCTTGGCGGCGGTAATCACCAGGACGCCCGAGGAACGCCGGTGGCGGTCTATGGATTCCACCGCGATGTCCACCAGCAAGGAACTGACCCCCGAGCCAGCGGGCCCCGTCACCCGCCAGTTCCCCCGCTGCGGCAATCCCCCCGCTAAGAAATCCCAGTTTCGCTCCCCCATCCCCCGCTGCGGTGAGGTCAGCACCACCTCGGGCGTGGGAGCAAGGCCGTATGTTTCCTCCATGCTCACATTGTGGCAGATAGCCGGGACAGTACCAGGCGAGCAACCCTCTCCACATTCGAAATTATGTTCGGTTCCACGCCTTCCACCTGGGCACACACGTAGGCCCGGTACAGCACCGCGCGCACCGCCAACTGCTCCAGATCGGGAATGTGGCTAAAGCGCTCAAAGATTCCCTCGTCGGTGGCCTCGATCAGCAGGGCGTCCACCATTACCTGCGCCGCCGTGTAGCCGTGCGGGCGCACCACCCCCACCAGATCGGTGAGCACCGGGCCCGAGCCCTCCGCGTACACGGTGGTGCCCAACATGTCCGCGTGCCCGATTCCCGCGGGCGAGGTAATATCCTCGCGCGCGGCGCGCAGAGACTGGATGACCTCGCGCAGGCGCGCGTCCTTGAGCCCCATATCCACCGCGCCCACGTCCGGCGACCACGCGCACCGATCCGCCACGGAGAAAATATCGTCGCCGCTGGTATCGGGCTGTTCCTCCACCCCCGCCAGGGCCGTCTCCAGGCGCAGGGCGGCCACCACCGTCTCGTCCACGCGCTGCACCAGGGAACCCTCCGCAAAGGTGGAGGCGCGCCATCCACCAGCCACAAAGCGCCCGTCGGTGGAGCGCACCGGGCGCGCCACCGCCAGGCCGGGAACGGTGAGCCGGTCGCGCACCCGCGCCGACCAGGCCACGTGCGGGCCCACGGCGCGGGAGAGGGCGACGTCGCCAATGCGCCAGCCGTGATCCCAGGCGCTGCCCAGGGCTACCGGCGCGCCGTCGTCCGCATGAAAGACCGCCGCCACCTGATCGGGGAGGTGCTCCGGGCGCGGCGCAAACGGGGAGGACTGTGCGGACTGTGCTGTTTTCATAGCCTTATTCACGGTGCCACCTTGGGGTAGGGCCACGGGTTGTACATGCACGTGGCGTTATCGTCCTGGTAGACCTCGCTTGGATCGAAGCCAGCGAGTTGGGAATTATTCAAGCTCAGCGTCTGCTGCATCATCACCGGGGCTAGTTCACCCTCGCCCCCGCAGGGCTCGTGCTCGGCAAAGCCCAGGCCGTGCCCCACCTCGTGATTGATGAGGTACTGGCGGTAGCTGCCCAGGTCGCCCTGGAACGGGGTGGCCCCGCGCACCCAGCGGGATTCATTAACCACCACGCGGTTGCCCTCGGAATAAAAGCAACTGGTCTCCATCGCCAGGTTTGTCCCACACAACTCGTGCGTGGTGCCCACGGAGGTGAGTTGAATGCGCATGGTGGGGTTATCCGAGACGGAGACGTGCTCGAAGCGGTACGCGGGATCGTGCGTCCAGCCCTTGGGATTGGACAAGGTGGCGTCGATCATGGAGGCCAGGGCGTCATCGCCGCCCAGGCTGGCGGTATCCACGCCGCCTTCCACCTCGATCACGTAGCGCACCACCTTTTCCCGCCCCTCCCCCGCCGTCATGCCGGGGGTGCCGATCACTCGGTACTTGCCGTTTCCGCGCTCGGTATAGGCCCCACCGGCGGGAAGTTCATCGGTTGCCGTGGTGAGTTCCTCGTCGGAGGGCACCGGGCCGCGCTTCCCGTCCTCGGTGTGCGTGCTGCTCGCCGTGGTTTCCCGCGCGGTGGTGTTCTCCCCGGAGGGGGCCGCCACCATGTCCCACAGCACCCACACCGTGATCACCGCGAGCACGGGAATGGCATAAGCGCGCCAGCCGTAATCGCGGGCAAAGCGCACCAACGCGCCTTCCGAGCCTTGATGAGAGGCCATTTAGGCCCCGGCAAAGCCCACGGCACGGGGCGCGGCGGTGCCCATGTCCACGTAGGCGATGGTGGCGTTGCGCACCAGGTACGTGCGCCCCTTGGCGTCCTGCAATTCCAGCACGCCCTCGCCGCTGCTCAGATTCTGCGCGATCCGCTCCTTCAGCTCGGCGTTATCCTCCGCCACGTGCACTACCAGTTCGCGCGGGGAATCCTGAAAGCCAATCTTGATGTCCATAGCGTCTGCCTTTAAATCCTCGTTCGCGTGCGTGCTTTCTCAATTCTTGCGACCATGTTCCGCCACCGTCCACCGCGATCCATGCCGAGCGGCCCGGCGGTCCCGACGGTCATGGAACCATCATAGTCAGGTGTCGATAGTATCTAAGGTGTGTCTGTAGGAAACAACAGCCCAACCTTCGCAGAACTCGGCGTGGCCGTGGAGATCACGGACGCGCTAAAACAGCACGGCATCGAGCGCACCTTTGCCATTCAGGAATACACCCTGCCGCGTGCTCTCGACGGCCGCGACATCATCGGCCAGGCGCGCACCGGCATGGGCAAGACATACGGGTACGGCGTTCCCCTCCTCGACCGCGTCTTTGACTCCGCAGACATTCCCGAACTCGACGGCTCCCCCCGCGCCCTGGTGGTGGCCCCCACCCGGGAGTTGGCCGATCAGGTGGGCGAGGACCTGCGCCTGGCCGCCACTCACCTCCCACTGACGGTGACCACCATCGTGGGCGGGCGCGGCTACGAGGAGCAAATAGCAGCCCTGAAAAACGGTGCGGACGTGGTGGTGGGCACCCCCGGCCGCCTGCTCGATCTCCATTCCTCCGGCTCCCTGGATCTCAGCCGCGTGGCCATCTTGGTGCTAGACGAGGCGGACGAGATGCTGGACCTGGGCTTTTTACCCGACGTGGAAAAAATCATGGCCGCGCTCACCCACGCGCACCAGACCATGCTCTTTTCCGCCACCATGCCCGGCGCGATCCTGGCGCTCGCGCGCGGCTTCATGGATCAGCCCCTGCATATTCGCGCGGAGATGGACGAGGATAAGCCCACCCACGATCGGATTCGCCAGGTGGTATTCCAGGCGCACCGCATGGATAAACTTGCCGTGACCGCCCGGATCCTGCAAGCACCGGGCCGGGGCCGCACCATCATCTTTAGCCGCACCAAGCGCGCGGCGGCCACGCTGGCCGAGGACCTGGCCCAGGCGGGATTCACGGTGGGGGCGGTACACGGCGATCTGCCGCAGGTGCTGCGCGAGGAGTCGCTCCAGGCGTTCCGGGATCGCCGCTTTGAGATCCTGGTGGCCACGGACGTGGCGGCGCGCGGCATCGACGTCGATGACGTCACCCACGTGATCAACTATCAGGTTCCCGATGATCCCATGACCTATATTCACCGGATCGGCCGCACCGGGCGCGCGGGCCACAGCGGCACCGCCGTGACCCTGGTGGGATACGACGAGGTGAATAAGTGGAAGATCATCGACGAGGAGCACTCCCTGGGCTTCTCCGAACCTCCGCAGTGGTTTTCCACCTCCCCGGAACTCAGCGAGGCCTTTGACCTCTCCCCGCAGGTGGGAGACACCGTGGGCACCCCGCGCCGCGTATTCGGCGGGCCCGCCGCACAGCAGGCCGGGCGACGGCGCGCCACGCCCCGGCGCGGAGCCGAACCTCGCGGGGCCGAACCACGACGCACCGGGCGGCGCGGCTCAGAGCGGCGCGATACCGGCAGGCGCGAGCCCCACGGCCGCGCGGGGGCGTCGAAAAGCACGCGAGGGAGGCGGCGCGAACGGTGAGCAGGCCTCCTCTGCGCCGCACCCGGCGCGATCTGATAGCCACGGCGGCCCTGGCGGTGCTGGGGATCGCCGCAGTGACGGGGGTGGCGCTGACCTCCCCGATCCGCAGCGCCCACCCAAACCCTTACGCGGGCGAGTATTCCGCGCCCCCCTCCTTAGACGCGGTACCCGCCGCCTTCGTCGAGGAGTGGGAGGCCCCCGATGTGCCCACGCCGGGGGTGAACCGCCCGCTGTACGCCTACGGGCTGACCTTTAGCCGCGACGATCACACGGTGTATGCCCGGGATCATCGCGGCGAGGTGCTGTGGAGTTATGGCCGCGACGATCACGAGATTTGCTCCCTGGGCACCGCCTGGGGCTCGGTGGTGATCACCTATCGCAACGGCGGGGGGTGCGGAGATGCGGTGGCGCTGGACGCCAAGACCGGCGAGTACGAGCACACCCGTTCCGCGCTGAACAGCGCGGACACCGCCGCCGTGGCCTCGAACGATCGGATCGGCACCGTGAGCCCGGAGCGGGTGGAACTGTGGCGCTCGGATCTGGTGCGCACGGTGGAGTACGGCGATGTGGAAGCCAAGCAGGAGCCGGAGTTGCAGCCCCACGAGGAGTGCTCGATCACCTCGGCGCTGACCCGCAAGGACGTGCTGGCCGTCACCGAGGTCTGCCCCGGTGAGGAGGGCACCTGGCTGCGCATGCAGGAGGCCACCCCGGAGTCCTCCCGCGAGCCGGAGATCACCGGCGAGGTGCTGCTCCCGGAGGAGGGCGTGCGGCTGGTGTCCGTGGGCGAGAGCGCGGCGGCGGTGTATATCCCCGGGCAACGCCCGCGCATTGCCTCCTTTGACACGGCGGGGGTGGAGCTCGCCTCCCGCGAGGTGGAGCCCTCCCCGCTGATCGAGGAGGCCCCGGCGGAGGAGATTTTCTCCCCCCGCACGGCCGACCTCCCCTCGCGCATGAGCTGGTTTGATGGCCAGCGGCTCTACCTCTTCCACCCCAACGACCTCTCCGTCTCCCAGGTGATCGAGGACGCCATAGGTACCGGGGCCGCACTGGCGGAACGATTGCTTTACCCCACCGCCGCAGGCATCGCCATTGCCGACGCCGAGGGCACCCACACCGAGCGCACCGTGGAGGTGGCCCGCCCGCAGGAGGCTTCCGTGATCGCGCTGGCCGTGGTGGGCGATACCGTGGTGGAGCGACGCGACGGGAACCTCGTGGGGCTGCGCGCCACCCCCTAACGGCTCCGGCTTATCTGCCGCTTATCGACGCCCCGATTAGCCCTCATACATGCGGCTGGCCCAGGCCACCGCGCGGGGGCTAAACATCATGGCCAGCACCGCGACGGCGGAGAGCCCCGTGGCAATGCCCATCAGCCACGCCCCCGCGCCGCACATGCTAAAAGAGATGGGCAGCAGGATCAGATTGAGCATAATCACCGGCCCGCGCCCCCAGCGTCCACGAGAGCGCAGCACCGCGATTCCCCCGGCGAGCACGGTGCCGAAGATGATGAGGAAAAAGACGGCGGTGCCCAACCCCACCCAGGAGGCGTTGGCGCTCTCGCTGACGATGGCCGCATCGCGCTCGCCGCTGACCTGGCGCACGATGAGCAGGAGGGCGTAGCCGATCCCGATGAGGGATTGCAGCAGGGAAATAATGGCGGACCAGCGGACGGGGGGAGGCGGTGTCATGCTCACGGAGGCAATTCTATCGCGTCCGATCCCTCGGCCTTACGCCGCCGGAGGCCTGAGTTTTAAGTACCCGCGCAGGTCTTGTTCCGGGTACCCGTTCCTGGTGCGGCCCTCGCACCGCTCCGGGGCCTACTCCGAACCCCACTTTGCACCCCACCTCAAGCCACACTCCGGGGGAACTCCGGGGGGGGACAAACTAAATGAGCAAACCAAGGCAGCGAGGAGCAACGAATGGGGCTACGCACCGGGTGAGTGATTTGACTTATATGTTCCCCGCAGTTTCTTTCGCTTCCCCCTAAAAGCCCAGCACAGCGATAAAAATAAGGGTAGGCTCACTAAAATGAACACCCCGTCAGCGCGCCGCCAGGGGTGAAATATCCACGAAAATATGTGATATATGTTACTTTTTGCCCCGTAACCCTAGCCAAGATTGTTGATGCGTGCCATTATCTCCAGGTAACCAAAACGACTAGCTCGTTAATGGAGCGTGAACGTGAGGTCACCGGCAGGTTAAGGCGGCGTGAACACCGCAGCCGCCCACCCGGGTGACCGCGCTACCCCACTCTTTTTGAACCTTCACGGGTTTCTTCTGGTGTGCCCTCATCGCTCCACCGCCCGCACGCCCCTGCGGACCACCACAAAACGTATGTAAGGAGAACCATTATGGATTGGCGCCATGAAGCCGTTTGCCGCGACGAGGACCCCGAGCTGTTCTTCCCCGTGGGCAACTCCGGCCCCGCCCTCGCTCAGATCGCCAAGGCCAAGATCGTCTGCAACCGCTGCCCCGTCACCTCCCAGTGCCTGCGCTGGGCCCTGGAAACCGGCCAGGACGCCGGCGTGTGGGGCGGCCTCTCCGAGGACGAGCGCCGCGCGCTCAAGCGCCGCAACAACCGCGGCCGCCGCGTGCGCATGACCGTCTAAGGTTTCCCCATCCGGCTCCGGAACGGAGCGGCTGGACGGGGAGCCAATTTCCTCCCCCGCCGCCCCGCCACTAAAATCGGCGGGGTTATCCTCAATACACCGATACGACCCCAAGGAGTCATCATGAGCAAGCGTGGTCGCAAGCGCAAGGATCGTCGTAAGAAGTCCGCTAACCACGGCAAGCGTCCGAACTCCTAAATAAGGCAGTTCTCTTACGCACCAAGGCGGTGCCCGGTAGCGCCTCTCTGAGAGGTTTCGCTACCGGGCACCGCCTTTTCTCGCGGGCTTACTCCCGAATGATGCGAAGCTGCGCGCTGATCCTACTGCGCAGCACCATCGGGGCGGAGTCCGTGCCGCAACACCCTCGCATGAGGGCCCGCATGGCCTCCTCGCGCTCTAGGCGGGAGAAACACTCCGGGCAGCGCGCGATCTGCTCCCTCAGCGCCGCGCACTCCTCCGCCGTTCGGGGATTATCAAAGAGCGTGGCAAGCGCCTGTTCGATGGTATCGCGCTGGCAGCCGCATGGTTCTTTTTCGGACGTCATTTCTTCACCTTCTGAGCGTCTTTGCTGTTCTCAGGGTGGTCGAGGCCGATCCCCTGTTCCTGTGCCACTTCCTTTAACAACCCGCGCAGTTGTTTTCTTCCTCGGTGCAGGCGGCTCATCACCGTGCCCAGCGGGGTATCCATGATCTCCGCGATCTCCTTATAGGCCAGCCCCTCCACGTCGGAGTAGTACACCACCATGCGGTAATCCTCCCGCAGTTGATCGAGGGCGTCGATAATCTGCTGGTTGGGCATTCTCTTCAGCGCCTCCACCTCGGCGGAGAGCAGGCCCGTGGAATCGTGGGAGGAGGTGGTATAAAGCTGGTAGTCCGTGATCTCCTCGGTGGGCGTTTGGGCGGGTTGGCGCTGCTTCTTGCGGTAGGAGTTGATGTAGGTATTGGTCATGATCCGGTACAGCCAGGCCTTGAGATTGGTGCCGGGCTGGAAGCGATCAAAGGCCTGAAAGGCCTTCATGTACGTCTCCTGCACCAGGTCCTCCGCGTCGGCGGGGTTCCGGGTCATTTTCAGCGCGCCGCCGTAGAGCTGATCCAGCAGCGGCAGGGCTTCCTCCTCAAAGCGCTGGTGAAGCTCGCGTAACTCAGCGTCCGCCATAATCAGGGTGCGGCCTTTCCATCGGTCGTGCGGATAACGCTCCCTATTGTAAGCCCCGCGCCATCTCTATGATGGGAGTGTGCGTGATACAAACCCCTCCTCGCCCGCCCCGTGGCACGCGCCCACCGCCACCGGCCCCCTGGACTGGACGCAGCGCGTCCCCGGCTCCAAGTCCATGACTAACCGGGCGCTCGTGCTCGCCGCCCTCGCGGAGGGCCCCTCCACCCTGCGCGGGGCGCTGCGTTCCCGCGACGCCGATCTCATGTGCGCCGCGCTGCGCGCAATGGGCACCCACATCGCCATCGAAAAGGACGATCCCACCACCATCCGCCTCACCCCCGCGCCCCTCCACGGCACCGAGGTGGATTGCGGGCTGGCGGGCACCGTCATGCGGTTCCTCCCACCCGTGGCCGCGCTCGCCGCGCAGCCGGTGGCTTTCGACGGCGACCCCCGCGCCCGCCAGCGCCCCATGCGCCCGCTTCTCGACGCCCTCCGCACCCTCGGCGTGCACATCACCGGCCAGGCCCTCCCCTTCCGCGTGGAGAGCACCGGCACCCCGGAGGGCGGCACCGTGGAGGTGGATGCCTCGGGTTCCTCCCAGTTCGTCTCCGGTCTGCTGCTCAGCGCCCCGCGCTTTGAGCACGGGATCACCGTGCGGCATCGAGGCGGCGTCCTGCCCAGCCTGCCCCACATCGAGATGACCGTGGACATGCTGCGCCGCGCCGGGGTGACGGTGGAGGCGGGCCACGAGGAGTGGACGGTACACCCCGGCCCCATCGCCGGGGGCACCTGGGAGATCGAGCCGGATCTTTCCAACGCCACCCCCTTCCTGGCCGCCGCGCTCGTGGCCGGGGGCACGGTGCGGATTCCCGACTGGCCCGCCGCCACCACCCAGGCGGGCGACGCCTTCCGCCGCATCGCCACCCAGATGGGCGGCACCGTGATGAGCACCCCCGAGTCCCTGGCCATCACCGGCCCGGCCACCGGGAGGTTGCAGGGCCTGGATCTGGACATGTCCGAGATCGGGGAACTCACCCCCACCGTGGCCGCCCTGGCCGCCCTGGCCGAGACGGATTCCCACCTGCGTGGCATCGCCCACCTGCGCGGGCACGAGACCGACCGGCTGGCCGCCCTGGCCGCCGAGATCAACGCCCTGGGCGGTAACTGCACCGAAACCCCCGATGGCCTGCACATTCGCCCCACAGAGGAACTCCACGGCGGGCCCTGGCGTGCCTATGACGATCACCGCATGGCCACCGCCGGGGCAATCATCGGCCTGCGGGTACCGGGCGTGATCGTGGATGACGTGGACACCACCGCCAAGACGCTGCCTGGCTTTGCCCGGATGTGGGAGGCGATGGTGCGTGGCTAGGCGGCGCTACGACGAGTCCGACGTGCGCGTGCGCCCCGGCAAGGGCTCGCGCCCGCGCACCAAGAATCGCCCCGAGCACCGCGACGCCCTCTTTGGCATGGTGGTGACCAAGGATCGCGGCCGCTGGGGCGTGGTACTCGACGGCACCGATGCCCCCGTGGTGTGCATGCGGGCCAGGGAACTGGGCCGCACCCCCATCGAGGTGGGCGACCGCGTGGGCGTGGTGGGCGATACCAGCGGCGCGCCCGGAACCCTGGCCCGCATCGTGAAACTCACCGAGCGCTCCTCCGTGCTGCGCCGCACCGCCGATGACACCGACCCCTACGAGCGGATCGTGGTGGCCAATGCCGAACTCCTGCTCATCGTGTGCGCCGTGGCCGATCCCCCGCCGCGCGCGGGGTTTGTAGAGCGCAGCCTCATCGCGGCCTTCGTGGGCGGGCTGCGCCCGGTGCTGTGCCTGACCAAGACGGACCTCGCGGATCATCGGGCCTTTGCCGCAGAGTTCGCGGACCTCCACGTGCCCGTGCTCACCTGCGGGGTGGACGATTCCCTGGACGAACTCCTCGACACCATCGGCGGACACACCAGCGCCGTGATCGGGCACTCCGGGGTGGGCAAATCCACCCTGGTCAATCGCCTAGTACCCCAGGCCGAGCGCGCCACCGGGGAGGTCTCCGAGGTGGGCAAGGGCCGCCACACCTCCACGCAGTCCGTGGCGCTGCGGCTGCCGGGAGATGCCGACGGTTGGATCATTGATACCCCCGGTATTCGCTCCTTTGGCCTGGCCCACGTGGAGGCCGATACCGTGGTGGGGGTGTTTGAGGACCTCGCGGAGGTGGCCCAGGACTGCCCCCGCGGCTGCACCCACATGGGCCCACCCGCCGATCCCGAGTGCGCCCTGGATACCCTCGACGGGGCCAGTGCGCGCCGCACCCAGGCCGTGCGCGCCCTGCTCACGGCGCTGCGCACCAACGTGGATTGGGATTAAAGCAACTCCACCAGCACCGGGAGTTCGCTGGGGTCATACCAGGCCAGGAAGTTATCCAGGGCGTCCCCCACGGTGAGCTCGGCGTCCTCGTCACCGAGGTCGGCGGCGTCGATAGCCGCGATGGCCTTGGCCGTGGCCTCCTCGGACTCCGGCACGTCCACGTGAATGGCCGCCACGTCTACCAGATTGATCTGGGCCGGGTTCAGCTTCACCACCGATTCCCCGTTCTCCGGGGTGGTGGTGGCGTGGTGATCGGGCACGTCGGCGGAGATCACCACGCGACGGTGCGGAAAATCCTCCTCATCCCCCACCGCCAGCAGGCGCAGGGAGGCCTCGGCGGCGTCCTGAAAGGCCGCGTGCGCGATCTCCTCCTCATCGCCCTCCGTGTAGAACTCGCGCAGGGCCGGAGTCACCGCAAAGGCCCAACCCGAACGCGCGGTGACCACGCGGGACTCGTTGAGCCCGCGCAGGGTGCTAAAGGTGGCGGGGATATACACGCGCATGGGCCTAAAACTCCCCCTCGATGTCAAAGAGACCCACGATCTCCACCACGGTGCGATCAAAGGACTGGTAGAGCACGCCCACCAGGCCCGCCTCCACGGCGGCGCGCACGTTCACGATGGAATCATCAATGAGCACGCAGTCGCGCATGGGCAACTCCAGGGTGTCCGCTGCGATGCTCAGGGCGCGCTCGTCGGGCTTCTCCGCGCCGATCTCCCCGGAGAGCAGCACCGCGTCCACGATGCCGCGATACTCCCACTCGCGGATCGGCTCCGCGCCGGGGCCGCCCGGATCGTTGGACAAAATGGCCGTGGCCACGCCGTTCTTCTTCGCCGCCGCAAAAAGATTGCGCCAGCGGCGCTGATCGTCCTCGGAGCCGTCTAACACACCCGCGTAATCAACAATGAGCCCTCGCACGCCCTCTTCCCTTCTCTCGGTATCGCTTTCGTGCCACAATGATACTCAGCCCCGTCCGTGTCTGTCCTGCGCCCTCGCACCAGAGAGGCCAGATCGCCATGCTCATTCCCGTACCCGGATACAGCCACCTGAAAGTCCACGTCGGAGGCCCAGGCGACCCCGACCACGCTCCGCAACCGGATAATGCCGCGCTTCCCCTCCCACAGGACGAGCAGAACGCGCCGCAGCGGTTGCGCGCCCGCGTGCTCGTCCTCTTGGAGGTGCTGTGCAGGCAGCGCCCGCCGCGCCAACTCAGCCCGCTCGCCTACGCCCCGGCCGTGATCGCCCAGGCTGGCTTTCCCCGCACCGGGCCGCAGGCCGTGCGGTTGCGCTCCCTGCACCTGCGGGATCGCCACCACGATCACCCGGAGTTCTACGGCACCTGCGAGATCGGTGGCGAGCGCTACGGCTTCACCGGCTGGGTAAGCAAGGGGAAGATAGCGGGCTTTAAGGTCCTGCGCTAGGACCACAGGGAAATAGAAAAAGCGGGCGGGGTACCTTAAAAACACCCACCGCCCGCTTGGCCCCGAGCGTTACTCGGTTTCCTGCGAGGCTTCCTGCACGGCCTCCCCCTGCGCGGCCTCCTCCTGGGCCCCCAGGAACTGCTTGCGCAGCATGAAGAGCTGACGCACGGTTTCTTCCTTGATCGCGTCATTCATGGCCTGGAACATCTCGCCGCCCTCCTTCTGGTACTCCACCAGCGGGTCGCGCTGCGCCATCGCGCGCAGGCCGATGCCCTCCTTGAGGTAATCCATCTCGTAGAGGTGCTCGCGCCACTTCTGGTCGATCACCGGGAGGATCACCATGCGCTCCAGGTCGCGCATCTGGGTCTCGCCGCTGACCTCCGTCACCTTCTGCTCCAGGTCGGCGTACTGCGCGTGGGCGTCGGCAAGCAGTGCCTCGCGCAACTGGCTGGCGGTGAGTTCCCCGGCGGAGCCGTACTCGGTGCCCTGCACCAGATCCTCGGCGCTGATCGTGGGGCCATAGAGGGATTCCAGGGCGTGCCACAGGGCGGTGAGATCCCAATCCTCCACATAACCCTGGGCGGTGGCACCCTCCACGTAGGCCCCGATGGTCTCGTCGATCATGGACTGGATGTGCTCGCTGATGTCCGAGGACTCCAGGATGTCGTGGCGCTCGCGGTAGATCACCTTGCGCTGCTCGTTGAGCACCTCGTCATACTTGAGCACGTTCTTGCGCATCTCAAAGTTCTGGTTCTCCACCTGCGCCTGCGCGCCCTTGATGGAGTTGGTCACCATCTTGGCCTCGATGGGCACATCGTCCGGCACGTTAAGGCGATTCATCATGTTCTCCATGGTTTGCCCCACAAAGCGCACCATGAGTTCATCGCGCATGGAGAGGTAGAAGCGCGTCTCGCCCGGATCACCCTGACGCGCGGAACGACCACGCAGCTGATTATCGATGCGGCGGGACTCGTGGCGCTCGGTGCCCAGCACGTAGAGGCCACCGGCCTCGCGGACTGCGTCGCCAAGCTCCTGGGAGCGCTCCTTGACCTTGGGCAACTCGCGCTCCCAGGCCTCCTGGTACTCCTCCTCGTTGTCCACCGGATCGAGGCCGCGCTCGCGCAGCTGAATGTCCAGCAGAATATCCGGGTTGCCACCCAGCACGATGTCCGTGCCGCGGCCGGCCATGTTGGTGGCCACCGTCACCGCGCCCGGCAGCCCGGCCTGGGCCACGATCTCCGCCTCCTGCTCGTGGTGCTTGGCGTTGAGCACGTTGTGCTTGATGCCCTTGGCCTGAAGCAGCTGAGAGAGGTACTCGGAGCGCTCCACCGAGGTGGTACCCACCAGCACCGGCTGGCCCGCCGCCTGGCGCTGGGCGATGTCCTCCGCCACGGCGGCGAACTTGGCCTCCTGCGTCTTGTAGATGCGGTCGGAGTGATCCACGCGCGCGTTCTCACGGTTGGTGGGAATGGGCACCACGTTGAGCTTGTAGATCTGGTTGAGTTCCGCGGCCTCGGTCTCGGCGGTACCCGTCATGCCCGCCAACTTGTCATAGAGGCGGAAGTAGTTTTGCAGTGTCACCGTGGCCAGGGTCTGGTTCTCATTCTTGATCTCCACGCCCTCCTTGGCCTCGATGGCCTGGTGCATGCCCTCGTTGTAGCGGCGGCCGGAAAGCACGCGGCCGGTGAAGGAATCCACGATGAGGATTTCCCCGCTGCGCACGATGTAATCCTTATCGCGCTCAAAGAGTTCCTTGGCCTTGATGGCGTTATTGAGGTAACTCACCAGCTGGGAGTGCTCCGGGGCATAGAGATTCTCAATGCCCAGCTGATCCTCCACGAACTCCACGCCCTCTTCCAGCACACCCACGGTGCGCTTGCGGTGATCCACCTCGTAGTGAATCCCCTCGCGCATGCGCGGGGTGAGCTGTGCAAAGACGTTGAAGTACTGGGAGGTGCCATTGACCGGGCCGGAGATAATCAGCGGCGTGCGGGCCTCGTCGATGAGGATGGAGTCCACCTCGTCCACGATGGCGTAGTGGTGGCCACGCTGCACCACCTCTTCCAGGGAGCGCACCATGTTATCGCGCAGGTAATCAAAGCCGAACTCGTTGTTCGTGCCGTAGGTGATGTCCGCGCCGTAGGCCTGCCTGCGCTCCTCCGGGCGCATCTCGGAGAGGATCACGCCCACCTCCAGGCCCAGGAAGCGGTGCACGCGGCCCATCCACTCGGCGTCGCGCTTGGCCAGGTAATCGTTCACCGTGACCACGTGTACGCCCTTGCCGGACAGGGCGTTGAGGTACGCCGGGAGCACACAGGTCAGTGTCTTGCCCTCACCCGTGCGCATCTCGGCCACGTTGCCAAAGTGCAGGGCGGTACCGCCCATGATCTGCACGCGGAAGTGCTTTTGGCCCAGCACGCGCCAGGAGGCCTCGCGGGCCACCGCAAAGGCGTCGAGCAGAATATCGTCCGGGCTCGCGCCCTCCTCCAGGCGACCCTGGAACTCGGCGGTCTTTGCCTTGAGTTCCTCGTCACTGAGCGCCGCATACGTGTCCTCCAGGGCAATAACGTCGTCAGCGATCTTTGCCAGACGCTTCACGGTGCGGCCTTCACCGGCGCGGAGCAACTTCGACAGTCCTAGCACTTCCCACAGTCCTTACTCTGAAGAGGGCGGTTTTATAGAAATATCCTCAGACAGTGTACGCGGGACTGGCAGGACGTGTAACACCGCCGCCCGTCGGGGTGACGGACGGCGGTGCATGGGGTGCTTTTCGACGCCCCTCGGCGCGCGCCAGGCGGGCACGCGCGGGGCGGAACGCCCTTAATCCTGGGTAGCCTCCGTGAGCGAGATCAGGCCGTAATCAAAGGCGTGGCGGCGATACACCACCGAGGGGCGGCCGGTCTCCTCATCGACGAAGAGATAGAAATCATGGCCCACCAGCTCCATCTCCGAGAGGGCATCATCCACCGACATCGGCGTGGCCGGGTGCTCCTTGGTGCGCACCACCTGGCCCGGCAGCACGTCCTCCACGGAATCCGCATACGGGTCCACGTCAAAGCGGCCCTGTTCCTGCTTGGCCTTATCGGCCTGGGCCACCAGATCGGCGGCCACCTCGCCCACTCCCTTGGGCGCGCGGTGCCCGGAGCGGGAGATCGAGCGACGCGCCTTAACCTTGCGCAGGGAGCGCTGCATGCGGGCAAGGGCCGTCTCTAAGGCAGCGTAGAAGCTATCTTCCTTGGCCTCCGCGCGGGCGATGTGCCCCTTTCCCGAGGCGGTGATCTGAATACGATCGCTCTGGGCCTCGCGGCGCGGATTGGGCTCGTGCTGCAATTCCACGTGGAACGAGGTGAGCGTGGGATCGAGCTTTTCGATCTTGGCGAGCTTGGCGTTCACGCGCTCGGCAAAGTGCTCGGGAACCTCCACGTTGCGCCCGGTGATGGAAACTTGCGCCTCCGGGCTCAAGGACTCGTGGCCATTGACATCAGTGGACATCTTCTTACCTCCCTAGACATAGGCGGTGGACATCATGCGTCCGCCGCCCATGATACGCGGATCCAGCACCTGCCGGAGGGACTTTGTTTACCCGATGTTTACGTTGCGGTTACTCTCCGGCACACAGCGTCCAAGAATCAATCCAAGAATCATCCATCGCCTAAGCATGCGCCCACACCACGGCCCCATCCACCTCGATCCCCTGGGCCAGCAGCAGTGCGGCCGCCGCGCCGATGGTCGCGCCGGTGGTCAGGACGTCGTCGATAAGCACCACCCGGGGCGGCAGCACCCCGCCAATCCGCACCGCCCCGGCCACGTTGCGGCGCCGCTCCTGGGCGCTGAGCCCCACGGAATCGTGCACCCCGCCCCGGTAACGCAGCCTGCCCGCCGCCACCGGGATACCGGCGGCCCGGCAGCAGGCGGTGACGTGATCCCCGCCGCGCAGCCGCGCCGAGCGCGCGCGGGTGGGGGCGGGCAGCGCCACGGCCTCCTCGGGCAATTCGCCCCGCGCCCGCAGATATTCGAGGCCCGCCGCCAGGGCCGCGCCGATGTGACCGGCCACCGCCCGGTTGCCGCGTTCCTTGAGGCTGACGATCGTGCGCTGGCGCGGGCCGCCATAAACGCCCATTGACCACACCGGCACCAGCGGGTCCAAGGAGGCGGTGACGCGCTGCGGCGGCTGCGCCCACACCAGCCGACACCGGGGGCACAGCACCTCCCCGGCCACCCCGCACCCCGCGCAGCGCCGGGGCAGCAGCAGTTCCACCGCTAGTGCACCACGATGGGGGTGGCGCGGGTGCCTTGCAGGCCGGGTACCTCGCGCCAGTAGCCCTCCTCGCCCGAGGGGGCGTCCGGCATCATGCGCATGGCCAGGGAGTCCGTGAGGTAGAGCTTGTCCCCGGAGTCCGCCACGGCGATCACCGGGGCCGAGATCGTGGAGGAGGCGATGGCGGCCGTCTCCGAGCCATCCTGTTCCACCCTAAAGAGCGGGCTTCCGGCCTCGTTGGTGCCCACCAACAGGGAACCATCGGTGCCCCAATCCACGGCGGTCACCCGGCCCGCCAACTGCGGGGAAACCTCCATCGGGTTCACGATGGCCCGACCACCCGCCTCGCCCTTGTCCACGATGCCCACGTACACGCGGGAATCAATAATCATGGCGGCGCGAGCCCCGGAGGGGGAAAGGCGCAGTTCCGTCATGGGCGCCCGGGGCGGTTCCGGGGTGTTGTGGGTACTGGTGGCCGCCGCCTCGCTGGCCCCTGCGCTCGCGCTTCCGGCCTCGGAGTCCGTATTGGCCGATTCCTCCCGCCGCAATGCGGAAAGCGCCGAGGTATTCACGGTGGTGTGCACCAACTCTCCCGTGCTCGACGAGCGCACCACGCGCACCACCTCGGAGCCGTCGATGACCGACCAAGCCGCCGAGGTGCCCTGCTCGAAGGAGGGCCGGGTGACGGTCCCCGCCTCTAAGGCCTCCTCCACTCCCCCGTCGATCTTGCCCAGGTACAGCCGGGTGTGCTCCCCGGATTCGCGGGTGAGCGCAATGTGGCCGTCCGCGGTGATGTCCGCCTGCTCCATCGAACCCGCAGAGCCCAGGGGGCCCGGCACCGGCTCGGCCATGTTCGCGGAGACGGTCACCAGCGCGCCGTCCTCGGATATGGCGTACAGCGGGGTGACGGTGGTCGAGCCCACCTCGGGGTTATAATCCGCCACGTCATCAGTGGTGATCTCCTCCAGGCCCTCCTCCACGGGGGCGCCATCGACCTCGATGGAATAAGGCCCGCCAATGTTGGCCCCGGCCAGCGTCCACACCACCTGCGCGGCAAAGGCAATGCGCTGTTCCCTATCCAGGCCACTCATTCCGGCAAAGCGCAGCATGCCGCTGGTGCTCACGGAAAGGGAGGCATTCTGCGGAATATCGCTGCGCACAGCGGGGCGGATCGTCTCGCTGGGCCCGTGGAGCAGCATGCCCAGCAGGGTATCGCGCATATCCTCCTGGCCGCGATACACCCAGCGGCGATCACCCACCAGATTCTTGCCGTTCTTGCTCGGGAAGTACAGGGTGCGCGGCTCGTAGTGGTTGCGCAGATCCGTGCGCTCGATGATCACCACGCCGGGCAGGGTGGTCATGCGCCACTGATCGTCCTCGTTGCGCTCGAACACCACGGAGGTTTCCATGCGCTCGTTGAGCGGCACAAAGGAACCCTCCGAGTCCATCTCCCCGATCACGTTGGCCCTGATGCGCAGGGTGTGCTTGGAATCGGTGGAACCCGGCTCCGTGCTGGTCTCCATGCCCTCGATCACGCGGATGCTCTGCTGCTTGGGCCAGGAGGGGGCCACATCGGAGGAGAGGAAGGCGCGCGCGGACTGATAGTTCTGCGAGGGATTGGCCGAGGCCTGGAAGAAATCGCGCAGCAGCACGCCGGGGTCGGCGTCATGCTCCGGCACCACGGTCTGCTCCGGCTCCTGCGGTGCGGAACTAAAGGCGCGCAGGGCTCGGGGCTCGGAGTTACGCGGCAAGGTGCTGCACGCACCCAGCAGGCTCGCGCAGCACACGATGGCCACTCCGGTGCGCCATGCTTTGCGACGACCTCGCGGAACCTGCGGGTTCTGCCAAGGCTGGCCGGACTGACGGGTGTGCGGGCCGAGCACGGCCTGGGGGTTCTTCCGGGAAATCATGCCTGCGGTGCCTCCAATTCCAAGGGGCTGTTGTCCACCTTCGCCTTCGGGCTACGCGGCAGCACCACGCGGAACTGGGAGCCCACGCCCTCGGTTCCGGCGGCGTCGAGAATCCCGCCGTGCAAGACGATGTCCTCCTGGGCAATGGCCAGCCCCAGGCCGGTGCCCCCGGAGTGGCGCTTGCGGGAGGGGTCGGCCCGCCAGAAGCGGTTGAACACCAATTCCTCCTGGCCCTCGCGCAGGCCCACGCCGTGATCGGTCACCGTCACCGCCACGGCCTCCTCGTTGCCCGCCAGGCGCACCTCCACCGGGTTCCCCTCCGAGTGGTCGATGGCATTGGCCAGCAGGTTGCGCAGCACGCGCTCCACCCGGCGCGAATCCGCCGTGAGATACAGCGGCTCCTCCGGGGTGTGGATATTCACCTCCACGCCGATCTCCGCGGCCAGGTGCTCCACCTGCTGCCAGGCCTCGTTCACGCACATGCGGATGTCCAGGCGGGACTCGCTGAGGTCCGCCACGCCGGCGTCGTGCCGGGAGATTTCCAGCAGGTCGGTGAGCAGATCCTCGAAGCGATCCAGCTCGCTGATCATCAGTTCCGTGGCGCGGCGGGTGCCGGGATCGAACTCGTCGGCGTGCATGGCGATCATGTCCGCCGCCATGCGCACCGTGGTGAGGGGGGTGCGCAACTCGTGGGAGACGTCCGAGGTGAACTGGCGCTGGAGGTCGCCGTATTCCTTGAGTTGCTGAATCTGCTTGGACAGGGATTCCGCCATGGAGTTAAAGCTCATGGCCAGGCGCGCCATCTCGTCCTCGCCCTCCACGGACATGCGCTCGCGCAGGTGGCCCGCAGCCAAGCGCTCCGCGATCCGGGAGGCCGAGCGCACCGGGGTAATCACCTGCTGGGCCAGCAGCCAGGCGATGCCAATGAGCAGCACCACCACGATCACGGCGGCCGCGGAGATCAGGCCACGTATCAGGGCCATCGTCTCCTCGTCGTCCTCCATGGAGAGCACCAGATACACCTGCAAGCCGGGAATATCGGAGCTGGTGGGGCTGCCGATGATCAGGGCGTTATAGTGCGTGCCGTCGCTGCGGCCCACCTCGTGAAACTGGGTGGACACCTGCCCCTCGCTGACGAACTTTTGCAGCCCGGAGGGAATGTCAAAGCCCTGGGGGGCGGAAACTTGCGCCTCCTCGTGGTGAGCCACCACGAGCACCGGCTCATAGGGGGAGGTATCGGCCTCCGCGCTGGCGCGGTTGGTCAGCGCGGCGCGCGCGGAGTTGAGGCGCACCTGCACGGAATTATTGGGCGAGGTGGCCGCGATCTGCTGCTCCACGGCCAGGCGCACGCGCTCGATCTCCGAGTCCGCGGTGTTGATCTTGCTGTCCACCAGGCGCTGGGTGACAATCGAGATCATCGCCAGGCCCAGGATGAGCATGACCACGGAGGTGGACACCAGCATGGAGCCGATCACCCGCACCTGAAGCGAGGTGCGCCAGGATTCCGCGATGGATTCCTGCCACCGCGCGAGTTTTTGCCTCAACAAGCCGCGTTACTCCCCCGAGCCCGTCTTATACCCCACTCCCCGCACGGTGAGAATGATGGTGGGGTTCTCCGGATCCTTTTCGATCTTGGAGCGCAGGCGCTGCACATGCACGTTCACCACGCGACTATCGGCGGACTGTCGGTAGCCCCACACCCGCTCTAAGAGTTCATCGCGGCTAAAGGCCTGGCCGGGCTTGCGGGCCATCTCCACCAGCAGGTCGAACTCGATGGGGGTGAGGGATACCTCCTCGCCGTCGCGGCGCACGGAGTGCCGGGGGACGTCGATCACCACGGAACCCACCTCCAGGACCTCGCTGGGTTCGTTCTCCGTGCGGCGCAGGCGGGCGCGGATCCGGGCCACCAGTTCCTTGGGCTTGAAGGGCTTGGTGATGTAATCATCGGCCCCCGATTCCAGGCCCAGCACCACGTCCACCGTGTCCGTCTTGGCGGTGAGCATGACGATCGGCACGGTGGATTCCTGCCGAATCGCCCGGCAGATATCCACGCCGTTCATGCCGGGAAGCATGAGGTCCAGCAGAATGAGGTCGGGTGCCTCGCGCTGGGCGGTGGGCACGGCCTCCACGCCGTCCATCACCGCCACGGTGTCAAAGCCCTCTCCCTCTAGCACCAGGGTGAGCATCTCGGAGATCGCGGGATCATCGTCCACCACCAGGATCTTGGGCACCATGTTTTTATCTTTCCTCCGCGAGATCGCGCACTGCTTGGACTACCTCTTGTGGCTCTGAGGCTACCAGCCACGGCCCCGCCCACTGCCGCCGCGCCAGCTCCCGGTAGGCGGCGTAGGTGCGCTCCTGCAAGCCACCGTCGCGCTCGTAGCGGTCGCGGGTACGGGAGGTGTCGCGCTGCTCCCGCGCCTGGGCGCGTGCCGACGCCTCCCCCGGCGGCGTATCCAGCAGCACCTGGAGGTCCGGCACGGGCAGACCGAACTGCTCAAACTCCAGTTCCCGCACCCACTTCACCACCTCCTCCGAGCGCCGCGGATCGGCGGCCAGGCGGGCCGCCGAGTAGGCCGCGTTGGAGGCGACGTAGCGATCCAGTACCACGATCCCACCGCTTTGGTAGGGGCGTAACTCCGCCGCCGCGCCGCGCCGATCCAGGGCAAAGAGGGTGGCCATGCCGTAGACGGAATCCACCAGATCACCCATCTCTCCGTGCAGGGCGCGCTGGGCGAGGCGCGCGTGCACGGACTGCTCATAGCGGGGAAAGGCCAGTACCTCGGCTCCTAGTTCCGCGCGGATCGCCCCCACCAGGGTGTTCTTCCCCGCGCCGTCGATGCCCTCGATGGAGATAATCATCAGTAGCGGTAGTGCTCCGGCTTGAAGGGACCCGCCACGTCCACGCCGATGTAATCGGCCTGCTCCTTGGTCAGTTCCGTCAGCGCACCGCCCAGGGCCTCCACGTGAATCCGGGCCACCTTCTCGTCCAGGATCTTGGGCAGGCGATACACCTGCTTCTGATAGTTCTCCGCGTTCTGGAATAGCTCGATCTGGGCGATGGTCTGATCCGCAAAGGAGTTGGACATCACAAAGCTGGGGTGCCCGGTGGCGTTGCCCAGGTTGAGCAGGCGCCCCTCCGAGAGCACGATGATGGAACGCCCATTGGGCAGAGTGAACTCGTCCACCTGCGGCTTGATGTTTTGCCGGGTCACGTCCTCCCGGTGCAGGAGGGAGGCCATGTCAATCTCATTGTCAAAGTGCCCGATGTTGCCCAGCACCGCGTGATCCTTCATCTCCAGCATGTGCTCGAAGGTGATAATGCCCAGGTTGCCGGTGGCGGTAATCACGATGTCCGCCTCCGCGATGGCCTCCTCCACCGTAACCACGGGGAAGCCCTCCATGAGGGCCTGGAGCGCGTTGATCGGGTCCACCTCCGTGACCTTCACCCGCGCGCCCTGGCCCTTCATCGCCTCCGCGCAGCCCTTTCCCACGTCCCCGTAGCCGCAGATGAGCACGTTCTTTCCGCCCATGAGCATGTCCGTGGCGCGGTTGAGGCCGTCGATCAGGCTGTGCCGGGTGCCGTATTTATTGTCGAACTTCGACTTGGTTACGGCGTCGTTCACGTTCATCGCCGGGAACGGCAAGGAACCCTGCTGGGCAAAGTGATAGAGGCGGTGCACCCCGGTGGTGGTCTCCTCGGTGACGCCGCGCACGGTCTCCGCCGTGCGGCTCCACTTGCGTGCGTCCTGGGCCAGCACCCGGCGCAGCATGGCACGGAAGGCAATCTCCTCGTCCGAGTCACCGGGGAGGTCCTCCGGCACCGCGCCCGCGCGCTCGTACTCGCTGCCCTTGATCACGGCCATCGTGGCGTCGCCGCCATCGTCCAGGATCATGTTCGGGGCCTGGCCCTCACCCCAGTCGAAGATCTGATCCAGGCACCACCAGTATTCCTCCAGCGTCTCGCCCTTCCAGGCGAATACCGCCGGGCCCTGAGGGTCCTCCGGAGTGCCGGTGCCCACGACCACGGCGGCTGCGGCGGCGTCGTCAGTGGAGAAGATGTTGCAGGAGGACCAGCGCACCTGCGCGCCCAGGGCCGTGAGCGTCTCGATGAGCACCGCCGTCTGCACGGTCATGTGAATGGAACCGGCGATGCGCGCGCCGCGCAGGGGCTGCTCCTCGGCGTACTCGCGGCGCAGGGCCATCAGGCCCGGCATCTCGTGCTCGGCCAGGCGAATCTGGTGGCGGCCGGCCTCCGCCAGGCTGAGGTCCGCCACCTTATGGGTCAAAGGGGTGCTCACGGGAGGCTTCTCCTTGGGTTCATGGGAACGTCGATTAAGGCAGGCCCGCAGAGCGCTGCCCCACGGACACCACCTTAGCGCGGGAACGCTAGGATAACGCCTCCACGTACACCTCTAGATCCTCCTCCACGTCCGCGTTTTCCAGCAGGTCCGCGGCCGCCTCGCGCAGTTCCTCGTCCCCGGAACCGATGAGATCGCGCAGGAAGGGGTGCGCGTCCGCCACGTCCCCCGCAGAAAACGGCGCACCCGCCCAGATCGCCGCCACCGTGGCGGCAGCCAGGCCGTTGAGGCGCTCCTCCTCGCTCACCACACCCTCCCCCTGCGCCAGCACGCAGGCATCACGAATGGCCTCCACCACCTCCTGCCCCTCCAGGTTTCCCAGTTCCTCCAGGAAGTCCTCGTTTTCCTGCTGCGCAAAAATAGCGATGTCCCATGCGCCCACGATCGTGCCGCCTTTCCGTTACCGGGCTGTGTTCCCCGCGCGCCCGGTGCCGGGATACCGCGCCGTACCCCCTGACCACCCGCGAGGGAATAATATGCCCTTGCTTTCATACCTAGTTCTGATAAGTTCGTTACCAGGTTGTGACATTACGAGGTTGAGGTTATACCTATACCCGGCGGGGCGGTAGCGCACCCGCCATATCCACGTCCGAAGATTACCCCCATACCGACACCGCGGGAAGAGGCGCACGCAAGGTGAGCAAGGATACACGCAAGGTGATGGCTTTCATCGCCGTGGGCATACTCGCCGCGGCGGCCATCGGCTTCCTCGTGTGGCGCGTCTCCATTCCCTCCGGCCCCGCCCCCCAGGCGCAGCCCCGGCACTCGGCCGCCGCCGATGCCACCTCCCTCACCCCCACCTCCTCGGAGAAAACCCGCGAGGAACACGAGGACACCGAGGGGAACGCCGACGCGGACGACGCCCCGGCAACGCTCGCCGCCGCGCAGCGTCGCGGAGGGCACCAGCGCCAACCCGAGGAGGCGCTGGCGGAATCCCCCACGGTGCTGCGCGCGGAGCCCACAAAGATCTACCGCCCCGATAGCGTCTCCGCGCAGCGCGCCGAGAACACCGATCAGGCCGCCGATACCCTCTTGGCCCAGGGCGCGCGGGGAGGCACCGACGCCGTGCCCACCGCAAGTACCCCGGTGAATAATCCCCGCGCGGGCGCCGAGGCGGTGGCCCCGGCCTCCCCAAGCCCCACCGATACCGCCTCCGCCGCACAGGACGGCACCGCGAACCCCACCGAGGACGGACGGCGCAATAACCTCCCGGTCATCCCTGAAATCTCCGAGGCTCTAGAGCACGCCCAGGAGGAACTCTCCCAGCTTCCCGGGGCCTCCCTCCTCCCCCTCGATGAGGAAACCCGGACGGAGGAACCAGAGGGCTCGGCCGAGCCGGAGGATACCGCCGCTCCCGCCACCCAGGAGCCCGTGGACCCCGCCGGTGCGGAGGACGCGGAACCGAGCGAGGACATGGCACCCCGCCGCGCGGATCACGGGGATGCCGATCGCGGGGACGCGGATCAGGCCACCTGGGAAAAGAACGCCCAGGAAAAGACCAACCAGGATCAGGCCAGCGCGGAACCGCACCCCACGGCCGAGCAGCCAGCCGAGCCCGCTGCCGAGGCCCCCGCCCGGACCGCCCAGGCCACCCCCACCAGCACGCCGGGTTCCTAAGAAACTTACACGCGCGCCCAGAACACCTCGGCCGCGCCACCCTCCACGCTGCACCACACGGCAGGCTCGCAGGCCGGAATCCACGCGGCCTCCCCGGCCGCGATGGTCTGCTCCCCCACTCGCACCTGCCCCCCCGTGCACATCACGATGGAGGGACCATCGTGCTCCACCACCATGCCCGAGTCACCCGGCTCGATCCGGTGGCGGCTGAGGTGAAACTCCGCGCAGGGCACCGCATAATACCCCTGGGAATCGCACTCCACGGTGGGCTCGGCCAGGGAATCAAAGGTAAGCAGCCGCACCAATTCCGGCACGTCCACGTACTTGGAAGTCAGCCCGCCGCGCAGCACGTTATCGGAGTTCGCCATGATCTCTACGCCCATGCCCTTGACGTAGGCGTGCAACTGGCCCGCGTCCAGGTAAATCGCCTGGCCGGGTTCCAGGTGGATGTGATTGAGCAGCAGGGCCCCCAGCACGCCAATATCGCCGGGATAGCGCTCCTGCAAGTCCAGGACGGTGGCCAGCACATCGCCAATCCAATCCCCGCGCCCCGCCACAGCCCGGGCGCGCTCCACGATCGCCTGGATCAACGCCGTGCGCACCGCATGGGGAATGGTGATCCACGTGGTGAAAAGCGCGCGCAGATTCACCGCCTCATCGCCCTGGGGATCGAGCATGGTGAGGTAGCGCTCCACCTCCGGGCAATCCAGGACCGCGAAGAGTTCCAGGGTGCGCGCCAGCGGCCGGAACCCCGCCATCGCGGTGAACTCTGTGAGCGCCACGATGAGTTCCGGCTTGTGATTATCGTCCTTGTAGTTGCGGTTTGCCGCCTCCAGGGCGATGCCCTCGGCGTTTTCCCGGGCAAAGCCCTCCTCCGCCTGCTCCTTGGAGGGGTGAGCCTGAAGGGAGAGAGGTTCTGCGGCCGCCAGTAGTTTGAGCAGGAAGGGCAGCCGATCCCCGAATGCCCCGCGCACCCGGGGGCCCAGGTGAGATTCCGGGTCGGCCGCGATGGCGGCGTCGAGGGCCTCCTGGGTGGCAACCAGCGTGGAGGGGGAAGCCGGGTGCGCCCCGTACCAGAGTTCCGCCTGGGGGTTCGTGGAGGGCACTGGCTCACCGCGCAGGCCGGGGATCAGGGTGCGCGATCCCCAGGGATAGGCGCGAATCACCCCGTTGAGCTTGTCCATGCGGTTTTCTCCTCCATCAATTTGCTTGGTCTACGCCGCGCCCAGCGGCACCGTGGCCGCGAGCGCGCGCACGATCAGGCACAGCGCCTCCGCAACGGGGCCGTGCGCCACGGCGGGCGCGGACTGCGCCAACCCGCCCGGAAAGTGGGCCTCCTCCGCCGCCCACACAACGACCTTCAAAGGTAGCATTTCCCCCTCTCCGTCGAGGAGGGGGTCAAAGAACAGATCGCGCTGCGCCACCGCACCGGCCACGTCCTGCGGCTCGGCCACCCCGCCGGGAATCTCATAGGCGCTCCACGAGCGCGCCACCACCTCGGCTAAGGCCAGGGGCACCGCGCCATAGCCGGTATGCATGACCCGCGCCCCCTCTACCCAGGAGCGGAGGTTGCGCGCCGGGTTCACGGATTCGTCCCGATCCGGGTGGACGCGGGCGATCTCCTCATCCATCGTGTCCGCCAGGTGCTCCATCCGGGAGGCCACCAGGCGGGGATCGTCCTCGGTGAGATCCAGGACGGCAGAGAGCGCGGCGATGGTGCGCGCCGGGGAGAGCGCGGGGGCGGCCTGCGGGGCGTCGAGAAGCACCGCGCGCTCGGGTGCTTCCGTGCGCAGCGGCCCCTCGGCGGGCCCGGCGTAGATCACCGTGGCCCCGCGCTGGGTGGCCACGGACATGGCGCGGGCGGCCCGCTCGTCCTCGGGACGGCTGCCCACCACCACGAGGGTATCCAGCGCGCCCAGGTAACCGGGGAGTTCGTGGACGATCACCACCGGCACGCGCAGGGGTTCCCTGAGCGCCACGAGGAGCCGGGCGCTGGCTTGGGCGATGGTGTCGGTAGCCAGCACCACCACGCTGCGGGGCCGCGCGCCGAGGAGATCGGGAACGCTGACGAGTTGGGCGGCGGTGCGCACCTGGGCACCCTCGTAGGCCACCCTGGTAAAGCGCATGGTCTCGGCGGACGGCGTGGTCATGCCCTCCAAGATAGCGCGCTTAGGCCCGAATGATGTCCAGAATCTCCGCCACGAGGGTATCCACCTCTGCCTGGGTGGGGGCCTCAAGGTTGAGGCGCAGCAGCGGCTCGGTATTCGAGGCGCGCACGTTGAACCAGGCGGGGGTGCCGGAAAGCTGAATGGTCACGCCGTCGAGGGTGTCGATGGACTCGGTGCGGTCCTTGAACGCCTCCACCACGGCCTGCGTGGCGGCCTGCTGATCGGCCACCGTGGAATTGATCTCCCCGGAAGCGGCGTAGCGGCTGTACTGGGCCATCAACTCGGAAAGTGGCTGTCCCGCCTCCTGCGCGCCCAGGGCCACCAGGACGTGCATGGCCGCCAGGATACCCGAGTCCGCGTTGAAGAACTCCGTGAAGTAGTAGTGCGCGGAGTGCTCGCCGCCGAATACCGCCCCGTGCTCCGCCATCGACGCCTTGATGAAGGAGTGCCCCACGCGGGTGCGCACGGCGGTGCCACCATTTTCCTCGATGACCTCCGGCACGGTGCGCGAGGTGATCAGATTGTGAATGATCGTGGCTCCCTGGTTCTCGCCCAGGTAGCGCTGGGCCACTAGCGCGCAGATCGCGGAGGGGGAGACGGGATTGCCCTGCTCATCGACCACAAAGCACCGATCCGCATCCCCATCAAAGGCCAGGCCGATGTCCGCCTTCTGCTCCACCACAAAGCGCTGCAAGTCCACCAGGTTCTTCGGCTCCAGGGGGTTAGCCTCATGATTGGGGAAGGTGCCGTCCAGCTCAAAGTACAGGGGGCGAATATCCAGGGGCAGGCCCTCAAACACCGCCGGAACCGTCAGCCCACCCATGCCATTTGCGGCGTCCACCGCCACCACCAGCGGCTTGATCTGGCTCAGATCCACCAGGGAACGCAGGTAGGCCCCGTACTCCCCCAGCACGTCGCGCTCGGAGACGGTGCCGCGCTCCCCCGCGTACTCCGGCACGCCGTTTACCAGAGCCTCGGTGATCTCGGCCAGGCCGGTATCCTGCCCCACGGGGCGCGCGCCCCGGCGGCACAGCTTGATTCCGTTATATTCCGCCGGATTGTGGCTGGCGGTAAACATCGCGCCCGCGCATTCCTGGGAGCCGGAGGCGAAGTAGAGTTCGTCGGTGGAGGTCAGGCCCAGCAGCACCACGTTGAGGCCCTGGCTGGTGGCCCCCTCCGCAAAGGCCCGCGCCAATTCCGGGGAGGAGGGGCGCATATCGTGCCCCACTGCCAGGGTGGTCTCCCCCTCCTCGCGCAGCAGGTGGGCAAAGGCCGCACCGGCATCGCGGACGAACTCCGCGTCAATATCGCTCCCCACCACGCCTCGAATGTCATAGGCCTTAATCACAGCGGTCACGGATTCACGGGTGCGCATAATAAGGGGATTCCTCCTGGAAGTTATTGGTGTTTTCCCTGGTTTATCTGGCGCACCCGCCCGGCCGGGCCCTCGCCCAGGCCCTGCTTAGCGCAGCGGTGCGCATTGCCATACCGCCTCAAGTGTAGCGGCATCCCCTCCCGAGCCCCCTGCCCCGGCGCCGCGCCGCGCACCGCGCCGGCCATCACGCCGCGCGCCGATACCTCCGATACGTTCAGTCCCTATTTACTCCGGCACTTCGTCATCACGCACCACCCGCAGGTGGGCGCGCCGTCGCTGCTTTTCCTCCGCCAGCCGCTTGGAGCGATGCACCGGGTGCACCGAGGTGTCCGGACGCAGCGCGTGATCGGCGGCCTCCTCGCCGCGCGGATCGTGCCCACCCACCAGCCCGGTGGAAAAGCGCCCCGCCTCGCGCACCGCCTCGGCCAGGGCCGTGAGGTCCTCGTCCTCGTCCATCTCGATTCCCTCCACCCGCAGCATCTCCCAGCCCAGGGGGGCGGTAATCCGCTCGGAATGGTGCGCGCACAGATCCCAGCTATGCGGCTCCGAGGAGGGCGCCAGGGGCCCCACCACCGCCGTGGATTCCGCGTAGGCATAGGTAAGCGTGGCTACCGCAGGTTTGCCGCAGCCGGGGCGGGAACAGCGACGAAATTGATTCACGCCCATAGAGTCTAGACCTCAACTTGAGATTTGAATACCCCACCGGCGCGCCCCGGCCACATCCCCGCGCGTCCCACGTAGGCTTGCGCCCATGTACACCAGGGCCTTCCGGGATCGCCGCGACCGGGGGTTGCGCGGCCCGTTGCTTCCCTCCACCCTGCCGCGTTACCGCCGCAGGGGGCAGCTTTTCGACGCCGCCGTGCTCGAAGCCTATGCCCCCCTCGCCACCCAGTTCTACGAGCAACTAGCCAACCTCGACGTGGCCGTGGACACCGTGCCGCGCATGCAATTGCGCCCCGACCTCACGGTGCTGCCCCCCGAGATCGTGGCCGACGGCCCGGTTCCCCTGGGCCGGATCATTCCCGCCGGGGTGGACGCGGCGGGCAACCCCACCCGCTCCCGGATCGTGCTATTTCGCATGCCCATCGAGCACCGGGTGGAAAGCACCGAGGAATTGCAGGAACTCCTTTCCACCATTCTCACCGCGCTCGTGGCCGGGTACCTCAACATTGACCCACGCGATATTGACCCCGGATTCCAATGGTAATTTCCGGCCTCGCCCCCGCCCTCGGTTCCCTCATTCTCACCGTGATTCCCGGCGTTATTCTCGGCTCCCTCATCGCCCGGGTGGAGGCCAAGACTCCCCGGGCCGTTTCCGCGCGCGGCACGGTTTCCTCCCCATTGCTGGGAATATACGGCACGCTGGCGGGACTGGTCACCGGCATCGCGGTCTTTAACTTCCTCCCCTGGCCACACCCCTTCCTCTACGTCGCGCTGATCCTGCTCGCTGCCCTGCTGGGCACCGCGCGACTGGCCCGGCGCACCATCGGCGGGCCGCTCGCCGCCGCCCTGGGCGCAACCTTGGGGGTGAGCCTGTACAACCCGATCTTCTTTATGACCGGGAGTTCTTATCACGATCCCGATGGCTTCTGGCTGGCCGGGATCATAGTCACCTGGGTACTGTGCGGCGTGCCCCTTTTCCTGGGATGCATTCCGGCCATGTATCTGGCCCGCCGCGCAGGGGCCAATCAGCGGGCCAATCAGCGGGCCGATAAATAAAGCGCAAGAAAATAACGCCGTCCCCGCTACCGCATAATGCGGCGGGGACGGCGTTTTCTCACACCCTATTTTTACTCAGGAAATCTCACGCCTTAGGCGGCGGCGCTCGCGGTCAGAAAGCCCGCCCCAGATACCAAAGCGCTCGTCATGCTCCAGGGCATATTCCAGACATTCATCGCGCACCCCGCAGGCACGGCAAATGCGCTTTGCCTCCCGCGTGGAACCGCCCTTTTCCGGGAAAAACGCCTCGGGATCGGTCTGCGCACACAGCGCCTGATCCTGCCATTCCTGCTCTACCGCCCCGAAAAGATCATCAAGAGTGAGCTTGGCGGTGGTTCCGCCACGGAGTGTGGCGTCATCGGCCATGTCTTCCACGCCACGGTCCCTTCTCCGTACCCAACAGTTGCTTACAACGTTGAGATTCAACACCACGTCACTACATATCGTCAAGCCATATGCCGCCTTTTTGCCACCCCTTTTCCATTCGGGCACGTCAGCAACACCATTAACCACATTAGTCACAGCATTTACACGCAGGGGGTGGCCGCCAGGGGTACTACATGTAGTGGTGGCTAGTTTTCTGTGCACTACCCACAGAAAACTAGCCTACGACTGAAATATCAGACATGCGGCGTGACAGCGGGCGGCGGACTATCGGCCACCACCCAAGCCTCAAAGCCCATCTCAGGCGTCCGTGGAGAAGCGAATCCCGCCGTCGGGGATCACCACGCCGGGCCACACCCGCATGCCGTCGAGAAGCTCGCAGCGCGCCCCAATCTGCGCGCCCTCCCCGATCACGCAGCCCTTAATCCGGGCGTTGGCCCCCACCCGCGCGCCGGAGGCGATGATGGAATCCTCGATCACCGCCCCCGGTTCCACGGTCACGCCGTCAAAGATCACGGAATCATCAATGCGCGATCCCGCGCCGATCTCGCTGCCGCGTCCCACCACGGTGCCGCCCACCAGGATCACGCCATCGCGCACTCCCGCGGACGGGTCCACCAGGTGCTCTCCGGTGCGCCCCGCCAGCAGCGGCGAGGGGGCGATCCCGCGCACCAGATCGGAGGAACCGCGCACGAAGTCATCGGGGCGGCCCATATCCCGCCAGTAGGCGGCGTCCACGTGGCCGAATACCCGCTTGCCCTCCGCCAACAGGCCGGGGAAGGTCTCGCGCTCCACGGACACCACCCGGCCAGCCGGAATCTGCTCGATCAACTCGCGGCGGAACACGTAGCAGCCCGCGTTGATCTGATTGGTGGGCGGGTCCTCCGTCTTTTCTAAGAAGGCCTGCACCCGCCCCTGCTCGTCGGTGGGCACGCAGCCAAAGGCGCTGGGGTCGGCTACGCGCACCAAGTGCAGGGTGAGATCCGCCTCGCGCTCCTCGTGCGTGCGCAGCAGGGCCGCCAGATCCATGCCGCTGAGCACGTCGCCGTTAAAGACCATCGCGGTATCATGGCGCAGCCGCTCGTAGACGTTGCGGATGCCGCCGCCGGTGCCCAGGGCCTGCTCCTCCACAACGTACTCGATGTCCAGGCCAAAGTCCGAGCCATCGCCAAAGTAATCCTCAAAGACCTCCGCGCGGTACGAGGTGCCCAGCACCACGTGCTCGATTCCGGCGGCGCGAATCCGCGCCAACAGGTGCTCCAGGAAGGGGAACCCGGCCGTGGGCAGCATGGGCTTCGGGGTACTCGTGGTCAGCGGGCGCAGGCGGGTGCCCTTGCCCCCCACGAGGATCACGGCGTCGGTCTGCTTGGGATTCGGCATAGCGCTACTTTGTGGTTCCTTATTACTACAACGACATCACGCGCCCTACCACGATCGGCGGGACACAACGGGGATTATTTTCGCACGGCCCGCCCCCCTCTCATGTGACGGGACACGCCGATTCACCCAAGCAAAACGCCTATCGACGCCGCCGCGACCCCACCGCCGCGCCCCACCGCAGCATCTCCGCCCGCGCGCGCAGCCCCGCCCACAGCGCCGCGCGCACCGGCGCGCGCCACCACCCCGGCAGCCGATCCGCGAGGAAGCGATAGGCACTGGCGTGGTGCGCGGGCACCGTCACCGCGGAGTAGCGCCGGGCCACGTGCCCCTGATCGTGCTCGATCACCGCCGTGGGGCACAGCACGTTGAGCCGCCCGGCACGCCCCAGGCGATCGCCCAAGTCCACGTCCTCCATGTACATGAAGTAACGCTCATCGAACCCGCCCAGGGCCTCAAAATCCGCCCACCTCAGCAGCAGGCAGGAACCGGAAAGCCACCCGGCGGGGCGCTCCGTGGACATGTCCGCCCCCGCCTTATAGGCCCGCGTCCACGGGTTATTCGGCCACACGCCGCCAAGGAGCGCGTGCCCGATCCCGGTGCGCAGGGAGGGCACGGCCCGCGCCGAGGGATAGGCGCTGCCATCAGCCTGCCTAATCAGGGGCCCCACGGCCCCCGCCTCCGGCCAGCGGCGCGCGCACGCGAGGAGTTCATCAATGGCACCGGGGGTGAACTCCACGTCGGGATTGACCACCAGGAAGAACTCCCCGTTGATCTCGCCGCGCTCCCGCAGCGGCATGAGGTGGCGTGCCGCCGCGTTGATTGCCCGGCCATAACCGAGGTTTCCCCCGGTGGGCAGCAATTCCACCCCCGGCGCCACGGCAGCCTGCGGGGCACCATCGGTGGAGCCGTTATCCGCCATGACCACGCGCGTGGCCTGGCGCGTGGCGGGCTCCAGGGAATCCAGCAGAGCGGGCAGGTGCCGCCCCGGGGAGAAGGTCACGGTCATCACCGCGAGCGGGGCAGAGTCCTGCGTGGGGGCGGGCGTGGTGGGGCTCATGGTGCCAAAAGTGTAGCGGCGAGGGCGCGCGCCACCCCATCGCGCCACTCGGGTAATTCCTTCTGCGAGGCCAGGACGGACCACTCCGGCCGCCGCGCCGCCGTGGGATACTCCGCCGTGCTCACCGGTCGCACCCGCTCAGGATCATGCCCCGCCAGCTCAAAGGTGGCGCGCGCGAGGTCGTACCAGGTGGCCCGGCCGGAACCGGCCAGGTGCACGATCCCCGCCGGGGTCGCCCCCACCACCTCCCACAGGGCGCGCGCCAGATCCAGGGCAAAGGTGGGGCTGCCGGTCTGATCACTGACCACCCTCGGGTTCACCCCCTCCTGCGCCAGACGCAGCATGGTGCTCACAAAGTCCCGGTGTTCCGGCAGCAGGCGGCCGCTAAAGAGCCAGGCCGTGCGCGCCACCGTGTAGCCGCGCCACTGCGGATTGGCGGTGGCCACGGCGTCGATAGCCGCCTCCCCCGCCGCCTTGGTGGAGCCGTAAACGCTCGTGGGACACACCGGATCGGCCGGGATCAGCGCCCGCCCGGCGCGCGCGGCCCCAAAGACGTAATCGGTGGAGACGTGCACCAGGTGCGCCCCCTCCCGCACGCAGCGCCGCGCCAGGTACTCCGGAGCCAGGGCATTGAGCGCGGTGGCGGCCTCGCGCTGCTCCTCCGCGGCGTCCACGGCGGTAAAGGCGGCGGTGTTGATCACCACGTCCGCGCCGCTCAGCAGCGGGGAGTCCGCCACCTGCCGGGGGTCCGTGACGTCGAGAAGCCCCCGGTCGCACCAGGTCACCCGGGCCGTGCGCGGCGCGCTCAGCCGGAGGCAGCGCCCCAGTTGCCCCGCTGCTCCTGTGACAACCACCTTCACGGCGATAGACTCCTTGGGAGTAGATTCTTATGGGAATATGCCTCGGATCTTATACTCCGTCGGCGCCGCCGCTGCGCACCGGCCTCAACCCCCGCGCACCGGCCCCACCCGTCCCCCGGAGCACCTTGGAGCGTGAGCAGTGACTAAACATTCCTGGCCGCAACCGTCCTCGTCCTCCTCATCAAGGGCGTCCTCGCCGCGCCCCTCGCGCAATATCCAGGCACCCCCGCGCACCCGGATCAACCTCGCGCAGGCGGGCTCGCGGCCGGTCAAGACCACCCTCGCGGTGCTCTCCGCGCTCGTGCTGCTCATCTCCGCCCTGGGGTACTTTGCCGTGGGCCGCCTGGGCTCCCAGCTGGCCTCTGCCGGAAACCTCCACCTGGGCGGCAACACCTCCAAGGGCTCCGCACCCGACGGCGCCACCGACATCCTCCTGGTGGGCTCAGACTCGCGCACCGACGCCCAGGGCAAACCACTGAGCCGGGAGGAACTCGACGCCCTG
This sequence comes from Corynebacterium sp. 21KM1197, assembly GCF_033783015.1. Taxonomy (NCBI): domain Bacteria; kingdom Bacillati; phylum Actinomycetota; class Actinomycetes; order Mycobacteriales; family Corynebacteriaceae; genus Corynebacterium; species Corynebacterium sp. 21KM1197. The sequence goes on along the minus strand of NZ_CP123907.1, from coordinate 501,080 downwards.
CGCGCCGGCGTGGAGGACGGCGCCTACAACACGGACACCATCATGCTCATCCGCGTGCCCAACGACGGCACCTCCGCCACCGCCGTGTCCATCCCCCGCGATACCTATATTCACGATGACTCCTACGGCAACCTCAAGATCAACGGCGTATTCAGCAGCTATAAGACCGCCGAGGAGGACGAACTGCGCGCCGAGGGCATGACCGACGAGAAGCGCATTGACAAGCAATCCACCGAGGCAGGGCGCGCCGGGCTCATCTCCGCCGTCTCCGACCTCACCGGCATCGAGGTGGATCATTACGCCGAGGTTGGTCTGCTGGGCTTCGTGCTGCTTACCGACGCCGTGGGCGGCGTGGAGGTATGCCTCAACGAGGCCGTCAATGACGAGTTCTCCGGCGCCAACTTCCACGCCGGGCGGCAAACCCTCGACGGCCACCAGGCGCTGGCCTTTGTGCGCCAGCGCCACGGCCTGCCGCGCGGCGACCTCGACCGAGTGGTGCGCCAGCAGGCCTTCATGGCCTCGATGGTCAATAAGGTGCTCTCCGCAGGTACCCTCACCAATCCCGCCCGCCTGGGCGACATGAGCCAGGCCGTGGAACGCTCCGTGGTGCTCGACGAGAGCATGGACATCATGAGCTTTGCCACCCAGCTCTCCAACCTGGCCGGGGGCAACGTGGTGTTCAACACCATTCCGGTGACCTCCATCGACGGCGTGGGCGACTACGGCGAATCCATCGTCACCGTGGATCCCCCGCAGGTTCACGCCTTCATGCGCACCCTCCTCGGAGAGGACGATCCCGACTCTGCCGGGCACGCCACGGACGAGCCCGATACCTCGGAGGCTGATTCTTCCGACTCCTCCGCGCCCGAGCACCCCGCCACCCTCACCGTGCTCAACGCCGGTACCATCGCTGGCCTGGCCGGTTCCGTCTCCTCCTACCTCACCTCCGCCGGATACACCGTGGCGGAAACCACCAATGCGGTGCCGGGGGTTTATACCACCAGCCAGATCGTGGCCCCGCACACGGAGGATGAGGCCGCCCTGGAACTCTCCCGCAAACTGGGCGATATGCCCATCGTGGTGAACGAGACTCTCAGCCCCGGCACCCTCATCGTGGTCACCGCCGAGGACTACGCGGGCCCCCGGGACGATTCCGCCGACTCCGCCGATTCCACGGAGGCCACCCCAAGCACCGGGGCCACCACCCAGGCCACAGCACCCCGCGAGGAGGACGCCGTGGGTCAACCCGGCGCGGACTTTGGCACCGCCGAGGTGGCCCCGGAGATCGACGCCGGCGGCACCGGGCCGCGCTGCGTGAATTAGAGTTCGCCTACCATCGTGGGCATGGAACTCCTCGCCCACCTCTTAACGGCGGACCCCGCGCGCCCCCGGTTCACCGTCTACGACGAGCACACCCAGTCCCGCCTCGACTTTTCCGCCCAGACCCTGGACAACTGGGCGGCCAAGGTGGGCAACATGCTTTATGAGGAGTTAGACCTCGCCCCCGGCTCCCAGATCAACATCTCGCTGCCCTGCGGCTGGCAATCCTGCGTGATCGCCCTGGGCGCGATCACCGCCGGGGTGGACTACGCCTTTGGCGACGCCACCGACGCCGAGGTGGAGTTCTGCACCATAGACCGCGTGCCGGATAACCCCGTGGGCGACCTGGTGGTGGTCACCGACGACCCCTTTGGCCGGGGCGTGGTGGAAACCGGGGGCACCCTGCCCCCGGGCACCGTGGATTTTGGCCCCACCGTGCGCTTTTATGGGGAGCAATTCCTCTCCCCCACCCCGCGCCTGGCGGACCTCGCCGCGCGCAGCGATCTTCCCGCCGAAGCGCGCGTGCTCTCCACCGGCTGGATCGACACCCCCGGCTTCCATCGCACCGTTCTCGAGCCCCTGGCGGTGGGCGGCTCCGCCGTGGTGGTCTCCGGCATGGTCGCCGAGGAACGGCTCGGCACCATCGCGGAGATGGAAAAGACCACCCTGCGGCTCTGAGGCTCTGAGAAGCTCCGAAGTTGCGCTTCTAAGGGGCTCTCCGGGACGCACGGTAATCACACCCGTCACACAGTGGCGGGGAAAGTAACCGGCGCGAGATCACCCGCACGGTATCACCGGCGTGCCCAGCGCCGCACCGCCCGCCGCCACGCAATCCGCGCGGAGGAGTGAACCACGGCCGCCACCTCCCGGGCGTAGGTCACCGGCCTTCTCCGCCCCACGGTGGGGGCTGCCACCACCCGCATGGGCAGCCGCAGGTGCCAGACCCACAGGCGGGTGCGCCATACGTGAAAGCCATTGGTCACCACCACCCACCGTCCGGCGTGGGGAATGAGGGCGTGGGCGTTTTCCAGGTTCTCATTGGTAGATTCCGCCCGCTCCTCCGCTACGAGGTGCTCCGAGGCCACGCCGCGCTCCGCCAACCACCGCGCCATAGCGGGGGCCTCCCCCTTGCCGCTGACCACCACGATGGGTTTGCTTCCCGGTGCTGCGGCCTCGTACCGGGCCAACGCCGCCCGCAGGCGCGCCTCCAGCATCGGCCCCACGGCCCCCTTGCGTAGGCGCGCACCCAGCACCAACACCGGCATGAGTGGGCTATTCCCCCATGAGGCGTTGCTTGAGGGCGGCGTCCTTGCGCTCCACCTCGGCGGCCATATTCTCCTGGTAGGCCACCATCTTCTCGCGCAGGGAGTCATCCCCGGCGGAGAGAATCCGCACGGCCAGCAGGCCGGCGTTCTTGGCCCCGCCGATGGAGACGGTGGCCACCGGCACCCCAGCGGGCATCTGCACGATGGAGAGCAGGGAATCCATGCCGTCGAGGTCCTTGAGCGCGCGCGGCACGCCGATCACCGGCAGCGGGGTGGCCGCCGCCACCATGCCCGGCAGGTGCGCGGCTCCCCCGGCGCAGGCGATGATCGCCTTGATGCCCTGGTGGTGGGCGTTCTTGGCGTAGGAGAGCATGCGCTCCGGGGTGCGGTGGGCGGATACCACGCCCACTTCAAAGGGCACGCCGAACTCCGCGAGCACCTCGGCGGCGGGGGCCACGGTGTCCCAGTCGGAATCGGAGCCCATGATGAGGCCAACGAGGGGGGTCATGTGTGTGTCAATCCTTTCCGTCTTTTATTGGGGCTACCTCTTATTTGGGCTGCGCGGCCGCGTCCTCGACGGGCGCCCAACCATCGGCCCAGCGCCCGTGCACCAGGTAGTGCGCGGCCAGATCGGCCTCCCGCACGGTGGCGGAGACGTCCGAGCCGACGAGGTTGATGTGGCCGAGTTTGCGCCCGGGGCGGTGATCCTTGCCGTAGAGGTGGATCTTGGCTCCGGGGAAGCGCCGCCACACCTGCCTCATGCGGCTGGGTACCGGCTCGGCGGGTTCCTCGGGTGCGCCCAGGGTATTGACCATCACGGTCACCGGCGCGATGGGGCTGGTGTCCCCCAGCGGCATATCGAGCACGGCGCGCAGGTGCTGCTCGAATTGGCTGGTGGTGGAGCCGTCCTGGGTCCAGTGGCCGGTGTTGTGGGGGCGCATGGCTAGTTCGTTGATCCAGTACTGGCCGCCCTGGTCAAAGAGTTCCACGGCCAGCACTCCGGTCACGCCCAGGCGCTGCGCGATTTCCTCGGCCAGGGTACGCAGGGCTGAGTCGTCCTCGGCACTCATGCCGGGGGCCGGGGCGATGGCTCGGTGGCAAATGCCGTCCTTTTGCTCCGATTCCACCACCGGCCAGGCCGTCACCTCCCCGGAGGGGGTGCGCGCCACCATCGCGGAGAGTTCGCGGTCAAAGCGCACCTTTTCCTCCGCCATGAGGCCCACCCCCTTATCCAGGAGATCGGCCACCAGTTCCTCCAGCTCGGCGCGATCGGCAGGGAACCACACCCCGTGCCCGTCATAACCACCCCGGCAGGCCTTGAGGCACACCTGGCCCGCCACCTCCTGCTCGAAGGCCAAGGCCTCGGCCACGGAGGTCACGGCGCTAAAGCGCGGCACCGGGAAGCCCAGTTCCCGTAACCGCCGCCGCTGTTCCAGCTTGTCCTGGGCGTACAGCAGCGCCTCGGGGCGCGGCTGTACGCTCACGCCGGCGTCGATAAGCGCGCGCAGGTGCTCGCTGGGGACGTGCTCGTGATCGAAGGTCACCGCGCTCGCCCCCTCGGCGGCGGCGCGCAGGGCGTCAAGGTCGCGGTAATCCCCAAGGAGAACGTCGGCGGCCACCTGGGCGGCGGAGGCCTCGGGGGCGCCGGCGAGCAGGCGCACGGATTGTCCTAGTTCAATCGCGGCGGTCTGCATCATGCGGGCCAATTGCCCGTCTCCGATCACGGCCACCACGGGTTGTCCGGGGGCGTGGGCGGCGGGGTTTCCGTGGGTGTTCTTCTCGGTGTCCGTCACGCTGCCCAACTATAGTATGCGCCCGGTTTCCCAAAGCTGTTTCCCAAGACCATTTCCCAAGGAAACCACGATAAAACGCTGCTAGCCTTGCCGAGTGAACTTTTTACGCCTCATCGGATCGCGGGCGCGCCCCTACTCCGGTGCCCTCATTGCCATTCTTATCCTGCAAACCATCTCGACCCTGGCCACCCTGTACCTCCCCTCGCTCAATGCCCGCATCATTGATGAGGGCGTCTCGCGCGGGGACGTGGACCTTATCTGGCGGCTCGGCGCGATCATGCTGGGTGTGGCGTTCGTGCAGGTGATCTCGGCGTGCATCGCCGTGTGGTTCGGCGCGCGCACCTCGATGGGCACGGGGCGCGACATTCGCGGGGACGTGTTCCGCCGCGTGGCGCGCTTCTCCGCGGAGGACGTCAGCCGCTTTGGCTCGGCCACTCTGATTACCCGTGGGACAAACGACGTCCAGCAGGTGCAGATGACGTACATGATGATGCTGAACTTCATGGCCCCCGCCCCCATCATGATGGTGGGCGGAATCATCATGGCCGTGCGCGAGGACCCCGGCATGTCCTGGCTGGTGGTGGTCAGCGTGCTGGTGCTCTTTGCCGCCGTGGCCTTCCTCATCGCCCGCCTCATGCCGCTGTTTACCGGCCAGCAGCACAAGATCGACGCCATCAATGGCGTGCTGCGCGAGCAGATCACCGGCATCCGGGTGGTGCGCGCCTTTACCCGCGAGGAGCACGAGGCCGAGCGCTTCGACCGTGCCAACACGGAACTCGCCGCCCTCTCGGTGAAGATCGGTAACCTCTTTGTGCTGCTCTTCCCCGTCATCATGCTGATCCTGAACCTGGCCACCGGCGCGGTGATGTGGTTCGGCGGGCAGCGCGTGGATGCCGGGGCCGTGGAGGTGGGCGCGCTCACCGCCTTCCTGCAATACCTCATGCAGATCCTCACCGCCGTGATGATGGGCGCGTTCATGGCCATGATGCTGCCGCGCGCCCTGGTCTGCGCGGGCCGCATCACCGAGGTCCTAGAACACACCCCCTCCATTAGCGAGCCCGCCCAGCCGCAGCGCCCCGCTTCATTTGAGGCTCTCGACGGCCCCGGCAACCCCGGCACCGTGGAGTTTGATCGGGTGAGCTTCTCCTACCCCGGCGCGGAGGCCCCCGTGCTGCGCGATATTTCCTTCACCGCCCGCCCCGGCCAAGTCACCGCCATCATCGGTGCCACCGGCTCCGGCAAGACCACGCTGCTGGGCCTGATCCCCCGCCTGTACACGGCCACCGAGGGCAGGGTGCTTATCGACGCCACCGACATCACCGCGATGGCCTAGGAGGACATAGTGGAGCGGGTGAGCATGGTGCCGCAGAAGCCCTACCTCTTTTCCGGCACCGTGTGCTCCAATCTGGCGATGGGTAATCCCCGGGCCAACGAGGAGGAGATGTGGGCGGCGCTGCGCACCGCCCAGGCGGACTTTGTGCAGGACCTGGACATGCCCATCGCCCAGGGCGGCACCAACGTCTCTGGCGGGCAGCGCCAGCGCCTCTCCATCGCCCGCATGCTCGTGGCCAAGCCCGCGGTGTATCTGTTTGATGATTCCTTCTCCGCCCTGGATATGACCACGGACGCACGCCTGCGCGCAGCCCTGGCCCCGGAGGTGGCGCAGTCCACGATGATCGTGGTGGCCCAGCGGGTGAGTTCCATCCGGGAGGCCGATCAGATTCTGGTGATGGAGGCCGGGGAGATCGTGGCCCGTGGCACCCATGAGGAATTGCTGGATTCCTCCGAGACGTACCGCGAGATCGTCCGTTCCCAGGCCACGGCCGAAGAAACCCCTGCCCCATCCACCCCGAGCAACACCGAGGAGGTGCGCTAATCATGGCCCAGAAAGATACCACCCCTACCGCCGACCTTTCCGAGCAGGAACTCCTCGATCTCCAGGAAAAGGTGGGCGTGGATGACTGGTCCGGCTCCGCACCGCGCCAGGCCAAGAATTTCCGAGCCGGGGCCGCGCGCCTACTCGGCCTGCTCTCCCCCTACAAGGCTCAACTCGCCCTGGTCTTTGGCCTGGTGGCCCTCTCCGTGGCACTCAACGTGTACGCCCCGCGCGTCACCGGCTACGCCATGGACGTGATCTTCTCCGGGGCCATCGGCTCCCAGTTGCCAGGCGGGGTGCCCAAGGATCAGATCATCACCGGGCTGCGCGCGGAGGGGAATGACACCTTTGCGGACATGCTGACCCGCATGGACGTCACCCCCGGCGCGGGCATCGACTTCTCCCGCCTGGGCTGGCTGATCGCCGCGATCTTGGGCCTGTACTTGGCTGCCTCGGTGTTCATGTGGTTGGAGGGGTTCATCCTCAACCGCCTGGTCATGCGCGCGGTCTATGGCCTGCGCCGGGACGTGGAGGCCAAGATCAATCGTCTGCCGCTGTCCTACTTCGACACCAGCAAGCGCGGCGACGTGCTCTCGCGCACCACCAACGACGTCGATAATATCCAGCAGGCCCTGCAACAGGCCCTGGCACAGGCGCTCAACGCCCTGCTCACCGTCATCGGCATTACCGCGATGATGTTCTGGGTGTCCTGGCAACTCGCCCTGGTGGCCCTGCTCTCCCTGCCGCTGACGGGCATCGTACTCGCGGTGATCGGCTCCCGCTCCCAAAAGCAGTTCACCACCCAGTGGCGCTCCACGGGCCTGCTCAACGGGCACGTGGAGGAGACCTTCTCCGGGCACGAGGTGCTGCGGATCTTCGGCCGCACGGACGCCGCCGTGGCGGAGTTCGAGGAGCGCAATGAGGAGCTCTTCCGTTCCAGTTCCACCGCGCAGTTCCTCTCCGGCATGATGATGCCGATCATGCAGTTCATCTCCTACCTCTCCTACGTGGGAATCGCCGTGCTCGGCGGGTTGCGGGTGGCCTCCGGCTCCATGACGCTGGGCGATGCCACCGCCTTTATCCAGTACTCGCGCCAGTTCAACCAGCCGCTCGGGGAACTCGGCAGCATGATGCAGATGTTGCAGTCCGGCGTGGCCTCCGCGGAGCGCGTGTTTGAGCTTCTCGACGCCCCCGAACAGGACCCCGATCGCCCCACCGCCCAGGTGGCGGGCCGGGCGCGCGGACTGGTGGAGTTTGAGGACGTAGCCTTTGGCTATACCCCGGAAAAGCCGCTGATCACGGGGTTGAACCTGCGCGTGACCCCGGGGCAGACCGCCGCCATCGTGGGGCCCACCGGGGCGGGCAAGACCACCCTGGTGAACCTCATCATGCGCTTTTATGAGATTGATTCCGGGCGGATCACCCTGGACGGCACGGATATTCGGGAACTCTCCCGCCAGGATCTCCGCTCCCAGGTGGGCATGGTGTTGCAGGACGCAGTGCTCTTTGAGGGCACCATCGCGGACAATATCCGCTACGGCCGCCTGGACGCCACGGACGAGGAGGTCATCGCCGCCGCTAAGGCCACCTACGTGGATCGCTTTGTGCGTACCCTCCCCGAGGGCTACCGCACCCGCATCGACGGCGAGGGCGGGGCGCTTTCTGCCGGAGAGCGCCAGCTCATCACCATCGCGCGGGCCTTCCTCTCCCAGCCCGCGCTGCTCATCCTCGATGAGGCCACCTCCTCCGTGGACACCCGCACCGAGGTGCTGGTGCAGGAGGCCATGAACGCCCTGCGCGCGGAGCGCACTTCCTTTGTGATCGCGCACCGCCTCTCCACGATCCGGGACGCGGACGTGATCCTGGTGATGGAGGACGGGGACATCGTGGAGCAGGGTTCCCACGAGGAACTCGTGGCCCGGGGCGGGGCCTACGCGCGGCTCAACGCGGCGCAGTTTGGCGAGGAATCCTAAGGGATCGTTCCCACCCAGGTGGCCCAGGCGCTTACCACCGCACTAGCCCGGTGATCGCCTGGGCCACCTTTTTGGGCCGGGGCAGCCGAGCAAATACCACGGGACGGTCATAGCCGATCAGCCCCAGGGCCACCCGCCCACGGCCATACTTCCGGGCACCGCGCACCTGCCGCAGCGAGATCTCATCGGTGCGCGCCCCCAGGCCCGGCCCGCGCACCACGATACGCTGGGTGGTCACCATGAAGCGCTGGCGGCGCGCCCGCAGGATCGGCAGCAGCAGCCGCCACACCACGCCCAGCGCCCACACTCCCACCAGGGCATTGCGGAGGTTCATGCTCACGGATACCTCGGGGCGATCCACGTAGCCGATGACGATCCAGGCCACGCCGGTGAGCAGGATCGCTTCCAGCGCGGGGAAGATCAGTGTGCTCAGCGGTGCGGAGACGTCCACCACCACTCGTTCCCTGGAGCCGGGGCGAAAGGTTCCCATGATCGCGGGGGCTTAGGCGGCGCGCCGCAGGTGGGTGACGTCTCCGGCGGAAAACTCCTGACGCCCGCGCTCGGTGTCCACGATCAGAGAGCCCGTGGGGGTCACGTCCACCGCCGTGCCCTCGATAATTTCCTCCCAGCGCTCCACCCGCACCTCGGCCCCCAGGGTGGTGCATTTGGCGCGGTAGTCGCCCAGCAGCGCGGGGTCGGCGCAGGCCCATTGCTGCACGCGGCGCTCCAGGGCGTCGAGAAGCCCGGCCGCAATATCCGCCGGATCGTGGGCAATTCCCTCCAACGCCAGGGAAGTGGCGTGTGCCACGGGAAGTTCCTCGCGTTCCAGGCTGAGGTTCACCCCGCAGCCCACCACCACGCGCGGATCGGCGTCGAGGTCGGCCGCCTCCACGAGGATTCCGCAGACCTTATGCCCCCCGATGAGGACGTCATTGGGCCACTTCAACTCCGCCCGGGGCACGGTATCCACCACCGCCAGCCCCACGGCCAGGGGCAGCAGCCCCAGCCGCTCCACGAGCCTTTTCCCCGGCCTATACAGCACAGATAGGGCCAGTTGCTTGTCCGGTGCGCCCTCCCAGTGCCGGTGCAGGCGACCCCGCCCGGCGGTCTGATGACGCGCGATGAGCACGGCGCGATCGGGGGTATCGCCCTGCGCGAGGAGGTCCGCGTTGGTGGAACCCGTCTGCGCCACCACCCGTATCTGGGGGTAGATTCCTGCCCGCTCGCCCAGGCGTTCCCGGAGCACTGTTTCATCCATGCCCACCACCATACCCACCGGGGGTGCGCCGCCCACCCCACTTTCGGCCCCTCGCTGCGCGGCAGCGGAGCCGCGCGCGACTGTCCGCCACGGGCACCCCCTAGAATGAACAACCATGACTGATCTTTCCACCACTGCCGGAAAGTTGGCAGACCTCACCGCCCGCCTCACCGAGGCGCAGGCCCCGGTGGGCGATCGCGCCATTGCGGAGGCCCACGAGGCCGGGCGGCTCACCGCCCGCGAGCGCATCGGCGCGCTTCTCGACGCCTCTTCCTTCGTCGAGGTCGATGCCCTGGCCCGCCACCGCGTCTCCGAGTACGGGCTGGATTCCACCCGCCCCACCACCGACGGCGTGGTGGCGGGCTACGGCACCGTGGCCGGGCGCAAGGTCTGCGTGTACGCGCAGGACGCCAGCATTTTCGACGGCCGCCTGGGCGAGGTCTACGGCGAAAAGATCCTCAAAATCTACCGCCTGGCCATCAAGACCGGCGTGCCGGTGATCGCCTTCATCGAAGGCGCCGGGGCGCGCGCCGCCGAGGGCACCGCCGCGCTGTCCTTTTACGCCCGCATTCTCGCGGAGGCCACGCAGGCCTCCGGCGTGATCCCGCACCTCGCGGTGCTCACCGGGGAGGTCACCGGCCCGCACGCCCTGCTCGCGGGTGCAGCCGACCTCACCCTCATGGTGGCGGGCCAGGCCCACCTGCGGCTCACCGCTACCGCCAATACTGCCTCCGCCGACGCAGCCTCCGCAGATTCCGGGGAGGAGCCCCTGGGTGCGGAGGCCCACGCCGAGCACTCCTGCACCGCACACCTGGTGGCCGAGTCCGATGCCCAGGCCATCGAGGCTCTGCGCGAATTGCTGGGTTACCTGCCCTCCAATAACCGCGCCGAGGCTCCCCGCCCGGTGGAGGCCCGAATCACCGGCTCCATCGCGGAGAATATCTCCGCCACGGATACCCAGCTCAACGCCCTGATACCGGACGATCCCCAGGCCCCCTACGACATGCGCGAGGTCATCACCCGCGTGGTGGACGGCCAGCAGTTCCTGGAAACCCAATCCCGGTACGCCACCAATATCCTCACCGGCTTTGCCCGCATCGAGGGCCGCGCGGTGGGAATCGTGGCCAATCAGCCTACCCAGGATTCCGGGCGGGTGGATTCCCGCGCCGCCACCAAGGCCGCGCGCTTCATCCGCACCTGCGATGCCTTTAATATCCCCGTGATCTCCTTCGTGGACGTGCCGGGCTTTGTTCCCGGCACGTCCGAGGAACTCGGCGGCGCGGTGCGCAGCGTGTCCAAGCTCGCCTATGCCTACGCGGAGGCCTCCGTGGGCACCCTCACCGTGATCACTCGCCACGCCATCGGCGCGGCCAGCGTGGTCATGGGCGCCAAGGATCTCGGCGCGGACCTGGTGTTCGCCTGGCCCACCGCGCAAATCGCCGCCATGCACGCCGAGACGGCCGTGCCGGAGATTCACGCCGCGGAACTGGCCAAGGCCCAGCGCAAGGGGAAGGACGTGGAGGCCCTGCGGGAGAAGTTCGCCGCCGAGTACAACGAGCGCCATCTTTCCCCCTATCAGGCCGCCGAGCGCGGCATGGTGGACGCGGTGATTCCCCCGGAGCACACCCGTGGTCAGTTGGTGGAGGGCCTGCGCTTGCTGGATCGCAAGGTCACCTACCCGCCCGCCAAGAAGCACGGCAATATCGCGCTCTAAGGAGGATTCATGGCTGACGCTTTCACCCCCCGCCTGCGGGTTCTCTCCGGGGCACCGGACGAGGTAGAAATTGAGGCCCTGCGCCAGGCGCTGGGCGAACTCGCCCGCAAGGAACACCTCAAGAGCACTATCGACGCCGACCGTTGGGGCCGCCCGGACGATTACTTCTCCCCGCGCCCCTTCAATCCCCGCGCCTTTAGCGCGGTGCCTTACCACTAATCCATGCCGCTTGCCCCGCTAGGAGCCCCGCCCATGCGCCTGATCTTGGCCTCGCAATCCCCCTCCCGCCGCGCCATCTTGCGCTCGGCGGGCGTGGAACCCGTGCTGCACCCCGCGCACGTGGACGAGGAGGCCGTGCGCGCCTCCCTCCCCGAGGATTCCACCCCGGCGGAGGTGGTCTGCGCGCTGGCTAAGGCCAAGGCCCAGGCCGTGGCCGAGCACTATCCCGGCGAGGTAGTGGTGGGCTGCGATTCCATGCTGCTGCTCGATGGGCAGCTACAAGGAAAGCCCCACACGGAGGCGGAAACGATACGCCGCTGGCGCGCCCAGGCGGGCCGCACGGCGGAACTGCTCACCGGCCACTGCGTGATCGGCCCGCAGGGGAAATCCGTGGTGGAGGCCACCCGCACCACCATCTCTTTCGCCCGGGCCTCGGAGGCGGACATCGCCGCCTACGCCGCCACCGGGGAGCCCTGGGAATGCGCCGGGGCCTTCACCCTGGAGGCCCTGGGCGGGTGGTTTATTGACCGCATCGAGGGCGATCCTTCCTCCGTCATCGGGCTCTCGCTTCCATTCGTGCGCCGCGCCCTTTATTCTTTCGGCTTGACCGTCTCCAACTTCTGGGAATCTTAAAACCACCTATGTCCCCCACACACGCGCTTACCCGCCCCCGTTTTACGTATCGCACCCGGCTCAGCCGCCCCAAGTCACACCGCCTCGACGGTATTGACCTCGCCCGCGCGCTGGCCATCATCGGCATGTTCTATATGCACACCTGGGGGCACCTGTGGGGTGATAATCTCCTGCGCAACGCCTTTGACGGCCGCTCCTCCATTCTTTTCGCCGTGCTCGCGGGCGTCTCGGTGGTACTGCTCACCAAGTCCCGCGATACGCTCACCTCGGTGCTGCAATTGGTGGGACGCGGCATCATTCTGGTGCTGATCGGCCTGGCCATTTCCCTGGATTCGGTGGGGCCCATCGTCATTTTGGTGACGTACGGCTTCCTCTATATTCTCGTCGCCCCCCTGGTGTTCCGGCTGAATCTCTTCAGCATCACCATCGCGGCGGCGGCCTCGGCGCTGTTCTTGCCGCTGTTCTCCTTCGAGATACGCCGGATGCTGCCCGATCCCCCAGGCTTTGGTGCTATTCCCACGCTCGGTCACATTGAGAACGGGCAGTGGTCGGAGTTCTGGCAGTATCTCTTTATCACCGGGCTTTTCCCGCTGATGTCCTGGATTCCCGTGTTCCTTGCCGGGGTGGCGGCGGGCAAGTTCCTCTTTGCCACGGATCAGGCTGCCCGGTGGCTGGTGGTCATCGGTGCCCCGCTGTTCCTCCTCGGCTACGGCGGTTCCTGGCTCTACCTCCACCTCAGCGATTTCCACGAGCGCTACAGCGCCTTCCATCCCGATGGTGCGGAGGCCACGGATTATCTGCTCAATAACGCCCCCGGCGTCACGCCCACGGACTGGTACACCTGGCTATTCCTGTACGTGCCGCATTCCGGTTCCATCGCGGAGATCCTCTCCTCCACCGGCCTGGCGCTCTTTATCATCGGCCTGTGCCTGATCGCCTGCCGCAACGTGCTCTTTAACGATCTGGTCTATCCGCTGCGCGATCTGGGCAAGATGCCGCTGACGGCCTACGTGGGCCACATCCTCGCCATCGGGTACCTCAACGCCAACGGTCACAACATGGCGGAACCCCAATACGCCCTGGCCAACCTGCTCGGCCCCATCGTCTTTGCCATGATCTGGTTCCGGCTCTTCCGCCGTGGCCCCATCGAGCAACTCATGTACTGGGCGTTGAAGCCCCTCTCTCGCGTATCCTCGCTTCCCGCGCCCCGGACTCGGCACCGACGTTAGAGTGGTACGCATGAACATGAATGACATGCTCGCTCCCCCGCCGGTGAAGCTCCCGGAGGACCCCGCCCAGGGGGCCGATCCCCACGCCACCGCCACCGCCCTCCACCACCCGGATAGTCCCCTGGTGTGGGCCGTGCGCGCGGAGGAGGCCCTTGCCCAGGCCGCGAGCGATCCCGACCGCCTGGTGGCCTACGCCTTTGCCCGCACCGGGTATCACCGCAGCCTCGACCGCCTGCGCGCCCACGGTTGGAAGGGTTGGGGCCCGGTGCCCTTTTCCCACGAGCCCAACCAGGGGGTGCTGCGCGCCATCGCCGCGCTGGCCCTGGCGGCCCGGGCCATCGGGGAGGATAACGAGTACGACCGCTGCCGTCAGATGCTTTCCGACGCCGACCCGGCCTCCGTCGCCGCCCTGCTCGGCTAGTCCCTTGCTTGACTAGTCCCCGGCGCGGCGGAACGTCAGGTTATAGCGAAACGCTCGGAACGTGGGATCCGCCGGGCCCTTGATGCTCTCGATTCCGTGGTAGCGGAGCCGATCCGACCCACCCCACACCACCACGTCCCCGCTGTGTAGGTCATGGCGCTGTGGTTTATCCGCACGGTCGAATCCCCCAAAGGCAAAGCGCGCGCTCAGCCCCAGGGAGAGGGAAACAATGGGCCAGTCAAAGGTGGCCTCATCGCGGTCCTGGTGCAGGGACATGGAGGCCTGCCTGGAATACCTATTGATGAGGCAGGAGTCCGGGATAAAGGGGCCAAGTCCGGCGCGGCGGGAGAAGTGATCCGCCATCTCTTTCCACAGATCCGGTATGGGCGGCCAGGGCCTGCCCGTGTGGGGATCACGCGAGGCGTAGTGGTACCCCTGCGGCCCGGTGCACCAGCCATAATCCCCGCAGCTGGTCATGGCCACGGACATTTTCTTTCCGCCCAGGGTGATCTGGTGTCGGAAGGGTACCTGCCGCACCACCCCCGCGATGAGGGCACCCATCTGGGCGTCGGTGGCCCAGATGGCTCCGCCGAGGATCACCGAGCAATCCCCAATGGGTATGTCAATCATCGCGGTGGATTTTAGGCCTTAGACTCTACAGCCTCTACCCGGGAGATAGCCTCGCGGGCCACCTTCTCCTGGATACCCATGTCCAGCTCCGAGGTAAAGCCCACGCAGGAGCAGTTGATCTCGCCCAGCACGTAGGTGTCGCTGCCGTCCTCGGCGGTATCGAGCATGAAGTCCGCCGTCCAGATCAGCGGGATATTATCGCCGCCGAGCTTTTCCGCGATCACGGGGCGCACCTCGGCAAAGAGGTCCACCAGTTCCTGCCACGCCTCCGGGGAATCGTAGGTGTACTTGGCGCCGGAGAAGAGCGTGGCGGAGAAGTTCTCGCCGCCCTCGGCGGGCTTCTTGTGCACCACGAACACGGGGTCCGGGCCCACCAGCAGAATACGGATCTCCCCCTCCACGATGCGCGGCATAAAGCGCATGTCCACCAACATGCCGTTATCGCCCACGATGTACTGGTCGCAGAAGTCCATGAACTCGCCCAGTTCGCGCTCCTCGGTGTGGTTATCCACGGCCTCGGTGCACTTGAGCTTGGTGTCCAGCGGCAGGGCGGTGCCGGGGGTGACGGAGTTGGCCACGGCGTCGTCCGCGATGCGCACGCGCCAGATGCCGGAACCGGTGGAGCCACGGTTTTGCTTGAGCACGCGCTCGCCGTAGGAAAGGGAGGTGGGGAAGGTCTGGTGGAAGGATTCCACGTCGTAGTAGGCGGCGGTATCGGAGGGCACCAGGTCCGTATCGTTGAGCTTGACCAGGGCGTCCTTGGCGCCGTAGGCCATCATCTCCTCCGGGGTGGACATGCCCACCAGGCCTGCACCGGAGAGCTTGGTCAGGAGGTCAAAGTATCCCTTTTCCCCGCCGGGGATATTGCCGGGGTTCACGCGGGAGATATAGGCATCAAAGTTCTGGGACACATACTCAAACAGATCCTCCGCCCACTCCGGGCGGAAGTACACCACCTCGGAGCGCCACCCAGCGTTCTGGATTGCCTTGACGATGGGCATGGTGTCCTTGCGGTGTCCATCGAAGTATTTGTCGGAGCCGCCTTCGACCTCAAAAACCACAATTGCCTTATGCACGGAGGAAAACCCTTTCTGAGCCGCTACGGGGAACCATCACCGGCAGCACCAGCCGATCAGATACCCGGCCAACCGCAGGTGACGCGGGACTGTATTGTTCCAGCCCCACCAGCCAGTCTAGGCCCGTGGCGTGATCGCCTCACCCACAGCGAGGCCAATGTATCCAATGCCACAATCTCCCCCCGGTGGTGATGATTCGGCACAGACACTATGATTGTGTATTCCGCTAGTACCCCCACAAATCTATTGCCCACATGGCACCAGAAAGCAGAGGAATCACCATGCCCGTCCCCGCAGATCCCCACCCAGCGTTCCAGGATTATGCCCACCCCGAGCGCGTGGTATCCGCCTCCTGGCTCTCCGCCCGCATCGGCGTTCCCGGACTGCGGATCGTGGAGTCGGACGAGGACTCCCTCCTCTACGACATCGGCCATATCCCCACCGCCGTGCGCATCGACTGGCAGCGCGATCTCAACGATCCCATCACCCGAGACTTCATCGACGGCGCGGGCTTTGCCGCCCTCATGCGCAGCAAGGGCATCTCCCGCGACGATACCGTGGTGATCTACGGCGATAAGTCCAACGGCTGGGCCGCCTATACGCTGTGGGTATTCCAGCTCTTTGGCCATAAGGACGTCCGCCTCCTCGACGGCGGGCGCGACGCTTGGATGGCCGAGGAGCGCGATACCTCTTTCACCGTGCCTTCCTACCCGCCCTCGGACTACCCCGTGGTGGAGCGTAACGACGCCTCCGGGCGCGCCTTCGTCGAGGAAGTGCTGGGGTCCGCATGCAGCACCAAGACCACGCTCATCGACGTCCGTGGCATCGATCACTACACCGGCGAGATCCGCCAGCTCCCCACCCACAACCCTGCGGAGAAATCCGCGCTGCGCGCAGGCCACATTCCCACGGCCATCAACATCGCCTGGGAAAACGCCATCTACCCCAATAACAACTTCCGGGGTCGCGCGGAGCTGGAGCGCCAGTACCATTCCCTCGATCCGGCCCAGCCCACGATCATTTACAGCCACCTGGGCGACCGCTCCGCGCACACCTGGTTCGTGCTCAAGTACCTGCTGGGCTTCCAGAACGTGCGCAACTATGACGGCTCCTGGGCCGAGTGGGGCAACATGATCCGCATGCCCATCACCATCGGCGGCGAATCCTAGCCCCTTGGGACAACGGGGTCTTTCGTACCTTATTTTTCTTTTACTTCCCATTTCGCCCCGCCGGGTGTGTAGCATGTTCCCCTGTGCGCGCTCACGCCGCACATCATTTCGCCTGCCTAAAACAGGTGCTGAAACATTGCGCGGCGTGGCGCCGATGTATCCGACAATACGCAGAACCCGCTAATCAGGAGGCTTAGACCCAAGTGGCAGGAGAAATATCCAAGGTGCTCGTGGCCAACCGCGGCGAGATCGCGGTGCGCATCATCCGCGGGGCCCGCGAAGCCGGCTACTCCACCGTGGCGGTCTACGCCGAACCGGACGCGGATGCCCCCTTCGTGGAACTAGCCGATGAGGCCTTCGCCCTGGGCGGGCAAACCTCCGCGGAGAGCTACCTCAATATCCCCAAGCTTATCGACGCCGCCCACAAGGCCGGGGCCGATACCGTACACCCCGGTTACGGCTTCCTCTCCGAAAACGCGGACTTCGCCCAGGCCGTCATCGACGCCGGGCTGACCTGGGTGGGCCCATCCCCCGAGGCCATCGCGGCGCTGGGCGATAAGGTCACCGCCCGCCACATCGCCGTGCGCGCCGGCGCCCCGATGGCCCCCGGCACCAAGGATCCGGTATCCAGCCCCGAGGAGGTGCTGGCCTTTGCCGAGGAGCATGGCCTGCCCATCGCTATCAAGGCGGCCTTTGGCGGCGGCGGGCGCGGCATGAAGGTGGCCTACACCAAGGAGGAGGTGGCGGATCTTTATGAGTCCGCCACCCGCGAGGCCGTTTCCGCCTTCGGCCGGGGCGAATGCTTCGTGGAGCGCTACCTGGATAAGGCCCGCCACGTGGAGGCCCAGGTGCTCGCGGATAAGCACGGCAACGTGGTGGTGGTGGGCACCCGCGACTGCACCCTGCAACGCCGCTTCCAAAAGCTCGTGGAGGAGGCCCCGGCCCCCTACCTCAGCGATGAGCAGCGCTACGCCATTCACTCCTCCGCCAAGGCCATCTGCAAGGAGGCCGGGTACTACGGCGCGGGTACCGTGGAATACCTGGTGGGCGCGGATGGCCTGATCTCCTTCCTCGAGGTCAATACCCGGCTCCAGGTGGAGCACCCCGTCACGGAGGTCACCACCGGAATCGACCTCGTGCAGGAACAGTTCCGCATCGCCGCGGGCGAGCCCCTGAGCCTCACCGAGGACCCCGCCCCCCAGGGCCACGCCTTTGAGTTCCGCATCAACGGCGAGGACGCCGGGGCCAACTTCATGCCCGCCCCCGGCACCATCACCCGATACCGCGAGGCCGGTGGCCCCGGCGTGCGCGTGGACTCCGGTATCCGCGAGGGCAGCGTGATCGGCGGGCAATTTGATTCCATGCTCGCCAAGCTCATCGTCCACGGCCAGGACCGCGAGCAGGCCCTGGCCCGCTCCCGACGCGCCCTGGCGGAGTTCGCCGTGGAGGGAATGCCCACCGTGCTCCCCTTCCACCGCGCCATCGTGGAGGACCCGGCATTCATCGGCACCGGAACCGGCTTTGAGGTGTACACCAAATGGATCGAGGAGGCCTGGGATAACCCCGTGGAACCCTTCGACGACTCCGAGGCCGCCGACCCCGCCGAGCCCACCCCCCGCAACCGCATGACCGTAGAGATCGACGGCCGCCGCGTGGAGGTCGCGCTTCCCGCAAATTTTAGCTTGGGCGGCGCTAAGAAGCGCACGAAGCGTCGCCGTAGCAGGGGCGCCGCGGCGGCGGTATCTGGCGACGCCGTGACCGCCCCCATGCAGGGAACCGTCATCAAGGTCGAGGTCGAGGACGGCCAGGAAGTCTCCGAGGGAGAGATCGTGGTGATCCTGGAGGCCATGAAGATGGAGAACCCGGTGAAAGCGCACAAATCCGGCGTGGTCACGGGCCTTTCCGTGTCCGCCGGGGCGGGCGTGACCAAGGGTGAGCAGATGCTGGAGATTAAGTAGCGGTTGCCTTTTCACCGCTGATCAGGGTTTGAGGAGCATAAAGGGGATCCTCCTCATTCCCCGGCGGCTGCGCCACGCATTCCCAACAACCATCAACATGCTCTTTGAGACTCTCCGCAATAGGCGACCACATTGGATCAAGAATAAAATCAATGCCGCAACGGCGCGCATGCTTGGCCGCTGGAACAAAATCACTGTCCCCGGAGATCATGATGATCTGATTGACCACCCTGCTCTCCGATAACGCCGCAATATCCAGACCAATTTTCATGTCCACCCCCTTCTGCACGATGTCCAGGCGAAAATCTCCCTCCGATAACTCCGCCACGCCTATCTCCCCACGGCACAATCGTTTCAACCCCCTCCCCTGCAATACATAACCACCCTGGGTAGCCAGTTCCTCTCCCCTGCGGAGAGCCACTTTCCGTTTACTAATCAATTCCTTTAAAAAGCGCTTCATCCACTCATACTGATCGCTCTTTCCCAGGTCAATGTGCCGCTGGGTCAGCGGGTGATACACCACCCGCTCCGAGGGCGCGCAGTCATAATAAAAAATACGATAGAGGCTTGAGCCTGCCCGCTCGATATGCCTGCGACTGTACTGTATAAGTTCATCGGCGCGCCTCTCTGGAGATTTCTCACCAAATAGAACCCGCGCCCGTTTACGATAGAAGCCACCATCGATAAGAATTGCCGTCACCACAGACCGCATAATTTCCCCACCCCGTAAACACTAATGATATAAGTCCTTGTCATCGGCACTCTCCCTATCCCGGAGGGTCAACGGCAAAGACTTATTGAAAGTATATTACACCTCAGACCAAACAATCGTCAAGGCCTAATGCGGCAGCCTCACCTCGCCCGCTTCTTCTCCAGCCGCCCGGCCCGTAACCGCCCAATATCGCTGTTGAGCGGGTCCACGGTGTCCACCACCCGGTCAAGCAGCCCCAGCGCCCGCAGCACCTGGGCCACGCTGGTGAAATGCACGTTCGGGTTGCCCGTCTCGATCTTGCGGAGGGTATCCCGGGTAATCCCGGCCCGCTCGGATACCTGCTGTGCGGTCAGCCCCAGCACCATGCGCCATCCCCGCACGTGCTCCCCCAGTTCCGTGAGTTGGCGATTAATCCGGTATCCCACCATGATCCCCCACAATACCTATGACGAGCGGGTTCGTCACATCACCACAATGTGACGAACCCGCTCGTCACAGTAAAACTAGCTCACCTCGACGATGAGATCGCCACCCTCCACCTTGGTGGGCTGGGTGAGCACCACGCGGGAGATCACTCCGTCGATCGTGGCGGAGATGGTGGCCTCCATCTTCATCGCTTCAATCACCGCCACCGGGTCCCCGGCGCTGACCTCGTCTCCCTCGGCCACGTTCACCGTCACCACCCCGGAGAACGGCGCGGCCACCTGCCCCGCCACCGAGGGATCGGCCTTTTCCGCGGAGGCCGTCACGGATTCCACGGAGCGATCGCGCACGCGCATGGGGCGCACCTGACCATTGACCGTGGCCACCACGGAACGCAGGCCCTTATCGTCGGGCTCGCCCACGGCGTCGAGACGCACCAGCATGTTCCGCGCGGAACCCGGCAGGGAGATGGAGACCTCCTCGCCCTCCACGAGGCCGTAGAAGAATTCGCGGTCGCCCAGCTCGGAGACGTCGCCGAAGCGGCGGCGGTGCTCCTCGAACTCGGCGGCGGGCTTGGGGAACATCAGCGAATCCAGGGCCAAGCGGCGATCCGCTCGGTCCTTGGATTCCAGCCGTTCCTGCTGCTCGGCGGGAACCTCGGCGTGGTCGCCCTGGCCGGTCGTGCGCCCCGCCAGGGCTTTATCGCGCAGCTCCTCCGGCCAGCCACCGGGGGGCGTGCCCAGTTCGCCGCGCAGGAAGGCGATCACGGAATCGGGAATGTCGTAGGCGCGAGGGTCGGCCGCGAACTCCTCGGCCGTCACGCCGGTGCCCACCAAGGAAAGAGCGAGGTCGCCCACCACCTTGGAGGAGGGGGTGACCTTGGTGGGCCGCCCCAGCATGGCATTGACATCCGCGTAGGTGTTCTCGATGAGTTCAAAACGATCGCCCAGTCCCAGCGCGGTGGCCTGGGTGCGCAGGTTGGAAAGCTGACCGCCGGGAATCTCGTGGTGGTACACGCGCCCGGTGGGGCCGGGAATACCGGACTCGAACGGTGCGTAGAGGGAGCGCACGGCCTCCCAGTAGGGCTCCATGTCCCCCACCGAGTCCAGGGAGATCCCGGTGTCCCGGTAGGTGTGGGCAAAGGCGGCCACGATGGCCGAGAGCGAGGGCTGCGAGGTCGTGCCGGACATCGGCGCGGAGGCGCCGTCCACGGCGTCCGCCCCGGCCTCAGCCGCCGCCAGATAGGTGGCCAGCTGCCCACCGGCGGTATCGTGCGTATGCACGTGCACGGGCAGGTCGAACTCCTTGCGCAGCGCCCCCACCAGTTTCTTTGCCGCCGATGGCCGCAGCAGGCCCGCCATGTCCTTGATCGCCAGAATGTGCGCCCCGGACTCCACGATCTGCTCGGCCAGGCGCAGATAGTAATCCAGGGTGTAGAGGTCCTCCGCAGGGTTGCTCAGATCGCCGGAGTAGGCCATCGCCACCTCGGCCACGGCGGTGTTGGTTTCCAGGACGGCGTCGATAGCCGGGCGCATCTGGCTGACGTCGTTGAGGGCATCGAAGATGCGGAAGATGTCCACGCCGGAGGAGGCCGCCTCGCGGACAAAGGAACGGCACACGGAATCCGGGTAGGGCATGTACCCCACCGCATTACGCCCGCGCAGCAGCATTTGGATATTCACATTGGGCATGGCCTCGCGCAGGGCATCCAGGCGTGCCCAGGGGTCCTCGTGCAGGAAGCGCATGGCGACGTCATAGGTGGCACCACCCCAGGCCTCCACCGAGAACAGTTGCGGGGTCAGCCGCGCCACGGCCTTGGCCGCTGGAACCAGGGCGGAACTGCGCACGCGGGTGGCCAGCAGCGACTGGTGCGCGTCGCGGAACGTGGTGTCCGTGACCGCCAGGGCGTCCTGCGCACGCAACTTCTCCGCAAAGCGCTGCGGGCCTAAGTGCAGCAACTCGTCGCGGGAACCGCGCTGCAAGGGCTCATCGGATAGCTCGGGCAACTTATCCAGCGGGTTGAGGTCCGTGGGGCGTGCGCCGTGCGGCTTATTGACGGTCACGTCCGCCAGGTAATCCAGAATCCGCGAGGGCTCATCGTCGGCGGGCGGGGCCTGCAACAACCAGGGGTGATCCGCGATGAAGGAGGTGGCGATGCGCTTGTGTTGGAAGTCCTCCTCGCGCAGCAGCGCGCGCAGGAAGCCGATATTGGTGGCCACGCCGGAAACGGTGAACTCCGCCAGGGCGCGCTGCGCTCGGGCCACGGCGGTGGCAAAGTCCGAACCACGGCAGGTCATCTTCACCAGCATGGAATCGAAGTTCGGGGTGATCTCGCCGCCCAGCATGGCCGCTCCGTCCAGGCGCACGCCCGCTCCGCCGGGGCTGCGGTAGGCGGTGATCGTGCCGGTATCCGGGCGGAAGCCGTTATTGGGGTCCTCGGTGGTAATGCGGCATTGCAGGGCCGCCCCGTGCGTGGTGATGACCTCCTGGCTCAGCCCCAGATCGGCCAGGGTGGCCCCGGCCGCCAGGCGCAGCTGGGTTTTCACCAGATCCACCTGGGTGACCTCCTCGGTCACCGTGTGCTCCACCTGGATACGGGGATTCATCTCGATGAACACGTGGTTGGCCTGATCATCCACCAGGAACTCCACCGTGCCCGCGCCCTGGTAGCCGATGTGCTCGGCAAAGGCCACCGCGTCCGCGCAGATGCGCTCGCGCAGTTCCTCGCTCAGGTGCTGCGCGGGGGCGATCTCCACCACCTTTTGGTGGCGGCGCTGCAAGGAGCAATCGCGCTCGTAGAGGTGGATCACGTTGCCCGCGGCGTCACCCAGAATCTGCACCTCGATGTGCTGGGGATTGACCACGGCGCGCTCCAGGTACACGCGACCATCGCCAAAGGCGGCGGCCGCCTCGCGGGAGGCCTCTGCGGCCAGAGCGGGCAGTTCCTCCGGGGAGCCCACAAAGCGCATACCGCGCCCACCGCCGCCGGCCACGGCTTTGACGAAGATCGGGAAGTCCCGTCCCTTGGACATCTCCACGAGTTCGTTGATGTCCTCGGAGGGCTCGGAATCATCCAGGATTGGTAGCCCCGCCTGACGCGCGGCCTCCACCGCGGCGGCCTTATCGCCGGTGAGGTCCAGCACCTCCGGCGGCGGGCCGATGAAGGTCAGCCCATTTTCCGCGCAGCGCCGCGCCAGCGTGGCGTTCTCCGAAAGGAAGCCATAACCGGGGTAAATGGCATCCGCTCCCGTCTGCTTCGCCGCGCGAATGACCTCATCAATGTTGAGGTACGCCTTGACCGGGGAATCCCCGGCCCCGATGCGCACGGCCTCGGAGGCAAAGGAGCGGTGGAAAGAGTTGCGATCCTCGGCGGGGTACACCGCCACGGTTTCCGCGCCCACCTCGTAGGCGGCACGGAAAGCCCTCACGGCAATTTCTCCTCGGTTGGCCACGAGGATCTTCTCAAAGGTGGGCAGGGTTGGTGCTACCACGGTGTGTTCCTTCCTCACAGGTTGAATGTGAGCGGTATTACGAGACACATGCAGTGTAACTCACCACCGGGACGCGCCCTCGCAAAGGTTCAACCAGAGGCCTCCACACCCCGTAAGCGGGCAACCGTAACCGGGAGCCGTCGAAAGCCGCCCCGGGTCACAAGCCCCGGGGCGACACGAGTCCTCCCCGACCTACTCCCCAGATTTACTCCAGCGACTGCGTGGGCACCGCGCGCTGCTCGCTGCCGTTGTAGGCGGAAAGCGGGCGAATGAGGGAGTTATTCTCATTCTGCTCGATGATGTGCGCCGTCCACCCGGTGATCCGCGCCATCACGAAGATGGGGGTAAAAAACTCCACGTCAAAGCCCAGGATGTGATAAGCCGGGCCCGCCGGGAAGTCCAGGTTGGGCTTGATTCCCGTGCGGCTGGTCATGGCGTCCGCCATCTCGTCATACATCTGCGCCCAGCGCTGGCCATCGTGCTGCGCCGCCAGTTCCTTGAACGCCGCCTCCATCGTGGGCACGCGGGAATCGCCGTTCTTGTACACGCGGTGCCCGAAGCCCATGATGAGCTGCTTGGAATCGAGCTTCTCGTTCACCCAGTCGCGGGCACGAGCGGGATCGTCAATCTCCAGCATGGCGTGCATTACGGCCTCGTTCGCGCCGCCGTGCAGCGGGCCCTTGAGCGCGCCGATCGCGGCGGTGACGGCGGAATAGGCGTCCGACATCGTGGAGGTGACCACGCGAGCGGTGAAGGTGGAGGCATTGAAGGAGTGCTCGGCATAGAGAATGAGCGAGGTATCAAAGGCCTCCACGTCCGCGCGGTTGGAAGCCGGGGACTCCGGGCCATCGCCAAAGACCATGTAGAGGAAGTTCTCCGCAAAGCCCTTCTTCACGGAGGGCTCGATGTAGTCCTGCCCCTTGCGGCGGCGAATATCCAGGGCCACCACGGTGGGCAGTTTGGCCATGAGCTCCAGGGAACTGCGGCGCAGGTGATCGGAGTCGCGGGTGTAGGACTCGGGATCCTGGGCGCCGATATAACTCACGGCGCTGCGCAGCACGTCCATCGGGTGACAGGACAGCGGCATGGAGCGCACCAAGTCGATGAGGCCACGGTCGATGTGGCGCAGCGCCTTTTCCCGCACGGAGAAGCGGCGCAACTCGTCCGGGGTGGGCAGTTCCTCGTTCCACAGCAGGTACGCCACCTCCTCAAAGGTGCAATACCTGGCGAGCTCCTGGACGGGATAGCCTCGGTAGGTCAAAGAGTTGGTCTCCGGCATCACCTTGGACACGGCGGTGTAATCCGCCACCACCCCGGCAAGGCCCTTGTACACGGTTTGATCAGTCATGATTCCTCCTAGGAGCGGGGATCGTAGTTGTCCACCGAGTAGGTAAATACTTTTTGGTCAAAGGAGTTGTATTCGGAATAGCGCAGCAACTCATAGAGCCGGGAGCGGTGCTGCATGCGATCCACCCAGCCGGTCTGTGTGCCGGTCTCCGCGATCTCCTTGAGCGCGGATTCCACCTGGCCCATCGCCACGCGCAGGGTGGTCACGGGGTAGATCACCGCGTTATAGCCGAGGTCTTGTAAAACGTGGGCGGGTAGAAGTTCCGTCTTGCCAAACTCCGTCATGTTCGCCAGCAGCGGCACCTCCGGAACGGCCTTGCGGAAGCGCTCGAAGTCCTCCGGGGTGTGCAGGGCCTCCACGAAGATGAGGTCCGCACCGGCATCCGCGTAGGCCTTGGCCCGGTTAATCGCGGAGTCCATGCCCTCGACCCCGGCGGCGTCGGTGCGCGCGGAAATCACAAAGGAGGGATCGCGCCGCTGCCCCACCGCCGCGCTAATGCGCCGCAGCATGACGTCCGTGGGCACCACTTCCTTGCCGTCCAGGTGCCCGCAGCGCTTGGGGTTCATCTGATCCTCCAGATGGCACCCAGCAACTCCCGCGTCCTCCAGTTCAGAGACGGTGCGGGCGGCGGACATCGGCTCGCCAAAGCCGGTATCGGCGTCCACGAGCACCGGCAGGTCGGTCACCCGCGCGATCTGCCGCGAGCGCCCCGCCACCTCCGTCAGCGTGGTCAGGCCGATGTCCGGCAGGGCGAGGTCGGCGGCGACCACCGCGCCGGAGACATACACGCCCTCAAAGCCCGCCTCCTGGATCGCCCTGGCGCACAGCGGGGAGAAGGCTCCCGGCAGGCGCTGGATCGTCCCGGAGTTCAGGCCCTCGCGGAATGCCTCTCGACGCTGCGTGGGGGTCACCGCGCTGGAATAGAGGTCACCCATTTAGAACAACCCCTCCGGCAGCTTCGGGGCTCGCTCCAGCACATCGGCCTCCAGCTCGATGTTGAGTTCGTTCAGGTCATCGAGGTCCGGCAGGGACTGCGCGGCCTGCAAGAACCGCTCCTGCTCGGCCTCGGAAACCACGCCCTCGGCCAGGGTGCGGAACTTCTCGATGTAGTTCTCGCGCCCGAAGGGACGCGCGCCCAGCGGGTGCGCATCGGCCACGGCCAGCTCATCGACGATCACGGTGCCATCGGCCAGCGTGATCTCCGCGCGAGCGCCAAAGGCCTTTTCCTCGGGATCGGTGGAGTGGTAGCGGCGCGTCCACTCCGGGTCCTCCGTGGTGGAGACCTTGCGCCACAGGGCCACGGTCTCCGGGCGGTGGGCGCGCTCGGGGGCGTAGGAATCCTCGTGGTGCCAGGTGCCGTCCTCCAGGGCCACCGCGAAGATGTACATGATGGAGTGATCCAGCGTCTCACGGGAGGAATCCGGGTCAAACTTCTGCGGGTCCTGCGAGCCAGTACCGATCACGTAGTGGGTGTGGTGGCTGGTGTGCAGCACGATGGACTCGATCTTGCCCAGATCGCCGCCGGTGGCCTCCAGCACGCGCTCGCGCATGCGGCGGGCGAGGTCGATGGGGGCTTGGGACTGATACTCGGCGGAGTGCTCCTTGGTGAAGGTATCCAGGATCGCGCGCTTGCCCTCGCCCGGTTCCGGCAGCGGAATGGTGTAGCTGGCCTCCGGGCCGCCGAGCAGCCAGGCGATCACGCCGTCCTCGCCCTCCCAGATCGGGGCCGGCGCGCCCTCGCCGCGCATGGCGCGATCCACGGACTCAATGGCCATCTTCCCGGCGAAGGCCGGGGCAAAGGCCTTCCAGGAGGAGATCAGGCCCTTGCGGGACTGGCGGGTGGCCGTGGTGGTGTGCAGGGCCTGGCCCACCGCCTGATAAATGGTCTCCACGTCCAGGTGCAGGAGGGAACCCAGGCCCGCCGCCACCGAGGGGCCGAGGTGGGCCACGTGGTCGATCTTGTGCTCGTGCAGGCACATGCCACGGGTGAGGTTCACCTGGATCTCGTAACCGGTGGCAATGCCACGGATCAGATCCTTACCCGTGGAGCCTCGGTGCTGGGCCACCGCCACGATCGGCGGGATGTTATCGCCGGGGTGGGAGTACTCGGCGGCCAGGAAGGTGTCGTGGAAATCGAGTTCGCGCACCGCCGTGCCGTTGGCCAGGGCCGCCCACTCGGCGGAGAACTGGCCCGGCACGCCAAAGACTGCGGCGCCTCCCTTGCTCACCGGGTGTGCCAGCGCCTGGGCGCGAGCCACGCTCACCGGGCGGCGCAGCACCGAGGCTGCGGATACGGCGGCGTTATCGATGATCCGGTTCACGATCATCTCGGCGGTATCCTGCGGCACCTCCACCTCATCGGCGGCCACGGCGGCGACCTTATAGGCCAGGTGCTCGGTTTGGGGGAACTCCTCGGCGGAGCGACGGGACCTCACAGTGTGCTGGATCATCGCAGACACATCTCCTAACAGTGCGAAAGATTATGAGCCATGCACCATAGTAAGAGAAAAAGTATGCCCACGATCACACAAAGGCCCCGCCACCCCCATTCAGGGGAGGAGCGGGGCCGTGACTAGCCGAGATCGTCGTGAGAAACCAAGCGGCGCGCCGCCTCCGTGATGGAACCGGAGAGGGAGGGGTAGACCGCGAAGGAGTCCGCCAAGGCGTTCACCGTGAGGTTGTTATTCACCGCCACGGAAATGGGCAGGATCAGCTCCGAGGCCGTGGGGGCCACCACGGCCCCGCCGATGATGATGCCGGAGTGCTCGCGGCAGAACAGTTTGACAAAGCCGTGGCGCAGCGAGCGCATCTTGGCGCGCGGATTGGTCTGCAAGGGCAGCGTAATGCTGCGCGCCCGTACCTCACCGGATTCGATCTGGTGCTGCGTCACGCCCACGGAGGCGATCTCCGGTCGGGTAAACACCGCCGTGGCCACCGTCTTGAGGCGCAGCGGGGACACTCCCTCGCCCAGGGCGTGATACATGGCAATGCGCCCCTGCATGGCCGCCACGGAGGCCAGGGGGAAGAGGTCGGTGCAGTCACCGGCGGCATAGATGCCCGCCACGTTGGTGCGCGAGACGCGATCCACATGAATATGCCCGGAGGGGGTCACCTCCACGCCCACGCTCTCCAAGCCCAGCTTCTTGGTGCGCGGCACCGAGCCCACCGTCATCAGGGCGTGCGAGCCCTCGATCTCGCGGCCGTCGGCGGTGCGCACCAGCACCCCGGAGCCAGTATTGACCACCTCGTCCACGCGGGCGTGCTTCACCAGTTTCACGCCGCGCTCGGCCAACACCGTTTCCAGCACGTCGGCGGCGTCGGCGTCGTCGTGAGGCAAAATGCGGTCACGGGAGGCCACCATCGTCACCTGCACGCCCAGCTCGGCAAAGGCGGAGACGAATTCCGCGCCGGTCACGCCGGAGCCCACCACGATCAGGTGCTCGGGCAGGGCTTCCAGATCGTAGATCTGCTGCCAGGTGAAGATGCGCTCGCCGTCCGGGCGGGCACCAGGCAGCACGCGCGGGTGCGCGCCGGTGGCCAGCAGCACGAGGTCGCACTCCAGGATCTCCTCGGTGCCGTCCGCGGCATGGGTGGCCTTGATGTAGTGCGTGGTCTGCTTGGGCTTGTAATCGTCGAAGCGCGCCAGGCCGTCAATCACCCGCACGCCGATGCGCTCCAGTTGGGCTCGGATGTCGGTGGACTGATCCCCCGCCAGGGAGCGCACGCGCTTGTTCAGCGCGTCCACGTCGAGCAGGGCCTCGGTGACGTCCTTGCCCAGACCCATCGCGTCCGCGCGACGCAGATCGGTCTTAATGTTGGCACCGGCGATGAAGGACTTGGAGGGCACGCAGTCATGGATCACCGCGGAGCCGCCGGGCCCCTCGCTTTCCACCAGCGTGATCTCCGCGCCGTACTTCGCTCCCGCCAGGGCTGCCTCGTAGCCCGCCGGGCCGCCGCCGATGATGACGATACGCTTGGACAAGGGGAAACCTCCACAGTTATTTGTTGTCATTCTCGGGTATTTCACAGAGTCACAGTGCGCCTGCAAGTCTAACCCACCGGGGCGCTATCCCTCCCGGTAACCGGCTCCGCTGCTTATCGACGCCCCCGTCCCCCACCACGCCTACCCGCGCGCGTGTTGCTCCACCACCGAGGCGAAAAGCCGTACCCCCATGTCCAGCGCGCGCTCGTCCACCCGCAGATCGCCCTGGTGCAGATCCTGTGGATCGCCCTGCCCTGACCAGCAGCCCAGGCGCGCCATCGAGCCCGGCACCTCCTGCAAGTACCAGGAGAAGTCCTCGCCGCCCGAGGACTGCGGGGCCTCCACCACGGGTTCCTTGCCCAGCACCTTGGCCCCCTCCGCCAGAATGGCCGTGGCGGCGGTGTCGTTGAACACCGGCGGTACGCCGCGCAGATAGTCCAGGTGGTGCGCGCACCCCGTGGGGGCCAGCACCTGGCTCACCAGTTCCTTGATGAGCACCTCGGCCCCGTGCCATACCCCCATGTCCGCGGTGCGCAACGTTCCACGAATCCGGCCGGACTGCGGAATGGCGTTGGCGGCATCGCCGGCCTCGATGGAACCAAAAACCAGCACCGTCCCCGTGCGCGGGTCCACCCGGCGCGAGAGCAGCCCGGGAAGATCGGTAGCCAGTTTGCCCAGGGCGTACACCACGTCGGCGGAAAGGTGCGGGCGGGAACTGTGCCCGCCGGGCCCGGAGACGTCGATAGTCAAAAGGTCCGTGGCCGAGGTGATCGCCCCGTTACGCAGCCCCACCTTGCCCACCGGCAACTTCGGTTCCACGTGCAGGGCGTAAATAGAGCCCACCCCCTCCAGGGCACCGGCCTCAATCACCTCGGAGGCCCCGCCGGAGAGCACTTCCTCGGCGGGCTGGAAGATCACGCGCACCGGCGGCAGTTTCTCCCCCTGTTCCGCGAGGAGATCGGCCAGGGCGCAGGCCAGAGCCACCGCGATGGTGGTGTGAACGTCGTGCCCGCAGGCGTGCGAGATTCCCGGCACGGTGGAGGAAAAGGGCAGGTTGGTGGCCTCCGCGACGTGGAGGGCATCAATATCGGCGCGGAACGCCAGGCGCGGGCGCAGCGGATCGTCCGCGCCGATGTCCACGGTCAAGCCCGTCCCGGGCAACAGCCGGGGACTCAGGCCGTATTTGCGCAGCACCTCTGCCAGGAAGGACGTGGTGGCGTGTTCACTGTGGGCCACCTCGGGGTGGGAGTGCAGGTGACGCCGCCACCCCACGACCTCGCTGCGGTGAGCGGCCAGCCATGTGTTCACGTGATCCACAATGCGCACGGGTATCCCGAGCCTCCTTACATGAGGTACGCGGCAGAAAATATCTTCTCGCTATAGTACCGCCCCGTTCTTCCCCACCAGGACTCGAACCTCAACCTGGCTTTTATCCCCTGCCCTGCGTTATCGCTTGCCCTGCTCCCGGCGCGAGCGCTGCGCGGCGTGCCATTGCGGAGCCTCGCCCTGCCACCTGCCCATCAACTCGCGCGGCTGGAAGGCCATCGTGTCCTCCTCGGTGGCGGGCCATTCAAAGCTCACCTCGATTCCTTGACGCGGGTGACAGATAATGTCCACGTTATGCCCAACGCCGGGGAGCAACACTGCGGGCGGTACCTGCAAAGCACGAGCCAGCTTGTACACGGTGGATAGCACCGGGTCGGAGGACTTGGTGCTGGTGTTCTCATTGCGTTCCAGGTTGCTCACCTGGTTTCTGCTGATCCCAGCCAAATCCGCGAGGTCTTGCTGACTAAGTCCACGCATGAACCGCAAATCCTTGAGGTTGCGGGCCAGGGCGTGCCCGTAACTCGCCCATTGGACCCAGTTCTGATCGCTGCTCATAGCGACCACCCTGCCCACTACACCGGGAATGAGCCGCCAAATATATTGTGCAGGCTCCTTTCCGTAGCATTTTGGTCACCCAGGAGCGTTCCTCGATCTCCCAAGCCCCGGCGTTTCCCGGGCCAAGGCGTCGGTGTCGCAACGCCGCCGAAGCGACCCGCCACACTCAGAGGTCAATGTTTCGAGGGCCATAGAGCCGGTCACCCGCGTCGCCCAGGCCCGGCACGATGTAGGCGTCCTCGTTCAAACCGGGATCAATCGTGGCCGTGACCAGCCGCACCGGCAGCCCCGAATCCGCCAGCGCATCCACTCCTACCTGGGAGGACACCATGCACACCGCCGTAATATCCGTGGCTCCGCGCTCCGCGAGTAACCGCACGGAGTGCAGCAGGGAGCCACCCGTGGCCAGCATGGGATCGACCACAAATACCGCCCTGCCGCTGAGGTCCTCCGGCAGTGCCTCCAGGTACGGCACGGGCTCGTGCGTCTTTTCGTCGCGGGCCAGGCCGATGAACCCCACCTGGGCGTCGGGAATCATGGAAAGCGCCGGATCGACCATTCCCAGGCCCGCGCGAATCACGGGGACGATGATCGGTGGGTTTTCCAGGCGAGTACCGCGTGCGGTGGCCACCGGAGTCTCGGTATCAAAGTGCTCCACCGGCAGAGCCCGGGAGGCCTCGTAGATGAGCATGGCGCCCAGGTCCGCCAGGGCGGCGCGGAAGGCGGCGTTATCGCTGCGACGATCGCGCATGATGGTCAGGCGGGAGGCGGCGAGCGGGTGGTCGATCACGGTAATATCCATGAGTTCTATCCTAAGCAGCTTCTGTGTGTTTTCCTGCGTGCCGCCTCACGGCTCCGCTTCGCAGGCCCCCGAGGAAGCAAAGCGGGAACCAAACCCCGGCGCGCGCAGTCCAATACACGTATGACGGATCTTCACATTGACTGTTCCCACGCCCGCCTCCTCGCCGCGGAGTTAGCGCGCTGCTGCGCACCCAGCCCCGCGCCCGAGGTTCCACCGCAGCAGGACGTCCCCGCCACCGCGGCTTTCCACGAGCGGCTTCGCGGCAGCGTCTCCGCGCTCCATCAGCGTCACGACGCCCTCGCGGCCCTCGGTTACCGCCTCGCGGAGGATTCGCTAGCCTCCGTATCCGCAATCGAGGAGGCGGATTCCCGCCTCGCCGCCGGTCTTGGTTCCACGGAAGCACGGCCATGATTCCCCTCGTCCCTTATCTTCTCGCCATCGCGCGGCTCGTTCCCGCCCCCATTACCCCGCCTCCCCTGCGCGAGATTCCCGATGTCCACGCGGCGGATCGGCTGGGGCGATACTTCCGGCCCGATCCCGTCTCCCTTGCCGATCGTGCCCAGCGCCTGGCCCAGGATCACGCGCGGACCCTCCTGGCCACGGGCACCGCCAATGGCATGATCGGCGCGGCGAGCCAGGATTTTCACCAGATTTCCCTCAACCTCCTGCACCGGGTTCACCAGGGATTCGCGCAAGCCACCAATCCCACCGCCTGGCCCGCCCTGATCGCTCAAGCACATCTATGGGGCGGAGAGGCGCTGGCGCAGGCCCAGCGCCGCAGCGCGGAGCTGGAGTCAGACCTGGAACGCGCCGCCGCCCAGTTACCGCCCCCGGAAGCCGAGGGCACACTGGCCGCGACTCCCACAACGAGCGCAGGGCCGGAAAGCGGAAACACTCCGCCTCCCCCTCCGCCCAGCGCGGAGGCCGCGCCCCAGCCAACGGAGGAAAACCCCGCGGGCGCTTCCGATAACACGGCCGGGCAGCAGGCCGTGGCTGCCGCGCGCAGCGCCATCGGCACTCCGTATTCCTGGGGCGGCACCACCCCGCAGGGATTCGATTGCTCCGGACTCACTCAGTGGGCCTGGCGGCAAGCGGGTGTGGAACTGCCGCGCCTGGCCCAGGATCAAACGGTGGGCACTCCCGTGAGCGCCGAGGAATTGCAACCAGGAGACCTCGCGGTGTGGGACGGCCATGTGGCGATGTACGCCGGGGACGGAATGCTCATCGAGGCCGGGGACCCCGTGCAGGAGAACCCGCTGCGCACGTCAAACATGGGCATGACCTTTAAGGGGTTCTACCGCCCCACGGGTGAGGCGCTCGGGTAGAATCCCCGCCATGAGCATGAGAGCCATCCTCCCCGTGAAGTTATCCCTGACCGAGGGCGATTATTACACCTTGTGGGCCCCCGAGTGGCGCGAGCACGGCGCCAAGTGGCAGGGCTTCCTCGGTGCCGGGGAGAAGCTCTATTTCTTTGAATCCACCGCCGCCATGCTGGCGTTCTTAGAATCCGGCACGCAGCACGATTTGCTCGATCACCCGCGCTGGCAGGCCTTTGCCGCATTGCCGGAAAACCGCGTGGAGCCCTCCGAGCGCGAGTACTTTGACATCATCGGCATGCCCGCCACCCTGGCCGAGCGCCCCTCCTACGATCACGTTTCCACCGTGGCCGCCACCATGCGGGTGGCGCGCGCCCTCGCGGAGGTCGGCGGCGCGCAGGAGGCCGCCGGGTTCTTTGGCTCCCACTCCATCCTGAGCAACCTGGAACGCGGCATCGAGCACTACCGGGGCGAGCACGGCGAGCAGGAGTGGTCCGGCGTGGGGCGCGTGGTGTTGCACAACTGGCAGCAGGTGGTGCACAGCCTCGACGGTATTTTTGAGGTGGTACAGCCGAAGGAAAGCGCGGTATCCGGCGCCAAGGAGCGCCTCGACGCCGCCGTGAGCGCCGCCGCGGAGAGCCGCCGCCAGGAGGAGGAACGGGAGAAGGAAGCCAAGGAGGCCGCCGATCCCTATGACTCCACCGTGTGGGCCGCCGCGGGCATTGACCCCATCAAGATTTCCATCGACGGCAGCACGCTCTATACCCTGCGCACCTACCTGCGCGGCGTTCCGGTGTTCCTGGGCCGCTACGGGGAGATCTTCACCTTCAATAACCGCAAGGCCCTGGTGCGGTGGCTCATCGCCAATGACACCCACGATCTCGCCACCGTCTCCACCTGGGAGGACGTGCTCTCCGCCGCCAACGCCGGGGAACTAGAGGTCACCGTGCACGCGGACAACGTGTACTCCTTCAACGGCATGGAGCGCGCCATCGCCAAGAGCGTGGACGCCGTGGACACGGCTCAGATGGCTCGCTGCTACGAGTTGCTTGCCGATGCCGCCGACTGGGCCGGAGACGATTCCCTCAACTCCTTCTTCCTTGCACACCCGCGCATGCAGGATTACATCTCCTACATGCTCGGCTCCTCCGAGACCGTGGGATATGTGCCCTCCGCTCCGTTTACCCAGCACTCCAATGATTGGAAGGAAATGGAACAAATGCTGGTCAAGCGCTTCTCACGCACCTAATCGGCGCATAATTTTTGCTGGCCGCACACGCCGTGGTGATACCGGGAACGTGGCGTTGGCCGTCTAACATATACCGCGATGTTATCTTTTACCTCTCGTCGCGTTCTGGCAGCCACCTGCATGCTCATTCCGCTTCATTGTGGCGTGGCTCTCCCCGCCGCAGCGCAGGTCAGCCCGCCGCTCCCTCCGGCCACCCCCGGTGCCACGAATCCCGGTCTTGGCGTCCCCGGCGCGACGGTTCCGGGTCCAGAGGGCGTCGATAGTTCGGCGGATCATGCCGAGGATAACGCCTCCGAGTCGGACGCCCCCACCCCCACCCGCACGGCGGCCCCCGATACTCAGTCCTGCCCCCATGCGCTGCGCCCGGGTGATCCCATCACCACCTCGGAGGTCCTGGCCCCCGGACAAACGGCCCCCACCCCACCCCCGGTGACGTACCAGGGTTCCTGCGGCATTACCGCAGCGCTGGGGTACCAGGTTCCCCAGGAGCAAACCGCGAGTTCGTGGCTCGTATTTGACCTGGATACCGGCGAGGTAGTCGCACAAAAGGATCCGCACGGGCGATACCGCCCCGCCAGCGTGATCAAGGTGCTGCTGGCCCTGGTGGCCCTGCGCGACCTGAACTATCACGCCGTGATCCCCGTGAGTGAGCGGGCCGCCGGAATGGAGGGCTCCGCCGTGGGGATCGGCACCACGGGGCGGTACACCACGGAGGATCTGCTGCACGGCCTCCTGCTGGCCTCCGGAAATGACGCCGCTCAGGCGCTCGCGGAGGCCCTGGGTGGGGACGCCGTGGCGCTGCGCAAGGTCAATGACCTGGCCGCCCAGATCGGGGCCACCGACACCCACGTGGGTTCGGTCACCGGGCTGGATGCCGCCGGGCAAATGACCTCCGTGACCGACCTGGCCAAGATGTATCGCTATGCGTGGCGGAATCCGGCCTTTGCGGCGATTGTGAACACGGAGTTCTGGAATCTCCCCGGATATGACGAATATCCCGGCTACGAGGTGTGGAACGATAACGGGCTCTTCCTCAACGACCCCGATGGCATTGGTGGCAAGACCGGCTATACCGATGACGCCAACCACACCTTCGTGGGCGCGATGGATCGCGGGGGCCGCCGCTTGGCCGCCGTGCTGCTGGATACCACCATTGATAAGGGCCGCCCGTGGGAGCAGGCCCAGAAGCTTCTCCACGCCGCCTACGCGCTGCCGCGCGGGGCAAACGTAGGCAACCTGGATCAGCAACCAAACAAGACGGAATCCTCCGCCGCCCCCTCCCCAGCTCCGCAGCCGGGCGATAGTCCCGAGTCCTCCTCGATCGCGCAGCGCGGCGCCCTCATCGGCACCGTCGTGGCGGGAATCGTGCTGGCCGCCGCGGCCGTTCTCGCGCTGCTGAGCCTGCGGCGGCGTCGATAAGCAGTTACTTGCGGCGACGCAGCAGCCACGCGGCGGTGGCCCCCAGCGCCGCGCCCGCCCCCAGGACCTTAGGCGAGAACGTCTCCTCGCGGATCTCGTTGCGCACCCGGATCACCGCGGGTTCCGGCGCGGGGACGGGGGTCTCGGCCAGGGATTCCTCCGTTGTGGCCGCCCATGCGGAAACATAGAGCACCACGCGCCAGATCAGATACATGATCACCATGAGGCCGATGATCGGGCCAAAGGTGGCACCGGCGGGGTTATTCAGCGCGTTGGAGGCAAAGACCGAACCCAGTTGCTTGATGATCTCAAAGGCCACAGCGCCGATCACCGCCGCCTTGAGCCCGGAACGGCGCGGCACGTGCGTGCGCGGCAGGAAAATAATCATCCAGGCCATGACCAGGAAGTTCGCCAGCAGGCCCACCAGGAGCGCCACGGCCTGAATCACGTACTGCATGCCGGGGGCGTCATCAATCCCGGCCATCTCCAGAAGCCTCGTGGTCACCCCGGAGGAGCCCACGGCGGTCATGCCAAAGGCCACGGCGAAGGAAAGCAGCAGACCCAACAGGCCCACCAGGTCAAAGGCCTTTTTCACGGCAAAGTTGCCGTCCGTGGGATCTACCCTCCACATCTTGGACACGCCGTAGCGCAGGTTGTTCATCCACCCCAGCCCGGACCACAAGGCGGTCACCGCACCGATTCCGGCCACAGTACCGCGCTGGGCGATGGCGGTATCCAAAATCTCATTGACCATATCGCCCATCTGGCCGTCCAGATTCCCGGCGATCTGGTCCTGGAGACGCTCCAATTGATCCGGGTTGGCCGCCAGCACGGTGGCCGCGATGGCCACGCTGAGCATGAGGATCGGGAACATCGCCAGCACGGAGAAGTACGTAATACCCGCGGAGTACTGGTTACCGCCCATCAGACTGTAGCGCTCCTGCATGAGCATGACGTGATCGAACCATCCCCACTTTTCGCGGAGCTTATCAATCAAGCCTGGCTCGTCAGTGCGGATACGTTCAATGCCGTATTCATCCGTATCGCGCTTATCGGCGCTGGTGACGGTGGCCACGGTACAGGCTCCTCTCGTAGGCGGTTAGCGGTTGCGCGGGCGCGTGTGGTGCCCACCGACACCACAGTAAACCATGCCCGTGTCCGCGCCTACGATTCCACACTTAAGGTGACGCTTATCGACGTCCCCGCACGTCTACCGTCCCCCTCCAGCTAGGCGGAACGCGGCGGCAGGAAGCCCATCTTGTCATACACCTCGGCCAACAGCGGCGCGGCCTCCTCGGAGGCGCGCTGCGCCCCCTTGGCCAGGATATTCTCCAATTCAGCGCGATCCCCCATGAACTCCTCGTACCGCGCCCGCAGCGGAGTGGTAAAGGCCTCCAATGCCTCGGCGGTGTCCACCTTGAGCACGCCGTAGCCTTTGCCCTCATAAGAAGCCACCAGGTCCGCGATGGGGGTGCCGGTGAGCGCGGATTGGATACCCAGGAGGTTGGACACACCGGGCTTGTTCTCCCGGTCATAGGCGATCACGCCGTCGTTGTCCGTCACGGCGGAGCGGATTCGCTTGGCAGACGTCTTGGGATCGTCCAGGAGATTCACCAGGCCCTTGGGGTTAGCGCCGGACTTGGACATCTTGGAGGTGGGGTCTTGCAGATCGTAGATCTTGGCCGACCCCTCGGGAATGAAGCCCTCCGGCACCACAAAGGTGGATCCGTAGCGGTGGTTAAAGCGCTCCGCGAGGTTGCGGGTGAGTTCCAGGTGCTGACGCTGATCCTCTCCCACCGGCACCAGGTGCGGGCGGTACAGGAGAATATCGGCCGCCATGAGCATGGGGTAGGCAAAAAGGCCCGCCGAGGTGCGCTCGGAGCCCTGCTTGGCGGACTTGTCCTTGAACTGCGTCATGCGGGAAGCCTCCCCAAAGCCGGTGAGGCAGGTGAGCACCCAGGTGAGTTCCGCGTGAGCGGGCACCTGCGACTGCACAAAGAGCGTGGACTTTTCCGGGTCAATCCCCAGGGCTAAGAGTTGGGCGGCACCCGCCAGGGTGCGAGCGCGCAACTCCTCGGGATCCTGTTCCACGGTGATCGCATGGAGATCGGGAATGAAGTAGAAGGCATCGTAGCCGTCTTGGAGGTCAATCCACTGCTTCAGCGCTCCGAGGTAATTGCCCAGGTGGTAGGAATCCGCGGTGGGCTGAATACCGGAAAGGACGCGCTGGGGGGTGCCATCGGCGGGGGTCGCCGGGGATACGCCGTGCTCTTCGCTCATGCCTTATCAGTGTAGAGGTTTCCCCACGGGGGCTGGCGGGGAGCCTGCCCTGTGCTGGTACCCCACCTTGCCCCTGGGACTTATTCCTTTGCCATTCCCCACATGATCTTCCCGTCGATGGCCTCGGGGAGCGGCTGCGGGGCATAACAGCCCGGAACCCTGGTGGAGGGGAAGTAGTGGGAAAAGGGCCTCTGCTCCACATGGATTTTCTCCACCGGGTCCCAGGAAAAGCACTCTTCCTCGTACCAAACGCGGAATTGCCTTTGCAGACAATCAAGCCCGTCAATTCCGAAAAAACTGCATAACTCCGTGAGGAAGAACTCGGCCACGGCGACGTCGCCGCAGAGCCGGATTCGGATAAAGGTGCTGTCAGTGTCAGCGCTCCCCGTGTCCCTCATCTCCCATATCGGGCCACGCAAGAGTCCCATTGTCCCTCCTTGAGCGGTATTTCTGCGGATATGCTGCGCCCCACGCTACCCCACCATTCCACACCACCTACATGGTTACCCACATAAGTGGTAAACTCACCCACCGAAGGAGGTACCCATGACATGAGCACCGATCCCCGACCCCTCTACCAGCGCATAGCCGATGAACTCCGCGATCACATCGCCGCCGGCACCCTCAAGGAAGGGGAACGCGCCCCCTCCACCAACGAACTCTCCGCCTTCCACTCCGTCAATCCCACCACCGCCGCCAAGGCGCTCACCGCCCTTCATCAGGAGGGCCTGGTGGAAAAGCGGCGCGGGCTAGGCATGTTCGTCACCCCCACGGCCCGCGAGCAAATCCTCGAGCAGCGGCGCGCACACCTAGCCCGCGATTACATTCGCCCGCTTCTGCGCGAGGCGTCAGCTCTGGGGCTTAGCCTCAGCGATCTCATCGCCACCATTAAGCACGAGGCCATCGAGCGCGAGACCACTGAACACGCAGCCACCGAGCAAGAAAGGAATAACCATGAAGATTCACCAAGCCGTGGATAGGCGAGGTTTCCTCGCCCCCACCACGTGGGAACTAGAACCCGGCGTGCACGGCCTCATCGGCCCCAATGGTTCCGGCAAGACCACGCTGCTGCGCACCATCGCGGGCCTCACTCCACTACGCTCCGGTAGCCGGGATGTGAGTGCCGCCGCCATGTCCATGACGGGCAATGATATTTCCTTTGCCGGGGAGCGCCTGTACCATCACTTTTCCGCCGCCGCGCTCGTGCACCCAGAGTTCGATCACGCGCTGGCAGAAAGGCTCCTCGAACCCCTCGACCTCACCCCACACAGTTCCACCCGCAAACTCAGCGTGGGCGGGAGGCAACTCGCGGCGGTGTCCACCACGCTGGCCAGCCGCGCCCCGCTCATGCTTCTCGACGAACCCTTCACCGGCCTCGACGTCACCGCGCGCGAGGGCCTGCGCGCCGCGCTGCTGGGCCTCATTCAGGGAAGCCCGCTACTTACGATCATCATCACCTCGCACCGCGCCGAGGACCTCGCAGGCCTGGTGGAGGACGCCACCCCAATCCATCGAGGCCACCTGGGCGGCACGTATTCCCTCGACGATCTTCGCGCCCGCTTCCCCATTCTCAGCGGGCCCACCACGGAGGTTCGGCAGGCCGCCGGTTCCCTACCCGTTCTGCGCGAGCAAACCCTCGGCAATCTCACCCGCCTCACCCTTAGCGGCACGCCCGCACACGTCCCCCATGGGGTCACCGTGGAATACCCCGAGGACGCCGCCGCTATCGACACCCTGGTCTATCAGGAAAGGAATCGCTCCTAATGTGGAAAGTGTTTTATCGCTCCTCCCAGCGCCTCTTCCTCATCGGCACCGCGCTCATCGCTCTCGTGCTAGGACTGAGCAACCGCTTTTTCCCCGATGCCGATACGTGGAATATGCTTCTCCTCCCCGCCACCTTTGCCCTGTTCTGGGCGGCCGCCACCGATCTTCGGGCCCACCTCTCCCTCGGCGTTCCCTGGCAGAAGTGGTTTGGCAGCAACCTGCTCACCATCGCCGGTTTCACCATCCCTCTTTCCGCCATCGGGGCCGTCACCGCCTATATCGGCAATCCCCATAGCTCCCTCATGGTACGTTCCATCCCCTCCACATTCACCATCGAACCCACGATCAGCCCCGCGAGCAGCCTCGCGCTCACGTTCACGATCTTTTTCTGTCTGATCGGCACCGCTGCGGCCCTAGGCACCATGTTCGGCGCTCTCATGTCGCAAAGACTCAGTTCGATCATGATCGCGATTATTTCTCTCAGCGTGTTCGGCGGATTAGCTTTCATGTACGCGGTTTCCTCCGAGATATATCCCTCGGAT
The DNA here is from genome assembly GCF_033783015.1 of Corynebacterium sp. 21KM1197. Lineage (NCBI taxonomy): Bacteria > Bacillati > Actinomycetota > Actinomycetes > Mycobacteriales > Corynebacteriaceae > Corynebacterium > Corynebacterium sp. 21KM1197. Next base: position 461,337 of record NZ_CP123907.1, on the reverse strand, counting down.
CTCACCATTCACGCCCCCGTCCCCGGCGTGTACATTTTCACCCTCCCGCCGCTTCTTGCCGCCATCGCCGTCACCGCCTGGAGCGCCCGACGCGGCCTCTAATCCCACAAAAATAAGACCAGCCCCCTCCCGTGACGGAAGGGGGCTGGTCTACTAGCGCTATTCGCCCTTTAGAGCTTCTTGGAGGTGGGGCTGATCTTGTCCGCCACCACGGCCCAGGCGGCGGTCAGCAAGGAGCCACCCACCGCGATCACCAGCGCGGCCAGGATCGCGGCGATGCTATGCCCGGCGGCCGCGGCCCAGAGGAACCCGCCGACCACACCGGCGAGCCCGAGAACGAATAACACTATCGCAACCATATATAGATCCAATCAAACGGGAAGTGCCTTATCGGGTTGAAGTATAAGACACGTCCACAGTTATTCTCCACCGGGGGCGGCCCGCTTCCCCTTCTTGGGCGACCACGCCTGAACCTTATCCCTGGCGTGCTTGCGTCGCTTCTTGTTATCCAGCTCCACGGTGAGCGACCACTGAATGTCCTCGTTTTTTGGCTTCCTGTGGTGGCGCCCCGCCTGCCGGTTGAGCAGCGCATAGCGGGCGGCGTCGTAGCCGGAGCGTCGCCTGGCGCTGCGCCAGCCCCGCCGCAGCAGGTGATAGGAGAGCCGCACGCGCGGGTCGATGGGTTGATCGCGCCCCAGGTACTCGAATACCGGCAGGCCCTTGTCGTAATAGATCGCCAGGCACCGGGCACCAAAGCCCACCACCAGCGCCACAATCACCACCCAGTGCTCGGATAGCCCCACCTGCAAGAGCCCCATGTACGTGATGGTCACCAGCACGGAGATGGAGGCATAGAGTTCCTTGGCAAACACCAGGGGCATGCGGTCGGACATGAGATCGCGCAGCACGCCTCCGGCCACGCCGGTGGCCACGGAGGAAACGGTGGCGATGACAAAGCCGTGGCCTAATTCCAGGGCGATCCGGGTGCCCAACACGGAGAACGTGGCCAGGCCCACCGCGTCGAGCACCAGGAAGAGCACCCGGAAGTAGTACATGAGGAAGGACAGCGAGATGGTAATCAGCGCCGCCACGATCACGATGATGAGGTAAATTGGCTGCTCCACCCAGGTCAGGGGGTAATTATTGAGCAGCACATCGCGCACCACTCCCCCGCCCAGGGCCGTCATGCAGGCCACCATGACCACGCCAAACACGTCCATCTTTTGCCGCCCCGCGGAGAGCGCGGCGGTGACAGACTCCGCCGTAATGCCTACTACGTAAAGAACGGAAAGCAGCATTATGCGTACACGACGTTGAGCGGCGAGTGGTCGGACCAGCGAAGTTCCACCGCCTCCGCCTTGTCCACCCAGGTTTTCTGAGCTCGTTCCATCATGGCGGCGGTGGCGGCCTGGTAATCAATGCGCCACCCGGCGTCGTTATTAAAGGCCTGGCCCCGGTACGTCCACCAGGTGTACGGCCCCGGCCCCTCCGGGTTGAGGCGGCGGTTCACGTCAAACCACTGCGGCTCCTGGGCCGCCGCGCGCGCCCGCCCTCCGGTATAGTCCACGGCGCCTAAGAACTCACCTACACCGGATTCCACCTGCGTGGCCTCGTCCGGGAAGGTGCCAAAGAGGGAGTCCATAAAGGCCCGCTCGTCCGGCAGGAAGCCGGACTTCTTCATGTTGCCCTTCCAGTTCTTCAGGTCCTCGCGGCGGTGGCAGATATTCCAGTCTCCGCCGATCACCATATTCTTATGCTCTTGCGCGCGCTGGGCCAGTACCTCGTCGAACTCGTCGAAGAATCGGTACTTCTCGTCCTGCTTCTCCGTATTCTCGGAACCAGACGGCAGGTACAGGGAGGCCACGCGCACCGGGCCAAAGTCCGCCTCCACCGTGGCCTCGATCCACCGGCCGGAATCGGTAAAGGAACCGAAGCCCACGGAGACGTCGTGCAGCGGGGTGCGGCTGAGGATCCCCACCCCGGCGCGCCCCTTGGCGGCGGCGGGAGCGCCCTCGTAGTGCCACCCGGCTTCCAGCGCGGGGGCCAGGGCCGCGTGGGTCTGCTCGATGCTGGCGCGTACCTCTTGCAGGAGCACCACGTCCGGCTGGTTTTGTTCCAGCCAGGCGTTCATGCCGAGGTTTTCCTCGCTGCGTTTTTTGGTGGCGGCGCGCACGCCATTGACATTCACGGAGGTAATGGTCAGCGTCATGCGCACCACAATAGACACCGATGGGAGCCAGGCCAATACTCCCCCACCGCTCCGGGAACTTCACGTAGGTTAGGGTGAACTATCCCCGGAGAGGAGCACACCATGAGCAGCCAGCAGGAAACCGCGCGCCCGCCCTACGCGGTGGCCCGCGCCCAGGTGATCCGGGCCGAGCGCCTCTCCCCGCACTTTGTGCGCGTCACCCTGGGCGGGCCGGGCATGGCGGAGATCGGCAATACCGGCAATCCCGTGTATGACCAGCGCATTAAGCTCATCTTCCCGCCGCGCGCCACGGGCGCGCTCCCGGACCTCGCGGGCTCGCAGAATTGGTACCAGGATTGGTTGGCGCTCCCGGAGGATCGACGTGGGGACATGCGCACCTACTCCATCAGGGAACTGCGCCCCGCCGCGTCCACTACCGACGCCCCCGAACTCATCGTGGACTTCGTGCTGCACCTCGATCCCGCCGCCACCGGGCCGGCCGCCCAGTGGGCCGCCCAGGCCACCCCCGGCGCGGAGGTGTTGGTGGTGGGGCCGCGCGCGGGGGTCGATAGCGGTTCCGGCATCGAGTTCCGCCCGGGAGCCGCGCAGTCCATCACCCTGTGCGGCGATGAGACGGCCGCCCCCGCCATCGCCCGGATCCTGGAGGATCTTCACCACCATCACCCCGATCTCAGCGCCCGCGCCTATATCGAGGTACCCACCCGCGCGGATTGTCTCCCTATCGCCAGCCCCGCCCCTATCACCTGGCTGCCGCGCGAGGGCGCGCCACTGGGCGATCTGCTTCGTCAATCCCTGCGGGAGCACCTGCGGGGTAAAGGGGGCGTCGATAAGCACAAGGTGCCCGAGCCGCACCTGGTGGGTGATAAGGCACAGTTACTCTGGGAGGTGCCCGAGGCCACCGGGGAGGGGGAATACTTCTGGATCGCCGGGGAGTCCGGCGTGGTGCAAGACCTGCGACGATACCTGGTGCGCGAGGTGGGCGTGGCGCGCTCGCAGGTGGCGTTTATGGGCTACTGGCGCCGGGGCGTGTCCATGAGCTGAGTTTCCGCACACCTGGCGCGCTGGTTAGGGGTACCCTGGATAGCCGTTGAGATGACCGAGAACCCCAAGGACGAGGAGTAATCATGGCCAAGATCATGTGGACCCGCACCGATGAAGCGCCATTGCTGGCAACGTATTCCCTCAAGCCCATCGTGGAGGCCTTCGCCTCCACCGCGGGCATTGAGGTGGAAACGCGGGATATTTCCCTGGCCGGACGTATCCTCGCGCAGTTCCCGGAGCGACTTCGCCCCGAGCAGCGTATCGACGACGCCCTGGCCGAGCTGGGCGACCTCGCCAAGACGCCCGAGGCGAACATCATTAAGCTCCCCAATATCTCCGCCTCCCTGCCGCAGCTCAAGCGCGCCATCGCGGAATTGCAGGCCGCAGGCTTTGATATTCCCGATTACCCGGAGGAGACCTCCACGGAGGAGCAGCGCGAGGTACGCGCCAAGTACGACGCCGTCAAGGGCTCCGCCGTGAACCCCGTGCTGCGCGAGGGCAACTCCGATCGCCGCGCACCCAAGGCCGTGAAGAACTTTGCCCGCAAGCGCCCGCACTCGATGGGCGCGTGGAGCACGGATTCCAAGACCACCGTGGCCACCATGAGCGATCACGATTTCCGCCACAACGAGAAGTCCGTGATTATGCCCGCCGAGGACACCCTCTCCATCGTTCACGTGGGCGCGGACGATCACCAGATCACCCTGAAGAAGGCCCTGCCGGTGCTGGCCGGCGAGGTCATTGACGGCACCGTGCTCTCCGCCAAGGCTCTTGATGAGTTCCTCATCGCCCAGGTGGCCCGCGCCAAGGAGGAGGGCGTGCTCTTCTCCGCGCACCTCAAGGCCACCATGATGAAGGTTTCCGATCCCATCATCTTCGGCCACGTGGTACGCGCCTACTTCAAGGACGTATTCGATCAGTACGGCGAGGTGCTGGAGGAGGCGGGCCTCAACGGCGAGAACGGCCTGGCCGCCATCTTCACCGGCCTGGAGAACCTGGAGGGCGGCGCAGAGATCCGCGCCGCCTTTGATAAGGCCCTGGAGGAGGGCCCCGATCTGGCGATGGTGAACTCCCACAAGGGGATCACCAACCTGCACGTGCCCTCGGACGTCATCATCGACGCCTCCATGCCCGCCATGATCCGCACCTCCGGCCACATGTGGAACAAGGACGATCAGGAGCAGGACACCCTGGCCGTGATCCCCGACTCCTCCTACGCCGGGGTGTACCAGGCCGTGATCGAGGACTGCAAGGCCAACGGCGCCTTCGACCCCACCACGATGGGCACCGTGCCCAACGTAGGCCTCATGGCGCAGAAGGCCGAGGAGTACGGCTCCCACAACAAGACCTTCAAGATCCCCGCCGCGGGCCGGGTGGAGGTGCGCAACTCCGCCGGCGAGGTGCTCATCTCCCACGAGGTGGAGGCCGGGGACATCTGGCGCGCCTGCCAGACCAAGGACGCCCCCATCCGCGACTGGGTGAAGCTGGCCGTCAAGCGCGCCCGCCTCTCCGGCACGCCCGCCATCTTCTGGCTGGACCCGGAGCGCGCCCACGACCGCAACCTCACCGACCTGGTGAACAAGTACCTGGCCGAGCACGATACCGAGGGCCTAGACATTCAGATCCTCTCCCCCGTGGAGGCCACCAAGGTCAGCGTGGAGCGCCTGCGCCGAGGCGAGGACACCATCTCCGTGACCGGTAACGTGCTGCGCGATTACAACACCGACCTCTTCCCCATCCTCGAACTGGGCACCTCCGCCAAGATGCTCTCCATCGTGCCGCTCATGGCCGGTGGCGGCCTCTTTGAGACCGGCGCGGGAGGCTCCGCCCCCAAGCACGTCCAGCAGGTGCAGGAGGAAAACCACCTGCGCTGGGATTCCCTGGGCGAGTACCTGGCCCTGGCCGAGTCCCTGCGCCACTTCGCCCAGGGCGGCGGGGACAACGAACGCGCCGCCGTGCTGGCTGCGGCCCTGGACACCGCCACCGAGACGCTTCTCGACGAGGGCAAGTCCCCCTCCCGCAAGGTGGGCGAGATCGACGACCGCGGCTCCCACTTCTGGCTCTCCCTCTACTGGGCGCGCGCCCTGGCGGAGCAGACCGAGGACGCCGCCCTGGCCGAGGTCTTTGGCCCCGTGGCCAAGGCCCTGGCGGACAAGGCCGAGCAGATCGACGCCGAACTGATTGCGGCCCAAGGCCAGCCCGCCGACCTCGGCGGCTACTACTGGCCGGACGAGGCCAAGACCACCGCCATCATGCGTCCGTCTGCGGCGTTCAATGAGATCATTGATGGGATTAAGGCTTAAGCAATTCCTCTTTTCCCGATAAAGGAGGGCACCCGCTCGGGGTGCCCTCCTTTTATTCATGCCTCATTCGTAATGGCTCCACATGCGCAGCACCAGCACGGTTTTCTCCTCCTCAAGGACCTTATACACCAGCCGGTGTTGGATATTGATTCTGCGGGAGAAGTACCCGGCAAGATTACCCACCAGTTTCTCACAAGGCGGAGGAGTGGCCAGAGGGTCGCGCTCTAAGAGTCGAAGTAAAACCTGTGCTTTAGGTTTTAACCCCGCAGCGGAAAGGTTCCGAGCGTCCTTTTGCGCAGGCTTTGAGTACACAATCCGCCATTCCTGGCTTACCATTCCAGCTCCGTGGATCCTCCCTTGACGCCCTCGGCCTCAGCCTCTCGCAGGGATCCCACCATGCCGGGAATGGAGGTCAGGTACAGGGTCTCCTGGATGGCCCGCCAATCCTCCTCCCCCACGAGTACCGCGTTGTGGCGCTGTCCCGTGATGAGGAGCGGATCCGAATGTTCGTTCACCTCATCAATAAGGCGGTACAAGTTAGCTCGGGCGGCGGTGGACGTGGTGCTTGCCATGACACTGAAGCGTACGGAATAACGTTCGCATCGGCAATCCACTCACACTCGAACGTCCCTCAACAACACCGCGCCCCCGGATTAGCCCCCCGCTCCGCCCAGGTTTCCTTCCAGAACTCCCGCTCGCTGGGCACCGAGGCCTCCGGGTGGTGGGCGCGCAGGTGCTCCACGTAGTGCCGGTAAGCGTTCTCCCCCAGCATTTCCGCCACGTACCAGTACGCTTTCCGTAGCAAGCCCCTCATGAGCGCAGCGCCTCCTTTTCAATCTCCTTCTCCGCCGCCGTGGCCACCAGCCCGGCGGGGGCGAACAGGTTGGAGGGCGCAAAGGGTTCCTCGCTGCTCTGCGGCTCCTCCCCCTCCGAACGCTGCCGCACCGCCCGCAGGCAGGCCACCACGGCGGCGGCGATCACCACGATCACCAGCACCGCAAACACGATGGAGAGCACGCCCTGCACGGCGGTGTTGCGCACCACGGCCTCCATCGCCTCCCGCGAGGTGGCGCTGCCAAAGGAGTCCAGGCCCTGATCGAAGGCATCGCGGAAGCGGCGGTGCTGGGCCCAGTAGCCAATCGCGGGGTCGGAGGAGAAGATCTTGTGCCAGGAGGCCGTCATGGTCACCACCAGGTCCCAGGCCAGGGGCAGGCCGGGAATCCAGGCCCACTTGTACAGGCCCTTTTTCATCACCACCACGAGCACCAGGGAGAGCGCAATGGCGGCCAATAACTGATTGGCGATGCCAAAGAGCGGGAAGAGCACGTTGATGCCACCCAGGGGATCGCTCACGCCCATGAGCAAAATGGAGCCCCACAGCCCGCACACCAGGAAAGTGGCGATCCAGCTTCCCGGGGCCCAGGAGGGATCGCGGAAGCGGCCCAAGCCGGGCACGGCGGCCAGGGTGTCTGTCATCATGAAGCGGGCCACGCGGGTGCCCGCGTCCACGGTGGTGAGGATGAACAGCGCCTCGAACATGATCGCAAAGTGGTACCAGAACGCCTGCAAGGCGGCGTTGCCGAACACATCGGTAAGGATCTCGGACATGCCGTAGGCCAGGGTAGGCGCGCCGCCCGTGCGGGAGATGATGGTCTCCTCCCCCACGGCCACGGCGGCGTCGTTAAGCTGCTGGGCGCTGAGGTCGGCTCCGGGCAGCCCCAGGGAGTTCACCCAGGTGGCAGCGCTGTCCGCCGCGCCGCCGGTGAGTGTGGCGGGGGCGTTCATCACAAAGTACATGTGGCGGTCGATCACCACGGCGGCGATCAGCGCCATGATCGCCACAAAGGATTCCATGAGCATGCCGCCGTAGCCGATCATGCGCATCTGGGATTCCTTTTCCACCAGTTTGGGCGTGGTGCCGGAGGAAATCAGGGCGTGGAACCCGGAGAGCGCGCCGCAGGCGATGGTAATGAAGAGGAAGGGGAAGAGCGAGCCGGAGAACACCGGGCCGCCGCCCTCGCGGGCAAAGTGCGTGATCGCGGGCATCTGCACCTCGGGGCGCACGATGATGATTCCCACCGCGAGCAGGGCGATCACGCCGATCTTCATGAAGGTGGAGAGGTAATCGCGCGGGGCCAGCAGCAGCCACACCGGCAACAGGGCCGCCACCACGCCGTAGGCGATCAGGCACCAGGCCAGCACCACCGGGGAGAGGGTGAACCACTCCGCACCCCAGGAGGTTTCCGCCACCCAACCGCCGGCCACGATGGCGGCGAGCAGGAGCACCACGCCGATGGCGGAGACCTCCACGATCCGGCCCGGGCGCAGGTAGCGCATGTACACGCCCATGAATAACGCGATCGGAATGGTCATGGCGATGGAGAACACGCCCCAGGGGCTGTGCGCCAGGGCATTGACCACGATCAGCGCCAGCACCGCGATGATGATGATCATGATGGCGATCACCGCCACGATTCCGGCGGCACCGCCCACGCGGCCCATCTCATCGCGCACCATCTGCCCCAGGGAGCGCCCCCGACGCCGCGTGGACACCCACAGCACCAGGTAATCCTGCACCGCCCCGGCAAAGATCACGCCGAGCACGATCCACAAGGTGGAGGGCAGGTAGCCCATCTGGGCCGCCATCACCGGCCCCACCAACGGACCCGCGCCCGCGATGGCAGCGAAGTGATGCCCAAAGAGCACGCGGCGATCGGTGGGCAGCCGTCGGCGTGCTGCTCGGCGGGGGTGGCGCGATCGTCGCGGGGCCGCACCACCTTGTACGCGATCAGCCGCGAATACAGGGTGTAGGCGATGAAGTAGGAGCCCACGGCGGCGGCCACCAGCCACACGGAGTTGATGGTCTCCCCGCGATGGAGCGCGATTATCGCCCAGCCCACGGCGGCAACGATGGCGATGACCAGCATGATTACTTTCGACGCCGCCGAGGGCCGCTGCCCCACCACGCCCACGGGTTGCCCCGTGGCCTCGTTTCGCAGAACCTCCATCGCCGCTCCCTTCCGCCGCCCCTTGTGTGAGGCGTCTAACCCTGCCTGCAAATCGCAATCGAAGATACAGGGTGGGCGTGGCTGAATATAAATCTTCCACATAGACAGAGCGGTTCACTAGGGTGGGTTGCCAATCACACTTCCGCTTAAAGAAAGGCACGATCATGGCCCCCAAGTACGATAATTCCCAGGCCGCGCGGTGGAACTTTGAAACCCGCTCCATTCACGCCGGACAGTCCGTGGACTCCGATACCGCCTCGCGCAACCAACCCATTCACCTCACCAGTTCCTACGTGTTCGACTCCGCCGAGCACGCCAAGCAGCGCTTTGCCCTGGAGGACGCCGGGCCCATCTATTCCCGGCTCACCAACCCCACCACGGAGGCCCTGGAAAATCGCCTGGCCTCCCTGGAGGGCGGCACGCACGCCGTGGCCTTTGCCTCCGGCCAGGCGGCGGAAACCGCCGCGATCTTGAACCTCGCGGCCGCGGGCGATCACATCGTCACCTCCCCGCGCCTCTACGGCGGCACGGAAACGCTCTTTCAATCCACCCTGGCCCGCCTGGGCATCGAGGTCACTTTCGTGGAAAACCCGGATGATCCTACCTCCTGGGCCGCCGCCGTCAAGCCCAACACCAAGGCCTTCTACGGCGAGACCTTTGCCAACCCCCAGGCCGATGTGCTGGATATTCCCGCCGTGGCCGAGGTGGCGCACGCCCACCAGGTGCCGCTGATCGTGGATAACACCATCGCCACCGCCGCCCTGGTACGCCCGCTGGAACTGGGCGCGGACGTGGTGGTGGCCTCGCTCACAAAGTTCTACACCGGCAACGGCTCCGGGATCGGCGGAATCCTGGTGGACGGCGGTTCCTTCGACTGGACGGTGGAGCGCGATGGCCAGCCGGTATTCCCCTACTTTGTCACCCCCGATCCCGCCTATCACGGCCTGCGCTACGTCGATCTTGGCGACGTCGCCTTTGGACTCAAGGCCCGCGCGGGCCTGCTGCGCGATACGGGTGCCGCCCTCTCCCCCTTCAACGCCTGGATCACCTTGCAGGGACTGGACACCCTGAGCCTGCGCGTGGAGCGGCACAACGCCAACGCCCGCGCGGTGGCCGAGTACCTGGCCAGCCAAAGCGCCGTGACCAAGATCAATTACGCGGGCCTGCCGGATTCCCCCTGGTACCCGGTCAAGGAGCGCCTGGGGCTGGCGCACACCGGCTCGGTACTTTCCTTTGACGTTGCGGGAGGTAAGGAGGAGGCGTGGCGCTTTATCGACGCCCTGCGCCTGCACTCCAACCTCGCCAACATCGGGGACGTGCGCTCCCTGGTGGCACACCCCGCCACCACCACGCACTCACAGTCCGACGAGCACGGTCTGACCCGCGCGGGGATCTCACCCGCCACGATCCGGCTTTCCGTGGGGATCGAGCACATCGAGGACATTCTGGCCGACCTCGACCTCGGCTTCCAGGCGCTCTAACGTACTTTTCCCTGCCACTGCGTGAAGCCCATGCACCCCACCAACCCCACAGTGGCAGGGAAAATAGCGCACCCGCCTTGCTATCATCTTGACCCAGATCACATTTTCGTCGAATAGCAAAGGCCCGCCATGTACTCTCCCCGCACCCTCGCCCGCTTCATGCCGTTTTGGCCCCCCTTTCTGGGGGCCGGGGTGAAGATCAAGGAATACGCCCCGGACGGCTCCCGCTTCCTGGTCACCTACAAGCCCAACAAACTCACCTGCAACGCGGTGGGCACCGCCTTTGGCGGCACCATGCTGTCTATGACGGACCCCTTCTTCATGCTGGTGTCCATGTACCAGTTGGGGTCGGACTATTACATCTGGGACGTGGGCGTGGAGGCCAAGTTCGTCAAGCCGGGGCGCGGCAGAATCAGCGCGGATATTTCCATCGATGACGCCACCATCGCCCTCATCAAGGAAAAGACGGCGGACGGCTCCAAGTATCTACACTGGTTTGACCTGGACCTCATTGACGAGGAAGGCGACGTGGTGGCCCACATTCGCCGCCAGGTGTACTACCGAAAGAAAAAGCACTAACCCGCGCGCCCTTCCGCTACGATGGCGAACCAAGCTGTCTATACCGAGTTGTCTATCACCATTCGTCTAGCGGAAGGCCCCACCATGAGTCACCTCGCCGCCGAGGGCGTCCTCGCCACCGTGCCCATCGGCACGTTCACCACGGAAGCCGGGGCCACCATTCCCGGCGCGCAGATCGCCTACCAGCGCTGGGGCACCCCCGCCCCGGATCACTCCAACGTGCTGCTGGTGGAGCACGCCCTCACCGGGGATTCCCGGGTGGATCAGTGGTGGGGGGACCTCTTAGGACCAGGCCGGGCGCTGGATACCCGCCGCTACTGCGTGATCAGCACCAACGTGCTGGGCGGCTGCCAGGGTTCCACCGGTCCCTCCTCCCCGCACCCGAACCCGCTACCGGCGTCGCAAGCCACCGCTACCGCCTGGGGCTCGCGTTTTCCCGCCCTCTCTATTAGGGATCAGGTGCACGCGGAACGCCTTTTCCTGCGTGCCCTAGGCATCAACCGCGTGCACGCCGTACTCGGCGGCTCGATGGGCGGGGCGCGCACCCTAGAGTGGGCTGCTCTTTACCCGGAACGCCTCAGCGCTGCGGGCGTGTTCGCCGTGTCCGCCCGCGCGAGCGCCTGGCAGATCGGTATTCAGTCCGCCCAGATCGCGGCGGTGGAAAATGATCCCCACTGGCACGGCGGGGATTACTATTCCACCGGCACGGCCCCCCTTGGGGGACTTGCCACCGCGCGACGCATCGCGCACCTCACTTACCGGGGTGAGTTGGAACTGGACGAGCGTTTTGGCACCTCCGCTCAGGAGGGGGAGAATCCCTGCGGAGCGTTCCGCAGCCCACAGCAACGCTTTGCCGTGGAGAGTTACCTGGATTATCAGGCGGATAAACTGGCCCGGCGCTTTGACGCGGGTTCCTACGTGACGCTCACGGACGCACTGAATCGGCATGACATCGGCCGGGGGCGGGGCGGGCTGAACAAGGCACTGGCGGCAATTGGCACGCCCACCTTTGTGGCCGGGGTGGACACAGATATTCTCTACCCCTACCACCAGCAGGAGCACCTTTCGCGCAACCTGGGCAACCTGCTGGGCATGGCCAAGATCGTCTCCCCGGTGGGGCACGATGCCTTCCTGGCGGAGACTCGTCAGATGGATCGGATCATTCGGAGTTTCCTCGGCCGCGCGGCGGCCCACAGCACAGGATCCCACAGCACGACGACCCACAGCGCAGCAGCCCACCACACGGAAGCAGAAGCGCTGCCCTAACTCCCCAGGGAATCCACCGAAAGCGCCAAAAAGGCCATGCTTCCGCCAAGAAGCGTGCTAAAGAGCGTGTCAAAGCGCCGGGAGCGCACCGCGAAGATCCCCACCAGGCGGGAATCGCACAGCAGGCGCACCACGGCCAGCCACACCAGCGCGCTACCCAGGCTAAAGGTGGCGCGCCGCCAGTGCTCGGTGAAGGCAAAAAGCGCGCTGGCGGCTAACGCAAGCAGAAAAATCCCCATCATGGTCCGCTGCGCCCAGAGCGGTAGCCGCGAGGGACGCAGGGCGACGTCGTGGGGATTATCCAGGTAATCGCTAGGATTCATCGGCCAGGCGTTCCGCCCGCTCCACGATGTTGGCCATGAGGAAGGTGCGCGTCATGGGGCCCACGCCCCCGGGGTTGGGGGAGATCGCCCCGGCCACCTCCCAGCAGTCCGGGTGGACATCGCCGGTGGTCTTGCCGTCCACGCGGGAAACGCCCACGTCCAGGAGCGCCGCACCGGGCTTAATCATGTCTGCGGTGAGCATGTGCGGCTGCCCGGCGGCCGCGATGATAACGTCCGCGGTGCGGGTTTCCGCAGCCAGGTCCTTGGTGCCGGTGTGGCAAAGGGTGACGGTGGCGTTCTCCGAGCGGCGGGTGAGCATGAGGCCGATGGGGCGGCCCACGGTCACCCCGCGCCCGATCACCACCACCTTGGCGCCGTCGAGTTCCACGCCAAAGCGGCGCAGCAGTTGAATGGAGCCGTTGGGGGTGCACGGCAGGGGCGCGGGCTCGTTCAGCACCAGTTTGCCCAGGTTCACGGGGTGGAGGCCATCGGCGTCCTTGGCGGGGTCAATGCGCTCCAGGATGGCATTTTCGTCCAGGTGCTTGGGCAGGGGAAGTTGCACGATGTAGCCGGTACAGGCGGGATCATTGTTGAGTTCGTCGATCACCGCTTCGAGTTCTTCCTGCGTGGTCTCCTCGGGCAGGTCGCGGCGAATGGAGGTAATGCCCACCTCCTCGCAGTCCTTGTGCTTCATGCGCACGTAGTTCTGGCTGCCGGGGTCCTCGCCCACCAGCACGGTGGCCAGGCCGGGGGTGATGCCCTTGGCGCGCAGGGCGTCCACGCGCTGGCGCAGGGCGTCGATAAGCTCGGCGCGGTAGAGTTTTCCATCCAGTTTGATCGCAGTCACGGCACCTATTATGCCTCCCCGTAGAATGAGCGCCATGCCCGCGCCCTTTCACATCATCTTTGATAATCCGGTGATCCCCGGCAATACCGGCAATGCCATTCGCCTGTGCGCCAATACCGGCGCGCGGCTGCACCTGGTGGAGCCGTTGGGCTTTAATTTTGACGATAAGCACCTCAAGCGCGCAGGCCTGGATTATCACGACCTCGCGGACGTGCGCATTCACCCCACCCTGGACGCCTGCCTCGCGGCGCTGCCGGATTCGCGCGTGTTCGCCTTTACCTCGGCGTCGTCTACGTGGCACACCTCGGTGTCCTACCTGCCTGGCGACGCCCTCCTCTTCGGCACCGAGCCCACGGGGTTGCCGGAGGAGCACATGGCGCACCCGAGGGTCACCCAACGGGTGCGGATTCCCATGCTGCCCGCGCGGCGCTCCATGAACCTCTCCAACTCCGCCTCGATCGCCGTTTTCGAGGCCTGGCGGCAGGTGGGATTCCCCGGGGCCGTATAGCAACCTTAAAAATTGTTGATACTTCTCCTTTTATATATGGTGTAGACCATGAACCTACGAGCAAAGCTGGCCTGTGCAACCGCGGCCTGTATGACCACCGTTTTGTCCGTTTCTTCGATCCCCGCCACGGCTGCCGAGAATCCCTTCCCCACCCCTGGGGCCAACAGCCCCATCTTCAACCCCGCCGAGCCCTTCTACCAGGCACCCGCGGAGATTCCCGCGCAACCGGGCACCGTGATCCGCAGCGAGATCGCCCCGCACGCGCTCAACCTCGCGGATTCCACCGCCGCCTACCTGGGACTTCCCACCCCGAACCTGCCGGGCAAGGCTCACCGTATTCTCTACTCCTCCACCGCCCCCAGCGGCGCCCCCGCCGTGGTTTCCGGCGTGGTCATCGAGCCGCTCACCCCGTGGCGCGGGGAGGGCCCCACCCCCACCCTGGTGATGGGACCGGGTACCCGCGGCGAGGGACGCGCCTGCGCCCCCTCCCTGGGGCCGGGCATGTTGGCGGCCATTGACCCCCAAAACGATTCCGTGGCCGTGAACTACGAGCTTCCGCTCATGTACGCCGCCGTGGCCCAGGGAATGCGCGTGGTCATGACCGATCACATGGGCATGGGCACCGAGGGGCAGCAGCGTTACCTCAACAATCAGCCCGAGGCCTACGCCATGCTGGACGCCGCCCGCGCCACCCTGGCCTTCGCCGGTGTGGAGCCCACCTCCCCCATCGCCTTCTACGGCTATTCCCAGGGTGGCGGTTCCGCCGCCGCTGCCGCGGAGTACGCGGCGGAATACGCCCCCGAGCTCAACGTCAAGGGCACCTACGCCGGCGCTCCCACCAGCGGCCTGATCGAGACGATGGAGGCCTTTGACCGAACCCTGCTCAGCGGCCTGCAAACCTACCTGGTGGCGGGTGCCGTGGAGGATAATCCCCAGGCGTACGAGGCATTCCTGGGCTACCTCAACGAGCAGGGCCGCGCGGCCGTGGAAAACGGCCTGAATGCCTGCGCCGTGGATAGCGTGGTCACCCAGGGCTTCCGCGATTCCCGCAATTGGACCACCACCGGGGAGAGCTTCACGGAGATCGCCCAGCGCGACCCGATCATCCGCGAGTTCTACGAGGCCCAGGAGCGCGGGCACCGCAACCTCAATGCCCCCATGCTTGTGATCAACGATGATGCCGATGACATCGTGCCGGTGGGCCAGGCCCGCCGCATGGCGCAGGATTACTGCGCACTGGGTGGCGATGTGGAGTTCCGCGCGGAGGGCACTCCCGCGATCCTCACGGGCACCGGAATTAATCACGGAATCCCCATGTATCTCCGCGCACCGGAGTCCTTTAGCTGGATCAAGGATCGCTTCAACGGCGCTCCCACCACCAGCAACTGCGGCGCTTTTTAACCGCAGATTCCCCCTATAGCAGGCCCACCGCGCCCCTCACGATCGCGCGGTGGGCCTTTCCCTTTCCCCTCGTCACTCCTGGTAGACCGCATACCTTGCCCTTAATAGACTAAGCGGTACGGTGGCTGCTATCGTGCTATGAGACATTTCAGGAACACGAGGAAAGGACCTCGCCCCATGAAGCTTCGCCGCATGATCGCCGCCGGCGTGGTAGCCACGCTCGCCACCACCGGCCTGGCCGCCTGCTCAAGCTCCGATGCCATCCGCATCGGCACCACCGATTCCGCACGCGGAGCATGGAAGGTCTTTGAGGATAAGGCCGCCGACGCCGGAATCAACCTCAAGACCACCGAGTTTGGCGATTACAGCACTCCCAATGATGCCCTGGCCCAGGGCGAGCTGGACGTCAATCTCTTCCAGCACCTAAAGTTCCTGGCCAATTACAACGTGGGCGCGGATCAGGATCTCACCCCCATCGGTTCCACGGAGATCGTGCCGCTGGCGCTGTTCTGGAAGGATCACTCCTCCCTCACCGGCATCGAGGGCCAGACCATCGCCATTCCAAATGACACCGTGAACCAGGGCCGCGCCATCAACGTGCTGGTGCAGGCCGGGCTGCTCACCCTGAAGTCCCAGGAACTGCTCGATCCCACCCCGGCCGATATTGATGAGGCCGCCTCCAAGGTGAGCGTCACCACCGTGGACGCCGCCCAGACCTCCGTCACCTACGGCGAGGGCCGCCCCTCCATCATCAATAACAACTTCCTGGACCGCGCGGGCATTGATCCCCACAGCGCCATCTACCAGGACGATCCCAAGAACAAGCTGGCCGAGCCCTACATCAACGTCTTTGTCACCAAGGCGGAGGATAAGGATAACGAGGACATCGCCAAGCTCGTGGAGATCTGGCACGACCCCGAGGTGCAGGCCGCCGTGCAGGAGGATTCCAAGGGCACCTCCGTTCCCGTGAAGCGCCCCGCCGAGGAACTCCAGGGTGTTCTGGACAAACTGGAAGATGATCTGCGCGCTGCCAAGTAGCGGGCGCACCACCGCGGCTAGCAGCCCACACGGCAACACCAATAGACCCAGCAACGGGGCGCAACGGATCACGTCGCGCCCCGTTGCCTGGCCCCTGGCCCATCCCGAGGAAGAATTAAGGTACAAACCTCATGGCTGATCCCTCCACCGCCGCCCACCCCACCGGCACCTCCCCCGGAACCGGAACCCGGATCGAGTTCCGCAATACCACCAAGGTGTTCCCCGCCAAGGCCCGCAACCAGGCCAAGGAAACCACCGCCGTGGATAACGTGACCTTCACCGTGGAACCGGGGGAAATCCTCGGCGTGATCGGTTATTCCGGGGCGGGTAAATCCACCCTGGTACGCCTGATTAACGGCCTCGACCAGGCCTCCTCCGGACAGTTGCTTCTCGACGGCACCGACATCGTGGGAATGTCCGAGCGCCAACTGCGCGGCGTGCGCAGCAAGATCGGCATGATCTTCCAGCAGTTCAACCTGTTTACCTCCCGCACGGCGGCGGGCAATATCGAATACCCGCTCAAACTCGCCGGGGTACCCAAAGAGGAGCGCAAGCGCCGCGTGGCGGAATTGCTGAGCTTTGTGGGCCTGGCCGATAAGGGCCAGAACTACCCCGAGCAACTCTCCGGCGGGCAGAAGCAGCGCGTGGGCATCGCCCGCGCGCTGGCCACCAACCCCTCCCTGCTGCTGGCCGATGAGGCCACCTCCGCACTGGACCCGGATACCACACATGACGTGCTGGAACTTCTACGCCGGGTGAACAAGGAACTGGGCATTACCATCGTGGTCATCACACACGAGATGGAGGTGGTGCGCGCCATCGCGGACAAGGTGGCCGTGATGGAGAGCGGCCGCGTGGTGGAGTACGGCAGCGTGTACGAGGTATTCTCCCAGCCCCGCACGGCGGTGGCCGCGCGCTTCGTGGCGACGTCGCTACGCAATACCCCGGACAACGTGGAGGCCGCGGACCTGCTCGCCCACGAGGGCCGCCTGTTCACCATCGAACTCACCGAGGAATCCGGATTCTTTGCCGCCGCCACCGCGCGCACCGCCGGGGTGCGCATCGCCATCGTGCACGGCGGCGTGACCACCCTGCAAAAGCACAGCTTTGGCAAGATGACCGTCCGGCTCAGCGGCCCGACGGACGCGGTAGAAACGTTCCGCGATACCTTGGCGCAGACCACCACCATCCAGGAGATCACCCGATGACCACCACCGTTCTCGCCGCAGACTGGGACCGCCTGGGCGATACCTTCCGCGAAGCCATTGCCGATACCCTCATCATGGTCTCCGTGACCATGCTGCTCTCCGGCCTGCTGGGCCTGGCCGTGGGCGTGCTGCTCTACACCACCCGCTCCGGCGGCATCCTCAAAAACCCCGTGGTGTATGCCGTGCTGAACGTGCTGGTGAACTTCATTCGCCCCATTCCGTTCATCATTCTCATCGCGGCCCTGCAACCCCTCACCGTGGCCGCGATGGGTACCTCCGTGGGGCGCGACGCCGGTATCTTCGTGATGGTTATTGCCGCCACCTTCACCGTGGCCCGCATTGTGGAGCAAAACCTCGTGGCCATTGATCCCGGCGTGATCGAGGCCGCGCGTTCTATGGGCGCGAGCCCCTGGAAGATCATTACCTCGGTGATTATTCCCGAGGCCCTGGGTCCATTGGTACTGGGTTATACCTTTATCTTTATCGCCATCGTGGATATGTCCGCGATGGTGGGTTATATCGGCGGCGGTGGTCTGGCGGACTTCGCCATTGTGTACGGCTACCGGGCCTTTGATAAGGAAACCATGTACGTGGCCGTGATCGTCATCGTGATTCTGGTGCAGGCCGCGCAGTTCCTGGGTAACTGGCTGTCCAAGAAGATCATGAGGCGCTAAATCCCCGCTTATCGACGCCGCCCCTACCGCACCTGGGAGAGATTCCCTGCGGTGGGGGTATTCCTTTACCCCCGCTTCAATAAAAAGTTTGAGGAAGGTCTAGACAAGAGGATGGTCAATGGCTATGGTCTACGTCAGGAACAAAATGTTCCTTCCCTCACACCAGTTCAAGGAGGTAGTCCATGCCATTCAGTAAGAAGATCTCTCGCGGCCTAGCCGCCACCGCGCTTTCCGGCGCACTGGTAGCGGGCGGCGCGGCAGCGGCCCTGGCGGCTCAGGTCAATGTCGGTGGCGGTATCTGGACTTATGGGACCGATGGAGGTCAAGTCTATTCCAACTACTATCACCCCACCGCCAGGCACGGTTCCACTGCCGTGGGAACCATCACCGCCAATAGCGGTTGCGTAAACCCCGGCCTGACCTCCTATGCCAGCGCTCCAAAGAAGTGGCGTGGAAACCAGTCCTACTACCGCCTCTGCTGATTCCCCACCCCCTCACGCCCCGCCCAATATTTTCACACCATGGGCGGGGCACTTTTCGCCAGGAGCCTCTCCTATGCCACACCTATTACGTGTTTCCAGCGGCGCACTCATTTTTTTAAGTTTTATCGTCGCTTTCCCTCTTGCCCATCTCTTTGATGACGATCTTGGTTCCGCTGGCAACCATGCCTTTCTTATCACGGAGTCCTCCGGACAAACCTCCCCCACCGAATTCCGCGACGATCTGGTTCTCTACGCCAAGAACCATAAAATCACAGTAGGACTTGAGCACTTTGAGACCACCGCCGCAGGCACTACTCACCACCTCTACGTGGCCGCCGGAGAAAATTCTTCCATCATGGCCACATGGCTACGCACCGGATACGCCGGATTTGACCCTACGGTAAACATCACCGTAAGCCCCTTATCCGAGGCCCCAATCACAGATGCGGGAGGCGTATACCACCTTTCTGGGAGTTCCACCAATAAAGAGGCGCTCCAACGGCATATAGAAGAATTAGGGTTTACGATCACCGATTACAAGATTAATTGGGATTACTTTCTCACTGATCCCATCACCATCACCATCGTGGCTATGCTGCTGCTCATCGCCACTCTCACCCTGGGCGGGGTATTGTTAAGAGCACGAGACTATTCCATTCAACGCATTCACGGACATGGATTTTGGGGGATCATCGTTAAGGAACTGCGCGATCTTATACCCACCGCGCTCTCTTCTTTCCTTATCCTCGGAGTAATCAGTGCCCTGGCGCTCTATCTCTACAATGGCCTGAGCATGGTGAGACTCTACTTACAATGTTGCGCAGCACTCCTCCTTGCCGCTGGACTCATTTTCTTCCTGAGTCTCCTCATTGGCGTGGCTATCCTTCATCTGATTTCACTCATTCCCGCACTCAGTGGGAAGATTCCAGGTGCCCCTGTCTCCCTTGGCACCTATGCTCTGCGACTCTGTGCCCTCACCGTGGCCCTCACCGCAGTAGGGGCGACGGTTTCCACCGCCCTGGAAATGCAACTCCACAAGTCTCAACGAGATCTATGGCGCGCTCATGGAGAGGCAGAGGCCTTCAACATTTCTACCCGAACCGGAGACACGGATAGTGACATCGCACCCGCGCTGCGAGAAGCCGATAGAAGAGGCGAAATTCTGCTCTCCGTAGTTTCAGAGGATATTTCCTTCACGCCAAGTGTGCTCCTTGTCAATTCCCTCTTTGCCGAGCAAGAAGTGTCCCTGTCTGCCAACGAGGCTCCCCAATCTGGCGAAGCCTTGATCCTTATCCCCGAAGGCACCCGGGCCGAATACATTGACATGGCCCATCAAAAGATTCTCTTCGAGGCCGAATACGCTGGTATCCCAACACCCACCATCCGGGAAAAAATCATTGCTGGCGATACTGAGGTGTTCACCTACGCCCCCTCGTTTGGTTTTACTCTCCCTAAGACCACGGTGAGCGGGATTCCCATCGTGGTACTTCCTCGTGGTTTGGAAACGCTAGCAGATAAAAATCTCGTGGCCCCCACCACACAACTAAAAGTACTCGCCACCAATAGGGAAGCTATGGAAAAACTGATTGCCGATCCCTCAGTTGGCCCCTATATCGCCGGGCATTTCACTGCATTCTCTCATTGGGAGCAAACATACGCTAAAGCCCAATCCGTGTTCCGCTCCCAGGCGATCAACCTAGCGATTCTTATCCTCGTGGTCACTGCCTACGTGGTGGGCTCCGCCGCCGTGTACCAGGCGCGACACCGGCAACGCCTCACCGTCACGGATCTCATGGGGCGCTCCCCCTGGCGAGCGCGCGCCGGTCTGCTGCTCATCGAGGCGGTATTCCTGCTCATTCCCGCCGCATGGCTGTGGCACCGCCAGAGCAATTATGAGGCGGCCGCGCTCACCGCTATGCCCCGGGACGTTCTGCGCACCATGGCCGTCACCCCGGAACTCGTGGCCGTCACCCTCGGCATTTCCCTGCTGTGGGCACTCACCTGCCTGGCTATGTCCGCTCGTTTTGGCCGTATCTACTCGCGCACCCCCGCGCGCTAAAGGAGGTTCCCCATGTCCCCCACCATCACCGTTCAAGGCCTCGCCAAGACATTCGGTTCCCGTACCCTGTGGCGCGACGTAGAGTTTTCCTGCCCGCAGGGCAGCATCACCGCGCTCACCGGCCCATCCGGCAGCGGCAAGTCCACCCTGCTCAACTGCATAGGCACCCTGGATACCGCCGATTCTGGCACGATCATGGCGGCGGGAAAGAATATCCAGGAACTCTCCAGCAGCAAGCGTCGAGCGTTCCGCAAGAATAACCTGGGTTTCCTGTTCCAGGATTACGCCCTGATTCCCGATAAGTCCGTGGAATACAATATCCTCCTCGCCACGGTGAATAAGCAGCAAAAGGCGCGCATTGATACCGCCCTGGAAACCGTGGGATTAAGTGGATACCGCAAGCGCGTGGTGCACGAACTCTCCGGTGGTGAGCAGCAGCGCGTGGCGCTGGCCCGTATCTTGGCCCGACAGCCGGAGATCATTCTGGCCGATGAGCCCACCGGGGCGCTCGATCCACGCAATGGCCACAATGTGGTGGAGCAACTCCGTGACCTGGCCAATCAGGGAGCCACGGTGGTGATCGCCACCCACGCCGCCGAGGTGCGCGACGCCGCCGATCAGCACATTGATCTAGGCCGGTTCCTCGTCCCCGCTTAAATCAGGCACCCACACCTTGGCGGCCTTGGGGGAACCGCCGCAGGAGGCCACCACCCCCTCCACGGTGCGCCGCGTTAGGGGTACCGCCCAGGCACGGCCGTCCCGGTGGCGAACGGCCACGGAGCCCTCCGGGGCATCATCCGTGGTCAGGTCGCCGTAGTGCAGGGTTTCTCCGGCGTCGATAAGCATGCGGGCTACGTGCAGTTCCGCCACCTGCCCGCGCGAGCCGTAGAGGCCGCTGCCACGATTTGCAGGATAAAAGTAACGGCCGTCCAGGGCGTGCCGGGTGAGGTCGCGCGCGGCCTCGATGTTGAGGTGACCAAAGGAGTATCCCCAGGGCATGAGCAAAACGGCGGGGGCAAAGCGGTGTCCCTTGGTGTGCGAGGATTCCCAGATCAGCGAGCCGGGAAACTCCTCCTGTAACCGCGCGGCCAGCGGACGGCCCTTGATCGCGCAGCACCGATCGCGGCGGCCATGCGTACATACCAGCACCACGGGGGCGGTGATCTCCTCCCCACCGTTGCGACCGGGGCCGGTGAGATCGAGGCGAAGTAGGTCCTCCGGGGCGTCGAGAAGCACCAGTTCCATCCGCGCGGTGCGCGCCCACACCAGGTAGCAGCGGTGCTTGTGGCCCACGTCGCGGCCCGCGCGGCCCGGCCTGCGAATGAGTTGGAGGCTGGCCGTGCCCTTGAAGAATCGCTTGAGCCGGGCGCTGAGTTCGGGGCCAAAGGTACCGCCATCGAGCACGTCGCGCGACCACCCGCCCGGCCACTCAAAGAGCACGTAGACCTCACCGCGTTTGGCCGTACCCGCCAGGGGTTCCCCGTGTGGATCGGAACGTACATCGGAACACAGTGGGGCATCGCGCGTGAGTGTGCTGGCCATAGGGCGTTATTTTAGCGCTCCGCTCGTGCCCATCCGGGTTTAGTTCAACCGGGTATTCAGATATATCCCTTGCCGATGAGGAGTGCGGCCACGGCTACCGGCCACAGGCCGCGCAGATAGTACCGCATGATTTCGGGAGAAAAACTCACTCCCATGCCGGAATCAAAATAGGACATGCGATACTCCGCAGCCGGTTTTCCGCGTTTCCACCCCATGTATCCCCATATCACCGCCACGGCCGCTACCTCCGCCGCGCTCTCCGCCCATGCTGCATACACTGCTATCCCCAAGCCCACGCACGCCAGCATGTACCCCCACGGGGTGACAAGGGCCCGGGTCACCCGGCTAAAGTTCGTGGCCCGATACACCGCTGCACACACGATCCCCCAGGCCACCACCGTGATCAAACGGCCCCACGCCCCATAAGCCTGGGCCAATGCCACCTGCCAAGCCACAACCACTCCGGCAAAAGAAAGCACGTATCCCCGCCGCCATAGCCGCCGCGCGCCCAGTATTCCTAACACGCCCAGTAACCCCAGTGCCCTCCGCCTCGGAGCCCCCAAGGCCACTGGCTCCGCGCCCGCTCTCCTGTCTTTCTCACGCCCCGCCCGGGAACGCCCACGCAGCCAATTCATCACCATGAGATCGGAAACCAACTCCGTATCCTGCAAACCGGCCAGATTCTCCACCAGGGAACGGGTGCGCCCCGCCTCGAGTAATCCGGGAAGATCGCTGCCACGCCCACGCGCCCACCCCACCACCAGGCGCGTCACCATGAATCCTGCGGAGGCGCCTATCACCGCGAGGAAACTGTATCCCGTCACCGCTCCTAAAAACGCTCCCACCACGGCGCTCGCTGCACCCTGCACCATCACCGCCCGATCTATCCCGGGTAAACGCCGGGCCAGTCGATAGCGCCACACCCATCTTTCCCGTGAGATTCCCCGCAGCGGAGTGAGGCGCTCCGCAAGCACCACCAGCACGGCCCCGATACTCACCGCCGCCGCCCACCGCCAGGAAGCAGGCACGGCATACGGTTCGAGGGGGTTCATCGCACGCACCATCACCCCCGCGCCTAAAGCCGCCCCCAGCGCGGTGAGGAAAAGCCCATACACATAATCGCTCAGTTTATCTATCAGCGCAAACATCTATCTCTCCCCCAAGCGCACTACCTCATCGCACCCTGAGATCACCCGCGCCGAATGTGTGGCCACCACAATACTTATCCCCCGCGCGGCGGCCTCATGAAGTTGAAAGATAAGGAAGTCCGTCCATTGCTCGTCAAGGTGGCGCTCGGGCTCGTCGATAAGCATGATCGGGGCCTCCAGTGCCAGTTGCATACCAAGGTAGGCCCGTTGGCGCTGCCCGGAGGACAGCACCCACTGGGGTGCCTGGAGGAGGTTATGCAGGGCCCAGGCCTCCACCACCTCGTCCCGGTTTACCCGTAATAGATCGAGGTGCTCCCCCACCGTGAGATCCGGGAGGAATACGGGCTCCGCGATCAGGAGCGTGCCGGTGGTGCCCGCTCGGGTGGGGGTGCCGTCCACCGTGACCTCGCCCTCGACCGGGGCAATCTCCCCCGCGATGGTGGCAAGCAGCGTCGATTTCCCGCACCCATTGGGCCCGGCCACCGCAGCGACCATACCCGGCGGGAAGTCCCGGCTCATGCTGCCCAGCGCAGCGGTGTGTCCGTAGGTGCAATTCACGCGCAGAGTCACGGTTTCCTCACAAATTGGACTCAATTTGCCATATACATTTCACAAGGTTTCCCCGCACGATATACGGTGTGGGTATGTCAGCGCTTATCGACGCCCCTCGCTCCCCACGCCACCGCACCGTGGCGGCGGTGCTCACGGCGGGTACCCTGCTGCTCGCCTCCTGTAGCACGGGAGACGATACCACTCAGCCTGCCCCCTCTCAGGGCTCCGTGCCCGCCTCGCACAGCGCGTCCGATTCCGCCGCTACCTCGGCGAAGAACGGCGCAGGCTTGACTCCTCTGGGCAGCGCGGACATCACCATGAAGACCATGCGCCCCAGCGAACCCTCCGAACTGGTGGTCACGGAAATGCGCACCGGCTCCCACGAGGGATTTGACCGCGTGGTCTTTGAAATGAAGGGCCAGGGCGATCCCGGCTGGTACGCGGACTACACGGATCACCCCTCCCAGCAGGGTTCCGGCAACCCCATCGAGTATCACGGTGCCACCGCCCTCACGATGAATATCGACGGCACCGTGTATCCCTTTGAACTCGGGCTTGAGGAACCTCACCTCAATCGCCTCACCCCCTCCGACGGCGGCAACATCACCGACGTGATTAGCGTGGGCACCTTCGAGGGCCGCTCCCAATTCATCATCGGATTAAATAAAAAGGTGCCTTATTCCGTGCAGGTTCTGCACGATCCCACCCGCCTCGTCATCGACCTCGTCCCCTAAACCCCTACCCTGGAGCGCATGAATGCCTACGCCACCATGCGCTCCCATCTCACCCCGATTCCCACCCCGCCGGTGGTGCGCCTGAGCAGTTCGTTCCTCGGCGGGGCCGCCGTGGCGATGCTCAGCACCGATCTCTCCCGGCCGCACCAGGTGATCTTGGCGTTCCTCTTTCTCCTCATAGCCCTGGTACTCCCCTTCGTCCACCCTTACCGCCACCGTATTCGGGAATACCGTCGCGAGCACCAGGTGCCGTTCCAGCCCCAGGTCTGGCAATTCCTGCCGCTTTTCTTCCTCTGGATCGCCATCATGCTCGCTCCCCTGCTCGCCCCCGCGCCGCTGTGGACTAGCGTTCTTCTTCTGCTCGCCGCTGCGGGTTGGCTGCACCTCACCTTCCCGCATATCGACGGCACCCGGGCGCTCGCCTACGCACTTCCCGCCCCGAACTCATACTAAAGATTTATAAAGAGACCATGCAGCCGAGTCCGTACACCCCTGGCGCGGTGGCCCGCGAGGTCATCGGGCGGGACAAGCACCTCACCGCGATTCAGCGGCACCTCGCCATGTTGGCCACGTATCCTCGTTTTGAAGGACGCATTTGGAGTGCTCCAGGAAGCCCTATTCCGATCGCGGTGGGCGAAGGCTACGGATCGAGAAATTGACATCATGCTCGCCATGTCACAGCTTGGCGACGGCCCCATCCGACGCAAAGACATTGCCACCACACTGGGCGCTCACACCACCGACATCAGCATGGCTCGGCGTTCCCTTATGAACAAGGGACTCGTAGACTCTCCCCAACACGGCTATTTAGAGTTCACCGCCCCCGGCTTTGCCGATTTTGTCCGGCGCTCCGCAAATTTATGAATCCCGCATCGACTACACAAAGGGAACGAGAACAAACATAACCCACCACACCGCAATAAGCCCGGCGGTCATCACGCCGCAGAACCATGAAATAACAACGCTACGAGCAGATAATTTATATACCCCGATACTCAGCCCAACAATCGCCGCGGCGCACACCACCAATCCCACCGGCAGGAAAGTCCGTAGACCCAAAAGCAAGGAAAGCCACGCGCAGAGCAATCCCAGCACAAGACCCCCACTATAAGCGGCAACAACCTTTACCGTATTCATCGCTCTCCCTGAACAAGATGGCGAATCTTATTATTCGCCCACACGTAAAACACGTTGCCCGCATAGAAGAGTCCCGCGCTGCCCACGATCAAAGGCAACCACCATCCCCATGACACGGACCCCTGCAAGATAACGATGACGCTAAAGATGAAGGAAAAGAGCACGGCCCGCCCTGGCTCCACCTGAAATTTCTTCATCCTAATCCAGCCGTCCCCGCAGGGCTTCCGCCTCATCGGCCAGGGCGGTCACGGTATCTTCGCCCCAGCGCTGGGCCACCCGGTGTTCCTCGGGATCAAGGGCAAAGTACTTCATCGCCGTGGCCAGTTGCGTGAGCCGAGGAACGTCACTGTGCAGCGTGACCTGTACGGAATAATTCCACTCGGAGAGATCTACTGTATCGCTATTCTTCTTTGCCCTGGCCGCCACCGCCGCCACTGCGGCGGCGAGCAAAAAGGCGTCACCATGCGGAAGCTCGGTATCGGTGTAATTCCCGCCGAGTTCCTCCAAACCCAGTTCCGCAAATACCTGCGCGAGTCCCACGGGAGCCGCCGCATGTTCGCTCAGCCATCCCACCACGGCCCGCATTTCCTCTGTGTCTTGCAAAGATGCGCTCATAGCACCCCACCCTACGCCAGAAGATCCCCTAACCCGCCCTCACTCATTCCCTGGAAGCGCCCCAGTATCCGGTAATACTCAATTCTCCGTGAAGCGTACCCCTGTGCACTATGGTGGGCCTGATCCGTATAGCCGGACTCGAACCGGATTCCCATATGCCCCTTGGGTTGCCACTGAGAGTGCCGCGTTGATGAGGCTGCGCGGCCACAGCCATGATACTCGCTGGCGCTTCCGGAATTAAGCTACCTGCTTCCGGCTTTAGCGCTCTATCAAATCCGTGCTCCAGTTCAACTGCTGAATAGCGGTATCCCACTGGCGGTATTCCTTAGCCGCCTCGTCCATCTTCTTCCGCAACTCCACCACGCTCATGCTGGACACGTAGCGGATCTCGCTGCGGGAATAGCGATCCTGGCGGGTGCTCGCCGCCTTAGCCAAGTCCGCGTATAAATCGCGGCGGGCAAAGGCCGCGTCCCGGCGCGCAATGGCGTCGGTCAGTGTGTTCTCCCCATCAAAGGCGGTGGCCGTATTGGTGGCGTTGATCCTGCGGATCAACCAGGTGAGGCGATCCATGAGTTGCTCGGCCTCAGCCAGCAACTCCACCGGATTCTCATCGGGTTCCTCCCCCTCCTGCACTCGTGCCACGAGGGAAAGGCGTTCCTTCAACTGAAAGTACCGGCGCTGCGCCTCGGCCCGTTCCGCCAGGGCTTCCGCCAACTTCATGGTTTACTCCCACTCAATCGTTGCCGGTGGCTTGGAGGTCACATCCAGAACCACGCGATTAACCTCCGCCACCTCGTTGGTGATTCGCGTGGAGATCACTTCCAACACCTCATAGGGTACACGCACCCAGTCCGCCGTCATGGCGTCCTCGGAGGCCACCGGACGCAGCACGATGGGGTGACCATAGGTGCGGCCGTCGCCCTGCACGCCCACCGAGCGGACGTCGGCAAGCAAAACCACCGGGCACTGCCAGATCTGCTCATCTAGCCCCGCCTTGGTGAGTTCCTCGCGGGCGATTGCGTCCGCGGCGCGCAGAATATCCAGGCGCTCCTGGGTGACCTCACCGATGATGCGGATGCCCAGGCCGGGGCCGGGGAAGGGCTGGCGATTCACGATCTCCTCCGGCAGGCCCAACTCCCGGCCCACCGCGCGCACCTCGTCCTTGAAAAGGAGCCGCAGGGGCTCCACCAGGGTGAACTCCACGTCGTCAGGAAGCCCGCCCACGTTGTGGTGGCTCTTGATATTGGCCGTGCCGGTGCCGCCACCGGACTCCACCACGTCCGGGTACAGGGTGCCCTGCACCAGGAAGTCCACCTGCTCGCCCTCCAGCACACCGGCCACGGCGCGCTCGAAGGAACGAATGAACTCCGCGCCAATCGCCTTGCGCTTGGCCTCCGGCTCGCTCACCCCAGACAACTTATCCAGGAAGGCCGCGCGCTCGTCCATCGTGACCAGGCGCGCCCCGGTGGAGGCCACGAAGTCCTTTTCCACCTGCTCGCGCTCACCCTGGCGCAGCAGGCCGTGATCCACAAAGATGCAGGTCAAGCGATCCCCGATGGCGCGCTGCACCAAGGCCGCGGCCACGGCGGAATCCACACCACCGGAAAGGCCGCAGATCGCACGACCCTCGGGGCCAACCTGCTCACGCACGGAGTCAATCAACTGCTCCGCGATGTTCTCCGGCGTCCAGTTCTGCGGCAACCCGGCGATCTCCGTGAGGAAGCGCGTGAGCACCTCCTGCCCGTGCGGGGAATGCAGCACCTCCGGGTGGTACTGCACACCGGCCATGCGCTTGGTCGAGTTCTCAAAGGCCGCCACCGGGGCACCCGCCGTGGTGGCGGTGACCTCGAAGCCCTCCGGGGCCTGGGAGACGGAATCGCCGTGGCTCATCCATACCTTATGCGTGGCCTCAAACTCGCGGTGCAGGGAACCCCCGGATACCTGCATGTCCGTGCGGCCATACTCGCGCTGCCCCGTGGCGGCCACCTCGCCGCCCAGGGCGTTGGTCATCAACTGGAAGCCGTAGCAAATACCAAAGACCGGCAGGCCCAGGTCAAACACCTCGGGATCAAGGGAGGGCGCCCCCTCCGCGTACACGGAGGAAGGACCACCGGAAAGAATAAGGGCAGCCGGGTTCTTTTCCCGCACCTCCTGCGCCGTGATGGTGTGCGGCACCACCTCGGAGTACATGCGGGCCTCGCGCACGCGCCGCGCGATGAGCTGCGCGTACTGAGCACCGAAATCAACGACGAGGACAGGGCTGGGAAGATGAGTCTGCTGCGCTTCAGTCACAGCCCACAAGCCTACCCGAGGGGTAGCGGGTTATCCCAGCCCGGGAAACAAGCGCCGAAGCCCCCGCTTCTTCCCCGTTTTTTCAACAGCCCCGGCGGCCCGCAGCGGCTTCACCGGATACTCACGAAAATACCGCTCAGGATCGGACTCAAGCAGGCGGAAGCGCTCCGAGTATGTAGCGTCAAAAGTTCTGTTCACGGCGGTTTCACTGATCATGCGGATCCCCTCCAAATCCCTCGTTCCTCAGCCAACCCTACCCGGAACAGGACACCTAGGTCATATCCACACAGGCGACCTCCTTCTGCCCTACAAACGTCACGGCCAAGGCAGAAGCTAAATTAACCAAGACCTCTTGGTCTACTTGACTGAGGCTTCCCGGAGCCTCAGCATCAACAGTCAGCAAACCGTAAAGACAATTACCCGCAAAACCGGAGCCACTGCAAAAGTGCCATACCTCAACTGATTTCCCTCATCATCGGACAGACTCTGTGTATCGCCCACCAATCTTCCCTCCCCTCTCAAAGCCAAGATTAAACTCTTATCCCGAATGGTAAACACTCTCCTAGAAGGCCTCGCCACATTCCCCATAACGCCCCACTCCGGCGCCACCAAGCGCCGCACCCCGGGACTCTCTACCTGAAAGTAACTTACCCGCACCCCTTGATCTCCTCCTATCAAGTTCCCCGCCAGCCCTAATATCATCATGCGCACCCCATGCAAATGCTCTTGACGTTCCCGCTTCCCCGCAACATTCATCGCCGCATTTACCCGAATCACCACCATATTTAGATTACTCATCAGGTTCTTAGATCGATCCATCTGAGTTTTATCCCACAATTCGCGTTCACGCCTCTTCCGAGATTCCTGGTAAGCACGGAGTATCACACTCCCCACAACGCACACCACCCCCAACCCAAAGAACCCCGTTCGCCAACCTCCCTGTACAAAGGAGGCCGCCGCCAGCAAAACGCTCCCCAGCACCCCGAGCAATTCCACCCACACGGGCCTTATCCCCGCGATTTTCCGCAAAAAGGATGGCTCCGGCAGAACCATCCTCTCCCCCTGAACTATCACTATCCCCCTTAGTTTCTCGCTACCCCGCTACGGAGAGCCCCACCTTTTGAAAGGACTTCAGATCGGTGTATCCGCACTTGGCCATCGCCCGGCACAAACCACCCACGATGTTGTGCAGCCCCATCGCCTCCCGGGAGGGACCGTGCAGGATCTCCGCCAGGCTCGGCCGCTCCTCGCTGGAGGAAAACTCGTAGGCCTCGGCCACAAAACCACGGGGGAAGCGCGGGTGCGCGGCCGTGGGTGGCCAGAAGTAGCCCTTGCCCCCCGCCTCCGCGGCCGGGGCGAGCAGCGTGCCCAGCACTACCGCATCCGCGCCACAGGCGATGGCCTTGACCACATCGCCGGAGGTTTCCAGTTCCCCATCGGCCAGAATGTGCACGTAGCGCCCGCCCGTTTCATCCAGGTAGTCCCGGCGTGCGGCGGCCACGTCCGCGATGGCGGTGGCCATGGCGGATTCGATTCCCAGCGCCAGGCCGTTGGTATTCACCCCACCGCCCACGATGATCCCGGCCGCTCCCGTGCGCATGAGGTGCATGGCGGTAGTGTAGTCCGTCACGCCGCCCGCGATAACGGGCACATCGAGGGAACCGATGAAGTCCTTGAGGTTCAGCGGTTCCCCACCCTCGGCCACGTGCTCGGCGGAGATCATGGTGCCCTGAATGATGAGGAGTTCCGCCCCGGCGGCGATCACCGTGGGGGCGAGTTCACGGGCGTTTTGGGGGGAAACCCGCACCGCCACCGTGGCTCCCTCCGCGCGCACGGCCCGGATTCGCTCGGTGAGCAGATCCTCGTCCACCGGCGCGGCGTGGAGTTCCTGGAGCACGCGGGTGGCCTCGGCGGAGACCAGCCCGGCGTCATTATCGGCGGCGTCGATCACGCGCTGGATCGCGCCCTCCAGATCAGCGTGGCGGCCCCACAGCCCCTCGGCGTTGATAACCCCCATGCCCCCCTGGCGGCTCATCTCCATCACGAACTCCGGGGTAGCCAGAGCGTCCGTGGGGTGAGACATCACCGGAATATCAAACGTATAGGCGTCGATATTCCAGGTGGTGTCCACGTTCTTGGAGGAGCGGGTGCGCCGCGAGGGAATGATGGATACGTCCTCTAGGCGGTACGTGCGGCGCGCCTCGCGCCCAATACCAATCTCAACGTAATCGCGCATGGGGGTACTCAGATCTCCTGATGCTTAGTGGTAGTTCGGGGCCTCGACGGTCTGGGTGATGTCGTGCGGGTGGCTTTCCTTCAGTCCCGCCGTGGTGATCTGCACAAAGCGCGCCTTTTGCAGGTCGGGGATCGTCGCGGAGCCGGTGTAGCCCATCGCCGCGCGCAGGCCACCCACGATCTGGTGGGTGATGGTGTCGATGGAACCACGGAAGGGCACGCGCCCCTCGATTCCCTCCGGCACCAACTTATCCTCGCTCTTCACGTCCGCTTGGAAGTAACGATCCTTGGAGTAGGAACGCTTCTCACCGGTCAGGCCGCGCCCCTGCA
The DNA here is from genome assembly GCF_033783015.1 of Corynebacterium sp. 21KM1197. Lineage (NCBI taxonomy): Bacteria > Bacillati > Actinomycetota > Actinomycetes > Mycobacteriales > Corynebacteriaceae > Corynebacterium > Corynebacterium sp. 21KM1197. The sequence continues at coordinate 430,325 of NZ_CP123907.1, read as the reverse complement.
TGGCCCCCATCGAGCCCATGCCGCGGTAGCGCTTGTACTGCTTACCGCCCACCACCACGATGTCGCCGGGGGCCTCGGTGGTGCCCGCGAGCATGGAGCCGAGCATGACGGTGCTGGCACCGGCGGCCAGGGCCTTAGCGACGTCGCCGGAGAACTGCATGCCACCATCGGCAATGATCGGCACGCCTGCGGGAGCGGCCGCCGCGCTGGCCTCCAGGATGGCGGTGATCTGGGGAGCCCCCACGCCCGCCACCACGCGCGTGGTGCAGATCGAACCCGGCCCGATGCCCACCTTGATACCGTCCGCGCCCGCGTCCACCATCGCCTGCGCGGCCTCGCGGGTGGCTAGGTTGCCGCCCACTACGTCCACGCGATCGCCAAAGTCCTTTTGCACGCGGGAGACCATCTCCAGCACGCGGTTGTTGTGCGCGTGGGCGGAGTCCACGATCAGCACGTCCACCCCAGCCTCCACGAGCAACCCGGCGCGATCGTAGGAATCCTGGCCGGTGCCGATGCCCGCCGCCACCAGCAGGCGGCCGGAGGCATCCTTGGAAGCGTTGGGGTACTGCTCGGACTTCACAAAGTCCTTCACGGTGATGAGGCCCACCAGCTTGCCCTGCTTATCCACGATGGGCAGCTTCTCCACCTTGTTGGCGCTGAGCAGTTCCAGGGCCTGCTCCTTGGTCACACCCTCCTCCGCGATCACCAGCGGCATGGGGGTCATTACCTCGCTCACGCGGCGGTTGGTGTCCGGCTCAAAGCGCATATCGCGGTTGGTGCAAATGCCCACCAGCACGCCCTGCTCGTCCACCACCGGCAGGCCGGAGATGCGGAAGCGAGCGCACAGCGCGTCCACCTCCGCGATCGTCATTTCCGGGCTACAGGTCACGGGATCGGTCACCATGCCGGACTCGGAGCGCTTAACGATCTCCACCTGCTCGGACTGCTCGGTGGCGGAGAGGTTGCGGTGCAGAACACCGATCCCGCCCTGGCGCGCCATCGCAATCGCCATGCGCGCCTCGGTGACGGTATCCATGGCAGCCGAGGCGATCGGCAGGCCCAAGCGGATGTTGCGGGTGAACTGCGAGGAGGTGTCCACATCGCTGGGCACCACGTTTGACTCGGCGGGCAGCAAAAGCACGTCGTCGAAAGTCAAGCCTCGCAGCAGTACCTTATTAGGATCGTCCCCACCAGTAGATACCTGCTGCACCATGTAAAACTCTCCTCACTGTTGATGTGCCTGCCCCGCAGGGTGTACGCCTTTCCCTTACTTTAACCACCTACTCTAACCAGATCTTCCACGCCAGGGTAACGGGGAAGAATTGCCAGCATGTGGGGGCTAATCATAGGATCGGCGGTGTGAACTTCGACTCTCAGATGCCGCTTGATCCCTTTGCCGATGATCCGAACGACCCCGCCTCGTTCCTCGGTGGAGACGAACCCATGCCGCCGCTGACCGACGAAGAACGCGCCGGCATCGAACGCGACCTCGCACTGGTGCAGGAGTTCAAGGCCGTGCTCGGCCCCAAGGGAATCCTGGGAATCTTTTTCTTCTGCGAGGACTGCGAGGAAAACCACTACTTCAGTTGGGACATCCTGGCCGCCAACATGCGCGCCACCCTGGAAAACACCCTCAGCCCCGTGCACGAGCCCGGTGCCGCGCCCGACGTCCATGCCTACGTGCCGTGGGACTACGCCCTGGGCTATCTCGACGGGTTGCGAGAGCGGTAAAGAGAGGTAGCAAAAACTCGGGGCTACTCCCCCGCGCCCTCCGCCTGCGCACCGCTATCTTCCTGCACCAACCCTGCCAGCGTGGGGCTCTCCTGCGCGGGATTCACGGCGGCGGCCGTGGGCTCGGAATACGGCACCCCCGTCCCGGCCTCCACGGGGCCGCCGGTGCCCTGCTCCTGGACGACGGTGACGGTGGCGGTCACCGTCACCGTTTGGGTCTCCGTGATCGTGGCCTGGGGATCTGCTGCGGGGCGCTCGCTGTGGTTAGCGGCCGGGGCATGGGGAGCCTGCTGGCCCTCCTGTCCCGGGGCCGGTTGCGGAGCACCCGGAACGGTGGTGGTCACCGTCACTGTCGTTTCCTTAGTCCCGCGCGCGGCGTTACCAGACGAGGAAGCGGAGTCTCCCACCGGCGCGCCGTTGCTGGCCGCGCGGGAAGCCACCTCCATATCCTTGGCCATGAGCCGCGCCTGTTCAATGAGCAGGCGCACGCCGTCCATGTCCCCGCGCTCGGCCAGGCTGTTCATCTCCTCTAAGGTTCCGGCCAGTTCCACCACATCGGGCGCAGAATCCTGACGGGGGAACAGCGTGGTGGAAAGCCCGTACAGAGGGGAATCAGGCCCGGCGTTGAGCAGCACCGCGCCGCTACCCGCGATCACGAGCGTCGCGGCGGCCGCACCCACCAAACCGGCAAAGAGGGGCCCACGCGGCGTCGGGAGCGCATGTCTATCACCTGCGCTTGTAGAAGCGGGGGTTCGGGCATGGGCTTATCGACGTCGCTACGCAGTTCCAGCAGCATCCCGGCCAGGGGGTCGGTGCCCCCGCTGCGGTCGATCCCCTGCGACAGTTCCGTGAGGAGGGCATCGCTGAACTCTAGCTCGCGCTGTTCACGAGGCTCGCTCATTATCGCTCTCCTTCTTCTACTGCCTTGCGCAGGCTCGCCAGTGCCCGGTGCTGCGCCACCCGCACGGCACCGGGGGTGCTGCCTACCATGTCTGCGGTTTCCTCTGCTGATAGTCCCACGAGCACGCGCAAAGTAATGATCTCGCGTGATCTCTCGCTAAGTGAATCGAGAAGTCGGCGCACTCTGTTACTACCGTCCGTGACCAGCGCTTCTTCCTCGGGATTCGCCTCCCTGGATGCGGAATCGGGGACCTCGTCGGTGAGGTGGGATTGATCGCGGACATAAGCACGGCGCGCGTCCGCGACCTTGTTACTGACCACCCCGTACACGTAGGCCATGAAGGGCCGCCCGCGATCGGTGTACCGCTCGATGGAATGGACCACCGCCAGGCAGGCGTCCTGAGCGATGTCATCGGCCCCGGGGATGCGCCCGTTGCTGATCCGGGCCCGCACGTACCGCAGCACAAGCGGGTGAATGATCTCCAGGATTCGCTGCAAGGCGGCGCGATCCCCCGTCACCGCAGCGGGTACGAGCGCCTGTAATTCTTGTTCAGCTTCGCTCACTTCCTGCTCTTTTCCTCGCGGTGATGGGATACCGGATTCAGCATACTTTAAGCCATAGGGCACTCATGGTCTAGGTGCCGGACATACGCAGCAACCCCGCGTTCTCCCGGGTTTTCATCCGCCAAAAAATGCGCAATAACCTCGCTGTTTCCGTTTTGCATACCGAGAATCCATATCCCCGTAACCCGCCGTCTACTTTTTGTTCACCTAGAAGGTTCACACTCGCTGCTGACCATTGATCCGCTGCTCAAGGAGATCTTTTTCATGTCCCAGCCGCACCTTCTCCCTGGCCCCAACGCAGACCTATGGGATTGGCAGCTCCACGGAGCCTGCCGCGGAAAGAACTCCGAGATGTTCTATCACCCCGATGGTGAGCGCGGCCGCGCTCGCACCCTGCGCGAGAACAAGGCCAAGGCCATCTGCCAGACCTGTCCCGTGATGGACCTCTGCCGCGACCACGCGCTGCGCGCGGCAGAGCCCTACGGAATCTGGGGCGGCATGAGCGAGTCCGAGCGCATGACGTTGCTGCGCAAGAATCGCCCCTCCTACACCTCGCGTGCCTCGCGCAGCACCACCCGCGCCTCCCAGGGGCGCAGGGCAGAGGTCGTAGCGGCCTCCTCGTAGTTGCTCAGCAGCGCCTCATCCTCCCCCAGGGCGGCGTGTACCTCGGGCGGGCACGCCGCCTCCCGCGAGGTGAAGTTCACCGCCACCACCAGCCGTTTCCCTCCCCACACGCGCTGGTAGGCGTACACCCGGGGGTCGTCGGCTGCCAGGGGCTCATAGGATCCCTCGCGCACCACCTCGCGCAGGGTGCCCTTGCGCAGGCGCAGGAGGCGTCGATAGTAATTCAGCACCGAGGCCGGATCGTCCTGCTGGGCTGCGGCGTTGATCTCCGGGTACCGGGGATTCACCGCGATCCACGGCTGCACCTGCGGAACCTCCCCGCTGAACCCCGCCTGCGGCTGCGCGTTCCACTGCATGGGCGTGCGCGCGTTATCCCGCCCCCGGGCGTGCACGCGGGCCAATGCCTCCTCGGCACTGAGTTCCCCGCGCTCCTCCACCACGGTGCGGTACCAATTCACGCTATCGAGGTCACGATAATCCTCTATGCTCGGGAACTCCACGTTGGTCATGCCCAGTTCCTGGCCCTGATAAATGTACGGCGTGCCCTGCTGGAGGTACAGCGCCGTGGCCAGGGCCTTGGCGGATGCCTCCCGGAACTCCGGGCGATCGTCGCCAAAGCGGGAAACCGCGCGGGGCTGATCGTGATTATCCCAGTACAGGGCGTTCCAGCCCTTACCGTGCAGCCCCCGCTGCCAGGAATCCAGCACCCGCTTTAGCTCCACCAGGCCGGGGCGCTGAAGGCTCCACTTATCAAAGCGCGGATCGTTGCCCAGGCTCACGTGCTCAAAGTGAATGATCTGGCTGAGTTCCTCTCGCTCCGGGGCGGTGTACAGCACGCCGTCCTCCGGGGTGGGCCCGGCAAGTTCCCCCACGGTCACGATTCCGGTGTTGCTTATCGACGCCTCTCCTGCGCTTCCGCCGCGCGACCAAGCCTCACGGTTCATCATGTGCAGCCAGGTGTGCACCTTAGGCCGGTTGTTCACAAAGCGCATGGAGGAGGTCACCCGACCCGGCTCCTGGTAGGGATCATCGGGGAAACCCTCGGGCTTATCCGCCGTACCAATGGCATCCACCCGCCAGCCGTCTACGCCGCGATCCTGCCACCAGCGGATCATCTCAAAGATCTCCTCGCGCACCGCCGGGTTTTCCCAATTCAAATCCGGCTGCTTGCGGGAGAACATGTGCAGGTAAAACTGCCCCGTGTGCGCGTCCCATTCCCAAGCGGAACCACCGAACTCCGAGCCCCAATTATTCGGCGGCAGCGGCGTGTCGTCCTCCGCGTATCCGGCCGGGTCCTTCCAGATGTAGTAATCCCGGTAGGGGTTATCCCTGCTTTCCCGGGAGTGCAGGAACCACTCGTGCTCGTCCGAGGTGTGATTGACCACCAGGTCCATCATGATCCTCAAGCCCTGATCGTGGGCGGCGGCAAGCAGCGCATCAAAATCATCGAGGGTGCCAAACTCCGTCATGATGTCCCGATAATCGGAAATATCGTAGCCATTATCGTCATTGGGCGAGCGATACACCGGGCACAGCCATATCACGTCCACCCCCAATTCCTTGAGGTAGGGCAACTGCTGCATGATCCCCGGAATATCGCCTATGCCATCGCCATTGGAATCGCGGAAACTGCGCGGATAAATCTGGTACACCACCGCGTCATGCCACCACTGGCGTTCATTCTTCTGCATGATCCTTATTCTCCTTCCGCTTCGCCCACGTGGGCCAGCACTCCATAATGATCCGAAACCACCGGCGATTCCTCCCCCGTGAACACCACCCGGTGCTCGGATACCCACACCCGCTGGTTTATCAGTACATAATCAATCCGCGCACCACCCCGTGCCTTCTCCCAGCCGGAGATCTTGCCTGCGATGGTGTCATGCCCCTCGGCTCGCCGCGCCAGATCGCGGGTATCCCACCAACCACGCTCCCGGATCAAGCTGTACCCCTCCCCGACCACGGTGGCCGGATTATTCAGGTCACCCGCCACGCAGACCCGCTCACCGGGGTGCTCCCGCACAAAGCGCTCGATCGCTCCCCACTCCCCCTCAAAAAGCCGCTGGCCCTCCACCTCCCACCAGGAGAAATGCCCCGAGATCACCCAGCCCCAGCCGCGTATCCTCGCCGCCAGTGCCACCCGACGGCGCACGTCAGTATAGGGATAATCCGCCAGAACCAGGGGGTGCGTCTCCGTCACGGAATCCGCCCGTGCCAGCAGGCCCACACCCTCGTCATATTTGCCAAATCCCTGGTGAGCCTCCGCCCAATAGCAGCGGTACTCCGCGCCCAGGTGCGCGCACATCTCCGCTAATACCTGCACGTAGTTATCCGCTCCCACCGGCAGGGCGCTCGGGCCACCGTACCTCTCGGAGCGCCAGGGTATCCCGCCTTGGAGTTGATTGGCTTCCTGCACCGCCACCACGTCCACTCCCTCATCCACGATGAGCCGCGCGGTATCCCTGATCTTGGCTATCTGATCCGACTCGCACCAACTGTGCGCGTTGAGGCTCAGAACTTTCACGGCGGGTCTCCTCCTTGGGGCGCGTGGGTTTGGGCGCATAGGGCGATCATCGCTTTCTTGGCCATCGCTTTCTCAGCGCTAGCCGCGCGTTCCAAGCCTAGGTTCTGGGCCGCCGCTTTCCCCGGCACACGAGCCACCAAGGCGCGGAATCTGTGCCAAAAGCGCGGAACTTATGCCGCAATACCCCGAGGAGGGCATTGTTCGCTGGCAGCGGGCTTAGAGTGATCGCAGCGCCCCTATCCCGCTTCTCGTGGGAGGGGCCACGAGGAAGATCGTGAGAGAAGAAAAGGTACGTGAACCATGATGGAAAAAGTGCAGAGGTTCGGCAGCGCCATGCTCGCCCCGGTGCTGCTCTTCGCCGTGGCCGGCCTGGCCGTAGCCCTGGCCATCATCGCGCAAAACCAGCAACTCATGGGGGACTTGGCGGCCCCCGGAACCTGGTGGAGCAACTTCTGGAAGGTCTGGGAATCCGGCGCATGGACCGTGTTCAACCAGATGGAACTGCTCTTTGTGCTGGGTCTACCCATCGCCCTGGCCAAGATGGCCAATGCCCGCGCGGTCCTCGAGGCCGCGCTGCTCTACCTCACGTTCAATTACTTCGTGGCGGGCTTCCTGGAGGTCTTTGGTTCCTCCTTTGGCATTGATTACGCCGCCGAGCCCGGTGGCAATTCCGGGCTAAAGATGATCGCGGGGATCAAGACCCTGGACACCGGTATTCTGGGCGCCATCTTCATCTCCGCCGTGGCCGTGTGGATTCATAACCGCTACTTTGAAAAGAAACTCCCGGAGTTCCTAGGTATCTTCCAAGGTAGCCAATTCGTGTACATCGTGGGCCTCTTCCTCATGATGCCCCTGGCGCTGATCGTGTGCTTCGTGTGGCCCCAGGTGCAACTGGGTATTTCCTCCCTCCAGGGCATTTTGATGACCTCCGGTTCCATCGGAGTGGGGCTTTATACGTTCCTGGAGCGTATTCTCATTCCCACCGGCCTGCACCACTTTGTGTACTCGCCCTTTGTGTTCGGCCCCGCCGTGGTGCCGGAAGGAAGCCAGGCACACTGGGTCAATAACCTCACCACGTACGCGGAATCCAGCGCCCCGCTCAACGAGCAATTCCCCGGAGGCGGCTTTGCCCTACACGGCAACCCCAAGGTCTTTGCTCCCCTGGGAATCGCCGCCGCCTTTTACACCACCGCCAAGCCGGAAAAGCGCAAGGCCACCCTGGCACTCCTTATCCCCGTGGTGCTCACCGCCATGCTCACCGGCATTACCGAACCCCTGGAGTTCACCTTCCTCTTCGTGGCCCCGCTACTGTTCACGGTGCATGCCGTGCTCTCCGGCCTGATGACGGCCATCATGTACCAACTCGGCCTAGCCGGAAACATGGGCGGCGGGCTCATCGACTTCATCGCCCAAAACTGGGTGCCGCTGTGGGCGCAGCACCACGCCACCTACATCATGCAGATCGGCGTGGGCCTGTGCTTTACCGTGATCTACTTTGTGCTCTTCCGCTTCCTCATTCTCAAACTCAACCTGAAAACCCCCGGCCGCGAGGACGCCAAGGACGTCAAACTGTACTCCAAGCAGGAATACCGGGAAGCCAAAAAGGCTTCTACTAACGACGCCTCCCCTGCCGCACCGACGGCGGAGGCCAGCGCCGAGGAGGCCCCGGAGGCGTCGGTAGCCATCGCGGAGCCTACCGACCCCTATATCCAGCGCGCCACCGTTTTCCTCGTGCTCCTCGGCGGGGCGGAGAACATCACCTCCGTGAACAACTGTGCCACCCGCCTGCGCGTCTCCGTAGCCGAGCCGGAGAAGGTAGCCAGCGCCGATGAGTTCCAGGAGGCGGGCGCGCTAGGCCTGGTGAATAAGGGCACCGCGATCCAGGTGATCGTGGGCATGGACGTGCCCCAGGTGCGCGATAAGTTTGAAAACCTCATGGGGGCTTCCTCTTAACCAATTCCCCGGATAAACGCGGCGTTGCTATGCTAACCAGGCATAATAACGCCGCGCTTTTGGGAGGAACGGTGAACCTGGACAGTATCGTGGCCTCCACGCAGGGCACCTGGAACGATACCGAGCGCGATATTTTGACCTACCTGCTTGCCCATCAGGCCGAGGCCGCAGATTCCTCCGTGCAGCAGATCGCGCAGCGCACCTACACCTCCACCTCGTCCGTCATGCGGCTGGCCAAGAGGCTGGGTTTTTCCGGATTCGCGGAGATGAAGTACTTTATCCGCACCTCGCTGCGGGAGGCGGCAGAGCGCGATACCCCCGACCCCGTGGCGGCGCAACGCCACGACCTCCTCGCCACTCTCGACCACTTAGAAGCCACCGCCGTGGAGCCCATCGTCTCCCGGCTCTACGAGTCTCGGGCCGTGTATTGCCTGGGCACCGGCTCCTCGCAGCGCCTGGCGGCCTCGGAGTTCGCCAAATCTCTCATGGCCAATGGCAAGCAGGCCACGGTGATTACCGACCTCACCGAGATGAAAGTTAGCCTGCCCATGATGGGCCCCAGAGACACCCTCGTCATCATCTCCCTGGGCGGCACCAACCCGGACTTTGCGGAGATTCCCCGAGCCGCCTCGCTGCGTGGGGTGCCCACCCTGGCGGTGACCCGGTTAAGCAGCAATCCCCTGGCGGCGGCCTCACGGTGGAATATCCATTACTGCTCCACCGCGCTGCACCCCTCCTGGCACGTGGGCGAGTATCATTCGCTCATCGGGTTGAACGTGGCGCTGGACTACGTGATCCGGGCGTACATGGAGTATCGCCTGGGAGAAGAGAGCGCCGAGGGGTAGGGATAATAGTGGGGATTTACCCTTCCCTGACACTGACCGGATATTAACCCGATCTTTTACCACACTTCGAACCTAGTAGTGTTATCACAAATCATCCCCTCTTGATGGGCATAATGCTCCTCATACGAGCCAGGCAGCGCGGCCCCGCGAAGATCCGCGCCGCGACAATCGCAAGCAAAGATGGTTGAGACATAAAACCTCGCGCCCCGCAGGTCTGCGTACGCGAATGAGACATTGTGCAATTCATCCTCAATAAATTCCGCCCCTGCCAGTTTTGCCCCCTCGAAGCTCACATTCCAGAAGTTCGACCAATACACGTTCAGCCCCTCAAGCTGCTGTCCCGAAAAATCAATATTATGCATATTGACATTTTCAATGAGCGGTACAGTCATACGTCACCCCACAAGAAATAAAATTATCTCACGCTTATTCAGTGAAAACTATAGTACCCCGAAACCCCACGCCCGCCCACCCTTTGAACCACAAAGGCTCCCTCACACCGCTCATGGCGGTGTGAGGGAGCCTTCTCCCCTATAGGAGGCTCACGCTACAGCCACCCTAGTGGTGGTGATGCCCACCAGCGGCGGGCTCCTCCTCCTTGGGCTTCTCCACCACGGAGGCCTCCGTGGTGAGAACCATGCGCGCCACGGAGGCGGCATTGACCACGGCGGAGTGGGTCACCTTCACGGGGTCAATGATGCCCTGCTCGATGAGGTTGCCGTACTCCAGGGTGGCGGCGTTGAAGCCCTCGCCATTGGCCCGCTCGGCGGTGCGAGCCACCACCACGGCACCGTCCAGACCGGCGTTTTCCGCGATCCAGAAGGCCGGCTTCACCAGGGCGCGGGAGAGTGCCAGCACACCGGTCTTGGCCTCGCCCTCGAACTGATCGGCAAAGGCCTCCAGTTCGTGAGCGATCTGCACCAGCACGGAGCCACCACCAGCAATAATGCCCTCTTGCACGGCGGCCCGGGCGGCGTTGATGGCGTCCTCCACGCGCAGTTTGCGCTCGCCCACCTCGGTCTCGGTAGCGGCGCCCACCTTGATCACTGCCACGCCGCCGGAGAGCTTGGCCAGGCGCTCCTCGGCCTTTTCCTTGTCCCAGGAGGAATCGGTGTTCTCGATCTCCCGGCGGATCTGCTCGCGGCGGTTATCCAGGGCCTCGGCGGTTCCGGCGCCGTCCACGATCACGGTCTGATCCTTGGTGATGGTCACGCGGCGCGCCCCGCCCAGCACCTCGGTGCCGGATTCGGAGAGGTTCACGCCTACCTCCGGGTCCACCACGGTGGCCCCGGTGACCACGGCGAGGTCGTCCATGAAGGCCTTGCGGCGCTCCCCAAAGTACGGGGACTTCACGGCGGCGACCTTGAGGGTCTTGCGGATGGAGTTCACCACCAGGGCTTGCAAGGGCTCGCCCTCGATGTCCTCGGCGATGATGAGCGCCTGCTTGCCGGATTCCGCGATCTTTTCCAGGATCGGCAGGAAGTCCGGCAGGGAGGAGATCTTGTTGCGCACCAGCAGCACCACGGCGTCCTCAAGGATCGCCTGCTGAGCCTCGGTGTCGGTGATGAAGTACGGGGAGAGGAAGCCCTTGTCAAAGGACACACCCTCGGTCACGTCCAGGGAGGACTCGATGGAGGTGGACTCCTCCACCGTGACCACGCCGTCCTTGCCCACCTTCTCCATCGCGCCGGAAACCATCTCACCGATGATCTCGTCGCGGGAGGAAACGGTGGCCACGTTGGCCACGTCCTTGGCGGCGGAAACCTCGGTGGCGCGAGCCTTGAGTTCTTCCACCACCTTTTCCACACCTGCGGCGATGCCCCGGTTCAGCTCGATGGGGTTGGCACCGGCGGCCACGTTGCGCAGACCCTCAGTGATGAGCGCCTGCGCCAGCAGCGTGGCGGTGGTGGTGCCGTCACCGGCGATGTCGTTGGTCTTGATCGCCACGGACTTCACCAACTGGGCACCCAGGTTCTCAAAGGGGTCCTCAACGTCGATGTCGCGGGCGATGGTCACGCCGTCGTTGGTGACGGTGGGGCCACCAAAGGCCTTGTCCAGCACCACGTTGCGGCCGCGCGGGCCCAGGGTGACCTTCACGGCGTCGGCAAGCGTATCGACGCCGCGCAGGATACCCTCGCGGGATTCCTGGTCAAATGCAATCAGCTTTGCCATGCGTTATCCCCTACTTGCTTACGACGGCGAGGACGTCGCGCGCGGAAAGGATCAGGTACTCCTGGCCCTCGTACTTGATCTCGGTGCCGCCGTAACGGGAGAAGATCACGGTATCGCCCTCCTTGACGTCTACCGGAATGCGCTCGCCCTTCTCATCAAAGCGGCCCGCGCCCACGGCGATGACGGTGGCCTCCTGCGGCTTCTCCTTGGCGGAGTCCGGGATCACCAGGCCGGAAGCGGTGGTGGTCTCCGCCTCGACGATCTGCACCAAGATACGGTCCTCAAGCGGGGTGATATTGACGTTTGCCACTGTTATTCCTCCATTGGATAAGTGCTTACTTGATTGTGCCGGTTGCTGCTATCCAGCACAGCCGTCGTCGCGGGTGAACAACTGTGTGTCTCACAACCTGACTGGCACTCTACCCCCGCGAGTGCCAGCATTCAACCATTCCCACCCCATTTTTGACACGCACCTCACCCCCATGCGCTAGAGTTTGAAAAAACCATTTGCCTGATAGAAACGGCTACGCCATGACCGCCTCCCCACCAAGCCAGCCGCGCGAACTACAGCGGCAACTCACCAACCGCCATATTCAGCTCATCGCCATCGGCGGAGCCATCGGCACCGGCCTGTTCATGGGCTCGGGAAAGACCATCGCCCTGGCCGGCCCTTCCATCCTGCTGGTGTACGCCATCATTGGCGCGGCGCTCTTCCTCTTCATGCGCTGCATGGGCGAACTCCTGCTGGCCAATCCCCACTTCCACTCCTTTTCCGACATCGCGGAAAAGTACCTGGGAAACTGGGCGCGCTTTGCCATGAGTTGGACGTACTGGTTGTGCTGGATCGTCACCGGCGTGGCCGACCTCATCGCCATCACCGGATACTTCCGCTTCTGGTGGCCGGACCTGCCCAGTTGGATCCCCATTCTGGGCACCATCGCCCTGCTCTTTGTGCTCAACGCGCTCACCGTTAAGGCCTTCGGGGAAACGGAGTTCTGGTTCGCCCTCATCAAGATTATCGCCATCGTGGCCCTCATCGTGGTGGGAATCGTGCTGGTGTGCCTTGGTGCTACCAATAACTCCGGCTCCACCGCCGCCGTGAGCAACCTCTGGGAGCACGGCGGCATCTTCCCCAACGGCTTCAGCGGCTTTGTCACCGGCTTCCAGATCGCGCTCTTTGCCTTTGTGGGGGTGGAACTCGTGGGCACCACCGTGGCCGAGACCAAGGACCCGGAAAAGGTATTGCCCAAGGCCGTTAATTCCATTCCGCTGCGCATCGGACTGTTCTACATCGGCTCCCTGGCCGTCATCATGATGGTCACCCCCTGGAACGAGATCGTGCCGGAGAACTCCCCCTTTGTCACCATGTTCGCGCTCACCGGCCTGCCCGCCGCAGCCACCATCGTGAACCTCGTGGTAATTACCTCGGCGGCCTCCTCCGCCAACTCCGGCATCTACTCCACCTCCCGCATGGTCTACGGCCTGGCCCAAAGCGGCGACGCCCACCGCGTCTTTGCCAAACTCTCCCCGCGCCAGGTGCCGCGCAATGCGCTCACGCTCTCCTGCATCTTCCTGCTCTCCGCGCTCATCCTCATGGCCACTGGCGACGGCGTGCTAGAAGCCTTCACCATGGTCACCTCCATGTCCGCCACGCTCTTCCTCGCCGTGTGGACGGCCATCATCTGCTCCTACCTGGTGTATCGCCGCCGCGAGCCCCAGGCACACGAGCGCTCCCACTTCCCCACCCCCGGCGGCAGCACCGCTGCGATCGGCCTGCTCGTATTCTTCGCCCTCATGTGCGTGGCCCTCTCCCTAGCGGCGGATACCCGCGGCGGCTTGATCGCGGCGCTCGTGTGGGTAGCCGGGATCTGCGCCGTGGGAATCATGCGCGATAGGAAGCGCGCCTAGGGCAATCGCGTATCGACACCGCCGGGTCGGGGGCGGTGAGGGACGGTAGGGCCGGTGAGAAGCCCCTGCCCCGGGGACGGCAGGCGCAAAGCACCGAGGAAACCGGGCCGCCCGGCCTAGCGGCCTAACCCGGCTAACCGCAAGCGGCCCCAGGCCGCTCTAACTTAGTCACCCGAATATTCCGATACTCGCCCAATAGCGGCACCAACACATCCTCGCGGGTGTGATGGAAAGAAAAACCAAGTTTTTCCTGCACCCGCTGAGATTGCACGTTCTGCTCGGCGGAACTGCACCACACCGCGTTCATGCCCAGATTCCCAAAGGCATGGCGCAGAAGTTCCCGCGCAGCCTCCATCACAAATCCCCGGCCCCAATACGGAACGCCCACCCAATACCCCAGTTCGCACTCATCACTGCGCTGCGTCAGCTGGGTAGAGTCCCCCATCTTCAGGCCGATCGAACCGATGGCGGCATTACTTTCCCACAGAACCATCGCATAAGTCTCCGGGGTACTGAGCACACCGGAGATGCTGTCCTTACTGTCCTGTTCGCTCTCGTGAACGGGCCAACCGGCGCTGGGGCCCACCCTCAGATCGGAGGCATAGCAGAATAAATCGGCGCTATCGGATTCCGCCCAGGGGCGAAGCAACAATCTTTCCGTTTTCAGAATCATGCAGAATTATCGTAAGGGAAAATACTGGTAGCGGGCAAGCACCGCAGGGTTAGTTATCTTCCAGGTAATCCCCTCGCCACCTCGTCAAGCATCCGATCAAAGCTACGCCCCTCCCTCCGGGCACGCTCCGCTATCTCTCGGAACTGTTCCTCAGTCAAAACCTCAAGGCACCAAGCATAAGGCCCCGATTGCAGTTCCCCCTCGTCCCAGAGTTCTTGCGGGATTCCTCCGATGTATTCTTCCGCCATATTCTCACCTCCACCCCGCCGCGCTGTGCCAAAGCGCATACTCCTCCGGGTAGTCCTCGCAGTACACCTTTGCTGCCCGCACGGTTTCCTCGGCGGCGGCGCGATCCTCTCCCGTAAGGTCTGCGCCATCGGCGCGCACGCACACCACGTCTCCCCGCACCGCCGAGGTGGGGTCGGCAAAAAAGGCCGGGTTGCCGGTGGCTTTCTGATTACGCGCCAGGGAGGCCGCCGGGTTAGGCGTGCCATCGTCCTCCACGGGATAGCCCAGGTAATCGAGGGAATCACCAAAGGCCACGGGAATGGCCTCCGACGGCCGGAGTTGGTGGGTGTCCACCGTCACGTCGCGGAGGGTGAAGTGCGGGGTGATGAGGATTCCTTGCGTCACGCTTGTGAGATTAAAGGCTGTGCGTTACCCGCACCAGAGTTTCCACCAAAATTTCATTTACCGTTTACTTCCCGTGCACCAAAGGCATGACCGTGCCCGGCCTCCACCGCACGCCAACAAAGATCACAGCACCTCAGCGCTACCGCTGCCCGAGCGCATACGCCCCCACGCCATACGCAGCCCCACCACTCCACCGCAGGCCCACGCGGCGGTGATCAGCCCCTCAAGGAGCAACGGCCAGCCACTGAATTGTCCGGCACCAGATTCCCGCAGCCAGTGCACCAACCACGTTCCCGGAAGCACCGCACTAACCGGCTGCAACCAAGCCGGGTAAGCAGATAGCGGGGCGATCACCCCAGCCGTGACTGGAAGCAGCGCGGTGAGCACGTTGGCCGCGAAGAAAGGATCGCGGCCCGCCACGGCCGCTACCGAGCACCCCAATCCCACGCAGCACCCCACGAGGACAGCCATCAGGATCCCCAGCAGCGCCATTCCTAGTAGATCCGCGTTATGGGCAGGTTCCACCGCCCACACCACCACGCAGCCCAGCGCGGAGGTAACCAGAGCCGTGGCCGCCGGGAACAGGAGTTTCCCACCCCAATACACCGCCGACCAAGGAGATACCGCCAAAGTCTCCTCCAGCACCCCTATGCCGCGATCGCGCACCACGGCCCCCACCACCTGGGCCACCACCAGGGCCAGGGCGGAGACGATAAAGCCCGCGTAAGCCACCGTGGCCGCCTCCGGCACCGCAAAGGAGCGCGCCACCGTCACCAAGAGCGCCACCTCCAGGAGCGGAACAAAGGCCAGGGTGGTGAGCATGGTTCCGGCGCTTCGCATGGAAGGAGCGCTCACGCGCGCTACCCGCAATGCCACGGCCACAGGAGATTCTCTCCACTCCATTTACCCCACCACCTCCAGGGAAGCGCGCACGGTAGCCCGGTGGACCATGAAGCGGAGCAACAACATGGCTCCCGCTCCCCATACCGCCGCCACCACGCAGGCTATTGGCACGGCGGCGGTATCCATGCAGCACCGCCCGGGCGGCCCAAAAGATGGGAATTATCTTGCCCGCATGGGCAAATTCGCCGGAAACCGCACCGTATCCAAGAATCCCGCTTAAAAGCACCACGGGGATATTGAGCAGCGGCTCATAGGTAATGGCGTGCGGGGTAAGCACAAAGAGGGGAGCAATAACCAGGCTCACCGACACGCAGGAAATCCAATACACCATAACGCCAAGCGCCACCGCGCCGCTGGGATATGTCACCCCGGAGCCAGCAATGAGAGCACATATCCAAGCCAGCGGGAAAGACACCAGGCCAAAGGTGGAACTAGCCGCCACCAGGGGGAGGATCGCCTTCATCGGATGGCCGGGCCCCAATAGTAGGTAGGCCAGCGTTCCCTGAAAGCGCTGAAAGCCAATGATCCCCGCGGAAACCGTGCTCACCGTCCATACCCCCACCAGCGCGGAGCGCAACCATATGTCATCCTCCGCGCCGCCCGCATACCGCGCCCCCAGGGATTGCAGGGCGTAAATGGACAGGGTAGAGGTGACCGCCAATTGCACAAAATACGAGGTCCGGGCAAAAAGACGAAGATGAAAAAGAAGCGCCCGCGCCATAGCCATCATCGCTGCCTCACCAGAGCCAAATACCCCTCTTCCAAGCTCGGCGGGCGGGTGACCATATCATCCAGATCAAGGCCCTGCGCCCGGGCAGTCCCCGCCAGGTGATCTTCCGAGGCCGCATCCGCCCATGAGACGGAGAAGAGAAAGCGGGCGTCTACCCTGCGGAAACGAGCTTGAAGCACGCTATCCATCGTCTCCAGGTTTTCCCGCAGGCGGAGGCACCGCCGCTCCCCTACCCCCGCGTTCAGGCTAAAGGTGGAGATGCTTTGTACCCCGGCGGCCTGCGCTATTTCCCGCACGGAGCCCGAAACGCCCAGGGTGCCATCGAGCAAGACGTGAATACGATCCGCCAGTTTTTCCATCTCCCCGAGCAGGTGTGTGGTGAGCAGAATCGCCGTGCCGTGTTCATGGGCGAGGGAATCAATAAGGGCGATGATCCCCTCGGCTACATCGGGATCAACGCCATTGGTGGGCTCATCGAGGAGAAGCAGATCCGGCTCATTCAGCAGACCCCGCGCAATGTGCAGGCGCTGCCGCATTCCCCTGGAATAGTTTTCCACGAGATCGCGCTGCCTATCTTTCAGCCCCACCATATCCAGCGCCCAATCCACCCGCTGCCTGCGCCGAGCGCCGGGAACGCCCAGAATATCGGCAAAGAAGAGCAGATTATCCCGCGCCGTGGCCCGCAGGTAAAAGCCGCGTTCCCCGCCCAGCACCACACCGATGTGGCGGCGCGCCCGTCGCGGGAATCGAACGGCATCGATGCCGCATACCTCCACGGTTCCCGACGTCGGTTTAAGCAGCGTGGAGCACACCCGCACGGTGGTGGTTTTCCCCGCGCCATTGGGGCCGAGCAAGCCAACGATCTCCCCGGCCGCAACGGTAAAACTCACCCCATCCAGAACCCGGCGCGCCCCATCAGAGAAATCCCTGGTCAAGGAATCAACGCGCAATACGGAATGAGAGCCCATAGAGGAACCATATAGTGATCCACCTCTCACAATCAAGGGCTACACTAGCGGAATCTCCACCTCCAGGGAGGGATCGGTACCCGCGTCCAACCCGGAGGGCTGTGCGCCCTCGTAGATAAGTTGCGCGGCCACCGTCGCAATCATCAGCCCATTGTCCGTGCACAGGGCGGAGCTGGGCACGCGCAGTTCTATCCCCTCCGCCGCGCAGCGCTCCTGCGCCAGTTCCCGCAGGCGCGAGTTAGCGGCCACCCCGCCACCCAGCAGCAGCACCCCCGCGCCGGTATCCCGGCAGGCGCGCACGGCCTTCATGGTGAGCACGTCGCACACGGCTTCCTGGAAGGAGGCACAGACGTCCTCCACGGAGATCACCCTCCCCTCGCGCTCGGCGGCCTCCACGTAGCGCGCCACGGAGGTCTTGAGCCCGGAGAAGGAGAAGTTGTGCCGGTGCCCGCGTTCCTCATCCACCCGCTTGGTCAGTCCGCGCGGGAAGGCGATGGCCGCCGGGTTGCCCCAGCTGGCCAGGCGATCAATCACCGGGCCGCCGGGGTATCCCAGCCCCAGCAGGCGGGAAACCTTGTCGTAGGCCTCGCCGGCGGCGTCGTCAAGCGTGGAGCCCAGCTCCCGCATGGGTTTGCCCACGGCCTCCACCTCAAGCAATTGAGTGTGCCCGCCGGATACCAGCAGCGCCACGGAGTGCGGCAGCGGATCGCCCTCCAAGTTTGCCACGGCCACGTGTCCGCCCAGGTGATTCACGCCGTAGAAGGGCACGTCCCACCCGGCGGCGTAGCCCTTGGCCGCCGAGGCCCCCACCAGCAGCGCCCCGGCCAGGCCGGGTCCCACGGTGGCGGCCACGGCGTCGGCACTCTCGATGCCCGCCTGAGCCAGGGCCTCGCGCATGACCGGCACCATCGCCTCCAGGTGCGCGCGGGAGGCAATCTCCGGTACTACCCCGCCGAAGCGCGCGTGCTGCTCCATCGAGGAGGCCACCACGTTGGCCATCTCCTCCACGCGGCCGTCCTCGTGCAGCCGCACGATGCCCACGCCGGTTTCATCGCAGGAACTTTCAATCCCAAGGATAATCATGATGGTTTAACAGTAGCCTCGCGCATCATGGTGTACGCATCGGCCCCGGAGGGCTGGTAGTAGTTGCGGCGGGTGCCGGTGATGGTGAATCCCTTGCTCTCGTAAAGGCCTATCGCCGGGGCGTTATCCGTGCGCACCTCCAGGAATACCGGGGCCTCCAGGAGGTCGGCGGTGTGCAGGAGTTGTTCCAGCAACTCCCGGCCCAGCCCCCGGCCCTGGTAGGCGGGGTCCACGCCGATCGTGTAGACCTCGCACTCCGGGCTATCGCTGGGCCCCAGCACCACCAGGCCCGCGTAGCCCACCAACAGATCGCCGTCCTGCGCCCCCACATAAAAGGACGAGGGGTGCGCGATCTCCTTTTCAAAGGCCTGCCGTGGCCAGGGGCTATCCCCCGGAAACAGCACCTGCTCCAATTCCGCGCAGCGCGCGGCGTCCGCCGTGGTTAGCCTCCGCAGCCCCACCATTTGTTCACCTCCGGGATCGCGGGAGAACGCGGCACCGGCTTGGGCTCGGCGGCGTCGGGACGGCGCAGGTAGAGGGGGCGCAGCGGCTCCGGGGTGGAATCCATGTCCGCCACCGCCACCAGGGAGGCAGGCGTGGGGCCGAGGTGGCTGCGCGGAATATCGGCCAGGCTCGCGGGGAGTTTTTCCACCAGGTGCTCCGGCACGCTCAGGTGCAGCGGCGCCTCGCGGGGGCTTAACGACGCCGGGGCCACCACATCCGGCCCCTCCCCCCGCTCGCCGTGGCGGTACGTGGCCCAATAGACCTCGCGCCGCCGCGCGTCCGTGGTCACCAGGGCCACGGGGTACTCGCGGAGTTGGTACCCGATGGCGTCCAGGGAGCACACCCCGTGCACCGGCAGGCCCAGGGAATGTCCCAGGGACTCCGCGGTCACCATGCCCACCCGCAAACCGGTAAAGGGGCCGGGGCCGCAGCCCACCACCATCGCCTGAATATCCACCAGGCTCAGTCCCTGCTCGCGCAGCATCTGCCGAATCGTGGGCACCAAGAGCTCGTTATGGGAGCGGGTTCCGCGCACAATGCGTTCCGCCACCGCGTCTCCCGTGGCGGTATCCACAATGCCCGTCACGAGGTCCGCCGTGGCGGTATCAATGGCAAGAACTAACACGCTCACCAGGATAACCCCAGGTTCCTAGCCCAGCAGACGCTGCCCCACGTAGGACTCCCCCTCCCGGATGCCCGGCGGGATCAGGTACAGCCCCGTGGCGATGTGCTGCAAGTACTCCGTGAGCAGATCATCGGCCATGCGGGAGAGCACCGGAATGAAGTGGGTGCCGGGATCGCGCACGTAGGCGATGAAGAATAGCCCCGCCTGCAAGCGGCCCAGTTCCGTTAGCCCCTCGGTGTAGTTATAGCCCCGGCGCAGCATGCGCGCCCCCTGGTTGTGATCGGGGTGCACCGTGGAGAGGTGCGAGTGCGCATCAATGCGGCTATCCCCAAAGTCCGGCGCGGTAAACTCCCCGCCGCCGGACATCGGCGCGCCCTGCACCTTCTCCCGCCCGATGATCCGCTGCTGCTCGGACAGGACCAGTTCGTCCCACACCTCCATCATCATGTGGATCTTGCGCATGCACAGGTAGGTGCCACCGGCGGCCCAATCCCCGGCCTCGTCCTTGGGCTGAATCCACAGGTGCTTGTTCAACTCCGCTGCGGGCTCCTCAGCCTTGATATTGGCGGTGCCGTCCTTGAAGCCAAAGAGGTTGCGCGGGGTTTCCTGCTCCGTGGAGGTGGAGGCCGTGCGGCCATAACCCACCTGCATCCAGCGCACCGACGCCGTGCCAAAGGCCAGGCGCTTGAACTGGTGCATGGCGTGCAGCACCACCATTGGGTCCTCCGCGCAGATCTGAATGACCAGATCGCCGTGCGAGCGCTCTTCGTCGATCTTCTCCGCAGCCATGCGCGGAATCCCCCGGCGCAGGGCCTCCGGGCAGCGCTCGCTCAGGCCGAACTCGTCCCTAAAAAGACTGGCCCCAAAGCCAAAGGTGATGCTCAACCGGGCGGCACCCAGGCCCATCGCCTCGCCGGTATCGTCCGGGGGAACATCATCACGGGCCTTGGGCGCGTTCACCGGCTCCCCCGCCTGCATTCGCTCCGCCGCCAGGGTCCACTTTTCCAGCAGCGCCACCAGGTCCTCCCGGCGCGCGGCCACCATATCAAAGGCCACCATCAGCATCTGCTGCTGCGCGGGCGTGATGATCCCGGATTGGTGTTCCCCGCGGAACTCCACCGTCTCCCCGGCGGCAGCACCCTCGGGAGCCGTTCCCCGGCCCAGGGCAAATCCGCCCAGGGCGGTGCCCGCGCTCACGCCGGTGCCAAGGAGCATGGCCCGGCGGCTAATCCGCGTGGTCATTACACGATCGCCTCGGTGAGCGTGGCCAGGGGCACACGCAGCGCGTCCACGCGATCGGAGAGTTCGCGGCGGGCCTTATCGTCCAGGGAATCGTAGGACACAAAACCCTCGCCCTCCCGGTGCTTGTTCAGGGCTTCTTGCAGGGCCTCGAAGCGGGAGGTAATGGTCTTGGCCAATTCCTCATCGTTACGCTTGGCCAGCGCCTCCACCGTGCCGTAGGCCACCCTCGCGCCCTCCAGGTTGCCCTGGAAATCGTAGAGATCGGTGTGGCTAAAGGCTTCCTCCTCGCCGGTGATCTTAGTGGTGGCCACCTCCTCCAGTAGGCCGATGGCACCGTTGGAAATATCCGCGATGCTCACCGAGAAGTCAGCGGAATACACCAGGTCATAGAGTTCCTGCGTATCGTCCACCAATTGCTTGGCCAGGTCAGTGCGCTCCTCCGTGCCGGCCGCCGGGGTGCCCTCGGGCCGCCACAGATCCTTTTCAATGCGGTGCCAACCCGTCCACGGGCGGGTGTCGGCCTCCTCGGAGGCCTGGTAATCCGCCTCGCGCTCGTCCAGGGCGGGATCGAGGTCACCAAAGGCCTCGGCGGTGGGCTCGATCCGCTCGAAGAACATGCGGCTGGGGGCATAGGCGGCCCGCGCGGCCTGCTCATCGCCGTTGCGATAGAGATCGGCAAAGTCCTCGGTGGCGGCGAGCAGTTGGCCCACCTGATCGCGCACGTATGCGGTGTAGTTGGTCACGGCGGCGTCGATAAGCTCCCGCTCATCGGCGGAGACCTCCACCTCCTCGCCCTGGGTGACGGTGAAGTCCCTCGCGTCCACGAGCGCGCCCACCATGTTCTTCTTGCAGGCGGTGACGTAGCTTCCCGGTTCCAGCAGCACCGTGTAATCCGTGGTGGTGCCGGGACCCAGGTTCTCCCGCTCGCCCACGATGCGCAGACGATCCTCCGCGAGGATCTCGAACTCATTGCGCACCGTGCCCTCGTTCTTCAGGTGGAAGGTCACCCGCCCGGAGGGAACCTCGGCGGAAGATACCTCGCACGTATCGTCGGTGATGCGTACCTCGATGGGATCACCCGCGCCCTGGGCTTCCGACGCCCCCTCGGGGTTATTCGCCACGCAGGCGCTCAGCGCCACGGCGGGCACAAGGACGGGAACAATACGAGCAAACTTCATGGCTTTAAGCCCTCTCTTTACTTTTGATACCGCTTCTGGGTACGGCGCCGCTGCCGCCACAACAGCGGCAGCACCACCAGGAGGTAGGACACCCACCCCACCACCTGCACCACCGTGGGCGCGAGATTCACGTTGAACATGGCTTCCGCCAGCACGAACCACCACGCGCCAGGGTGCACACCGGGGATATGCCCATCGAAATAACCGGAGAGGTCATAGGCGCTCACGCCCCAGCCCGGGATCACCCCGGCCTCCTGGAGATCGCCCAGGCCATAGGACACAATGCCCGCCGCCACGAGGACCAGGAGATAGCCGGTGACGGTGAAGAATCTGCCCAGGTTAATCCGCGCGGTGCCGCGATAGATCAACCAACCGATCACCACCGCCACCGCGAGCCCGGAGACCACGCCCAGCGTGGGCTGCCACAACCCGCCATCGGCCGTGGCGCGCACCGTGGCCCACACGAATACCGCCGTTTCCAGCCCCTCGCGGCCCACGCTCAGCGCGGCGAGCCACACGAGCGCCCAGGCCGAGGAGTTCTCCACGGCGGTGGCCGTCTGGGCGCGCAAATCCGCGCTGAGGTGCCCCGCGTGCTGCGACATCCACAGGATCATCCAGGTAATCATGGCCGCGGCCACCAGAGATAAAACCCCGCCCACGATCTCCTGGGCCTGGAACGTGAGCGTGTACGGCCCCCACGTCATCGCCGCTCCCGCCACCAGGGGCACCACGGCGGCCAGGCCCACCCCCAGCCACAGGTGCGGCAGCATGTCCCGGCGGTTCATCTTCACCAGGCTCGCCACCAGGATTCCCACGATGAGGCAGGCCTCCACCCCCTCGCGCAGGGCGATCAAAAAATTGGCAAGAAACACGATCCCATTCCGCCCCTTCCAGGCCCAGGTAACGGACCCCAGATGACCAGGTGACGAGGGGGAACGACATTCCCTCTCCACCCCGAAAATTAGCCTTGGCTTGCCTGAAGGGTCAATGGGATAACCCCACTATTCACCCCCGAGTGAGTTATTTTTCACAGCCGCGCAATAATCCCGGCGGGCAACCCCTCCACCCGCCGGGGACGCGCTATCTCCTTAGAAGTACGACCAGAACTCCACCAGGATCGCCACCCCGATCACCGCGATCCACGCCGCCGCGATGAGGAACTTCCAGCGGTCCCACGCGCGGATCGCCGCCGAGCCCGCGCCCTGCCCGGAATCGCCATAGGTGCGCAGGTTAAAGGCCGTGACGTACACGAAGAGCACGATTACCACCGCCCACACCCCCATGCAGTAGGGACACAGGGCATTAATCACGTACACCGCCTGGAAAAACAGCCAGTGCACAAATACCAGGGCAAAGGTCATTCCCGCCTGGGCACCAAACCAAAACCACCCGGCAAAACGCCCCCCGGCCGCCACCGCCGCCCCGATGAGGGCCACCATGCCAAAGCCCACCAGGCCGATCAGGGGGTTGGGAATCCCAAAGGCCGCCGCCTGCACCGAGCGCATGACGTTGCCGCAGGACACCACCGCGCTGAGATCGCAGGTGGTGGTGTAGGAGGGATCCTCCGCCAACTTCATCTTTTCCACCATGATGATCCCGGACAGCACGATGCCGATGATCCCGCCCAGGACAAACAACCACCCCCACCCCACCGAGGGGGCCGCACCCCGGTTCTCCTCTGCCGTGGTGCTTGCCTGCGCGTCCACCATTTTCCCGTCCCTTAATGTACTTCCGGCCGTGCGCAGCGCGTGCGCTTTTCATCCCCTCCCATACTAGGCTCCCCTCATGCCCCGGCCCGAAGTTGCCACGATATGATCCTGGCCTCAGAGTCCGGGTCCTCCGCTACCGCGGTGGTGCGATCCACGTGCACAAAGAGGTACTCCCCGGCGATCTGCTCCACCAGGCCACCGCCCCATTCCGCCACCACCACGGCCTCCGCCAAGGCGGAGTCCAGATCCAGCGAGTCCAGGGCGCCCACCGGATCGGCGGCGTTCTCTCCCCCCTCTCCCAGGAGGCGATAGGCGTCCACGTGAATGAGCGTGGGGCCGCCTTCCGGGTGGCGGTGTTCCCTGGCGATGATGAACGTCGGGGAGGTCACCCGGCCGCGCACTCCCATGCCCCGCGCGATCCCCTGGGTCAGCGCGGTCTTGCCCGCGCCCAGGGGGCCGTCGAGAAGCACCACGTCCCCGGCCTCCAGCGCTGCGCCTAACTCCGCGCCAAGGCCCTGGGTATCCTCCAAGAACTCGCACCGCCGCGAGCCCTGCTGGGGAAAACTCTCCCTCATTCCGCCGTCTCCTCCACGTATTGCCTGCGGGTGCGTCGCCGGGGGGCGCACACCACCTCGTAATTGATCGTGCCGCTGCGCTGCGCCAACTCCGTGGCGCTCATGCCGCCCTGGCCAAAGAGAATCGCCTCATCGCCCGGAGCGATTCCCCGTGGGTTCTCCCCCAGCCACACCAGACACTGATCCATGCACACGCGCCCCACCTGCGGGTATCGGTGCCCCCTGATGGTCACCTCCAGATGGCCCTGCGCCGCGCGCGGCAATCCGTCCGCGTATCCGGCAGGTATCACCGCCAAGAAGCCATCGCTCGGCGCGCTCCACGTCAGGCCATAGGAGGTAGCCTCACCCGCGCGCACCGGCTTGACCAGCAGCACGCTAGCCTGCCAGGTCATCGCGGGCATGAGCCCGTGCTCCCGGCCCGGCACCGGCTCCAGGCCGTAGAGGGCCACCCCCACGCGCACCATCTCATGGTGCAGATCCGGACGGGTGAGCGCACCGGGGGAATTGCACAGGTGATTAACGGGCACCTCCAGGCCGCGTTCCCGAGCGCAGGCGATGGCGCGGCCAAACTGCGCGGCCTGCGCGTCCGTGGCCGGGTTATCCGGCTCATCGGCGCAGGAGAGGTGACTCATCAAACCCGTGACGCGCACGGCGGGGCAGGCCGCCAGCAAATCAAAAACCTCCGCCCAATCCCGGGGGTCCACGCCGCTGCGGTGCATACCCGTTTCCACCTTGACCGTGACCTCGCACGGGGGCATCGCGGCCCCCCGCCGTGGGAGAGCCTGGGCAACGTGAATGAGCGCCCTCGCATGCACCGGGGAGGTCACCGCCAGGCGCACGCCTTGGCGCAAAGGCTCTGCGATGTCCTGCTCCGGCGACCACAGCCACGCCGTGATCGGGGCAACAATTCCCTGCTCGCGCAGGTGCAACGCCTCGTCCAGGGTGGCCACGCCGAGTTCCCTCGCGCCGTGGCGCAGCGCGGTGCGCGCCACCTCCACGGCTCCGTGGTTATAACCATCGGCCTTGACCACGGCCATGAGCCGGGCGGGGGCCACCCGGCGCGCCATCTCGCGGGTGTTATGCGCAATGGCCCCCAGATCAATGCGGGCGGTGAGCAGGTCCATGAAGCCCCATTGTGCCACCTCGTACCGCACGGGCTCGGCTGCGCGGGGGCTTATCGACGCCCCACCCGCCTTCACCTCGCCTCCACCCAGCCGATCCTTTCCCCGGCCACTCCTTTCCCAGCCGCGCGCCCACTCCCCGCCTGCCTCAACTCCGCGTATTACTCCACGGTCACGGACTTGGCGAGGTTACGCGGCTTATCAATGTCCTCGTTACCGCACTCCTGGGCGATATAGGCCGCCAGGAATTGCAGGGGAACCGTGGCCAGCAGCGGCTGCATGAGGGTGGAGGCCTCCGGCAGGCGAATGAGCCAGTTGGCAAAGGGCTCCACGGCGGTATCGCCCTCCTCCGCGATCACGATGGTCTTGGCCCCGCGCGCGCGAATCTCCTGGATATTGGACACCACCTTGGAGTGCAGCAACTTCACGCCTCGGGGGCTGGGCACCACGACCACCACCGGAAGATCGTCCTCGATCAGGGCAATGGGACCGTGCTTGAGTTCGCCCGCCGGGAAGCCCTCGGCGTGAATATAGGCCAGCTCCTTGAGCTTGAGCGCGCCCTCCAACGCCACCGGGAAGCCCACACCGCGCCCGAGGAAGAGCATCGTGGGAATGGCCCCCAGCGTGCTGGCGATGCTGCGGCACTGTTCCGCAGCGGGCAGCAGGGTTTCCACCTTGGCCGGGATCGACTCCAAAGCCTCCCAGATCTCCTTGATCTCATCCGGGTACTTGGTGCCTTTGGCTTGCGCCAGCGCCAGGCCCACGATGTAATTGGCCGCCACCTGCGCCAGGAAGGCCTTGGTGGAGGCCACGCCGATCTCCGGGCCGGCGTGGGTGTACAGCACGGCGTCCGACTCGCGCGGAATCTGCGAGCCATTGGTGTTGCACACCGCCAGCACCTTGGCCCCCTGGGCCTTGGCATAGCGCACCGCCTCCAGGGTGTCCGCCGTCTCCCCGGACTGGGAGACGGCCACCACCAGCGTGCGCGCGCCGAGCACCGGATCGCGGTAACGGAACTCGCTGGCCACCTCGATCTGCACCGGGATACGCACCCAGTGCTCGATGGCGTACTTGGCCAGCAGGCCGGAGTGATAGGCGGAGCCGCAGGCTACCACAAAGATCTGATCCACGGCGCGCAGATCCTCATCGGAGAGATTCTGCTCATCGAGCACGATGCGCCCGTCCCGGAAGTGCCCGGCCAGGGTATCGCGCACGGCGGCGGGCTGCTCGTGAATCTCCTTCATCATGAAGGAGCTATAACCGCCCTTTTCCGCAGCCTCCAAATCCCAATCAATGGTAAAAGGACGCCCCTGAGCCTGTGAACCATCAAAGTTCAAAATCTCATAATCGTCCTTGGTAATCACCACCACGTTATCCTGATTGAGTTCCACCGCATTCTTGGTGTACTCGATAAAGGCCGCCACATCGGAGCCCAGGAACATCTCCCCCTCGCCCACGCCCACGATCAGCGGGGTGGAGCGACGAGCGGCAATAATCTGATCCGGGTGATCCGCATGCAGCACCAGCAGGGTAAACGCACCCTCCAGGCGGCGCAGCACCTTCAGTGCGCTGGCACGAATATCGCCCGCCGTATCGCCCTCGTTATAGGCCAGGGCGATGAGGTGCGCGGCGGTCTCCGAATCCGTTTCCGAGGCCATCTCAATTCCCCGCGCCTCAATCTCCTGGCGCAGCGGGGCAAAGTTCTCAATAATCCCGTTGTGGACAATAGCCACCTTGCCGTCATAAGAAAGGTGCGGGTGCGCGTTTTCGTCCGTGGGGCGACCGTGCGTGGCCCACCGAGTGTGCCCGATGGCCGTGGTGCCCGCCATGCTGGACTCACCGATCTCCGCGATCTTATCTTCGAGGTTGGCCAGCTTCCCGGCGCGCTTGGCAAAGTTCAGCTCGCCGGAATCCACCACGGCGATACCCGCCGAATCATAACCCCGATATTCCATGCGGCGCAGCGCATCGAGGGCCACACCCAGGCCCTGGCGGTTACCGACGTATCCTACAATTCCACACATAGCCGCCAGGATAGTGTACGGATCAACCAGGCACCATAACCCCCCGTTTGCGCAGTTCATCGCCCGCTTATCGACGCCGCCCCTCCCGCACGCAGCAGGATTCGCCACGGGATTCCCCGGCCTTTATGCTCGCTGGCCGACGGAGGAAACACAACGGCGCTGTCCTATTTACTATCCTGTAGGCGTGTCTGAGAATCTGAACAAGCACCTCTCCAAGCTTTCCAAGCGCGGCCCCCACCGCGTCCTGGTGGGCGACCTCGCTTATGCCGGACTGCCCGGCAAGGTGTACACCCCCGCCGAGGGCAATGGCATTCCCGCCGTGGCCTTTGGCCACGACTGGTTTACCGGCATCAAGGCATACCGCGTCACCCTGCGCCACCTGGCCAGTTGGGGCATCGCCGTGGCGGCCCCGGATACCCAGACCGGCTTTAATCCCGACCATCGCAGCCTCGCCGCCGACCTCAACACCTGCATGCAGATCCTCGCCGGGGTGAAGCTGGGGCATGGAAATGTCACCGTCTCCCCGGGGAAACTCGGCCTCGTGGGGCACGGCATGGGAGCCGGTGCCGCGATCCTCGCCTCCGCCAACGAGGACAAGGTTCGCGCCCTCGCCTGCGCCTACCCCGCCGTTACCTCCCCCTCCTCGGAGGAAGCGGCCCGCGCGGTGGCGGCCCCCGGGCTTGTTCTGGCCTCGGGACGCGATAGCCTCCTGGAATCCGGGAATCCCGCGCGAGTGGCGCACAATTGGAAAGGCGAAGTGGCCTACCGAGAATTAGAAAACGGCACCCAACACGGGTTCAGCGAGGACACCATGCGCAAGCTCCTCGTGGGAGCCAGCGGCCCTCAGCATTCCGCCAAGGAAACCGCGCGCGGGCTTATCACCGGGTTTCTACTCCACCAATTGGCCGGGGAAAAGAAATACTCCGGGTTCTCCGAGCCGGACGCCACGGCAAAAAAGGTATTGTCCTTTACCCCGGAAGAGATCGAGGACAAGGCCAACGTGCACCGCAAGGTATCTCTCCCGCTGTAGCGGGCTTTAGGCTTTCCCGAGGCCGCCTCGCCGGAATCCTCACGCTTATCAGTTTCTCTTTAACACCCCCTGCACCGGCCCACGGGGAGGCCGGTGCTCCGGTACCCTCCGATGACCTGCCCCTTCCGTTTGCTCTAGGGATGACAGGGTGGTCGGCGGTATAGCCGTCACACCGGGTGCCGCAGGCCGCGTCTCCCACGCTCCCCAAGTCTCACTCTGCGCTGCGGGCCGTGTCGATCCACCGTGCGGCGTTTCCGGTTTCTTTTCTGCGGCCTTTTCTAGATCGCGGCGGCTTTGTTCCAGAGCCACCTCGAACTCCAACATTCTCTTCGCCGCGCGTTCCCTAAATCGCCGGGCAAACTCCTCAAACTCCATTTACCACGCACCTGCCTTTCTCGCACCGCTTGGTTGTGTCTCTTCCGGCTGCTCTGATTGTTCCGGTGCAGATTCCTGCTGGGCGGCGGCCTCCTCCATTTCCTTTGACTCACCCGTAGTTGATGTTTCTCTGCTGTCCGTGCTCACCGTGTGGTCCGTGCCTTCCCCGCTAGCAGCGGGCGGCACGGCCGCAGCCTCATTCATGTGCGCTAACTTCTCCGCCGGTGGCTCCGGCTCCGGTACTCGGGCCAAGTCCTCCACTGGTGGTTCGGGTAGTGCGGGTTCGGGTAGGGGCTCATTGGTGAGCGTCTCCGCTGGGGGTTGAGGCGCTGTCTCCGGGCATTCTGGTGGCTCCGGTGGCTCCGATGGTTCAGGCGGCGGACATTCCTGGGTCGGTTGTTCAGCGCTCACGGGCTCTTGTACGGGGCATTCCTCCACTTTTGCTGCCCTCGCTGGTTCCGTGGGCACCGGCTCCGGGGCAGGTGTTTCCGCTTCTGGGGGCGGGCACGGCTGGGCCTCCTGCTGTGGTTGTTCGCATGTGCTCTCGCACACGGGCTTCTCCCCTAATTTCACACCCGTCTCCGTAGACCCCACCTCCTCTGTCAGGGACTCCAAGAAAGCACCGGCGGCCTCGGTCACGCCTGCGCTCACCTGCTGGGCCAACCCCAGCCCCTGCTTCACCGCCTCTAGGCCCGCCGCCGTGGCCTGCGCCGCGATCGTCTGCACCGGGGAGCACTCATCGGTGATGGGTGAGCTCGCCACAGGTGCCTTATGGGGCGCTGGGAGATCCGCGCACGACGTCTCCGGCGGAGCCTCCCCTTGAGGTGTGAGGGACGTATCCGCGCTCGCCACTGGCCCCACCGCGCCGCCCCTCCCGGATTCACACGGCTGGGAGGACGGTTTTTGCGGGGTGGGTGACTCCGCCCCTCCCGTGGGCACCTGCTGCGCGGCGGGCCGTTCCGCTGCGCGCCCCGCTTCCGAGGCCGGTGCCTCCTGGGGAGCACACTGCGCGGTCGTGGCCACAGTGGGTACTCCCGCGACCGGGGCTTTCGCAGTCGGCTGAGAAACCGACGGCGCAGAGGGCGCTGCGGTGGTTCCCGGTTGCTCGCCTTGCGGTGGGGCGGGAGCCTCCGACGGTCCTTGCCCGGGCGCACTGGGGGAAACCTGGGTGGCTCGCGCGGCACGGGTAGTCTCCGAGGCGCAGGACGAGTCCATCACGGCCGCGGGTACCCGTGGCTGATCCCCCTCACACATGGACACGGCCCGCCTTTCCAATTCTGCCACGCACCCGCGCACCGCCTGATCCCGTTCCTGACACAGTTGCGTCACGGATTGCGCCGCCTGATCCACCAGGGCGGCGGCTGAACCTAAAGAGGATTGAAACGCCGCCTCATGCTCCGGGCTTGCCTGTGGATCAAGACACCGGAGATGGGCGCTCAAGGCCGCCACGCTCTGCGAGAGCGCGGAGAGAATCTCCATCACGGCGGTATCGGAGGTACGGGCTATATCATCAAGAGCCTCCGTGGCCTGCCCGGTTTGGGTGCCTAACTCCTTGGCGTCATCGCGGTTCCGCCACCACCCCCGTATTCCCTCCGCCACGGTGTCTCCGATGAGGCCAAAGGCAAGGTGTTTGAGCAATTGCAGCAGGCCACCGAGCCAAACCTTACTCAACCCAGCGGTATCCGTGGAGCCCAAGGCGCGCTTCATGTGATGAGCAATCTCCTGGGTGTCTAAGCCCTCGATACCATCTACCGCCTGAGCCAGGTCTGCCGTTGGAACCGTCGGCCCCGCGTAGCGCCCTCTCGCGGCCTCTCGGAGTTCGGCCACGGCGTCGTCGTAATGCTGAACGCTCGTCATCCCCATCGCTCCATATCCCGCGCGTGCTCCCGATCCGTGTCCTCCACGCGGTCAATATCGCGCAATACGTCGCGCAATAACGCAGAAAGGCGCTGCATTCTTGTTATCTCCTCCGCGTGCATGCTCCGGTACACCTCGGAAAGCCGCACCGCCTGTTCGCGGAATGCCTGGCCCACGGCGTGCGTCGGCAAGGCTGGCGGTGCCGCGCCGTGCGCGCCTATCCGCTCTTCTAATTCCTCAAGCCCCCGCTTGACCATGGCGCGAATGGCTTGCGGGGCGATAGAGATGTCCTCCACGCTGATCCCCCTCATGCTGATCCAAATCAAAGAAAACGATGCTCTTTCTCTTTGACTCGGATCACCACCCCGCCGGTTCCCCCGAACCCCAAAAAGATTGCCGCTTATACTGCGGCCACCACCGCGGCGAGCTTTCCAGCCACCTTGCGGGCCTGCTCCTCTTCCGCGGCCTCCACCATCACGCGGAATAACTCCTCCGTCCCCGAGGGCCGCAGCAACACCCGGCCCGTCTCCCCCAGCTCCGCCTCCGCTTCCTCGATAGCCGCGATCACCTGATCATTCTGGGCGATCACGCTCTTATTGGAAACGGGCACGTTGATGAGCACCTGGGGCAGAACCGTCATCACGGAGGCCAGATCCGCCAGGGATTCACCCTTTTCCGCCATGCGCGCCATGAGGCTGAGTCCCGTCAAAACCCCATCGCCGGTGGTGCCATATTCGGGGATAATGATGTGTCCCGATTGCTCACCGCCCAGGCTAAAGCCCGAGGCGTTAATCTCCTCCAGTACGTAGCGATCCCCCACCTTGGTGGGTACCACGGTGATCCCTTGCTCCTCCATCGCCAGGCGAAGCCCCAGGTTGCTCATCACGGTGGCCACGAGGGTGTTCTTCTTCAACTCGTTGTTATCCCGCATGGCCACCGCCAGAATCGCCATGATCTGATCCCCATCGACCACCCGCCCCTGCGCGTCCACCGCCAGGCAGCGATCCGCGTCGCCGTCGTGTGCCAATCCCAGGTCGGCACCGTGTTCCAGCACCGCGCGCTGGGTCTGCTCGATGTGCGTAGAACCGCAGTTATCGTTGATGTTATAGGCGTTCGGCTCATTATGAATAGCAATGACCTCGGCACCGGCGCGCCGATAAGCCTCCGGGGCGATCTCTGCGGCCGCACCGTTAGCGGCGTCCACCACCACTCGCAGCCCCGTGAGATCGGCCTTCACCGCCTCCTTGAGATGAGCCAGATAGCGCTCGTGGGCGTCCGTGGCCTCCTCGATCACGCGCCCCACGCCGTGCCCCGTGGGTCCCTCCTCCTTCAATTGAGCCATCACGGCCTCAATCTCATCCTCCACGGTATCCGGAAGTTTGCGCCCACCGGCGGAGAAAAACTTGATGCCATTATCCGGCATGGGATTGTGCGAGGCGGAGATCATCACGCCCATATCCGCACCATAATCATCGGTCAGGAAAGCCACGGCGGGCGTGGGCAGCACCCCCACGCGCAGCACATCGACGCCTCTCGACGCCATGCCCGCCGCCAGCGCCGCCGCCAGCATCTCCCCCGATACCCTCGGATCACGGCCCACGATAGCGAGCGGGCGACGCTTGGAGGATTGCTTCTCAGCCGTGAGCACCTGCGCTGCCGCCGCCCCCAACCTCAATGCCAGGGAGGCCGTCAAAGCCTCGTTTGCCAAGCCGCGCACACCATCAGTGCCAAAAAGTCGAGTCATGCGCTCCATTATGCCCGCCTAGGCCCCGCCACCGGGGAGGCGCCCCACAACGGCAAACGCCGCTCCTGGAAAACCAGGAGCGGCGCAGGCGCGCAATAAAAGATTTAGCGCTTGGAGTACTGCGGGGCACGACGTGCCTTGTGCAGACCGGCCTTCTTGCGCTCGACGGCACGAGCGTCACGGGTGAGGAAGCCAGCCTTCTTCAGCGCCGCGCGATCCGCCGGAGCGTAGGCGTTAAGCGCACGGGCAATGGCCAGGCGGAAAGCACCGGCCTGGCCGGTGGGGCCACCACCCTTCAGGTTTGCCTGAATGTCGAACTGGCCTTCACGATCCAGAAGCACCAGCGGGGACTTCACGGTCTGCTGGTGAATCTTGTTCGGGAAGTAGTCCTCCAGCGTGCGGCCATTGCACACGAACTCGCCGGAGCCCGGAACCAGGCGCACGCGCACGATGGCACGCTTACGGCGGCCCACGGTCTGAATGGGACCCTCGACGCCAGCCTGCTCCACCTCGACCTCAACCTCGGTCTCAGAAACCAGGTGGTCACCGATGGTGTTGGTGAACTCCTCGGTGGCGGCCGCAGCGGCAGCCAAGTCCTCGGCGTCTGCGACGTTGTTCTCGATGTTGTTGTTCGGCTCGGTCACTGTGCCACCACCTTGATCTCGTAGTTCTCCGGCTTCTGGCCAGCGTGCGGGTGCTCAGCGCCAGCGTAAACATGCAGCTTCTTGATGGAAGCGTTGGACAACTTGTTGTGCGGCATCATGCCCCGGATGGACTCCTCCACGGTGCGTGCCGGGTGATCGGCAAGCGCGCGGCCCAGGGTCATGGTCTTGAGGCCACCGGGGTAGCCCGAGTGACGGTAGCGCATTTCACGCTCGCGCTTGTTGGAGCTGACAGCAACCTTGTCAGCGTTGATGATGATGACGTGATCGCCACAATCAACGTTGGGGGCGAACTGGGGCTTACCCTTTCCGCGCAGCAGGTTTGCAGCGTGGGTGGCAAGACGACCCAGAACCACGTCAGTGGCGTCGATGACATACCACTTGCGGGTGATGTCACCGCTCTTCGGGTGATAAGTAGACACTTAAGTGACTCCTTGGAGGTCTTATCTACAGGACTGCCGGCCAACAAGCGCGTCCCACGGCGATCGCGGCGGCCGGTGGAGACCCGGGATCGGCCATACATACGTGTGACACACAGGCGTTTAACTTTACGCCGTTCCACCCACAAAGCAAAAACCACGGTGATAGAAGCGCTGCCCCATCGCGCCCGTGTCCATCCTGCGATGACACGCACCCCCATCACCGTGATCTGCGCCTCAGCGGCTCAGTGCCCTAACGACGTGCTATCCCCACGAGGCCGCTGCGGCGCGATTGACATCCGCCATGCGGTCATTGCCCTGGGTAACCGTGCGTGAAATGGTGTCAAGGATCTGATTCAAATCCTCAGCGGAGCGATCCCATTTTTCCTGCGCGGCCTGATACGCCGTTGCGGAATCACCTTCCCACGCCGCCACCATCGGTTGCAGCAGCGCCTTGAGTTCGCCCAGCAACCCATTGATTCTGCCCGAGGTGGCGTGAATATCACCGGCGGCAGCCTCAATGGCCCCGAACGAATACTTAATGTGATCCATCGTTAAACCCCCTTTTTTCTTTATTCTTCCTGGTCTGACCCCACCCCGCTACAGGGCAAGACCCGATCCGCCCACGGCGCTAAAGGCCTGGGCATTCTGCGCTTCCATGTCCTCAAAGTGATGGGCATTGGACCGAATATTCTCACTGATAGATCCCAGCGCCTCACGCAACTCCCGGGCCGAGGTGTTCCACCTCTCCATGAGGTTGTCAAAACTCACCTGTGCGTTACCCGCCCAGGAGCCTCGTACCCCGTCCACCACGCCCTGCAATCTGGTCAATTCCGATTGCACCTGGCTATTGGTATCGTCCACGCGGCCTGCGGTGGCGACCATGACGTCAGCTTCCGTTCTGAACATTCCTGACATCTCTCCCCCTTCTTGAAAAGATCGGCAACAAATAGTCCTAGAGCGGAAAGTCCCACCGTGGTGGAACCTTCCACTTATCTTTGACTGCTCCCGCGCTCCATCGGTTCCCTCGCGGATAAAAGTTTGTTGCCGCCACCGTCGCTAAGCACCCCGAGGACCGACTACCACCCGCGCCTACAGCACCCCCGTGGACTCCTCCACAATGCGACACGCAGCCCGCTGCACCACGGTAGAGGCTTCCCGGGTATGGCACCCCACGCTTACGTGGTGCCCCGCCTCCACCCACGTCACCCACTCCACCACCGAGCCATCACCCGGTTCCTCCCGGTATCGCACCTTTTCCTTTTCTCCCTGGGGAGGCGCACCCGGTTCCACCCCGCTCAACGTGGGATCGTGTTCCACCGTTTCCATTACCTCCCGCAACACCGCTTCCGCCGGCACCCCGAACACCGGATCGGCGGACACCCTTATCCTCAGTGCCTCATCCTCACCCCGGAAAACCACATCCTCCCCCTCCATATCTCCCCGGAAACCGGCAGTGGTGGAGGCCCGCACCCGTCCGATTTCGTGCACCACGATGGGTGGCGAGGAAGACGCTGGCCCTTGCGGGCTTGCCGCCGCCCCCTCAGACTCCTCCGCCGCTACGGGCACGGGACTCCCCACGATCCCCTGCGCCTTGGGCTCTGTGCCCAGAGTCGTGCTCCTCCCCATCGTCCACCACGATAACCCCACCACGGCAGCGATAATCCCCACCATCGCCAGGTGTATCCAGGTAAAACGTCGCCACAGCGGCTCATCACCCCCGCGCGTATGCTTCCCGGTTCTCCCTTTCATCAAGGCAAGGGCGTCCCGCCCACTGGCCGACGATCCATTAACCGGCGATGTCCGCGACGGCAGAGAGGGGTAAAGAATCTCCGTGGGCTCAGGGCGCTCCGCGTACCCAGCGTCCCCTGAGTCCCCAACGTCCCCCGGTTCGACCACTGGTTCCCCCTCCCGCACCCCCAACCCCACTTCCTGCACGGCTTCCGGTAATGCAGTCGGTAACCCGGCCCGTAACGCCGCCTGCACCGCCTCCACCGCCAGGCCCGCCTCCTCCCGTCCCGGCGCGTCCGGGGCGTCCGGGGCGAGTTCCATGGTTACCCGCACCTCCACCGGCTCCCCATCCTCGGGCAACACCGCCTGGGCTTGTTCCACCACCGCGGTCAAGGCCCACGGTTCGGTAAGCACCGGCGGCACCAGGTCATAGCGGTACACGGTATCCGCGCCCTCAAAGACGGTGGCTTCCTCCAGAATCGTGATAACCAAACTGCTCACATCTCCCCCTCGTCCCCGTGCCTCTCCACGCAGGCCACCTGCATTGTTATTGGCTCGGCCCCTTGCTCTAGCCATCTCCCCCGCCCGGGAGGCTGCGCCACTGGCTTCATCCCGCAGATAGCGCCTTCTTCCTTATCCGCGTCCAAGAGGAGCACGGTGGGAATCTGATCCCGCAGCGCGGCAAGGAAGGGCTGGTACAGCGCCCTATTGATGCCCCCGGATTTATGCGCCACCACCAGGTGCAGACCCACATCACGCGCATGGGGTATCAGGGGCATGATCTCCGCCAAAGCGGCGGAGTCCACCAAGTACGCATCATCAATCACCACGTAGATCTCCGGGCCCTCCCACCAGCTTCGCTTTCGCAATTGCTCCGCGCTTACCTCCGGGCCGGGTATGCGCTTCTGAAGCGTCACGGCGGTATTGCGCAATGCCTCCACCGTGGCCGAGGAGGAAGCGCTATAGGCGGCGAGCATGTGCTCGGGCACCGCTCCAAGATGAGCGCGACGATGATCCACGAGCACGATCCTCGCCCGCTGGGGTTCCAGCCGAGCAATCCCCTCCAGCGCAGTGCGCACCAGGGTGGATTTTCCCGATCCATGCGCGCCTATGCACAGCATATGATCGTTATTCCAGCGAATAGGGGCCATGTGTATTCCACCGATCCCCACGGCTAATGGCCCCTCATCGCGGGGCAATTCCGCGGCGGGGAGGAAACCAGGAAGCACCTTCAACTCAGGAACCGGAGTTTGCTCGGCAGAAATGGTGGTGATGTGCGCTATGTCCTGTGCCGAGCACATGCACCACAGCATGGGTTCTCCCTCGGCGGTAATTCCTCGCCCCGGGCGCGGCGGTATCTTCTGCTGCGCCTTTCTATCAATGAGGGAATCCATCGCCTCGCCCAGTTGCAGTTCCAGGCGGTGATCAATGAGATCACGGATCACCGGCCGCAGGACCGTCCACCGCTGCGTGGAAATCATCACGTGTACTCCGGCGGCCGCACCATCGGCCACGATGCGCGCCACCCGATCTACTTCTTCCTCGCAATCCGTAACCAAGGCGTGCCAGCCGTCAATGACCAAAAAGGTATGCCGACCATCACCGGGCAGGCCCGCCTCCACCAAGGCCATCACCTCGTCGAATACGCGGTGTACTTTTCCGAGGTCTTTCTTATGCGCCACCCCGGCCACGTGCGGCAGCCGCTCCAATACTCCTTGGCTCTCCCCGCCCATGTCCACCACATAAAACCGCACCTGATCGGTGGTGTGCGTGGCCGCCAGGGAGGCCACAATGCTGCGTAAGGCCGTGGATTTCCCGGAGCGTGGCCCGCCGCAGAGGGCCACGTGACCACCGCCCACGGTGAAGTCCAAAACCAAGGGATCCTGCCGCTGGTAATACGGGCGATCAATAATGCCCACGGCGGCACGCAAGCGCCCCATCGGCTCCACCACTCCCGCGAGTTCCACCATCTCCGGCAACGGTGGCAGCCATAATGTCCGGGCTTTCTGCCCGCGTTCCTGCGCCGCACACTGCGCGCTCTCAGCCACGGCTTCGAGCACCGTGCGGGATTCCTCCTCCTCGACCACCCTTACTTCCTTTTCCACATCGGACCAGCCGCGGTATAGGCACGCCTGACGCGGAGAGCCCTCCACTTCCCTCCGGCTCACCAACGGACCGGATACGTAGGCCGCCCGGAAGCCCACCACGTCCTCCGCCCCGGCCTTCACAAAGCCCATTCCCGGCACCGAGGGGAGTTCGTGGGCGTCCGGTACCCCGAGGACCTGCCGCGACTCGGCGGCGGAAAAGGTGCGCAAGCCAATGCGGTAGGAAAGGTGCGAGTCCAGCCCCCGCAGCCGCCCCTCTTCCAAGCGTTGGCTGGCCAAGAGCAAGTGCACGTGGAGGGAACGCCCCAGCCTGCCCACCGCCACAAAGAGATCGGCAAAATCCGGATGCTGGCCCAATAGCTCCGAAAACTCATCGACCACCACGAGCAGTGCGGGCATGGGTTCTAAGTCCGTTCTGCTGGCTTCCCGTGCCGCCTCATATTCTCGAACGTTGGCAAAGTTCCCGGCGGCGCGGAGTACTTCCTGCCTGCGATTCATTTCGCCCGCTATGGCATCGTGCATTCTTTCCACCAGGGTGGCCTCTTGCTCTAGGTTTGTGATCACCGCCGAGGTATGCGGAAGATGATCCAACCCCAGAAATGTGGCTCCACCCTTAAAATCCACCAACACCAAGGTGAGTTCTTCCGGGCTGTGCGTGGCCGCCAGCGCCACCACCAGGGTGCGCAATAATTCCGATTTCCCCGATCCTGTGGCCCCAATGCATAAGCCATGCGGCCCCATGCCCCCATGCGCGGATTCCTTCAGATCCAACCACACCGGCAGGCCCGTTACCGTGCTCACCCCAATGGGCACTTTGAGCCTAGAGTCCGCGCTGCTCTCGCGTCCGGGCCATAATCTCGCCGGAGCAATGTCTGCGCTTCCGCTCATTCCTAATAGCGGCAGGAGGTCATTATTCTGCGTTAATTCCACGCCACCACGGGGAATATCCGGGCGATAATAGGGAGCCATGCGCCGAGCCAGGGCCACGGCCTGCACCATCGTCATATAATCCGGGCTCCCCAATTTCTCCTTTCCACCGGCCGTATGCACCCACAATTCCCCGTCTAGGTCGAGGGCCAAGCCCTCTTCCTCGGCGCGGCGTCGAATAGCACTGGTGCCCTCGGGCGAGATGTCTATGACCGTATCCGCCTCAGGCGCCTCTCCTTCCGCTTCCACCACGGCAATGCTATAAGCGGCCCGTTCTGGATTCCTCGTATGTGGTAACCATTTCAGCCATTCCCATTCCGCTCCGCGATAATCCACCACAATTCCTATTGCTTCCGGGCCTTGTTGAAAAACCAGGCTGCACAATATGGCGCGCACGCAATCTGCGGCTCTCGCTCCCGCCACGGAGATATAGGTAAAGGCCCGAAGTTGCACCACCACGGGGCTACTACCCACCGTATTGGCCGCCTGCACGGTATGCCGCAACGATGTGGCGCACACCGGATCAAGATCCTCCGCGGCTCCCGGATCGCTCACCTCAATGGGGGTACACAATGCGGCAATCCCTAAACCCACGCGCACTTCCAGATAATCCTCATCGTGGATTCCCCGCTCCCACATGCGCTCGCCGCCCACTAAAGCCCATGCGTCGGCCGGATTCGGATAGCGGTGCACCTCGTGTTCCCGCTGCGCCTGCGCGTTGGATAAAGCGGTGGCACGTAATTGACCCAGATGGCGCAAATATGTGCGGCGGGTTTCATCCGCGTCATTGCCATTCTGGGGTGAAAACATCATGAGAAAACCCATCGCGGCCATGAGCGGCATGACCAGCATCATGGGATTGACCGTTCCGGCGGAAAGGAACATCACGGTCACCATCGCCGCCATCGCGGCCACCATCACCACGGGCATGAGCAGCCGCACGAGCGGCGGCGTCGAGGGCTTATGCGCGGGAGGCACCGGCATCGCTTTGAGCGTCCCCTCCGGCCTGGGCGGTGCGGGAACCCGCTGGGACGCGGAACGATACTCCACGCAAAGCGACGTTGCCGCAGGTACAACGCGGGATACAGGTTCTGCCATGACGTCCCCCTTGTGTGTCATGCTCTCTGGCCACAACCCCCTGCTGTGGACATATTCCACAGAATAGACCATGATGGAGAAAAATGATCGGGGTGCCTCACCCGGGGGTGAGCGCATACGTACTCGGGGGAGTTGATTCCATCATGGCCACTAGCCATATGCTCAGGCTTCGCATCCGTCTCCACGCTGGTTCCTACCACCGCGAGGCGGACATCGCCCTACCTGCACATTCTTCGCTCGCGGAGTTCCTCGATGAGCTCCTCGCGCTCTGTGCCGCGCCGCTGCTCACCCGCCCGTGGCAGGCCCTTACGGCAGGCGGGCGGACTATCGACGCCACCGTGCCTCTCTCCCACACGGGCCTCCGCGACGGCGATTCCCTGCTTTTAAGCCCGCAGCAGGAACTCCCTCCTCCCGTGCTTCTCGACGCCACCGAGGCCCTCACCGAGGAAACCTCCCGCGCGGCGCGCCCGGTGCCCCCGCTCTCCCTTGCCCACGCCGCGGCGACCGTTTCCCTCCTCGCTCTGGTCATGGTGCTCTCCCCGTGGCTTCCCCTCTGGGGCGCGTTTCTTCCCTCCACCGTGGCCGCCGTGATCCTCACTCTGTGGGCACAGCCCCTGCCCGGCGTAATCGCCGCTGGCACGGCCTGCGCCGGCGCCTCGGGTTTCCTGTGGATATACGGTGGGCAGCCTTATCAATGGCCCGCTTATGCCCTGTTCGTCGGGATTCTCTCCGCCGCCGCTGCCCTGACCGCCTGCGGCTTCGCCGCGCGCGGCCTGCCCACCCGGATCATCGCCGCCGCCAGCGTCGCCTGCTTCCTCGGACTTGCCGCCGTGGCGGCATGGTTTGGCCTCAAGAATCTTTCCGGCACGGCGGCCCTGACCCTGCTCCTGAGTTTTCTTCTCATCCTTTTCTCCCCGCGCCTCTCCACCGCCTGCGCGAGTCTCACCCCACCCAGGCTCCCCTCGGCCGGGCAGGATCTGGGGCTTTCCGACGCTCCCCCATCGTCCCCCGAACGCATGCAGCGCCACGCCCGGCGCGCTCGCCTCGTCTACGAGGGGATTCACCTCGGCACCGCCCTCGTCGCGTGCCCCTGCCTCCTCATCATCGGACTCACCACCCGTCATTCCCCCACCGGTGTGGGGTTTAGCGCCGCCGTCGCACTCGGCTTTGCCGTGGTTTTCACGCTCCACGGCCTGCGCCACCCCCACCCGATCGTTCTGTGGTCACACATCGGCTGCGCGCTCAGTGCTCTCGGTGCCCTCGGTACCCTCGCCACCGTGGGTATCGTGGCGGAAAATCGCCTGATTATCACGCTGCTCATCGGTTTTCTTTGCTGCGCCTGCATCGGTATGCCGTGGTGGCTGCCCCGGGTACCGGCCCCCGATCCCACTCATCTCCTGTGGTGGGAGCGCCTAGAGTCCCTCACCATCGCCGCCCTCTTTCCGCTGTGCCTCCATCTCGCGGGAGTCTTTGCCTTCATCCGGGGGCTGAGCCTGTGATGCGCATCATTCGGTTCCTCCTCGTTTCCCTTCTTTCCTGGCCTTTCCTCACCTTCGCCGCCTTCGCCGTCACGGATGTACCCGCGCGGGCCGAGGAACGCTGCGCCGCCGGAATACCCCTCGATGGTGAGGTTCCACCAGCCGCCATACCGCGATCGCCGCTCGCCTCCGGGGAGGGGATAACCGTGGCGATCATCGACACCGGCGTGGCCCCGCACCCGCAACTGCGCCACCTCATCGCCGGTTCCGACCTCGTCTCACCGGAGGAACCCGATTCTCTGCGCGATTGCGATGCCCACGGCACCATCGTGGCGGGGATTATTGCCGCCGCGGATCGCGGCGTGGCCCCCAATAGCCGTATTCTCAGTATTCGCCAGACCAGCGCCGCCACCACGCACACCGATGAGGTCTCCCGCGCCCGGGGTAGCCTCGCCTCCCTGGCTCAGGCCATTGATGAGGCGGTGGATCGGGGCGCCCGTGTCATTAATATCTCCGTGGTGGCCTGCCTGGCTCCCGAGCGAGCCCGCCACCTGGATACCCGCGTCCTCGATTCCGCCCTGGATCGCGCGGAGCGGCAGGGTGCCGTGGTAGTCGCGGCGGCGGGGAATCGCTCCAACCAATGCGAGGATTCCTCCGTGGTCTATCCTGCCCACTCCCCCACCGTGATCTCCGTGGGCGCGCTCGATGATCCCCACTCCCTCGCTGATTACTCCCTGTCCGGTGGGGCGAATCTGCTTTCCGCCCCGGGAGGCCTGGCGGCGGGCCTAGACCCGCGCGGCCCGGGGTGGATCAGCGCGGTGGGCTCTCCCGATTCCTCGGGTTTTATCTCCTCCCCACAGACCCTCATCGGCACGAGTTTCGCCGCCCCCGTGGTGTCCGGGATCATCGCGCTGCTCCTGGAGCGTCACCCGGATTATTCTCCCGCCCGCGTCCGCGCCCACCTGTTCTCCGTTGCTCAGCCGCCGCACGGAAGCATCACCGCCCACGAGGTGTTATCGGCCAGCCTGCCCCCGGCACTGCCACAGCGCTCGGTGCCCGAACTCTCTCGCCCGGTTCCTCCCGATCTCCGGGCGCAGTCGCACGCCCGCTCCTTTGCGCTATCCCTTGGGGGTATCACCCTGTGCGGTGTATTCCTCTGGGGTTTTGCCGCGAGGTACGGGAAGCGGAATGAAGCCGGGTAACGCCCCAAAAGCAGAACTATCGCGTTCCCCGCAGGGCCTCTTCCTCGCTCAGCGGGGTTCCCTCGGGCAGCAGAGAAAGCACCGGCCACCACCCCGGAATCGGCTCGGGCAGCCCCAGTATCCCGATGGTCCCGTAATCCGGGAGTCGATGCCGCACCCCATGCGCGGTCACCACGTGATACCCCGCTCCCGCATCCACGGCAATCGCCCCGCGCAGGTCAGCGGAAAATGTCTCCGCCACCGCCAGGCGATCCTCCACCTCCCCGCGCTCCCCTCCGCTATTCCACGTAGGATTCGGCAGCTTCACCTGCGTACGCGCCTCATCGGCGTGGCCCACCGTACCCACAGTGCCCTCCGGCCCCATCACGCATAAATCCGTGGTGGCGGGGTCGATGAGGCGCACCGCGTGCTCCGGTAAGCGCAGGGTGTTGGGGGCCTCCGGCCTCGCGGCAGCCTGGGCGTGGGAAACGTTCCGGTGGGGCGCCCCCATATCGGTAAGCATGTCCGCCTGCGTCTCGGTCAGGGCATGAATTCCCTCGGGGCGGGAAAGCCACGCCTCGTCTCCGGTGCTCCATACCTCGGGAAGGGGCGTGGGGAAGGAAAAGGCCTCTTGTTCGGCTATCGCCGTCACCAAGGCAGCCGGTGGGCTCCACACCGGGGCCGTGGCCCTTACCCCCAGCCTGCGGCGCAATATCACGCCCTCCGGGGTTTCGGCGGGCGGCAATGCCGCCCGGCCCCGCGCCGTCACCAGGTAATCCACCGGAGCAGTTCCCGAGGTATCGCGCAGCAATACGGCCTCATCGTGCGCTAACGCGCGGGGCGTTCCCCCTAACTCGACGCTCACCGTCCCCCGTCTCGCGCAGGCCGTCCAGGTGCGTTCCCCCTCGGGAGGCGGGGCATCCGCGATGAAACCGGGGGCGTCGTTCACCCCCACGGGCCTGCCGTGTATAAGAACGCCTAGTTCCTCATCGCTGATGTCCGCAGGCTCCTCGGCTTTGCCCAGCACGAGGCGGGCGGAGGCCAGGTTGGGCACCGGGTGTACCTCACCCGCCACGCGCACGTACAGTGCCCCCCTGGTGGCTCGCAGCAGCGCGGCGTCCTCGCTGGGGCTGGGTTTGGGATCGAGCACGGCAAGCATGCCCGCTCCCATGAGCAGCAAGACCGTGAGCACGGTGCCAAAGGTGGCGGCCCGGTGGCGCTTGGCCAGCGGGTCGTGGATCATGCGGGTATCTCCCAGCACGAGCCCGTGGTGCATTCTGCGCAGCAGAAAACGATGGCCGGAAACCTGCGCCTGCGTGGTGGACGCGAGCATGGTGCGTTGATGTGGCATACCCCGATAGCCTTCCCCCGAAAGATGTATCCCTATCTGGTTGTACTATACACCGCGCGCTACACGGATAGGCCGCAAGCGCGTCACCGCGCAGCACCACGCGGCCTCACCGCAGCCCCACCGCTCAGCCCCGCTGTCCAGCCGTCCCCCCGATCTCCTCACCGGGCCGCTCACTCCACCCGCACGGGTGCGCCGCCCTCGGTGATCTCCCCCTCCACGGGCCAACTCGCGTCATTATCCGCGTCCTCGGTGGGAACGTCGGCGCGATTATTGGGTTCCGTGGGTCGGTGGAAGTAGGGCTGGTTCTCCTCTTCCTCGCTGGTAGCCACGCCGGCCTCCCCCTTGGTGGGAACCGGGTCCGTTTCATCCAGGGGCTCGGGCGAGTTGCCCGGCTCCCTCATCTGCTCCAGTTCCTCATCGGTAAAGGCCTCATTGACGGCGAAGATCGCCACGTTCTGTTCCCGGTACACCGGGGTCACGCCGGGGGTAAACCACAGTCCGTCCATCATGCGCTCGTTGCGCGGCTGGGACATCCAGAAGTTCTCCGGGGAAATCAGGATGTAGTTCACGCCCATGCGCTCGGCAGCCTCGTCCACGTGATTGCGCTCATTGGGGGCACCGGGGTTACCGGCGCCCAGGGCATTGGGCCACCAGTACAACAGGCGGGTGGCGGAATCCTTGGAATCCGCGGGCCAATCGTAATGACGCATGACCGAGGGCAGGGTGTTGTAGGCGTACATCCACCCGTGGCCATCGGCGGGCTCACCCATGATGAGGCCCTCATAGGCGTGCGGCTGGCGGGCCAGCCAGTCAAAGGCCCGCAGATCGACGTCGCTGACCATGCGGCCATCCACGCGGGAGGAAT
This sequence comes from Corynebacterium sp. 21KM1197, assembly GCF_033783015.1. Classification (NCBI taxonomy): domain Bacteria; kingdom Bacillati; phylum Actinomycetota; class Actinomycetes; order Mycobacteriales; family Corynebacteriaceae; genus Corynebacterium; species Corynebacterium sp. 21KM1197. The sequence goes on along the minus strand of NZ_CP123907.1, from coordinate 386,313 downwards.
TGATGGACCACTCCGCGCCCTCCTTGATCTGCGACCACAGGTTCGCATAGATTCCCCAACTCACCGGCACCGCCAGCGCGATGGAGGCGATCACCGAGGCCCGCGCCCACTTGCGCACCGGCGCCAGGCACACCAACCGAATGAGCACCGCTATGCCGATCCCGGCGGCCGCCATCACGAGCATGGCCACCGGAATGATGAGGCGGTGCGCCATCGAGTAGTGCAATCCACCGATCGAGCTGAGCAGATCACCCCACGCGCCATCAAAGGGAAGCAGGGCATTGACCGCCAGCGTCACGGAGAAGAGGTACAGCAAGATCACCCACACGTTGCGCCGCCACACCAGCAGCGCGATCCCGCCGATGAGGGCGGCACAGAGCACCCAGGTGAGGTTGATTCCCTCGAAGGCGCTCACGTGCCGGGTATTCATCCACAGCGCCTTGGCCCAGGCCTCCCCCCGGGAAATATCCTCCTCCCCAGAAAAGGCCGCCACCTCCTCGGTAACCTCGGAGCCCATGAGAATCTGCGGGAGGAGCAGCACCACGCCCACCGCTCCCGAGGCCGCCAGCAATCCGACGTCGCGAAGCCGCACCATGAGCCCCTGCCGCACGCCCTCCGTGGGGCGAGACGGCACCCACACCAGCCAGCACAGCCACCACAGCAGCAGGGCGCTCACGATGATCGTGGCCGCCGAGGGGTGCATTTGGGTAACGCCCATGAGCGCCAGCGCGGCGACAAAGCTAAAGCGCGGATTGCTGGGCACGGTCATAAAGAGCGCGATGACCACGCCGGTGAGCGCCACCGCCGCCGTGTAGGGCCAGGCTCCCACGTAATTGCCCACCCAGTACCCCGCCGGGGCGCCAAAGATCAAGAACGCCGCCAGGGCCGCCCCCAATTGCGCGGTGATTCCGCGGCTGCGCATCATCTTCCAGGCCAGCAGCCCCACGGAAAGCGGGAACCCCACGCCGGGGATCACGGCGCTGGCCACATTCACGGCCTCGATGGGAGACACTCCCCCGAGTTCCGCGATGAAATAGGTGCCCGCGTGCCAGCCACTGGGATAAAACATCGCGGCCTGAGTCTCAATGTTGTGCAGCTCGCCCATTCTGGTGGGAGAGGCCACGCCGGATTCCATGATCCAGCGCACCACGTTGGCGTGCCATTGCACGTCCCAACCCTGGAACACATTATTGAGCCCCTGCGGGGCACTGGCAATGAAATCCAAGGACTTGGCAATGATGACGTGCGCCCCCGCGATCACGCCCACGGCGGGAATGATCCAGGTGGGATCGAGGATGCCGCCCCGGCGCCGCTGTGGGTCCAACCACCACTCGCGCTGGGTCCACCGCGGGGCTGCAACCCCGGCGGCTTCGGTAGCCTCGGTATCCCCTGTGGATTCGTCGGATTCGGGAACGATCTGGGGCGCGGGGGGAAGCAGGGCCTCCTTATACCGCTTTGCGCGGGTGTCAATGCCTGTGGCCTGGGCCACCGCATCGGCGTCGCGGAGAATATCGGCGTCCGCCGGTAAATACACCACGGTGGCCATGAGGTCACGGCCCTTGTCCCGGCGCTTCCTTAATCCTGCAAAGCGCGGGCGGCGCGGGAAACGTCGGCGACGACCACGCCCGAAGCGTCGCCCATAGCCCCAGCGCCACGCCACCGCCAGGAGCATGAGGAAGAGCCACAGGCCCGTCACGGAAAGCAGATCATAACGCCACGGGGTCAAGCCAATCAGCCAGGCGGCCAGGCCAAAAACGCTGAAGCTCACCGGCATGGCTGCGGCGGCGGCCCAGGGGGCCTTGATGCCAGAGGCCCAGCTCAGGAGGAATCCCGGCAGGGTAAAGATCAGTACCGCGAGATAGGCAATCTGGGCAGTATCCATAGAGAGAGGCCTCGTGGTCCTTTCTTGGTTTTGTGCAGCCCCTAGAGTGTATCGGCATCCAGGGCCGGGGAGGGTAACGCCGCACGCCGATCCCGGGTCACCAACGCCCGAGCGGCAAGTTCCCGATCATCAGGATAGTCCACGCCCACCAGGCTCAATCCCTTGGCCGCGGCCACGGGAACCCGGGAGGAACGCCGCCGCTCGCTCAACAAGCCCAGGGCCATCTCGGGGGCAAACCTCCCCTCCCCCGCCGCCAGGCAACACCCCACCAGGGCGCGCACCATCGACCAACAAAAGGCATCCGCGCTCACTTCAGCCTCATAGAGCTGCGGCTCCCAGGGCGTAGACGCATCGCGCCAGCGCAGCACCTGGAGATCGCGCACCGTGGTGGCGTGGGGCTTGGCCTTGCAAAACGCCGCGAAATCGTGCAGACCAACCAGGTGATCCGCGGTTTCGTGCATGAGCGCCATATCCACGGGTTTGGGCCAGGAAGTCGTATCGCGGACCCGGGTGGGCACGGGCCCGGCGGGGGCCGTGGTCACGCGGTAGCGGTAGTGGCGTCGTAAAGCGGAAAACCTCGCGTCAAAGCCCTCCGGGGCGAGGGTGCAGGCGCTGAGCCGAATGTCCTCGGGCAAAAGTCGTGCTAATCGACGCACCAGCCGCTCCGGCTTCCCCTCGATGGAGCGCTGCTCTAGACACTCGGCGGGAACGTCCGCGTGCGCCACCTGTCCCGCCGCGTGTACCCCGGCGTCCGTCCGCCCCGCCACCGTCAGGCTCACCGGCACGCGCAGCACCAGGGACAACGCCTCCTCCACCGCGCCCTGCACGGTGCGCAGGCTGCGGTCCTTTTGGCTGGCCCAACCGTGAAAATCCGTGCCGTCATAGGCGAGGTCCAACCGCAGCCTCACCACCGGACTCATCGATGCCACCACCCCGAGGCCACCGCCAGCAGCCACAGGGCCGGGGCGTCGAGGGCCATGCGCTGGTACAGGCCCACCGGGTTGTCATAGCCATTGCCAAAGGCCGCCGCGACGGTCAGGGCCAGACCCAGCGCCGATACCCCCAAGAGCACCCAGGTCACGGGGATCAGCGGCCCGCCCACCGCGGCGGTGGCGCGCTCCTCCTCGTCAATCATCGCGCGCCGCCGCCGGGAGGTTACGCCCACCACGCCCACCACGACCATCGCGCACCACAGTGCCACCAGGGCTACCACCTCAAACCCATAGTGCGCATCGGGGGACTGCGCGGGGTCCGCCGTCATGGCCCATACCCCAAAGAGCCCAGCGACCAGCAACGCCACGCCCATTGGCACCGCCCCGGCCAGGGTGCGCCGCTGTTGAATGATCTTGGCTCCGGCGGCCCCCACCATCAACGCCGCAAACATTCCCGCCAGCAGGAAAACCAGGTAATACGGGCTACAGGCCACACGCGGGGCGAAGAAATCCTCCACCGGAACGCACTCGGCCACCCGCAGATCGGCCACCATGTTCAGGCGCGGCAGGTATTCCCCCTGCCAGCCGATAGCCGCGACGAGCCGCCCCCCGTACCAGGCCGCCAGCGCGATCAGGAGAAACGTGGCCGGTGTTCTTCTCAGTGTCTGCGTCTGCCTCACACGCAGCACCATACCGGACGCGCGGGACACAAAAACACACAAGGCGCCGGGGCAGGAAACATCTGTCCTGCCCCGGCGCCTTGGGGAGTGCCTCGGTTATTCACCCAGGGGAGAAATTACTTCTCCTCGGTGGTCTCCTCGGCCTTCTCCTCCGCCGCCTCGGGAGCCTTAGCGGCTTCCTCGGTGGCCTCGGCCTTCGCGGCCTCCTTGGAGGCGGCGGCGCGGGTAGCGCGGGTGGCCTCGGTGCTCACGGTCTCCTCCAGAACCAGGGAGATCTGAGACATCGGGGCGTTATCGCCGCGGCGGTTCTCCAGCTTCACGATGCGGGTGTAACCACCCTCGCGGCCCTCAAACTGGGGGGCCAACTCGTTGAAGAGGTGAGCCACAACGTCCTTGTGCGGCACCTTCTTGAGCACCTCACGGCGATCCGCCAGGGTGCCGCGCTTGGCCTTGGTGATGAGCTTCTCCGCGTAGGGGCGAAGCATCTTGGCCCGTGCGTCGGTGGTCTTGATGGCACCGTGCTCGAACAGTTGCGCAGCCAGGTTAGACAGAATCTTCCGCTGGTTGCTGGCAGAACCGCCGAGCCGTGCGCCCTTTTTCGGGGTAGGCATGAATAACTCCTCGTGTGAAAGTTGAGTTGAGCGGGCGTCTTACTCTTCGGTATCTTCCGCTTCGTCATCCACGTAGTCGCCGGTGGCGGCGTCGTATCCCTCAAGCACCGTCGGATCAAAATCATCCGGGGCGTCCTTGAGCGTCAGCCCCAGGTTAGCGAGCTTGATCTTGACCTCGTTGATGGACTTCTGCCCGAAGTTACGGATGTCCAGCAGATCGGACTCGGTGCACTCCGCGAGTTCACCGACGGTGTGAATCTCCTGGCGCTTCAGGCAGTTATATGACCGAACGGAAAAGTTGAGGTCCTCGATCGGGGTCCCATAGGCGGCCATGAACTCGGATTCCCGCGGGGAGGGGCCAATCTCGATGCCCTCGGCGGAGGTGTTGAGTTCATGCGCGAGGCCGAACAGCTCCACGAGCGTCTTGCCCGCGGAGGCCATCGCGTTGCGCGGGGAGATGGAGTTCTTGGTCTCCACGTCAATGATCAGCTTGTCAAAGTCGGTGCGCTGCTCCACACGGGTGGCCTCGACCTTGTAGCTGACCTTGAGCACGGGGGAGTAAATCTGATCCACCGGAATCCGGCCGATCTCTCCGGCGCCGGTGGCGGCCGCGGGGACGTAACCGCGCCCGCGCTCCACGATGAACTCAATCTCCAGGCTGCCCTGCTCGTTCAGGGTGGCGATGTGCAGATCCGGGTTGTGGATCTCCACCCCGGCGGGGGGCTGAATGTCGCCCGCCGTGATCTCGCCCTCGCCCTGCTTGCTCAGGTACATCACCACGGGCTCCTCGGAATCCGAGGACAACACCATGGACTTGATGTTCAGGATGATGTCAGAAACATCTTCCTTCACACCGTTGATGGTGGTGAACTCGTGGAGCACACCGTCGATCTTCACGCTGGTCACCGCCGCGCCCGGAATGGACGAAAGCAGGGTACGACGCAGCGAGTTGCCGAGGGTGTAACCAAAGCCCGGCTCCAGCGGCTCGATGACGAACCGGGAGCGAGACTCCTCCACTACCTCTTCGGTGAGGGTGGGTCGCTGAGAAATAAGCATGGGACTCTCCTTTGGCGCCCGCTATTTGACGCCGATAGACGGAAAGGGATGGATAACGAAACTCAAAGATTACTTCGAGTAGAGCTCGACGATGAGCTGCTCTTGCAGCGGCACGTCGATCTGTGCGCGCTCGGGCAACTGGTGCACGAGGATGCGCAGGGTGTCCGGGACGACCTGAATCCAGGCCGGCACGATGGCGTCGGCAAGCTGCTCCTGGGCCTCTTCGAACCACTGCATCTTGCGGGAACGCTCGCGCACGTCGATGATGTCATACCTCGAAACGCGGAACGAGGGCACATCGATCTTCTTGCCATTCACGGTGAAGTGGCCGTGGGAAACGAGCTGGCGAGCCTGGCGGCGGGTGCGCGCCAGACCAGCGCGGTACACCACGTTATCCAGGCGAGACTCCAGCAGAACCAGGAGGTTCTCACCGGTCTTACCGGGCAGGCGGTTAGCCTCCTGGTAGTAACGGCGGAACTGCTTCTCCATCACGCCGTAGGTGAAGCGAGCCTTCTGCTTCTCCTGCAACTGGAGCAGGTACTCGGACTCCTTGATGCGAGCGCGGCCAGCCTGACCCGGGGGGTACGGGCGACGCTCGAAGGACATATCGCCGCCGACGAGATCAACGCGGAGACGACGGGACTTACGGGTTGCGGGGCCGGTGTAACGAGCCATAGTTAGTTACCTTTCCTTTCCCTTAAACGCGACGACGCTTCGGCGGGCGGCAGCCGTTGTGCGGGTGCGGCGTCACGTCGGAGATCGAATTGACCTCAAGGCCGGCGGCCTGGAGGGAACGGATAGCGGTTTCGCGGCCCGAGCCCGGACCCTTGACGAACACATCGACCTTCTTCATGCCGTGGTCCATCGCCTTGCGGGCGGCGTTCTCGGCGGCCAACTGCGCGGCGAACGGGGTGGACTTACGGGAGCCCTTGAAACCCACGTGGCCGGAGGAAGCCCAGGAGATCACATCGCCGTTGGGAGCGGTGATGGACACGATGGTGTTGTTGAAGGTGGACTTGATGTAGGCGTGGCCCTGAGCCACGTTCTTCTTGACGGCGCGGCGGCCAGTGCGGCGGGCGCCAGAGCGAGTCTTCGGAGGCATAGATTACTTCTTCTTTCCGGCGATCGTCTTCTTCGGGCCCTTACGGGTGCGGGCGTTGGTCTTGGTGCGCTGACCGCGCACGGGCAGACCGCGACGGTGACGCAGACCCTGGTAGCTTCCGATCTCAATCTTCCGACGGATGTCAGCCTGAACCTGGCGGCGGAGGTCACCCTCCACCTTCCAGGAAGCCTCGATCACGTCACGCAAAGCAGAAAGCTGCTCGTCGTTGAGGTCATCGGTGCGCAGGTCGGGAGAGATGCCGGTCTCCTCAAGCAGCTTGGCCGAACGGGCCGGGCCGATGCCGTAGATGTAGGTGAGTGCAACCTCCATGCGCTTATTGCGCGGGAGGTCCACACCAGCAAGACGTGCCATGTGGCAGTACCTTTCCGGTTGTTACGGTGGTTTTCTCCCCGCTCACCCCTACCAGGCAGCGCGTTATCCGGGACGTAGCCGGACATTGGGCTGTGATCCGTAGGGCTCCAGCCACCGTGGCCGAAGGTTGTGCAGCCTTCCGCAAGGCAAAAACAACGCGGAAGACCTGGAGCGAGGAGGCGAAAAATTACTTACTTGTAGCGGTAGACAATGCGGCCGCGAGAAAGGTCATAGGGAGAAAGCTCCACCACGACGCGATCCTCCGGCAGGATACGGATATAGTGCTGACGCATCTTCCCACTGATGTGGGCGAGAACCTGGTGACCATTATCGAGCTCGACCTTGAACATTGCGTTCGGCAGGGGCTCGATGACCCGACCCTCTACCTCGATGGCGCCTTCCTTTGCCATATCCTCCACTCTCCGCTGACATGTGATGTATAGCGATCACGCCGCGCCGCACGCGGAAATTCGCGCGCAGCACAATAGAACATGATCTCTGGTAACTGTACACCTCCCCACCCCGCCTACCAAAAAAGGCGAGCGGGCATCAAACCCACTCGCCTCAGCCTCTCGGCGTGCGCCCATCCTTAGTAGACGTACACCATGTCCCCGATCTGCAACTGATCGAAGTACTGCACGGCGTCATCGTGGTTGAGGTGAATGCAACCGTGCGAGAGCAGAGCCGGATCACCTTCATGGAAGGCGATGCCGTTGTTGGTGAAGTACACCGCGTACGGCATGGGGGCCATATCGAATTCGTAGGAGACCTCGTCCTTCACCTTACGGTTTACGTAGAAGGTGCCGGTGGGGGTGGCGGTCTCCGGGCTGGGGGCACCGGCGGACATGATCACCGGGCCGTAGGTGACCTCGCCGTTTTCCTGCAACCAGGTGCGGTTACCCTGCAAGTCAATGCAGGCGCGAGCCTCGGCCGGGCAGGGGGTGGAGGAAAGGTCTGCGGCGCGGGCGTCGGCCTGCTGCTGCGCGGCCACGCGCTCGGCCTCGGCACGACGAGCGGCCTCCGCCTGCTCCGCCTCCACGCGGCGCTGCTCCTCCGCACGAGCGGCTTCCTGCACGGCAGCATCTTCGGCGGCGTTATCCACCGCCGGTGCCTGCTCGGGCTGACCGATCAGCCCGGGGAAGGCCGTCTCCACGGAGTTATCCAACAGTTGCAGGGCCGGGTCCGCAAGCTCCGGGGGCAGCAAAGCCGCCTGCTCGTGGAGGGCGTTACGAATCTCCAGGGCCTGATCCTCCCAGGTCAGGGTGGCGGGAGCGGGATTATTCTCTGCTGCGGACGCGATGGAGGGGGAGGCCAGGAGGGCACCCGTCGCTGTACCAGCGGCAGCGAGGGAGACCGCCCGACGCCGCGTGGCAGAGGGCTTAGCATGGCGGGGCTTGTATGACATGGCCGCAAGTATAACCGCTGCCAGACCATAAAGCCGCATCGGCGCGACATACAGCGATCGCCGTCATCTCCCCCGCTACGGGCGCGGGGTCAGAATCCTCGGGCCGCTCGCCGTGGCTGCCACCGTGTGTTCCCAGTGCGCGGCCCAGGAGCCGTCCGCGGTGACCACCGTCCAGGCATCGTCAAGCACCTCATTGTCCCACGTGCCCAGGGTGAGCATGGGCTCCACGCACAGGGTGGTGCCCTCCTGCACCACCGGCCCCTTGCCCGGGCGGCCCTCGTTGGCCAGGAAGGGGTCCTCGTGCATGGTGCGGCCAATGCCGTGGCCGCCATAGCCATTGACGATCCCCAGCGGCACACCCCAGCGCTTCTCCGCCTGCCGCGTGGCCACCTCCAGCGCATGAGAGATGTCCGTGAGGCGCGCCCCCGGCACCACCGCGGCGATCCCCTGCTGCATGACCCACTCCGTGGCCTGGTTGAGTGCCTCCGCCTCCGGGGATAATTCCCCCACGCCAAAGGACCACGCGGAATCCCCCACCCAGCCGTCCAGGGTGGCCCCGCAATCGATGGACACCAGATCGCCCTGCTTGAGCACCACCTCGGCGCTCGGTATCCCATGCACGATCACCTCGTTCACCGAGGAACAGATCGAGGCCGGGAATCCCTCATACCCCAGGAAGGTGGGGTACGCCCCGGCGTCGCGGATCACGGCCTCCGCCACGGCGTCCAGCTCCAGGGTGCTCACCCCCGGCTTGGCGGCCTCGCGCACCGCGCACAGCGCCCTGCCCACGATCTCCCCTGCGGCCTGCATGGCGTCTAACTCACCGGGGGTCTTACCCGGTATCTTCTTGCGCGCTCTAAAACCCATGTCCCTCATCTTCCCACGTTGAACTATCGACGCCGCGCCCGCGACCCCACACCGCGCGGAGCACGCCGCTACTACCTATGCGAAAGTCCCCGCCGGAACTCCTCTCGGGGCTCCCACGGGGACTATCTATCTCAGCCTGCGCGGCGCGGCTATGTTACTTGCGCTCCTCCAGCGCGGCCAGGGCGCGGGAGTTGATCTCCTCCACCTCGCCCTCGGCGTCGATGCTGATGATCTCCTCGCCGTAGTGCTCGATCAGCGGCGCGGTCTCATCGCGGTACACCTTCAGGCGCGTGCGGATGGTCTCCTCGTTATCGTCCGCGCGGCCGCGAGCGAGCATGCGCTCCACCACCACGTCCTCGGAGATGCGGAAGTTCAGCACGCCGTCCAGCTTGAGGCCCTTGCGCTCCAGCAGCGCGGTGAGAATCTCCGCCTGCTCCACCGTGCGGGGGAAGCCATCGAGCAGGAAGCCCTCGGCGGTATCGGCCTCGTCGAGGCGGGACTCCACCATGCGCGCGGTCACGTCAGTGGGCACGAGCTTGCCCGCGTCGATGTATTCCTTGGCCTCGACACCCAGCGGGGTGCCCTCGCCAATGTTCGCGCGGAAGAGATCGCCCGTGGAGATGTGGGGCACGCCCAACTTCTCCGAGAGCAAAACGGCCTGGGTGCCCTTGCCAGCACCGGGGGGTCCAAGAAGTATGAGTCTCATTTGAGCAACCCTTCGTAGTTACTTTGCAGAAGCTGGCTTTCAATTTGCTTCACGGTGGTCAGCGCCACAGACACCAGAATCAACACGGCGGTACCGCCAAAGGCACCCATCGCCGCGCCGCCCTGCTGGCCAATGCCGAACTCCAGCGCGATATTCGGCAGCACCGCGATGACGCCAAGGTACAGCGCGCCCACGAACAGCAGGCGATTCATCACGTACGCCAGGTACTCCGCCGTGGGGCGGCCGGGACGAATACCCGGAATGAAGCCACCGTACTTTTTCATGTTATCCGCCTGCTCGTTCGGATCGTACTGAACCGAAACGTAGAAGTAGGAGAAGAAGATAATCAGCGCGAAGTACAGCAGGATGTACTGCCAGGAGGAGGGGCTTTGCAGCACAGAGATGACGTTGCGCTGCCACCAGTTATCCGGCTGCTCCAGGCTGCCGGAGTACACGATCTGCGTAATCAGCACCGGCATGTAAATCAGCGAGGACGCGAAAATCACGGGGATCACGCCCGCCTGGTTCACCTTCAGCGGCAGGTAGGTGGAGGAACCGCCGTATTGACGGCGCCCCACCATGCGCTTGGCGTACTGCACCGGGATGCGGCGCTGGCCCTGCTCCACGAACACCACGCCCACCACGAGCAGCACCACGGCGGCCACCACCACGGCGAACATCAGGCCGCCGGAGTTGTTGAGCACCGCGAGGCCGTCGGTAGGCAGACGGGTGGCGATGCCGGCGAAGATGAGCAGGGACATACCGTTGCCCACGCCCTTCTCCGTGATCAGTTCGCCCATCCACATCACCAGCACGGCACCGGAGGTCATGGTGATCACCAACACCACCAGATCCCACACGGTGCGATCGGCCACCAGCACCTCAACACCATTACCCAGGAGCTGCTGGCGATCCGCCAGGGCCACGATGCCCGCGGACTGCAAGAGCGCCAGGGCCACCGTGAGGTAGCGGGTGTACTGGGTCATCTTGGCCTGACCGGACTGCCCCTCCTTTTTCAGCTGCTCAAAGTGCGGAATCACCACGGTCAGCAACTGCACGATGATCGACGCCGTGATGTAGGGCATAATGCCGATGGCAAAGACCGAAAGCTGCAAGAGCGCGCCACCGGAGAAGAGATTAATCAGCGAATAAACGCTGCCCTGCTCCTGGGTAAGAGTGCGCAAACGATCGCTAATCTGCGCGTAATCCACTCCCGGGGAGGGAATCTGCGCACCGATACGGTACAAGATGATCATCGCGATGGTGAAGAAAATCTTCCGGCGAAGATCAACATCCTTAAAAGCCTGGATAACGGCGGACACTTATCCTCCTGGCTCCACACGCACCTGTTGTCTTGGGACATCCCAGCACGGCAGAGTGTTCTATTCGTTCCAGCCCCTACGCCCCGCATACACGCAACTAGGGGCGCCGGACACAATTGACTCCACTACCTTACCAGCCACCCGAACTTTTCCCACCCCAGGGTGAACACCGCCTTAGTTCCCACTCGATGCCGCCCCGCTTCCCCCTCCATCGCTTGCCCCCCCCCACTCATTACCGCGCGCTCGGTCTCCGGATTAACCTCCAGGCCAAGACCCGCCCCGGTGCTCAATCCCACACCCGGCTCCGCACATCCACAATCAGCAGGGCCACGGCCCCCGCCATCACCCCGCCGAGGATCAGCACCGCCCCAATGTCCTCCCCATCGGCGGTGCCTCCCACCAATCCCATCGCCAAGCGGGCCCACCACGCGGCGAGCCCCAACAGCAGCACCCCGGAAGTGATCCCGCGCGACACGCGGGGCAGGAAGAACAACACCGCTCCCAGCAGCATGATCCCGGAACTCAGGGCGTATAACACCCGCGTTCCCAGGGCCTCACCGTTCAAGAAGAGCAGCGAGGCGAGGTCCAGCGCCGCCATTACACCCAGCAGAGCGGCAACAATAGTAGCCATCAGGCCACGGCCGGTTGGTTTTCTCTCCACCATGAGTCCCCAATGTAGCCCGCTTCCCTTACCCACACCCCCGTCTGCTCCCCCCCTTGGCTCACGACGCCACGCGGCATAAGCATCACAACCACCGCCGCACACGGGCGGTGCCTCACACATCTCCCCTACGAGCAGCGCGCCTACGAGCAACGCACCTACGATCAGCGCCGCACAAGAGCACGACGAGCAGAAAGCCCCTGCCTTCCCCCAAACGGGGAGGCAGGGGCTTTCTGGAAAAGAATGATCGGGCTACTTGGTAGCGGTCACGGAACCGCCAGCGGCCTCAATCTTCTCCACAGCGGACTTGGAGAACTTCTCGGCGGTAACGTTCAGCTTGACGCCGAGGTCGCCATTGCCCAGAACCTTGACCGGCTGCTTCGGACGGACGAGGCCCTTGGCCACGATGTCCGCCACGGTGATCTCGCCGCCCTCCGGGAAGGCCTTGTTCAGGTCGCCCACATTGACCACCTGGTAGTAGACCTTGTTCGGGTTCTTGAAGCCCTTGAGCTTCGGCAGGCGCATGTGGATCGGCATCTGCCCACCCTCGAATGCGGCCGAAACCTGCTTGCGGGCCTTCGTACCCTTGGTACCACGGCCAGCGGTCTTACCCTTGGAGGCCTCACCACGGCCCACGCGGGTCTTGGGCTTGTTTGCACCCTTGGACGGGCGCAGATCGTGGAGCTTGATGATATCGCTCATGTGTTATCTACTCCCCTGCCACTTCTTCGACAACGACCAAGTGGCGCACCATGTTGATCTGGCCGCGCACGGCAGCGTTGTCCTTCTTGATGACGCTGTGGCGGATGCGCTTGAGGCCCAGGGCCTCAAGGTTGGCCTTCTGCTTCGGGTTCGTTCCCACGATACCGCGAATCTGCGTGATCTTCAGTGCCATGCTTAGGCCTCCTGTCCAGCGCGGGCGCGCAGCATACGAGCCGGGGCAACCTCTTCGAGGGTCTTGCCGCGACGTGCTGCGACCTCCTCCGGGCGGACGAGCTGCTTGAGCCCGGCCACCGTGGCGTGCACAACGTTAATGGCGTTATCGGAGCCCAGGGACTTCGAGAGGATGTCCTGCACACCGGCGCACTCCAGCACGGGGCGGGCAGCGCCACCGGCGATCACACCGGTACCGGGAGCGGCGGGCTTGAGCATCACGCGGCCGGCGGCGGCCTCGCCGATCACCGGGTGGGTGATGGTGCCGGCCACCATGGGCACGCGGAAGAAGTTCTTGCGAGCCTCCTCGGCACCCTTCTGGATGGCGGCGGGAACTTCCTTAGCCTTGCCATAGCCCACGCCGACCATGCCCTGACCGTCGCCCACGATCACCAGGGCGGTGAAGCTGAAGCGACGACCACCCTTGACCACCTTGGACACGCGGTTGATGGTCACAACGCGCTCGATGTACTTATCGCGCTCGTCGTTGTTGCCACGGCGATCGTTGTTGCGCCCGCCGCGGCGCTCGTTGTTGTTCTTCTTGTTCTCGTCGGCGGAGCGTCCGCCGTCACGCCGTTCACGTCCCGGCATTACGCGATCCTTCCGTTGATGTTCTGCGAGGTGGCGATCATTAGAACTTCAAACCACCTTCACGGGCTGCGTCGGCCAGCGCGGCAACGCGGCCGTGGTACTTGTAACCGGCGCGGTCGAACACGACCTTCTCGATGCCGGCTTCCTTGGCGCGCTGGGCGATCAGCTCGCCCACCTTGGCACCCTTGGTCTTCTTGTCGCCCTCCATCGCCCGGATCTCCGGCTCGATGGTGGAGGCGGCAACAAGGGTGTGGCCGATGGTGTCGTCGATGACCTGCGCGTGCATGTGACGCGAGGAACGGTGAACCACCAGGCGCGGGGCCTCGGGGGTACCACGCAGGTTCTTGCGAACGCGGAAGTGACGGCGGGCACGGGCAGCGCGACGGCGCGAGGAAATATCCTTGCCCACCGGCGTGCGCTTCTTGTTTTGCTCTGCGTTGTTGCTCATGCTTACTTACCCGTCTTTCCGACCTTGCGGCGGATCTGCTCACCCTCGTAGCGGATGCCCTTACCCTTGTAAGGATCGTCCTTCCGCAGACGACGGATGTTCGCGGCGATCTGCCCAACCTGCTGCTTGTCGATACCGGCGATGGAGAACTTCGTGTTGCCGTCCACGGCAAAGGTGATGCCCTCCGGAGCCTCGATGAGGATCGGGTGGGAATAACCCAGGGAGAACTCCAGGTTCTTGCCCTTGGCCTGGACGCGGTAGCCCACGCCGAAGATTTCCATCTTGATGGTGTAACCCTCGGTGACGCCGACCACGCAGTTGTTGATCAGCGACCGGGAAAGGCCGTGCAGGGCACGGTTCTTGCGCTGATCGTCCGGGCGGGACACCACAATCTGGTTGTCCTCCACAGCCACGGCGATGGGGGCCGGAACGTCCAGGGACAGGGTGCCCTTGGGGCCCTTGACCTCGACGTGCTGGCCGTCGATCTTCGTTTCCACACCGGACGGAATGGCGATGGGAGCCTTACCAACTCGCGACATTGCTTATCACTTCTCCCTTTACCAGACGTAGGCGAGGACTTCTCCGCCTACGCCCTTCTCGCTCGCCTGGCGATCGGTCAGCAGACCCTGGGAGGTGGAGATGATGGCCACACCCAGGCCGCCAAGGACCGTCGGCAGTTCGGTGGACTTTGCGTACACGCGCAGACCCGGCTTGGACACGCGGCGCAGACCGGAGATGGAGCGCTCGCGCTGGGGGCCGTACTTCAGTTCGAGGGACAGGGTCTTGCCGACCTTGGCGTCCTCGACGGTGTAGTTCGCAATGTAGCCCTCCTGCTTGAGGATCTCGGCGATGTTCGCCTTGATCTTCGAGGAAGGCATGGACACGACGTCGTGGTGCGCGTGATTAGCGTTGCGCACGCGCGACAGCATGTCCGCGATAGGATCAGTCATGGTCATAAAGCGACCTCTAGCCTTTCTCGCCGCGGTTCCCTGCGCTCACCGATAAAGCGTTCTCCGCGTATCTTTCGGGCCACTTGCGCTCTCCCCCACTCAGTAATGGGGGCTGCTCGCTGCCACATTTCACACGGTCCGCATATCCGGCGAGGGGCCTACGGCAAAGTAGGTGTTCGTGTTCAATTAACGGAAAGCCGCGCACCACAGCCGTGGCGCGCAGAAGTCCAGCGATAAACTTTACCCACACGCCGCCGCGCAGGCAAAATCCTCCCGCTAAGGTGAGCCCCATGAGCAGACGCACCCCCAGGGTCCCCGCCCTGCACCTCCACGCAGAGGGCTCCTCCCGCCGCGCGGCCCCCGTGCTCAGCGAGGAGCCCCTGGAGATTCGGCTTATCGACGGCCCCCGTTACCGCCTCCCCCGCACGCCCGGAAATGACATCGAACTGGCCCACGGCCTGCTCTACGCCGAGGGCCTCATCACCCGCGCCGAGGACCTCAGCGAGGCCCGCTACTGCGCCGGGGCGGAGGGAGAGAACCAGTGCAATACCTATAACGTCCTGGATCTGCGGCTCAACCCGCAAGTGGGGCCACCGCCCGAGGTTGAGCGCACCGGGGCGTCGATAAGCACCACCGAGGTGCGCGCCCTGCTGGAGGCCACCCCCGTGGCGCAGCCCGATGACCTCTACCAAGCCTCGGCGATGCGGGAGGGACACACCACGCACCGGGAGGACCTCGCCGCGATCAATGCCGTGGACAAAGTGATGGGCGCGCTGCTGGTGGCCGAGCCCGCAGCCCAGCGCCCGGCCCGGGGTGCGTTTCTACTACTCAGCGCCCGCCCCACCCTCGACGTGCTGAGGCGCGCCCAGCGCGCGGGCTTTCGCGGCGTCTCCTCCCCGCTCACTCCCACCGGCGCGGCGGTGGAGCACGCCCGCGAGCACGGGCTCATTCTCCTGTGCTGCAAGAACACCGCCCTGCTCTACAGCGGCGATCTCCACGAATAAGCGCATAAGAAAAGCGGGCCCGGTTTCCCAGGCCCGCAGCATTCCAGCCCCCGATTAGCTCCGATTAGTGCAGAATGCTCTGATCGCCTGCGGGAATGCTGCCGCAGGTGCTCGGGGCGGGCTTGCCCTCAAAGCGGTCGGTCATCCAACCCACGGCATTGACAAACCAGGTGGCGCCGCCGGTGACGTGGGGCACCGGGTGCTCCTCGTACTGCACCGGAACGCCAGCGGCACAGTACTTGTTTGCCAGGGCACGGGAATCATCGGCCACCATCACGCCGTCGCCCGCCTTGCCCAGGCCGCGCTGCACGTCCACGGTACCGGCAACCTCGCCCACCACGCCCTGCGTGTAGTAGAAGGGCACGGTGGGGTCGGGTGCCAGGCCCATGTTCACCTTGCGGATCACGTCCACCAACTCCGGGATCGCGTACGGATCGCGGTACTCCGGCTTGACCAGGGCCTCCCAGGTCAGGCCGGGCATGGAACCCACCACCTCGGTGATGGAGGAGTTCTCCACGCGGCTTAGCATCATACGGCCAAAGTCGTTGAAGTACTGGGCCAGGTCTACGCCATAGGCGCGGCTAAGGCCCACCACGGCCATCAACTGAATCGGCGCCCAGTAGGCGGAGCCGCTCACGTAGTTGATGTTGTTGATCGGGTTCACCAGCACGCCGCCGGTGGCCGCGCCCACGAGGTTGTCATTAATGTCCGGGGCGTAGGAGGGGGCCAACTGCGCGGCCCAGTTGGTGGCGATGGCACCGCCGGAGTAGCCCACCAGACCCACCTGGGAATCGGGGTTCAGGCCGGTATCGGGCACGTGCAGGGCCGCCCGAATACCGTCCAGGGTGGTGGTGCCGTACTCGGGACCTGCGATGAAGTTCGCGGTCTGCCCCTCGATGTCCGGGAAGGCCACCGCGTATCCCTTGGCCAGGAAGTTCAGGATCTGCACGGTCTCGGTGCCGGTGTAGGCGATATTGCCCACGGAGAGATCGCCAGCGATGGAGCGCGAGGGCGAGTGCTCGGGGTTGAGGGAATCATAGATGGAGTGCATGGACACCAACTTGCCGTTGCCCGGCCCCGTGGGCTTGACCACGGAGGTGATGCCGTGGGTCTTGTGCCCCTGCGCGTTGATGGTCACGTACTTGATCTGCACTACCTCCAGGGGCAGCGGGGCCGCAAAGGCGTGGTAGGGCAGGTGGCGCACGTCCAGGATGTCACCGGGGTTGCGCCCGGAGAGATCCTCGTGGTTCTCAAAGAAGCCATGATCGCTCCGCTGGATCGAGGAGCTTCCCTCCGGTAGGAGATCGCTGGAATTGGGGATGACGGGAAGCGTGGGGGCCGCCACGGCAGGGGCCGTGGGCAACGCCACTGCAACGGCCGTCATCAATGCGAGCAGACGTGTTTTCTTCACGTGTTTCATCCAATCTTCTCCACCGCTGATGGGGTTTGCCCCCGGGGCCTCACCAGGCCATTGACCAGAGGAAATACAGGCGGAGTGTAGCCAAAAGATATTTTCCCAAGGAATGATAACAAAACTTGTGTGACTGGTGTGATTTCACCGCCCGTATCGCTAGCCTGGGTAATACCTTTTGACCGAAAGGAGCAAATATGACTCAACCAATTATCTCCAAATCCGACGCCGCCGCACTCATCACCGCCCAGCGCATTCGCACCGGCGCGACCTGGGCGGAACTCGCCGCGCTTATCGACGCCCCCGTGGTCTGGACCACCGCCGCCCTGCTCGGCCAACACCCCATGACCGCCGAGCAGGCCACCGCCCTCACCGAACGCCTGGGCTTTACCGGATCGGAGCGGGAGGCCGTGGTGGAATCCCTACAACTACAGCCCACCCGAGGTAGCGATCCCTCGGTGCAGCGCGACCCCACCATATATCGCCTGCACGAGGCACTCTCGGTGTACGGCCCGGCGCTGAAGGAACTGATCCACGAGGAGTTTGGCGATGGCATCATGAGCGCCATCAACTTCAAGGTGGACCTGCGCCGCCGCCCCGATCCTGACGGCGACCGCGTGGTCATCACCCTCGACGGCAAGTTCCTCGACTACCGCTGGTAATTGCCTCTGCCTACGACAAAGGGCCCCGGCGATATGCCGGGGCCCTTCACGCTAAGGGGCTAACTTTAGGCCTCCTTGGCCTGCATCTTGCCCTCGCCGTCCTTGAACGGGAAGCCCAGCAGGCGCAGGAGGGAGCGACCCTCCTCGTTGTTCGTGGCGGTGGTCACCACGGTGATGTCCATGCCGCGCGGACGATCAACCTTGTCCACGTCGATCTCGTAGAACATCGTCTGCTCGGTCAGGCCGAAGGTGTAGTTACCGTGGCCGTCAAACTGCTGGTCGGAGAGGCCACGGAAGTCGCGGATACGCGGCAGGGCCACGGTCAGCAGACGATCCAGGAACTCCCACATGCGGTCGCCGCGCAGGGTCACCTTCGCGCCGATGGGCATGCCCTCGCGCAACTTGAAGTTAGCGATGGACTTGCGGGCGCGGCGGATCTGCGGCTTCTGGCCCGTGATCAGGGTCAGGTCCTCGATGGCGCCGTTGATGAGCTTGGAGTCGCGGGCGGCGTCGCCCACACCCATGTTCACCACGATCTTGGTCAGACCGGGGATCTGCATGACGTTCTCGTACTCATACTTATCGTTGAGCTTGGTGCGGATCTCTTCGCGGTAGACGGTCTTGAGACGCGGGGTGTAGTTCTCGCTCATTAGATGTCCTTCCCGTTGCTACGCGCAATGCGGACCTTCTTGCCGTCCTCGTCGAAGCGGTAGCCGACGCGGGTGGGCTTGCCCTCGGAATCCAGCACCATCACGTTGGAAGCGTGAATGGGGGCCTCCTGGGTCACGATGCCGCCGGACTCGGCGCCACGCTCGGGAGCGGAGTTAGCCACATGCTTCTTGATGCGGTTCACGCCCTCCACGAGCACCTTCTCGGTCTTGGGGAAGGCCTGAATGACCTTGCCCTGGGCACCCTTATCGGGGCCGGAGATCACCTGGACCATATCGCCCTTGCGGATCTTCACTTAGATCACCTCCGGTGCCAGCGACACAATCTTCATGAACTTCTTTTCGCGCAGCTCGCGGGCCACCGGCCCGAAGATGCGGGTGCCGCGGGGCTCACCATCGTTCTTGATGAGCACGGCGGCGTTCTCGTCGAACGCAATGTAGGAGCCGTCCGGGCGACGGGTCTCCTTCTTGGTACGCACGATCACGGCCTTCACCACTTCACCGGCCTTGACGTTGCCGCCGGGGGTGGCTTCCTTGACGGTGGCCACGATGGTGTCACCGATACCGGCAAAGCGTCGGGTGGAACCGCCGAGAACGCGGATGCACAGGATCTCTCGTGCACCGGTGTTATCGGCGACCTTCAGACGCGATTCCTGCTGAATCACTGCTGGTCTCCTTGACCTGGTTTGAGTGTGCGCCAGATTTCCGCCCTGAACGCACGCGGTCTATGTACAAATTGCGTTTCCTGCGCTGGCAATACCGCCATCCGGGCTCGGAACGCACCCGTCACGCAGACAGCCGCCCTATTAAACCACCATCGCTTGCCCGCACGCAAAACTCCCCCGGAGCGGTTCGATCCGCATTCCGGGGGAGCCACTTGCTGGCGTATTAGGAGGCCGGGGCGGCCTCCGCAGCGGGCTTCATGTCCACGGTCAGCAGGTCCTCCCCCGCCGCCACCGCGCCCGGCAGCGCCAGGCTCGCGGCGGGAAGCACGGGTCCGGTCTTTTTAGAGTTGGCCACCACCACGGGCGTGGTCACCTCATAGCCGGCGGCCTTGATCGCGGCGATGTCGAACTCGCAGAGCACGTCGCCCGCCTGCACCTGATCGCCCTTGCCCGCCTTGGGGCTAAAGTGCTGCCCCTTGAGGTTCACGGTGTCAAAGCCGATGTGCATGAGGATGTCCACGTTGGAGCCGTCCTGGGCTTTGGTGCGCACCGCAAAGGCGTGCCCGCTGGGGAAGGCCACGGTGACGGTGCCCGTCACCGGGGAGCGCAGCACGCCCTCCTCCGGCACCACCGCCACGCCCGCGCCGAGTTTCCCGGCCGCGAACATCGGATCGGAGACTTCCGCCAGCGCCAGGGCCTGGCCGGTGAGCGGGGAGGTCACGGGGGTGGCGTCGGCGGCCGCCTCGCTGGGCTGCTGCGCCGAAGCCGAGTCCGCGGCTCCCGCAGATACAGCAGCACCCGCCGGAGCAGCACCCACCGAATCCGGGTCAATGCTGCCGTTCTTGGACACCAGGTATCGCCCGTAGGCCCAGGTGGCGCCGAAGGTCGCCGCAAAGGTCACCACGGCCAGAATCATGAAGGTGCCCCAGTCTCCGGCGCGCATGGAAACCACGCCCAGGAAGCCCGCCGCGCCCAGGGCGGTGGCCTTGATCTTGAACAGCGCCACCAGCGCGCCACCCAGGGCCGCGCCGCCCATCGCTACAAAGAACGGCCAGCGCAGGCGCAGGTTCACGCCGAAGATGGCGGGCTCGGTGATGCCGAATATCGCCGAGAATCCCGAGGCACCGGCCAAGCCCTTGAGCTTGTCCGACTTCGCCAGCGTCCACACCGCCAGGGTGGCCGCGCCCTGGGCGATATTGGCCATGGAGGCCACGGGGAATACAAAGGAGCCGCCGTCCGATGCCCAGAGCTGGATCTCGATGGGTGGGAAGGACTGGTGCAGGCCGGTAATCACGATCGGGGAATAGAACAGACCAAACAGCAGGCCGCCCAGGGGGCCCGCCACGTGGTAGAGCCAGGCCAGGCCCTCACCTAGGGCATCGCCGGCGGTGCGCAGCACCGGGCCCACCGCGATGAACGTAATAAAGCCGGTGATCAGCAGGGTGATCACCGGGGTAAGCAGGAAGTCCACGGTGCCCTTGAGGCGCTTGTGCAGGAACTTTTCCGTGGTGGCCAGCAGCCAGGCAACCACCAGCACCGGCAGCACCGTGCCCTGGTATCCGGCCTGGGCCACGTTGAGGCCGAAGATGTCCCAGTAGGGCATGTTCCCGCTGGCCATCGTTTCCGCCACGGAGTAGCCATTGACCAGGGAGGGCATGACCATCGCCATGCCCATGCCCGCGCCAAGGAATTCGTTGCCGCCAAAGCGCTTGGTGGCCGTGTAGCCCACCAACACCGGCAGGAAGGCAAAGGGAGCGGAGGCCAGGAGGTTGATGAGTTCGGAGAGGTCCGCGATCTGCGGATACATGGCGATCAACGAGCGATCCCCAAACACGCCCTCGGCGGTGAGGACGTTATTGAGCGCCATGAGCAGGCCGCCGCCCACCAGAATGGGGATCAGCGGCACGAAAATATCGGAGAGCATCTTCACGGCGCGGGTCAGGGGGTTGCCGCCCTTGGCCGCCACCTCTTTGAGTTCCTCGGTGCTCACCGCGATGCTCTTGGAGGTTTGCGCGTCCATCTCCGCAAACACCCGGTCTACGTCGCCGGGCCCCACGATGACCTGGAACATTCCCCCGGCCTCAAAGGTGCCCTTGAGGTCGGGATCATCGTCCAGGCGGGCCCGATCCACTCGGGAGTCATCCTTGAGCACCATGCGCAGGCGCGTGGCGCAGTGCGCGGCGGCAACGAGGTTATCCTCCCCGCCCACGGCTTCCAGCACGCGGCTGGCTACCTTTTTATGTTCCACGGTGGCGTTTCCGCTTTCTTGTGTCGTTTTTTACAAATCGGAATTAAGAGTCAATCTTAAGGTCTATGGGCGCTGCCAGCCCACGCCCGGCGCGCTAAACGCCTGCAAGCTGGCGGTCACGCCGGTGGCACCGGCGAATACCTCCACGGCCGCGCCATCGACGATCATCTCTAGCGGCCCCGGTTCCACCCGGAACGTGCGGGTATCCCAGGCGTTGCCGTCGCCCCGATCCAGGGCGAGGTGCCCACCCCGGCGCGCCACGGAGAGCACCCGCGCGGCGGCGTCGTAGGTCAGGCGCACCTGCGTGGTGCCGGTGGCGTCGATAAGCTTTTTCTCAAGGTCGCGCTCCCCCAGGGTGGCGGTGATGCGGAAGGCATCGGGGGCGTCGAGACGCTCCGGCAGCAGGGGTTCCTGGTGCAACCATCCGTCTACGAGGGTGAGCCGACGCAGACAGGTGAGCATGTGTACCCAGCCCTCGGCCAGGGAGGGTTTATCGTCCTGCGCGGGTTGCCCCATCCAGGCGAGCATGAGGGCGGAGGCGGGGGTTTCCGGGATCAGGTGTGGGGCGTAGAACTCGTGCCCGTAGTCCAGCTCGCTAAAGCCCCTGGTCACGTGGAAAGTGGTGCCCTCTAGGCGGCCCACCAGGTAACCGCACTGATCGGTGCTGGCGTAGTGCGTGACCATCACGTCCGGGTTCTCCGGGAGCACCTCCTCCACCTCGTCGAGCCCCTGGGGGCAGATCACCAGCACGTCCATCTCCTCGCCGGTGTGCTGATCGGTGAGCCGAATCAGGTTGGGGCATTCCCACATGTATCCGCCGGGCACGATGTCCGGCGCCTCGCCCGGCGCGGCCTCGGAGGTATCAAAGGTCATCGGCCCGGCGTATTCCCAGTCCTTGAGGTTCCCGGAGCGGTAGAGCGTCACCGCGCCCTCGCCGCTATCCACGCCCCCCTCGCCCTCACCGCGCTGCGCGCCGAGCACCATGCGCCAGGCACCGGGGCGCTCCGGGTCCAAGGTCACGTGCGGGTCCCGGTAATGCGGGGTAAAACCCTCCGGGCGGGTGGCGATCATCGGGTTATCCTCCGCGCGGCGATACACCCCGCCGAGCGGCCCGTCCGGATCCTCCAGCAGCGTGAGGTTTTGGGTGGCCACCCGGCCCTCATCGGTTTTGAGGTTGCCCGTATAAAAAAGCGCCACCCTCGCCTGAGCTGCATGTCGCGCGGCGTCATGCTTCTCGACGTCGCTCCGCTCCGTACAGTGCTCCTCCCTGCCGCGTTCCTCCACGCCGTGTTCCGCGAGAAGGTGCCTCGGGAGCGGCACCGCGCAGCCGGAGTAGCAACCGTGGGCGTCATAGGCGTGCCCCGGCTCCATCGCGGCGGGCAGGTGTCGAGGTATCAAGGCCCCCTCCCCCGCGAGCGGGATCACCGCGTGCGCCCAGCCGGTGCGCTTAGGGGCGAAGGGGAAAACGGGATCGTGCTGGTAATGCACGTGGAGGTTATTCCCGCTGAGGAACATGCCATTGGGATCGTTCAGGCGCCCCTGCGGCGGAGAAACGTGATAGGCGGGACGGTAATGGTTTTTCGCCATGCCCACCAGGATAGCCGCCACGACCTCCCAGGTGTGCCCCTCGCCACCGAAAAATCTGCCCGCTTCCCCTACTTTTATGCCCGCTCGGGCCTAAAACTCCGCGCGGAACACCCCGTTCCCGTGAGGTTCCCCGTCCGCTCGGGCACCCACCGCGCCCGTGGTCTTGCTACCGTGGCACATAACTTTCTTCCATTTCCTCTTCCCACCGCATACCGCGCCCAAGGAGAAACCATGATCAGCGTCTACGGCGAGGGCCTCATCGACCTCGTGCCCACCGCCTCCGCTCCCCTCGCCTCGCTTCAACCCGCGCTCGGCGGCGGGCCCTATAACGTGGCCGTCGCCGCCGCCCGGCAGGGCGCGGACGTCGCCTTCCACTCTCGCCTGTCCACGGATACCTTCGGTCAGGCCCTCGTGGATAACCTGCGCGCGGAGGGCGTATCCACCGATCTCGTGCAGCGCGGCGCGGAACCCACCACCCTCGCGGTGACCAGCATCAATGAAAGCCACTCCGCGCATTACACCTTTTACGTGGACGGCACCGCGGACCGCCTGGCCACCCCCACCGCCGCCACGGCCCCGATCGCCTGCTTTGGCACCTGCTCGCTGGCCCTGGAGCCCGCCGCCAGCCGCTACGCCGAGGTTCTGCGCACCCTCGCCGCTCGGGGCACCCTCATCGCGCTCGATCCCAATATCCGCGATTTCTACGCCACCGAGCAGCACCGCGATTTCCTGCGCGCCCTCCTCCCGGACGTCACTCTGCTCAAACTCTCCGAGGAGGAGGTGGAGTTCCTCGGCGGTGCCGAGCGGATCGATGTCCCCGTCATGGTCATCACCCGGGGTGGTGAGGGGTTGAGCGTGCGCACCCCCACGGCCCAGGTAGACGTTCCCGCCGTGCCGGTGACCGTGGTGGACACCATCGGCGCGGGGGACACCATCCTGGCCTCCCTGGTGACCTACGCCGAGCGCCACGGCTGGGGGCCGGGTGACCTCGCGGGTTTGACCGAGGAGCAGTGGCGGGAGGTGCTGCGCTTTGCCGCCACCGCCGCCGCCATCACCTGCTCCCGGGTGGGCGCACAGCCACCCACCCGGGAGGAAGTACTCGCCGCGCTGGACTAGCGCTGGCGCTGCTGCTTCTTTGATACCTTCCCCACCCCGGTGTAGGGGAACTCCGCCACGATCTCCACCACATCGGGTACCGCAAAGCTCGATAGGCCCGATTCCCGCGCGAACTTCCGCAGCCCCAGGGAGGATAGCTCCCGCCCCTCCTGCGGGATCACGTAGGCCAGGATCTTCTCCCCCAGCACCTCGTCCTCGATCCCCACCACGGAGACGTCGTGTACATCGGGGTGGCCGAGCAACGCGTTCTCCACGGCCTCCGGGGCCACCTTCTCTCCCCCGCGATTGATCTGGTCCTTGGCCCGGCCCACCACGGTGATATTGCCCTGGGCGTCCCTGGTGGCGATGTCCCCGGTGCGGTAGAACCCCTCGGGGGTAAAGGAGCGGGCATTGGCCTCGGGATTGCGGTGATAGCGGCGGATTGTGTAGGGGCCGCGCGTGATCAGTTCACCGGGCTCTCCTGCGGGTACGTCTCTTCCCTCGGCGTCGATAAGCCGCACCTCGTCCCACGGGGAAGCCGGGCGCCCCTGCGTGGTCACCACGATCTCCTCCGCATCGTCCAGGCGCGTGTAATTCACCAGCCCCTCCGCCATGCCAAAGACCTGCTGCAACTGGCAGCCCAGTTCCGGCTTCACGCGGCGCGCGGCGGCGGCCGAGAGTTTCGCCCCGCCCACCCACAGCGTGCGCAGCGAGGAGAGATCGTGCCGGGGACGCTCCGAGGAGTTGAGGTAGCTCAGGAGCATGGGCGGAACCAGCGCGCCGTGGGTGACGCGGTGCTTCTCGATGAGCGGAAGCACGGTGGTGGGGCTGGGGTCTGCGGCAAAGACGATGTGCGCCCCCACCATCATCGCGCCGAGGATACCCGGCGAGGACATGGAGAAATTGTGCGCTGCGGGCAGCACGGTGAGCAGGGTATCGCCCTCACCCAGGTCGCACACGTCCAGGGAGGCGCGCACCGAATAGAGGTAATCATCGTGCGTCTTGGGGATCATCTTCGGCGTCCCCGTGGTGCCTCCCGAAAGCTGCAAAAAGGCCAGTTCATCGGGGCTCACGTCCACCGGCTCCGGGATCGGGTGCGTGCCCCAGGGCGAATCCGCGCTGCGGGTATCCACCGCTATCCGCGTCACCTCGGGGTGCCCTTGTTCCAGGTCACGGATCACCCGGGCGTGGTGCCGATCCCCCTTCGCCGGGCCCACGTAGTGCCGGGCGGGGGCGGTATCGGCAAAGTACGCGATCTCCGTGGAACCGTGCGCGGGCAGGGTCATCACCGGAATGGCCCCCAGCCGCCAGATTCCCAGGAGGGTTTCCAGGAAGGCCACGGAGTTGGGCATCTGCACGATCACCCCGTCGCCGCGCCGCACCCCCAGGGCCGCCAGGTGCGCCGAGGCCTGCGCCGCCGTTTCCGCCAACTCCACCCAGGTCAGCGAGCGATAGCGATCCGTGACCGCGCGGCTATCGCCGTAACGCCGCACCGTGCGGGTGAACATGCGCCAATGATGATCCCCCGTCCACAGCCCCGCCGCGCGGTACTCGCGCGCCACGTCCTCGGGCACGCCGGTGGCCACCATGCCGGGAGTCGAGGCCGCCCGCACCGCGTTGATTTCCCGTTCTTCCCTCACCGTACCCTCCTCATCGTTACGCTAGGCTAACTTTAGCGTCCTGCTTATCGACGAAAAAACGGCCCCGCCCAAAGGCGGGACCGTTTCCGAGGCGGCTCGCTTTAAGCGGCCTTATTAATCACAACCTCCACGTGGCGCTCGCGCGGGGCGGAACCGTAGTTCTGCCGCCCCACCGGCTCCCACGTCATCGAGGAACCGCAGCGCACGCGCTGGCTGGTGTAATCGTCCATGATGAAGCCCCAGGCGATGGTGCCCTTCTCGCCCGGATTGAGATCGTAGGGGCCGAGGTTCTGGCCCATCGACCAAAACATCTCTCGGTTGTACTCCCAGTCATACTTCTTCTTGATCTCATTGGTGAGCTTGACCGTCACGGACATGGACCAGGTCCACTTTTTCTTCTTGGTTTCCTTGATGGTCTGCTTCAGCGGCACCACGCTATCCGTGTCGTTGAAGGAGGACTGCTGCCCCTCCACATCGAAGTGTGAATCCTTCAACTCCACGTACTCGCGCACCTCACCGCGCTGAGTGCACTGGGTACCCGGCTGCGGGCCGCGCTCCTTGGCCTGCAACTTGGGCACCGGGGCCCAGTAATCTGGGGTGCGACCGATGGAGAAGTCCTCCGCGGCCAGAGCCGGGGTGGCCACCACACCGGCGAGCACCGCCAGGGAGGCGGTGGCCGAGGCCACCGCAGCGGCGATCCTGTTCTTTGCCACGCTCATCACGCCTTACCGTTGATCGTCTGCGAGCCCGGGCCGCTATCGCCGCCCTTGCCCCAGGAGTCATTCACCGGCATGTAGTTCTGGGTGTAATCGCCCTCCGCGGTGGTGCGGTGCCACACCACGAATCGGGTGCTGGGGCCCTTGCCGTGGTACTTGCCAAAGTACGGCTCCATCCGCCAGGTGCTGGTTCGCTTGTCACAGGTGCGCACCCGGCCGATGAACTCCTTCATGTGCACGCCGTAATCCGCGCGCACCGTCTCGCCCGGCTTGACCTTGATGGGGCCGAGCTTATCGCCCACGGACCACTCGGAGGTCTCCACCACGCCGTAGCGGGTCTTGAGCCCCTTGAGGAACACATCCCAGGTGTTACCGCTGCTCATGGCCTTGACGGACTCGTTCACGCCCTCGGTGACCTCCAGGGAGTACGTGATCTCCCGGTCCGTGGTGTTGGTGAACGAGGTGGTGCCGTTATAGCGATCCCACTCGTCCACAATCCACTGCTCCCAGGGGTGGCGCTTGCCATCCGTCAGCGGGTTGCAGCGCTCCCCCTCCACAAAGGTGGAGCGGTGCTCATCCTGATCCGGGGTGAGCTTCTGCGCCTGCGCCGCCGTGGCGGTGCCCGCGCCAAAGGCGCTCAGCCCCACGGTGAGGCCGCACGCCACGGCGATCAGCTTCTTCCTCATCGGCTCGTCCTTCCTACCCTCGTGTGACTTCCGTGCGGGCTATTAGGCCTCGTTGGAGCGCATGGAGACCTTCACGTGGCGCTCCTTGGGGATGGTGCCGTGGAAGGGACGGCCGGTGTCCACCCAGGTGCCGCCGGAGCAGCGGATGTGGGTGCCCTCAAAGCGCTGGTTGAGGAAGCCGTACTCCAGCACGCCGGTGTAGCCGGGCTTGACGGGGTACGGGCCGAGGGTCTGGCCGACCTCCCAGGTCTGAGTGGACTGGTAACCCGCGCTGAAGGTCACGTGGAAGAGCTTGAGCAGGTCGAAGTCAATGGAGCCGCCCACGTTCCAGGACTTGGTCTTGCCCTCGCGCAGGGTCTGCGTCAGGGGCAGGTCCTCATCGTTGTAGTTGGCGACGGTCGCGGTGCCCTCCACCTCGAACGTGCTGGACAGGATCTTCAGGGACTGACCGCGCTGGCCCTCGATGGAGCAGGACTGACCCACGGTGCCCGGAACCACCGGCTGCGCGGCGGAGGCGGCGGGAGCGGCAACAAGAGCACCGAGCGAAACGGCTGCGGCGACCACGGTAGAAACGAT
Source organism: Corynebacterium sp. 21KM1197 (assembly GCF_033783015.1). Classification (NCBI taxonomy): domain Bacteria; kingdom Bacillati; phylum Actinomycetota; class Actinomycetes; order Mycobacteriales; family Corynebacteriaceae; genus Corynebacterium; species Corynebacterium sp. 21KM1197. The sequence continues at coordinate 358,837 of NZ_CP123907.1, read as the reverse complement.
CTTAGAGCGCATGGCTGGCCTTTCTTCTTTCCTCAAGTGATGGTTTGATGACCTACGTCCGGCAGGCACACCACCCAAGAAGCCGCTCGATGTATCGCGTGCCATTGGCACCGAATACCCGCTCTGCCATACACCTTGGGATCGCCTGCGAGAAACTTACGAGGGCAGTATAAAACCCTTAATCATGCTTGTCCACCCCCTGAAAGTTTGCAGGGGTAGCACTATTCACTCCGGCATCCAATAGGTACATCAACGCCCCTTACGGAAACGTGGATCACACTGCGGTTTTACAGAAAGGTAACCCACCGTTCACCCTTTGGCCACCCCATAAAGATACTTTTGGACACACCCCCGCATCCCCATCTCGCCCCGCCCCACCGCCCCAAGCCCTGCTCAAACAAAGCAAACCCCCTCCATTCCTGGAGGGGGTTCAACTCTGGATAACCGAGGGCTTACTTGGCCTTCTCGATGATCTCCACGAGACGGAAGTGCTTGTCCTTGGACAGCGGTCGCGTCTCAGCGATACGCACGAGGTCGCCCACGCCGGCGGTCTCGTTCTCATCGTGCACCTTCACCTTGGAGTTGGTGCGCATGGTCTTGCCATAGAGGGCGTGACGCTTGCGGTCCTCAAGCTCCACCACGATGGTCTTCTGCATCTTGTCAGAAACCACGTAGCCGGTGCGAACCTTCTGCGCGCCCTTTTCCTTCTTAGTCACGTTTGCCTCACTCATAATTAAGCCTCAGCTCCCGGGACGACGGACAGACCAAGCTCACGCTCGCGGATGACGGTGTAAATGCGGGCAATGTCGCGCTTGACCGTCCGCAGCCGGCGGTTGTTGGTCAGCTGGCCGGTGGCCATCTGGAAGCGCAGGTTGAACAGCTCTTCCTTGGCCTCTGCCAGGCGGGTCTCAAGCTCCTCCACGGACAGATCGCGGAACTCGTGTGCGGGGGTACCGTTAGCCATTAGAACTGGTCCTCCTTAGAAATGATGCGGACCTTGCAGGGCAGCTTCTGGCCGGCACGACGCAGGGCCTCCACAGCCGTAGCCTTGTCCGGGTAGCTCATCTCGAAGAGAACGCGGCCCGGCTTCACGTTAGCCACCCACTTCTCCACGGGACCCTTACCGGAACCCATACGCACGCCGAGCGGCTTCTGGGTCAGCGGACGATCCGGGAAGATGTTGATCCAGACCTTGCCGCCACGCTTGACGTGGCGGTTGATGGCGATACGCGCTGCCTCGATCTGGCGGTTGGTGATGTACGCCGGCTCCAGGGCCTGAATAGCGTAGTCACCAAAGTTGATGCGGTTACCGCCCTTGGACACGCCACGACGGGTCGGGCGGTGCTGGCGGCGGTACTTCACGCGCTTAGGAATAAGCATTGCGTTTAGCCCTCCTGCTTCTTCTCAGCGCGGTTCCGGCGCTGGCCACCGCGGCGCGGACGGCCGGCGCGGTCACCACGGCCGCGACGCTCGGACGGTGCGTTCAGCTCGCTCTCGCGGCGGCCACCGACCACGTCGCCCTTGTAAATCCAGACCTTCACGCCAATGCGGCCGAAGGTAGTGTGGGCCTCGTGAACGCCGTACTCGATCTCGGCGCGCAGGGTGTGCAGCGGCACGCGCCCCTCGTGGTAGCGCTCGGTGCGGGACATCTCGGCGCCGCCAAGACGACCGGAGCACTGCACCTTGATGCCCTTGACCTGCGGCTGACGCATGGCGGACTGGATCGCCTTGCGCATCGCGCGGCGGAAGGCCACGCGGTTAGCAAGCTGATCCGCCACGTTCTGGGCCACCAGCTGAGCGTTCGCGTCCACGTTCTTGACCTCAAGGATGTTGAGGGCAACCTGCTTGCCGGTGAGCTTCTCCAGCGAGCGGCGGATGAGATCGGCCTCGGAGCCACGGCGACCAATCACGATGCCGGGGCGGGCGGTGTGGATGTCCACGCGGACGCGGTCGCGGGTGCGCTCGATCACGACGTCGGCAATGCCGGCGCGCTCAATTCCCTTGGACAGGAACTCGCGGATCTTGATGTCCTCGGCGACGTAGTCCTTGTACTGCTTGTCGGCGTACCAGTGGGACTTCCAATCGGAAGTGATTCCCAGCCGGAGGCCGTGGGGGTGAATCTTCTGGCCCACTACTTGGCCCCTTCCTTCTGGCTCTCGACAACCACGGTGATGTGGCTGGTGCGCTTGCGGATCTGGTAGGCGCGACCCTGGGCGCGCGGCTGGAAGCGGCGCATGGTGGGGCCCTCGTTGGCATAAGCCTCGGAGACCACGAGGGTGCGCGGGTCCAGACCAAAGTTGTTCTCAGCGTTCGCTGCGGCCGAGGCAACAACCTTGGCCACCGGCTTAGCGGCGCCCTGCGGGGCGTACTTGAGAATGGCCAGGGCCTCGGACACGGACTTGCCGCGAACCAGGTCGATCACGCGGCGAGCCTTCATCGGGGTGACGCGAACGTAGCGCGCGGTGGCGCGTGCGGAGGTGATGGTCTCACTCATCGCTTATCGACGTCCCTTCTTATCGTCCTTAACGTGACCCTTGAAGGTCTTGGTGGGCGCGAACTCGCCCAGCTTGTGTCCAACCATGGAATCGTCGATGAACACCGGCACGTGCTTACGTCCGTCATGGACGGCAAAGGTGTGGCCGATGAAGTCCGGCAAGATGGTGGAACGGCGAGACCAGGTCTTGATGACCTGCTTGGTACCCTTCTCGTTCTGAGCATCCACCTTGTTGAGGAGGTGCTCATCGACGAACGGGCCCTTTTTCAGGCTGCGTGGCATTGTGACTTACCTCCTCTTAGCGCTTCTTGTTGGACCGGCGGCGACGCACGATCATGTTGTTGGAGTAACGGTTCGGGTTGCGGGTGCGGCCTTCCTTCTGGCCCCACGGCGACACCGGGTGACGACCACCCGAGGTCTTACCCTCACCACCACCGTGCGGGTGATCAACCGGGTTCATCACCACACCACGGACGGTCGGGCGCACGCCCTTCCAGCGCATACGGCCGGCCTTACCCCAGCGGATGTTGATCTGCTCGGCATTGCCCACCTCGCCCACGGTGGCGCGGCAGCGGATGTCCACGCGGCGGATCTCGGAGGAGGGCATACGCAGCACGGCGTACTTGCCTTCCTTACCGAGGAGCTGGATGGACGCGCCTGCGGAGCGGGCGAGCTTAGCACCAGCGCCGGGCTTAAGCTCCACGGCGTGAATGGTGGTACCCGTGGGGATATTACGCAGCGGCAGGTTGTTGCCCACCTTGATGTCCGCGTTAGCCCCGGACTCCACCATCATGCCCTGCTTGAGGCCCTTGGGCGCCACGATGTAGCGCTTCTCGCCATCGATGTAGTGCAGCAGAGCGATGTTGGCGGTGCGGTTGGGGTCATACTCGATGTGAGCAACCTTGGCCGCAATGCCGTCCTTGTCGTTACGGCGGAAGTCAATCACGCGGTAACGGCGCTTGTGTCCGCCACCCTTGTGGCGGGTGGTGATGTGGCCGTGTACGTTACGGCCGCCGGTCTTGTGCAGCGGGCGCAGCAGGCTCTTTTCCGGCTTCGAGCGAGTGATCTCCTCGAAGGTGGAAACGGAGCTGAAGCGGCGACCCGGAGTTGTCGGCTTGTACTTACGAATAGCCATAATGTGTCCTTACTTCTCGGCACCCTTAGGCGGCCGAACCGCCAAAGATGTCGATGGAGTCGCTGCCCTCGCGGAGGGTCACGTAGGCGCGCTTGGTGGCCTTGCGGCGACCGAAGCCCGTGCGGCTGCGCTTGCGCTTGCCCTCACGGTTCACGGTGTTCACCGAAGCAACCTTGACGCCGAAGATTTCCTCCACGGCTTGCTTGATGTGGGTCTTGTTGGCGTCCGTGGCCACAAAGAACGTGTAGGTGTTCTGTTCCATGAGGCCGTAGGACTTCTCGGAAACGACCGGCGCGAGGATGATGTCGCGCGGGTTCGCAATCTTAGCCATTAGTTCTCCTCCTTCTCCGCAGCAGCGTCGCTGGAGCGGTTGATGAAGCTGTGCAGAGCCTCCACGGAGAACACAACGTCATCGGAGTTGAGCACGTCGTAGGTGTTCAACTGATCCGGGGTGAGAATGTGAACGTTCGGCAGGTTATTAGCGCTGCGGCGTCCGTTCAGATCCTCGCGGCCGATCACGAGCAGCACGTTCTTGCGCTCGGTCAGGCGCTCGATGAAGGCGCGGGCGGCCTTGGTCGAGGGCTGCTGGCCGGGCACGAGCTCCTCGATGACGTGGATACGCTCGTTCGAGGCGCGGTTGGTGAGGGCACCGCACAGGGCGGCAGCCTTCATCTTCTTGGGCGTGCGCTGCGAGTAATCGCGCGGCTGCGGGCCGTGAACAATGCCACCGCCGGTGAAGTGCGGGGCGCGGATCGAACCCTGACGTGCACGGCCGGTGCCCTTCTGACGGAACGGCTTCTTGCCGCCGCCGGAAACCATGCCGCGGGTCTTGGTGGCGTGGGTACCCTGGCGCTTGGCAGCAAGCTGTGCGTTCACAACCTGGTGCATCAGAGCCACGGAAGCCTCGCGGTCAAAGATCTCCGCGGGGAGTTCCACCTGGCCGTTGGTCTTGCCGTCCGCGGTGTGGACGTCCAACTTCAGAGTGCTCATGCGTGTGCACCGCCCTTCACTGCGGTCTTAACGGTGACGATGCCGCCACGGTTGCCCGGGATTGCGCCCTTGATGAGCAGCAGGTTGGCATCGGCGTCCACCTTCTGAATCTTCAGGTTCTGGGTGGTCACACGATCAGAACCCATGCGGCCGGCCATGCGCTTGCCCTTGAACACGCGGCCGGGGGTAGCGGCACCGCCGATACCACCGACGCGGCGGTGGGCGGCCTGGTTACCGTGCGCGGCACCCTGGCCGGCAAAGCCGTGGCGCTTCATGCCGCCGGCAAAGCCCTTGCCCTTGGTAATGCCGGTGACGTCCACAAACTCGACGTCGTTGAAGATCTCCACGGTGACGTCCTGGCCCACCTCGTAACCGGAGACGTCGTCCATGCGAATCTCGGTCACGTGGCGGCGCGGGGTCACACCGGCCTTCTTGTAGTGTCCTGCCTGCGGCTTCTTAACCTTGCGGGGGTCAATCTCGCCGTAGGCAATCTGGATGGCGTTGTAGCCATCGGTCTCGATGGTGCGGATCTGGGTGACCACGCACGGCCCGGCCTCCACGACCGTCACCGGGACAACCCGGTTCTGATCGTCAAAGACCTGGGTCATGCCGAGCTTGGTGCCCAGAATGCCCTTGATCTCGTTTTCACTCATTAGTTCTTCTCCGCCAAAGTTTGTCGTCGATCGTCGATCACTGGATGTTCACATCGACGCTGGCCGGAAGGTCGATGCGCATGAGGGCATCCACCGTCTTGGGCGTCGGGTCGAGAATGTCGATCAGGCGCTTGTGAGTGCGCATCTCGAAGTGCTCGCGAGAATCCTTGTACTTGTGGGGAGAACGAATAACGGCGTACACGTTCTTTTCGGTGGGCAGCGGCACGGGGCCGATAACGCGCGCCCCGGTACGGGTCACGGTCTCGACAATCTTGCGTGCCGACGCGTCGATCGCCTCATGGTCATAGGCCTTGAGCCGAATGCGGATCTTTTGTCCCGCCACGCTTATCCTCTTCCTCGCTCGTCCCACGTTCACCGGATCGCTCCGGTGTAGAGGTGGGAATTAGCTTCCTGATGTTCTCTATAACGTTGTCCCAGGGCCGGGGCCAGCAGGTTCAACGCCAGTTCTTCACTTGACCACCATGACATCACCGGCGCTGCGCGTTGCGGGGCTGCACAAGCAAACGCACCGCAGCGCACCAGTCCATGCCGAACCGATCAAGCCTCAAGGAACCCCCACGCTCGCGCGAGGAGAGTGACCTTGCGTACTGCCGCTGTTTATTTGCCATGCCCCTTCTCCGGTTTCCACTCTCGGGAATGCCGCGCCTCAGCGGGCCGACCTACCCCGATCGTGGAGCCTTCCATGCGACCTAATCTCCCGAGGGAAAACAGAACGCAAGCAAAGGTGTCATGTTCGCCTCACCATCAGCGCGCCTTTCGCCTTGCCTTGCACACCAAGGGAGCGAGAGCAAGCGCGAAAAAACGACGCTGTGTTAAAGCAACCCAGCCATTAAAGCATGCCGCCAATTTTTATGCAAACTTCACATTTTTCTTTTTTCACCCCGCTGAGCAGGCATTCCCCGTCATGTAGCCTGCCAACTACATAGTGCCCCGCTCCATATCCCCTAGCCTGCCCCGATGTGGTCTGTACACTGGCGCCAGTACCTGACAAGCCATACCCATAAAAGAAGGAGCATCATGGCTGAGAACAACAAGAACGCGAACGCGGGCGCCAAGAACAACCAGAACACCCCCAACAAGAACACCTCCGGCGAGGTGGCCCGCAAGGATGCCCTGAGCACCGATCACGGCCGCACCGTCATCGAGGATCAGGTTGTGGGCAAGATCGCGGGTCTGGCCGCCCGCGAGGTTTCCGGCGTGTACGCCCTGGGCGGCGGCGCGGCCCGCATGCTCGGCTCGATCCGCGAGTCCTTCGGCGCCTCCGATAACGTCCAGCAGGGCGTGGACGTGGAGGTAGGCGAGAGCCAGGCCGCCGTGGACCTCTCCATCGTGGCCGAGTACGGCGTGGCCATTCACGAGCTGGCCGAGGCCATTCGCCGCAACATCATCCGCGCCATCGAGCGCATGACCGGCCTTGAGGTGACCGAGGTAAACGTTACGGTCACCGATGTCCACCTGGATCTGGGCGATGATGAGGAGACCAAGGAGCAGCCCGCCGAGGACGCTCCCCGCCGCGTGCAGTAGTTTTCCACCCTCGTGGCCAAGGAGGGGCGGCGTCACGATGCTGCCCCTCCCCCACCAAGCGCATAACCGTTAAGGGCAAAGGGCGCAGGCCAACAAGGCACAGAACCAACCTCACCCTACGGCGTCCCCACCCCAGAGACACTCGGTGTTCTGACTCCATCACTTCGCCCCAGGCGGCGTCGATAAGCAGTCAATAAACAAAAACCACGCACATCAAGGAGGCCCCGTGCCCGTTTCCGATCCCCTGTCCTATGAGGACGCCGAACAGCTCGTGCAGACGGTGCGCGCCATCACCGGCGTGGCCGATATTCACGCTGGAACCTTCGGGGAGGCCTCTCTGCTCTACCCCGGGCAGCGCGTGCGAGGTTTGCGGTTGCGCGAGGATTCCCGCCTTGAGGTACACATCGTGGCCGATCTTGACGCCGCCTCGGACCTGCATGGCCTGGCGGAGAACGTTCGCCGCACGGTGCACGCGGCCACGGGCTTTACCGTGGACGTCTTTATCGCGGACGCCGTGACCACCGTAACCACCATGGCTACAGTGACCACTGCCACAAATTAATCCCGCACCATACCTGAATGACCGTAACGCACTCAAAGCTACTGAAATCGAGGAAGATTTCATGAAAAACATGACCCTTATTGGCATTGCCTTCGGCCTTGCCGTAGCACTCGCCGCAGCCACCGGCGGATTCGGTGGATTCATCGTGGCTCTCCTCCTGGGTGCCATCGGCGGCGTCGTCGGCGCACAGATCGAGGGCCGCATTGACCTGCGCGCCCTCTGGGATAGCCTGACGTCCGGACGAGGTGGTAGGGGGTGAACGACCGCGGCCGCATTTTTATCACTGAGCGCGCTGTCTCACGCATCGTCGCGGCCGCCGCCCAATCCGTCCCCGGCACCACGCAGGTGGGCAAGACCCTCGACCGGATCGCGGCGCGCAGCTTTCCCCGCTATGACGTCCTCGTCGATGCCGAGCGCGGCGTGGCCTCCATCGAAGCCTTCATCGCGGTGACCTGGCCCGCCCCGGTCACGCGCGTGGCCGAGGAGGTGCGCGCCACCATCACCGATTGGGTGACCGGTATGACCGGGCTCCAGGTGACTCACTGCAACATTCTGGTGGGCACCGTGGTCAAGGGAGAGCACCGCGTCACGGCGGAGCTTATCGACGCCTCCCCGGACCTCCCCGCCCTGCGCCCCGTGACGGTGCGCGAGCCGAAGGTCGCCTCCCCCCAGGAGGCCCCGGACGGTCCGAGCCGCATGAGGCTGCACCCCGTGACGGTGGCTTCCGAGCAGACGCCTCAGCCCGAGGTGGTCACCGCGCCGGAACAGCCGCTCATGCCCATCACCGTGGCCTCGGAGGATCGGGAACTCCCCGAGGTGTCCATCGCGCTACCACGCCCGCTGACCCCCATCACGGTTACCCCGTGGCATCCGCTGAGCCCGGCGCAGGAGAAGGGAGAACCCCGTGTCCGATAATCAACGCCCAGGGTACGGCCAGGAGCCCAAGGCTTCCCCCGCCGCCCGCTGGGTCTCCGTGATCCTCGGCCTGGGCCTCATCGCCCTGGCCGGGGTGGCGGGCCGCGAACTGTGGGCGCATTACGCCCAAGAGGAGCAGCAAAGTTGGGTGCTTCCCCTGCTGGATAGCCTCTCCCAGGGAACCTTCCAGGATTGGATGATCCCGGCCTCCATCGTGGCCGTGATCGTGGGGCTGTTCCTGGTGCTCGTCGCTCTCAAGCCCCGGCGCCGGGATTACCTCCCCTTGGAGTCCCAGGTATCCCTGTGGGCCCGTCCGGTGGACCTGGCCCGCAATACTACGGCCACGGCCAAGCGTGTCCCGGGCATCACGGCCGCCTCCACCCAGGTGCGACGCGGCACCGTGCGCCTGCACGCCACCGCCACCACCGGGGATAGCACGGTGGAGCAGCGCGTTCACGATGACGTCCACCGTAACCTCGATCCCCTGGTGGGTGACTCCATGACCGTAAAGCTCAGCATCGACGATTCCACCGGAGGTGAGCAGAAATGAGCCGCGCGCTCTCCGCTATTGATAGGACCATCCTGATCCTCCTCGGCCTGCTCAGCCTCGCCGGTGGCCTCTGGGGCATCGGCTCCTGGCTGGAGTTCGAGCCGGTGCAGCGCCTCAGCGCGCGCATCGACGCCTCCGTGCTTGCCGACGCCCAGGATTCCCCCTGGTTCCTGGCGGCCCTCTGGGGCACCATGATCCTCGGCGTGATTCTGGGCCTGTGGTGGATCGCCGCTAACCTGCGCCGCCGCGGCTTCAACCGGCAGCGCTCCCAGGCCTCCAGCTCCCACGGCTCCATCGACATCAACCTGGTGCGCATGGCCTCCGCCGTGGGCGAGGCCTTGGAGGAAGTAGCCGGTGTGACCCGCGTGCGCCACAAGGTCACCGTGGATCGCTCCCGTCCCACCATCGCGTGGACGATTCGGGGCGAGGCCACCACGAACCTCGTGGAACTGCGCTCCGCCATCGAGCAGAATGAGGACGATCTCCGCGCCGCGCTGCCCGGCATTGACGTGGACAGCGTGTACAAGATCAACCTCGCCCCGGTGTCCAGCTAGACCCCGAGTTCCCCTCGGGGGCCAGGAGACTCCCCTCTAGGCCAGCGGGAGCACGGCGCTCACGGTGCCCAGTTCCCGCTCCCCGCTTTCCCCCTGAGGCTGTATCACAAGGCCGGTGCCAGGCGCACCGGCCTTAATCTTTTCCCAGGGTAGTGCGGAATGCACCACGCTGCGCCTTTCTTTGGCATAAACGTCCATGCCGTGCCCGATCACCACCAAGTCGCCGGAATCCAGGCGGCAGGCATAGGCCTCATCGCCCATCTGATCGCGCCGCAAACCACTCAGATCACGGCGCTGACCACGCAGGGCGTCAATCCCTCGCACCACGCCCAGGCGGTGATCTATTCCCTCCCCATCGCGGAGCACCAGGGGTGCCCCCACCCGAGCACGCACCACCTCGCCCAGGCTCCACCACGCGGGCTGCCTGGAGCGATCGGGGTGCCGCACCACCACCGCGCCCTCCTCTGGGTGAATGGTCACCAGGTATTCCGGCTGGGTGGTGTACACCAGCACCGGTTCCTCCCCCACCCGGAGGGGATGCTCCCGCAGGATGTGACGCAGTACCTCGGACACCTGTTCATCGGTGGCACCCCAGCCGATACCGCGATTTTCCAGGATTCCCCAGAGCTCGGAGAGCGCTAAGTCCGGTTGGGCCTCCCAGGCGTCCCGCAGGAGGCCCAGGAGCGGCTCGATTCTGGTGGGGTCCTTCATAGGAGAGTACCTTCCCGGTCGGCTCCTCATCACCGACCTTCATGACCTTGTGGAGACGGGAACGGTTGCGATGTGGGCATGAAAAAGGGCCGCTCCCCCTTTCGGAGGAAGCGGCCCTCATCAGCCGTCAAGGCTCAAGTATTACTTGATCACCTTGGTCACGCGGCCGGCGCCCACGGTGCGGGAGCCCTCGCGGATGGCGAAGCGCAGGCCCTCGTCCATGGCGACGGGCTGGATCAGCTCAACGCGCATATCAACGTTGTCGCCCGGCATAACCATCTCGGTGCCCTCGGGGAGGTGAACCACGCCGGTCACGTCGGTGGTGCGGAAGTAGAACTGCGGACGGTAGTTGTCGAAGAACGGGGTGTGGCGGCCACCCTCGTCCTTGGACAGCACGTACACGGAGCCCTCGAACTCGGTGTGCGGGGTGTAAGCGCCCGGAGCGATCACAACCTGGCCGCGCTCCACGTCCTCGCGCTTGATGCCGCGGAGGAGCAGACCACAGTTGTCGCCAGCCTCGGTGTAGTCCATCATCTTACGGAACATCTCGATGCCCGTAACTGTGGTGTGGGTGGACTTCTCCTTGATGCCGATGATATCGACATCCTCGTTCAGGTTGAGCTTACCGCGCTCCACACGACCGGTCACCACGGTGCCGCGGCCGGTGATGGTGAAGATGTCCTCGATCGGCATCAGGAACGGCTTGTCGGTCTCGCGCTCCGGATCCGGGATGGAGTCATCACAGGCCTGCATGAGGTCCACGATGGACTGGGTCCACTTCTCGTCACCCTCAAGAGCCTTCAGGGCGGAGATGTGAACGATCGGGGCCTCCTCGTCGAACTCCTGCTCGGCGAGCAGCTCGCGGATCTCCATCTCCACGAGCTCGATGATCTCCTCGTCATCCACCATGTCGCACTTGTTCAGCGCAACAAGGATGTAGGGCACGCCCACCTGACGGGCGAGCAGCACGTGCTCGCGGGTCTGCGGCATGGGGCCGTCGGTAGCGGCGACCACGAGGATGGCGCCGTCCATCTGGGCAGCGCCGGTAATCATGTTCTTGATGTAGTCAGCGTGGCCCGGGGCGTCAACGTGAGCGTAGTGACGCTTCGGGGTGGAGTACTCAACGTGGGAGATGTTGATCGTAATGCCACGCTCCTTCTCCTCCGGCGCCTTGTCGATGGCGTCGAAAGCGAAGGCGGTGTTCTCATCGGGGTACTGGTCAGCCAGCACCTTGGTGATGGCGGCCGTGGTGGTGGTCTTACCGTGGTCCACGTGACCGATGGTACCGATGTTGACGTGCGGCTTTGTACGCTCGAACTTCGCCTTTGCCACTGTATGTCCTCCTGGACTTCATGGTGGCTACGACTCTCGCAGCCACGTAATTAACGGGAGCCACGCCTGCGCAAACAAACCCGCGCAGGGCAGCTTTTACACAACGTGCCAGTTACTTGATCCTAGATTTATCCGCACGGAATATCAAGCCAGATTCCCGCGCGCACCACTCCCAGGATCCGCCTCAAGGTGCCGTAACGGCCGCCTGTCCACCCGCTCCTCACCATATCGGAAAAGCGGATAACCAGGGAGCCGCTACGACCCCTCGCCCACACCGGCGGCACAGCCCGGTGCGGGGCTCATGGGAAGAAACGATACCCAAGGCATCGCCCCTCCCCGGAACGCGGGGCTTACTTGTTGCCGTTGCGCTCGTCGATGATCTCCTGGGAGACGCTGGAGGGCACCTCACCGTAGGAGTCAAAGACCATGGAGTAGTTCGCGCGGCCCTGCGTCTTGGAGCGCAGGTCACCCACGTAGCCGAACATCTCGGACAGCGGCACCTTGGCCTTCACCAGCTTGGCACCGGCGCGGTCCTCCATCGCGGAGACCTGACCACGGCGGGAGTTGATGTCACCGATCACCTCGCCCATGTACTCCTCGGGCGTGGTCACCTCCACGGCCATGAGCGGCTCCAGCAGCACCGGCTTTGCCTTGGCCACGCCCTCCTTGAGGGCCTGGGAACCGGCGATCTTGAAGGCCATTTCGGAGGAGTCCACCTCGTGGTAGGCACCATCGAGCAGGGTGGCCTTGACGTTCACCAGCGGGAAGCCCGCCAGGTAACCGTACTGCATGGCGTCCTGCACGCCGGCATCCACGGAGGGGATGTACTCCTTGGGCACGCGGCCACCGGTAACGGCGTTCTCGAACTTGTAGATCGCGGACTCGCCCTCTTCCAGCTCGTCCTCGGAGGGAGCGTAGGGCTCGAAGGCCATGATGACCTTGGCAAACTGACCGGAACCACCCGTCTGCTTCTTGTGGGTGTATTCCAGCTTCTCCACGGCCTTGCGGATGGTCTCGCGGTAGGCCACCTGCGGGGCACCCACGTTGGCCTCCACCTTGAACTCGCGCTTCATGCGGTCCACCAGCACGTCGAGGTGCAGCTCGCCCATGCCGCCGATCACGGTCTGGCCGGATTCCTCGTCCAGTTCCACGGTGAAGGTGGGATCCTCCTCCGCGAGCTTCTGGATGGCCACACCCAGCTTCTCCTGGTCGGACTTGGTCTTGGGCTCGATGGACACCTTGATCACCGGGTCCGGGAAGTCCATGGACTCCAGGATGATCGGATCGCTCTGGGCGCACAGGGTGTCACCCGTGGTGGTGTCCTTCAGACCAATCACGGCGTAGATGTTGCCAGCGTGGGCAAAGTCCACCGGGTTTTCCTTGTTGGCATGCATCTGGAAGAGCTTGCCGATGCGCTCCTTCTTCTCCTTGGTGGCGTTGAGCACCTGCTCGCCGGGCTCCATGGTGCCGGAGTACACGCGCACGAAGGTGAGCTTGCCAAAGAAGGGGTGAGCCGCGATCTTGAAGGCCAGCGCGGACAGCGGGGAATCGTCAGAGGGCTTGCGGGTCAGCTCCACGGACTCGTCGCCCACCTTGTGGCCGTGCACCTCTCCGACGTCCAGGGGCGTGGGCAGGTAGTCCACGATGGCGTCGAGGAGCGGCTGCACGCCCTTGTTGCGGTAGGCGGTACCGCAGAGCACGGGGTAGATCTCCGAGTTCACGGTCATCTTGCGGATGGCGGCCTTGATCTCCTCGACCGTCAGCTCCTCGCCACCGAAGTACTTCTCCATGAGGGCCTCGTCGGACTCCGCCACGGCCTCCAGCAGCTTCTCGCGGTACTCCTCGGCCTTGTCCTGAAGATCAGCGGGGATCTCCTGGTACTCCGGCTCGGCACCCACCTCGACCTTGCCCGGCCACACGATGGCGCGCATGTTGATGAGGTCCACCACGCCGTCGAAGTCATCCTCCGCGCCGATGGGGAGCTGAAGTACCAAGGGCTTAGCGCCCAGGCGATCCACGATGGTGCCCACGGTGTAGTAGAAGTCCGCGCCAAGCTTGTCCATCTTGTTCACGAAGCAGATACGCGGGACGTCGTACTTGGCGGCCTGGCGCCACACCTGCTCGGACTGGGGCTCCACGCCCTCCTTGCCGTCAAACACGGCCACGGCACCGTCGAGCACGCGCAGGGAGCGCTCCACCTCCACGGTGAAGTCCACGTGACCCGGCGTATCAATGATATTGACCTGGTGGCCCTCCCAGAAGCAGGTCACGGCGGCGGAGGTAATGGTGATGCCGCGCTCCTTCTCCTGCTCCATCCAGTCGGTGGTGGAGGCGCCGTCGTGTGTCTCGCCCACCTTGCGGTTAATACCGGTGTAGAAGAGGATGCGCTCGGTCGTGGTGGTCTTACCGGCATCAATGTGCGCCATGATACCGATGTTGCGGACCTTCTTAAGGTCCTTAAGCACTTCTTGTGCCACAGTAATACCCCAACTTCAAAGTTGTGGACGTCCGCGCACCGCACCCCTGATCGAGGGCGCTGCGGCGCGCGGGCGTGCCGGGTGGATAATTCTCGTTCAATTGTGCCATTCTTTGCCGCCGCGGGCATGGCGGAGCGGCAATCCGCTCCCGCTTATCGACGGCAACGGCGCGCACCGTAGCGCGCGCACGAAAACGGCCCCTCACGCCAAGACTCGCTCCCGGGTGGGTGCGCCGCCGCGCGCAGCACGGGCGGGCGCAGGGCACCGCAGGGGCGATCTCACGGAAAGGGCCGTCCTCATATCCTGGCAACGCTCGCTAGGATTACCAGCGGTAGTGGGCGAAGGCGCGGTTGGCCTCGGCCATCTTGTGCGTATCCTCGCGGCGCTTCACGGAAGCACCCAGGCCGTTGGAAGCGTCCAGGATCTCGTTAGCCAGGCGATCCATCATGGTGTGCTCGCGACGCTGACGGGTAAAGGTGACCAACCAACGCAGGGCCAGGGTGTTAGAGCGGCCCGGCTTGACCTCCACCGGCACCTGGTAGGTCGCGCCACCCACGCGGCGGGAACGAACCTCCAGGTCGGGGCGGATGTTGCCCAGGGCCTTCTCCAGGGTGCCCACGGGATCGGTGCCGGTCTTATCGCGGCACTTCTCCAGCGCGCCGTACACGATGCGCTGAGCGGTGGACTTCTTGCCGTCAAGGAGAACCTTGTTCACCAGCTGGGTCACCAGCTCGGAATCGTAAACGGGATCCTTGATAATTTCGCGCTTCGGTGCTCGGGACTTACGCATGGTGCTTTACTTCTCCTTCTTCGCGCCGTAACGGGAACGAGCCTGCTTACGATCCTTCACACCCTGGGTATCGAGGGCACCGCGAATGATCTTGTAGCGCACACCCGGGAGGTCCTTCACACGACCACCGCGCACGAGCACCATGGAGTGCTCCTGAAGGTTGTGGCCCTCACCCGGAATGTAGGCGGAAACCTCGATGCCGGAGGTCAGGCGCACACGGGCGACCTTACGCAGAGCCGAGTTCGGCTTCTTCGGGGTGGTGGTGTACACGCGGGTGCACACGCCACGGCGCTGGGGGGAACCCTTCAGCGCAGCGGTGGCCACCTTGGTGGACTTGGAGTGGCGGCCCTTACGGACCAGCTGCTGAATAGTGGGCATAAACCATCCTCGGTTGAACTGAACAGTCAAGTGGCAAACATGCAAAAAGAGGGGCTCTTTTCCGGGGCCCTGCCGCATGTTCACCGCTGACCCACGATGGTTGCCGGTTATGCTTACCGACGCCCAGGGGCCAGGGGAATTGTCCCGCGCGAGGCGGGAGACAGCGTTAAGGATAGTCGATGAGGGTGGCCGGAGCAAGTCGCTCCACCAGCCTTACCCCAGGGAAGAAAGGAATTCGCGCCGCTTATCCAGGAACACCTTGGAGGTGGGGTCTTGCAGATTCACCATGTACCCGTGCCCCTTAGCACCCACTTCCTCTCGATTCGGGATATACACCTCGGACTTGATGCCATAAGACTCCAGCGCCTTCTGATAATCAATGGACTG
This sequence comes from Corynebacterium sp. 21KM1197, assembly GCF_033783015.1. Lineage (NCBI taxonomy): Bacteria > Bacillati > Actinomycetota > Actinomycetes > Mycobacteriales > Corynebacteriaceae > Corynebacterium > Corynebacterium sp. 21KM1197. The sequence goes on along the minus strand of NZ_CP123907.1, from coordinate 343,364 downwards.
ATCCGGGAAGGTCGCGTTATTCCCATCGGAGAGGAACGTGGGCGGGAAGGCCGCATTGACCTTAGCAATGAGGTTGGACCGATCCATGACCGTCTTATCCGGACTCACCGAGGTAGTGTCCAGGTAACTTCCCAAAATTGTCTGGAAAATATAGTCCGCAAGCACGCTCGGAGCCTGCGTCTTGCCGCTCTGAGCCGGGTTAAGGGCGGGAGATTCCAGCACCATCGCCTTGATCTGATCCTTGCTCATCGCGGGCGCCACGCCAATACTTTCCGCATACGCGGGATCGAGCTGCGCGGTAACAAAGCCCGCGGCAATATAACCCCCGGCGCTACCACCGGCAAAGACCACGTCATCCATGGAGATTCCGTACCGATCCCCATTCTCCTGCAAGAATCGCACCGCCTGATCGGCCTGACGAGTAGCCACGGGATAAATATACTCGGGAGCCAGGGCATAATTAATGCTCACGACGTTATACCCCTGCTCCAACATGTCCGTAAAAAAATACGCCATGTAATCATCCTGGGCCTTGGTGTTCGGGTCGCCCACCATCTTATCGCCCGCGGTAAAACCACCGCCATGCACATAAAAGTAAGTGGGGTGCGGCTTACCATCGTTCAGCGTGACAATATCCAGGTAACTATTGGGATAATCCTCAGCGTACTCGACGTCAAAGTGCGAGGTGTATTTAGCCGAATCGAAATCAACGGCACGGGTTTTGATCGACTCAAAGCTATTCTCCCCCATCATCGTCCGCGCGATGATGGACGGATTCACCGTCGCATACGTCAGGTAGGAAGCCCCCGCGCTCACCACCAGCAAGAGGGCGAGGGAAACCACACCGAGTCCCCGCAGCCTAGCTCCGCGATGCACCTCCACGGCCTTCCGATAAAAGAGGTAGAGCAAGTACACCACCAAGACCACCCTGGACAGGGCCCAGAGCGTGCCGGTGTTTCCGATAAGCCATAGCACCTGGCACACCTCAAAGACTCCGGCAAGACCCAACTCGATCCGGGCTTTCTTCGCGCTCATCACAAAGCGCGCCCCGGCCATCGCCAGCACAAAAACGAGCGCGAGCACCCCGATGAGCACGCCATAGTTGAACAGTGTGGCCCCCAGGGCCATGAGAATGATCACCCCGAGGATTTCAAACCACAGTAGTGTTTTCATTTTTTACCGTCCTTCAGTAGTTGATTCACATGCGCGAGGTTCTTATTCAATTCCCGCACCACATCGCCATCCCCAGCCAGGGCGGGACCGAGAGCCGCAATAAATTTCATTTTCACCTCGTTTAACCGAGACTCCCCCTCCCCAGTAAGGCAGACATACTGACTGCGTCTATCCGCCTCATTATCCACCTTGACCACCAAGCCTTTAGCTTGCATTCTGGCCACAAGTTCCGTCACGGAACTCTTGGTCACGTTGCGCTCGGCCGCCAATTCTGCGGAGGTACACCGCCCTTTTTCAAATATGAGGTTCAGCGTATGGAACTGATCTTCCGTTATCTGACTACCCTCCAACGCGCCGTTGAGGCGCACGGCCACATGAGCCAGGAACTCCTGAAAGTTCTCCGTCAGCCCGTTAAGCAGGTGAAGGTCAAGAGTCACGCCAACCCCTTTCCTCTATGGTTCGGTACCCGAACTATATCCGGGTAGGCTTGCCCCCGCAAGCGCAAAGCCCAGCGCTGAGGTGGCGTCGCCAAGCTCGACGGCTTACCACACCCACCGAAAGTCACCGCGCCTTCCCTCCCCCATCTCCTCCCGTGCCGCGCGCGAGATATGCTCCCAGCAGAATCCCCCTCGCGGAGCGATCAGCACAGCCTCTTCATACTCCGGTTCCAGGAACTGAATCTGCTCATAAAAATGCAGGGCCATGAGTTCCGCAGGACCGTCCTCCACCGAGGCACACCTTTCCCAGTAATCCCGCCATTGCCCATCGGTGAGTTCGATACTGATCAACGCACCGTGGACGCTTTGCCAACGCAGCCCCTCCCTTGCTGCGGAGACAAACTCTCCCTCGACAATCGCCTCCACCGCAGCGCGGAAGCGGAGACACACCTCGTCCACGCTCACAGAATCTCCCTCTCCCCTAATCTGACACATCGCCCCGATATGTCCGGTTATACTCCGTCTATACCCCTCTTATCTGACATATTCCCCAGATATGTCAAATAAGACGCTACCTCCCCTCTCACACCAGGACCCCGCATGAACTATCGCAGCCTCAAAACAGAGTTTCACGCTCACGGCACCCGCGCCGCCGCCGAACTCTTAGAGCAACGACAGCACTCGGACTCCACCCTCCACTGGCCATTTCACGTAGGCGATGGGCAACTCTTCTGCGTCTTGAGCCTCGACGTCCACGCCTACATCGAGAAGATTCTGAACACCGAACGCACCATCGCCCTCCAGTGGAACGAACTCAGCGGGGCCGCACAGCACCACTATCTGCGTTCGCTCATCATCGAGGAAGTAATGGCAACAAACGCCATTGAGCAAATACACTCCACCCGCAGGGAACTCGCTGCGGCATTAAACGCTGCGGAGTCAGCCAACCCCACCGCAACGCGCTTCCGAGAAGCGGTGCGACTCTACCTTGACGCCGTCTCCAAGGACGTCACCCTACCCCAAATCCCGGAGGAAATACGGGCCCTCTACGACCGACTCATGCTCGACGAGGTTTCCGAGAAGGATCACCCGGACGGCGATCTTTTCCGCGCCAATCCCGTGTATATCAGCAACGGCACCAAAGAAGTTCACCGAGGCGTAAACCCGGAATCAGCAATCGTCGAGGGGCTTTTGGTCATGCTGCGCAGCATGAATGACAATGAATCACCAGCTCCATTGGTGACCACCCTGATGTGCCACTTCATGTTCGAGTACCTCCACCCTTTTTACGACGGCAACGGTCGCCTGGGCCGCTACCTCCTCGGACTATCCCTCACCCAGGCACTCTCCGCTCCCACGGCGCTCTCCCTCTCCCGCACCCTGAGCCGAAATAAGGAGGCCTATTACAAGGCGTTTCTTGAAACAGAAAATCCCCTCAACCATGCGGACGGCACGATCTTCCTCTGCCGCTTGCTCCACCTCTTACACGCGGCGCAGCGCAATCTCAGCGCGGAGATAAGCGAAAGAAAACAGGCCCTCGACACCCTGTGGGCTTCCGTAAAGCAACTCAGCAATCGGTTTGGAGAACAAGAGATGTCCATCCTCTTTGTTCTGGGGCAGGCTCACCTCTTCAATTCCGAGAACGGAATACTGCATCGAACCGTGGTTGAGTACGTCCCCACCGGGGATCGACAAACACGCCGCTGGACAGCCCGGCTCCAGGAGCGTGGCCTTATAGAACTACACGGCGAGCGTCCCCTGCGCTACGGCCTCACCGCCGAGGGCCGAAGTCTGCTCGGATTGGAATAGTCCCCTACAAGACCAAAGGCCCGCCCCTCCCCTCTCGGGAAGAAGCGGGCCTCAAGCACCAAAAGCGTTACACCTTACAATTCAAACGCCTCGTCCAGCGGCACGGAGGCGCCGGTGAACTCACCGAAGCCGTCGTCACCGTAGATCGCCTCCCCGTAGGTGGGGATCGCGTAGGCGGCGTTGCGGGCCTCCTCGGTGGGCGTGACCGTGATGTTGCGGTAGCGCGAGATACCCGTACCGGCCGGGATCAACTTACCGATGATCACGTTCTCCTTCAGGCCAATGAGCTTGTCGGAGCGCTTGTTGATCGCGGCGTCGGTCAGCACGCGGGTGGTCTCCTGGAAGGAGGCCGCCGAGAGCCAGGACTCCGTGGCCAGCGAGGCCTTGGTGATACCCATGATCTCGCTGCGCAGCTCGGCGGGGTTGCCGCCTGCGGCGAGGGCCTCGGCGTTGGCGGCCTTGGCCTCGGAAAGATCCACGAGGGTACCGGGCAGGAACTCGGTGGAGCCGGAATCGATCACGGTGCCGCGGCGCAGCATCTGCCGGATGATGATCTCGATGTGCTTATCGTGGATCGCCACGCCCTGCGTGCGGTACACGGCCTGCACCTCGTCGATGAGGTGCTTTTCCACACCACGGCGGCCCAGAACCTCCAGCACGTCGTGCGGGTCGGCGGGACCGCGCAGCAGGCGCTCGCCCACCTCCACGTGGTCGCCCTCGCGCAGGGCGCGCTCGATCATGGCGTTCGGGTTGGACTCCATGGGGCGGCGCACCTGGGCCAGGCCCTGGCGCTTGGAGAGCTTCTCATACACCACGTTATCGCTGCCGTCGTCCGGCGTGATGGTGAGCGTGTAGAAGTTGCCCTCGTCCTCCAGGTGAATGGTGCCCGCCACCGAGGCGATGGGCGCGCGATTCTTGGGCACGCGGGCCTCGAAGAGTTCCTGCACGCGGGGCAGACCGCCGGTGATGTCACCACCCACACCACCCTGGTGGAAGGTACGCATGGTGAGCTGGGTGCCGGGCTCACCAATGGACTGGGCGGCCACGATGCCCACGGCCTCTCCGATGTCCACCAGGTGGCCGGAAGCCATGGACTTGCCGTAACACTTGGCGCACACGCCGGTGGGGGTCTGGCAGGTCATCACGGACCGCACCTTGACCCACTCCACTCCGGCGGAGACCAGGCCCGCCACGGTGGCCTCGGTGAGATCGGCACCGGCTTCCAGCACCACCTCGCCCTCGGCGTTCTTGACGTCGGTGGCCAGCACGCGGCCCGCCACGGAGGTCTCCACGAACTCGTGGGCGCGGTAGCCCGTCTCGGTGCCCGGGGCGGCCACTGCCACGGGGACGCGCACGCCCTGGCGGGTGCCGCAGTCATCCTCGCGCACAATGACGTCCTGGGCCACGTCCACCAGACGACGGGTGAGGTAGCCGGAGTCGGCGGTACGCAGGGCGGTATCGGCCAGGCCCTTACGGGAACCGTGGGAGTTGTTGAAGTACTCCAGCACCGAGAGGCCCTCGCGGAAGGAGGTCTTGATCGGTCGGGTGATGTAATCACCCTTGGAGTTCACCACCATGCCCTTCATGCCGGCCAGGGTCCAGATCTGGCGCATGTTACCGGCGGCACCGGACTTCACGATCATGGGGATCGGGTTATCGTCCGGGTACAGGTCCTCCACGGCCTCACCCACCTCGTTGGTGGCGGCCTGCCACAGTTCCACCAGGCGGTCGTAGCGCTCGCGCTCGGTGAGAGCACCCTGCTGCCAGTACTTGCGCTCGATCTGGCGGGCCTCGTCCTCGTAGCGCTCCAGGATGTCCGTCTTGTTGGGCAGCACCAGCACGTCGGACATGGAGATGGTCACGCCGGAGCGGGTGGCCCAGTAGAAGCCGGCATCCTTCATCTTGTCCATGGTCTGCGCCACGGTAATCATGGGGTACTTGGCGGCGAGGTCATTAATCACGTCGCCCAGCAGGATCTTGCCGGAGCCACCGCCCTTGCGCACCATCACGCCCTCCAGGTAGGGGTAATCCCACGGCAGGAGTTCGTTGAACATGATGCGGCCCAGGGTGGTATCCGCCAGCCATTCCTGGCCGCGCTCCCAACCCTCGGGGAACTGCTCCGTCTCCACGGCCTCCGGGGGGCGCAGGTGCGAGATGCGCACCTTGATCGGGGCCTGCAAGCCCAGCACACCGCGGTCGCGGGCCATGATCGCCTCCGCCATGGAGGTGTACTCGCCCTCTGCGGGGCGCTCCTCCGTGGCCGGGGTGTAGCGGCCCTGGCCGCCGATCTCGTCCTCTCGCTTATCCATGGTGAGGAAGTACAGGCCGGTCACCATGTCCAGACGCGGCATGGCCAGCGGCTTACCGGAGGCCGGGGAGAGAATGTTGTTCGAGGCGAGCATGAGCACGCGGGCCTCGGCCTGAGCCTCGGCGGACAGCGGCAGGTGCACGGCCATCTGGTCGCCGTCGAAGTCGGCGTTGAAGGCCTCACAGGCCAGCGGGTGCAGCTGAATGGCCTTACCCTCCACCAACTTGGGCTCGAAGGCCTGAATACCCAGGCGGTGCAGGGTGGGGGCGCGGTTGAGCATCACCGGGTGCTCGGCAATGGCCTCTTCCAGCACGTCCCACACCTCAGGGCGCTGGCGCTCCACCATGCGCTTGGCGCTCTTGATGTTCTGCGCGTAATCGTGCTCCACCAGGCGCTTCATCACGAAGGGCTTGAACAGCTCCAAAGCCATGAGCTTGGGCAGGCCGCACTCGTGCAGCTTGAGCTGCGGACCGACGATAATCACGGAACGGCCGGAGTAGTCCACGCGCTTACCCAGGAGGTTCTGACGGAAGCGGCCCTGCTTGCCCTTGAGGAGGTCGGACAGGGACTTCAGCGGACGGTTACCGGGGCCGGTGACGGGGCGACCGCGACGGCCGTTATCGAACAGTGCGTCCACGGACTCCTGCAACATGCGCTTCTCATTGTTCACGATGATCTCGGGCGCACCCAGATCGATCATGCGCTTGAGGCGGTTGTTGCGGTTGATCACGCGGCGGTACAGGTCATTGAGGTCCGAGGTGGCAAAGCGGCCGCCGTCGAGCTGCACCATCGGGCGCAGCTCCGGGGGGATCACCGGAATAGCGTCCAGCACCATACCGGCGGGATCGTTGCCGGAGCGCTGGAAGGCCGCCACGACCTTCAGGCGCTTCAGGGCACGCATCTTCTTCTGGCCCTTGCCGTTGTTGATGATCTCGCGCAGGACCTCGGCCTCGGCATCCAGGTCAAAGTTGCGAATCAGCGTCTGGATCGCCTCGGCGCCCATGCCGCCGGTGAAGTAATCCTCGTAGCGGTCCACCAGCTCGGAGTAGATGGTCTCATCAATGATCATCTGCTTCGGGGCGAGCTTGATGAAGGTCTGCCAGATTTCCTCCAGGCGCTCCACCTCGCGCTCGGCACGCTCGCGGATGTGCTGCATTTCCTTGTTGGCAGCGTTCTGCACCTTGCGGCGGGCGTCGGCCTTGGCACCGGCGGCCTCCAGCTCGGCCAGATCCTCTTCCAATTTCTGGGCGCGATCGGCGATGTCGGACTCGGCATCGGCCTCCACGTCCTTCTTCTCCAGCAGCATCTCCGCCTCAAGGGTGGACTGATCGGCGTGGCGCGCCTCCTCGTCCACCGAGGTGATGATGTTCGCGGCGAAGTAGATGATGCGCTCCAGATCCTTGGGCGCGAGGTCCAGCAGGTACCCCAGGCGGGAAGGAACGCCCTTGAAGTACCAGATGTGGGTGACGGGTGCGGCGAGCTCAATGTGGCCCATGCGCTCGCGGCGCACCTTGGACTTGGTCACCTCCACGCCACAGCGCTCACAGACGATGCCCTTGTAGCGCACGCGCTTGTACTTGCCGCAGGCGCACTCCCAGTCCCTGGTGGGGCCAAAGATGCGCTCGCAGAACAGGCCGTCCTTCTCCGGCTTGAGGGTGCGGTAGTTAATGGTCTCCGGCTTCTTGACCTCGCCCTTAGACCAACGACGGATGTCGTCAGCAGTGGCCAGGCCAATGCGAAGCTCGTCGAAGAGGTTTACGTCGAACACGTAACTCCCTTTCCCCTCCCCCATCGGGAGGGATTGAAATGGCGGATAAAAGTAAAGGGGTTGGTTTGCTTAGGCGATGTCGGCATCGGAGCGCTCATCGCGGGACAGGTTAATGCCCAGCGACGTCGTCGCTTCCATGTCGTCATCGGAGCCGGAGAGTTCCATCGGCGTGCCGTCGGCGGAGAGAACCTCCACGTTCAGGCACAGGGACTGCAACTCCTTGAGCAGCACCTTGAAGGACTCGGGGATACCGGGGTCCGGGATATTCTCGCCCTTCACGATCGCCTCGTACACCTTCACGCGGCCCATCACGTCATCGGACTTGATGGTCAGCAGTTCCTGGAGGGTGTAGGCCGCGCCGTATGCCTGCATGGCCCACACCTCCATCTCACCAAAGCGCTGGCCACCGAACTGGGCCTTACCGCCGAGCGGCTGCTGGGTAATCATCGAGTACGGGCCGGTGGAGCGGGCGTGAATCTTCTCGTCCACCAGGTGGTGCAGCTTGAGCATGTACATGTAGCCCACGGACACCGGATACGGGAAGGGCTCGCCGGAACGGCCGTCGAGAAGCATGGTCTTGCCGTTGCCGTCCACCATGACGTCGCCGTCGCGGTTGGGGCGGGAGTTCGCCAGCAGGCCCGCCACCTCGGTGTTGGTGGCGCCATCGAACACGGGGGTGGCCGTGAGCGAGCCGGCGGGGACGTCGTACAGCTCCTTAGGCAGCGTCTTGAGCAGCTCGGTGTTCTTCTCATCGGCCGGGTCCACCTGCCAGCCCGCGGCGGCGAGCCAGCCAAGGTGGGTTTCCAGCACCTGACCGATGTTCATACGACGCGGCACGCCGTGGGTGTTCAGAATGATGTCCACGGGGGTGCCATCGGCCATGAAGGGCATATCCTCCGGGGGCAGGATCTTGCCCACCACGCCCTTGTTGCCGTGGCGGCCGGCCAGCTTATCGCCGTCCTGGATCTTGCGCTTCTGCGCCACGTACACGCGGATCATCTCGTTCACACCCGCGGCCAGATCGTCATCGTCCTCGCGGGAGAAGCGGCGCACGCCGATCACCTTGCCGGTCTCGCCGTGGGGCACCTTCAGGGAGGTGTCGCGCACCTCGCGGGCCTTCTCGCCAAAGATGGCGCGCAGCAGACGCTCCTCGGGGGTCAGTTCCGTCTCACCCTTCGGGGTGACCTTACCCACCAGAATGTCGCCCGCGCGCACGTCCGCGCCAATGCGCACGATACCGCGATCGTCGAGGTCGCGCAGCACGTCCTCGGAGACGTTGGGAATCTCTCGGGTGATTTCCTCCGCGCCCAGCTTGGTATCGCGGGCGTCGATCTCGTGCTCCTCGATGTGGATGGAGGTCAGGATGTCCTCCTCCACCACGCGCTGGTTGAGGATGATCGCGTCCTCGTAGTTGTGGCCCTCCCACGGCATGAACGCCACGAGCAGGTTACGGCCCAGCGCCATCTCGCCGTTGTGGGTACCGGGGCCGTCGGCAAGCACCTCGCCTGCCTCCACGCGCTGCCCAATCTTCACCAGCGGGGTCTGGTTGTAGCAGGTGCCCTGGTTGGTGCGCTCGAACTTGCGCAGCATGAAGGTATCGCGCTGGCCCTGATCGTCCATGATGGTGATGAAGTCCGCGGAGACGTTCTCCACCACGCCCGCGCGCGGGGCAATCACGAGGTCGCCCGCGTCATAGGCCGCGCGGTACTCCATGCCGGTGCCCACCAGCGGGGCCTCGGAGCGCAGCAGCGGCACGGCCTGCTTCTGCATGTTCGCGCCCATGAGGGCACGGTTGGCGTCATCGTGCTCCAGGAAGGGAATCATGGCGGTGCCCACGGACACCATCTGGCGCGGGGAAACGTCCAGGTAATCCACGCCCTGGGCGTTGGTCACCTGAATATCACCGTCCTTCACGCGCACCTCGATGCGGCCCTGCGTGATGTTGCCCTCGGCGTCCACCTCGGTGGAGGCCTCGGCCACGGCAAAGCGATCCTCCTCATCGGCGGTGAGGTACTCCACCTCGTCGGTGACCTTGCCATCGACGACCTTGCGGTACGGCGTCTCGATGAAGCCAAAGGGGTTCACCCGCGCGTAGGTGGCCAGCGAGCCGATCAGGCCGATGTTCGGGCCCTCGGGAGTCTCGATGGGGCACATGCGGCCGTAGTGCGAGGGGTGCACGTCGCGCACCTCGATACCCGCGCGCTCGCGGGAGAGGCCACCAGGGCCCAGCGCGGACAGGCGGCGCTTGTGGGTCAGGCCGGAGAGGGAGTTGTTCTGGTCCATGAACTGCGAGAGCTGCGAGGTACCAAAGAACTCGCGGATCGCGGCGGAGACCGGGCGCACGTTAATCAGCGAGGTGGGCGTGATGGATTCCGCGTCCTGCGTGGTCATGCGCTCGCGCACCACGCGCTCCATGCGGGAAAGGCCCACGCGCACCTGGTTCTGGATCAGCTCGCCCACGGTGCGCAGGCGGCGGTTACCAAAGTGGTCGATGTCATCGGTGGCCACCGGAATCACCTCGCCGGTGGGCGAGGTCATGGTCCGCTCCCCCGCGTGCAGGCGCACGAGGTACTCCAGGGTGGTGGCGATGTCCTCCTCCGTGAGCGTCATCAGGCCATCGTGATCCCCGCCCAGGCCGAGCTTGCGGTTCACCTTGTACCGGCCCACCTTAGCGAGGTCGTAGCGCTTGGCACGGAAGAAGGCGTTATCCAGCAGGGACTGCGCCAGCTCGCGGGTGGGCTGCTCGCCGGGGCGCTGCTTGCGGTAAATCTCCAGCAGAGCCTGGTCGGTGTTCTCCACGCCGTCGTTTTCCAGCGTGGACATCATGATCTCGGAGAAGCCAAAGCGCTCCCGAATCTGCTCGGCCGTCCAACCCAGGGCCTTGAGCAGCACCGTCACCGGCTGACGGCGCTTGCGGTCGATGCGCACGCCGACGGTATCGCGCTTGTCCACGTCGAACTCCAGCCAGGCACCGCGCGAAGGAATGACCTTCACGGAATGCAGCGGGCGCTCCGTGGACTTATCAATGGTCTGATCGAAGTACACACCGGGAGAACGCACGAGCTGCGAGACCACCACGCGCTCCGTGCCGTTCACGATGAACGTGCCCTTATCCGTCATCATCGGGAAATCACCGATGAACACGGTCTGGGACTTAATCTCCTGGGTATCGTTATTAATAAACTCGGCCGTGACGTACAGCGGAGCCGAATAGTTAATGTCCTTGTCCTTGGACTCCTCGATGGAGTTCTTTACCTCTTCAAAACGAGGCTCCGAGAGGGACAACGACATATTGCCGGAGTAATCCTGAATCGGAGAGAGTTCATCGAGAATATCCTCAAGACCACTGGTGATGCGCGCCTCGGGGCCGCGCTCCTCCTGCTGGCGCGCGCGCCACTCGGGCGTGCCAACGAGCCAGTCGAAGGAATCACGCTGCACGTCAAGGAGACCCGGGATCTCAATAGGCTCCGAGTACTTAGCGAAGGAGTAACGCTTCGGAGCTCCGGGGGTATCGGCCACTGACTTGGTCTGGCGGGAGACTGCCAAGATGGGTCCTTCCAGCACCTCACGCGGACCGCCGATTGCATGGGCCTACAACCGACATATCCGCTGGTAGTTTTAGCATTTTCACTGCTGTGGATACCCGCCCCAGATAGCACAAAATCACCTTGTCAAATTGGCTTTTTCTCACCAACCGATCAAGGTTACCCGGTGCCCTAGAGACGGATTCCAGCGCAACGAAGTAGCCTATACCACTTTCAGCCGGAGCGCAAGGTTTCATGCTTATCGACGCCCCCTCGCGGCACCCACGCGGGGCACCGGGGGCTTAGCGGGCGGCTCGCCTCATGCTAGGTCGGCCGCTGCCACCCGGCACTCACGGCTCCCTAGCGCCTCCGCTTCCGAGCCTTCTGCGCTTTCCGGGTCTTTCTGGCACCCGGGCGCAGGGCACCCAGCGTCCCCAGAGCCACGAGCGCCACGCCGATCACGATACCGGCCCACGACCACGCTCCCACGTGCCGCTGCTCCGTCACCTGCCGCACCGCTGCCAGTAACTCCTCGGATTGCCCCTCCACGAGGCCACCCTCAAATGCTAAAACCTGTTCCCGCTTTGCTCCGTCTGCGGTGCCATAATAATCATCAATCCGCTCGTGCACATCAATGACCAACCCGGAAACTCGATCCACATAGTAATCCCGCGTGGCCGAATGGAAAAGGAAGCCACGCCCTGCCTCGCCCTCTGAAAACTCCGTGGTATTAAACACACCGGGATAGCGCTGCGCCACGTTAGTGGGCTCGATGATCTGGCGGAAGTGATACACCTCGCGGCCATCGCGTTCCTCCGCCCCCTGGAACTCCGCCGGTGCGGAGGCGCGCAGCGTCTCATCGAACACGTCATAGGCACGCTGCTGCACCTGAGAGGGGAACTTCCACCAGGAGGCAGGAGCCGCCACCTCCGTGGTGGGGCTGGCTAGTTGTTGGCTCAGCACCGCAGGGCCCGTGGCCGTCCCCGAGGTGCGATCCACCCCGTAACTCCACACCTGGGCGGAGATCAGGCGATCCGCCTCCCGCTGCTGACTTTCGCGCAGTTCGCTGGTGCCCACCCGCACCATCACCTGTTCCTGCGTGGATGGTTCCTCCAAGGTCACATGCATTTGGCGCACCACGGGGGTGGTCACCACCGGGCGTTGCGGATCCACCAGCACCATCGAATCCGCCGCCTCATCGCGCAGAGTCCAGGTGAGTTCTCCTATATCGAGCGGCAGCCTGGCGTCCTGATCAATCACACGCGGGGCCATCAGCCCCGCAATAAAAAGCGCTGCGCCCACCCCCATGAGAAGCACGGACACGACGCGAGAGGTAGGAAGCATGTCCGCGATGTTACCCGCCGAGGCACCTTCTCGCGCCCTCGCCCGGCCCTATCCCCCGTGGGCTCGCTTCCGGGCCCTGGATATGGGTGGTGGGGGTGCCCAGCCCCAACCGGGACCACACACCCCCACACTCACAGACCTAACAGGTCACCATCAGATCCCTTAGATCCGAGAAGGCATACCCTCCTCCAACACCAAGGAACCAGACGGAATCGCCTTAATCGAACGACGCGGCGTCTTCGGCGCCACAGCCTTACCAACCTCAGGCGCACCCTCAGAAACCACCGTCACATTCCGATCCCGCTTCTTCTCCACCGTCTCCGGCGAAGGCGCAGGCTTCGTCACATCCTCAGCAGTCACCGTCTGCGCAGCATCATTAATGTCATGGTGCACAGCCACCACATCACCAGACTTATCACGCAGAGTCTCAAACGCCACCTGCTCAGAGCAGTTAGCATCCGTCACCGAAATCGGCACATTAATCTGACCATCCGCAACCTGCGGAACAAACGCCACCTTCGCCGTAGCACCAGTGGACTCACCAGAAGCCTTACACATCAACGCAGCCTCCAGCTCGTAACGCTGGCCCACCTTCAAACCAGTGAAGCTCACCGTATCAACCACCGTGGCACCAGCAACCAAAGGCCCATTGCCCTCAATCGCGGCATCCGTGGTGATCTTCGGCTCCGGCTCACCCGGCTTCGGCGGCACCGGCACCACAGGCTCGCCGGGCTTCGGGGTCTTAGCGTGCGCCGGATCCTCGTTGGACTCCACCGGCTTATCGCCGGGCTCGTTCGGATTCTCCGGGTTCGGCTCCACACCCTGCGCCTTAGCGACGTCCTTGTGCTCCTCGTTCTCCGCAAGCGTCAGCTCACCGGTGAACTCGGCAGACTGCCCCACGTTGAGGCGATCAATCTGATCCGGGGTGATGTTCTCCACCACGCCCACACCCTCGACCGTCTCATCGGTCAAAGTGATGTTGAACAGATCCACACCACCGGTGTTGGTGACCACGAACTTCACCGTGGCCTTCTCGCCGGCCTTGAGGTTCTCCGCAGCGTCCCAGTCCTGAGCGTCGTTGTCGTTGATGTACTTCTTCAACTCCAGCTTCGGCTCACCAGGCTGCGGGGTCTTAGCGTGCGCGGGGTCCTCGTTAGAGTCCACCGGCTCGCCCGGCTTGTGCTCGTTGCCATCCTCATCGGTCCACGGGACTTCCTTGCCCTCGTCATCCACCGGAACACCGTTTGCCTTCGCCTCATCGGCGTGCAGCTTCCCGGCCTCCGGAGCCTTCAGCGTGGCAGTGAAGTTCACCGACTGGCCCTTCTTGATGTCCTGCTTGGCCGGGCTGATCTCACCAATCTTGATGGCGTCGGTAAGCTCATCGGCCACGGAAACATCCTTCAGGTCCATATCGCCGGTGTTGGTCACCACGAAGGTCACCGTGAGATCCTGCCCGGCGTCCTTAGCCTCGAAGGCCTTGGACTCGTCCTGAGCGTCCACCACACCATCAGCACCAGGCTGACCCTGCGGCTTCTCCTCACCCGTGAACTCCTCCGTACCGATGTACTTCTTCAACTCAAGCTTCGGCATACCCGGCTTGGTGGGCTCGGCGGGCTCCTCCGTCACAGGCTCGCTAGGAGTCTCCTCCTCCGAGGACTGCGTGGAGGACGGCTGCGGAGCAGGCTTATCCTCCGTGGGCTGCGGCTCATCCGAGGAATCATCCTGCGGATCCGGTTCATCGGCGGGCTTCTCCTCGGCCGACGGATTTGCTTCCGTCGGACGCGGGTTCGGCTTAACGTCCTTCTCCGGGGTCTCAGCGTGAGCGGGGTCCTCGTTAGAGGGCACCTTCGGCTGATCCAAGCCAGGCTCATCCGGGTTCTCCGGGTTCGGCGGAACACCCTCGGCCTTGGCCACGTTCTTGTGCGTCTGGTTGCCATCGGTCAGCGTCAGCTCACCGATGAACTCCGCAGACTCACCCACGTTGAGGCGGTCGATCTGATCCGGGGTGATGTTCACAACATCGCCCACGCCCTCGACCGTCTCATCAGACAGCGTGATGTTGAACAGATCAACGTCACCCGTGTTGGTCACCACGAACTTCACCGTCGAGGTCTCCTCCGGGAGGACTTCCTCAGCGGTATCCCAATCCTGAGCGTCGTTGTCGTTGATGTACTTCTTCAACTCCAGCTTCGGCTCGGACGGGGTCTTGGCGTGACCCTCGTTCGGCTCGGACGGAACCTTCGGCTCGTCCTCACCGGGCTCATCCGGGTTATCCGGGCTCGGGGGAACACCCTCGGCCTTGGCGCGGTCGGCATGGTACTGACCGCCCTCCTCCAGCACGAGCTTGCCCGTGAAGGTGGTGGTCTCACCCGGCTTCAGCGGCCCAGCGAAGACGTCGGAGTCAGAGTCCTCAGCCTTGATGTCAGTAACCACACCGGCGGTGTTATCAATCGTCTCATCAGAGAGTGTCTGATGGTTTGTGTGTGGGATTCCATCCCGCATAAGGAGACAAGCCAGAATGACTACTGTGACACGACGAGATCCGGCTGATAAGGCCAAGATTGACGCGATTGAGAAAAAGCTGCTTGCAAACCCTGAGATCGCGAAGCTCATTGATGATTTAGGCACCTCAACCACCGACGCCAACGATTTGGTGCGTGGGATGTTGCAAGCCTCGATTACCAGGGGTTTAAACGCCGAGATGGATGCCCACCTGGGCTACCGGCCAGGGGATAGAGACGCTAAAGCAGCACTAGGCACAGACAACCACCGCAACGGGGCGTATCCAAAGACCGTGGATTCTCACTACGGTCCGGTAACTGTCGAGGTTCCCAGGGACCGGGCCGGGACGTTTGTTCCGACCATGGTCCCGAAAGGCTCGCGGCGTTTGACCGATGTTGACGACATGATTGTGAGCTTGTATGCCGGGGGCATGACAGTGCGCGATATCCAACACCATATGGCTACTGCCATGCGTGTTGATATCTCCCACGAGACGATTTCTGCGGTGACTGACGCTGTCCTTGATGAGGTCATGGTGTGGCAGAACCGCCAGTTAGATGAGTTCTACCCCGTCATTTTCCTTGATGCGCTGCGCATTAAAGTCCGTGAGGGCGGGCGCGTGGTCAACAAGTCCGCGTATATGGCCATTGGGGTGGATCTCGACGGCATCAAACACATCTTGGGGCTATGGATCGCGAGGGAAGAAGGCGCGTCGTTTTGGGCCCATGTGTGCTCGAATCTGGCTAATCGCGGGGTCAAAGATGTCTTCATTGTCTGCTGTGACGGGCTCAAAGGCCTGCCTGAGGCTGTGGAGGCATCCTGGCCGGGATCGATGGTACAAACCTGTGTTGTGCACTTGATTCGTGCTGCTAACAGGTGGGTTGCCTACGGGGACCGTAAGGCGGTTTCAGCGGCCTTGAAGAAGGTCTATACCGCCCCTGATGGCTCCAGTGCTGCCATTGCACTCGAGGAGTTTGCTTCTTCGGGTCTTGGCCAGAAATATCCCAGGTCAGTCAAGGTGTGGCAGGACGCATGGGAGAGGTTCGTGCCGTTTTTGCAGTTCCCTCCGGCAGCGCGCAAAGTCATCTACACCACCAATTCCATCGAGTCGTTTAACAACGAGTTGCGCAAAGCCACCCGCAACCGCGTGCAGTTTACGAACGACGAATCCGCGTTGAAGACCTTGTGGTTGATGATCTGCAATATTGAAGACAAACGCGCTGCTCGCAGGGCCAAGGAAGGTAAAAAGGCCGCGGCTACCGCCGGGAGGCTTGTGGAAGGAGCGAAAGTCTCAGGCTGGAAGCAAGCCATCAACCAGATGGCCGTGGCCTACCCCGACCGCTTCGACCAATACCTCTAAGAAAACCGCCCCACACACAAACAACTTGACACGCTCGCTTCTCCGGGCTCTTCTGCACCGGAGCACGGTTATTACCACCCAGGGCCGAGTATTCCTTCCAGCCCATGACCGTACCGGGGTCACCCGTACGAGCAATCCTGGTCACGTCAATACAGAAACCAACGATCCCATCGCCCGTTGCATAGTCAAACAGGCTCACCCCCACGGGAGTTTCCACGCGCATGCCGGGAAGTGAATCCGGCATGTTGGGGTCCATATCATAAATCATGTTGTACTGGTCATGCCCAGCACGGTTTTCCACCGCACTGACAGCAACCCTGGAACCATCTTCCAGAGCATTAGCCTTACCGGCATTGACCACCGCAAAACTCATGGAAGCAACAAGCGCAATCACCAAAACAATACAGGTGACCAAAAGGCCACCGTGCCGCTTAGCGCGCAGACTACCAAAAACAGAGTTTCTCATATTACACCTCCCCACCCTTTAGGGAGAATCCAGTTATTCCATCCATACATCCACCTACCTAAAAGAATAGCGAAGGGATCTTATTCCTTAAGAGGAAACTCAAGAAACACAATATTTCCCAATCGTAAAAGGCTTATCTTCTTAATCAAATTGTGACACTTGACTAGGAGACAAGACTCCACGTAAATACTATCCTCCCCCTCACCTGCAAGGCAACTGCGTAGGCCCGCATATCACCTCTTATAGTCACCTCCACATGCTGGAAGAAATTGTGACTCGCAGAACTAATTTCGCCGCCCTAAAGCACCCGAATCCTACAGAGCCATGCCCCTCACTTCGCGAGAGCAAGCAAGCCACACCACCCCGACGGCCCCCACCCCCGCCCCAACCCGAGTAGGGAATCATACCCCCGGGCCACCGCCCGACTCACCAGTACCGGAGCCACAGCCGTGCCCACACCACCCAAGATGGAGAAGGTCACCATGACCTGCCTTGCAATCCCTCATGCGTCACGGAAAATACATACCCAAAGAGGGCACCATTTAAGGCAGGAGAGAGAATCATGGAGAGCGCGGCCCGTATCGCCAGTACCCAGAGGGGACGTGGCAACAGGTAGATCGTCGATAGTAAAACAACGACCCACGCCAACCCAGCTATGACCAGTCTACCTGCGGGTATGCGATCGGTGAACACGGGAGCCAACGCCGCTCCCACAACCCCGCCGACGCCAACCCAACAGTGCCCGAATCATGCCCCTCAGAAGGATCGCACCACATTCCAATTATCCCGCACTTCCGCACAGGGACCAAGGTCCGCTTGAGCAATACGAATCAACAAGGTAAAAATTACGTCGCAGATTCCGCGCACCAGAAAGGGAAGCACCGCTCCTACCGCAAAAGCCACCCATCATAGAAAACACGGAGGAACGCGCCTGCGCAGCGCTCATTGCGCGAGGCAACTCCTCCGGCTTGATTATCTGTTTAAGCGCAGCATCCACTATCGGATCTCGGAAGGACATCAAATCCTGAGCCCCAACACACAAAACGGCGATCAAACCATCCGACCGGGAAGATCTCCAAAAAGAAGAAAATAATGAGGAAAAACTGAATAACTAAGGCACACGCCCCCGTTCTCAGTAATAGTCCGCGCCGAAATCGAGCATCCCCCAGGCCCCGCCCAGAAGCGTAGCCACCATGCTGACCAGGCACGATACCTCACCGATCACTCCAGCAACAGCAATCGATCCTGTTACCTGCACTAACACGAGGGTCGTCGCCAAGCCCATGCTTGCCGAGAACTCCAAGGACGTCTCCGCTAGAAACCACCGGCGATAATCGGCATGACAGAAGTGATTGCGGCTTGTTTTATCATTCATACAATATCCGCCTCATCTTCCAGGGCGCATTGCTACCCCAGAGCGGAGCAGGCGAACCGCAAAATGTTTTCTATCGTAAGGAAAAGTTACACCCGCCGCCCACCATCTCCAATCAATACAGGCCACATGAAAAGGTGCGCATAAGAAAACCCGGCCCCATCGCCGCAGCGATAGAACCGGGTGAAAGTATCTCCGGGAGATTACTTGAGGGAGACCTTCGCGCCAGCCTCTTCCAGCTTGGTCTTGGCGGCCTCGGCGTCATCCTTGTTAGCGCCCTCGAGGATAGCCTTGGGAGCGGACTCCACCAGCTCCTTAGCCTCCTTCAGGCCCAGGCCGGAGACGATCTCGCGCACGGCCTTGATCACGCCAATCTTCTTAGCGCCGGCGTCCTCCAGCACGACGTCGAACTCGTCCTTCTCCTCAGCGGCAGCGGCGCCCTCAGCGGGGGCACCGGCAGCAGCCACGGCCACCGGAGCGGCAGCGGTAACCTCGAAGACCTCTTCGAACTCCTTGACGAACTCGGAGAGCTCGATCAGGGTCATCTCCTTGAAGGCCTCGATCAGCTCGTCCTTGGAAAGCTTAGCCATAATGGCATCCTTTCTATTGTGCGAGCCGCCGTGGCTCGCGGTGTGGGTTTAATGGTGCGCGGTAATGCGCGGTGTCTTAGGCTTCCTTCTTCTCTTGCAGCGCGCTGGCAAGGCGTGCCACCTGAGAAGCGGGGGCGTTGAACAGGCCTGCGGCCTTGGCCAAGTTGCCCTTCATAGCGCCAGCCAGCTTGGCCAGCGTGGTCTCGCGGTTGTCCAGATCCGCAATGGCCTGAACCTGCTCCGGGGTCAGAGCAGCACCGTCCATGTAGCCACCCTTGACGATGAATGCCTTGTTATCCTCGGCAAACTTCTTCATCGCCTTGGCGGCATCCACGGCCTCGCCCTTGATGAAGGCGATGGCGGTGGGACCGGTGAGGTAATCGTCGAGACCCTCGATGCCGCTGTCCTTGGCGGCCAGCTTCAGAAGGGTGTTCTTGGCGACGGAGTACTGGACGTCATCACCCAGGGCCGTGCGCAGCTCGGTGGTCTGCGCAACACTCAGGCCGCGGTACTCGGTGAGCACCACGCTGTCCGCCTCGGCAAAGCGGTTCTTCAGTTCCTTGAGATCCGCCTCGTTCTTCGGGTTAGCCATGTACTTCGCCTCCTTCCTCTTGAACTTGTCGTGTTTTCCGCCCGGAGACTCTCTCGTAAGAAAAAGCCCCCGTGCAGGAAGCACAGGGGCCGAGGCCTTCCCAATAGAAAGGCGGTGGCTCGAAAGTGTCTCCTGCGTGGGTTGCCCCGGCAAGCCGGGAACCTTCGATCCGCGGGGAGCGGATAACCGACGGTCTTAGGTGAAACTTGAGCTAGGCGCGCGGACGCGCGATCGTTCAAACTTCGAGGGATACCCTACCTCAAGCGCAGGAAAGAACAAAATCCCTATTTTTCTAGGCAAAGTCTAACAAAATCCCGCGAATCTTTGTATGGTGTTCTTCATGACAACAAAGCTTCAGGTCTCCTCCCAGGAAAACGTCCGGGCCTCCAAGAACTTTCTTGCCGCCTTCCTCCGCTCGATCAAGCACCCCGAGTGGATGCCCCACGGAATCAACGATTGGGATACCCCCCTGGAAGAGGGACAAGTGCCCGTGGTGCTGGTGCACGGAACCTGGCTGAATAGCTATAACACGTGGTCAAGAATCGCCCCGGAACTCGCCGCCGCCGGGCACCGCGTATTTGCCTTCAACTACGGACGCGATACCTCCTCTCTCACCGGCCGCCCCCGCGCTATCTACGGCACCCAGTCAATCCTCGAAGCCCAGCCCGAAGTGGCCGCCTTTATCAACAGCGTCCTGGAGCGCACCGGCGCACCGCAGGTAGATCTGCTGGCACACTCCCAGGGCATGAGCCAGGCCCGGCTCTACCTCTCCGATTCCGGCGGAGCCAACGCCGAGGACCCCACCCTGAACCGCGTGCGCAAGGTCATCGCCATCACTCCCAGCCACCACGGCACCACGCTCTCCGGTTTCGGTTCCCTGGGGCTCAAGATTGAAAAGCGCTGGCCCACCCTGCGCAGCGTGGTCAAGAAAACGCTTGGCGACGCCGCCCTGGATCAACTCGTAGGCTCCGAGGCGATGAGTCACATCAACCGCGAGGGCGATACCATGCCGGGGGTCAGCTACACCACCCTGTGCACCCGCTTCGACGAGATCGTGACCCCCTGGCGCAATCAATTCCTTGAGGAGGGCCCCGGTGCCACCGTCCGCAACGTGCTGGTGCAGGAGGGTGCCGTGCGCGACTTCAGCGATCACCTGGCCATCCTTTACTCCCCCCGCGTCATTGACTTCATCCTGGAGGAACTGGACGTCACCGGGGAATATCGCACCACCAACCCCATCGTGCGAGGCACGGTACTCCCCGGGTACGGCGCGCTGCCGCAGTGGAAGCGCAAGCGGGCCTAAGTTACGGCGCGGGGCGGAATTTTTCTTGCTCCATATCCCGCAGAACCCCCATTTTCCACCCCGTTTCACCATTTTTTACCCTCTTGACCTGCGGAAAGTTTTTCTTGCTCGTTTCTTGCTTCCGGTGGCCGTGGGCATGAAAAAACCGCTTCCCGGACGCACCGGGGAGCGGCTTTCTTAGAGCGCCTTAGGCGTCAAAGTTCTTCTGCACGGAGGGGTCCACCGGCACACCGGGGCCCATCGTGGAGGAGAGGGTGATCTTCTTCATGTAGATGCCCTTGGCAGAAGAGGGCTTGAGGCGGTTCAGCTCCTCCATCAGCGCGCCGTAGTTCTGCGCAAGCTGCTGCTCGGTGAAGGAGGCCTTACCGATCGCGGCGTGCAGGTTAGCGGCCTTGTCCACGCGGAAGGAAATCTTACCGCCCTTGATCTCCTTGACGGCCTTGGCCACATCGGTGGTCACGGTGCCGGTCTTGGGGTTCGGCATGAGGCCACGGGGGCCGAGCACGCGGGCCACGCGGCCCACCTTGGCCATCTGATCCGGGGTGGCAATGGCGGCGTCAAAGTCCGTCCAGCCGCCCTGAATGCGCTCAATCAGCTCCGCGGTGCCCACCACGTCAGCGCCAGCCTCCTCGGCGGCGGTGGCGTTCGGGCCCTCCGCGAACACCACCACGCGCACGGTCTTACCCGTGCCGTTGGGCAGGCTCACGGTGCCACGCACCAGCTGATCGGCCTTGCGGGGGTCCACGCCCAGGCGCACGGCCACGTCCACGGTGGCGTCAAAGTTCTTGGAGGAGGTCTCCTTGACCAGCTTGGCGGCCTGGAGGGGGCTGTACAGGTGGCTCTGATCCACGGCCTCGGCGGCGGCGCGGAAAGCCTTAGACTTCTTGCTCATAGTTCAAAGATCCTTAAAAAATCTTGTGGTCTAGCGGGCCGAAGCTGGCCCTGCCACGTGGGAAAAATTAGTCCTCGACGGTGATGCCCATGGAGCGGGCGGTACCGGCGATGATCTTGGCGGCAGCGTCGATGTCGCGGGCGTTGAGGTCCGGCTTCTTCTGCTCGGCGATCTCCTTGACCTGCGCCATCGTCACGGAACCCACCTTGTTGGTGTGCGGCACGCCGGAGCCCTTCTGGAGGCCCGCGGCCTTGAGCAGCAGCTTGGCTGCCGGAGGGGTCTTGAGCTTGAAATCAAAGCTGCGATCCTCGTACACGGTGATCTCCACCGGGAT
The DNA here is from genome assembly GCF_033783015.1 of Corynebacterium sp. 21KM1197. Classification (NCBI taxonomy): domain Bacteria; kingdom Bacillati; phylum Actinomycetota; class Actinomycetes; order Mycobacteriales; family Corynebacteriaceae; genus Corynebacterium; species Corynebacterium sp. 21KM1197. The sequence continues at coordinate 321,590 of NZ_CP123907.1, read as the reverse complement.
CACGTTGCCGCGCTGGCTCTCGGTGGCGGCGTTGTACGCCTTGCAGAACTCCATGATGTTCACGCCGTGCGCACCCAGGGCGGGGCCCACGGGCGGAGCCGGGTTAGCGGCACCGGCCTCGATCTGGAGCTTGATAAAGCCAGTGACCTTCTTCTTCTTTGCCATCGCACACTCTCTTTCCTAGGTACCGGCCGGGGCGTATCGACGGCCGCGCCGCCCCTACCGTCCGGATGCCGGGCCCCGCTCGCAGCTTGATGCTGTTTCTCCGCGTAACCCGGCCACCGGGGATGAATACGTTTTCTGCGCGCGCTGAACACACGCGAAAAGACAGTGTACCTGGGCCATAGACCCAGGTACAAATGCTTTCAAGCGGCGGACTTAGATGATCTTCTCCACCTGATCCGCGGTGAGTTCCACCGGAGTCTCGCGGCCGAAGATGGACACCAGGGCCTGCAACTTGCCCGTCTCATAGTCGATGTCCGAGATCGTGGCGGACACGGAGGCAAGGGCACCCGTGAGGATCGTCACGGCCTCGCCCACCTCAAAGTCGATCTGCTGCTTCGGCGCGGCCTTCTCCTCCGGCATGGCCACCACCTGCTCCACCTCGTTCGCGGAGGCCTTCTGCTCGCCCTCCACGGCAGCGCGCGGCATGAGGAACTTGGCCACATCGCGGTGGCGCACCGGGGTGGCATTGCCCTCGTTACCCACAAAGCTGGTCACACCGGGAGTCTCGCGCACCACGGACCACGCGCGGTCATTGATGTCCATGCGCACCAGCACGTAGCCGGGCAGCAACTTGCGCTTGACCATCTTGCGCTTGCCGTCGCGCAGTTCGATGGCCTGCTCCACGGGCACCACCACATCGTAGATGGAATCCTCCACCTCCAGGGTCTGCGCGCGCATGTCAAGGTTGGTCTTGACCTTGTTCTCATACCCGGAATAGCACTGAATGATGTACCACTGGCCCGGCTTCTTCTTCAGATCACGGGTGAACTCGCGCAGGCGGCGACGATACTCGACGTCGGAGGTATCCTCCTCGGACTCGGCGGCTTCGGGGGCCTGCGCGGCCTCCTCAATCCCAGCGGCGGAATCCGAGCGCTCCTCGGCGGGGGCCTCAGTGGCTTCAGCAGTCTCGGTGGCTCCCTCGGCCTCCACGGAATCCTGAATCGCCTCCCGCGCGGCGGCAAACAGGGGGGATTCGGAATCGTTCTGAGAGGTGTAATCCTCGCTCATCGTGTGCTCCTGGGGTTGAGATACGTGTTTATCCGGGGCGTGGAAACGCGGTGACCATTTTAGCCCTCCTTGATTCCCCTCCGGGCTTCCCGCCGCGCGAGCGGTCGGGGAAGGAAGAATCAGACGGGGCCACCGCATGTGCCACAGTCAAAGAATTATCCCGCCACCCAGGCGGGCAGCGGGATAATTTCTCTTTAAAAGCGTGAGTGAAACTCTACTACGGAGCCAGGACCTTCTCAACTCCCAGGCCCACCACGAAGTCCACGCCGGAAACCAGGGCAGTGAGCACGATGAGGAAGGCAAACACCACGAGGGTGTACGTGACCATCTGGGAGGCGGTGGGCCAAATGACCTTCTTGATCTCAGCGCCCACCTCGGGCAGGAACCGCAGCGGGCCACCACCGGGCTTGGTGTCCTCGGGGCTCTGGGGAGCGGATTTTTGGGCCTCGTAGGAGGACGTCGTGGTGGTGCTTGCACCTGTGCGCTGACGCTTACCCGTGGGCTGGGCAGCCCCCGTCTGGTTTGCGCGATCCTCGCTCACAGCACTCCTTAGAGTTTGAAAAGTAATGGCAGGGGCGACAGGACTCGAACCTGCAACCTACGGTTTTGGAGACCGTTGCGCTACCAATTGCGCCACGCCCCTTTGTTCTCACCGCTTGCGCGGCAGGAACTACCCTACCAGAGGCCCCCATCCCGTGCGGGACGGGTACCTCGTGGATCTAGAACGAAAGCCAGGCACATGGCCCGGCCCTTGCGTTCCAGTAGCGATGGCGAGAATTGAACTCGCGACACAGCGATTATGAGTCGCTTGCTCTACCACTGAGCTACACCGCCGCGTATCCCCTCCCGCGCCATTCAGCACCGGAAAGAACAACAGAGCCCCCTAACAGAATCGAACTGTTGACCTTTTCCTTACCATGGAAACGCTCTGCCGACTGAGCTAAGGGGGCGTGCTACATCTTCACATCCAGAACCTTCCTAGAAAGTTCCTGGCCGCTCCGTTGAAGCCTCACAAAGATTAACCCGCCACCCCCAACAACCACAAATCCCCAGCACACAACGGTTTTTCACCGTTTAGCCGAGGAAACTCGACACACCCGGAAAACCATTACCCACCCCCACTCCGCGCAACGCAAAACCGCCGCCGCAACCCTTCCCGCTAAGGAAAGAATCACGGCGGCGGTACGTGGTGCCAGGTAGAAGATTCGAACTTCTGAAGGCAATGCCGGCGGATTTACAGTCCGCTCCCTTTGGCCGCTCGGGCAACCTGGCAAACCACACCATGCGGTGCGGGGGATACTTTACTATGCCACCACCCCAACCAAGCAAATCTGCTGGTCAGCCCAGGCGCTCGGCGGTGTACTGCACCAGGGCGTCGAGAGCCCGCGTGGCCGGGGCGTCGGGAAGCACCTCCAGGTGCTCGCGGGCGCGCTGCGCCCACACGGCGGCGTCGGCAGCCGCCTTTGCGCGCCCCTCCGAGCGCTCCAGCAGGCCCAGCACCTCGCTCAGGGCCTCCTCCGAGGTCACCGGCCCAGTGAGGATCTCGCGCAGGCGCTCCCCCACCTCGCCCTCCTCACTGAGCGCATAGAGCACCGGCAGCGTGAACACGCCCTCGCGCAGGTCGGTGCCCCGCACCTTGCCGGACTCCTCCGGCGTGGAAAAGAGGTCGATGATGTCATCGACGATCTGGAACACCATGCCGATGGTGTGCCCATACCCCTGCAACGCCCGCACGTGCTCCGCTTGCGCGCCGCCGTGCAGCGCACCCAGATACCCGGCCGAGGCGATAAGCACGCCGGTTTTCTCCTCGATCACGCGGGTGTAATGCGCAATCGGGTCGCCCCCCTGCGCGCCCACCGTCTCCCGCATTTGCCCGGTGACCAGGGTGCCAAAGGTCTCCGCAAAGTGCTTCACCGTGTCCGTGCCCAGCTCCGCCATGATCCCGGAGGCCTGTGCCAGCAGGTGATCCCCGGCGAGGATCGCTACGGAATTACCCCAACGGGCGTTGGCGGATTCCACCCCGCGCCGCCGGGCGGCCTCGTCCATCACGTCATCGTGATACAGCGTGGCCAGGTGCGTCATCTCCACCACGGCGGCGGCGCGCACCACGTCCTCGCACATGGGTTTTTCCCCATATTCCGAGGCCAGGAGGGCAAACATGGGGCGGAAGCGCTTGCCGCCCGCGCGCACCAGGTGCATGACCTTGTCCTGGAGGATCTCATCGCCCTGGCTCAGGTGCGCATAGAGCGTTTCCTCCACCAGGCTCAGGCCGCGCCCCACGCGCTCGTTCAGCGCCTCATCTCCGAGGTTCAGCGATCCCGCTACCACCCCAGGCGTTGCCGCCTCGCGCCCATTGGTCATGTCTCGGTGTCCTCGCAGGTGATTTGTATCTCCGGGCCAGGTGGCACCCCAATCCTGGAGAGTAACGTTAGCTCGGACTCAACCGTAGCGGAATCACCCCCACAGATACACTCCGGGGTGTGAGTTCCCCTCTTTCCCCCTACCTGCTCATCGTCGGCGCGGGCCCCGCGGGTTCCGCCGCAGCCACCTGGGCCGCCGCGCGCGGCTTTGAGGTCTTGCTTATCGACGCCGCCTCCTTCCCCCGCGATAAAACCTGCGGCGACGGCCTCACCCCCCGCGCCATGCACCAACTCGATCGCCTGGGCCTGGCCACGGAAATACTCGATAACTACAGCAACAGGGGCCTCAAACTCCACGGCTTTGGTGGCTCCGTCACCGCCCCCTGGCCGAGCGGTACCTTCGGCGCGGTGGGTTCCGCCATGCCCCGCACCGACCTCGATCACCTGCTGCTGAACACCGCGCGGCGGGCCGGAGCCACCGTGTGGCAGGGAGCCCAGGCGCTACGTCCCGAGTTCACCGGGGATCGCCTCTCCGCAGTGGTGGTGCGCCACGAGGGCGAGGAAAAACGCATCCGCCCCGCCTCCGTGCTGGTGGCGGACGGGGTGCGCTCCCCCTTTGGCAAGCAACTGGGCCGCACCTGGCACCAGGAGGAGGTGTACGGCATCGCGGCGCGTTCCTACTGCCGCACCCCGCGCCACCGCGAGCCCTGGATTCACTCCCACCTGGAACTGCGCGACGCCCAGGGCACCGCGCAGCCGGGATACGGCTGGATCTTCCCCCTGGGCAACGGGGAGGTGAACCTGGGCTGCGGGGCGCTTTCCACCACCACCCGGCGCGCCAAGGTCAATACCAAGAAACTCCTGGAGCACTACGCCCAGCAGCACCGCGAGGAATGGGAACTAGAGGCACCGCAGCGCGTGACCTCCGCACTGCTGCCGATGGGTGGTGCCATAAGCACCGTGGCCGGGCGCAACTGGATGCTGCTTGGCGACGCCGCCGCCTGCGTCAATCCCCTCAACGGCGAGGGAATTGACTACGCCCTGGAAACCGCCGAACTAGCGGTGCTGCTGGTGGGCCTCTCCGATTATCGCCGCGCCTGGCCGGATACGCTGCGCTCTCACTACGGGGAGGCCTTTGCCCTCGCCCGCGCCGCAGCCCGATTGCTCACCTATCCGCGCCTGCTTCCCGCCGTGGGGCCACTGGCCCTGCGCGGCCCCCTGGGCAAGCGGCTCATGCCCGCAGCCGCGCGCCTGATGGGCAACCTCGTCACGGAGGAGGATCGTGACCTTATTGCCCGCGCCTGGCGCGGGGCCGGGTGGGCGGCCGCGCGCTGGCCGGGGCGTCGCCCGCTGTGGGGTTAGCCCGGCTTGATCGCGGAGTGCATGGCCACGATCCCCAGGGTGAGGTTCTGCCAACCGCACTCCTGCCAGCCATTGGCATTGATCTCCCGGGCCAGCCCCTCCTGATCCGGCCAGGCGCGAATGGAATCCGCCAGGTACTCATAGGCCTCCGGGTTGGAGGACACCACCCGCGCCACCGCCGGGAGCAACCGCATGAGGTATTCCTTGTACACCGTGCCGAACACCGGCACCACGGGGGTGGAGAACTCGCTGACCGTGAGCCGTCCGCCGGGGCGGGTGACCCTGGCCATCTCTCGCAGGCCGGCGCGGAAATCGTGGATATTACGTAGGCCATAGGAGATGGTCACGGCGTCAAAGGTGTTATCCGCAAAGGGGAGGTTCATGCCATCGCCCACCACCTTGGGCACCGGGCGGTGCGCCCCGGCCGCCAACATTCCCTGAGAGAAATCACAGGCCACGCACCACGCCCCGGACTTGGCCAACTCCACGGTGGACACGGCCGTGCCCGCCGCCAAATCGAGCACCCTCTCCCCCGGTTTGAGGTCAAGGCGCTGCCTGGTTCGCCGCCGCCACCGCCGATCCTGCCCGAAGGACAAGACGGTATTGGTGAGGTCATAGTTTTCGCCCACGTCATCGAACATCGCGGCGACGTCCAGGGGCTTTTTATCCAGTGATGCCTTAGCCACAAGGCACCAGTCTAGACCCGACTGCGCACCGCCAGCGGGGCACCACCCCACAGCACGCCCAGACCCCGAGCGCCACGGCGGTGTTCCTCGATGACCTCCCGATAATGCCCCATGAGTTTCTCGCACTGGGCCTCCCAGGTGCGCCCCTCCACGTCCTCGCGGGCCTGACGGCGCAGCCGCTCGTAGCGGGAATCATCCAGCACCCACTGCACGGCGGAGGGCAACTCGTGGGCGAAGGTGGGGACGTCGAGAAGCAGCCCGTTGCGTCCCTCCGTGATGAGGTCGATCGGTCCGCCAGCGCGCGGCCCGATGGTGGGCACGCCGGAGGCCTGAGCCTCCTGCACGGTCTGGCAGAACGTCTCGAACTCGCCGGGGTGTATGAAAAGATCCAGGGAGGCATAGGCGCGGGCCAATTCCTCGCCGCCGAGCTGCCCGGTGAACACCGCGCGCGGAAGCATGCGCTCTAGCTCGTGGCGCTCCGGGCCATCGCCCACGATCACCAGTTGAATCGAATCCTGGTGCGCCAGGGAGGCCAAGCGATGCACGCCCTTTTCCGCCGCCAGGCGCCCCACAAATCCCACGATCTTCTTTCGGCCCGTGGGATCCCACTGGCGGCGCAGCGCGGCGCTGCGGTGCTCCGGGTGGAAGCGCCGCGCGTCCACGCCCCGGCCCCAGCGGTAGACGTTCTTGATGCCGTGGGAACGCAACTCCTCGATCGTGGGCGAGGAGGGGGCCAGGGTGCGCTGGCACACGTTGTGGAAGGTGCGCGTCCACTCCCAGGAGGCCGCCGCCAGCGGCCCCAGGTGATAGCGAGTGGAAAAACCCGCCACGTCCGTCTGATACACGGCCACGGCGGGAATCTTGAGTTGGCGGGCGGCGAAGGCCCCGGCGGCCCCCAGCACAAAGGGCGAGGCCAGGTGCACCACGTCCGGCTGCTGCTCCTTGAGAGTGGCCGCCACCGAGGGACCCGGTATTCCCACTGGGAGGGAATCAATCAGGGGCACCATCACCGTGGGCACCCGGTGAATGGGGAATCCGAGGTAATCCGGGACCTCCTCCTGGAAGTCTCGCGCCCCCGGGGCGATCACAAAGGCCTCGTGTCCATGCGCCTTGGCGTATTCCAGCACCCGGAGCACGGAATTGACCACACCGTTGATGTTAGGAAGAAACGACTCTGACACAATGCCAATCCGCATAATCCCCATCTTTTCCGCCGAATGCTACGAAAAGTTGATCATCAGGTAACAGAATCGCGAACTTTTGGTGAACGGAACGCGACCCCGGCCGCCCACCACCATAGCCCCGCCAGCAGCGTGGCCGCGAGGGCCACGGAGGCGGCAGGCACCACCGCGAGCGTCCACTCACGCCCCTCCACCTTCACCAGATCGGGATCGGTGCGCGCATAGGTGACCCACACGTTTTGCCCCTCCCCCAGGCCCGAGGGATACAGCAGGCCTGTGGCGGGGAGGTGATACATGCCCTGCTCGTCCTGATACTCCACCGTGGTGCGCCAGGTGGTCACGCCCGTGACCGTGGCCAGGGCGCGGCCGGGATCCTGCTCGATGGTGCGATCGTTCAACCACGGCCCCACCAGCATGGCCACGCACCCCAGCAGCGCCAACACATAGGCCCCGATCACCGCCTGCCGGGTGCGGTGCAACACCCGCGATCTCATTGCCGCACCCGCACCGCGCGTTCCAGGGCAGCGTGCAAATCCCGGCGGGTATCGCGCCGCGTGCGGGCCTCGATCACCCGGAAACCACCCGCCTCCTCGGACTCATCCAGGGCCGCCAGGAGTTCCGGCAGGCTCTCCGCTCGGGCGTAGTCCACGCCATAGGCCGCGCACAGGTCCTCGATCCGCGCCCCGTGCGGGGTGCCAAAGCCACGCTCGAAGGAATCGCGCAGCGCGGGCGCGCCCATCTCCAGGGTCTCGAAGATCCCGCCGCCGTCGTCATTGGCCACCACCAGCGTGAGGTTCTCCGGGCGCGGCTCCATCGGGCCGATGAGCATACCGCCGGCGTCGTGAAGCAAAGCCAGATCCCCCAGCAATCCCACGGTGCGCGGGGCGCGCACGGCATCCGGCTCCGCCGCCTGAGCGGCCAGGGCCACGCCCACCGCCTGGGAAACCGTGCCATCAATGCCCGCCGCGCCCCGGGGGGTGTGGGTATCCACGCCGCTAAACGGCAAACCCACAAAGGAGGCATCGCGCACCGCGTTCGACGCCGCGAGGAACAACGAATCCCCCACCGCCACGCTATCGGCCACGGCTGCCGCCACGTGCAACCCGGTGAACCCGTGCTCCTGGCTGGACACCGCCTCCCGCACCGCCTGCGCCCCCATCTCCGAGGCCGCCTGGGTAATCGAGTACCAGCGTTGCGGGGTCTGCCCCGTGGCTTTCACCCGGCTGGCCACCCGGCGCGCATGACGTCCCGGATCGGTGATCGTGGCGGTGCGGCTGAGCACCGTGACCTCCACCTCGGGATCCTCCAAGAGGGCCAGCACCGGGCGGTGCAGGGTGGGATGACCCACCACGATCACCTGCTCGGGCTTGGTGGTGACGCTCTCCACTCCCTCCTGGCCACCGATGGTGCCGATGAGCAGGTGCGCCGCCAACGGGTGCACCGGGTGAAACGGAGTGGGCGCGGAAGGTTCCGCGATGGTGGGCACCTCCGCGAGTTCCTCCACCTCCCAGGCCTCATCGCCCGCGATCACCAGGGTGGGGCGACTCAGATCCACCTCCACCTCGCCGTGATCCACCTCCGTGGTCCTCGTGGGACGGAGTCGATGCGCCTCACCCTCCCGCGCGGGCAGGGCCTCCGGCACCAGCGGGATGTCAAAGGCGACGTTGAGGTGCACCTGGGGGAAATCGGCCAGGGCCTGGTGGATCTGGCCCATGTCCTCGGGAGCCTCCACCTGCACCGTGGGAGCGTAGGAGCCAAAAAGACCCACCTGATCAATCGTCTGGCTCGCCCCCGTGCCCACCAGTGCCCTGGGACGATCCGCGCTGAGCACCACCAGCGGAACGTGCGACTGCGCCGCCTCGATCACCGCGGGCAGGCAATTGGCCACCGCCGTGCCCGAGGTCATCACCACCGCCACCGGGCGACGCTGCTGCCGCGCCATACCCAGCGCCAGGAAAGCCGCGCTGCGCTCATCAATGCGCACGTGTACCCGCAGGTCACGGCGAGCCAGGAGGGCCAGCGTGAGCGCGGAATTGCGCGATCCGGGGCACAGCACCACGTCCGTGACATACGGCGCTACCGCTGCGGCCACCTCTCGGGCCAAAAGTGGAGCGCTCACAGTTGCGGCTCCTGATACTGCGGTACCTCCTGGTCTACACCTTGTTCGGCGCCCTGCCCAGTGCCTTGCTCGGTGTCTGTCTGCTCGGTGCCGCCCAAGAGATCCTGCAACCAGGAGGGCATCTGCACCTCGGGGATCGAGGGAATCTCGCTGGGCAATTCCGGTAGCCGCAGCCCGGAATCCTCCGTCACCGTCTCCGTGACCGTCACGGTGGACACCTGCGTCTCCGTCACCACCTCCCTTTGCACCTGGCCCTCGCCCGCGGCGCGACCGAGGAAAAAGAACACCCCGGCGGAAATCAAGATGGCGGCAATCACCCCGGCGATCGCCATCGCGCTGCCGCCCTTGGAGCCCTTATCCGCCTCCGGCTCCGGGGAGGCATCCTGGAAATTATCCGCATACTCCGGCGGGTACCCATCGGCATAATTTTGATACTGCTGGGTGGAGTACTGCTCTTCCGAGTGCTGCTGCTCCGGAAAGTGCTGGCGAGGCCGCGGGGTGGGGCGACCCTGATTACCCTGCTCGCCCCGGTTACCCGTGGGGCCTAAATAGCGGGTCTCATTATCATCCATACGGGTCAGTGTAGGTGATCCAGGCACCGCCCCAGGCGCTCGATCCACCACTGCCGACGCTCCGCCGATGCCGCAAGCCCCCGCAACCGCGCTTCCTCGGGGACCACAGCGGCGGTACTCAGGCGACCATCGACGAGGCTACGCGGCGCGGCGACGTCCTCAATAAAAAGGCTCTGCGTGCCCAAACCCGCGGGCGCCTGGGGGTGCGGCAGGGCCGCCGCCGCAACCAACCCGGCGTTCATCCCCACGGCTGTATCCAGGGCGCTGGCCACCGTCACGCTCATCGCGTGTTCCCCCATGTGACGAGCAATGTCCAATAGCCTCCGCACCCCGCCCAGGGGGGCGACCTTCAACACCGCCACGTCCGCCGCATGGAGTTGCGCCACGCGGTACGGATCACGCGCCCGACGAATCGACTCATCGGCCGCCACACGGGTGTTAAGGTTCTTCTCCCCCAAGGCCTCCCGCAGAGCCGCCAATTCCTCCACCGTGGCGCAGGGCTGCTCCATATAATCCAGGGAACCCAGATGCCGGGCGGCCTCCAGGGCTTGGTGGAGAGTCCAGCCCCTATTGGCATCCACCCGTATCCGGGCCTGGGGGATCTCCGCGCGCACCGCCTCCACCCGGGCCACATCATCGGTCAGGGTCTGCCCCTTTTCCGCCACCTTGATCTTCACCGTGCGGCAACCCGGGTACCGGGCCAATAACTCCGGCACTCGCTGGGGTTCCACGGCGGGAATGGTGGCATTGACCTCCACATACCCCTGCGTTGTCGGCGGCAATCCCATGAACGCGGCTTCCAGCGCACCGGCCAGCCAGGTGGCGGCCTCCTCATCGGAGTACTCCACGAACGGGGCCCACTCCCCCCACCCCTGCGGCCCCTCGATGAGCAGGGCCTCCCTGGTGGTCACGCCCCGAAAACGGGCCCGCATGGGGAGGGCGACGACGTGGATTCTGTCCAGGAGATCATCGAGGGAGGGAGAAGGTGTCATGGGGGTCATGGTAGTGGTGGGTGGCTCTTGGGTATCACGTGTTTCCCACAGTTTTCCCACAGTGGTGGGGTTGGGTGCTTTTCTTTCGCTTGGTGGCTGGTGGGGTTCACTCCTGTCACACAGCGGCAGGGAAAGATACGCTCATTGCGCTTAGGGATGGGTGCGGTTCACTCCTGTCACACACCGGCGAGGAAAAATACAGCACATCGGAACCGCCCACCCGCTCAGCGCCGTCTAAGGCAAGCATGACTGATTTTTGGACCACCAAGGATCTTCGCCGCGGCGGTCTTTCTCCGCGTGAGATAAGAAAACACATCGCGCAGGGCAGCCTAGAGCGATTGGCCCACGGCCTCTACGTCAGCCCCAAAGCGAATGATCTCACGCGCTTACGGGCGATTCGGCATCGCTGGCCCCACGTGGTTTTCTCCGGCCTCACGGCGGCTTATCTGTACGGGTGGGAGAAACTATCGTGGCCGATTTCTGGACTATTGCCCCGCCAGGGATCACCCATTGAGACGGACACGGTGAGGTTGAGCAGGGCGTCGATAAGCCGCACGCGCGTGCAGCAAGATCTGCGAGTGACCTCACCTGTGTTCACGGCGCAGGGGCTTATTCAGGCGTGGCCGCGCGCAAAAATCCTCAATTTTCTGGAGCGCTCCTACTCCGGTCTGACGGGATCCGAGCAGTATCATCGGGATTTCGCCGCGCTAAATCCTGCTGCGAAGAATGTCATGCGGAAGATAGCGGGTTCGGCCATCATTGGCGCGTCGAGTCAAACGGAGCGTCGGTTGGCTCACGCACTCGCCGAGGAAAACCTCTTTACCCAGTCCAATGTCCGGGTGGGGCCGTACGTGTTTGACCTCAAGGTGGTGGGACAACCAATTCTGGTGGAGGTGGACGGCCAGCAGTTTCACACCGCCACGGACGTCTTCGTCCGCGATAGATGGAAGTCCAACGCGGCACAGCGGGCGGGATACCTTGTGTTGAGGTACTCCGATACGTGTGTGGATTATGCGCTTGATGATGTGGTGGCGCAGATCCTTCACACGGCGCGGTCCCCGGGGATACAGCTGCACAGCGATGTCCAAGCGGTGCACAAATGGCACCGCGCCCTACACTCGTCTCCATGAGTTACAGCACCCAGCAGCCCTTTGACCCCGATCAGTGGCGCGCCGTGGAGGGCTTTGAGGACCTCACGGACATTACCTATCACCGCCACGTGGGCGAACACCGCCGCGATGGCATGGTGCGCATCGCCTTTGACCGCCCCGAGGTGCGCAACGCCTTCCGCCCGCACACCGTGGACGAGTTGTATCGTGCGCTCGACCACGCCCGCCGCACCCCGGACGTGGGCGTGGTACTGCTCACCGGAAATGGCCCCAGCACCAAGGACGGCGGCTGGGCCTTCTGCTCGGGGGGCGATCAGCGGATTAGGGGCCGTTCCGGGTATCAGTACGCGGAGGGGGAAACCGCTGAGACCGTGGATGAGCAGCGAGTGCAGGTGGAGGGTGGCCGCCTGCATATCTTGGAGGTGCAGCGCCTGATCCGCACCATGCCCAAGGTGGTGATCGCGGTGGTCAATGGCTGGGCCGCCGGTGGGGGCCACTCGCTGCACGTGGTGTGCGATCTCACCATCGCCTCTCGCCAAGAGGCCCGCTTCAAGCAAACGGACGCGGACGTGGGCTCCTTCGACGCCGGCTACGGCAGCGCCTACCTGGCCAAGCAGGTGGGGCAGAAGTTTGCCAGAGAAATCTTCTTCCTCGGGCGCGCCTACGATGCCGAGACCATGCAGCGCATGGGGGCGGTGAACATCGTGGCCGATCACGGGGAGTTAGAGGCGGAGGCAATCCAGGTGGCCCGGGAGATCAATGGGAAGTCCCCCACGGCGCAGCGCATGTTGAAGTTCGCCTTCAATCTCACCGATGACGGCCTGATGGGACAACAGGTTTTTGCCGGTGAGGCCACCCGCCTGGCGTACATGACGGACGAGGCCGTGGAGGGCAAGGAGGCGTTCCTGAACAAGCGCGAACCGGATTGGTCCGGCTTCCCCTTCTACTACTGACTTGCGCGGGGAGTCCCAGCCCCATAGAGTTTGTTGTCGTTTCAATAATTAAAGATTTTGGACTCCTCATCGCCCGCCTGCTCCTGGGCACCATCCTGATTGCCCACGGCTGGCAAAAGGTGAGCGACATCAGCTCCGTTCAGGGCATGTTCGAGGGCATGGGCGTACCACTTCCCCAGGTCAGCGCGCTCATCGCCGCTGCCATCGAGTTCGGCGGCGGCATCGCCCTGATCCTGGGCCTGCTTACCCCGGTCGTCGGCGTGCTGGCAGCCCTGAACATGCTGGGCGCCGCGCTCATCGCGCACATGGGTAACGGCGTGCTCGCCTCCGACGGCGGTTGGGAACTCCCCGGCGCAATCGGCGCCTGCGCGCTTGTCCTGGCCGTGGCCGGGCCGGGCCGCATCGCCGCGGACGCCTTCCTGTTCCGCTCCCGCTCCGCCACTGCCACCGCAGAGGCATAAACGCACTACCCTACGAGGAATGACCGAGCGCATTCTCGAACCCCTCGTCATTCCCAGCGCCGATCCCGCCGCGATCCTGCCCGATCTTCAAGAGGCCATCGCCGGGCAGCGCAGCCTCCTGCCCCTGCCGGATAACGATCCCGCCCGGGCGCAACTTCTGCGCACCACACAGCGCGCGGGGCAGGAGATCGACCCCGAGGTGGCCCTGGTGGTGGGTACCTCGGGGTCCACGGGTACGCCCAAGGGGGCGGAACTCACCGCGCTCAACCTCGTGAGCAGCGCGGACGCCACCCACCAGGCCCTCGGGGGTGAGGGCACCTGGCTGCTCGCCATGCCGGGGCACTACATCGCGGGGCTTCAGGTTCTGGTGCGCTCCCTCGTGGCGGGCACCGAACCGGTGTGCCTCGACCTGCGCTCCGGTTTTCACGTGCCCACCTTTGCCCGGGCGGTGCGTCGATTAGCGGGCGGGCGGGCCTACACCGCGCTCACCCCTGCGCAGTTACTCAAGGCCCTGGATTATCTGGAGGGGATCGAGGCGCTGCGTACCTTTAACGCCGTGCTCGTGGGCGGGGCTCCCCTGCGCGCCGCCGACGCCCGCGCGGCCGCCGGGCTGGGAATCCGCGTGGTGCGCACCTACGGGGCCTCCGAGACCTCCGGGGGCTGCGTGTACGACGGCCACCCGCTTCCCGGCGCGCACGTGCGCCTGGGCGAGGGCGATCGGATTCACCTGGGCGGGCCGATGATCGCGCGCGGATACCGCAACGCCCCCGGCCACGAGGCCTTTGCCGAGGAAGGCTGGTTTGCCACGAGCGACGCCGGGGCGCTTGACGACGCCGATATGCTCACCGTGCGCGGCAGGCTCGACGCGGTGATCGATTCCGGGGGGCTCAAACTCCACCCGGAGGTGCTCGAGCAGCACCTGCGCGAGGTACCCGGTGTGACGGAGGCCTGCGTGGTGGGGGTGCCCCACCCGCGCCTGGGCCAGGCCATCGCCGTGGCCTATACCGGCAGCGCGGAACCCGGCAATCTCATCGAGGCCCTGGACGATCTTCCGCGCTGGCAACTACCCAAGGAACTGCGGCGAGTGGCCTCCCTGCCGCGCACCGGCTCCGGAAAGATTCACCGCGCGGGTGTGACGGACCTCCTGACTAGGGGCTAATCCTCCTGCTCGCTGATTTCCACCAGACGGGCCACGTCCTGCGGGGTATAGGCCCTCTCGATTTGATCATCGTTTCCGCCACCCATGCCATTACTCACGATCAGGGCGCTTAATTGGGCGGAGGGAATGACGGCAAAGTTGCGCGGATTGGCAAAGACCTGGCGCACCGGGTGACCGGAACGCAACGCGCACACGTGCAGCCAAACGTCATCCGCACGCGGGGCCACCTCCCGGAACCTCATGCCCTGCGCCACCACGTATTCGATGAAGGCGGGTGGGTAGCACACACCCGAAACCCCGGTGGCAAAGTGCAGCAGGCTGGCCTCACTGGTATCGGCGGGGCTCCACTTCATGTACGGCAGCAAGCGCCCCTCGCGCAGTTCGATGCGGTGGGCCCGATACGCCACCACCGCGTCCAGGCGCAGATTTCCAATGGTGAGCAGGCGATCGACGAACCACTCGGGGTAGATCACGTCATCGTCAATGGTGATCACGCGGGTATCCGAGCCCGCCACCACGCGAAATTGATTCCAATACTTGGCGTGCGGGCCCAGCCCTCCATCACCTCGGCGCACGGTCAGGCCACGGCGTACCAGCCGCTTGAGGCTGAGCGGCCAGGCCTCCCGACGGTCATAATCCTCGGGATCGAGCCACAACACAATGGGCACCCGGTGCGAGCCACGCATGACCGATTCAATAGCCAAAAATACCGTGCGCAAACGGTGGCCGTGCGTGGTCAAGGAGATGAGCACCTCGCTGCGATCGTGCTCTTTCCACGCGGGAATGCGCGACCGAGAAAAGCGATTATTCCAGCGCAGCGGGATAAGACGGAAAAGCGTGAAAAAGAAACTGACCACCTGGCCGGTAACATACCTGATCCACATGGCGCCTCCGCTTATCCGAGCGCACCGCGCCCACCGTGTTCCCTCTGCACGTTCTCACTGACCGCAAGACCACCCCACCCTACACGGTTCCCCTCCCATAAAGTTTGCTTTAGCACACTTTTCTCCCCGTGTACCCCCATGCACTGCGGCGCTTTGCGGTAAGAGAGGGTCCCTCGGTACAGTATCGGCCCTTGGTGGAACTCGGCGGGACTCGCGTTCATAAACCTCGCGTTCCCGCCTTATAGTTTCCGCCCCCATGAAAAACCAGGGAGCCCCTGCGCCCCCATAATCAATGCCCCAAGGAGGGTATTTCCCCACATGCACACTATATTGACCAAAATCGCCGGATTAGAGCGCGTGGGAGCCACGCTCACCCGGCTCGGCTTGATCATCGTCACCGTATGGATCGGCGCCCTTAAAATCTTTGATTACGAGGCACAGGGCATTATCCCCTTTGTGGCCAATAGCCCCTTTATGTCCTGGCTCATGCGCGACCCGGAAAACTACGCCGCCAACAAAATCCCCGAGGGCGCAGCCGATGCCGCCGCCCACGCCTGGCACGAGGCCAACGGCACCTATACCATCGCCCTGCTCATCGGCGGCACCATCGTGACCATCGGCGTGCTCATCGCCCTGGGCTGGATCTGGCCCAAGGTGGGCGTGATCGGCTCCCTGCTCCTGGTGGGCATGAGCGTGGTCACCCTCTCCTTCCTGGTGACCACGCCGGAAGTATGGGTGTCCGACAAGGGCGGCGGAGAGGGCGGCTTCCCGCTTCTGGCCGCGCCCGGCAGGCTGGTGATTAAAGACGCCATCATGATCGGCGCCTCGCTGTGGAGCGCGGCGGACTTTGCGCGAATCGCGGTGCGCCGGAACCCGCAGGCGGGGGTGACGGAGGGGTAACCTTAATTTACGCAAAATCCCCAAAACCGCCGCCGGAGCAGCAACTCCATGCGACGGTTCATTAGGAAGGCTGAGTATCAACGTAATCGCACGAGTAATAGCAAACGCGATTATCGAGGCACTCAGCTAGTCTCACGAGGAGCCTCACTTGGTTTCACCGGCCGGGTGGGGCTCCTCGCCGTTCTTGTGACAATCAAGGTGGACTGTCACAAGCCAGCATAGGCTCCCCCTCACCGCCCTTCAGCCCCAGTCCGAGTGAGACAATAAGCCCCATGCCTTCCTCCCCGCAGCACCGCAGCGCCACCCCCGCCGATTGGTGGGCCGGCGCCCGCCCCCACACCTGGGCCAATGCCCTCGCCCCCGTCATCGCAGGCACCGGGGCCGCCGCGTTCCAGGGCGGCGCGAGTTGGTGGCGCGCCCTGCTCGCCCTCGCGGTGGCCTGGGCGCTGATCATCGGGGTGAACTACGCCAACGATTACTCCGACGGTATCCGCGGCACCGATGACGATCGCTCCGGCCCCCTGCGGCTCACCGGCTCCGGCCTGGCCACCCCGCAGGCGGTGAAGCGCGCGGCCTTCCTTTCCTTTGCCGTGGCCGGTGTGGCGGGCATCGCCCTGAGCCTGAGCAGCAGTTGGTGGCTGATCCTGGTGGGTGCGGGGTGCATTGCCGGTGCCTGGTTCTACACCGGCGGTTCCCGCCCCTATGGTTACCGGGGCCTGGGCGAGGTGGCGGTGTTCGTGTTCTTTGGCCTGGTGGCCGTGCTGGGCACGGAATACACTCAGGCCGGGGCGGCGTCCTGGGTGGGGCTGGCCTGCGCCGTGGGCGTGGGCTCCATCTCCGCCGCGGTAAACCTGGCTAATAACCTGCGCGATATTCCCTCCGATTCCGCCAGCGGCAAGATCACCCTCGCCGTCCGGCTTGGCGACGCCCCCACGCGCCGCCTCTTCTGCGCCCTCGTCGCCGTGCCCTTCGTGGTTTCCCTCGTCCTCGCGGTGAGCGCAACGTGGTGGGCGCTGTTGGGGCTGCTTGCGGTGCCGCTGGGGGTCGTCGGCACGCAGCCGGTGCGCCGTGGGGCGACGGGGGCCGCGCTCATTCCGGTGCTGGGGAGCACGGGGCGGGCTATGTTGGTGTGGTCGGTGGCGATGTTCGTGGGCTTCCTGCTCGCCTAGGAGAGGAGATCTCAGCAGCATGATCGGCGTGATCACCGGGTTTGCCATCATCATGGTGGTGATCGCCGTGGGCTACGTTCTGGGCCGGATCAAGATCATCCCGCCGGGCGAGGCCCGCCTCATGCTCAACCGCGTGGCGTTCTACGCGGCCACCCCGGCGCTGCTCTTCACGGTGGTCTCCACCTCCCCGCCGCAGGCCCTTTTCTCGCCCGTGATCGCGGTGAGCCTGCTGGCCACACTGCTCACCGGAGCGGTGTTTCTGGTCGTGGCGCGCGTGCTCCCGGGCCGCCAGCAGCACAGCGCTGCGGATACCGCGATGGGCGCGGCAGCGGCGTCGTACGTTAATTCCAATAACATCGGCCTGCCGGTGAGCATGTATGTGCTGGGCAGCGCGGCGTATATCCCGCCCATTCTGGTGATTCAGATGGCGCTGCTCACGCCGCTGCTGCTCTCCGTGTTGGGGGCCAGCGGGGCGGGCGGCGGGAGCCACGGGAGCACCACTCGCGCAGTGCTGGGCGCCATCCGCACCGCGCTGCTCAGCCCCATCGTGCTGGCCTCCGTGGCGGGCCTGGTGGTGTGCCTGACCTCGATCACCGTGCCCGAGCCGGTGATGGCTCCCCTGGAGATCCTGGGCGGGGCCTCGATCCCGATGATTCTGATGAGCTTTGGGGCCTCCCTGAACACCACCACGGTGCTTGA
Source organism: Corynebacterium sp. 21KM1197 (assembly GCF_033783015.1). Taxonomy (NCBI): domain Bacteria; kingdom Bacillati; phylum Actinomycetota; class Actinomycetes; order Mycobacteriales; family Corynebacteriaceae; genus Corynebacterium; species Corynebacterium sp. 21KM1197. The sequence goes on along the minus strand of NZ_CP123907.1, from coordinate 303,751 downwards.
TTCGCCCAAGGATCGCTCGCGGGTGCTCCTGGCCACGGGGTTGAAAACCCTGGTCATGCCGCTGCTGGCCTGGTTACTCACCCTGGGTCTGGGGCTGGAAGGCGAGGAACGCTACGCCGCGATCATTCTGGCGGCGCTGCCCACCGCGCAGAACGTGTATAACTACGCCGCCACGTTCCAGAAGGGCACCATCGTGGCGCGCGATACCGTGCTGCTCACCACCTTTACCTCCCTGCCGGTGATGCTGACCATCGCGGTGCTCAGCGGAAGGTAAGCGCGAGCGCTACAGGCGCTCAAAAACCAAGGTGGCCTGCACCCGGTCGCCCCCGCCCCATCCCTTGCTGCCGGAGGAGGAGGTGGTGATGGTGTGCAGCCGATACCCCTTGGCTGCCTGCTTATTCATCACCGACTCCAGCTCGGAGATATTCCCGGAGCCCGTGCCCAAAAGTTTCTCCTTGAGCACCACCTGCAACACCACGTACTGCTTATTGTTATCGCCCATTGCCTCATCGTAGCCTCATCGCCCCTTTTGCTACCGTGGCTGCGTGCCCGCCCCGCGCCCATCACACCGAATCCTGCCCCTCGCCGCCCTCCTGGTCATCGGCGTGCTGGTGCGCACCACGGTGGCGGCCCAGGGCTGGTTTTACTATGACGACCTCACGCTTTACGCCCAGGCCAGGGAGCACCGCCTCCCCGACCTCGCGCTGCTGCTGCGCCCGCATGACGGCCACCTCATGCCCGGTTCCTGGCTCATCGTCTGGATCTTGGCCCACGCCGCACCCCTGAACTGGCCGGTGTCCGTGCTCGCGCTGGCGCTGGGAGGCTTGGTTGCGGGGGCGTCGGTAGCCTGGGCGTATCGCCCGCTGAGCCGCAGCCTCATTCCCCTGGCCGCGTACCTCTTTACCCCCGTCACTCTGAGCACCTCCACGTGGCTCGCGGCGGCCATCAATACGCTCCCCCTGCACGCGGCGCTGGCGCTGTGCCTGGGGTCCGCGCTCCGCGCCGCGCGGGCTTCCTCCACCGGGCAAGCCACGCGCTGGGCGCTGCTCTCCGGAGCGGCGCTGCTGTGCGGGGCCCTTTTTAGCGAGCGCGCCCTCTTCTTCGCCCCCGTAGTGCTGCTCGTGCTGCTGTGTTGCGGCCACCTGCGCGACCTGCCCGCCGCCCGCAGCACCTTCCTTGCGCTTTGCCTGATCCTGCCCACCCTCCTGTGGGCCGGGATATACGCCCTGATCGTGGGCGATCCGCGCACCTCCCCGACAAACCCGCTGCCGTTTTTTACCCACGGCTACGGCCAGGGGCTGCTGCCCACGCTGGCGGGTGGCCCCTGGCACTGGGAGCGCTGGCACCCCGGCCCGCCGTGGGCCGCCCCGCACACCGGGGCGATTGTCCTGGGGGCCGCCGCCGGGTGCGCCCTACTTGCGCTCACTGTGCGCCGCGCGAGCGCCTGGGTTCCGGCGGTGCTCTATCCGCCGCTACCGTTTGTGGCGCTGGCGCTGGCCCGCTCGGGGCCGGATACCGCCTGGGAGATCACCCAAACGCTGCGCCACGTCAGCGAGGTGGCGGTGCTCGCAGCCGTGGCTCTCGCCCATAGCCTGCCCTCGCCGCTGCCCAGGGTGGGGCGGGTACTCGGCGCGGCGTGGCTGGTATCCAGCCTGGTGAGCACGGTGACCTTTGCCCAGTCCTGGGCGCAGCAACCCAGCCGCGATTTCTTCCACGGCCTGCGCGCCTCCCTAGAAAGGCACGAGGCCCCCCTGCTTGATCAGGATCTTCCGCTGGAGGTGCTGCTGCCCGTCACGCACCCCTACAATCGCCTTTCCCATTACAGCGACCGCGTGGCCAGCGCCACCCCCGAGCCCGTCATCATCGGCGCGGACGGCACCCTGCACCCCACGAACCTCCACGAAATGCGCGCCACCGCCTCCCCACAGCAGTGCGCCCCTGGTCCTGAACTACCCCTCGACGGCCCCCTCCTCGACCGCGAATGGGTGGTGCGCCTCAACTACTTCGCCCCGGAGCACACCACCGGCACGCTCGCTCTCGACGGCGCACCCGTCACCGTCTCCCTGGAACCCGGCCTGCACAGCACCTACGTGCAGGTGAGCGGGGGCGGCACCCACCTGCTTATCGACGCCCCCGGCGTGTGCTTTAGCCGCAGCTCCGTGGGGGTGTTGGGAGAGTAGGGAGGACTGTTCCCATCGCGGGGAGACCGTTTTAAGCTGAAAGGCGTCCTCCTCACTAGGAGTGAAAATAAGAGAATCCCCACCCGTCCCCTAAGCAAGTGAGGATTCTCGGTGAGGCTAGATAAGGTTGATAAGCCAGGTAACGCCGTCACGGATATACCCCGCGAGGACGTTGGCTACAACCCGATCCAGGAACCATCACACAGGACTGCCATCCTCGCGGTGGTTCCGCTTCTTTGACAGGGCCATCTTCCCCCACCCGTGGTGGAGACTGGCACCACCGAAGGGTTTGCACTGGCATCAGCGTGCTGATCCAGCACACATAATTTTAGATCGAAAAGAAAGCCAACGTAACCACCTCACCCCAAAAAGGAGCTTCAAAGGCTCCCCTTTCATCACGCTTCTACGATGAGCCGATCATTCCTCTCCCGACCCCCGCGTGGCGGCGCGCACCGTCCCCTCGCGCAGGGCCGCCTCATACCCACCCGGCTGGTACAACGGGAGTTCACCGGCCCGATCCGTGGCAGCCATGTAATCAAGCATTCCCGCCTGACCCTCCTTGGACAGGGCGGTGGCCAGGAACTCCGCCCGCTCCACATGCAGGCCGGATTCTAGATCATCGGAACCACCAAAGTAAATGGAACGCTTGATCGCGGCCAGCGAGGTCTTGGCCCGGCTGCCCAGGCGCTCGCCATAGGCGATGGCCGTGTCGATGAGTTCCTCCGGCAAGACCACCGCGTCCACCGCGCCGATCTCCAGGGCCTCCGCCGGGGAGAAGGGCTTGCCCTCCAGAACGGCCATGAGGGAGCGGTGGGTACCAATGAGCCGGGTGAGGCGCTGGGTGCCGCCACCACCGGGCATGATCCCAAAGAGCACCTCGGGCTGGCCGAGCATGTGGTCACCATCGGCGAAAATGCGGACGTCGTTAGCCCAGGCAAACTCCGCACCCAGGCCGAGCGCCGAGCCATTGAGCGCGGCTATGAAGATCACGCCGCTGCGGTTCATCTTCAGGAAGGTCTCGTGCGTGCGCTCCAGCTCGATGGCGGGCCACAGCGGGGTCTTGCCCACCACGGATTCCATGCCGCCCAGGTTGTTTACCCCGCGGGCCACGCTTGAGAGCGCCGAGGCCCCCTTAACCCCTACCGAGGGGACCGTCGCGCCGCCCTCCTGCAACCAACGCACCTCGGCGTGCCCCATGAAGCGATCCGGGTGAGTGCCGGTGAACACCACGGCGTGGATATTGGGGTCCGCATCAGCGCGATCCACGACCTTTTCCAGTTCCTGGGCCAGGATCGGGCCAAACTCTTGCAATTCACCCCCGTCCATGTGGGCGAGGAGGACGGGTCCGCGTTCCTCCACGGTGATCTTGCCGGTTGCCTTGCGTGCCATGCTTGCGCCTTTCGGTGGGTGTCTCGGCGGGAAAATCTCCAACCACATCTGAGTATATATTATAAACTCAGCAGCGCCCAGTATCCCCAGCCCGCTGATGAATATCCTCCTCTAGCGCTCGGACAACTCCTGAGCGATCCATTCCTTGCGCTCGCGGCGTCGTTGCGCCCAGGCCGCCACCGCCTCGTTGGCCTCCACCCTCATCCTGGGGAAGATGAGCATGGAGAGCGGAAACGCGATCAAGAGCGCACCCGTGGCCGAGGCCAACAGCGGAAACGGGCTTCCCACCAGCCACGCCACCGTCTGAATCACCGCAGTAAGAGCCATAAAAAGCCCCAACCGTGCCAATCCGTATTTGAGCAGGGCACGGTTGGCATTCTTGCGCAGCAGTTGATCGTCTTTCACCCACCCCACGCTACTATGGTGGCAACGTCAAGGAGGAATGAATACGTGGGCCGTCTTATACTCATCGCCCTGATCGTGGTCGCCGTGGTGCTGCTGTGGAAGGCCTTTGGCCCCGGCACCTGGAACCGCCCCAACCCGCTCAAGAGGTCGCCACAACCGCCCGCGATCAAAGGGCCGGATGACGATCCCGATTTCCTGTGGAACATTGATAAGCAACGCTTTAAGGAGCGCCGCGCCCGCGAGCAGGCCGAGGAGGCCAAGCGCAAGGAGGAACGCCGGAATAACCGGCAGGATCGGGACAAGAAGCCCGAGGACCCCACGGACGGCACCGACGAAACCGGAGGGGAAGCCTAACTCCGCTCAGCGCCCCACTGGGCCGTCCCGAAGCAGAATCTCCATCAGATATTCCCCGTACCCGGAGGCGCGCAATTCCTCGGCACGCTCCCGCAGTTCCGCCCCGCTGATATACCCCATGCGCCAGGCCACCTCCTCCGGCGCGCCGATCTTGAGCCCCTGGCGCTGCTCGATGGTGCGCACAAAGTCCCCGGCGGCCATGAGCATGTCCACCGTGCCGGTGTCCAACCAGGCGGTGCCGCGCGGCAGCACCTCCACCTGTAATTCGCCTCGGCGCAGGTATTCATTATTAATGTCCGTGATCTCCAGTTCCCCCCGGGCACTGGGGCTTAGCCCCCGCGCGATCTCCACCACGGAGTTGTCATAGAAGTACAGCCCCGGCACGGCAAAGTGAGAGCGGGGGTGACGCGGTTTTTCCTCCAGGGAGGTAGCCCGGCCCTGCTCGTCAAAGGAGACCACCCCATAGGCCTGGGGATTGGCCACCCAGTAGGCAAAGATCGCCCCGCCGCGCACGTCCGCGTAGCGGCGCAGTTGGGTGCCCAGGCCCGCGCCGTAGAAAATGTTATCCCCCAGCACCAGGGCCACGGAGTCGGTGCCGATGTGCTCTGCGCCGAGGCGGAAGGCGTCGGCAAGCCCCCGGGGGGCATCCTGGGTGGCAAAGGTGAGCCGGATACCAAACTGGGAGCCATCGCCCAGCAGCCGCTCGAACTGCGGGCGGTCCTGCGGGGTGCTAATCACCAGGATCTCCGTAATCCCCGCGAGCATGAGCGTGCTCAGCGGGTAATAGATCATGGGCTTGTCATACACCGGCACGAGCTGTTTGGACACGCCAAAGGTAATGGGGCGCAGCCGCGAGCCCGTGCCGCCGGCCAGGATGATCCCCTTCACAGCCCGGCCTCCTCATTGGCCACGGCCCAGGCGTTGCGCAACTCCGTGTGATAAGCGCGGCACTCCTCCGCGCTGGGCAGAATCCCCTGTTCGCGCGCCTCCGCAAGACCGGGGGCCTGGCGATCCTTGGCGGAAAGCAGCACCGACGCGGAAACCTCGGGCCAGGCGATGCCCACCTGAGAATCATAAGGATCAATGCCGTGTTCCACCTCCGGCTGATACTCCGAGGTGGTGAGGTACGCCACCGTGGAATCGCGCAGGGCCAGGAAGCCGTGGGCAAACCCCGCGGGAATGTAGAGGCCCTGACGGTTTTCCTCGTTGAGCTCAAAGCCCGCCCAGCGGCCAAAGCTCTCCGAACCCACGCGCACATCCAACAGCACGTCAAAAATCGCCCCCGCCGGGCACATCACCAATTTCCCCTGCCCCGGCGGCACCTCCGCGTAATGCAGTCCGCGCAGCACACCGGCCTTGGAGGTGGACATATTGGCCTGCTGCACATCCAGCGGATAGCCCGTGGCCTGCTCGAACTCGCTGGCCTTGAACCATTCGTGGAAGGTTCCCCGCTCATCGGGATACACGGTGGGCACCAGGCGCAGAGCGCCCTCACATCCTGCTACGGGTTCAAACATGCCCGCCATTCTAGTGCGGGAACTGCCGCTCGCCGCGCCGATAATTGCTTTCCGACGCCGCGAAGGCCTCCCCCCACCACCGCGGGTTCTCCCGGTACCACTCCACCGTCTCCCGCAGGCCCCGGGCAAAGTCCGCGTGCGCGGGCGCCCAGCCGAGCGCGCGGGTGGAGGAGGGATCGATTGCGTACCGACGATCGTGGCCAGGGCGGTCGGTGACGTGCAGGAAATCATCGGGATCGCGGTCAAAGATCCTATTGAGTTCGCGTACCACCTCCATATTGCTGCGCTCGCCGTCCGCGCCGATGAGGTACGTCTCACCGGGAGTACCGCGCTCGATGATCGCCCACACGGCATCATTGTGATCGTCCACGTGAATCCAATCGCGCACGTTGCGTCCGGTGCCGTACACGCGCGGCGGCTCCCCGCCGAGGAGATTCAGGATCTGCCGGGGAATGAACTTCTCCGGGTGCTGGCGCGGCCCATAGTTATTGGAACAGTTGGAGATGGTGGCCTCCAGGCCAAAACTGCGAACCCACGCTCGTACCAGGTGATCGCTGGCGGCCTTGGAGGCCGAATACGGGCTGGAGGGGCGATACGGGGTATCCGGGCGGAAACGCTCGGGGTCCTCCAGGGCGAGGTCACCAAAGACCTCATCGGTGGAGATGTGATGAAAACGCACCTTGTGCCGCACCGCGGCGGCCAGCAGCACCGCCGTGCCCTCCACGTTGGTGCGCACAAAATCCAGCGGGGAACGCAAGGAACGATCATTATGGGATTCGGCGGCAAAGTGCACCACCAGATCGGCCTGCGCCACGAGGTCATTCACGGTGTCCTCGTCCGTGACGGAGGCCTTGACCAGGCGCAGGCGCTCCTCCGGGAACCCCACCAGGCTGGTGGGGTTGGCGGCGTAAGTCATCGCGTCCAGAACGGTGAGGGTGTGATCCGTGCGCTCCAAGGTGCGCAACACAAAGTTGGATCCGATGAAACCGGCCCCGCCGGTAACCAGAATGTGCATGGAACCAGGCTAACGCGACGCCGCCCCGGAACGCAGGATCGCCGTGGGGTGGCCTCCGGGCTGCGGCAAAGGCTTAAGCACCCTCGGAGTTAAGCATTCTCGACGAACTTCATGGCCAGCTTCAACTCCCGCGCCACGGCTACGACCTTCTCCCACCGGACGCCCGAGGCCCCGTGCTCGATGGCGTGCAGGGTGGAACGGGAGACCCCGGCCCCATCGGCCACCTCCTGCTGAAGGCGGCCAAGCTGACGCCGCCGCTCGGCCAACTGCGTGCCCAGCTCCAGTAGCTCCGGCACATCCCCTGCCGGCTTGCCGGTTTTCCGCCGAGGTAACGCCATAGCCTTCACCCACCTCTTCCATGCCCTAAGCATTTTTCATTTACAGCGAGACATTACACCGATAAGCGCGCTTTGCGCCAACTTCTCCCACCCCCACCCCCATCTATACCAAAAGGAGGGCGGGGCAACGCCTCTCCACGGCGCACCCCACCCTCCCAGGCGAAATGTATGAAATTATGGCCCTAACCTGACGTCTGACCATGCTTTCAGACATAGACCAGAGAGTTCCCGAGCGATGGACAAAACGGTATACTTCATCATAAAAACCACAAACCCGCCCGCCTTAAACTCCCTGCAATAACCGCCATATTTCGAATCCTAATAGGCGGAACTTTTAATTCAAACCTGCATAAGAGTGCAAACCCGAGACCACCAGGTTAATGAAAAAGAGATTGAATACCATCGTCCCCATCGCCAAGATATTCACCCAGGCTGCCCCGACCTTCCAGCCCGCCGTGGCCCGTGCGTGCAGGTAAGCGGCGTAGAGAATCCAGGAGATAAAGGAGAACGTCTCCTTGGGGTCCCAACCCCAAAATCGCGTCCAGGCGTCCTCCGCCCAAATCGCGCCGAAAATAATACCCATGCCCAGAATTGGCAGGGTAAACACAGCTAACTTATAGGCGATAGAATCCAGTTTTTCCGCAGAGGGCAGCGGCGCGGCCATCGAGCCGAAGAACCCGGCCACGCCCCCCTGGGCCTCCTTGCCCGGGGCCTGCCACACCCGAAGCAGATACAGCAGGGAAAACACGCCGGAGACGATGCCGATGGAGGCACCCGTGGACACCGTGGTCACGTGCACCGGCAGCCAATAGGATTGCAGGGCCGGCACCACCGGGGCGGAATCGGCATAGAGTTTGGTGGCACCGATAAACATCAGCACCAGCAGCGGCGTGAGAATCCACGGCCACACCACCTGCTGCCCACGGCGCTGCACCACCACGGCCGCCACCGCGAGGGTGATGCAGGAAACCACCAGCACGTACTCGTAGAGATTACCCAGGGGGAAGCGCCCGGCGGAAAGGCCGCGCGTGACGGCGGAAATCACATGAAGGATAATGCCCGTCCACACCAGGGCCTGGGTGGCCCCGGCCCATTTTGCGGCGCTGGCCTCGCGCTCCTCCAGGGTTGGGCCGCCTTCCTGCGGCGGGGCATCGGTCTTGGAGTCCGATACCGCCGGTGCCCCCGCCATCACCGGAACGGCCTTTTCCGCCCTGCGCAGGCGAATGATTCCCTGCATCTTCACGTAATAAAACAAGGAGGCCACCAGGGCCACCGAGTACACCAGAAACGCGGCCTGGAACGTATTATCAGACAGGCCCGCCAGGCTGGTATTCACAGACATTTTTGGCTTCTTCCTCCACGAACGTGTACTGACAGCAGACGCTACCAGACCAACCTCAGCCTATTCCTCTTCCTCGTCCTCCTCCGACAGGCCTAAGATACGGCGGCGCAACACCTCGAACTCCGCTCCCCACCCGGCGCGATCCGTGCGCGCGAGGCCCGCCATCTCCACCAGGGTTCCGCCACCCGACGCCGGGGAGAGGCGTACCCACACGCGGCGGCGCTTCACCATGAGCGAGGCCACCAGGGAGCCGAGCATGGACACCGCGGACACCAACACCCAGATCTGCGTGGGGTCGGAGGCCACCACGTAGTTGGCGTACTCGTTGGCGCCCTCGAAGGTCACCACGGTGCCATCGTCCAGCGTCACGGACTGGCCCTGGCTGAGGTTCACCCGGTCGATCTTTTGGAGTTGCCCCGCGTGGATCAGCGTGGGGTCGAGGGTAAAGATGTTCTGTCCCACGCCGGTGTCCAGGCCGTTATCGCCCCGGTAGACGTCGATAGCCACGGCGGGATCGCGCATGGTGGGGAAGGCGGAGGTAAGCAACTCCCCGTTCTCACCCGACCACTGCGCGGTGGGGGCAAAGAGGCCCTGAATGGCCAGCTGGTTCTGGCGGCGCTCGTACAGATCCGGGTACATGCCCGCCGGGGGGTCAAAGCGCATGGCGCCGGAGGAGAGGAAGAAAGTGGGATCGTCCGGCCGCCATTGCAGGGTCTGCGTGCGCTGCTCGCCATTGGGCCACGTCACCGTGAACGTGGGTGCGAAGCCGTGCCCCTGGAGATAGAGGCGATCCCCGGACATGCGCAGCGGGTGATTCACCTTGAGTTCATAATCCTCCCAGGTGGCGGGGTCCTTGGTGATGTCCTCCCCCTCCGCGTAGGAGATATTGGAGCTAAACATCTCCGCCTGGCCACTGGGCAGGTAATCGGCGGTGAAGTCATGAGCATGGAAGCAGAAGGGGTTGAGGCCGGTGCCGTCGAAAAGCGGCCCGGCGCGGAAGGAATCAAAGTTGGCCGGGGAGGTATTGCAGAACTCCGTGGACTGGTTGAGCGCCAGCGCGTCATTCGAGCCGGACTCCGTGACCACGATGACGTGCCCCTCGTAGTACACCATCCTGCCCAGGCCCACCGTGATCAGCAGCGCCACCAGGGAGAGGTGGAAAACGAGGTTGAAGAACTCGTGCGCATAACCGCGCTCAGCGGAGAAGGCGCGCTTGCCCGCGCGATCCTCCTGCGGGGAGTACTCCGCCACCCGCCACCGGGAAAACCGCTCCCGCACCACGGACTCCAACTCCAATACCTCGCGCGTGTCCACGTCCGAGCTGTGGTGCGGCATCCGCTCCAGGCGCTTGGGCGGGCGCACCGGGGGTGTGCGCATGGCCTTATAGTGCTCCAGGCTGCGCGGGATAATGCAGCCCACGAGCGAGATCATCAGCAACACATAAATGGCGGTGAACCAGGTGGAACTAAATACGTCAAAGAGTTGCAGGCGATCATAGATCTGCGCCAACTGGCCGTTCTCCGCGAGGTACTCCTCCACGTTGGCCAGGCTCAGATTGCGCTGGGGCAACAGCGCACCGGGAATGGCCGCCACCGCCAGGAGGAACAGCAGCACCAGGGCCGTGCGCATACTGGTGAGCCAATTCCAGGCCCGCCGCAGGTACCTCGCCGCGTGCTTCATCGTGTGCTTTCCTCCTTAAACGTCAAGGGCCTATACCAGCGTGGCGCCGTATTCCACGGTCCACTGGCGCACCCAGGTAATAAACTCCGCCCACAGGCCCGTGACCAGCGCCAGGCCGATGAGCACCATGAGCACCCCACCGAAAATCTGCATTCCCCTGGTGTGCCTGCGCAGCCAGCCCACACCACGCAGCGCCGCACCCGAACCCAGGGCCAGCAGGATAAAAGGCAGGCCCAGGCCCAGGCAGTAGCCGATGATGAGTACCACGCCGCGCGCGGCCGTCATGCCCTCGGTGCCCACTGACACCGAGATGATGGCCGTCAGCGTGGGGCCCAGGCAGGGCGTCCACCCCAGCGCAAAGACCCCGCCCAGCAGGGGGGCTCCCAGCCAGGTGGTCCAGCGCTGCGGGTTCATGCGGGTATCGCGTTGCAGGCCCGGCACCAGGCCCATGAACACCAGGCCCATGAGAATGGTGACCACACCGCCTATCCTCATCAGGGTTTCCGCCTGCACCGCCAGCGTGCCGATCACGCCAAAGACCGTAACCGTGGCCAGCAAAAAGACCACGGTAAAGCCCAGAACAAAGAGCAACGCCGCGAGCACCACTGCCCACTGCCTGCGCTTGCCCACCTGGGGCCCGTGCTCCCCCTCGTAGTTCATCTCCCCGCCCACGGTGCCCGTCAGATAGGAAAGGTATCCCGGCACTAGGGGCACCACGCAGGGGGAGGCAAAGGACACCAACCCGGCGAGGGCGGCGGCCAGCACCCCCAGGATCAGGGGCCCGGAGGTGGTGAGGTCGGCTAGGTATTCTCCCACGGTGCTACTCCTGGGCGATACGCGTCACGACGTCGATAAGCTCCCCCGCCGTGATCGCTCGCAGAAACACCGCCGCGGGGCGATGCTGGCGATCCAACACGATGGTGGTGGGGACGACGCTGGCCGGAACGCCACCGAGGGCGGCGGCGGTGCGGAAGGGCGGATCGTAAAGGGAGGGGTAGGTCACGCCGTTATCTTTGACGAAGTCCTGGGCGATCTGCCGGTTATAATCCCGGACGTTAATGCCCAGCACCGTGGCCCCCAGCGGAGTGATCGCCTCCTGAGTTTCCTCCAGGTCATCCACCTCGGAGCGGCACGGGGCGCACCACTGGCCCCAGGAGTTAAGCACCACCACCTGATCCTCAAAGTCCGAGAGCGCAACCGTGGTTCCCTCCTCCATGAGGGAATCCCCGGAGAAGTCCTGCACGGGCTGGCGATCCTGCGGCTCGTAGAAGATCTCCGTGGCCCCACCCGGGGAATAAAAGGAAAAGGAACCCTCGCCCTGACTCACGGCGTTTTGCCCGGCGGTCTGTTCCGCGCTACACGCCGCCAGGCCCGCCACCGCTCCCGCGACGAGCACGGCGGCAAGAGTCCTCTTCCCATCATTCACGGCCGCGCTCCCCTGTACCTTGTCCCTCAATATCCTGGCCCTATATCTCTCGGGCGGGCTCGCTGTAGCGGTGCTCCACCAACTGATCGTCCTGGAAAATCAGGGAGGTCACGGAGGCCAGGTCGCAGCGGCGCGTGGCCGGATTGTGGGCCAGGGGCTTATCGGCCGCCCACCGCTGCACCATCACGATGGGCAACTGGTGGCTCACCAGGATCGCCTCGCGGCCCTCCGCCGCCACCCTGGCGCGCTCGATCGCGCCCTTCATGCGCTCCAAGATCGCATCATAGTGCTCGCCCCAGCTCGGCAGGGTGGGATTGACCATGAGCGGCCACCGCACCGGATTCCATAGCTGAGAACGCCACCCCTTGACGCGCAGTCCCTCAAAGCGGTTCCCCGCCTCGAGCAGGGCGTCATCGGTTCGAATCTCGCAGCCGGTGACCTCCTTGATGGGTGCAGAAGTCTCCTGCACCCGCTCCATCGGGGACGCGGCGAGATAGGCCACCTCATGCCCCTCGAAGGCGCGGGCCGTGCATGCCGCCTGGCTCTGCCCCCTGGAGGAGAGGTGGTATCCCGGCAACCGGCCATAGAGAATCTTGGCGGGGTTATACACCTCGCCGTGGCGGACCAGGTGGACAATGGTGGTGCTCATGGGTCGCTTTCTCTTTAAGGTTGCGGTTCTGGTGCGCCGGGGCACAGCGCGCTCGGCAGTATTTTTCACCGCCTGCGCTCATGCTCTAAGGCGACACCCTAAGACAAGGGCGCGGAGGCGGGCCTTCCGCCCTGACCTTACTGACCTAGACGGTATCCGCCGCCGTGGCCGCCGCAGCCGCCTTGGCCGCGGGTACGAGGGCGCGCTCAATCCGCTCAAAATCATCGTCGCTTAGCGCGCTGGACACAAACCACGTCTCAAAGACACTCGGGGGAGCGTACACTCCCGCGTCCAACAAAGCGTGGAAAAAGGCCGGGTACCGGAAGGTCTCCGCCGCCTGCATGTCCTGGAAGTTGCGTCCCTCACCCTCCGCGAAGCGCACGGAAAGCATGGAGGAGGCGCGCTGGATATGGTGTGCCACGCCCTCGCGCTCCAGGGCCTTGTGCAGCAGGATGGCGAGGCGGTTGGCGTGCGAACCCACCGCGTCATACACCTCCTCCGTGGCCGCGCGCAGCGAGGCCAGCCCCGCCGCCACCGCCACGGGGTTCCCCGAGAGCGTGCCCGCCTGATACACCGGGCCCAGCGGGGCCAGGTGCTCCATCACGTCACGCCGCCCACCAAAGGCCGCCGCGGGCAGGCCACCGGAGACCACCTTGCCGAAGGTCACCAGGTCACCGGCCACGCGATCCACCCCGTACCAGCCGTTATAGGAGGTGCGGAAGCCGGTCATGACCTCATCGAGAATCAGCAGGGCGCCATCGGCGTGCGCGATCTCCTTGAGCGCAGCGTTGAACCCCTCCTGAGGAGCCACCGTGCCCATGTTGCCCGCCGCCGCCTCCGCGATAATCGCCGCGATCTGACCAGGGTGCTCGGCAAAGACGCGACGCACCGCGTCCAGATCGTTATAGGGCACCACGATGGTATCCGCGGCCGCCGCGCCCGTCACCCCTGGCGAATCCGGTAGCCCCAGGGTGGCCACGCCCGAACCCGCCGAGGCCAGCAGCGCGTCCACGTGCCCGTGATAGCAGCCCTCAAACTTCACGATCTTGGTCCGCCCGGTGAATCCCCGCGCCAGGCGCACCGCCGACATCGTGGCCTCCGTGCCGGAGTTCACCAGGCGCACCTGCTCGGCGGCGGTACGCTCCACAATCACCTGCGCCAACTCCGCCTCGGCTATCGACGGCGCGCCGAAGGACAAGCCGCTCAGCGCGGCCTCGCGCACGGCCTCCACGATGGAGGGAAGGGCATTGCCCATCAGCATGGGGCCCCAGGAACACACCAGATCGACGTACTCGTTTCCATCCACGTCGATAAGCCTCGAACCCTTGGCCTCCCGGATCACCCGCGCCTGGCCTCCCACCGAGCCAAAGGCGCGCACCGGGGAGTTCACCCCGCCGGGAATGAACTGCGAGGTGCGCTCCAACCAGCGCGCGGATTCCTGAGTATGAGCAGAAGTGGCAGGCAGATCAGTCATGAGGGCCATTGTAGAGGGAGGACGGGACGCGGGGCCCTGAGCGCGTGTTCGAATACCGTTATTCTCATGCACCTGCGTTACGACGCCCCCTCGGACACCGCCCTGCTTTCCCTCTCCTCGGCACCGGCGTCCTCCACCGCCGACATGACCGTGCGCTGCCACTTCGATGCCCACGGACGCCTCCTGGCCATCGAGATCCCACACGTCTCGCGGCTGCTTCCGGCAGGGACTCATCGTGTGAAGCTGGCCCCGGGACGGCCCGGAACGTGGACGATCATCAACACCAGCAGCGAGACCCTGCACGAGGTGATGTTGTGCTGCCCCGACGCCCGCGATGAGCAAGGCCGCACGTTCGCGGCCGCATGGGAGGGCATACCGCCCGGGGACACGCGGGAGTTTTCCGCTCCCCTCATGGAGGGCGAAAGGACGGACCTGCCAGCCCACGCCGAGGTGACATACCTGATACGGCCGCAGCGCCAGCACCACCGGGAAAAGATCGCCTGGGAGCAGGAATAGCACTCCCCTGGTCACGCTCCCGGTGTACGCTATTTTTGCCGGGAAACTTCCTGGTTCCTCCTGGTGGTGCGATAAGTCTCCACCACCTGGCGGAGGCACGCACCCGACGAGGTAGCACCTTCGACTGACAGGGAGGAGGTGAGACGAATGGCCCACCATCGACGCGAAAGCGAAGATAAAAGGAACCGCCGCAGGAGAGGCAACTCCATGCGACGGTACCTGGGGCGGCTGGCAGAAAACGTAATCGCTCGCGCAATCGTAGAAGCGGTTATCGGACTGCTCAGCTAGTCTCACAAGAACCCTCACTTATCCTAAGCCAATGGGTGAGGGTTCTCGCCGTTTGCGACAGTCAAGGTGGGCTGTCAGTACACCAGAATAGTCATTGCCAGGGCAGGCATCAAGGCTTGATACGCCGATAGCTCGTGGAACGGTCACCCTGGCCACCATCTCGCACCACGTAGCCCGCCTCTATTAATTTATTGATCGCATATCGAATCGCCCCGGGCGCCAGACCCGTCCCCTGACCAAGTTCCTGGAACGTCACCGCCTTATCCTCTGGCATTGCTGCCAATATCGCGGGACCGTTCTTGGTGATGTCCCGTGGCAAGGATTGTCCCCTGGCCCCCTGGAAGATCGGTTCCCGCATAAGCCGTATCCCCTGTGGAGTCACCGCCACCAAACCCAATTGGAGCAATAATGCCAGTGCGTTATCGGCCTCCGTCCTGGTGAGGGGAGAAAACTCAGACACCATTCTGGCTACGCTCCACGATTCTCCCGTAGAAAGAGAAAGCAAAAGCGCCTTTTGCACATGGCTGAGGTATATCCCCGGGGCCAGGTTATGCAGAACGCGCTCGTCCTCGCGGGAAAACACCGATCCACCGCGCAGCATGACTGTAAAGTCCACTCCGCGATCGATGAAGCGGGGACGGCGCAAGTCGGCGTCGCGAGTTTCCGCAAGGGCCTCTCGGATACCTCCTCCTTCCCCCTCGATCACTCCCGCACCGCTGTCCGTGTGTAAGTGCTTGCACATCTCATAAAGACGCTGATTCACCGCTCGTGGACGGAACTCACCCGACCTTAGTTCGTCCACGGAAAGGTTCTTCAAACCGCCGGGACTGACCACAATCATCTTTTCAGGAAGTATTCTGATCTGCACTCTCGCCCCCGCCCCCACGGTGTGTGGCCCGAGGTCGCGATGCACTAACGCATTGGCCACAATTTCACGCACAGCACGCAACGGAAAATCCGGTCGATGTTCCATGCCTCCGTCCGCCCGATACACGTCCGTGGTACCGATATTCGCCATAACCCATTGCTGAATATCGTCAAGCAACACCGGCAGCGGGCCATCAAAATCCTGTCGATTCTGATTGCGGATACCGCTTCCATCGTGTGGTAACCGTACCGCAGCGGTCACGGCTAAAGCTGGTCGTTGCCCTTGAGGGTAGTACCCCAGGGCGTACAATCCCGCCACCGTCAGTTCGCCTTCGGGTGTTGTCACCGCCGTAATACGCAGAATGTCCTCGTCCGATACCTCACGCAGCCTCCGACTGCCGCGCCGCACCGAGGCAAGATATTCGGACACCAAAGCAGAATCGAGATCCTCACTGGTGGTTCCTCGGACCGGCATGGCGTCATATTCCACGCGCTCAGCCTCGTGGACTCGCTCAACCTCGATCATTGCGAGGTCATTGGGATTCATCACATAGTCCCCGTCTGCCTGGCGCAGATACGCCCGCCCCCGGAAGCGAGCGGGCTTCTGGCGTGGAGAAAGTCCACTCACCTCCGCCACCACTATCGTTTTCCCCTCGATCTCAAGAGGATAGGTATTCACCGGCGGTGCCGGGAGTATCTCGTTGCGTACTTGGCTCAAGAGCCCCTGGATTATGTCCGCAGGCGCAGATACCCCTACCACCTCGAAGTTTCTGCGCTGGTCCACGCCTAAGAGCACCGTTCCACCCTGCGGCATGTTGGCAAAGGCGCACATGGTTTCCGGCAAGTTTTCCGGCAGTCCCCCTGCCGCCGCCTTCGCCTCAATCAGGGTGAAATCATCGCCCCAATCGCGCATATCGGCCAACACTCGCGCCACATCGTCACTCGTCCACTTCATAAAGTTGCAGTCTAGACCGCAACACTGCAAAAACACACCGCAACTTTTTGCAGTGTGGCCTCAAAACCCCAGTTCAAGACCACATCGCAACTTTGTGCTCACTGCAACTCAAAGAGCAACTGCACCACACCACCCACCGCCACGCGGTGCACCCGCAGGCCGTAGACCTCCCCGATCAGCCCCGGTTCCAGCACCTCCTCCGGCGCGCCCTGCGCCACGGCCTCCCCGTGATGCAGGAGCACCAGGCGATCGCAATATCGCGCCGCCAGGTTGAGGTCGTGCAGGCTCACCACCACGGTGGCCTCGCTGCGGCGAATCAGCGCCAGCACCTCGTGCTGGTAGCGCACGTCGAGGTGGTTGGTGGGTTCGTCGAAAAGCAGGTGGGGAGCCTGCGCGGCCAGGGCGCGGGCGATGGCCACGCGCTGCCGTTCTCCGCCGGAGAGTTCGGAAAGGCTGCACCCTGCTCGATCCGCCAGCCCCACCTCGCCCAGGGCGGTGGCGGCGGCGCGCTCGTCGATGGTTCCGGGGCGTTGGAAGTCCCCCAGGTGGGGGTTGCGGCCGAGCAGCACCACCTCGGCCGCGCTGAGTCCCAGCGCTGGCTCGGCCTCCTGGATCACCACGGCCATGCGGCGGGCGCGTTCCTTGGGGCGCAGGTCGCTGAGCGTCCGCCCATCCACTGTTACTTCCCCGGCGGAGGGGTTGAGAGAACCGCCGAGCACCCCAAGCAGGGTGCTTTTGCCGCTGCCGTTGGGCCCGATGATGCCCAACACCTCGCCGCCTCGCGTGGCCAGGGAGACGTCGTGAAGCACCGGGCGCGCGCCGTAGGAAAACCGCAGGCCCCGGGCCTGGATCACGGGTGGAACCTCTCCACGATCTTTTCCAGCCCGTCTACCGCCTGCGGCGTGCCGGGCTCGGTGTAGTTCATTAACTGCACCATCACATTGCCCTCGCGCACGGCGGTGAGTTGATCGGCCCCGGGCAGGGCTTCGAGCGCCTGACGCACGCGCTGGGGATCGCCCTCGGTGTAGAGCAAAACGATGGCGTCCGGGTCGCGGCGGATTAATTCCTCCACGTTGATTTCCGCGATGCGCTCGCTCATGTCCGCAAAGACGTTATCCAGGCCCGCGGCCGCCAACTGCGGGGTGGCCATGGAGCGCGCCCCGTAGGCAAAGGTGGCCCCGCCACCCACGGTGGGATAGAGCACGGCGGCGGTGGTGGGCTTCTCCGGGCGGTCATCCTCCTGAGCCCTGGCGCTGGCGGCCACCACGCGCTCACGCAGGGATTGATTGACCTCCTCGGCCTTCTCCGGGATTCCGTAGATCTGCCCATAGAGGCTCACCTGCTCGTACACGTCCTCCATGCTGGCCGGGGTGGTGCGGGAGTGGCAGAAGATCGGCTCGATGATCTCCGGGATTCCGGCGCGGTCGAGGGATTCCCGATCCACGTTGTCCAGGTGCCCAAACACCGCGTCCGCCCCCTGGGCGAGCACCACGTCCTTGGAGAGTTGAATGTGGCCGGTGCCATCCACCTGATCGGTCAGCGAGGTCATGGCCGCCAGCCGGGCGTTATCCTCCGTGGAGTAATACTCCTCCGGGTAGGCACCCGCCCGCGCGGTCACGCTCTCCAGCACACCCAGGGCGCTCAGCGTGGACACCGGGGCGCTATCGAGCAGCAGCGCGTTATTGGGGGCCTGCTCGAAGGTCACGTCCTGGCCGCAGTTGTGCACCGTCACGGGATAGCCCTCCACGCCCGGGGCCTGGGCGCTGGTGTCCGGAGAGGTCGAGCACGCGCTCGCGCCCAGCAACGTAGCACCAATCCCCACGGCGAGCACCGTGCGGGAGGCGGTCCTGCGATGAAGCATCTTCATTCTCCTTAATTTTTTAATAAGCGGCGCGACCCTTGCGGATCACGCTCCATAAAAAGGGCGCGCCGATCAAGGCGGTAATCACGCCCACGGGTATCTCCCTGGGAGACAGCACGGTGCGCGCCAGAATATCCGCGCCCACCACCAGCACCGCGCCCATCAGCGCGGAAATGGGAATCACGTACCTGTGCGCCGCCCCCACCGCCCGGCGCGCCAGGTGCGGAATCACCAGGCCCACAAAGCCGATGCTTCCCGACGCCGCCACCAGCACCCCCACGCAGGCGGCCACGAGCACCAGCAGCCGGGCGCGCACGCGCTGCGGGGACAGGCCCACGGCGTGGGCGGTGGCGTCGCCAATAGCCAGGGCGTCGAGCTGCCGGGCCGAAAGCGTCAAGCCCACCACGACCACGGCGGTGACCGCCACGGACACCAGCAGCGGCGAGTTCCACTGCGCCAGCCCCAGGGAGCCGAGCAGCCAAAACATCACCGAGCGGGTGCCCTCCGTGTTGCCCACGGCCATGATGAGGAAACTGGTCACCGCTGAGAGTGCGTAGCCCACCGCCACCCCGGATAACACCAGGCGCAGGGCGGTGAGCCTGCCCCCGGCGCGCGCGGTGAGGTACACCAGCAGCCCGGCGAGGAGCGCCCCGAGGAAGGCCATCACTTGCAGGGCGTGTTCCAGCCACCCCGCGCCCAGCCCCAGCAGGATCGCCAACGCCGCCCCGCAGGAGGCCCCGGAACTGATGCCGAGCAGGTGGGGATCGGCAAGGTCGTTGCGCACCATCGCCTGCAAGGCCGCCCCGCAGGCCCCCAGGCCTGCGCCCACCGTCAGGCCCAGGAGCACCCTGGGCAGGCGCACCTGCCCCACGATGGTGCCGTGGATCCCGGCGTCCTGCCCCGTGATCAGCCCGTAGAGGGCACTCGGCGGGAGCCATACCGATCCCACGAGCACGCCCAGGATCGCCACCGCTACCAGCGTCAGCGCCAGGCCCAGCGCCCAGAACCGGGCGCGGCGACGGGCCGCGCCAAGACCTAACTCATCGGCCATAGCGTAATCCTTGCACAATCAACACCGCCCAGGTGGAGATCACAAAGGGCCACGTGAGCACCGGCCACCCCGCCCATAGGAACGCAGCCTGTATCAGCAGGGCAAGAGCCACCGCCGCCATGACCGGAATCACGCGGTGACGCCACACACCCGTGCCCCTCATACTCCGGTCAGCGCCCCGATCAACGCTCCCTCCAGCAGAAGTCGCAGCGGGGCCCGCCGCCCTATTCACCGCCCTATCCGGTTCTCCGGTGAACGTGGCCCCCACGGCGATTCCCACCAGAGCCGCGCAGTAACTCCACGCCCCGCTGGCAAAGTCCACCACGGGAATCCAGAACAATACCGGCAGGGTCAGCGCCGCAGCGCCCGTACCCCAGGCGGCGGTCCTGGGAACAGCATTGGCCAGGGCCACCAGGATCAACAGCCCCACAAGCCACCCGGAACCCAGGCTCACCTGGGCAAAGGCGGCCGGGATTCCCAGGAGAGCGAAGCCCAGAGACATCTCCCCCGCAGGCGGCGCAGCCACCGCTGCGGGTAGCGTCAGGGACAAGACGGTACCCATCGCGCAGAACGGGGCGGTGAGCACCGGCAATCCCGCCGTACCGGGACAACACGCAAGGAAGCGTTCCAGCGGCACCTGCACCGCCACCGCACCGAGCACACCCAGAAGCATCCAGACCAGGGCGGCCATGGTCCATTCGCAACGGGTGAGCACCAGCGCGCCGATGAGCGCGCCGTTATAACCCAGGAGGCCGGAACGGGCGCGTTGGGTGAAGGGAGCGTCGATAGCCGTGACAGCGGGGGCCGTACCGGTAAGGCGCGGGCTCCACCGCCGCCACCAGGAGAAAACGACGTGGCACGCGATGCCCAGCACCGCTCCGGTGAGGGCACCGGCCGCTAGGGCCGGAGAGAACAACGCCAGGGCCAGGGCGATCACCACCCCCGCCCGCCACGAGGAGACGAGGTATATCTGGGAGAGGGAAGAAAATAGGCTCATCACTGGTACTTCCGCATCTCAATCGGGCCCTGGCCACGCAGGTGGGCGCGCAGGCACGCGGCGATGGCCAGGTGAAGATCGCGCAGGTGCCCGGTGTTGCGGGCCAGGGAGCGCACCACGAATCCGGCCGGGAGGCCCGGTGCCTCCAGCAACCGGCTCATGCCGCTGCGTGTGTGTTCCTCGGCGCGCACCAGGGCGGCGATCTGCGCCACGGCTTCGTCGTTGAGGCGCGCGTCCACCGCCATGAGGGTTCCGGCGTGGGTGTATCCCTCCATGTGCCCCAGGCCGGTCACCCCCTCGCCGGGCAGCAGGCGCAGGTGATCCACGGCCAGCCTGCGCCCGGAGCACCGCACCTCGGTGCGCAGGCTGAGTTCCCGCCACCCGAAGATGGAGCCATCGGGTGCCCAGCCGGGGGTCACGATGTCCGTGAGCAGCAGGGAGGAACCGGGGTGCATGTCCACCAGGGCGCGCTGGCGGTAGCGTCCCTCGCGGTACACGATCAATTGATCCGGCACGTATTCCAGCACCGCGCCCTCCTCCAGGCGCACCCGCATGTCCTGGGTGGCCGGCCCCTGGGGGCTGCGGTAGACCTTGGTGGCGGACTGGCTGCTCAGCAGTAACGACGCCCCCTGCGCCACCCGCACCCCCAGGCGATAGGAATCCCCGCCCAAAAATCCCCCGCCGGGGTTGAGCACGGTGTACATGGCCTGACCGGAGTCATCCAGGTAGTGCGGGCGCAGCACGCTGAGCGCCCCTCGGTGGTACTGGTGGGTGGCCACGCTGTGCGACGCGCCGCCGGGCCCCGGGCGCAGGGCCACGCCCAGGTCCAGTTCCCCGGTATAGGTCGTGCTGGGGGTCATGGCCGCTCCCGCCTCCTCTTCCTGGTTGCCCACTGGTTACCCACTGGCCCGTCCGCTACCGCAGGTCCAGCATGAGCACGTCGCGCTTGATCCACTCGATCACAGTGCTCAGGCCCTCGTCGGTGCGCAGGTTGGTCAGGGCAAAGGGCTTATCGCGGCGGAACTCGCGGGCGTCGGCCACCATCACGTCTAGGTCCGCGCCCACGTAGGGGGCGAGGTCGGTCTTATTAATGAGGAAGAGATCGGACTTGATCATGCCCTGGCCCGCCTTGCGCGGAATCTTCTCTCCCTGGGCCACGTCGATGATGTATATGGAAAAGTCCACCAGCTCCGGGGAAAAGGTGGCGGAGAGGTTATCGCCGCCGGACTCGATGAACACCAGGTCCAGATCCGGGAACTTCTCCTGTAATGCCCGCACGGCGGCTTCATTCATGGAGGGGTCCTCGCGGATCGCGGTGTGCGGACAGCCCCCGGTCTCAATGCCCACGATCCGCTCCGGTGCCAGCACGCTATTGCGGGCTAAGATCTTGGCGTCCTCGATGGTGTAAATGTCATTGGTCACCGCCGCCATGGACAGTTCCCCGTCCAGGGCGCGGGTGAGGCGTTCCACCAGTTGCGTCTTTCCCGCCCCCACGGGGCCGCCGATGCCAATGCGCACGGGGGTGCTCTGGGTATGTTCTGCCATGTTGTTACGCCTTATTTGCTCTCGGTAAGGCCCATTCTTCAACTCATAAACATGCGAGCGCGCTGAACCTCGTGCCTCATCTGGGCGATCTCCAGCCCCGGCGGCATGGCCCCGATGTCCTCGCGGCCCCACCGGGCGGAGTCCTCGGTGGCGCTTTCCACCCACGCGCGCGCCCGCGCGATGATCCGCTGCCCGGCGTCCTGCCCCAGCGGCACCCCGCGCACGGCGTTTTGGGTCAGCGAGATCACCGTGGCATGCAGGTGGGCGGCCACCGCCTCGTCCTCGGGGATTCCCAGTTGGCGGCACAGCAGGCCCCAGGTCACGGACTGGTGCCCGTAGGCCTCGCCCTCCCGCACCGCCCGGGCATAGGGCGTGAGCCATTCCCCGGCGTCGGATTGCTCCGCGATGTTGAGCAGGCGCGTGCCCATGGTGATCCCGGCGCGGCGCACCTCGGCGGGCAACGCGGCTGCGGTGGCGAGGTCATCGAGGTCGCGCACCTCTTCCTGGCTGCGCGCCCGGTAGGCCTCGCGCACGATCACGGCCTCGGTGGAGGCCAACTGGGCGCGCACGAACATCTCCAACCAGGCGGCGAACTCCTCCGGGCCGGAGATCACTCCGGCGTCCATGTATCCCTCGAACCCAAGCGAGTGGCTAAACGCGCCGGTGGGTAGGGCGGAGTCCGCCAGCTGCATGAGCGCCAGGCGGGCGTGCAGACTCACCATCAGTGGGTGTGCTCAGCGTGGCGGAACGGCACGGGCATGACGCGCTCCTCGCGGCGATAGGGCACCCGGTGGTGCTCCAAGAAGTCCACCACCGTGGAATCCCACTGCACCACCATCCGCTCCTCATCGAACTGCGCGGGCAGGTGCCGGTTGCCCAGAGAGTGCGCCACCACGCCCATCTCGTGAATACTGCGCGGGGCGATCACCAGGACGTCGCTGGGCCGGGCCTTCACGACGATCGCCTGTCCCCCACCACACAGCAGCACGTCGCCGTCGCGCAGGTCGGGGTGCCCCGCCGGCAGGCGCAGCCCCACCTCGGTGCCGTGATCGGTGGTGAGCCGCTGGGTGCGCTTGGTGCGGGCTTGATCGTCGAGCCACACGATCTCCCGGTGATCCTCCGAGGGAATCAGATCCGGGTTGTCCCGGAGGTTGCCCACGATGGCGGTAATAATCATCGCTGCTCCTTAGAAGAGAAAGTAACGCTGCGCCAGGGGAAGGCGCTGCGCGGGTGTACTGGTGATGAGTTCCCCATTCACGCGGACCTCGTAGGTTTCCGGGTCCACGCTCAGGTGTGGAGTGGCGCCGTTGAGTTTGAGATCCTTCTTGCTCAGGGTGCGGATACCCGAGCAGGCGCGGATCTGCTTGCGCAGTCCCACCCGCTGCGGCACCCCGGCCGCCACGGCGGCCTGGGAAAGAAAAGTGAGGGAGTTCTGCTGTGGGGCTGTGCCGTAGCCGCCAAAGGCGTAGCGGTACAGCGCGGGCTGCGGGGTGGGAATGGAGGCGTTGGGGTCACCCACCACGCTGCTCACGATCTGCCCGCCCTTGATAATCGCGTCCGGCTTGGCCCCAAAGAACTTGGGTTCCCACAGCACCAGATCGGCAAACTTGCCTACCTCCACCGAGCCCACGGAATCCGCGATCCCGTGGGCCAGGGCCGGATTGATGGTGTATTTAGCCACGTAGCGGCGAATCCGCACGTTATCACCCGGCTCCCCGGAGGCCTCGTCCTCCGGGAGGCGGCCGCGCTGGCGCTTCATGGAATCGGCCACCTGCCAGGTGCGCAGGATCGTCTCCCCCACCCGGCCCATCGCCTGCGAGTCCGAGGAGGTGATGGAGAACACGCCCATATCGTGCAGGACGTCCTCCGCCGCGATGGTCTCCGTGCGAATGCGCGAGTCCGCAAAGGCCACGTCCTCCGGCAGATCCGGGCGCAGGTGGTGGCAGACCATGAGCATGTCCAGGTGTTCCTCCGCCGTGTTCTGGGTGTACGGCAGGGTGGGGTTGGTGGAGGCCGGGAGCACGTTGGGTTCCCCGGCCAGAGTGATGATGTCCGGGGCGTGCCCGCCGCCCGCGCCCTCGGTGTGGAAGGTGTGGATCACGCGGCCGTCGATAGCCGCCTTGGTGGACTCCACAAAACCCGCCTCGTTGAGGGTATCGGTGTGAATGGCAACCTGGATGTCGTATTCATCCGCCACCCGCAGCGCGAGGTCGATGGTGGCGGGGGTGGCGCCCCAGTCCTCGTGGACTTTCAGGCCGATGGCCCCGGCCTCGATCTGCTCGGCCAGGGCGCGGGTGTGCGTGGCGTGCCCCTTGCCCAGCAGGCCGAAGTTCATGGGGAGGCCATCAAGGGAGCGCAACATGGCGTGGATATTCCACGGGCCGGGGGTGATCGTGGTGGCCTTGGAGGACTCCGAGGGGCCGGTGCCGCCGCCGATCATGGTGGTGATCCCGGAGGTCAGGGCCGTTTCGATCTGATCGGGGCTAATGAAGTGAATGTGGGTATCAATGCCCCCGGCGGTGAGGATCTTCCCCTCCCCCGCGATCACGTCCGTGGACACCCCGATGGGAATGGTCACATCGTCCATCATGTCCGGGTTGCCCGAGTGCCCGATCCCGCAGATGTGCCCATCGCGCACCGCCACGTCCGCCTTATACACGCCGGTATGGTCCACCACCAGGGCGTTCGTGATTACCAGGTCGGGCATGTCCGGGTCCTCCTCGCGGCGGTGCTCGCCGTTTTGGCCCATGCCCACGCGGATCATCTTCCCGCCGCCAAACACGGCCTCCTCACCATCGGCGGTGAGATCCCGCTCCACGCGGGCGAACAACTCGGTATCTCCCAGGCGCACCATGTCCCCCACCGTGGGGCCGTACAGCGCGGCGTGCTGTGCCCTGCTCATTTCAAAACTCATGCTCGTTCCCCCTTGTCCACCGGGCCGTTGAACATGTTGCGGAAGCCGCGTGCTATTCGACGCCCTCCCAACTCGATGAGCGCCACCGTGGTGGTATCCCCCGGTTCCAGGCGCATGGCGGTGCCCGCCGGAATATCCAGGCGACGCCCCGTGGCCGCCGCGCGATCAAAGACCAGCGCGGGGTTGGCCTCCGCGAAGTGATAGTGCGAGCCCACCTGCACCGGGCGATCGCCGGTATTGGTCACCTCTATGCGGATCGCCCGGCTGCCCTTGTTGTACATCAGCGGCTCGGTGACCAGCACGTATTCTCCGGGAATCATCGGGGACGCCTCCTATCGGATGGGGTGGTGGACGGTGACGAGCTTGGTGCCATCGGGGAAGGTGGCCTCCACCTGAACGTCCTCGATCATCTGGGGCACCCCCTCTAAGACATCCTCGGCCTTCAGGATGGTGGTGCCCCAACTCATCAGGTCCGCCACCGTGCGCCCATCGCGCGCTCCCTCCATCAACTCATAGGTGATGATGGCCACGGCCTCGGGATAGTTCAGCTTCAATCCCCGGGCCTGACGCCTCCTGGCCAGGTCCGCGGCCACCACGATCAGGAGTTTTTCCTGCTCACGAGGTTGTAGGTGCATACCTCTCCCCTTTTCTATACAGCGATAGAATGTAGGATACACCCCTCCGCCGCGCGGCACGTTCGGGGGCACAATAATTAGATAAGAAAAGTATTTATTCCCCTTCAGTTCGCGCCCCCACCCCCGAAAGTGGCCGATCCTTAGAGCAAATATCTAGGCCATACCCCACAGAACGCACATCTCCCCCACACCCCGCGACGCTTTCTCTCGGAGATTGCCCCCTCACGCTGCTATTCGCCTCACACGGCACGCCAACTACGCATGAGCTTCTTATTCACCAGAACATTCAGGGAAATACCCTCACTAGCGGCCTCCATCACCAAATTGCGATGAACAAGGCGCGAGGTTCGCACCTGAAACTTTCCCGAATAAGACCGTTGCCCCGTGGGTTCAGGGGGTCGCTGCAACACTGCCCCTCCATATCAGCGAGCACTTCCTCGACGAGGGCCACCAACCCATCCTCCGCTTCTCGCCGCCGGGGCGCGAGCCACGACAAGGAGGAAAACTCTAAGGCGGTAGCCACATATTCCCCATCCCCCCGACCAGGTCACTTGGTACATGTACTTCTCAGCATCCATGATCGTCCGCCCTTTCACTGACGCACCTTAATCCGATATTTTCCAGACGATCTACCGCTTGAATAACTTGACGAACCTGATGCGCCTTAGCCTTCCCGTGATGATTTTGAATATTCACACGAGGATCTCCCAGCCATAATGTCTTATACGAACGGTGCGATGTACCCCTTGAAGGGCGAGCCTCAAAAAGTAATCGCATACCTTCTGCACGTCCCGAAACGCCATGTCCGCCGAAGCATTCTTCACGCGTTCCATGAGTTGAGCACTTTTATCCCCTACGAGATAAAACGATGCTATATGTAGGCCCACAGTGGCGATGGGAGGTACCCCGGCTCAGACCCCGCTCACGTGGCCTCCGCCCGCGAAGAACGCGCACGAATAAGCAGTTCCTCCGTGGTCATAGCCATACTGCTCATGCGGTTCCCTCTCCCCTCTGCGGCAAACCACTTACTTACCTACTTACATACACACTTACTTACCCATCTCCCCCTACTCGCTCACCCGCTCCCCCGCCGCTCGGGCGTCGCGCAGCACCGCCGGTACCCCCACTCCCCCGACCCAGGCCCCGGTCACGTCCACGCCCGGCACCTCCGCCAGCGCGGCGCGCACCCGCGCCACCGTGTCCAAGTGCTCCGGCCCATAGCAGGGCAGCCCACCAAACCACCGCTGCACAAAGATCTCGCTCAGGCCCGCCGCACGGCCATCGAAGCCGGTGATCTTCTGCAAGTCATCGAGGGCATAATCCACCAGATCATCCTCCTCGGCACGCACCAGATCATCCTGCCCCAGGCGGCCAAAGCTGGCGCGCACCACCGCGCCACCGCGCGCGTCCAGGTGCGGCCACTTCTTCGAGGACAAGGTGAACGCCTTAACCCGAATACCAGGTTCATCAGCCGCCACGAGCACCCCGGAGTTCTCCGGCAGGCCCTCGGCGGAATCGAACCTCATGCCCACCACCGCGCTGCTGGCCAGGCGCACCCCGCGCAGCGCCGCCGAGGCCTGCGGGGCCACGCCATTAAGCAGGAGCGCCGTGGTGGGGGCGGGGGTGGCCAGCACCACGCGGTCATAGGTGCCCTCGCCCGCGCCCTTGAGGTTGAATCCCGGCCCGCTGCGGCCGAGCCCGGCCACAAAGGCATCCACGTAAATCTGTGCGCCCCGCTCCGCGCAGCGCTGTGCCAGGGCCTCGTAGAGTTCCGCGTAGCCGCCCGCAAAGGTGGCAAAGACGGGCTTGTCCAGCGTGCCGCCGGGGCGGCGCTCCAATACCGCCGCCACCGCCCCGGAGAGCGTCACCGGGGTTCCCGCGCACGCCAGATCATCCATCGCCTCGGCCAGGGCCGGAATGGTGGCCCGCAGCCCGAGGTCATCGGCCGCGCAGGAATACACCCCGCCGAGCAGCGCGGACACGCAGCGATCGGCCACCTCGTCCCCGTAGCGCTCGCGCACCAGGGCGCCCACGCTCACCTCCGCGCCCGGCTCCCAGGCGATGGCGGGTGCGGTAGCCTCGGCGTCGATACGCCGCGCCGTCTCCTCGCCCACCAGGTGCGCCACGGCGGCGCTGGTGGCCGGAATGCCCATGAGGGTATCGCGGGGCAATTCCACGCTCGCGCCACCCGTGTAGAGCAGGGAGCGCAGGGCAGAGGGGTACACCAGGTGCTCGCCCAGTCCCAGTTCCTGAAAGAACTCCACGGCGGCAGCGTCCCGGGCCACAAAGGCCTCCGCGCCCATGTCCACCGGGCCGGTTTCAAAGGGCACGGTGAGAAGTTTGCCGCCGATGCGGTCGGCGGCCTCGTAGACCTCCACGGCGGCCTGGGGATCTTGGCGGGTGATCTCGTAGGCGCAGGTCAGTCCGGCCAGACCGGCCCCGATGATGGCGTAGCGCATGAGTGTTAAGCCTCCTCGTGGATCAGGGCCACGGCCTTGGTGATCGCCTCCGCCGGGGTATCCGGCAGCACCCCGTGGCCCAGGTTGAAGATGTGTCCGGTAGCATGCCCCGCCGCCACCGCCCGGCGCGCCTCCTCCTTCACGCGGCGCACCTCGGCGCGCAGTACCTCCTCGCCGTTAAAGAGCATGGCGGGATCGAGGTTGCCTTGAAGTACCTTGGGCCCGGCGACGGCGTGGATACGCTCGGCGGCGGTATCCAGGGGCACGCGCCAGTCCACCCCCATCACGTCCGGCCCGGCCAGGGCCATATCGCCCAGCAACTCCCCGGTGGTCACCCCAAAGTGAATCCGGGGAATCCCCGCCTGGGCCACCTCGGAGAAGATGCGGGTGGAATAGGGCAGCACAAACTCCCGGTATTCCCGCTGGCTGAGGTAGCCAGCCCAAGAATCGAAGAGTTGGAGCATGTCAATGCCCGCCTCGATCTGCTGGCGCAGGAAGGCCACCACGGTATCGGCCAGGCGATCCATGAGGAGGTGCCAGGTCTCCGGCTCCGTGTGCATGAGCGCCTTGGTGCGCTGGTGGGCCTTGGAGGGGCCGCCCTCGATCAGGTAACTGGCCAGGGTAAAGGGGGCTCCGGCAAAGCCAATGAGCACCTGATCCGCGCGCAACTCCTCCAGCACGCCCGCGATTCCCTCGCTCAACCCCGGCACCGGGGCCTCCAGGGGCGGTAGCGCCTCCACGTCCGCGCGGCTGCGCACGGGGTGCTCCATCACCGGGCCCCGCCCGGCCACGATGTCCACCCCCACCCCGGCGGCCTTGAGCGGCACCACAATATCGGAGAAGAGAATGGCAGCGTCCACATCGTGCCGTCGCACCGGCTGCAAGGTGATCTCCGCGAGGAGTTCCGGCATGAAGCAGGAATCCAGCATCGCTATGCCCTCGCGCACCTTGCGGTATTCCGGGAGGGAGCGCCCGGCCTGGCGCATGAACCACACCGGGGTGCGGGTGGGGGTGCGGCCTGCGGCGGCGTCGAGAAGCGGGGCGGCGTGCAGTAAGCGGCGTGCGGGTGAACTCATGCCCCCGATTCTGCCCTACGCGGCCGGATACTTGCGCACCGAGTTCGAGCGCGCCTCGATGACCAGCGACGCCGCGAGCATGAGCACTGTGGCCGCCATCGGGTGCAGCAGCCCCGCCACGGAGGCCACCACCGCTACCGCGTTATAGGCCCAGGCGAAGAGGATATTGCGATCCACCACCGTGCATACCTTGCGGGCCAGGCCCATCAACTGGGCGATGGCACTCACGTCGCGGCGCAGCAGCACCACGTCGGCCCCCGTGGATTCCGAGCGGCTGGCCTTGTCCAGTTGCGCCTCGGCGTCGATAAGCACGCCGACGTCCGCCACCTTCAGGCACTCGCTCACGGAGGAATCGCCCACCATCGCCACCCGCGCGCCCCGGTTGTGTACCCCGCGCACGGCGTAGGGCTTGCGGCCTGCGGAGATCCCCGCGAGCACCTGGGAGATGCCTAATCGACGCGCAAAACGACGCCCCACGGGGTACGCATCGCGGGTGAGCATCATGGTTTCCAGGCCCATCGACTCCAACTGCGCCACCGCCTCGGCGGCGTCCTCGCGCACGGTGTCGTGCAGGGAGATCACGCCCCGATCGCGGCCGTTCCATCGCACCACCAGGGGCGTGCCGCCGCTAAAGGCGGCGTCGGCAAGCCTGCCGGAAAGTTCGGAGAGGTTGTGCGGCCGCCACAGGCTGGCGCTGACCTGACGGGAGTGCTGGCCGTGGGCATCGCGCACCGGGAGGTCGATCTGGGCGTGAAAGGTGCCGTCCTCATCGATGTGCGCGTGATTCACGTCGATCCAGTGCGGAATGTCCCCGCCGGAATCGTGATCGCGGGCCTGGCGGGCGGCATGCACGATGGCGCGCGAGGCCGTGTGCTCCGATTCCAGGCACAGCGCCGCCGCCACCCGCAGCACCAGATCGGGGTTCTCCCCCACGTCCGCCGTGACGGTCTCCACCGTCATGTCCGAGTGGGAAAGCGCCCCCACCCGGTTGAAGATCACCGTGTCCACCCCCTGCAAGCGGCGCATCACCGCCCCCTCGCGCAGGAGCATGCCGTGCCGGGCGGCCGTCTCCACGCCCAGGCGCAGGGCCAGCGCGGAGGAAAGAGCCAGCGCCGCAGGGGCCACGCAGGCCAGCACCGCCAACGCCGTGCCAAAGGCCAGCGCGGGATTGCCCGTGCCCAGCACCCACCCGGCAAAGCTCAGCACCGCCACGCTCACCGCCGCCGGGATCAACAGCCGAGCGGAGCGGGTGGAGAGCATCACCGCCGTGTTTTGCAGGGCGTTCACCCCGGAGATCCAGCGCTCCACCCCGGCGATGCGGGTGCGGTGCCCGGTGCGCTGTACCCGCACCTTGATCCGCTGGCCCACGTTGATCGCCCCGGCGCGCACCGGGGAATCCACCTCCACCGGCACCAGGCCGCTGGAGGTGGGCAGTACCGTCTCCACCACGCCGGGGCGCACCGTGCCGCTGCCGCCGATCACCACGCCGTCCACGGGAATCCGCTGGCCGGGCTGCACCAAAATGTCATCGCCCACATTGATCTCGCTGACGGAGACCTCCTCCATCACCGGCTTACCCGTGGCGCGGTTGTGGCTCACCAGCACCACCTGGGACTGCGGCTCCACGCGCTGTGCCGCGAGGTCATCGAGCAGCGAGGAACGCGCCTGAATGGAGAGTTTGCGCCCGATCAACAGCAGCAGCGTGGTGCCGCAGGCCACGTCAAAGAACAACTCCGCCTCGTTGAAGCGCTGCGCGGTGAGCGCAAACACATCCGGGGTGCCCCGCCAGCCCAGGGAACCGGCCTCCGTGAACAGCAGCGTGCCCACCGACCACGCGAAGGCCGCGAGGATCGCCAGGGAACTCGCCCCGTCCAGCGCCACCGCACCCCGGCGCACGCCGCCGGCCAGCGCCCGGTGAAAGGGCCAGGCGCACCAACTCACCACGGGAATGGAAAGCAGCGCGCACGCCCACTGCCAGCCCGGGAACTGCGCCTGGGGAATATAACTGAGCGCCACCACCGGCAGAGTGAGCAGCAGGGCTACGATCAGGCGCGGGGTGGTGATGAGATCGCGCGCGGTATAGAGCACATCACCGGCGCGCTTTTCCGCGCCCCTGGGCTCCCGCGCGGCTCCCGGTTCCGGGGTGGGCCACACCGAATCCGGGTGAAAGAACCCCGCCGCCCGCGCCCGTTCGAGATCGCGGCGCTCGGCCTCGGCGCGACGCCGCCCGTGCTTCCCGCGTGGCAATCGACGCGGAACCTGCCCGGGAGCGACGTCCTCGGCCCGATAGAGACTCTGGCGGCGCAGGGCGTCATCGGTGAGCACCGCCTGCACCCCAAAGCGGGCGCACACCTCCACGATCTGATTGGGCACCAGCCCCTCCGGGGCGGTGATCCACGCCATCGCGCTGTGATACACGATCCGCGCCCGCACCCCGGGTATCTCCCCCAGGGCGCGCTCAATCTGGGCGATCTCCGGAGCATCCGTGAGCCCCACCAGATCAAAGGACAGGGAGATCTTGCGCCCCGATTCCCCCAGCGCCTGCGGATCCCCAAAACCCGCCTCGGCGGCGGCCTCCTTGGCCTGGTTGATCGCCTGGGCTACCTCATCGGCCATTCCCGCACGCTTCTTCCTTCTTTCACACCTATCTCACCGTGTTTCCTGAGCCCACCGTGTTCGCCGCGCTCACTGCGTTGCCCCTGCGTATCACCGCGCTGCCCGCAGAAAAGCGCTGACTGCGGGACGATACAACGCCAACATCGCAAACGCCAGCACAATCACGTGCCCCAGAATCGCCACCCCCACCGTCTGCGTGACCAACCCCAACACGCTCACCGCGATGCTCGCCGCGCCACCGAGGGCCAGCGCACGCCGCGCGCCCAGCCCGGCCTTCCCCGGCGTGCGCAGCCGGGGCACCACGGCCGCCATGATGAGCGCCACCAGGAGATTCACCCCGCCTACGACCCCGAGATTGAGGCGGATCGTGGTTCCGGTGGCGCGGGGCAGATCGCTCAGCGCCGCGAAGGCGGCCAGCAGCATGAGCACCGCCGCCACCAGGCACAGCCCAAAGGCCGCCTTGAGGGCCGGGGGTACGGATCGATCATCAACCGACATGTCAGGTGATCCTACCGCCTCGGGGGTGGTGTGGGGCTGGTGGGAGTCACACCAGTCACACAGAGGCGAGGAAAAATCACTTCGCTGCGGTGTGGGGCAGGAGTGAATCACACGCGTCACACGGTGGCAGAGAAAAGTGCTTATCGACGCCCCGGACCCACACAGGCACACCTGCAAAGAAAAATCGACGCCGCACCCCCGCGACGTCGATAAGCCCCAATAAGCACAGCCCTACTCCGCGCTCTTGAGTTCCCCCGTCCACACCAGGGTCTCGCGGCGGAACACAAAGACCAGGGCCACCGCCGCGCCCACCCCGGCGAGGATCTGCAAGGAGCCGTCCGCAGCGTAGAAGCCCACAGGGATATTGGTGTGCCCCGGGGTCAGGGAGAAGATCATCACAGCGCGTACCACGAAGTAGAAGGCAAAGATCATGGTCACCCGGCGCGCGGCGGGGGCCCACTTGTGCCCGGTGTGCAGCACGCGCAGCAGCCAGGTCAGCAGCGCCACTATGCCAATGGCGATCATCCCGGAAAGGCTCACCCCCAGGTAGGTGGCGGTGGTGAGCAGGGACTCCGGGATTTCCTCGCCCACGCCCTGCGTTTCCGCGATCTCCTTGGTGGCGGCCTTGAGCGCGGAGGTATCCATGAGCGTCATCACCACGGAGAGCACCTGGTGGAGCAGTTCCGCGCCCAGCACCAGCCCCCATACCCGCGCCAGGAGGCTTATGCTCTCGGGCCGGGCGGGTGGGGTGGTATCGGCGTGTTGTTGTGTTGGGTGCACGGGGATCTTTCTTATTCTCGTAGGGCTCATTGCGGAGGGGCTCACTGAGGAGCGGTTTGAGGGGCAGTGTGAAGAGAGGTCATAAACGCAAAACTCATTAGCGCAGCAAGCGGGCGGCCTCGGTGGCAAAGTAGGTGAGGATCTGATCCGCCCCGGCGCGCTTGATGGAGAGCAGCGATTCCATCATCACGCGCTGCCCGTCCACCCAGCCGCGCTGGCCCGCGGCCTGGATCATGGCGTACTCGCCGGATACCTGGTAGGCGGCCACCGGCACCGGGGAGGCATCGGCCACCTGGCGCAGAATGTCCAGGTAGGGCAGGGCGGGTTTGACCATCACGAAGTCCGCGCCCTCGGCCACGTCCAGTTCCACCTCCAGCAGGGATTCCCGCGCGTTGGCGGGATCCTGCTGGTAGGCGCGGCGATCCCCCTCCAGGGAGGAGCCCACGGCCTCGCGGAAGGGGCCGAAGAAAGCGGAGGCGTACTTGGCTGAGTAGGCCATGATCGCCACGTCGCTAAAGCCCTGGGCGTCCAGGGCCTCGCGGATCGCGGCGATCTGCCCGTCCATCATGCCGGACGGGCTGACGATGTGCGCCCCGGCCCACGCCTGGGCCACCGCCATGTCCTGATAGAGCGGCAGGGTGGCGTCGTTATCCACGATGCTCACCCCGTAGCGGTCGGTGCCCAGCACCCCGCAGTGGCCGTGATCGGTGAACTCGTCCAGGCAGGTATCGGCCATCACCAGGAGGTCGTCACCGAACTCCTCGCGCAGCGCGCGCACCCCCCGGTTGAGCACTCCCTCGGGGTCCCAGGCCACGGAACCGGTGGCGTCCTTGTTCTCCGGCAGCGGCACCCCAAAGAGGTCCACGCAGCGCACCCCGGCGTCCAGGGCCTCGTGGGCGGCGCGCAGCAGGGAGTCCGTGGTGTGCTGGTGTACGCCCGGCATGGAGGCGATCTCCCTGGGTTGCTCCAGGCCCTCGGCCAGGAACATCGGCAGGATCAGATCGGCCGGACGCAGGGCGGTCTCGGCCACCAGTTCCCGCATAGCGGGGGTGGTGCGCAGTCGGCGCGGCCTGCGCACCGGAGGGGTCAGGCTGGACACGGGTATCTTCCAATCGCGGTCGGGGATAAGGCCGTGTCCCATCCTAAGCCCGCCACCTATGCTTTACGACGCGCCCTGCGCTTCTTCCTCGGCGGCGGCAACTGCCCGGCGGCGCGCAGAGAGGCCACGTGGGCCGCGAGCGCGTCCACCAGGGCGGGAACGTCCGCCTCCTCCGGCATGACATCGACGCGCAAGCCCATCTCGCGCGCCACCTGGGCGGTAGCCGGGCCGATCACGGCGATGATGGTGCGGCGGTGCGGCTTGCCCGCGATCCCCACCAGGTTCTTCACGGTGGAGCCGGAGGTGAAGCACACGGCATCAAACCCGCCGGTCTTAATCATGTCCCGCACCTCGGCGCTCGGCGGGGCGGCGCGCACGGTGCGGTAGGCCACCACGTCGTCCACCTCCCACCCGGCATGGTGCAGGCCCTCCACCAGGAGGTCGCTGCCCAGATCGGCGCGCGGGAGCAGCACGCGGCCCACCGGATCGAGGTCCTCCACGTACTCGGGGAACACCTCCACCAGGCCCTGAGCGTTCTGCTTGGTGGCGGGCGGGGTGACCTCCGGGGTGAGCCCCAGGGCCTTAATGGCCTGGGAGGTCTTGCGGCCCACCGCCGCCAGGTGCACGCCGGCAAAGGCGCGCGCATCCAGCCCAAAGGCGGTGATCTTATCCCACACCGCCTCCACGGCATTGACGGAGGTGAAGATGATCCACTGGTAGCGGCCCTCCACGATGCCCTTAATGGCGCGCTCCATCTGCGCCGGGTTGCGCGGGGGTTCTAAGGAGATGGTGGGCACCTCCTGGGGGATCGCGCCGTGGCTGGCCAGGCGCGCGCTCATGGGCCCGGCCTGGGACTTGGCGCGCGGCACCAGCACCCGCCAGCCATACAGGGGGCGGTTTTCCCACCAGGAGTACTTGGAGCGATCGTCCACGGCGGTACCCAGGGTAATCACCAGGCGGCCCGGCAACTCCACATCGAGCTTGGCCAGGGTACCCAGGGTGGCGTCAAAGGTGCGCTGCAAGCGCGTGGTGCCATTGACCGTGACGGAGGCCGGAGTGCCCGCGCCCAGCCCCCTGGCCAGGAGTTCCTCCGCGATGATGCCCAGATCCTCGCGGGTGGCCTGAAGCACCAGCGGTTGCGGGGCGGCGGCCAACTGGTCCCAGTCCGCGCCACCGCCGGTGACGTCCGTTTCCGTGAACGTGGAACCCAGGGCGATTCCGGCAAAGGCCGGAACGGTGGAGGGCAAGGACATTCCCGGCACCACCTGGAACTCCGCCCCAGTCTCCGCCACGGCGGAGATCTCCGCCAGCACGGATTCCCGGGACAAGGGGTTGCCCGCCACCAGGCGAATCACGTCCTCGCCGCCCTGCACGGCCTCGGCCAGGTTCGCGGCAATCTCGGCCGGGTTGGGGTCGGCCACCTCCCGAATATCGGCGGCGGTGGGGGGCGCGGGGCGCGGCGGCTTGCGGCGCGCCCCCTGGGTGCGGGCCTCCTCCACCAGGGCCTCGTATTCCTTTTCCGCGGCGTCGATCTTCTCCTGCGGCACCGGGAGGTTGGCGGCCACGATCTCCCGCACGCCGCTGAGCACCTCCGCGTCCGTATAGGCCACGGCGGTTTCCGCCAGCACCTCGCGGGCCCGAATGGTCAGCAAATCTGGATTGCCCGGTCCTGCGCCAACAAAGATGACCGTGCCCGGCTGGGGGGTCTGCGGCGTGCTCTGAGGCGCACAAGCCTGGTGGGCCATACTCATATGCTTCTTTTCTAGTTCTTGGACAGGGTCAAAGGACGCCTCGCGGGCTGCGCGGCACCACGTGGGCGTGCCGGACTACAGCGCGAGGCGTTAGCTTCGATTCCGCAGGGCGATCTTCATGCCCCGGTCGCCACCGCAGAATCACAGTGTGGTATTAACACCATAAAATATGGCCGGATAAATAGGAAACCGGCTCGGCTCCCTATGCCGCGCGGCGCTGCCCTTGCGGGTCAAGTTGCGCCGCATAGCGCCGCGCCAGCGGGGTGGTCACCACGATGTAATCCACCGTGGCCTTATCCAGGGCAATCACCAGCCCGGCGCGACCGCCCTTGGCCCCCGAACCGGAGTGACACACGGCAAAAACGGTGCCCTGCGGGGTGTGGAACGTCCCCGTGGTGGTCAAACCCTTGATCCTGGTGGCCGAGACCCCCGGCCCGGAGGCCTGGGCGGCAGACTTAATCTCCGGGAGCGCAAACACATCGTCCACCGCGCGGGCGCCCACGATGGCGCGCACGGGGACGGTGAGGTGGGAGCGGTGCGCGGCGATCTTTTCCCACCAGTCCAAAGTAATGGTCACCTGAGTATCGGTGATCTGTAAATAAGCCATGGTGGGTACCCAGTGTAAGCGCCCGGGCACGCTAATCCCAGCGGGACGCGGCCCCGGCGCACACAGACTACCCCGCCATGACCTCCGCCGCCCCCTCGGCCAGGAGCACGCGGGCGGCTTCCCGGCCCAACTCCGTGGCCTGGTTCCGGGGCGCGCGGTGCTCCACCAGCAGGCGCTGGGAGCCATCGAGGGCAAAGACCCCGGCGCGCAGCACCAGTTCCTCGCCCTCGATCACGGCGTGGGCCGCCACCGGGGCGGTACACCCAGCCTCCAGGGTGGCGAGCAGGGAACGCTCGGCGCGGGCGCGGTCGGCGGATTCGGGGTGGGTCAGGGCGTCAAGGGCCGCCACGGCGGGGGCGTCCTCGGCGCGGCACTCCACGGCCAGCGCACCCTGGGCGGGGGCGGGCAGGAATACCTCGGGGTCAAAGACCTCGGTGGCGCGGTCCTGCTTGCCCACGCGGAGCAGCCCGGCGTAGGCCAGCACGATCGCGTCCAGTTCCCCGGAGGCGACCTTGCCCATGCGGGTATCAATGTTGCCGCGCAGGGGACGAATATCGAGGTCCGGGCGCAGGGCGCGGAGTTGGGAAATGCGCCGGGGCGCGGAGGTACCCACGCGCGCGCCCTCGGGGAGATCACTGAGAGTGAGGCCGTCGCGCGCGATCAGGGCCTCGCGGGGGTCCTCCCTGGGCGGCACCACGAGGTGAAAGCGGGGGTCGGGGGCGGTGGGCAGATCCTTGAAGGAGTGAATGGCCGCAGCGCACTCCCCGGCCGCCATCGCCTCGCGCAGGGCCTGGGTGAACACGCCCACACCGATGCGCTCCACCGGGGCCATGTTCACGTCCCCTTCCGTGGTCACGATGTGCAACTCGGCGGGAGTACCGGCAGCGATGAGGGCGTCGCGCACGTGCCCGGCCTGGGTGGTGGCCAGCACGCTTCCGCGCGTGCCCAGGGTCAGCGGTGTGTGGGTCATGGGAAGCCTGCTCCTTATTTATTACTGCGGGAAATCGCTGCGCGGCAGGTCACTGGCGGGCAGCGCCACGCTGCGCGCGGGGGTGGGTTCGAGGTTAAAGAGTTCCTGCAAGGCGGACTCGTAGGAGACCACGCCGGAGGTCACCGCCAGTTCCTTCACCCGCACCGTGGGGGCGTGCAGCAGTTTATCCACCACGCGGCGCACGGTGCGCGAGACCTCCTGGTACTCCCCCTCCGCCATGTCCGGGGCGCGGCCGCGCAGGCGCTCCAGCTCGGCGTCGATGAGGTCGGCGGCGTGGCGTCGTAAGGCAGTCACGGCGGGGGCGACGTCGCGCACGCGCTGCTCCGAGGTAAAACGCTGCATTTCCTCGTCCACGATCGCGCGCGCCTGCTCCTCCACCGCGCTGGTGGCCTGCGTGCCTCGCCGGTGCAGCCGCTCGATGTTTACCAGGTGCATGCCCTCGATATTTCCCACGTGCGGCGCAATATCGCGCGGCAGGGAAAGGTCGATGAGGGTGAGCGGCCCGGGCAGCTTAGCGACGTCCCCCGGCGTCACCGTGAAATAATCCGCGCCGGTGGCGGAGACCACCATGTCCACCTGCCCGATCACCGCGCCGCGCTGCTCGAAGTCCACCACCTCGGCCGTCACCCCGGCCTCGCGGGCGTGCTCGGCCAGGCGCTCGGCGCGGGAACGGGTGCGATTGGCCAGCACCAACCTGCCCACTCCCAGCCTGCCCAGGTGCGTGGCAGCCAGGGAGGCCATCGCCCCGGCCCCCAGCACCAGGGCCGAGCGGCCTTCTAACGGGTGGGGGCCGCCCAAACCCTGCGCGGCCAGGGCCTCCTCCATCGCCAGGGTGACCATCGAGGCCCCCTCATCGTCGATGCTCGTCTCCGCGTGCACGCGCTTGCCCGCGTGCAGGGCCGCCTGGGTTAGCCCATGCAGCGCCTGGCCCACCGTGCCTTTCTGCGTGGCCTCCTGGTAGGCGCTGCGCACCTGGCCGATGATCTGCTGCTCGCCCACCACCATGGAATCCAGCCCGGAGGCCACCTCCATCATGTGCTCGGCGGCGGCCTCGGCGTAGCGCACATACAGGTAGCCGCGCAGGGTATCCATGTCCACCCCGGAGACCTCGTGCAGCACGCTCACCACGTCCTGCACCCCCGGGTGGAAGCCGGTGGCCACGGAATATACCTCCAGGCGGTTGCAGGTGGAGATAATCATGGCCTCGGAGAGCGCCGGGCGCTCCAGCAACAGGGAGGTGGCCTCCTCCCGCACGGCATCATCCATGCTCAGCTTTTCCAGCAATTCCACCGGAGCCGATCGGTGCGACATGCCCACCACGAGCACACTCACGTTGCCATTCACCGCTTTCTGCCACATCCCCCAACTTTAGGCGGATAATAGGGGAATCTTTCAGTTGAGGCCAACCGTAATAGGCTTTCTCCCCTCAGACCAACAAAGCGTGGCCTAACTCCTCGTTATCCACCTCCCAGCAGGCAAACTCCTCCCCGTCCAGCACCACCACGGGCACCCGATCCCCAAACTCCGCCGCCCACTCCACATCGGAGTCCACGTCGCAGATCTCCAAGGGTACCCCATGCCGCTCCAACAACGGCCTAATCTGCGCCTCCACCCGCGCACACGAGCCACAGGTGGAGCGCACCATCAACTGAACACGATGTTTCTGCACACTCTCCGTCCTACCAGGCCTACGATGGTGGGCGTGCATGAGATCCACCCGCCCTCCTTTCCCGCCTCGCCGCGCGACTTCCTGGTCAATTGGTCCATCAGCCACGGCAACCTGCGGCGCTTCCTCGCCAGCACCGCGCTGCCCCCGCTTGGCGACGACCAGCAGGAAGAGGCAGGGCGCGCCGCCGCGGCCGCCGCGGTGGAACAGAACTACGGGATCTCACTGGAATCCTTCCACTCCGGCATCGAATCCGTCAGCGGCTCCATCGAGGCCGCAGGCTCCCTGCGCCTCTCCCCCACCGACCCCGAGGTGCCCCAGGACGCCGGCGTGGCCGCCTTCTTCGACGTGGACAACACCCTCATTCAGGGCTCCTCCCTGGTGGCCCTGGCCTTTGGCCTGGCCCGCAAGCGCTACTTCCGGCTCACCGAGATCATTCCGATGGCATGGAAGCAGCTCAAGTTCCGCCTCACCGGCTCCGAAAACGCCGAGGACATGGCCGCCGGGCGCAATCAGGCCCTAGAGTTCATCAAGGGCCGCAGCGTGGCGGAACTCACCGAACTCTGCGAGGAGATCGTGGACCGCCACATGCTCGACAAAGCCTTCCCTGGCACCCGCGATCTCGCCGCCATGCACCTCGCGGCGGGCCAGCAGGTATGGCTGGTCACCGCCACGCCGGTGCAACTTGCCCAGATCCTCGCCCAGCGCTTTGGCTTCACCGGGGCACTCGGTACCGTAGCCGAGGTCAAGGACGGCAAATTCACCGGGAAACTCGTGGGCGATATTCTCCACGGGCCCGGCAAGAAACACGCCGTGGCGGCCCTGGCGGCCCTGGAAAAACTCGATCTGGAGCGCTGCACCGCGTACTCGGATTCCTCCAATGACATCCCCATGCTCAGCATGGTGGGCACCGCCGTGGCGATCAACCCCGACCGCGCTTTGCGACGCGCCGCCCACCGGCGCGGCTGGCTGGTGCGCGACTACCGCAACGTGCGCAAGGCGATCCGCACCTACGGGCTGCCGGGGCTGGCGACGGCCGGGTTCAGTCTGCTGGGGTGGAGGTTGCGGCGGGGGTGGGCGGGGTAGGGGTGCCTGGCAGGCGAGCCTGACGTGTAATATCCTCCTAGAACACAGGGGAAAACTTGGGGGTAGACGGGGTTATGAGTACGCGCCGCACGAAGCATGATGCGTAATATCCAAATCAGAGCACAGGGAGAGGGAAAGGGGTGAGGCAGATGCCTGCGTTTGCAGAGCGTTTGGCCCCGGAACAGGTGGCCGCGATCCGCCGTGAGGCTACGGACGCTGCAACCAACATCCTTGAGAAGTACTGGGATACCGATACATTTCC
Organism: Corynebacterium sp. 21KM1197; assembly: GCF_033783015.1. Lineage (NCBI taxonomy): Bacteria > Bacillati > Actinomycetota > Actinomycetes > Mycobacteriales > Corynebacteriaceae > Corynebacterium > Corynebacterium sp. 21KM1197. The sequence goes on along the minus strand of NZ_CP123907.1, from coordinate 263,462 downwards.
GGTCGATCCATTTGAGATCGCCACACGGTATGGAGCGGAAGTCCATCGAGGGGACATGCCCGAAGACGTAGAGGGATTGTTCCGCCCCAAGGGGGACCAATACAAACTCCCCCAAATCTGGGTAGACACGGATTACTCTTTTGTTCGGCAGCGGTTCACCTGCGCGCACGAGTTAGGGCACATGGTGGAGGATGGGGAAACCTCCCAGATTGACCGTCGTAGGGATGATAATTCCGCCAAAGGGAGCGATCCCCACGAAGTGTATGCCAACGCTTTTGCCGCAGAACTCCTCATGCCAGGCTATGCCGTCAGGCAACTGTGGCAGCTGGGCGCGGATTTATTCTCACTCGCCTCATTCTTTGGCGTCTCTAAACCCTCCATGGAGTATCGGTTAAAGAATCTAAGGCTGATCTGATGGCAAACTCAGAGGTGGATGACGCCATCGCCAGCTCCAAGGAAAGCTCCGGGGCTACAAGTGACAAGACCGGAAGGAATAGCCTTGCCTCCTATTCAGAAGAGTTAAATAAACTCAAGATAGAGGATCACCGGCTCGATTCCCGACTCAAAAAGGTCTTAGGATACGGAATACCAATCCTTGTCCTTTTACAGCTGATTGTGATGGACATCGTTTTTATCGGATATGCCTACATACAGGTGATCGATAGAAGTCTTCCACTCTCCGATTCCATCATCATCGCTTGGATCACCACCACCATCGCTCAAGTGATTGGTCTGGCGATGGTGGTGACAAAATACCTTTTCCCTGGGGCTGGATCCAACTGGACCCATGAACCTGGGCATCATCATAGATACGGTGAATAGCGCTAGGATGTTTACCCTAGCGCAACAACTGTAGACGTCTGTTCCCAAGAAAAGTTCACACCGTAGAGACAGTTTTGATAGCAGACCCCACTTATCTACCATCTAAAACACAAACGCCTCTGGGGAGACCGCCGATGGTGGTCTCCCCAGAGGCATTGCCCTATGCTGCTATGCCGTATATCGCAGCAAACAGCCCAAGAAGGCTTTACTTGCCCAACTTACGACGCTGCACGCGCGTGCGTCGCAGCATCTTGCGGTGCTTCTTCTTGGACATGCGCTTGCGGCGCTTCTTAATCACGGAACCCATAGGGCTACCTCACTTACCTCGTTGTTGTACTTCTGTTCTGCCGAGCACGCGCACCTGTGCTGGCACGAATGCTCTCCACTTTAGCGGCAGCACTAGGTGCTACCAAAAATCACACCCGCCACGCCCCACACAGAAGCAAGCCAAGTAGAGCCTCGGACCCAGCAAGCCCCGATAGGACGCGGCGGGCGGTCTAGATCAAAGGGAACTCTACCCCACCTCGTAGTACGAGGAGTCCAGGTACTCGTTCACCGCCTTGTCGTGCACGCGGAAGGAGCGACCCACGCGCACGGCGGGCAGTTCACCGGAGTGCACCAGGCGGTACACGGTCATCTTGGAAACGCGCATGATCTCCGCGACCTCCGCGACCGTCAGAAAAGTTCCTTTATCTTCATTAGCCATAGTTACCTAACCCTTCACAAGCAGGTGGCGCGCTGTAGGCTTCCCCTCCCACAGAACGAATCACGCACGTGCTGCAACAAGTTTAGCGTGAAATGTGTGACTGGTGCGACCTGAGTCCATGCCGGGTGCCCAAAGGGGCCTGGTGCTGCGGAAAGTGCCTCATGGGGCACCACAAACAGCCACGAGCAGCCCCAGCCCCACAGGCCTTAGTCCTCCACAGGAGGCGCCACCGGGGCACCCAGTTCCTTGGAACGCAGCGCGCAAGCCTCCGCCGCGCGGAAGAACGCACCCCGGATCCCCGATTCCTCCAACTCCCGCAGAGCCGCCACGGTGGTTCCCGCCGGGGAGGAGACATTAGCGCGCAGCGTCGTGGCGTCGGCCCCCTCCTGGGCCAGCATGGCCCCCGCTCCCTCGATCGCACCGGAAGCCAGCCTCGTGGCCACGTCGCGCGTGAGGCCAAGGCTCACCCCGGCGTCGATAAGCGCCTCCGCAACCAGGTACACGTAGGCCGGGGAGGAACCCGCCAGGGCCGTCACGGCGTCCATGTCCTCCTCGGCCACCTCCACCACGGTGCCCACGGCGCTGAGCAGTTCCTTGACGGCGCTGGCCTGCTCCTCACTCACGAAGCGCCCCGAGGCCACCGCGCACACGCCCTTGCCCACCATCATGGGGGTATTGGGCATGACGCGCACGATGGCCGTGCCCGCGGAAAGATCCTCCTGGAGGGAGGCCAGGGAAAGACCAGCCGCCATAGAGACCACGGTGGTGTCTGCATCGTTATCGTTGATGGTTTCCGCGATCTCGCGCAGCACGCCGCCGATCATCTTGGGCTTCACACACAGAAACACCGTCTCCGCCCCGGAAGCCGCCTGGGTGTTATCCGAGGTGGTTTCCACGCCGTAGCGCTCGCGGAGGTATTCGCTGCGCTCCGAGGAACGGTTGGTCACCACGATCTGTGCGGGGCTAGTGCCCGCCGCCACGAGGCCGCCTACGAGGGCCTCACCGATTTTTCCGCCGCCAATTACTGCGATTGAAGTCATGCACCCCACCCTGCCATAGGTGCACGCGCCGCGCAGCAGAGGCATCACAGCACAGCAGCCACCGCCGCGCCGCAGCCAGCACGCGAGCCTCAGCCACCTAAACCCACGTGCCCCCAGCCATAGAAAAGCCGGGCGGTCAGCCAACCGCCCGGCTTCCACGACCTCACCAATAAGGCCGCCTCAGTGAACTATCCCTGAAGCATATGCGGAATATAGGGGCCAAAGGTCATCAGCAGGCCCACCACGGCCGCCAGGCTCATGGAAACGCCATCGCGCGCGGTGCGCAGGGCGTGTACCACGCCCACCATGATCCCGGTGACGGCAATTGCCAGCACGCCCACCAGAATGCGGCTCAGCCCGGAGGACCACAGTTGATCAAAGCCGATGAACACCAGGGCACCGAGCACCACGCCCATCACGGCCAGGAGCACCGCCGAGCCAGCCCCAGTGCGGGGCTCCGGCTCGCGCTTCTTCTTCGCGCCCTCGCCGGGCTTCTGCGGCTTCTTGCCCTTGGCGGAGTCCTCGGACTTCTTTTCCCCGCTCGCGGCACCGGCCTCCGCGTCCTTCTCAGGACGCTGGTAAAGGCTGGCCACCGGAGCGGAGTTTTTGTCTCCCACGCGGGGGATACGCCCGGTCTCCTCCGCAGCGTTCTCCTGCGCGGAGGCCTTGGCCCCCTTGGTCTGAGCGCCCGCAGCGCTGCCCGCCTTTCCGGCGGTCTGGGAAGCGTTCTTGGCCTGCTTCTGCGCGTTAGTGCCACCCACGCGCAAGATCACGGCGGTTTCCTCCGCCGAGGGCTCCACGGCCGAGACGGGCTTCTGGGCACCAGCGGCACCCGGAATCCCCGCAGCCGGGCGGGCACCGGGCTTACTGCCCTGCGCGGCACCCGCCGTGCTCTGCGTACTCTGAGTCGAGCCCTGACCGGGGCGCTGCCCGGCCCGGCGCGCGGAATCGGGAATGGGCCACGCGGCCTTGCCCTGCGGCACCACTCCCTGCGCGCCCTGGGGCGTTACTCCCTGGGTTCCCCTGGTTCCCTGGTTCACGCTCGTCTGCGAGGAGCCCGAGCGCTGAGGCCCCGCAGAACCCGCCCGTTGGGCACTAGAGCCCTGAGAACTAGAACCTTGGGCGCTAGAACGTTGAGAACCAGGCCGCTGCGGGCCGGACTGCTGAGCACCCGGCTTCTGCGCAGCGGGCTTCGTACCAGGCTGAGCCCCCGGACGCTGGTAACCCGCCTGCGGGCCGCCCGAACGCTGAGCACCGGGGCGCGCCGCAGGGGTAGATTTCCCCGCACTCGGAGTCTTAGCACCCGAGGCTTGCGGTGTACCAGAGGCCTGCGGCACACCCTGGGTTCGCCCAGCCGGTTTCTTGGCGGCGGCCGAAGGTGCCTGGTCCATAACACCCCGGGAGGCTGCCGAGCCGGAGGCACCACCGCGCGCCGCCACACCCGAGGCAGAAGCCGAAGCACCAGAACTCGGAGCACCCGAAGAAGAAGCCCCCGTGGCACCACCGGGGCGTCGAGAAGCAGAACCGGGAGCAACACCCGGCGCGGGCTTAACGGGGCTGGTGGCGGCGGGGGTGCGTCGAACGCTCTCCGGAGCCGCGCCGGTAGCGGAACCAGACGATGTAGCAGACCCGCCCGAAGCCGGACGCGGGGCGGACTGCACGCCCTGCCCCCGAGCGGGGGTGGGCGTGGGCTTAAATCCGGTCACCGAGGGCGTGGAGGAGGAGCGGGGGCGCCGCTCGGACTCCGGGGTATCAATGGGCACCGAGGAGTGGCGGGACTCGGCGGGCTTGTCCTTCACGCGGGAGAGGGAGCCCGTGAGTTCCGCCACGGAGATGCCGCCGTCCTCCAGGCTGCGGCGGCGACGTCGCCCGGTGGAACGCTGGGCAGCGCCGCCACGGTTGGCCTGGGCGCGTTCTAAAAGCTCGGCAACGGTGAGTTGCTTTTCCTCGTCACTCATCGTGCTTCCTCTCCTCTTTCCAGTCCCTTGTCTATCCGCTGTAGAATAACGCCCTCGCGCAGCGCCCACGGGCAAATATCAATCTTTTCCAAGCCCAGGGCGCGCATGGCGGCCTCGGCCACCAGCGCTCCCGCCACGATCTGATGCGACCTATCCGAACTCACGCCCTCTAGTTCCGCGCGATCCGAGGCCGTCATGCGGGAGATGAAGGCGATCAGTTGGCGCAGGCCGGGAGCGGTGAGCGTGCGCGTCACGTAGGGCCCCTCCGCGGACGGCGCGGCACCCGTGAGCCGGGCCAGGGTGCGGAACGTCTTGGAGGTGCCCACGGCGATGCGGGCGGGGCCAAAACTACGCACCTGGCGGGCCGGTTCCACCAACTCGGCGTCAATGAAGTCGCGCAGCAGATTGATCTTTTTCCGCTCGGGCGGATCGGTATCAAACCACTCGTGGGTCAATCTACCCGCTCCGAGGTTGAGCGAAAAAGCGGCGTCCGGCTGCTCGTCCGAGCCCGTGGAGATTTCCAGGGAGCCGCCGCCGATGTCCAGGTTGGTGATCCGCCCGGCGGACCAGCCGTGCCAGCGGCGCACCGCCAGGAAGGTCAGGCGCGCCTCGTCCTCCCCGGAGAGCACCTCCAGCCGCACGCCGGTTTCCTTGTGCACGTGGGCGAGCACGTCCTCGGAGTTGGTGGCGGAGCGCACCGCCGAGGTAGCAAAGGCGATCAATTCCTCGCAGCCCAGTTGCCGGGCCAGATCGGCGGACTCGCTCACCGCCTTGGTGAGCTTCTTAATCCCCTTATCGTGGATGGCCCCCTGAGCGTCAAGGAGTTCCACGAGTTTGATCGCGGTCTTCCAATCGCTCATCGGAGTGGGCCGCCCGCCGGGCTTGGCATCCACCGCTACCAAATGAACAGTGTTGCTGCCCACATCCAATACACCTAATCGCACACCCTATAGGGTAGACGGTCTACCCTCATCAGGTGTGAATCACCCACAATCCACCCAGGTTTTTCTCGGTTTTCCCGCCTCCTCCCCCGCCGGGAAGTCCGTGGCCAGCGGTGTGGAAAAGGCCCCGGATTTCCCCCGGGAGTGGTTTGAGTTCACCCACCCCACCGATCCCCACCACGTGTTTAGCATCGACCTCACCTGGATGGAATCGCACTGGCACTGCACCTTTGGCACCAGCGCCTGCCACGGCATCAGCGCGGAGCTTCCCGACGTCGGCTGCTGCAACCACGGAGCCTTCCTCTCCGACGAGGTGGACCGCGATCAGCTTTACGACGCCGTCTCCGCCCTCCCCGCCCGCTACTGGCAGTTGCGCCCGGCAGGGGTAGAGGAATACCTCGCTCACGGCGAGCCCGAGGACCTGGAGCCCTGGCTGGTGTGGGACGAACTCGATGACGAGGAGGGCAACCCCGAGCCCGCCCTCAAAACCAAGGTGGTGGACGGGGCCTGCATCTTTGCCAACCGACGCGGCTGGCCCACCGGGGCCGGCTGCGCCATTCACCAGTGGTGCGTGGCCGAGGGCCGCGACCTCACCGTGGACAAGCCCGAGGTGTGCTGGCAACTCCCGCTGCGGCGCACCGAGGAATGGGAGGAGCGTGCCGACGGCACCGAGATCCTGCGCACCACCATCGGGGAATACGATCGCCGCGGCTGGGGCAACGGCGGGGAGGATTTTGACTGGTACTGCTCTAGCGCGCCCGGCTGCCACACCTCCGATACGCCGGTGTGGATCAGCCAGGAGGCGGAACTGCGTGCCCTCATGGGCGATTCCGCCTACGAGGTGCTGGCCGCGCACCTACGCGCGCGCGAGCAGGTACCGGAGGGGGTGTTGCCCATACACCCGGCGACGAGGGAGGCGCTCCACAAAGCCCAAGGCTCCACCCCCTAGAGCCTCCTAACGCTCGAACTTATACCCCAGCCCCCGAACCGTCACCAGGCGCGTGGGCTGCGAGGGCTCCCGCTCGATCTTGGCTCGCAGCCGCTTCACGTGCACGTCGAGGGTCTTGGTATCGCCCACATAGTTGGCCCCCCACACGCGGTCGATCAGTTGGCCCCGGGTGAGCACCCGCCCAGAGTTACGCAGGAAAAACTCCAGGAGTTCAAACTCCTTGAGCGGCATATTCACCTCGCGCCCGGCCACACTCACGGTGTGGCGCTCCACGTCCATGCGCACCTGCCCGGCGTAGAGAATATCCCCGCTGGCCTCTTCCTCCACGTCCACCGCGTTGAGTTCCACTCCGCCGTTGCGGCGCAGTACCGCGCGGATTCGGGCGATGAGTTCGCGGGAGGAATACGGCTTGGTCACGTAATCGTCCGCGCCGAGTTCCAGGCCCACCACCTTGTCAATCTCGGCGTCGCGGGCTGTCACCATGATCACCGGCACGTTGGAGGTGGCACGCAGTTCCCGGCATACGTCGGTGCCGGACATTCCGGGCAGCATGAGATCGAGCAGGACGATGTCCACCTCATTGTTGGCAAACTCCTCCAGGGCCGTTTGACCATCGCCGGCGATGATCGTGTCAAACCCCTCTTTGCGCAGCAGAAAGGCGAGTGGATCGGACAGCGATTCTTCGTCTTCAACGATCAAAACGGTTGTCATGAAGTTTTGTCCTTTCGCCGGTTCGTCACGCGCGAGACTGCCTTGAGCAAGGGCGGCTCGGTCGCATCGTCGTCCTCCGGGGCGGGCGGCAGATCCACCTGCTCCGGTGTGTAAATCGGAAGCTCAATGGTAAACGTCGAGCCCGTGCCGGGCTTCGACCACACCTTAATCGTACCGCCATGATTGGCCACCACGTGTTTGACTATGGCTAAGCCCAGCCCGGTTCCCCCGGTGGAGCGGGAACGCGCCTTGTCCACCCGGAAGAATCGCTCGAACACGCGCTTTTGATCCTCCAGCGCAATGCCAATTCCGCGATCGGTCACCCGAATCTGCACGGCCTCCCCGTCCACCACGCGCTGGGAAAGCGAGACGGGCGCGGAGGTGCCGGAATAGTTAATGGCGTTGCTCACCAGGTTGGATACGGCGGTAACCAGCAGGGATTTATTGGCATTGACCCACACTCCCGACGGCGCTCCGCGCAGCAGGGGGATGGAGTGGCCGTCGGCAGCCACCTGGTTGCGCGCCATGGCCTCGGTAATCACGTCATCCACCAGCACCGGCTCCATGTCCGGCAGGGCCTCGGCCCCCTGCAACTTGGAAAGCGAGATCAGCTCGTTGATGAGGTCGGACATACGCAGTGCCTCTTTGCGCAGGCGGGTGCCAAAGTAATCCACCTGCTCGGGGTCATCGGCGGACTCCACCAGGGCCTCGGCCAGCAGGGCCATGCCACCAACGGGGGTTTTAAGTTCGTGAGAGACGTTAGCCACAAAGTCGCGCCGCGCGGATTCCATGCGCACGTACTCGGACTCGTCGGTGCTGTAGACGATCACAAAGCGGTCGTCGATAAGCGTGAGCGGCTTGACCACCGCCCGCACGTTGGTCACCCGTGAGCCCGTGCGTCGCTCCGAGGTCACCAGGCTCAGCACGTGCGTTTCCTTGTCCTCGTGAACGCGCTGGGCCACCTCCCACACCTCCGGGTTCAGCGTGCGATCGTGCACCAAGCCCATCTCGTGCCCCCGCGCGTTGGAGAGCAGCACCTCGCCGCGCCGGTCGATCACCACCAGGCCCGTGGGGGAACCCTGAATGGCCAGGTGCAGCACCTGGCCGATGGTGGTCACCTGGTTTTCCTCCAGGGTGGCCGCCGCCCGGTAGCGGCGCGTGGCGGAGCGCAGGCGCGAAAAAAGCGGGGGGAGGCCACCTGCGAGGGCGGCCCCCGCCCCGAAGGCGAGGACGAGGGACCAGGACACCTTAAAGCGGCGCTATTACTTCTGCGCGCCCTGGGAGGCCACGGCGGCGGCACCGGCTGCGGCGGCCTCCGGGTCGAGGTAGGTGCCACCGGGGTTGGCCACGGTGCCCTCGGCGTCGATCTCGTAGACCAGCGGGATACCCGTGGGGATGTTCAGCTCCGCGATGTCCTCATCGGAGATCTTGTCCAGGTACTTCACCAGCGCGCGCAGGGAGTTGCCGTGCGCAGCCACCATGACCTCCTCGCCCCGCTTCACGCGCGGCAGGATTTCCTCCTCGAAGTAGGGCACCAGGCGCTCCACCACGTCCTTGAGGCACTCCGTGGCGGGCACCTGGGGGAGATCGGCGTAGCGGGGGTCGTTTGCCTGGGAGTACTCAGCATCCGCCGCCAGCTCGGGCGGCGGGGTGCCGTAGGAACGACGCCACTCCATGAACTGCTCGTCACCGTACTTCTCGCGGGTCTCCGCCTTGTTCAGGCCCTGCAATGCGCCGTAGTGGCGCTCGTTGAGCCGCCAATCGCGCTCCACGGGAATCCACAGGCGATCCGCGGCGTCGAGGGCAATATTCGCGGTGCGGATCGCACGGCGCAGCAGCGAGGTGTACAGCACCTGCGGCTTCAGCCCGGATTCCTTGATCAGCTCGCCGCCCCGGCGCGCCTCGGCCTCGCCCTTCTCGGTGAGGTTCACGTCCACCCAGCCGGTGAACTGGTTGGAGGCGTTCCACTCGCTCTGGCCGTGACGCAGCAGGATCAACTTTCCGTTACTCATGCCCTCCAGCATTCCACAATCCTTCCGGCTCTGCCGGGGCTGCTTAGCCGCGCCCTCATAGCCCCGAGGCGCGCCGCGCCCGGCAGTCCTCGGCGGAGATCTCCATAGCCGTGGCATAGACCTCCTCCAGGCGCTGCGCGGTCACCCCCCAGGAAAAGGCGGCGGCGTGCCGCACGGCCTGCTCCCCCATGCGGATACGCCCGGGATCGTCGTCAAGCACCTCCCCCAGGGCGCGAGCCCAATCGGCGGGGTCGTGCCCGTCCACGAGTATCCCCGTGGTGCCCTCCGCCACCGCAATGGGCAGCCCACCCGCGCGCGCGGCCACCACGGGGGTTCCCGTGGCCTGGGCCTCCAGGGCCACCAGCCCAAAGGATTCGTTGTAGCTGGGCACGGCCACCACATCGGCGGCCTGATACACCGTCACCAACTCCTGCGGGGGGCGCGGTTCTAAAAAGCGCACGCGGTGGGCCACCCCCAATTCCCTGGCTAGCTCGCGGTAGCGCGAGGCCGTGGCCTCGGCTCCGGAGGCCCCGCCGCAGATGAGCACCCGGAGGTTGCGCTCGGGGGCCTGTTCCAACAGTCGCGCTACCGCCCGGATCAACACCTGCGGCCCCTTAAACTCCTGAAGCCTGCCCACAAAGGCGATCACCTTGGCGTGCAGGGGCACGCCAAGTTCCCGGCGGGCGCGCTCGGTATTGCGGTCGGTGCCGGGGGTGAATAACTCCGTGTCCGCCCCCGGGGAGACCACCTCGATGCGCTGCGTGGGGGCGTCGTAATGCGAGACCAGATCGGCGCGCTCCTCCTTGGTATTCACCACCAGCACGTCCGCGTTATCCACTAGTTGCTGCTCGCAGATGCGGCGGGCCTCCGTCTCCGCGGAATCGTGCGCAGCGCGGTGCAGGTTCTTCACCGCCGCGAGCGTGTGCGCGGTGTGCACCAGCGGCACCCCCCATAGATCCCGCACCAGCCAGCCCACCTGCCCGGAGAGCCAGTAATGGGAATGAACCAGGTCATAGGTCAGCCCGTGGCAGCGCGCGAATTGCAGCATGCCCCCGGCAAAGGCCGCTAACTGCGTGGGCAGTTCCTCCTTGGCCAGGCCCTCGTAAGGCCCGGCCACCACGTTGATCACCCGCAGGCGCGGCTCCACCTCCACGATCTCCCCCTGGCTGGGGCGCGTGGCGCGGGTGTACACGTCCACCTCCACCCCCAGCCGGGCCAACTGCGTGGCAGTGGAAAGCACGTAGACGTTCATGCCACCGGCGTCCCCGGAACCCGGTTGTTGCAGGGGCGAGGTGTGCATGGAAATCATGGCGATACGCATGAAGCCCCATGCTACGACGCTCCCGCCGAGCGCGGCCTTCCTGCGGTGTTCCGGCGGCGTTCCGGCGGCACTCCGGCGGCGTTCCCATTCCGTTCCAGCCCTCCCCACCCCGCCTCACCTCGGCCCTCGCCCCGGCGCCCCTCCCGCCCGGCGGGAGCGCTAAGCGGCGCGTATAGTCAAGTGAAGGAAACTTATTGTTTTGTTGCCCAACGCGCGCCGCCCAGGGCGCTACAGGAAGGGAGACCGATGTCTGCCGCAGAAGAACAAGCGTGGCTCAAGCACTACCCGGAGTGGACGCCCCACCACCTCGATTACGGGGATACCACCCTGCTCGACATGTATGATCACACCCTGGCCACCAAGCCGGAAAAGCCCGCCACCTGGTTCTTTGGCCGCAGCCAAACCTACTCCGCCATAGACGAGCAGGTGCGCGCCGCCGCAGCCGGCCTGCGCGCCCTGGGTGTGCGCCCCGGCGATAACGTGGCCGTGGCACTGCCCAACTGCCCCCAGCACATCGTGATCTTCTACGCCATCCTCAAACTCGGCGCCACGGTGGTGGAACACAATCCCCTCTATACCGCCCACGAGCTTGAACACCCCTTCCTCGACCACGGGGCGCGAGTGGTGGTCACCTGGGATAAGTCCGCCGATGTGTTTGAGAAGCTGCGCGGCAGCACCCAGCTGGAAACCATCATCTCCGTGAACATGGTGGACGCCATGCCGCCGCTCAAGCGCCTGGCGCTGCGCCTGCCGATCCCGAAGATCAAAAAGACCCGCGCGCAACTCACCGCCCCGGCGCCCAACACGATCCCCTGGGACATGCTGCTCTCCCCGCAACTGGGCGGGGACGGCTCGGAGGTGGTCTCCCTGGAAACGGTCACCAAGGACACCATCGCCCTCATCCTCTATACCTCCGGCACCACCGGCGCTCCCAAGGGCGCGCAACTCTCCCACGGCAACCTCTACGCCAATATTCTCCAGGGCAAAGCCTGGGTACCGGGCCTGGGCGACCAGGACGAGCGCATGCTCGCCGCGCTGCCCATGTTCCACGCCTACGGCCTCACCATGAACGCCACCCTGGCCTTCCTCATCGGCGGCGAGTTGATCCTGCTGCCCAGCCCCCAAGTGCCGCTGATCATGGATGTGATGAAAAAGCACACCCCCACGTGGGTTCCGGGCGTGCCCACGCTCTACGAAAAGATCGTGGAGGCCGCCGCCGAGGCGGACATCACCATCAAGGGCGTGCGCAGTTCCTTCTCCGGGGCCTCCACCCTGCCGGTGAGCACCGTGGAGCGCTGGGAATCCATGACCGGCGGGCTGCTCGTGGAGGGCTACGGCCTCACGGAAACCTCCCCCATCATCGTGGGCAACCCCATGTCCAAGCAGCGCCGCCCCGGCTACGTGGGCATTCCCTTCCCCGACACCGAGGTGCGCATTGCCGACCCCGAGGACCTCTCCCGCACCGTGCCCGACGGCACCGAGGGCGAGGTTCTGGTGCGCGGCCCGCAGGTGTTCAAGGGGTACCTGAACAACCCCGAGGCCACGGAAAAATCCTTCCACGAGGATTGGTACCGCACCGGCGACGTGGGCGTGATGGAGCCGGACGGCTTTATCCGCCTGGTGGCGCGCATTAAAGAGATCATCATCACTGGCGGCTTCAACGTGTACCCCAGCGAGGTGGAGGAGGTCATGCGGGATCACCCGGACATCGCGGACATCGCGGTGGTGGGCGTGCCCCGCCAGGACGGCTCCGAGTCCGTGGTGGCCTGCATTACCCTCAATCCCGGCGCGGCCCTCGATCCCGAGGGCCTCAAGCAGTACGCGCGCGAGCGCCTAACCAGGTACAAGGTTCCCCGCACGTTCTATCACTTTGAGGAATTGGCGCGGGATCAGATGGGCAAGATTCGACGCCGCCAGGTGCAGGCCGATCTCCTAGAAAACCTGAACGCCAAGGGGGCATAGGGCTAGGCTTATCGACGTCCCCCGCCCCACGGCACAGATAAGAGCCTAAATAAGGGGCGGGCCTTCCGATCATTATGACCGGAAGGCCCGCCCCTTTTTATGAGCTGTCGAGCCCCCGTTGAGCCTTAGCCCACCAGGTTCTTCACAAACTCAGCCACGCCCTCGGCGTCGGACTGGGTCTGAGCGGCACCCGCAGCGCGAGCCGGCACGTGGACGAAGGCGGCGTGGTCCACGCGGCCCTCCTCCAGGAAGCCGAGGTTGGTGTACAGGGCCGCGTTGCACAGGTAACGGCCAGCGTCGTAGCTGGGGATCACGCGGTGCCCGGCCTGCTTGGTGGCCTGCTGGGCGGCCTTGTTCTCGGCGGGAGCGCGGCGCTCGGAGGGGTCGTTCTCATCCACGGCGCCCTCGCCGCGGTTGCCGTTGGCGTCCACGCCCTCGCGCTTGTTGTAGCCCATCAGCTCCACGGCCGGAGCCGGGATGCCGGTAGTCTCGCCAAGGCTGATGATGGCGTCAGGATCGTTGGCCTCCACCAGGGAGTCCAGGTCGGAGGCGAAAGTGCTCCAGTCCGTGGCGATCTCCTGATAGACGATGTTGTAGCCGTCCTGCTCAAGGATCTCCTTGGCCTGCTGGGCGACCTCTCCGGAGGAGTTGTGGTCGCGCGAGAAAGCGCCATAAGAGGTCAAAACGATAGTCTGGCCTTCACTTGCGGAGGCTACCGGAGCGACAACGCCCACAGAAAGGGCCGCGGCCCCGATCAGGGCGGCGGACTTCATTGCGGTCCGAGAAGATAGTTGCATGGGTTAAACACTACAGCCGACCCCAGTCATGGCAAGGGTTCTCACAGTTTCGCCCCCACCCACACCGGCTCCGAGACCAATTCGATACCAAAGTACCCCTTAACCCCGGCGATAACCTCCCGAGCGAGGGAGACCAAATCGACGGTTTTCGCCCCGCCCCGATTAGTCAGGGCCAGCGTGTGCCGGGTGGACAACCGCACGGGTGCCCCCTCCCCCGGGTAGCCGCGCGGGAACCCGGCACGCTCAATCAGCCACGCGGCGGACAGTTTGACCTTGCCCTCCCCCGCCGGGAAACGCGGCATGGTTTCCTCTCCTACTTTGGCAAAGGCGGCGTCGGCAAGCGCCTCGCTGACCACGGGGTTAGTGAAAAAGGAGCCCGCGGACCAAGTATCGTGATCCTCCGCGTCGAGCACCATCGCCTTGCCCCGGCGCACGCGCAGCACCGCCTCGCGCACCTGCCGGGCCGGAAGGCGCTGCCCGGGTTCGGTGGCCCCCACCTCCCGCGCCAGGGCACCGAAGCGCAACGGCGCGGAGAGACCGTCCGTGGATAGCTGGAACTCCACCTCCAGCACCACGGCCCGGTTGGTGAACTTGAGATTTGAATAACGGTAGCCCAAATCAAGTGATTTAGCGCTCACCCACTCGTCTTTTTCGGTGCCGCGATCCCACAGCCGCACCCGCGTGAGCACGTCGGAAACCTCCACGCCATAGGCCCCCACGTTTTGTACCGGCGTGGCCCCCGCGCAGCCGGGAATCCCGGACAGGCACTCCAATCCACCCAGCCCGGCCTCCACCGAGGCACGCACCACGTCGTCCCACACCGCCCCGGCCGCCGCGCGCACCAGCCCCGTCTCCCGGTCGATGTGCACGCGCGAATCCTCCAGCAGCACCACCGCGAGGTCGAGGTCACCATCGGCCACCACGAGGTTCGAGCCGCCTCCCACGATGAGCAGGGGCACCCCGGCCTCGTCGAGAACGCGCACCACCTCGGCGGTGGCCTCGGCGGTGGCACAGCGCACCGTGAAGCGGGGCCGCCCACCTAGACGTAAAGTGGTGAGTTCCGCGAGGCTCAGGGAGGTCTCGCAGGTGGCACCGTGGACATTATTGAGGCGCTGGGTCAGGGCTACATCACTCACCCCTCTCACGGTAGTCTCTAGGGCATGGCTACTCGTAGTGAGAACACTGTAACGATCAATCAGCCGGTGGAGAAGGTCCACGCCGCGCTCACCAACGCCGACTTCTGGGCCTATGACGTTGCCCGCCTCTCCCCCGAGCCGGGCGAGGTGCACGAGTTCACCGAGAACAACGGCGGCGGCGAGGCCACCCTCTTCGAGGTTCTGCCCCTCGACGTCCTGCCCGAGGCCGTGCGCTCCATGGTCTCCCAGGCCCTCAAGGTCAAGCGCGTGGTCACCGTGGGCCCGCTGACCGACGGCCGCGCGGAGCTGGAATACACCGCCGACGTCAAGGGCACCCCCGTGGACTACAAGGGCGAGGCCACCATCTCCGGCGATGACCAGACCACCACCTTCGATTATGAGAACGAGGTGTCCGTGAACATTCCGTTCATGGGTGGCGCTATCGAGCCCAAGGTGGCCGACGCCCTGGGTGAGATCTTCAACAACGAGGGCGAACTGATCTCCACCTGGATCAACGAGAACCTCTAAATGGCCGATCACGCCCATAACCTGCGGACGCAATTTCCCACGCAGGGCCCCGTGGGCGTGATCACCAGGGGAACCACCGGATATAACCGGCTGCGCCGCTGCGATCGTTGGCTTTATCACCACGAACCCGCACGGCGCGTTCTTCTGCGCGCCGATTCCCCCCTAGCCATCGACCTCGGCTACGGGGCCAGCCACACCACCACCGTGGAGTGGGCCAGGTGGCTGCGCCGCACCCGCGCGGACGTGCGGGTGCTCGGCCTGGAAATCGATCCCGCGCGCGTGCTCCCGCCCCAGGGCGGGGTGACCTTTGGCCTCGGCGGCTTTGAACTCGCCGGGCACCGCCCCCACCTGGTGCGCGCCTTTAATGTGCTGCGGCAATACGACGTCGCGGACGTCCACCACGCCTGGCAATCCGTTACCTCTCGGCTGGCCCCCGGCGGCCTCTTTGTGGAGGGCACCTGCGATGAGGTTGGTCGGCGCGCCGCCTGGATCGTGCTCGATCGTCACGGCCCCCGGAGCCTCACCCTGGCCTGGGATCCCTTTGATGTGGAGCGCCCCTCGGATGTGGCCGAGCGCCTACCCAAGATTCTCATTCACCGCAATATCCCCGGCGAGGCCATTCACCGCCTGCTCCGCGAGTGCGACGCCGCCTGGGATCACTGCGCAGGTTGGTCGCCCTACGGGCCACGGGTGCGCTGGCGCAAGACCAAGGAACTTCTCCGCGAGCGCGGCCTGCCCGTGGATCGGCAGCGCCGCCTCCTGCGCGATAATGTGCTCACGGTGCCGTGGGGAGCCGTCGGCAGCCCGGCATAGCCCCGGCGGGAGCCGTAGACTGTCTCTATGTCTAAAACGGCCAAGATTTTTAGCACGATCGTCGTTGTCCTGATCCTCCTGCTGGTCGCCGCGGAGTTTGGCGCGCGGTGGATCGTCAATAGGGATCTGGCTGAGGAATTCCGCGCCCAGGCTCAGTCCGGCGGCGTGGAACTCACCGAGGACCCCTCCATCTCCTTTGGCGCCTCCCCGGTGCTGCTGGGGCTGCTCAGCAAGGAGCTAGGCCAGGTATCCGTGCACACACCCTCCACCCTGCGCGTGGATAACGGCGTGGCCTCCGGGAACCCGGCGGCGGATATTTCCATGCAGAACCTCAATATCGCAGATCGCACCGACCCCGTGGCCGGGCACCTGGAGGCCACGGCCCACCTGAGCAACGAGTTCCTGCTGGCGCTCTTGCAGCAAAACCTCAACGGCACTGCGGAGAACTCCAACGATATTGGGGCGGCTTTCCTGCGGCAGTTGGTGCAGGTCACCGGCGTATCCTCCAACCCGGATACCAATACCATCAGCGTGGAGTTCAGCAACGGCGCGGGCAGCCTGGACTTTAGCCCCACCACCGCCGAGGGCCGCACCCACTTCGAGGTGCTCAACACCAAGGTCTTGGGCTTTGACCTTCCCCCCACCGTGACCGAGGAGATTTCCCGCCAGTTGCAGCAGGGCGTGGAAGAGCAATTGCTGGCCTCCGGGGGGCTTTCCATCACCAATGCCGAGGTCACCGGGGAGGGCCTGCGGGCCACCGTGAGCGGCGAGGGCGTTCACGTCTCCGACCTGCGCACCCCGTAACCAGATTCCGTCTGCTCAATCAACAGCACGGCCTCCGCCCCCGCGCGCCGCGCCACCCGCTCTATCTCGGCCCGGTTGGGGGCCTGGGCGTCAATCCCCACCGCCAAGCGCACCTGATCGGTGATGGCCTCGCGAGCGGTCACGATGTCCATCGTCCAGGAATATTCCCCGGCGGAGGCGTCCACCACGATCAACGCCCCGGTCACCCCGCTCTGCACCGCCAGGCGCGCCTCGGAGGCCTTGATGAGGGGGTGATGGCGGCCGGTGGGAAAGCCACAGGCCACCATCATGGAAACCCCCTCCGGCACCTCCGCTGGAACCCAGGAGGCGGGTACCAGTAAATCTTTCTCTCCCGCCGCCAGGGCCTCCTGCACGGCTCGGGGAGACTCCGCGCGGGTGAGATCCCGCATCACCAACCGCCCTGCTGGCCACCGAGCAGATCGCGCAATTGCGGGCGCAGATCCCACCAGTACAGCCCCACGATCACCACGCCGATGATGCCGAGGAAGGCAAACTGCGCCCCGATCAGGCAGGCGACAGTGCCCGCCGCCAGGAGGCCCAGCCACGTCATCTTGCTCTGACGATCCGCGGCAAAGAAAGCGTCCGGCCGAGTAAAGGCGAGCATCACGATTCCCACCAGGCCCGCCATCGCAACGCCCCAGTACAGGATGGGTTCCAGGTACATCACGCCCTTCAGTATCTGCCACAAAATGTCAGTCACGGTGGTTTCCTTCCTCGTGGATCGTCTCCGAGAGCACTTCGCCGTCGATAATATCCTGCGGCTGGCCCTCCTCATTCGCCCCCTGGCGCTGGGAATCCCAGGCCTCCCTGGCCGCCTCACTCACCGTCTCCCCCACGCGCTGATAGGCCTGCCCGGCCTTGGCCGCCGCCTCGGAGTCCCGCGTGGAGGCGGTAGCCCGGCCCACCCTCTCCACGAGGGAACTTAAGGCCTCACCCGTGGCTCCCGCCACCCGGCTGGCGCCCTCCCTCAGGGAATCCACGCTGCGCTGATCCGCGATGCCCTGGGCCGCCTCACGCAGGTGTTCCACCACCGTCTCCTCCTCCAGGGCGTGCCGCCCCCGGTCCTCGGGTTGGCGCAGATTCTCGCTGAACTCCCCGAGCACCTCCCCCGTACTGCGGGCGGCCTCACGCCCGGCGCGCAAAATCTCAGAAACGCGGTTCTTCCCTGAACTCATGAGGACGAGTATAGCCGGGGTTTCCCCCAGAAAACCCGGCCCGAATAAAACCCGAATGAACCAAGCAATTAGCCAAAGAGCAACTGAGACACCGCATAGATCACCAGGCCCGCCAACGCCCCCACGATGGTGCCGTTGAGGCGAATGAATTGCAGGTCCTTGCCCACCATCAGTTCGATCTTCTCGCTGGCCTCCTGGGCGTCCCAGGCCCGCACGGTATCGGAGATAATGGCGGTGATCTGGCCGGAATAGTTATTGGCCACAAAGGCCGCGGCGGCCACCACCTTGCGGTTTACCTCCGCGCGCAACTCCGGCTCTGCCTCCAGGCGCTGCCCCCAGTGCAGGGCATAATCCGCCACGGTGCGGCGCAGCAGGGAATCGGGATCATTCACCGCCTGGATCAGCGAGGTGGAGGCGGCGCGCCACAGCGCGGGGGCGGCCTGGGCCACGGGGCGCGAGGCCATGATCTCCGCCTTCCAGCCCTCCACTCGCTCGATCATCTGCGGATCGTGCTGCAAGTCCTGCGCCAATTGCCCCAGGAAGCGCCGCAGGGCGCGGCGCGCCTCGTGCTCGGGATCGGCGGAGACGTCGGCGGTCCAATTGACCAACTCGCGGTAGATCTTCTCGCCCACCAAGTCATTGACAAAGCGCGGCGCCCACACCGGCTTGCGCTCGTCCAGCAGGCGGATAATCAGATCCTGGGAGCCCTGTACCTTGCCATGCAGCCAGGCAATGGCGTCGTCGATAAGCGGCTCCGTCTTGCCGTCCTCGATGAGTTGTTCCAGCGCGCGCCCGGCGGGCGGCCCCCACTGCGGCTCGGCGGCCTTGTCCACCAGCAGGCGGCGGATCAGGGCCTCGGCGTCCTGCGGATCAATGGCCTGAAGCGCATTATTGGCCAGCCGCCCGGCCTCGGCGGAGACGCGCTGCGCGTGGGCGGGATCGGCCAACCAGCGCCCGGCATGGAGGGGAAGATCGGCGGTGGCCACCTTCTCCGTGATGAGTTCCGCGTTGAGGAAGTTCTCCCCCACGAACCCGGAAAGAGAATCGCCCAACTGATCCTTCTTCTTGGGAATCAGCGCGGTGTGCGGAATGGGCAGGCCCATCGGGTGCCTAAAGAGCGCGGTAACGGCGAACCAATCCGCCAGGCCACCCACCATGCCGGCTTCCGACGCCGCCCGCACGTACCCCACCCACACCGGGGCGCCGCCGGGCTGGTGCTGCCACCAGGAGCAGGCCAGGAAGATGAGAGCCGCCACGATCAGCAGTCCGGTGACCAGCGCCTTGTGTTTCCGCAGGGCGCGACGGCGCTCCTCCTCCACCTCGGGGTTAGGGCCGGGCACGGAGCGCGCCGGGCTCCCGGTACCAGCCGTAATTACGGCGGGTTTCGTACTCCCCGTGCGCTCCCGCCTCACGCTCTCCGCGCGCGCGTGTTCTGCCATGAACTCCGCTCCCTCCTATAGGCCCTGGAAGCCGGAAATAATGAGGCTCAGGCCGGTAATCAGGCTGATGAGTCCGGTGGCCACGAGCAATATCTTGCGTTGCATACATGACAGTGTAGAAAAGCGGGCCGCCCCTCCCCAGCTCGGGGGAGAAACGGCCCGCCTGCGCGCTTCGCGCGCCGTGTACGGGGATACCGGGATTTAGTTCTTCCGTCCGGTTTCCTTCACGTACTGCTTGTAGTAGCGGCGACCATAGCTGATCATCAGGGAACCAGCCACCAGCAGCACCACGGTCAGCACAATGCCGATCCACAGGAGCAGGTTAGGATTAACATCCGCTTGGCCGGTGTTACCAAAAACCATGAGGCCCACCGCAAAAAGGGCGATGCCCGCCGGGCAGAGCGAGGCGAGTACGAGCCCCATGCCCACCCAGGTCTCGGTGCGGAGCAGGGAGGAATGAGGGGCCTCATAGCTCACTGGCTCATAGCCGTCGATGTAGTGCATGCGCCCCACGGCTTCCGGGGTATGCGCGTTAGACATGAGCGTCGTACTCGCTTTCTACTCGTGCAGGTCTACAGACTCTGTAGGTTCAATGACCCTTAAGTTTAATCGTCCTTGCCTCGGAAAGCAGCTCGCGCCCTTTCCTTGGTCACGGCGGCCACGGCCGTGAGCGGGATACCCGCCGGGCACACGTCCGCGCACTCGCCGTACAGCGAGCAGTGGCCGAAGTTGGTTTCCAGCTCGTCCACCATCTTGCGGGCGCGCTTGCCGCGCTCCTCGGAGCCAAGCGGCAGCTTGGACAGGTGCACCAGCTTAGCGCCGGTGAACAGGTGCGCCGCGCCGTTGGGGCAGGCCGCCACGCACGCACCGCAGCCGATGCAAGCGGCGTGATCCAGGGCCCACTCCGCTGTCTGGTGGTTGAGGTGCAGGGTGTCCGCGTCCGGCGCGGTACCGGCGTTGATGGAGACGTACCCGCCCTGCTGCATGACGCGATCCAGCGCGGAGCGGTCCACCACCATGTCCTTGATCACGGGGTAGGCGGCGGAGCGCAGCGGCTCGATCTTCAGGGTGTCACCGTCGGAATAGTTGAACAGGCGCTGCTGGCAGGCCGGGGAGTTCTTGGCCGCGCCGTGCGGGCGGCCATTAACCAGCAGACCGCAGGTGCCGCAGATGCCCTCACGGCAGTCCGAGGCAAAGGCGTAGGGCTCCTTGCCCTCCTCGATGAGCTTGTCATTGACAAAGTCGAGGAGTTCCAGGATCGACATCTGCTCCTCGGCGTCGTCCACATCAACGCTCTCGAAAGCGCCGTCGGTGGTCGGTCCGGCCTGACGCCAGATCTCAAGATGAAGCTTCATTACTTGTAGTTCCTTGTCTGGAGCGGGATGGATTCAAAGTACAGCGGCTCGGCATGGCGGATAAAGCGGTTCTCGCCATCGGGCTCCCAGGCAGAGACGAAGCACCAGTTTTCATCGTCGCGCTCGGCCTCGCCCTCCTCGGAGAGGTGATCCTCGCGGTAGTGCGCACCGCAGGACTCATCGCGATCCAGCGCGTCCACGCACATCAGCTCGGCCAGGTTGAGGTAATCCGCCACGCGGGTGGCGCGCTCAAGCACCTGGTTCATCTCATGCTGGCTGCCGGGGATGCGCACGTTGGCAAAGAACTCCTCGCGCAGGGCGCGGATAGCCTCAATGCCCTCGCTCATGTCCTTCACGTTGCGGGCTACGCCGCAGGCCTTGTAGAGCAGATCGCCCAACTGGTTGTGGTAGTACTCCGGGCCGTGCGGATCGGTGCCCTGGGTGTTCATCAGGCGATCCAGGCGGGCCTGGGCGCGATCCAGGGCCTCGGTCACCGCGGCGTCATCGTCGGGCAACAGCGGCTCGTTGAGGTGGTTGGCCAGGTAGTTAGGCACCGTAAAGGGAATCGTGAACCAGCCATCCACGGAGGCGGAAAGCAGCGAGTTGGCGCCCAGGCGGTTCGCGCCGTGGTAGGTCCAGGAGCACTCACCGGCGGCAAAGAGGCCGTCAATGGAGGTCATCTCGTTGAAGTCCGTCCACAGGCCGCCCATCGTGAAGTGCACGGTGGGGGCGATGCGCATGGGGGCATTGTGCGGGTCCTCGCCGATGGCCTCCTCGTACATCTTGAAGAGGTTGGAGTAGCGCTCGTCCACGGTGGCGCGGCCCAGTCGCTCGAAGGCGTCGCGGAAGTCCAGGTAGGCGGAGTTCTTCTTGGGGCCCACGCCATAGCCGACATTGATCTGCTGGGAGATGGCGCGGGAAGCGACGTCGCGGGGCACGAGGTTACCGAAGGCCGGGTAGCGGCGCTCCAGGAAGTAATCGCGCTCCTCCTCGGGAATGCTGTTCGGATCGCGCTGATCGTCCTTTTCCTTGGGCAGCCACACGCGGCCATCGTTACGCAGGGACTCGGACATCAGGATCGTCTTGGACTGCCAATCGGCGTTGATGGGCAGGCCCGTGGGGTGGAACTGAATGAACGCCGGAGAGGCCATGTACGCGCCGTGCTCGTAGGCGCGCATCATCGCGGACGAGTTGGAGTTAATCGCCAGCGTGGTCATGCCGTAGACGTTGCCGTAACCGCCGGTGGCCAGCACCACGGCGTGCCCGGTAAAAGCCGCCAGCTCGCCGGTGATGAGGTTGCGGGTGACCAGGCCGCGCACGCGCTTGGTGCCGTTTTCCTCCGTGACGATGAGGTCCTGGAAGTCATTGTGGGTGAAGATCTCCACGGAACCCAGGTGAATCTGGCGCTGCAAGGCCGAGGCCGTGGAGAGCTGCAACTGCTGACCCGTTTGACCACGGGTGTAGTACGTGCGGGAAACCTGCACACCACCGAAGGAACGGGTGGCCAGGGTGCCGCCGTACTCGCGGGCGAAGGGCGCGCCGATGGCGTTCATGTGGTCGATCACGCGCACGGACTCATACGCCAGGCGCCAGCAATCGGACTCGCGGCAGCGGTAATCGCCGCCCTTCACGGTGTCCTTGACGTGGCGGTAGGCGCCATCGTTGTCCACCTTCTTGCCACGGGCGGAGTTCACGCCACCCTGGGCGGCGATGGAGTGAGCGCGGCGGGGGGCGTCGTGGTAGGTAAAGACCTTCACGTTGTAGCCCAGCTCGCCCAGGGCGGCCGCAGCCGCGCCACCGGAGAGGCCGGTGCCCACGATCAGCACCGTGAACTTGCGGCGGTTCAGCGGCGAGACCAGGTTCATGTGGTCCTTCTGGTACTCCCACATGTCCTTGGTGGGCACGCCCTTGGGCTCGTGGGCGTCCAAAACCCGGCCCACGGTCACGCCCGCCACGGTGGAATCAGGGGCGGTGAATTGCTTTTGGTTGCTCATCTTGAATCCTTGTAACCCTTACTTCCTTGCCTTAACTGATCCAACCGGCGGCCACGGAGAGCGGCATGATGATGTTGCCGAGCATGACCACGGCAGGCACCAGGTATGCCACAAAGAGCAGCACGGAGCGGGTGCGCTGGCCGGTGATGCCGAGGTCGCTCACCGCCAGCCAAATGCCGTGAGAAAGGTGCAGGAAGAGGATCACCATGCTCAGGATGTAGAAGATCGCCACCGGCCAACGGCTAAAGCTCGCCAGGATGTTCGCGTATACCTCACCGTGCTCAAACACGGCGCTGGCGGCCGGCTCCACACCCAGGGTCAGGTCCATGATGTGGAAGATGATGAAGAGCAGCAGCACCACGCCGGTGACCAGCATGGTCCGGGTGGTAAAGGAGTTCATGCCGCCCAGCAGGTTGGTGCGACGGAACTTGCCGCGCGAAGCGCGCGAGCGGCTGTGCAGCGCAATGGCTCCGTAGATGTGGATGATCAGGGAAGCCAGCAGCACGATGCGGAAGATCCACAGGATGGACTCGCGCGGGAAGATCGGCTCGCCCATCGTGCGCAGGTACTCGCCGTACTCGTTGATGGCGGGAACGCCCGCGTGATCGGGCATAAACAGCTTCAGGTTGCCCACCATGTGCACGAGCACAAAGCCGCCAAAAATCAGGCCGGTGACGGCCATGCCGAGCTTGAGCGCCCACGAGGGGACTTTAGGAGCCTGCCGCAGCGGCTCTTCGGTGATTTTGCCGTGACGGACTGCCTCACGGTCTGGATTCTTTACAGTCATGGCACCTCCAATGTCGTCTCAACCATAAGTGCGCGGCGGACAAAACTCACAGTCTCAAGACAGGTTCCAGCACGCCACAGCGGCTTTTTTATGAAATATCCCACCTTTTCTTAGGTGAGGGTTACCTTTAAGTTTGACGGCGTGAGGTTTACCTTATCGGCCACGAGGTGCAAAGACTTTGACGGAAGTTTCATCGGTGTCAGATAAAGTGAGTTTTGTCACTTATCGACGGTCGCGGGCGGGACGCGGGGGACACTAGCCCCGTAAGGCGTCAAACTTTCGTCGGTGCTGGTCACCGCGCCAAGCACGCGCCGAACCAGGCGCAGAAAAAAGGGACTGCCGATAGGCAGCCCCTTTCAACCCTCCTGCGACTTACAGGTTAATCATATGCCCCTCGATACCCTCGGCGGCCTCCTTGATCGCCTCGGACATCGTCGGGTGGATGTGGACGTTGCGCCCGATCTCCGTGGCCGTGAGATCAAAGCGCTGCGCCAGGGTCAGCTCGGCCAGCATCTCGGAGACGTTGGCACCCACCAAGTGGCCACCCAGCAACTCCCCGTACTCCGCGTCCGCCACGATCTTGGCAAAGCCCGCCGTCTCC
Source organism: Corynebacterium sp. 21KM1197 (assembly GCF_033783015.1). Lineage (NCBI taxonomy): Bacteria > Bacillati > Actinomycetota > Actinomycetes > Mycobacteriales > Corynebacteriaceae > Corynebacterium > Corynebacterium sp. 21KM1197. The sequence goes on along the minus strand of NZ_CP123907.1, from coordinate 239,590 downwards.
GCCAGGCCCGCTGCTTTACCGTTGGCACTAAAGGGGAACACGGCCGTCTTGATCTCCCGATCCGGCCACTTCTCCTTGGCCGCCGCCTCGGTATAACCAAAGGAGGCCACCTGCGGATTACAGAACGTGGCACGCGGCATCATCATGTAATCGCCCAGTTCCTGCGTCTCCGCCCCGGCGATGGTCTCTGCGGCCACCACGCCCTGAGCCTCCGCGACGTGCGCGAGTTGCAGCTTGGCCGTGACGTCACCAATCGCGTAAATGTGATCCACGTTGGTACGCATGCGCTCGTCAATATCGATGGCACCGCGCTCGGTGAGCTTCACGCCGGTGTTCTCCAGGCCATAGCCCTCGGTGCGCGGGGCAAAGCCCACGGAGACGAGCACGCGATCCACCGTCAGGGTGTCCTTCTTGGAACCATCCTTGGATTCCACGTCCACCTCCACGGAGGAACCGTGATCCCGCACCGCCGTGGTCTTGTACCCGGTGAGGAGCTTGACGCCGAGCTTCTTGTACTGCTTGGCGATCTCCTTGGACACCTCGGGCTCCTCATTGGGCAGCACGCGGTCCATGAACTCCACGATGGTGATCTCCACGCCGTAGTTGGCCAGCACATAGGCAAACTCCATGCCGATGGCACCGCCACCAACCACCACCATCTTCTCCGGGAGTTTCTCATTGAGGATCTGCTCCTCGAAGGAAACGACGTTCTCGGAGAGTTCCACGCCCGGCAGGGTGCGCACCACGGAACCGGTGGCGATGATGACGTCATCGAAGGTCACGGTCTTACCGGCGTCCTTGCCCTCCACGATCTCGATGGTGGAGGCGTCCTTGAAGGAACCCAGGCCATCAATCTCCGTGATGGAGTTCTTCTTCATCAGGTAGTGCACGCCCTTGACAATCCCCGCGGAGACCTTGCGGGAGCGCTGGTGAGCGGCGCCGAAGTCAAAGGAAACCTCCCCCGAGATGCCGAAGGTCTTGGCCTCCTTATTAAAGATGTGGGCCACCTCGGCGTTCTTCAACAGGGACTTAGAGGGGATGCAGCCCACGTTGAGGCACACGCCGCCCCAATACTGCTTTTCCACCACTGCCACCTTTTTACCCAGTTGAGCAGCGCGGATGGCGGCAACATACCCGCCGGGGCCGGCACCGAGGACAACTACGTCAAAATGTTCGCTCATGGTTTCCAAGAATACGTAAGAGCGCTCACGTTGTCCCGGACGGCCCCCGCAACCCCCTAGAAAAGGTGAAGCGCCACGGAGAGTTCCGCGATATTTGAGGAACCGAAGTTGGCGGCACCGCCCAGAAAATCGCTGATGGTCACGGTGAGGTTCTCCAGCGGGGTCATGAGGTTTCCTTTCTCTAGGGAAGATCTGCACGCATGAGGATACGCCACCCCCTAACGGGGGCATATTGCCTATACATTTCCCTTAATGCGGCGATATAACACAATATATATAAAAAGTGACTTGAACTACGTTATGGGGGTCACTTTCCTGCCCTTTCCTCTCCCATCGAACCCCGGCGGGGCGTCGATAAGCCCCTAAGTATCCTCCCACCACGCTGCGCAGGGGTAACGGTCGGGGTAGGTACCCCCGCGTTTCCACCCGTAACCATTGCGTGATCTTTCCGGCCTTGTTACGCTGCTCCCATCTGTTCCAGCCCAGGGCTAACAAGGAGTACTTGCACACATGGATTTCCTGCTTAAGATCAACGAGTTCGTTCAGGGCCCCATCGGCGACCTGCTCGTCCAGCTGCGTACCGGCGGCATTCAGTTCCCCGAGCTTCCGGGCCTCCCGGCGCTCCCGGACATCAATCTGACCCCGCAGCTCACCCTGCCCGAGAACATCCAGGTGGGTGACCTGGGCTCCACCTTCGGTGACTTCTCTCCCGCCGAGATGTCCTCCGGTGACAACGGCTCCTCCAACCTGCTGAGCGAGCTGTCCACGGGCGATAACGGCTCCTCGAACTTCCTCTCCGAGCTGTCCTCCGGTGACAACCAGGGCGAGTTCTCCACCGACCTCTTCGGTGACACGAACATCTCCGAGCTGTCCTCCGGCGACAATGACTTCGGTTCCTCCAACTTCCTGAGCGAGCTGTCCTCCGGCGATAACCAGGGTTCCACCGACTTCCTGGATCTCTCCGAGCTTTCTTCCGGTGACAACCAGCTCTCCACGGACTTCCTGGGTGACTTCTCCGAGCTGTCCTCCGGTGACAACGGCTCCTCCAACTTCCTGAGCGAGCTTTCTTCCGGCGACAACCAGGGCTCCACCGACTTCCTGGGTGACTTCTCCGAGCTGTCCTCCGGTGACAACGGCTCCTCCGATGTCGCTGACCTGACCGAGCTGTCCGGCAACAACGGTTCCTCCGACATCCTGGACCTGGATCTCTCCGATCTCCTGGATCTGGACGGTAACCTGGACCTCCCGGAGATCCCGCAGTCCATCTAAGTCTGCGGCACATGCCCTCACGGCTTGGTTAAAAACCCTGGTGGACTCCCCACCGGGGTTTTACCCGTTTTCTCATACGTTATCCCCGCACCGACTTACTTCCACCAAGGGTTCCAGCATGAAGTTCCTCAAAACCGCCCTCGCCGCCCCGCTCGCCGTCACCGCGATTGCTGCGGCAGCCATGACGGCCACCGTTCCGGCAACCGCCGCCGAACTAACGGCCGCACAGGTGGCTGGTGACACCGCCCCCGCCACCATCACTCCCGTGCCCAGCCCCGCACCGGAGGGCTCACCGCTGTGGCGCACGATCGTGCGCGAGCACGGCGAGCGCGTGGAAGAGGTCAGCGCCTTTTCCCCGGCCATGAACCGCCACGTACCCCTGGCCCTGATTAAGGCCGATCGCCCGGACGCTCCCACCCTGTACCTCCTCAACGGAGGCGACGGCGGCGAGGGCACCGCCAACTGGGTGCAGCAGACCGACGCCATCGAGTTCTACCTGGAGAAGGGGATCAACGTGGTGATTCCCATGTCCGGCAAGTTCTCCTATTACACGGACTGGATCGAGGACGTGGAGGCCCTGGGTGGCCCGCAGAAGTGGGAGACCTTCCTCACCAAGGAACTCCCCGGAGCCGTGGAGGATTATCTTCAGGCCAACGGCCAGCGCGCCATCGCTGGTATGTCCATGTCCGCCACGTCCTCCCTGCTCCTGGCCCAGCACAACCCGGGCTTTTATGACGCCGTGGGTTCCTTCTCCGGCTGCGCCGAAACCTCCACGCCCCTCGGTTACGCCTCCGTGGCGCTGACCCTGGATCACAACAACCTCAAGGGACTTTCCTTTGAAAAGATGTGGGGCGCACGCGGCGGCGAGGTAAACCGCTATAACGACGCCCTGCTAAACGCGGACAAGTTGGCGGGCACCCAGGTGTACGTGTCCAATGGCTCTGGCACCGCCGGGGAGAATGACATGCCCAACGGGCCCCGCTTCAAGGATTACAACGACGTCCAGAAGGCCTGGGCCATGGCTCAGACCATCGGCCTGGGCGGGATCATCGAGGGCGGGACCAATATGTGCACCCACAACCTCAAGGCCAAGATGGACTCCCTGAATATCCCGGCGGACTTTAACTTCCACAACACCGGCACACACTCCTGGGGTTACTGGCAGCAGGATCTGCGCGCCTCCTGGCCCACCATCGCGCGCGGCCTCGGGGTGTAACGCCCCTCCCCACGGAGCGGAATCACGCCCTGCGCGCTCCGTCCGCGCCGTGGGCGTACCGCGCCCCTAAGGCATCTAGAAACATCGCGGCTCATTCCTCGGTTCCCACACAAGGGAACAGGGGCATGGGCCGTGTTTTTCATACCCCGGTCCCATTGCACACCCCTTGTTAGGGGACCACAGCCCCGCAGAGTGCCACAGGAGCCCCCTCAAGCACGCACCCACCGACCCCACAGAAGATAATGACAACTCACCTCGGGACAAAGAGAAACCCCACGCTCACCGGCCCAAGGCCCGGAGCGTGGGGAATCGGGGATCACCCAAACGGCGGGTTACACCGGCTCGGCAATCGTAATAACGTTATCGGCGTAGCCCAGCGAACCACCCACGAAGTCGCCGCCGCAGGTCACCAGCACCACGCGGTTCTTACCGTCCTGGTCGTCCATCACGTCGGCAAAGTCCGCGCCCTTGGTCACGTGGTAGGGAGCCTTGGTCACGCGGAACTCGCGGTCCTCACCGTTTACCGCGATGGTGAAGGTCTCGCCCTCTTCCATGTGCACGAACTTAGCGGCGTAGCCTTCTCCCTGTCCGGCAAAGTTCACGTGGCCGGTAATCACGGAGGAGCCCACGTTCCCCTTCGCTCCCGGCACAGCGGAGGCGGAGTACCAACCCAGGCGGGAAACGTCCTGCGGCGGGATGAGGGCACCTTCATCGGTCACCTGGATGGAGTCCACCGGGGCGCTCTCCGCGCCGCCCACGGAAATGGACATCTCGGAGACGTCATCGGACTCACCCGGTGCCATCTCCATTTCATGTTCTTGCTCGCCAGAATCGTCCACATAGGCGCTGGTGGGAGTGGACGCTGCATTGTCCTGAGCCGCGTCATCGCTCTTATTCCCCCCCACCAGGGCCCACACGGCGGCGATCACGATGATGGCAAAGATCACCACGCCGATGAGCACCGCGGGCCAGCGCTTCTTCTGCTCACCACTATCCGCCTTGGTGGCCCCGGAACTGGGCGGCTGCGGTTGTTGAGGGACGTTATTCATACTGCTCATATAGTCTTTCTATCCTTCAAGATGGACGGGTACATGCCCTCCCATGCACGGGGAGGAGCGCGGGGCTAATTCAGAGAACCATTATCCTGGAGGCCCCATGGGGGCGCAAGCATGGTTCCCTTCCTCACTCACCGCATAAAAAAGGGGCATAGCCCGCAGGCCATGCCCCTTCACGCTCTAGAAAATCTAGCGTGGTTCAGATTTACTCGACACCCACGAGCTTGTACTCGGCGGCACCGGCTTCCTTGGTGAAGCTGAGGGTGGTGCCATCGCTGTAGGTGGTCACGGCGTTCACGATACCGCCGCGGCCCTTGCTGCTGGTGGCGTTCTCAATGGCCTTGTCTGCAAGCTCCACCATCTGGCTAGCAAAGGTATCGCCCTCGCTCAGGGTGCTCACGTCCACGCCCTCGCTGGACTGAACCTCAGCATCAGGAACAACCTCGGCCTCGGGGGTGGCCTCAGCGGAGGAGCCGTCGTTGAAAACCTCAGCCACGGAGATCACCACGTCGGTGGGCACCATCATGATGTAACGAGCAACGTAGGAGTAAGAACCCTCCTCCACGTACATCGAGGTGGCCGCGTGGGCCGGGGTAACGCCAATCGCCAGAGCACAAAGGCCAGCGGCGAAACCGGCAGTAAGCTTCTTCGTCTTCTGCATACTCGTGTTCACTTTCGTCTCGTTGCGGCCGCACCTACGGCGCAACCTGGCTTAATACTCGCTAACGACCCGCTGCACTTCCGCCCAGTGAGGCCGCTCAGGAAAACAATATGCTCTATAAGTTAGCAGACATCTTCCCCTGCGCAAGTGCTACAGGCCCACACGGAGAAAAAATTTTCCGTGCGTATGATTACCGGAGATGTTACCTTCCGTTTACCCTGCTTCTCCAACCGCCATAGGGTCAGGAGTGTACCGTTGAGATCCCTCAGCGTAGCCACCGTTTTTGCAGCTCTCTCGGGCTTCCTCGTCATCATCATCGCCACCCGCATTCTCGATGAGGAGGCCGCCAAGCTTTTTCAGGCATACTGGGGGCTTTTCTTCGCCTGCACCGGGATCCTGGACGGCCTCATGCAGGAAACCACCCGCACCGTCTCAGCCCACCGAGAATACCGAGAGCGTCGGGAGCATACTGCACACGGTGAGCGCCGCGAACCCAACCAGCCGCAGGCCACCGCCCACGGAAACCACGGGGGCGTCGCAAAGCACACCTATGCCCACTGGCACTTTGCCCTCCTCGTGGGCCTCGTGGCGGCGGCGCTGAGCCTGCTGTTTGAACCCGTCTGGGCGCCGCTGGTCATTGGCGGGGAGCACGGTATGGCGGGCAGCGGCCTGATGGCGCTGGGGCTCCTCCTGTACGCCTTTCAGGCGATATTGTCCGGCGTACTATCCGGCTGGGAGCGGTGGCCCTCCTACGCGCGCCTCATCGCCCTGGATTCCGGGGTGCGCTTCCTCCTCGTGGCGCTCGCGGCCCTATTCGGGTGGACCCTCATGCCGTTCTTCGTTATCACGGTGATCGGCAGCGCCAGTTGGGTGCTGATCCTCGCCGCCGACCCCTCGGCCCGCGCCCACGCGCGCAGGCCGCTGCCGCTCACCCTGGGGGGCTTCGCCCGGCGCGCAGGCTCCGCCATGATCGCCACGGGTGCCTCCGCCGCGATCATCACCGGCATCGCGCCGCTGATCAATGCCACGATGGAGGAGCCGCAGTCAGAAAGCGGCGTGGCCCTCGCCGGAATCATGCTGGCGGTCTCCCTCACCCGCGCACCGATACTGATGCCCTTGCAGCGGTTCCAGTCCGCCCTGATCGTGTACTTCGTGCGACACCGCGAGCGCATGCGCCAGGCGGTACTGCCCCCGGCGGCCGGAGTGCTGGGCGCGGGCGCGCTCGGAGCGGGCCTGGCCTGGCTGCTTGGGCCGTGGATCCTCGCGGTGGGGTGGGATCACGATCCCGCCTACGCCGTGCCCGGCCCGCTGCTGGCCGCGCTCACCTTCGCCTCCTCCTGCACCGGCGTGCTGATGATTACCGGAACCGCCAGCATCGCAGCCGAGCGGCACCGGCTCTACGTCGCCGGGTGGGTGATGGCCTCCGGTGCGGTATGCGCCGTGCTGTGGTACGGCTCCGACCCACTGCGCACCATCCCATTTGCTCTGATCCTCGGCCCCCTCCTCGGCGCGCTCGTGCACCTCAGCGCCCTGAGGGCCGGATCGCGGCGGAATGCCACCGACAGCTGGGACACGGCGGCCACAAAGAGCACTGAGAGCCCCAAGCCCACCCTCTCCGAACGGGCAAGCGGCCGCCGACACTAACATGAGCGGCATGCCCACCCTCGGAGTTTTCGCCCTTCTCTACCACGGTTCCGTGCCCGATCAAGTGCGCGCCTCCCTTGAGTCTCTTGCCGCCCAGACCCACCGCGCGGATCACATCGCAATCATCCAGGACGGCCCCGTCTCCCCACAGCTCACCCAGGTCATCGAGGAATTCGCGGCCGAGCACTCCGAGGCGACCATCGTGCGCCTGCCCGCCAACGTGGGCGGAGCGCTCGCCTCCGCAGCCGGAGTGGAGGCGCTTTCCGACGACCTCATCGCCCGGCTCGACACGGACGACATCGCGGCCCCGCAGCGCTTTGAAAAGCAATACGCCTTCCTCGACCGCCACCCCGAGATCGACATTCTGGGCACCGCGGTGGCCGAGTTCGAGCATTCCCCGGATCAGGTCACGGCGATACGCAGCCTCCCGGAGCGCCACGAGGAGATCGCCCGCTACGCAAAAATGCGTTCCCCCATCAACCATCCCTCGGTGATGATGCGCGCCCGCGCCGTCCACAAGGCTGGCAACTACCGCGAGGTTCACTTCATGGAGGATTACGACCTCTTCGCCCGGGCGCTGGCCACCGGGGCGCGCTTTCATAACCTCCCCGAGCCGCTGACCTACTTCCGGGTTTCCGCCGCGCAGTTCCAGCGGCGCACCAGCCGGGAGATGCTTGCCGTGGAACGGCGTATGCAGCGCAACCTCGTTTCCTACGGGCTCATCAGCAAGCCGAGGTCCTGGTTCAACCTCGTGGCGCGCAACACCTACCGCCTCCTGCCCCCGGCGTTGCTGCGGCGCGCCCACGCATGGTTATTCCATAGAAAGCCCAAAGCCCATTAGTATATGGGGCATCATGAATGAAGATACGTGGTTGATTATCCCTTGCTTCAACGAGGGCACCGTGATCGGTGACGTCATCAGCCAAGCCCGCGAGACCTTTCCGCGCATCGTGGCCGTCAATGACGGCTCCGCGGATAACTCCGCCGAGGCTATCCACCAGGCGGGCGCGCACCTGGTCAATCACCCCGTGAATCTGGGCCAGGGAGCAGCCATTCAAACGGGTGTGGAGTACGCCCGCAGGCAGCCCGGCGCGGAATACTTTGTCACCTTTGACGCGGACGGGCAGCACCAGGTCAAGGACGTGCTGGCCATGGTGGAACGGCTGCGCACCGAGCCCATCGACATCGTGGTGGGCACCCGCTTTGGTCGCCCCCGCACCGAGACGGATCAAGTGCCCTGGATTAAGCGGGTGGTGCTCAAAACGGTGGTGGCCCTCTCCCCCCGCACGCGCCGCCTGGGGCTTACCGACGCCCACAATGGCCTGCGCGCCTTCAATCGCAAGGTGGCCGGGGAACTCAACCTGCGCATGAACGGCATGTCCCACGCCTCGGAGTTCGTTTCCCTCATGGACGAGCTGGAGTGGCGCGTGGCGGAGCAGCCGGTGGATATTTTGTACACGGAGTACTCCATGAGCAAGGGACAATCCCTGTTCAATGGCGTGAACATCCTGGCCGATGAGTTACTCGCAAGGAGGCTGCCATGACCGCCCTGATCCAGATCATTCTGCTTCTGGCCACCATCGGCCTGGTGTGGTACTTCATCAGCCACCGCCGCAAGGCTCGGGCCAAGGCTTACGTGAAGATCTTTTTTGTCCTCTTCATCGCCGTGTGCATCTGGGCGGTGCTGCGCCCCGATGACCTCACCGTGGTGGCTAACTGGGTGGGCGTGGATCGCGGCACGGACCTGCTGCTCTACGGGGTGGTGGTGGCCTTCATGTTCGTCACCATGTCCACCTACGTGCGCTTCCGCGAGTTGGAGTTGCGGTATTCCCGCTTGGCGCGCTCCGTGGCCCTGCAAAATGCCATCCGCCCGGAGGACGAACTCACCCGCTAAACCGCTACACTCATGCGCATGAGCGATGAGCATAAACCAAATAATGCTGCGGACATTCCGGCTCAGCCTACGCGGCCCGAGCCCCCTACTAAATCCGAACAGCCCGGTTCGTCGGAACAAGAACCGGCCAGCAAGGCCACCGAGGGCACTCAGGCCTCCGATGCCGGTGCGGTACCCACCTCCACGGCAGATCCCGGGGCCTCCACGCCCTCGAATAAGCCCACCACCCCCGGCTGGGCCAAAGCCGCCATCGGCGCCCTCGCGGTGATCGCTGTGGCGGCGGGAGCGGGCGGTTATGCCCTGGGCAAGAACTCCGCTACCTCCTCGCTCCCCGAGGCTGGGGCCGCCTATATCGGCGGGCCCAGCGGAACCCTGGACTCCCTCGATGACGTACACCGCGTTAATCCCGATGATCCCTTTGCCATCGGCTCGGAGGACGCCAAGGTGGTGATCTCCTACTTTGCGGATCTCACCTGCCCGGTGTGCGCCTATTACACCCAGAGCATCGAGCCCAAGCTCGTCGAGGAATACGTGGATAAGGGCCTGGTGCGCATAGAGTGGAACGATTTCCCCTTCCTCAGCAAGGATTCCCGGCTCGCCGCCCAGGGCGGCCGCGCCGCCGCCGCGCAGGGCAAGTTCTGGGAGTACAAGAAGGCCGTGTATGACGGCTTCGGTGCGGAAGGACGCCCCACGTACACCGTGGATGACCTCGTGGGCTTTGCCAAGCAGGCCGGGGTATCCAACCTCGACGAGTTCCGCGCGGACCTGGACAGCGGCAAGTACGCCAGCACGGTCATGCAGGCCCTCATCTACGGCGGATACCTGGGCGTGAGCGGCACCCCGACCTTTGTGGTCAATGGCGTGGTGATTCAGGGCGACACCGAGTACGACGTGCTCAAGGACGCCATCGAACAATCCTTAGAGAAGGGCAAGCCGGACGAGCAGGAACCCCCGGCAGAGCACTCCACCGAAGAGCACTCCCACCCGCACTAGCCCCGGAAGAACTCCACGGTGCGCCGCACGCCCTCGTCCAGGCTCACCTGCGGCTCCCAGCCCAGAACCTCCTGGGCGCGTCGATAGCTCAGGGCGGAACGCGGCACGTCCCCGAGGCGCGCGGGGGCGTACTCGGGGGAATCGGGGGCACCGGCGGCCCGGGCCACGAGGGTGTGCAACTGGCGGTCCGAGGTTTCCACCGAGGTGCCGATGTTAAAGCGCATTCCTCCGCCCTGATCCCCGGCGGCCAAGCAGAACGCGCGCACCACGTCGCCCACGTACACGTAATCTCGGGTGTTCTCGCCCCGCCCAAAGACCTTGGTGGACTGCCCCGCCAGGAGGCGCTGGGAGAAGATCGCCACCACACCGGCCTCGCCGTGGGGGTTTTGGCGCGGGCCATACACGTTGGCCGGGGCGATGTGGGTGCAGTCCAAACCGTAGAGGTGTCGGAAGGTATTGAGGTAGGTCTCGCCCGCGAACTTCGAGGCCGCGTAGGGGGAATGGGGATCGACCGGCGTATCCTCCCCCACCGGGAACTCGGCGGGTTCGCCGTAGATGGAGCCGCCGGAGGAGGTATGCACGATCTTGCGCACGCTGTGGCGGCGGGCGGCGTCGGCAAGCCGAATGGTGGCGAGGATATTGGTCTCTGCGTCCACCACGGGGTCCGCCACGGAGGCGCGAACGTCGATCTGCGCGGCGAGGTGGAAGATCACCTCGGGGCGGTGCTGCGCAAGCAGGGCGTCCAGGTCGATGGTGCGCACGTCGCCCTCCACGAGGGTGAAGCGGCCCGTCTCCTGGGCCTGGCGCAGGTTTTCCCGCTTGCCGGAGGAAAGGTTGTCCAGCGCTACCACACTGTGCCCGAGGTCAAGGAGGGCGTCGCAAAGGTTGGAACCGATGAACCCGGCGCCGCCGGTGACGAGTGTGTGCATGGGTACCACCTTAGCGGTGCCCCAGCGGGCGACGTCGCGCCGCCCACCCCGCCCACGCCATGCCCGAGCACGCCATGACGAGCCCGAAGCCCAGCATTTGCGGGTACGTAAACGTGCCTCCAAGGAACGTCAGCAGCGCCGGGAACATCATGCCCAGGTACGTGAAGCAGTAATAAATGCCGGTCAGCGCGCCAAGGTCCTCCGGCAGGGCGATGCGCTGGGTCTCCGCCAGGCCGATGAACATGCCCAGGCCGTAGGCCAGGCCCAGCACCACCGCACACACGATCCCGCCCCACATCGTGGGGTGCATGGCCGTGAACATCGCGCACGCCATACCCAGGGCCGCCAGGGCCATCGCGCTCATCGGGCCGCGCCGCCCGCCGGTGTCAAAGCGCGGCCCAATCTGCTGAATGGCAAAGCCGCAGCCCATCGTGATCAGCGAGATCATGCCCGTGTACGCCACCGCGTGCTCGATCCCCGCCTGCAACCGCGAGGTCACGATGGTCTGCGCGGTAAAGGAGCAGCCAAATACCCACGGGGCCATCGGCACCACCACCGTGAGAAAACGCCTGCTGCGCAGCGAGGGCACCGCGAAGTCGCTCAGGATATGGCTTATCGACGTCCCCCTGCTCCGATACGTCTCCGGGGTGCGGAACAGCCACGGGTACACCGCCAGCGTGAGCGCGATGTGCACCACATAAATGAGCTGCCCCGGGTACGCCGCCCACTGGGCCAGGATCCCGGCGGTAACCGGACCCAGGGCCAGGCCCGTGGTCAGCGTCATGGAGGCACGCTTAGCTCCCGCCGAGGCACGCGCCTTGGGCTCATAGGGTGGCATGGAGAGTTCCTTGACCCAACTGCCGCCTGCCGTCATGGCGATGCCCAGGGCTAGCCCGGCCACGAAGCGCCCCGTGGCCAGGAGGGCCGCCTGGTGCTCCCCGGCGGCAATGAGCACGGAACCCGTAATGGCCAGCGCCGGGGCCGGAAGCATGATCGCCTTGCGCCCCCAGTGATCCGCCAGGGTGCCTGCGCCGAGCAGCCCCACGCCCACCCCCACGGCATAAATCGCCAGCATGGAGTCCACAAAGAGATCCGCAAACTCGCCCTCACCGCGATAGAACACGATCATGGAGGTGAACTGGTTTCCGCCCCAGGCCACCACGAACATGCTGAGCGCCACGCGCCACCAGAGGTGGGGGGATAACTCCTTGTTAGCCATGCTGAGACTCTACCTCAGAGTGATACTGGGCACTTTTTATCTGCGCCGGGCCCCATAGACTACGATGTGCACGAAATAATCTCATCAGGGAGACCTCATGGCTGCGCGCAAGAACCCCTACACCCCCGGAGCCGGACACGCACCCGCCGCGCTGGTGGGCCGAGATACCGAACTGGAAGCCTGAGACATCTCCCTCGATCGCGCCGCCAATGGCTATACTGACGCCCCACATATCCTGTGCGGCCTGCGCGGGGTAGGCAAGACCGTCCTCCTTACCCAGATGGGAAAGATCGCCCAGAACAAGGAATGGGTGGTGTGCCAGTTAGAGGCGGAACGCGGTAAAGACCTCCGCCATATGATCGGCGATGGTCTCTACGAGCCGCTCTACGAGATAAGCCAGGACGCCGGCCCCAATCCCGCTAAGAAGTTCCTCCGCGCGCTCAAAACCATGCTCTCCTTTAAGGCTTCCTATGACACGAGCGAAACCTGGAACTTTGGCCTCGACCTTTCCGGGGCCACGGGAGGAGCCGCCAATAGCGGTTCCCTCGCCCTGGATACAAAGAACATCATCCGCGACGTAGCCGCCGCCATGCAGGAAAAAGGAAAAGGCATGGCCCTCCTCATCGACGAGGCCCAGGATCTCAACGAGGAGGAACTTGCCACTCTCTCCGTCTGCGCGCAAATGGCGGCCTCGGAGCGAATACCCTTTCTCCTGGGACTGGCCGGACTTCCCACGTTGCGAAAGAAGATATGTGACGCTAAATCCTACGCGGAGCGTTTCTCCTTCAAGAACATCGAGCGCCTCACCGAGGAGGAAGCGCGCGAGGCGTTCCAACAACCCGCCGAGAAAGTGGACGTGGAGTGGAGCCCGGAGGCCCTCAGTCTTGCCCTGCACCATTCCGGCCAATATCCCTACTTTATCCAGCAATTTGGCAAGGAAAGCTGGGACGCAGAAAGGAATTCTCAGAACACTATTTCCCACACCGCAGCAGAAGAGGGAATACGCAAGGGGCAGGAAGAACTAGACAAGGGATTTTTCCTCGCCCGCTGGGATCGATGTACCCCCAAAGAGCGAGAATACCTCCGGGCCATGTGCCCCGAAGGCACCGAGGGCATAAGAAGCAGCATGGTGGCCCAAAAGATGGCACGTGACCTCAACTCCGTAGCTCCACTGCGCGCCAACCTAGTAAACAAGGGAATGATCTTTTCCCCCGACCACGGAATTGTGTCATTCACCGTTCCCGGCATGGCGGCTTTTATTAATCGGCAACCGGAATAAATCACTCCGCCACGCCACAGGTTCCCCCGGAAGCACCTCAGATATACTCCACCTATGCCACAGATCACCAACGGGCGGGTGCGCACCCGCCACCTCTTGCAGGCCAAGGCCCAGGGGCAGAAGATTACCGCCCTGACCAGTTATGATGCCCTCACCGCAGCGATCTTCGACGAGGCCGGAATTGACCTCCTCCTGGTGGGCGATTCCGCCGCCAACGTGGTTCTAGGCCACTCCTCCACCCTGCCGATCACCGTGGACGAGTTGATCTCCATGGCCCGCGCCGTGGCCGGGGCCGCACCCCGTGCCTTTGTGGTGGCGGACCTCCCCTTTGGCAGCTATGAGGCCAGCCCCGAACAGGCACTGACCACCGCCACCCGCTTTATGAAGGAAAGCGGCGTGGCCGCCGTGAAGTTGGAGGGAGGGGCGGAGATGGCCCCCACCATCACCGCGCTCACCCGCGCCGGTATCCCCGTGGTGGGGCACCTGGGCTATACCCCCCAATCCGAGCACGCCCTGGGCGGACACGTGGTACAGGGGCGCGGGGAGGGCGCCGAGCGCCTGCGTGCTGATGCCCTGGCGATCCAGGAGGCGGGCGTGTGCGCGATGGTATTCGAGATGGTGCCCGCCGCCACCGCGGAGAAGATCAGCGCCGCGCTGAGCGTCCCCACCATCGGCATCGGGGCCGGAGCAGGCACCGATGGCCAGATTCTGGTATGGACGGATGCCTTTGGCCTGACCAGGGGCAAGACACCGCGCTTTGTGCGCGCCTATGCCGATCTTGGCGAGGAATTAGGCCGCGCCACCCGCTCCTATATCCAAGACGTGCACAGCGGGAGTTTCCCACAGGCCGCCGAGTCCTTCGAGGAGGAGCAGTAAGTGACAATCCTGTGCCGCACCACGCAGGAACTCCGCGAGGCCCTGGCCGCCAACGCTGCCGCCTCCCCCGCTGCCAGCCTGGGACTGGTGCCCACGATGGGGGCCCTGCACCAGGGCCACGGGCGATTGCTCGAACGGGCCGTGGCGGATAATGACGTGGTGGTGGCGAGCGTATTCGTCAATCCCCTCCAATTTGCCGATAACGGCGACTGCGAGGATTATCGCCGCTATCCGCGCCAACCCGAGGAGGACGTGCGCTTCCTCTCCGAGCACGGCGTGGACATCGTCTTTATGCCCAGCGTGGAGGAGATGTATCCCGGCGGCGAGCCCCTCATCTGGGTGCGCACCGGGGCGATGGGATCACGGCTGGAGGGGGCCAGCCGCCCCGGGCATTTCGACGGCGTGTCCACCGTGGTTTCCAAGCTCTTCCACCTCGTCGCGCCTACCCGCGCCTACTTCGGTCAAAAGGACGCCCAGCAGGTGGCGATCGTGCGTCGGCTGGTGAACGATCTGAACTTTTCCGTAGAGATCGTGGAGGTTCCGATCGCACGAGCGGCCGACGGCCTCGCGGAGTCCAGCCGCAACCAGCGCCTCTCTCCCGAGGCGCGCCACCACGCGCTCGCCCTCTCTCGCACGCTCTTTGGTTTGGCGGAGCGCGTCGATCAGGGTATGGCGCTCGATCTGCCCGGCGCGCGGCAGGAGTTGGCCCAGGCCCCCGGCGTGGATCTGGACTATCTGGTGGTGGTGGACCCGCGCAGCCTCGAACCGCTGAGCGAGGAAGCACTCTCCCGGCCCCTGGACACCCCCGCGTTAGCCCTGGTGGCGGCCACAGTGGGCGGGGTGCGGTTGATTGATAATACGGGACTGTAGGGGCTCTATATCTACTCACACCCGCCCATTGGACCTTGCGGCCCAAATCATTGCCATGTCCCTTGAGGAAAAGGATCCTCACCGAACGGATCGCGGCCGAACTTCGGAAGCGATGACCCGGGGTGGCTTGAGCACGGTGAGATCGCAGACCGGCCCTGATGAGTCCCACGAAACAAAGTAAAGAGACGAAGAAGCCGCCTCTTTACTTATTGTTCTAGTACCCCCGCTTAATCCACTCCTCTAGGTGCGGAGCCTCGCTGCCGATCGTGGTGTGATCCCCGTGCCCGGTGCGCACGGTGGTCTCCGCCGGGAGATCCAGCAGGGAGGTTTTCAAGGAGTCGATGATGGTGTCAAAGGAGCTATAACTGCGCCCGGTGGCCCCCGGCCCGCCCTGGAAGAGGGTGTCCCCGGAGAAGAGTTCCGCCGCCTCCGGCAGGTAGAGGCAGCAGGAACCGGGCGAGTGCCCCGGGGTGTTAAGCACCTTCATCTGCGTACCCGCCACCTCGAATACCTGGCCGTCGGCCAGGTCGCTGTGCGCCACCCCCGGCAGGGTCTCCTCCCACAGCATCTGGTCGCCGGGGTGCACAAAGATCGGTGCGTCCAGGCGCTGCGCGAGTTCGGGAGCCACGTTGATGTGATCGTTATGGGCGTGGGTGCAAATGATCCCGCGCACGGTGCGCTGCCCCACGGCCTCGATGATGGGGGCGGCGTCGTGCGCGGCGTCGATGATGTACACCTCGCTGTCATCGCCTACCAGCCAGATGTTGTTGTCCACGTCCCACTGCCCGCCGTCGAGGGCAAATACGCCGGAGGTGAGCACGTGATCCACGCGCAGGTTCTTGTGGCTCATTTAGAGCACCACCACGGAACGCAGCACCTTGCCGGACTTCATCGTGTCAAAGGCGGCCTCCACGGCGTCGAGGGCGATGCGCTCGGAGACGAACTTGTCCAGCGGGAAGCTGCCCTGCAAGTGCAGGTTCACGTAGGCCGGGAAGTCACGCTCGGGCAGGCAATCGCCGTACCAGGAGGGCTTGAGGCTTCCGCCCCGGGAGAAGAAGTCGATCGCGGGGATCTCGATGCTGGAGGTCAGGTTGGGCACGCCCACCATGACCATGCGCCCGGCGTGGTCGCGGGAGTAGAAGGCCTGCCGCCAGGTGGGCATGATCCCCACGGCGTCGATGGTCACGTCCGCGCCGAAGCCGCCGGTGAGTTCGCGCACGGCGTCAATCACCTCCTGCTCCTCCATCTCGGCGGAGTTGATCGTGTGGGTGGCACCGAGGTTGCGCGCCCATTCCAGCTTGCGCTCGTCCACGTCCACGGCGATCACGGTGGTGGCGTCATTCATGGCGGCACCCGCTACCGACGCCGCCCCCACGCCACCGCAGCCAAAGACGGCCACGGACTCGCCGCGCTTGACCTGCGCGGTATTCACGGCCGCGCCCACGCCCGCCATCACGCCGCAGCCCAGCAGGCCTGCGGCGGCGGGGTCCGCCTCGGGATTGACCTTGGTGCACTGTCCCTCGTGTACCAAGGTCTTTTCCGCAAAGGCTCCGATCCCCAGGGCGGGGGTGAGTTCCGTGCCGTCCTCCAGGGTCATCTTCTTGGAGGCATTAAAGGTGGCAAAGCAGTAGTGCGGCTCACCGCGCTTACAGGCGCGGCACTCCCCGCACACGGCGCGCCAGTTGAGAACCACAAAGTCCCCCACCTCCACGTGGGTGACGGCCTCGCCGATCTCCTCCACGATGCCCGCGGCCTCGTGGCCGAGCAGGAAGGGATAGGCATCCTCAATATCGCCGTCGCGGTAGGCCATGTCCGTGTGGCACACGCCGCAGGCCTGAATCTTTACCACCACGTCGTGCGCGCCGGGATCGGGGATCACGATGGTGGTGGTTTCCACGGGCTGGCCCTTGGCGGTGGACACAACGCCGGTGACCTTGTGGGACATATCGGGCTCCTTTTATACGGAAAGACTGCACGTACCCGATCGAGTCTAACGGCGTTGCGGCCGCATCGCCGCAGGTGAAAATGATTTTTATTAAGCGGCACGGGTGGCGCAGACGAGGCGAGGTTGCACGGCGCGGGGTGACCCCCGGTGACGCCGCGACGCTACATAGCAAGCGAGGCCGCGGCGTCGCATAGCAAAAGCCTAACCGCGCAGCCCCTCATAGCCGGGGATTCCGGCGGCGGCATTCGCCGCCAGCACCCCGTTAAAGCGGGTGAGTTCCGCCTCGGAGTCCACCGCAATGCCCGCCGCCCGATTCGCCGCCGCCAGACCGCTGATCCGCTCCGGGGCTTCCCCCGCAGAAGAATCAGAGCCACGGGACTTCTTCGAACCGCTCGACGCCGCAGCCACCACCTTGTGCATGATCGCCCCCGTGGCCACGGGATACCGCGCCTGGGCCTTCACAAACACCGTGTCCAGGAACTTCCTCATCACATTCTCCTCATCGCGTGCTCATAGATTTCTTCCACCGCCGGGCGGGCGGCCTCCGCGTCCGCCGGAATCATGGCCGCGCGGGTGCGCCGCTCCAGCACGTCCGCTACGCTCAGCGCGCCCTCGTGGGTAAAGGCGTACTCCACCTCGGCGCGGGTCACGTCCAGGTTGCCTACGTTTTCCAGGGGGTGCTCCACCGTGGCGGCGGCCAGCACCTGCGGGGCCTCGTTGCCAAAGCGCCGGATCATCGTCTCAGGTAGCCCGTGTAGGTCGCGGGCGGCGATGTGGGAGTAATCCCCATGCCCCGGCGCGCCGAGCAGCGGGAAGTTTCGAGTGGCACACTCCCCCGCCGCCAGCCGCCGCGCCGCTATCACCCGATCCAACGTCTCCTCCGCCATGAGGCGATACTCGGTGAACTTGCCGCCCACCACGGAGAACATGCCTTCGGCGGATTCCACCACGGCGTGCCGACGCGAAAGATCGGCCGTGGAGCCCTCCTCCCCGCTATCGAGCAGGGGGCGCAGCCCGGTGAAGGCGCCGAGCACATCGGCCCGCGTGAGCGCGGTATCCAGCGCGCGATTGATGTTGCGGAGCAGGAAGTCCACGTCCTCCTCCGGGGTGGGTGGCACGTCCGGGATCTCCCCCGGCGCGTCCTCGTCCGTGAGCCCCAGGTAGCAGCGCCCGTGCGGGGCCGGAAGAATAAATAGGTAGCGCGAGATCGACCCCGGCAGCGGCACCGTGAGCGCCCCGGTGGGGTTACCAAAGAGCTCCGCATCAAACACCAGGTGGGTGCCGCGCGCCGGGCGCACCTTGATCGCGGTATCCATCGAGCCCGCCCACACCCCGGTGGCATTGATCACCGCGCGCGCCCGCACCGTGTGCTCGTTGTGCTTCACGACGTCCCGCAGCAGCACCTCCGTGCCGCTGGCGCGCACCGCCTCGCAATAGGTGAGAATCTTCGCGCCCTCGCTGGCCGCCGTGCGCGCGATGGCCGTGACCATGCGCGCGTCATCGACCATCTGGCCGTCATAGTTCACCCAGGCCCCCTTGAGTCCGGCTTTCGACGCCGCCGGACAGAGCCGCAGCGTCTCCTCACGGGAGGCAAAGCGGGAGCGGGGCAGGGTTTTGGCCGAGGTACCGGCGGTGATACGCAAAGCGTCCCCGGCGAGGAAGCCCACGCGGGTGGCGGCCTTTTGCACCAGGGTGGAGTCCGCACCCAGGGCCATCACCTGCGGCAGCGCCCGCACCAGATGCGGCGCGGTGCGCTCCATGAGGATTCCACGCTCCACCGCCGAGTGGTGGGCGATGCCAAACTCCATCTTGGCCAGGTAACGCAGGCCCCCGTGGGCCAGCTTGGAGGACCACCGGGAGGTACCAAAGGCGAGGTCGTGCTTTTCCACCAGAACGGTACTTAATCCCCTGGTCACGGCGTCGAGGGCCAGGCCCACACCGGTGATGCCGCCACCGATAATCACCACATCGACGGTGCCTTCACCAAGGCTTTCTAGTTCCTCCGCGCGCCGCGCGGCATTGAGCGCCCCGTTTTTTACTGGCATAGGTATCCCTTCAACATTGCGGTGAGCTCTACGGCCCACTCCTCTTCCGATGGCACACCCGTGCTCATCGCCTCCGCGGAGAGAACGAGCGACTGCACCACCATAAAAACCTGCGTGGCGATTACCTTGGGGTCGCCACCCCTCATGGCGGGATCGGTGCCCTGAATACGCGCCACCGTATTCTTAATAAAGCGAATTAATATCTCCTGGCTTTCTCCCAAACGCTGAAACTGATACGTGAGCAGCAATTCCGGGCTTTTGCCCAATACCTGCGCCAGGAACTCGTTGCGGCGGGCCAGCAGCCCCACCTCCACCAGGGCCGCGCACAGCCCGTCCACGTCCCTGGGCAGGGGGTAGGCGGCGTCGAGAAGCCCCACCATTTCCCTGGTGAGTACCTTGCGCGCGAGGTTATCCACGCTGCCAAAGTAGGAGTACACGGTGGGACGGGAGACCTCCGCACGCCGGGCCACGGCGACCATCGTGGTTTTTTGCACGCCGCTTTCCATGAAGCATTCCCGGGCGGCGGACAAAATGTTTTCCTCAATGTCCGTGTGCTTGGTTTGCGCCACGGCCACACTGGTTACCACGACGATCCTGCCTTTCTTTTCTCTGTGTTTACTATGCTTCCACCGCAGCCATGCGCTGCGTGGTGTCCGCCGCGTGCCTGCCGGGTTCCTGGGCGCGCTTGGTACGCACGGCGCGCACCAGGAAGGTCAGCGCCAGGGCGAACACGATGGAGAGCACCAGGCCGGTCACGCCCAGCCAGAAGGTGCCGTCCAGGGCACCGTCGGTGGCCCGAATAAAGCCATACCGGGCGTAGGACATCGGGTGAATCCCGTGGAGCATGCGCAGGGCACCGGGGGTGAGTTCCAGCGGCCACACGCCGCCGAAGGAGAACGCCCCGTAGCCGAGGAAACCAAGGGCGAAGATACCACCCACGAGCCGCCCAAAGAGCGTGCGGAAGAACTGGTACACCGCCGCGCCACACATGGCCATCAGGGCAAAGATGAACAGCACCGCTCCCCAGTGGGCCGGCTCCCAACCCATCGTGGCGGAAAGACCCGCGAGGATCAGCAGGATCACCATGTTCACCGCAGTAACCAAGAGGAAAGCCTTGGCTGCGGGCAGCGCCGCCGAGTTCTTGCGCATGCGGCCGAGCACGTCCGGGAGCAAGATCGAGGCAAAGGCCATGAGGAGGAAGCCAAAGACCAGAATCAGGATCATCGACACGCCGCCGGAGAGCGTGAGGTTGGTGGGATCGTGCACGTCCACCTGGGTCTGCACCGCGTGCTTGTTCTGCGAGTCATACAGAACCGGCACGGCGATCTGATGGGAGGAAAGCGGCACCTCATTAATCTTCGGGGCCTGCTTGGAGCCCTCGGTCAGGCCCGTGGAGAGTTGCACGGTGCCGTCCTTGAGTTGGCGCGTGCCGTCGTTGAGTTGCAGGGTGCCGTCATACAGCAGCCCCATGCCGTCATCTACCTTCACGATGCCATCGCCCAGTTGCTTCTGGCCGTCATTGAGCTGCACCAGGCCGCTGTGCAATTGCTGCTGGCCGTCATTGAGTTGCAGCAGACCATTGTTCAACTGCTGCTGACCATCATTGAGTTGCAGCAAGCCGCTCATGTACGGCGAGGAGGGATCGGTGAGGTTGCTGCGTACCTCAGCGGTACCCGCCTTGAGTTTGCGCAGTTGGGACGCCATGTTCTCCGGGTTGTTGTTATTGAACTTCCCCAGCGTGCCCGCGATCTGATCCGCCTGCGCGCCCAGGCCCACCGCGCGCATGGTGTCCAGCACCGGCTGGAGGCTGGTCACCGCGCTTTGCAACTGATCCATGAGGGGAATCAGGGTGCCGGTGAGTTGGCCCACGCCGTCGTCAATCTGAACCATGCCATCGCCCAGTTGCTTGGTGCCATCCAGGAGCTGCCCTTGGCCCGCCACCAACTTATTAGAGCCGTCGAGCGCCTGCGCCTGGCCCGCCACCAACTGGTTCGATCCATCCAGGGCCTGCGCCTGGCCGGTCACCAATTGCTGCGAGCCGTCCCGTAGTTGCGTGGTGCCGTCCTTGAGCTGGCGCGCGCCGTCCACACCCTGCGTGGTGCCGTCGTGGAGCCGGGTGGCGCCATCATCAAGCTGCTTGGCACCATCGGCAGCCTCGCCCAGGCCCGCTCCCAGCTGGTTCATTCCGTCGAGGATCTGCTTGGCGTATCCCTCCTGGATTCCCTCGGCCACGCCCTTTTGAATCTCGGAAACCAGGCCATTGGTGAGCAGCGGGGCGTTGGTGCCGTTGTAATCGTTGTAGGAGATCTCGATCACGGGCTGCTTGGGCTTGTCGTCGATCACCGTGATCACGTCCTGCGAGAACGTCTCGGGAATCTCCACGGTGAACAGATAGGTACCCTTGGCCAGGCCCTGTTCCGCCTCGGAGGCGCTGACCTCCACAAAGTTCAGGTAATCCGTTTCCAGCAGGCCATCCACCACCTGCTGACCAAACTTCTCCTGCTTGCCGGCCTGGGTGGCACCTTGATCGTTATTCACCACGGCCAGTTTCACATCGCGCAGGTAGTGGCGGGGATCCCACATGGACCACATGTACGCCACCGCCACGATGAGCGGCATGACCAGCAGCAGCACGATGAGCGTCCGGGAAAAAGCACCGCGCGGACGCCACTCAAGAATCCGGGACATCCTAGAGGTTTTAGGCATGATAGATTCCTTTCCACTTCCTCAAGAGAGGCTTAGTTAGGGCCTCGGAACTATATAATAGCCAGCCCCCGGGACAATCTCGCATTCGATGGGACTCGAGAAGTACTTATCACCGTCGGCATAAGCATTAATGCCCGGCATTTCCACGCGCACCTTCCGCGCCCGGTACTGCCGCGCCTCCTCCAGATCCTCGAAGTCACCGGAGAAGATCTTGCCCACGTTCAGCGCGGCCTTGCGCCTGCTCATCTTTGTGGCCACCGAGATGTCGAACAATCCGTCATAGTGATCGGCGTCCGGGCACACCTGCATTCCACCCCCGTAGGTGCGGGTGTTACCGATGGCGCAGAGCGTCACATCCCCCTCAAAGGTCTCCGCACCATCATCGAAGATGATCCGCGTGGGCAGGGAGTGGAAGTTTAGAAACTCGATGAGAATTGCCAATAGATAGCGGGGCTGCCCGGAGGGCCACGGAATGCGGTTGGTGCGGTCCGTCACCAGGGAATCAAACCCAGCGCACGCGATGGTGCCAAAGTACCGTTCCTGGCCGCTATCCGTGCGCATGATCCCCAGGTCGGTGCGGGTGGTGTATCCCTCCACGATGGTCTTGGCCGCCCGACGCGGATCGAGCGGAATCTTGTACTCCCTGGCGTGATCGTTGCCGGTACCAGCGGGAATGATGCCCAAGGGGGTATCGCTACCGGCCTGCTCCTGCAAGGCCAGGCCGATCAAACCGTCACCGCCGCAGGCCACCAGGGCATCAATGGAATCATCCGCGATCATCTCCCCCGCCAACTCCCGCGAGGCCTCCGGCGAGGAACCGGAGATACGCACCACGTCCACGCCGTACTTATAAAAGGCCTTGGTGGCCGCTTCCGATGCCGCCATGGCTTTTCCCTTGCCCGCCGCGGGGTTGGTCAGCAGGGCGACGCGCGAGATCTCGCGGCGGGCCATGTGATAGGTATCGCTCATGCCTTGTTTCTCCTGACTGTGCGGGGTTTTCGCGCGCGGGGCGCAGCGTGTTTGTGCGGTGCGATTACGAGGGACGGTTGCACCACATCGCTGCGCGGCGCGGGGAAGTGACGGGAAGTATCAGAACAACTTGTCCGGGTTGAGGATCCCGGCGGGATCGAGGGTCTTTTTCACCGAGGCCAAGATGGTAGAACCCAGCTCGCCCAGGTCCTTGTGCACCCAGGGGCGGTGATCGGTGCCCACGGCGTGGTGGTGCGTGATCGTCGCGCCGTTATCCACCATCGCCTGGCAGGCGGCCTCCTTGGCCTTCCACCATTGGGCGGCGGGGTCGTCGCCACGCTGACCAGCGATGATGGTGAAGTACAGGGAGCAGCCGCCGTGATACACGTGCGAGATGTGGCACATGATGATCGCGGAACTGCCGGATTCCGCCAGGGAGGTCCCCACGGCCTCGGTCACGGCTTGCTTGACCTTTTCCACGTTGGACCACTCGGTGGCCGTTTCAAAGGTCTCGCACACCGCTCCCTGATCCAGCAGACCATCGCGCAGCACCGGCGCACCAAATCGGCCGCGCTCCCACTGGCGCACCGGCCCCTCGCCGCGAGACACCCCGCCCAGGGAAAGCAGCAGGTCACGGGTTTCCTCGTGGCGAGCCTCCGCATGCTCCGGGGTGCCCTCGTACATGGTCAGCAGCAGGCAACCGGAATCGGCGTCATCGGAATCACCGATCTTATCGGTGGAGGAAAGGTTGATGCTGGACTCGATCTCATCGGAAAGGCGCAGCACCGTGGGGCCGGTGCCCGTCTGCGTGACCTCGCGCATGGCGTCGGCTCCGGCGGCGAAGGAGGGGAAGCTAAACGCCTCGTAGCGCTTGACCTCCGGGATGGGGTGCACCCGCAGGCGCACCCGCGTGATCACGCCCAGGGTGCCCTCCGACCCCATGAATAACTGGCGCAGATCCGGGCCCGCCGCCGAAGCCGGAGCCTGGTACCCCACCCGGGTGATTCCCACCGGGGTCACCACGGTGAGTTCGCGCACCATCTCATCAAAGCGCCCATAACCTGCGGAGTTCTGCCCGGAGGAACGCGTAACGGCGTAACCGCCGATGGTGGCATAGGGGAAGGACTGCGGAAAGTGGCCGATCTGCAAGCCGTGCTGGGCAAGCTTCAACTCCGCGTGCGGGCCGGAGAGCCCCGCGCCCAGCGTGGCCTCCATCGAGACGGTGTCCACGTCCTCCAACTCATCAAAGCGCACCAGATCGAGGCTAATCACCGCGCGCAGTTGGCCCTTCTTGGGCGCCACGCCCCCCACCACGCTGGTTCCGCCGCCAAAGGGCACCACCGCCACGCGCTGCTCGGTGCACCAGCGCAGCAGTTGTTCAACTTCCTCCTCGGTGCCGGGGACCACCACGGCGTCCGGCGCGTCAATCACCCGGCCAGAGCGCCAATCCAGCAGGTCAGGGTAGGATTTTCCGCGCGCCCGGCGCATTCGTTGCTCGTGCTCGGTGCTCACGTATTGCTTACCGACGATCCCCCGCAGCGCACCCAGATCCTCCTCGCTAAGGCGCACCTCGCTGAGTTGAATCTCCGCTGCGGGAATGCGGTTGACCTCATCGGCATTGGCCCCCAGCACCGTGGAGACCAACTTGCGCACGCTGCCGGAAAGGGGCTTTGCTTCCTCCGGGGTGCCCCACAGATTGTGGGACATCGGGGGGAGAGGAATGCCGGTATGAGAGGTGTCAGTAGCCATGGTCACATCATGACACTTTTACACTTTCTGTAAAAGTGTCAGTTTGATTGAGGGGTTGGCGCTGGCGCACCTAAGCGCCGATACGCGCTGGTGAAGGGCGGTTTTCACGGGGCGAGGGCTACCCCCTAAAAGGGGGTGCGGGGGCAAGATAGGTCTGGTAGCGTCCACAGCCCTCATGGAGACTCTTCCCGCACAAAGCCTGTCATGCCCGCGATTATCTCAGCCCGACCATGAGGTATCCCCGCCCCAAAGAGTGCAACTTTCCCCAGAAGATTTCCGAATTTCCCGCAGCGGTTCCCGATACTCATGCGCTTCCACCTCGTAAAGCCCTAATCCAGATGCCTCCGCAGTCAGCTCATCAAGAATCTTTTTCTCTCCCCCTAGGAGCTTATAGGAGATAGCATCCAATAAAAAGATTCTCCAACGCTCTTCGGAAATTCGCTCGCAAAGGTAACCGATTCTCTTCGAGGTGTTTCTCCACAGTGGGACGGCCAACCTCCAAGAAGTCGGCCGCCTCCCGCCAGGAATCAGCCAAGCGGTGCACCCACCTCACGGCACCCGGGTGATCAAGGCCCGCAGTTCAGAAGCAGGAATCATCTTCTCCGGCTTCGCTCCTTCCTCCGCCGCACTCGTGAGAATATCCCTCATTACCTGGCCCGTGGTCACTCCACGCTGTCGGGCAAGGTCGCGGAGAGCCTCCAATACCTGTTTCGGAAGCCGCACCGTAAACGCGGACATCGGAGACACTTCCCACTCCGCCGGTTGTGCATTCTGAATTTCTTGAGAAAAATCATGCGCATCAAAGAAATCGGGATTATTCATATCCCCCCCTTAACTGGTATCGTTCCCTCAGCGTCATATCGCGGGCGGTTATCACACGGGTACGGCCATCGGGCGCCTGTATTAATACAATAAAAGGTAACGCTCTGAATAGGTCTGACCGAAAGTATATTCCGTTCCACCCCAGCCCCGGCGATACACAAGAGGACGAGACCCTAAGACCTCTTCCACCTCATATGGATCAACGTTATGCCGAGCAATATGGCCTTCACTGCGATCATCCCATACAATCCCAACCAACCGCATAGCACCAACTACCCCCATCATCGTACACGTGCCGTACACGCTTGGCACCCCGACAACACTCCCCCAAGATAAAAGTGGAGCCGCCTGCGAGAATCGAACTCGCGACCTATTCATTACGAGTGAATCGCTCTACCGACTGAGCTAAGGCGGCACGAGCGATTACCTTACTACACCCCGTATGCTTGCCGCAAACGGCCCACCAGGCCGTCGGTAGCGATGCTGAACTGCACGTTTTCCGTGATGTGCCTGCGGCACACCGCGATGGCGTCCAGGCACTCCACCAGCCCCCGCTCCCCCACGGAATCCGCCAGTTCCCCCGCCAGCCCGGAGAAATCGGGGTGAACCGGCTCCACCGTGGCCCCCACCGCCCGCAGGAGGGCGTCGCGGTAGAGGCCGGAGAGATCCACCAGAGCCAGGTCGAGGAGGTCGCGGCGGCGGCGCGTCGTGCGCATTTTCTGCGCCTTTTCCAGTTCCTTGACCATGCCCGCCGAGCCCCGGGTGGCCTTTTGCGCGCCCTTGCCCCTGCCCCCGGCCCCCAGGGAGCGCTCTAGTTTCTCGCGCTCGGCGGCGTCGGCCTCCGCGAAGGCCTCGGTGGCCTCCTTTTCTATGGTCTTGACCAGCGTGTACATGGCTTGGAATGCCTGGTCGCCGTGGCGAATTAGCTCCGCGAGCCCTAGCACGGCGGCGCGGCGCTGCTGCATGCTGGGGGTGGTGACCAGCCTGCGTGCACGGCCGATGTGCCGCAGCGAGGCCTGGGCGGCGAGGCGGGCGTCGTTTTCCGTGGCGCCCTCCTCCGCCACGAGTAGGCGGGTGATCTCCTCGACCGAGGGGGAGGGGACGTAGACGTGACGGCAGCGCGAGCGCAGCGTGGTGGAAAAATCCTGGGGGTCGGTGGAGGGCGCGCAGAAGATCATCACGGTGCGCGAGGGGGGTTCCTCCACGGTCTTGAGTAGGGCGTCGGCGGCCGAGGCGGAGAGCCTATCGGCGTCCTCGATGATGACTACCCGCCACGGGGAGACCGTGGGGAGGCGATGCGCGCCGGCAATGATCGTCTCGCGCACGTAATCCACGCCGATAGAAAGGGCCTGGGGCACCACGTGGACGACGTCGGTGTGCGCGCCGTCGAGCACGGCGCGGCAGGCCTCGCAGCGCCCGCAGCCGGGTTCCTCACCGGCACATTCCAGGGCGGCGGCGAACGCCAGCGCAGCCTGGGAGCGCCCCGAGCCCGGCGCGCCGGTAAATACCCAGGAGTGCGTCATGGCGGCGCTGCCCGCGCCCGCCCCAAACCCAGGACTCTCGACGCCCCCCGCAGCATCACCGTGCCCAGCGCCAGCACCCCCGGCCCCCTCCGCACCGGCCATCTCTCGGGCCGCACGCGCGGCGTTTAACACCACATCGCGCACGCTGGGGGTATCTGCGAGGCGCTCGGCCACGCTGCGGGGGGAAGTGCTCACCGCACCCAGGGTAGCGAATGGATAGAGTATCTAGCATGAACCGATTGCTCAGGGCCATCACGTGGCTGTGGGGTACCTCCTGGCCCCTGTACGCCGCCCTTGTGCTCGGATCGAATGTCCTTGGGGCGGCGGCCATCATGTTCTTCATCCGCTTCCTCATTCCACTGCCGGAGTTGGATCACTTTGATTCCTCCGGCTCGCACCTGGCGGCCATCGGCATCAGTTATGTGGTCTTTGCCGCCGTGGTGAGCATCGCGGCCACCTTTATCCTGTTCCGCCCGGTGCTGGATTGGCAGCGCTCCCCGGAGGCGCACGATCCCAATATGGTGCGCAATTTGGTGCTGCGCCTGCCCATTTATCAGGCGGTGGTGTGCGCCATCGTGTGGTTTATCGGCATTCTCATCGCGGTGATTATCACCTCCGCCACCAGCGGGCGCATGGCCCTGGTGATCGCGGTGGCCTGCGCGCTGGCGGGTTCGGTGGTCATCATCATCACCTATCTGGTGGCCGAGCGCATGGTGCGCCCGGTGGCGGCCTCCGCCCTGGCACGCCGCTTCGAGGATTCCACCCTGGAGCCGCCCATTAAGTCCCGCCTGCGCACCACCTGGGTACTCACCACGGGGGTTCCGGCCATCGGCGTGTTGCTGCTCATCTGGGGGCAGCAGGCTGGCTTTTTCACGGAGAACGCTGCGGACATCATTCCGGCGATTCTCTGGCTCATCCTGGGCGCGCTGGTCACGGGCTTTGTGGGCACCACGCTCTCCATCATGAGCGTGGTGGATCCGATCCAGGAGTTGCAGGAGGCCATCAATCGCGTGCGCCGGGGCGATTCCAACGCCCAGGTGGACATCTACGATGGCTCCGAGATCGGTGTGCTGCAAGCGGGCTTCAACGAGATGATGCGAGGCCTGCGCGAGCGCCAGCGCGTGCGCGACATCTTTGGCCGTTACGTGGGCACCGAGGTGGCCCGCCGCGCGCTGGAGGAACGCCCCACCCTCGGCGGGGAGGATCGCAAGGTGGCGGTGCTATTCATCGACGTCATCGGCTCCACCGCCTTTGCCGTCCACCACGAGCCGGAGGAGGTGGTAGCGGAGCTCAACCGCTTCTTCGAGCGCGTGGTCAAGGTGGTACACCGCAACAAAGGCATCATCAATAAGTTCCAGGGCGACGCCGCCCTGGCCGTCTTTGGGGCACCGCTTCCGCTTGCCGACGCCAACTCGCTCGCCCTCAGCGCCGCCCGCGAACTCCGCGAGGAACTACGCGGCATGACGCTTCAAGCGGGCATCGGCGTGGCCGCCGGGCACGTGGTGGCCGGGCACATCGGCGGCCACGATCGCTTTGAATACACCGTGATTGGCGACGCCGTGAATCAAGCCGCCCGCCTCACCGAACTGGCCAAGGACACCCCCGGGCGGATCCTCACCAACTCCGCCACCCTGCGCGGGGCCAACGAGGCCGAGCAGGCCCGCTGGACGCTCATGAAGTCCGTGGAACTGCGCGGCCGCCGGGAAATGACGCAACTGGCCCGCCCGATCAGGGAAACCCTGGCGGATAGGTCATAGGTATGGATACCCCCATCGGCCCGCTCACGCTGCTGGCCTCCGCGCACGGACTGACCCACGTACTCTTTGGCGCGGGAGAATCCACCGATTCCCCCATCGTGGAGCAGGCGCGGCAGGAACTAGCCGAGTACTTTGCCGGACGACGCCGGGAGTTCACCGTGCCCCTGGACTGGGGCGAGGCCACGGGGTTTAGGAACCAGGTGCAGCGCCACCTGCTCACCATCGGGTACGGGCACACCGCCAGCTATGGCGAGATCGCGGCCGCCCTGGGGAAACCAGGGGCGGCGCGCGCGGTGGGCAGCGGCTGCCGCACCAACCCCCTGCCCATCGTGGTGCCGTGCCACCGCGTTCTGCGTTCCGACGGCTCCCTGGGCGGCTACGCCGGTGGCCTGGCCGTTAAGGAGTATTTGCTGGGGGTGGAGGGGCGGCAAACAGCCTGAGAGCACACAGTAAGAAGCCTCATACTCACGCAGCCTAGAGAAGAAAGCTGAAAGCATGGCAAAGCCCCGGGGGCTTGCCGCGCAATCACAAGGACACCGACAGAGGCCGATCCGGGGCCACGGTAGCAGGGTAACATAGCCTGCATGCAAATAAAAGAATCATGGGTTTCACCGGAGCGATTTGCCGAGTACAAAGCCGCCACAGGAGGTGACATCACCATGGCTAGTAAACTCTATGAATGGAATGCCGCCGCATCCGCATCGCTCTTTGAACTCATCCACCACTTTGAGGTTTTACTTCGGAATAAAATAATCTCCCAGCTCAACCACAGCACCCCCTCCCAGAGCCTTCTCCCCGGAACCCCCTGGACGCAAGAGGCCGATTCAATACAAGAAGTAGCCGCGCGAATCAAAAAGCGAGGCAAGGTTCCCACTCCCGGAAGGATCTATTCCGGCCTCACCTTTGGATTCTGGCAATCGCTATTTGAAAATAAATACGAGGAGCTTTGGCGACACTCCCTACAATACGTTTTCCCCAATTCTAAGGCTGACCGCTCAACCATCGCGGAATACCTTGCATCAATAGGGTATGTGCGAAATCGAATCGCACACCACGGCAGTACCCTTGAGATTGACCTCCAGGTGGAGGCACAAAAAATCATTCGCCTCGTCGGCTGGATGGACAAAGATGCCGAGACGTGGATGAAATCCATCCAGCAGAAAGTAATATCAGCCACGAATGAGCGTCCGGTAACCCCTCTGCGAAACGTGGCTATCATACCCGACCCCAAAGCATGGGATCTTTACATCAACCGAAAGCAAAACGCTTGCATTGTCAAAGCCGGACGCTCAATCAGGAACGTAGATTACCTGGCGTTCTACGCCAATCACTCCATTCAGGCAATTATCACCAAAATAGAACACCGATTTGACGCCATCGACTGGAACGGAGCCAACGCTAAAAAATTAAATAAATCCTCTAGTTCCATCGACAAAGACATAGCAAAAATCATACAAGCATCAAAAGCGAATGGATGGAATGATCCCGTCTATCAAGTTTTCCTCCTATCCTCCCCTAAAGATGAAAATACCATCACCCTCCCCGCCCCCATTCCCCACCCAAAAAGAGGACGTGGAAGCGCCTTTGCCAAGCAACCCCGCTACCACACCCTGGCCTCGCTCCAAAGCGCACGCGACACCACCGATCTAGAATCCCCTCCCCACAACCGGCGAGCAACCCCGTGATCCACCCCGGGTTCTGCGTTCCGACGGCTCCCTGGGCGGCTACGCCGGTGGCCTGGCCGTTAAGGAGTATTTGCTGGGGGTGGAGGGCAAGGCTCTTCGCCTCTAGGCTGGAAAACCTATACCGCATGATCTCACATACGGAGAAACGATGAGTAATGAGCACTCCCATCAGGAGCCAAAGACAACGCAGGATCCAGCGATAGACGCGCATCCTACGGATCATCAGGGGCCCATTCCCCTTCCTCCTCCCGAGGATTTATCCCAGTATGAACAGATCCAGGCCGGATTAGCCGACCGCATAGTGGCAATGGCGGAAAAGGCCGCCGAAGCCACAAACGCAGCAACCCATTCCAACGCGGAAGTAAACCATGCTGCGGCTCGGAGAATATCCGCAGAGGCGGAGTCTATCCGCAGGAGGCAAAAACTTTACTTCTTCCTGACCATATTTTTCGCCTCCATCGCCATCATCCCCGCCGCCCTCGGCCAACAAGGGCTTGCCATTGGCTTAGGAGTACTCGGAGCCATGCACTCGCTCGGGATTCTGATCCAGCCCAGGTTCACGGAAACGTGGTTCCGCAGCAAGCCCAACAAGGATCTCCCAAGCTAAGCCCTGCGGCACACACCCCACCGCAGTTCAACCGGCATACCGGCAAACTATTTTTCCTACCATAAAATGATTTGCGTCCAGACCGCCGCGAGATCAAGAAATCTCTGCGACGGGCCCTGGAGCGGGCCACAGCCTACGGCATCGTGATGTGCATTCGCGAAGCCATAAAGTGGCTATGGATCCTATCGCCAGCTCAAACCAGGAACCCTCACTTGTTTTGACCCGCGGGTGGGGGTTCCCTTATTTTCGCCCTCTACTACGGAAGATGAAACTTAGTTTAAGCCCTCCCCAGCAGGCGAGTAGCCCTGTGACCCACACCCCACCGGGGTTACCCCTCCCGCATTGCCAGGGAGGGGTAACCTACCTCTCATCGTTTTTATTCCCCTAGCAGGGAGGCTCCCATGCGCGAACTCACTCTCCGCGCGGTGATCCTGGGTGGACTCATCACCCTGGTTTTCACCGCCGCCAACGTCTACCTCGGCCTCAAGGTGGGACTCACCTTTGCCACCTCCATTCCCGCCGCCGTGATCTCCATGGCGGTGTTGCGCAAGTTCGCGCAGCACACGGTGGTGGAGAACAACATCGTCCAGACCATCGCCTCGGCGGCCGGCACGCTCTCCGCCATCATCTTCGTGCTCCCCGGCCTGGTCATGGTCGGCTGGTGGCAGGGCTTCCCCTATTGGACCACCCTTCTGGTGTGCATGATCGGCGGCGTACTAGGCGTGATGTATTCCATCCCCCTGCGCCGCGCCCTGGTCACCGGCTCTGACCTTCCCTTCCCGGAGGGCGTGGCCGCCGCCGAGGTGCTGCGCGTGGGCGATGAACAGGGTTCGGCGGAGGAGAATCGTCGCGGCCTGCACGTGATCGTCGGCGGCGCGCTGGCTTCTGCGTTCTTTGGCCTGCTCGGGGCGCTCAAGGCCGTGGCCACCGAGGTTTCCACCGCGTTCAAGGTGGGCACGGGCGGCGTGATGATGGGCAGCAGTTTATCCCTGGCTCTCATCGGCGTGGGGCACCTGGTGGGAATCACGGTGGGCATCGCCATGCTCGCCGGTGTGTTGATCGCTCACGGCGTGCTCATGCCCATCTTCACCAGGGGCGAGGTTCCCGCCACCGGCGATGTTTCCGAGTCCGTGGCCACCGTGTTCAGCCAGGACGTTCGCTTTGTGGGCGCGGGTGCCATGGCGGTGGCGGCGCTGTGGACGCTGTTGAAGATCATCGGCCCCATCACGCGCGGTATCCGCTCCTCGCTGCTTTCCTCCCGCGCCCGCAAGAGCGGGCAGGAGGTGGAATTGGTGGAGCGCGATCTCCCTTTCCCCTTGGTGATCATCAGCATTGTAGCGTCCATGATCCCCATTGGATTGCTGTTGTGGAGCTTCCTGCGCGGCACGGAGATCGGCCATCATACCGGCCTGCTCATCACGCTCAGCGTGCTTTTCACCCTTATTTCCGGGCTGTTTATTGCCGCCGTGTGCGGATACATGGCTGGGCTTATCGGGGCGTCGAATAGCCCCATTTCCTCGATGGGTATTATCACGGTGCTCTCCGCAGCGCTGCTCATTAAGGTGGCCACCGGCTCCGAATCCCAAACCAATCCCACCGCGCTTGTGGCTTATACGCTCTTTACCGCCGCCGTGGTATTTGGCATTGCCACCATTTCCAATGACAATCTCCAGGATCTCAAAACCGGCCAGCTCGTGGGCGCAACTCCCTGGAAGCAGCAGGTGGCGCTCATCATCGGCGTGATCTTTGGTTCGTTAGTCATTCCGCCGATCCTGCAACTCATGCTCCAGGCCTTTGGTTTCCAGGGAGCGGAGGGCGCGGGCCCGGACGCGCTCGCCGCGCCCCAGGCGGCCCTGATGAGTTCCGTGGCGCAGGGGATCTTCGGGGACTCCCTGGATTGGGGCAAGGTGGGCCTGGGCGCGCTCATCGCCGTGGGCATTATTGCTATCGACGAAACCCTCAACCGCACCTCCGCCAAGCGCCTGGCGCTGCCGCCCCTGGCTGTAGGAATGGGTATGTACCTGCCGATGGGGCTGACGCTGATGATCGTGGTGGGCAGCGTGATCGGCGCGCTTTATAATCGACGCGCCGCCCGCAGCGCGCAGCCGGAAAAGGCTACCCGCCTCGGTGTGCTCATGGCCACCGGGCTGATCGTGGGCGAGAGCCTGTTTGGCGTTCTGAACGCCGGAATCATCGCGGCCACGGGCAAGGCCTCCCCGCTGGCGATCTTCCCCGAGGGCTACGAGTCCGCCGGGCAGTGGGTGGGGATCGTGGTCTTTGCCCTGCTCACGGTGGGGCTGTATCGGTGGGTGAGCAAGAAGAGCGGGTAAGGGTTCTCGCACTGCCAGAGGGCATTCTCCACGGCCTTAAGAGGCTGGGAGGATGCCCTTTCTCAAAACCTAATAACACTTCCAGAGAGCAAGCTCCGCCCAGTTTTGAGGAGCTCCTGTTCTTACCAATGGTAACCACATCATTATCAGGGCAGGTATCCAACAAAACCGGTAACCGCAGCGCCGGAGATAGGCCAAGTTGCCTATGCAAATACTGAATCAAAGTGAGTTGAACAAAACCTTACCCGTTTTCCCAACACCGGAGCCAGCCGCTAATCAGTACTCAATTTAGTCTTAATGCCATAAACGGGTTAAAGATTCGGACATAATGAGGTTTATCCACAGGGCTACTGAGGTGAAATCTTCACCGGCCTTAACCCTGGTCAAGCGACTACGAAGATGCCACACTACCGGCAAGTGCAGCCCTGTAAATAAACCTCTGCCTGTACCCCATACGGGCACACTCCTCGACCTCAACCTCAGAGCCCCCTTGAACATACATAGAAATCTACATAGAATACCCGCATGGAGACCATCTCGATCACCACAGCCTCCCGGAGGGGCATCTCCCAGTTAGTCGCCTCCGCAGAAAAGAACCAACAGGTCATCCTGTCCCGCCACGGACAGCCGGTGGCGGAGATCGTCTCTACCCAAGAAATGGCCACGCTCCGCGATGACCGGGAAAAACTACGCGACGCAGCACTAATATTAGCCCGATTTCTTACGGATTGCGGCGAGCGCACCGATCTCGATGAGGCCCTAGATCATTTCGGGCTCACCCGTGCCGAACTTGAGGCTGAACTCGCCTCCGAACTCCACACCGTCTAGCACCATCTAGCCCACCCATACCGCTCCCCACCTCTCACGCCCGCGTGCGCCTCACCGAGGATGCCATCGCAGATCTTGTTCGCCTGCGTAAAAAGGATCCCCAAATTGTCCGTGAGATCTTCAAGAAGATGCTCCTTTTAGAGCGTTCACCCGGCGCCGGGGAACCTCTTTTAGGCGCACTCATTGGTTTTCGCAAACTCATCGTCGGCAACCGAGATTATCGCATCATATGGCGAGAAACCATCGACGATAACCACAACCCCGTTTTAGAAATCGCAGAATTCTGGGCCGCAGGAGCCCGCTCCGACGGCGAAGTATATGACGAGATGGCACGGCGAATAGAACAACTCAAGGAGTCAGGTTCTCCCCAGGCGCATTCCCTAGCCACCATCCTTGAAAGCATGGGACAGAGTTTCCATCAGATTACCGCTCTCCCCGAGCCCGATATACCCACCCCTTTACCTTCCTGGCTGGCCACGGCACTACAGAAGGAACTAGGTTATTCACTTTCCAAGATCTCAAAGCTCAGCGAGGAAGATGCCCAAGGCCTGCTCATGGCCCATTGGTCACGCCACCAAGATAACCCATAGCCCCCAGCTTCACCACCGAGCACCCAGGCCCTCCAGAGGTCATGCCCCAGGCGCAGAGCCCACAGGGCGCAAACCCGGGGAGCCACCGCCCCAAAACATCGAAGAAGGAAACAAAAGTATAAAGGGTATAAAAGAGTCTAAATCTCTAGCATGACGCACCTCCGCAATCCCTTCACCCCCACCGCAGGTGCCACCCCGCCCCTCCTCGTTGGCCGCGATGAGGAGGCAACGAAGTTCCGCGAATCGCTTATTGATGGCCCCGGTGCCCCCGGCTTGCTCACCCTCATCACTGGCCCTCGGGGAACGGGCAAAACCGTCATGCTTAATGCCCTTGAGGACGTAGCGCGATCCGAGGGCTGGCTGCACCTTTCTGAGACCGCCACCGCAGGCCTCCTAGAACGCCTCCGGTTTGGAGTTGAGGAACTCCACTCTGCGGAAAGCGCCCTTCCGCCTTGAGAATTGCCGGACTCAGCACCCCAATCGGAGGAATTAATCTGGATTACCCCTCTCGCCCGGATACCGGCCTGAGGCAGTCCGTCACTCGGTTACTCACTGAGCTTCAGCAGCGAGGGGTAGGATTAGTTATTTCCGTCGACGAAGTCCACGGAGCAGACAGGGCGGACAGGGAGGAATTGCGCCAACTCGGAGCGCTCTCCCAACACCTTGTCCGCGAGGAATACCCCTTTGCCCTCATTCTCGCGGGCCTACCCGGCGCTATCTCCAACCTCCTCAGTGATTCCGTACTCACATTCCTGCGCTGCGCCGAGCGCATAGAGCTCAGTAACGCCTCGCTTAGCGACGTCCGCGCCACGCTCACCGATCCCATCGAGGCTTCCGGCAAGACAATCACTCCCGAGGCCCTAGAACTCTGCGCCACAGCCACAGAAGGATACCCCTTCATGATTCAGCTAGTGGGCCACAACACCTGGCGGCACGCCACCGGCCCCACCATCGAGGCCAGCCACGCCCAACACGGCATCGAGCGCGCTCGCCGCCGCCTCGGAAGCCTCTGTCCATGCCACCTCCCTGCGCGACCTCTCCAACGTGGATAAGACCTTTCTCATCCACATGGCCCAGAACTCCGGCCCCTCCCGGATCAACGACATTGCCACCCGCATGGGCGTGGAAAAGAATTACACCTCGGTGTACCGCCAGCGCCTCCTCGAAGCCGGAGTTATTCGCCCAGCCGGAACTGGCCTGATCGAGTTCACGCTGCCCGGACTCCGGGAATACCTGCGCGAGCACACCACCACGCTTGTGTAGGTTTTGCTTTCCGACGTCCCACAGACCCACCCCGCCGATCCACGGTAATATACCTTTTGCCGGGAACATACCCGGCTCCTCCTGGTGGTGCGATAAGTCTCCACCACCTGGCGGAGGCACGCACCCCACCAGGGAAGCACCTTCGACTGTCAGGGAGGAGGTGAGACGAATGGCCCGCCATCGACGCGAAAGCGAAGATAAAAGGAACCGCCGCCGGAGCAGCAACTCCGTGCGACGGTTCCTGGGGCGGCTGAGTATCAACGTGATCGCGAGATTTATCGTAGAAGCGATCATGAGGCTGCTCAGCTAGTCTCACGAAGCCCTCGCCCGGATTCCACGTCTCGGCGGGGGCTTCGCCTTTTAATGACAGTCAAGGTGGGCTGTCCTTATCCAGGATAGCCCTCGCCAGCATCTGGCTCAACCACACCAGCAAAAACCCTAGACATGGGTGGTGGGGGTGCCCAGCCCCAACCGGGACCACACACCCCCACACTCACAGACCTAACAGGTCACCATCAGATCCCTTAGATCCGAGAAGGCATACCCTCCTCCAACACCAAGGAACCAGACGGAATCGCCTTAATCGAACGACGCGGCGTCTTCGGCGCCACAGCCTTACCAACCTCAGGCGCACCCTCAGAAACCACCGTCACATTCCGATCCCGCTTCTTCTCCACCGTCTCCGGCGAAGGCGCAGGCTTCGTCACATCCTCAGCAGTCACCGTCTGCGCAGCATCATTAATGTCATGGTGCACAGCCACCACATCACCAGACTTATCACGCAGAGTCTCAAACGCCACCTGCTCAGAGCAGTTAGCATCCGTCACCGAAATCGGCACATTAATCTGACCATCCGCAACCTGCGGAACAAACGCCACCTTCGCCGTAGCACCAGTGGACTCACCAGAAGCCTTACACATCAACGCAGCCTCCAGCTCGTAACGCTGGCCCACCTTCAAACCAGTGAAGCTCACCGTATCAACCACCGTGGCACCAGCAACCAAAGGCCCATTGCCCTCAATCGCGGCATCCGTGGTGATCTTCGGCTCCGGCTCACCCGGCTTCGGCGGCACCGGCACCACAGGCTCGCCGGGCTTCGGGGTCTTAGCGTGCGCCGGATCCTCGTTGGACTCCACCGGCTTATCGCCGGGCTCGTTCGGATTCTCCGGGTTCGGACCAACACCCTTAGCCTTGGCCTCATCGGCGTGCAGCTTCCCAGCCTCCGGTGCGGGGATCGTGCCCTTGAAGGTCACTTCCTCACCCGGCGCCAGGCGCTCGGCCTTCTTGGCATCTTCATCCGTAGCGGGCTTCGGATCATCAACCTTCACGCCGGACTCATCGTTCTCCAGCAGGTTGTCCTCCACCGTCACGTTAAAGACGTTCACGTCTCCAACGTTCTTCACCACGAAGGTCACCTCAAGCTCATCGCCAGCCTTGGAAGCCTCCACGGCTTCATTCGCGGTCTGCGAATCCTCACCGTTGATGTACTTCTTCAGAGCCAGCTTGGGCTCACCCTCACCCGGGGTCTCAGCGTGGGCCGGGTCCTCGTTAGAGGGCACCTTCGGCTGATCCAGGCCAGGCTCGTCCGGGTTCTCCGGGTTCGGCGGAACACCCTCGGCCTTAGCGACATCCTTGTGGTTCTGGTTGCTCTCCGGCAGCGTCAGCTCACCGGTGAACTCTCCAGACTCACCCACGTTGAGGCGGTCGATCTGATCCGGGGTGATGTTCACAACATCGCCCACGCCCTCAACCGTCTCATCGGACAGCGTCACGTTGAACAGATCAACCTCGCCGGTGTTCTTCACCACGAACTTCACCGTGGCCTTCTCACCCGGCTTCAGCTGCTCCGCCGTGTTCCAGTCCTGAGCATCGTTGTCGTTGATGTACTTCTTCAACTCCAACTTCGGCTCACCAGGCTCGGGCTTCTCGCGGGTGCTCACGGTCTGAGCCGCATCATTGATGTCCTTGTGCTCAGCGATCACATTCGGCACGGAAGCATCCGGCGTCGGGTTGCCCTTGGCATCCACCACCATGGAGGTCAGTTCCTCGAAGGCCACCGCGGACTTCACATCCGTGGCATTGGCGTTGAAGGTGATATCCACATCCACCGTGCCGGACACGGACTCAGCATCCGAGTTCGGCGTGGTGAAGGTCTTTTCACCGGAACCAATCACGCGATCCTCGTTATCCTTATCGCGCATTTCGGCCTGCAAGGTGTACTCCGTGTTGGGCTTGAGGCCCTGGTAGGACA
The DNA here is from genome assembly GCF_033783015.1 of Corynebacterium sp. 21KM1197. NCBI lineage: Bacteria > Bacillati > Actinomycetota > Actinomycetes > Mycobacteriales > Corynebacteriaceae > Corynebacterium > Corynebacterium sp. 21KM1197. The sequence goes on along the minus strand of NZ_CP123907.1, from coordinate 201,434 downwards.
CCTTATCCACAACCTTGCCACCAGGCACGATCTCATCCACGGCCTTCGGATCCACCGAGGTGGTCACGGAGGGCTTCAGATCGGTCGGCTCAGCAGGCTCCTCGGTCGCGGGCTCGCCCGGGGTCGCCGGCTCAGAGGTCACCGTTGAGGTCGGCTCCGGAGCAGAGGTCTGCTCCGACGTCGGCTTCGGCGCATCGGAAGGCTCATCCTCCGGGTTCGGCTGGGGGTTCACCGGCTGGTCCGACGGAACCACAGACTCCGAGGGACGCGGCTTCGGCTTCACCTTGGAGTCATCAGTCTCCACGGTCTGCTTCGTGTCCTCGATGTCATGGTGAACAGCAATCACCGAAGGACGATCCACGCTCTTAGGCAGCTGCTTAATCGCACCCTTCGCAGCGTCCTCACCATCAAGAACCTCATCCGAGGCCTTCGCCTCGAGAGCCTCAGCATCCGAGGACGTCAGAGTCTCAAAGACAACAGCACTAGCGACGGGTTCCTCAACATCGGCATTCACCGTCAGCTCCACTTCCGTAGAACCAGAACCCGAATCCTCAGCCGTGAACGTGGCAGAGCCCTCACCAATCACAGCCCCATCAGCCTTATTCACTAGCTCAGCAGTGACATCGTAAGACTTACCAGGAACCAAACCAGAGTACTTCACCGTATCAACGATCACGTTGTCAGCAATAACAACGTTGTACTCAGCGTCCTTGAACTTGGCAACGGTCTCAATCTCCGGCTCAGGCTTCTCCGGGGTACGCGCATGAGCAGGATCCTCATTGGACTCCACCGGCGTCTCCGCCTTGTTGATCACAGGATTACCCTGCTCATCAGCAACCGGCTTGCCATCAGCATCAACCGGGGTGTATTCCACAGGCTCACCAGACTCATCCACCGGAACACCCGTGGACTTCGCCTTATCCGCATGCAGCTTACCCGCAGCAGGAGCCTTCAGATCACCAACAAAGACAACCTTGTCACCGGACTTCAGCAAACGCTGCTTATCAGCATTATCCGCGAAATCAGCAACCTTGATGTTGGTCACCTGGGCGGTATCAGCATCCACACCGGACACCGTGCCATCAAGAGCATTGGTGAATGCTTCCTTGATCGCCTCATCCGACGGGTTCTGAATGTCCTTCAAAGCCAACTCGCCGGTGTTCTCCACCACGAAGGCCACAGTCAGATCCTCATCAGCCTTGGCCGCCTCATGGGCAGCATCCTCGGTCTGAGAATCGTTCAGACCCTCGGCCTGGGACACGGAGGTGATATCGGTCTTGGCGCCGATGTACTTCTTCAGCTCAATCTTCGCAGACTGATCCTCCGGGGTCGTAGCGTGAGCCTGGTCCTCCTCAGACTCCACCGGCGTACCCGGTTCATTAACCACAGGATTACCCTGCTCATCAACAACCGGCTTGCCATTCTCATCGACCGGGGCGTAACCAGTCGGCTCACCCTTCTCATCAACAGGAGTACCAGTGGTCTTGGCCTTATCAGCATGCAGCTTACCCGCAGCCGGAGCCTTCAGATCGCCCACAAAGACCATCTTCTCTCCAACCTTCAACAGCTTCTGCTTCTCAGCATCCACCGCACGGATATTGCTCACCTGCGGAGTATCAGCATCCAGACCAGCCTCGGTGCCATCAACAGCATTCTTAAACGCCGCCTTGATGGCTTCATCCGAGACCTTCACATCTGCCAGATCCAACTGACCGGTGTTCTCCACCACGAACGCTACGGTGAGGTCCTCATCAGCCTGAGCAGCCTCATGGGCAGTGTCCTCAGTCTGAGAATCATTCAGGGCCTCGGCCTCAGCAACCGACAACGAATCAGCATTCTCAGCCTTCGCACCGATGTACTTCTTCAGCTCCACATCCGCAGTCTTCGACTCCGGGGTCACCGCATGCGCAGGATCCTCATTCGACGGAACCCGAGAACCAGGCTCCTGACGATTACCATCCTCATCAACAAACGGAACCTCATTACCCTGCTCATCAACCGGAGTACCCTCCGCCTTCGCCTGGTCAGCATGCAACTTCCCAGCCTCCGGCGCAGCAATCTTCGCCGTAAAGTACTTCGTCTCACCAACAGCAATATCCTGCTTCTCCGGCGAAACCGTACCCGGATCAATACCCGCAGTATCAGAATCCATCAACGCATCAGCAACAGAAACATCCTTCAGGTTCAACGCACCAGTGTTCGTCACCGCGAACGTCACCGTCAGATCATCACCAGCAGCCTTAGCAGCAAACGCCTCATCAGCCGTCTGCGCATCCACCACACCATCAGCACCAGGCTGACCCTGCGGCTTCTCCGAACCAGCGAACTCCTCCGTACCGATGTACTTCTTCAGCTCAATCTTCGCCTGCTGATCCTCAGCAGACTCCACAGTCTGAGCCTCATCATTGATGTCCTTATGCTCAGCAATCACATCCGGAGCAGAACCCTCCGGCAGATCCTCAGCCTTATTCGCCTGAGCCTCATCATCATCCGACTTCAACGTCTCAAACGCCACAGCAGCCGCAACCGGCTCCGCAACATCATCACTGACCTTAATCGGAACAACAACAGAACCATTACCGGACTCATCAGCCGTAAACGACTGCGAACCAGAACCCACCACCTTCGACTCATCAGCCTTATCAACCAACGAAGCCTCAAGCGTGTACTGCTTACCCGGAACCAGATCCTCATACGTCACAGCGTCATTCACCGTAGCGCCAGCAACAACCTGATTAGCACCCTCAGCGAACTCAGCAGAGGTGCTGATCTTCGGGTTCTTCGGAGCCGGACGTTCGGTAACCTCCGGGGTCTCCTCGGGAGTAGTAGACTCCTCAGACTCCGGGCCAGGGGTAGGTTCCGGCTCGGGATCACTATCCACGTCCACGATAACCATGTGCTGACCATCTTTATCATCAGGCACAACATAAGCACCGGTCCGGTTATTACCGGAGGTGCTTTCCTTGCGGCCCGTGTTGTCCGGGCCAGTCAGGTAATCGTAAGCCTTCAGAACGTTGGGCGGAACACCCTTCACTCGCTCATTAGCGTCAAGCCCATCACTAAACTTCCAAATCGCAAGCTGAGTAGCCGCAACAGCATGAGCCTTAGAAAGGTTCGGAAGGCCAGCCTTTTCCGCAAGCTCCTTCTCAGGGAGCATCGGGTAGGCATTGTGGAGAATCCAGTTAATCTTCTCTCGGTTATCTTGATTCTTCAGATTTTCCGAGCGGACCTTATCGTTGTATTCGGTCCACGTAAAGGCCTTAGCGGAAGAATCTTTAACAAAGATTTGGTATTCCACACAGTAAGCATAAATATTGGGAATAGCCTCTCCGCTGCGAGTTTGCAGCAGCGGATCAAGACCAGTTCCCAAAGGAACATCCTCACCATCGACCCTCATGCCACTCGTGGGATACATGCTCCTCTGCGGATCAAGGAAGAACTCTTCACCGTAATCCAGAGCGTTCGCCACGGAGGTCGAACCGGAAACCGCGATCACCAAAGCAGCAAAGAAAGCAATAACCCTCTTTACAGCCTTTGATATACCAAAGGTACTAATCGTTTTTTTCACCATCAGACACTGGTCTCACCTCCAGCCCTCTGATCGTAATGAATACTTGCTATGTGTTTCATACTGTACCTACCTTAGACGCAGCGATAGCGCTGACACTGGAACTTTAACACGCTTCCAGGGTCTTTTCAAGGGAATGGACCGTCCCTTGCGTCAGCGCGCAAGCATTCCAGCCACCACCCGAAATCACCCCAAATAGGTACTAAAGTAGATATTAAGGTTCAATGAAATATCTGCATAGTGATCCACGACATAGAAAACTCCCCACCGGAATTATTCCTGGTGGGGAGTGGTTTATTTGGCCGTCGCCCGCTTCCGTGTCCGCTTGGCGGGCTTTTTGTCTGGTGCAGCGGCCTCTTTGGCCCTACGTTCAGAAAGCAACTCATTAGCCCGCGCATCGGTCATGGTTTCCGGGGTGTCGCCACGCCGCAGGGAGGCATTGGTCTGGCCGTCAGTGACGTATGGACCAAAGCGCCCGTCCTTCACGCTCATGGGCCGCCCAGAGACATCATTGTCCCCTAACTGCCTGAGCGGAGGCTTGGCGGCGGCGCGCCCGCGCCGCTTGGGCTCGGCGTAAATACGCCGCGCCTCGTCCAGGGTCACGCTAAAGATCTGCTCCTCACTGGCCAGGGATCGAGAGTCCGAGCCCTTCTTCAGGTACGGCCCGTACCTGCCGTTCTGGGCGGTAATCACCTCGCCATCGGACGGGTCCACCCCCACCTCGCGCGGGAGGGCAAGGATCTGTAGCGCCTGCTCTAACGTCACAGTGGCCGGCTCCATCGAGGAGAACAGGGAGGCGGTGGCGGGCTTGAGGGATTCCTCCACCAGGGCGGCCACGCGCTTTTCCTTCTGTTTGGCGGCGGTCTTGGTCTCCCAGTTCTTGGCCCGCTTACCCTCGGCTGCGCGCTGGCGATCCTCCTCAGCGCGCTCGGCGGCCACCACCTTCTCCGCCTCGGCCTCGGCCCGCTCCTGCTCGTCCTCGCGGAGTTGCTCGGTCACATAGGGGCCGTAGCGCCCCTCCTTGGCCACGATCACGCGCCCGTTGGCAGGGTTCACACCCAGTTCACGCCCGCCTTGGGGGGTGGCAAAGAGTTTTTCGGCGGCGTCGAGAGTCAATTCCTCCGGGGTGGTGTCCACGGAGAGGTTGGCGCGCTGGTACTCCGGCTCGCCCTCGGCGGTGGTGCCCACCTGACGCTCGATGTAGGGGCCGTAGCGGCCCACGCGCACATAGATGGGGCGGCCCTCGGCGTCCTCGCAGAGGAGCAGGGAGTTCACCTGGCGGGCGTCGATATGCTCCAGGTTCTCCCCCACCAGGGTCTTGAGCCCGCCGCGCCGCGCGATGGCATCCGCGATGTCCTCATCGGCCTCCAGGTTGCCAAAGTAGAAGCCGGTGAGCCAATCCACGCCGTGCGCAGAGCCGGTGGCAATGTCATCGAGTTTGTCCTCCATCGAGGAGGTGAAATCATAATCCACCAGGGCGGAGAAGTTATTTTCCAGCAGCCCCACCACGGCAAAGGCCACCCAGTTGGGCACCAGCGCATTACCGCGCACCATCACGTAGCCGCGATCCTGAATGGTTTTGATGATGGAGGCATACGTGGAGGGGCGGCCGATGCCCAGTTCCTCCATCTTTTTCACCAGGCTGGCCTCGGTGTAGCGGGCCGGGGGGTTGGTGGTGTGCCCATCCGCGCTGAGCCGCGCGGCGGTGAGGCTATCGCCCTCGGTGAGGCGCGGGAGGCGTCGCTCGGCATTATCGGCGAGGTCGCGGCCGTCGGCAAGCTTCGTGCTCTCCACGTAGGCGCGCAGGAAGCCTGGGAACGTGATGGTGCGCCCCGTGGCGGCAAACTCCGCCTCCTCGGAGGCGCTGGCGAGCAGCGTGACCTTCAACGAGGTGCCCTTGGCGTCCGCCATCTGCGAGGCCACCGTGCGCTGCCAGATCAACTCATAGAGCTTGTACTCTTCCGCGTCCAGCCTGCCATGCAACTGCCCCGGGGTGGCAAAGCGCTCGCCCGCGGGACGGATCGCCTCGTGCGCCTCCTGGGAGTTCTTCACCTTGCGGTCATAGCGGCGCGGCGAAGGAGCCACAAAGTTCTCCCCGTACAACTCGCGCGCCTGCTCCCGCGCCGCCTGCATGCCCTGCGCGGACAGCGACGTGGAATCCGTACGCATATAGGTAATGAAGCCGTTTTCATACAGGCGCTGCGCAATGCGCATGGTGCGCTCCGAGGTGTAATGCAGCTTGCGCCCCGCCTCTTGCTGCAACGTGGAGGTCATAAACGGCGCGTACGGGCGGCGAGTGTAGGGCTTCTCCTCCACGTCCGTCACGCGCGCGGTGGCCCCAGTCAGTTCCGCAGCCAGGGCCTCGGCCCGCTGCTTATCGACGACCACCAGTTCCGCCTTCGCGGAACCCTTCAGCTCACCGGAATCGTTGAAGTCACGCCCCTGCGCCACCTTCTTCCCGCCCAGGCGGGACAGGCGCGCGACGAACTCCCGAGGATTATCGGGATCGGACTGCGCCACCCCGGTATCCATCGTGGCCGCCACATCCCAATACTCCGCCGAGGTAAAGGCCATGCGCTCGCGCTCACGCTCCACGATCACGCGGGTGGCCACGGACTGCACGCGGCCCGCAGAAAGCCTCGGCATGACCTTCTTCCACAACACCGGGGAAACCTCATAGCCATACAGGCGATCCAGGATGCGGCGCGTTTCCTGCGCGTCCACCAGATTATCGTCCAGATCGCGGGTATTCTCCGCCGCCGCGAGGATCGCGGACTTGGTGATCTCGTTGAACACCATGCGCCGCACCGGCACCTTGGGCTTGAGCACCTCCAGCAGGTGCCAGGCGATGGCCTCCCCCTCGCGGTCGGGGTCCGTGGCCAGCAGCAACTCATCCACGAGCTTCAACTTGGCCTTAAGATCCGCCACCTTCTTCTTCTTATCCGTGCTCACCACGTACAGGGGCGTAAAGCCATGCTCCGTGTCCACGCCCAGGCGGGCCCACGGCTCCTTCTTGTACTTGGCGGGGACATCCGCGGCACCACGCGGCAGGTCACGGATATGGCCCACCGAGGCCTCGACGATGTAATCATCGCCCAGGTAAGGCTGGATCTTCTTCGCCTTGGTTGCCGACTCCACAATGACCAGGCGCTTCACGCCCGGCCCCTTAGTATCTGCCACGGGAGTACATCCCTTCCCTCGCGCAACGAATAACTACTACTACACGTACACCGTACACAGGCACCGCCCACAGTATTTAATGGTGCGGTTACGCGCGGGGGGTTGGGTACGATATACGAGATGGAGGGCCAATTAGTTGCCTACGTCGATGAGTCATCGGCGTCCAGGATTCCCCGGCACCAGGAGTACATGGTGTGCGCCACGATCCTTCCCCTGCACACCTCGATGCCGTGCGTAGCGCCCTACTCCCCTTACGCCTCCCCGGACAGATCAAACTCCACTGGACCGATGAGAGCAAGAAGCGGAAAGAAGAGATTATCGCCGCCGTCTCTCGCCTCGATGCCATCCAAGTAATCATCACGCACCGAAGCGAAAAGAGCAGAAAAACCGAACGCTACCGCAGGAAGTGCTTGGAACAATTATATTTTGAGCTATCCGATATGCAGATCAACGAGGTGACCCTGGAAAGCAGACACCCGACGCAAAACAGGAAAGATATTGAACATATCGTTGCACTCCAGGCTGGCGGCCAGAGCACCAACATTCATCTACACCACATACGCAGGGGCGATGAACCACTATTATGGATTCCCGACATCATCCTCGGAACGATAAACTCTTTACACTCGGGCACGAGCAGGGATTGGGAGAAGATATCCGATAAAGTAATTCTCAACCGCAGCACACCAGAATCTCTCACGGATTAAAACGAAGATCCTAGGTCCAGTCGTCCGGCTGGGATCCTAGGATCTTCTTCCTAACCTGTCGTAACAGGCGGCAGTGACCTCATGCTACCTCCACAAGACTCATGCATCAAGCCCATTCTCCCCACCACTGGGTGCCCGCACCAAGAACCTACTAGAATCCACCTGTAAGCGAGCAGCCCCTGCCGGAGTGCTGAAGTGACAACGGTTTCCCGGCAACGATCCCCGGAGGTGATGAATGACCCATCAGATTGAGGCATGGATCGAGCTCTTCATGTCCTCCGCATGGTTCTACCCCCTCACCGCCACGATGGTGTTCCTGGACTGCCTCATTCCCTTCTTCCCCAGCGAGTCCATTCTCACGATGGCCGGGGCGTGGTCAGGCAGCACGGGCAGCCCCAATATCTGGGGCATCATCGGCGTGGGAATAGCCTTTGCCATGCTGGGCGATAACGTGTGCTACCTGCTGGGCACCCGCTTTGTGCAGTTCATTCGCTCCGCCCCGCCCAAGAGCAAACTCGCGGCCTCCATGCGCTGGGTATCGGCCAATATGAAAAAACGCGCGGGCTTTACCATCATCATCGCCCGCTTTATCCCCTGGGGCCGCCTGGTGCTCACCCTCTCCCTGGGTTCCATGCGCTACCCGTGGCGCAAGTTCTTCTTCTTTGACACCATCGGGGTACTCATCTGGGCGGTTCAGGCCGGGTTCGTGGGATACCTGGGCGGATACGTGGTGCAGGATTACCCCCTGGCGGGGCTGGCGCTCGGGCTCACGCTGGGGGCACTGGTGGGCGTGGCCATTGACAAGGTGCACGCCCGATTCAGCGATTACTCCGAGGTGCGCTCGGGGGTTTCGCGGGCGTGAGGAGTTGGGGCACCAGGCTCTCGCTATGGCGTAACCATTAGGAAAGTGCTTTCTCTCGGGGATCGTGAGAGACACCCACGGCTTTCAAGGCATCGGCCAGAGATCGTAGAGCCGTACCCGCCCCTCCGCCTCATCCATTGCTTCCACCGTGATCGTCCAGGAGACCTGTGATGTAGCTCCAACAAAAAGATAATCAGCCTCCACTCCTACCTTGTAGAACTCATCCATCACCCTGTCTAAATAATTCTCCAGCTCTTCAGGCACATACCCCATTCCGCATAGTTCTGATTAATCTCAGTAGTATATATCAAAACCCTTCCTTCCGGCAGATTTTCCATAGAATATTCGAGATTAAGTTTCTTCTACAATGAGGATCATACGGGCTAAGGTGAACCGTTTTTATCTGTCATTCAGGGCAAGGACACCTCATCTTGAAGTATTTCCCCTTGGCCACCACCCAACCTTGCCGTTCCGTAGAACCATCCACCCCAGTCCTGTGACTCAAAAATATCCTATACCGTAATTTTTGAACCACTAAAGGAACGGAGGCCACGAAAATCATCGGTGACCTGGCCTTACAGCGATGGGACCAGCCACCTCGGCATAGGCAAAATCACGGTGTAGATTCACTCTCCCTGCGCCACTTAGCCGAACGTGGCACGCTGACCCGCATGCGGCACGGCGTGTACGCCGCCACTTCCCCCAACCCGTCGATAAGCATAAGAAAAGGGCCGCACACCGGGACGTACCCAGCCTGCGGCCCTCCCGTGCGAGCTTTAAAGCGCGCGCACCTGCTGAGCCTGGGGGCCCTTGGCGCCCTCACCGATCTCGAACTCCACGCGCTGGTTCTCCTCCAGGGTGCGGAAGCCGTTGCCCTGGATCTCGGAGTAGTGCACGAAGACGTCGGCGGAGCCGTCCTCGGGAGCGATGAAGCCGAAGCCCTTTTCGGCATTGAACCACTTAACAGTTCCCTGTGCCATGTTTTTGCAACCTTTTCTTTTGGTTCTGTGCTGACGCTCTGGTGCGCCAGCGGGAAACGGGTCTCATCAAACTACCCAGTTCCGGGTGTGGCCCTGGGCGCCCGCATGTTCATCTCCTGCGAGCGCCTACACACTGCGCACAGAAACTGCGACCTTGTCTTAGTGTGTCATGTTTTACGCCTGCGCGATAGTATCGGAAGTCCATCTCGATAAAATCCCAGGCCACGCACACTTCGATTAACCTCAAAAGGGGGTAAAACACGCCGATGGCACCACCGCCCACTCTGGGAGAGGAACTCGTGGCGGCGCTTCATGCCCGTTTCCCGGAATCGCGCTGCACGCACTGCTCCACCACCCCGGCGCGCCCGGCACGGTACGCCCCCTGGCCGCAGTGGGCGCTACCGGAGTTGCGGGCACACCTGGAAGAACACGGCACCGCCCACCTGTACGAACATCAGGTGGCCGCCGCCGAGGCCGCGCACGCGGGCCAGCACACGATCATGGCCACCGGAACCTCCTCGGGGAAGTCGCTGGGCTATCTGCTGCCGGTGCTCACCGACCTCGCGCAGGACCCCACCGCCTGCGCGCTGTATCTCACCCCCACAAAGGCGCTGGGTTCGGATCAACTCCGCCACCTGCGTCGCATGTGCCGCGAGGTGGGGCCGCTGGGCGGTATTCACCCCGCACCCTATGACGGCGATACCCCCGCCGAGGCGCGGTCCGGTATCCGCGAGCAATCCCGGTTCATTCTCAGCAACCCGGACATGCTGCATACCTCGCTGCTGGCGCACCACCCCCGGTGGGCGCGCCTGTGGCGGCGGCTGCGCTACGTCATCGTGGATGAATCCCACATCTACCGGGGTGTGTTCGGCGCACACGTCGCACTCGTGCTGCGCAGGCTGCGCCGGATCGCCGCACACTATGGCGCCCACCCCACGTTCATTCTGGCCTCGGCTACCTCCGCCGAGCACGCCTCGCGCCTCACCGGGTTGGACGTGCAGGCCATCACCGACGACGCCTCCCCCGTCGGCGCGCGCACGGTGGTGCTGTGGGAACCGGGCTTCCTGCCCGACCGCGAGGGCGAGCAGTCCGCGCCGGTGCGTCGCTCCGCCGCCTCGGAGGCCGCCGGGCTCATGGCCGCGCTCGTGGCCCAGGGCTCGCGCACCCTGACCTTTGTGCGTTCCCGGCGTTCCGCCGAATCCACGGCGCTGCTTGCCGCCGAGGACCTCGTGGTCATGGGCAAGCCCCTGGCCGCGCAGCGCGTGCGCTCCTACCGCGCGGGGTACCTGGCGGAGGATCGCCGCGCGGTGGAACGCCAGCTCGACTCCGGGGAACTCCTGGGCGTGGCCACCACCAACGCCCTGGAACTCGGCATCGACGTGAGCGGGCTCGACGCCGTGGTCACCGCCGGTTTTCCCGGCACCGTGGCCTCCCTGTGGCAGCAGGCCGGGCGCGCGGGCAGGCGCGGGCAGGACTCCATCGTGGTGCTCGTGGCTCGCGACGACCCCCTGGACACCTACCTCGTGCACCACCCCGCGGCGCTCTTGCGGCGTCCCCTGGAACGCGCGGTATTCAATCCGCACAATCCCCACGTGCTGCGCGGACATCTCTACTGCGCCGCCATAGAACTTCCCCTGAGCAGCCAGGACATCGAGGACTTTGCCGCCGCAGAGGTGGTGGAGGAACTGGTGGCCCAGGGCCTTATACGACGCCGCCCGCGCGGCTGGTTCCCCGTGGGCGAGGAAACCACCACCGCGCACGCCAGCCTGGGGCTACGCGGCGATACCAGCGGCGACGTGCTCATCGCAGATACCAGCGACGGCCGCCTGCTGGGCACTATCGACGCCGCCCGCGCCCCCGCCCAGGTACACCCCGGCGCGATCTACCTCCACCAGGGCGACTCTTACGTGGTCGATGACCTCAACCTCGATGACGCCGTGGCGCTCGTGCGCCCCACCGAGGTCGATTACACCACCTTTGCCCGCAGTTCCACCGCCGTGCGGGTGCTCGATGAGGTGCAGCCTCCGCGTACCCTCGCGCCCGGCGTGGACCTGCGCAGCCTCAACGTGGAGGTTTCCCGCCAGGTAACCGGGTACGTGGTGCGACGCCCCGACGGTACCCTCATGGACACCGTTCCCCTGGACATGCCCGTGCACACCCTCACCACCCGCGCCGTGGCCTATACCCTCGATCCCGCCTTTTTAGAGGAGATCGGGTTGCCACCTGCCGAATGGCCCGGCGCACTCCACGCCGCCGAGCACGCCGCCATCGGCATGCTCCCCCTGCTGGCCACTTGCGACCGTTGGGACATCGGCGGACTCTCCACCACCGAGCACCCCGATACCTGGTTACCCACCGTCTTTGTGTATGACGGCCACCCCGGCGGAGCCGGGTTTGCCGACTGCGGCTTCGAGCGCTTCCCCACCTGGATCACGGCCACCTTTGATGCGGTGCGATCCTGCTCCTGCGAGGGCGGGTGCCCCTCCTGCGTGCAATCGCCCAAATGCGGCAATGGGAACCAACCGCTGAGCAAGGCGGGAGCGGTGCGGCTGCTGGGGGCGCTGGCGGGGGTGGCTACACATCAGAGTCCCTCGCCTTATGCGCATCAACCCCAATCCAATCAACTACGCGGGCCAGATCAAGCGACTTAGGAATCCGTGTAGTGGTTAATCAACACCCGATTGATCACCACCTCCAAAGGCAAGTCCTCATCCAATGCCTCGCGGATCAACGCGCCTCGCACGGCTTCCGGGAGGCCCCACAGAAGCATCCCCGACCCATAAGTCACATCAGACGGTTCAACCTCCCCCAGGTGCGCATGAACATCTTTGACCGCCTGGGCTACATATCCCTCATCGAAGCCCTCGATCTCGTCTACGGTCTCCACCGTCACGTTCTGGTACCGCTTCATGATCTCCTCCTTTCCCCTGCACAGTCCTGCGCCTTTATTCCCGGTCAGACCTCAAGCGATCCATCACTGCGGAATGAAGATAATCAGTAAAAGGGATACCCGTTTTTTGAAGATGATCGGATATTTCACCCAACTCATCGAAACTAAAAACATCGAGCACCCATGCAGCCGAGCCAAACGTTCCATCACCGGCATAATCTTCCTCGGGAATCCCCTCAGAATAATACTCTGCCATCTCTATCAATTGTTCATCTGCATAGAGAGCCATTACCATCCCCTTTTCTTACGACGCAGTTTCCCATAGGTTGCTCTCGTAACGGGCATGGCATGGAAAACCACGATCTCTCCACGTACATCAATCGTATAAGCGATCTCTATCGGATTGAGAGAAGTTCCTGCCCCCACAAGGAATACCTTCACGGGTCCCCCTCTGCTGTTCATGATAAATAGGACTGCGTAGAGCTGCCAATATCTCCTCTAATTTCAATCCATGCTTGAAAGCCGAGGGCAGTATCCGCATATCCCACCTCCTCAAATAATAGACCAAAAACCCGCTCAGGAGATCACAACGGCCCCGCCCGCGACACCGCCTCCCGACCTCGCACCCGTACCGCCACGATGACGTCCATGCCCTCTATCTCGCACCGCTGAATCTCCGCCGTGTTATCGCGCGCGGTGTCCTCGGCCAGCCGACAAGCATCGCCGCCAAGCCACAGGCTGTGCGCCCCCGCGATAGCGGCCATATCCGCCGCCACCTGGGCGCGGTGCTGGGCAATCACACCCCCAAGGAGCGTCACCGCCAGCACCACGCACCCCACCAGGGCCGCGCACATCACCGCCCCCACGAGGGTGGCATACCCCTCCTCCCCTCTCTTGGCGTTCATCACCGCGCCTCTATCCCCGCTATTCCCTCAACGGGATATATCGCCTGCGCGCGCATGGTGCCAAAGGGCGCGGGAATCTCTGCGGTGGCAGTGACCTTTCCCTCGCTTTCGGTAATGCTCACGCGGCCGCGCTCCGGTTCCAAGCGTTGCCCTGAAATGGCGTAATGCCGCGCCGCCGCGCCGGCGGTGTCAATGGCGGACACCCGCGCGGCCAGGGTGATGAGCCCGGCGACGAGCGCGGCAAATACCACCACGAGCGCACTGATCGCCACGGCGGCCTCCACCGTCACCGAGCCTTCCTCCCCCATCCGCTTCTCGCGCAACGGCTGGTTAGCCCGGGGTGTTGCTGAGCGCATCGGTGATGATGTTCTGGATCGCGTCCGTCACCGCCGAACTATTCACCACCATGTAAAGCACGGCCGCAAGTGCCGCCGCCGCGAGAGTCCCCATGGCGTATTCGATGGTGCTGAGTCCCTTCTCATCGCGGCTGAGCCGGATTGTTTCCCGCGCTGCTTTCCGTAGCGCTGCAAGCATGAAGTACATGATCTAGTCCTTTCTGTTACCAATGTGATGTTCTAGAAAATCTCTCGGGCCACGCCGATCACCACCGGGGCGAGCCCCAAGAGGAAGAACGCCGGGAGAAAGCACAACGTCAGCGGCATGGCGATGAGCACTCCGGCGCGCTCGGCAGTGGCGGTGGCGCGATCCTCAGCGGCGCGGCGTATATCGTCGGCTACCTCGGCGGCAGCCCGAGCAAAACTCACCCCGCTGTGGTGAGAGTGGCACGCCAGGTGTGCCACGTCCCGGAGGCCAGGCACCACCTGAGCCTCGGCCCAAGCCCGCTCCGGGGGCACCCCGATCGCCAGCAAAGCGGCCACGGTGTGCCAGGTATCCCGCACCGGGGACGTGCTGCATTCCCCAACAATCTTGGCCGCCACCGCAGGGCTCAGGCCCGACGCCAAGCACTCGGCATAGAGATCAATCTCCGCCGCCACACCCGGCGCGGCCTCTCCTCTCCCACGTGTTACGCGCGCTCTGACCCTCTCCACGAGGTGTCGGAGGGCCAGGCCTCGCGGACCATCGCGGGGGCGGGTGGCACTGCGTTCCTGGTGGAGGCGCTCATTGCGCGCACCCACGGGCACGATCATCAGCGCCAGCGCCAGCAATAACGCCGGAATCATGGTTGCCCTCCCGCCCGCTCGATGAGCGCTTGGGACCACAGCGCCCCCAAAGACATCAGTGTGGTTCCCGCCATGAGCAACAATCCGCCCGACCCGCCGCCAAAAAGCAGACTCACGGGATTAGCCCCCATCGTCGTGCCCAGCCCCACCCCGCCCAACGGCAGGAGGCTTAGCACCACGGCGGTTGATTGCGGCCCCACCAGGCGAGCGCGCGTTGCCGCACCATGCCGCAGCTCTTTTTCCAGCGTGGATTGCACCCGCCCCAACAGCGGGGCCAGCGCTATTCCGTGATGGCGGGCCGCCTCCCACACGCGCGCCACGGTGTGTAATTCCGGGATAGACGCAGCGGGTGCAGCACCGGAGGAGAGCACAAGCAACTGCTCACGTAATTCCGGGCTCATATCTTGTTGCCCCCGCACCACGCCGCGTAGGGCCACACCGGGCTCCGCACCACTGCGCAATTGGTGTGTCACCAGGTTCAACACGGTGGCCAACTGGTGGCGCTGCTGTTCTTTGCGCTGGCGCCGCAGAAGGGAGCGCGCTATGAACCACCCGGTGAGTCCAACGATGGCGGCAGAAAGCACCACGCTCAAGGGCATGACCGTCATCGTGGCAAGAACCATCACCAATAACGCGGAAACTAGCCACGCTTGCCGGGGGCGTCGATAAGCCTGGCGCATGAGGCTCAGCCGCAACCCCGGCCGCGCCGGAACCAGCGCTATCGCCCCCGCGCAGCACCCCATCAGGCTCACCATGACAACTCCTCGCCAAGGCGCGCCGCGTCCTGTCCCGTGTGCCAGACCTCACGCACGTAGGCCAGGCTGGATTCCCCGCGTTCCACCAGGCCGATCTGCGCGAGGATCCTCTTTCCCTCCCGTGTTCTGCGCATGACCAGCACCAATCTCACCGCCGCCGCCCATTGGCTGTGCGCCGCCTGGCGATCTAACCCACCCAAGGCCGCTAGAGCCTCGATCCGGGCGGAGACCTCCGCGAGGGAATTGGCGTGGAGGGTGCCCGCGCCGCCCTCGTGACCAGTGTTAAGGGCGGAGAAGAGATCCACGATCTCCGCGCCGCGAATCTCCCCCACCACAATCCGATCCGGCCTCATGCGCAACCCCTGGCGCACCAAGGCGGAGAGCGTAATCGCGCCCCGGCCCTCCACATTGGCGCGGCGAGCCACCAGGTTCACCACGTGGGGGTGGGCCGGGGCCAACTCGGCGGTGTCCTCGATGCACAGCAGCCGCTCATGATCCGGTACCTGCGCCAATAGTGCGGAAAGAAGCGTGGTTTTCCCCGTGCCCGTGCCACCCACGATGAGATAGGAGCACCGCCGCACCACCACATCGCGCAAGAACTCCGCCACCGGCGGCGGTATCGTACCGGCACGGACCAATTCCTCCATGCTCAACGTGGCCTGGCGCAGCACCCGCAGGCTCAGGCAGGTACCCGATTCCGAGGGCGGGCTTAACACGGCATGAAAGCGGATGCTCGTGCCGTCCTCCCGTCGAAGGCGACCATCGGCAAAAGGTTGGGCATCATCGAGCCGAGCCCCCACCGATACCGCGAGCCTGGCGGCCAAGCGGCGCACAGCGGCGTCATCGCTAAAGCGCACCCCGGCGCGCTCTAGACCGCGCCCGCGATCGCACCACACTTCCTCCGGCCCATTAACCACCACGTCTGTGATCCCGGGTAGGGCCAGCACCGGCTCTAACACGCCCACTCCCACGGAATCATCGCGCAGGCGGCGCAGTATCGCTAGCACATCGACGTCGCTAATAGCCCCAGCCTCAGCCCGAACAATCGCGGCGACCTCCTCCGGGGTGGCACCACCGCCGCGCTCTATGAGCTGGCGCTGCACACGCTCCACCACGGCCTCATACATCACTTCCACACCACCTTTGCCACGCTGCGCAACGAGCGCGGAAGATGCGCGGGTAAACCGCCGCGCTCCGTGGCCTTGGCCAGGCCCGCGATGGTGGGAAACTCCGCCAGCACGGGGAGCTGACTCACATGCTGAATATCCTGCGCGTCCAGGCCGGACCACCCACGGTGGCGCAACACCACGCTCGCGGCGATACCCCGCGCCCGCAACCTGGCGGCAAGCCCCGCCAATCTCGCCCCGGCGCGCACCTCGGCGGAACACAGCACCACCACCTCGTCGCACGCCTCCGCCCCGGTCAAACACAGATCCCCCGCACCCGGCAGATCCATCACCACCGGAATCTCCCCCTGCCGCAGGGTTTCCACGGCACCGCGCAGTTCCTCCCCGGTGAGGCGATAATCCTCAGCCACCGTTCCGCGAGCCGCAGAAAGCACCGCCACCTCCCCGCTATGGGGAAGCGCCGCAAGCAGGTCCTCGGCGGCCAGGGAGCCCTCCGCCACGTGAAGATCCGGCCACCGCGCGCCGGGAGCGTCCTCGCATCCCATGAGCAGATCGAGGCCACCGGAGTGATCGACCGCGTCCAGCAGCACAGCGCGGTGCTCGCGGGCGGCCTCGCGCGCCACCGCAGCCGCCAGGGTGGAAGTACCCACCCCACCCACCGCACCGAGAACCCCCAGCACCCGACCACGAGGGGCAACGGGCGCGGCGGACTCCCTGGCGCTAGTACCCAAGGCGCGGAGGAGATCGGAGGCCTGGGCGGGAATCACAAAGCCGCGTTCGGCATGGCAGGCCACCACGGCGTGATGGGGCACCGGGCCGGGATCTCCCGCCACCAGATACACCGGCGGCCCACCGCCGGGCGGGAGCGGCGGCAGTAGGGATCCGGCCTCATCATCAATGAGGACGACGCTGGCGCGCGGATAGTAGCGGGTGATCTCCGCGGGATCGGAGGTATCAATCACCTTCATTCCGCTGGCCACGGCGATATGCAGGGCCTCGGAGTGTAGCGCCGGGCGCAACACGATGAGCAAGACGAGGAAGCGAGAAAGATTCATGCCCTCAGTGTGCTGCGCACAACCACGCCCCGAAAACGTCCGCCTCAAGCCTGTGGATAACCAAGCGATTTTGATGACGCGCCACCAAAAATTGTGGATAAACTAAACGGGCACGCCCGCGGGGAGGTATAACAACCGGGGGGCGATGCGCCCCAACCAACCCCAGACATAAGGGACGGCCCGCGCCTCGGGGGGGGTGTGCGCGGGCCGTCAAGTAACCCGGTCTCGGGGGGCGGACCGGGGCAGGCCACACAGTATATCGGGGCCTTGCACAGGCGAGTATGCCACAGCAAAAAAGCAATGGCAAGACCACAACCCAAAAGTGCCACAACTCACAAAAGGGCAGCGATGGACTCCGCCTCCCGCGCCCCATCAATCCACGCCCGTAACAGCAGCTCTAGCAGCACAGACACCCCCTCCACCGAGGCCCCGTACCCCTCCAGAGCCGCCGCATACTCGTGGCGATGCCGGTACAAATACGGCTCCGGCACCGCCAATCCGCGCGGATCAAATCCACTCGACACCGCCGCCACCCGCGCCGCCACGCGTGCCACCGCGCCGCTGCGCGGCCCGAATACCTCCCGCGCGGCAATCTCCGCGTGCATCACCTGGGGAAGCAGCGCGTCATCCCCACCGGCCACCACCAGCTCGCCCACCTCGCGCAGGCGCACCGCCGCCCCCTCGCGCGGCACCCCGGTACCGCCAAAGAGCACGTCGAGCCGCGCGATCACCTGCAAGGGCGCCCTAGCCCAGGTACGCGCCGTGGCCTCGATATGGCTCGGGGCCAAAAGCGCATAACCACCCACCTCCAGGGCCTCGGGCGCGGACGAGGCGGGAGGGAAGGCGTCGATAAGCATGGTGGTGCGCGCGCCACGCAGGACGGACTCCGCGGAGGTAACCTGGTAACGACGAAGATTCACCGGGCGGCGATGCACCGCCGCGATGTCCCGGGCGGCCTGCCGGACGAGAGAATCAATGCGGCCGAGGCGACGAAGCCCATCAAACATCCTTGACCCCTTGGAGAACGCGGTAGGGTGGGCATGAACAGTACCGTCTACACTATGTAGAAGCGAAGAATGATACGAACCCGCTCCTGGGAGGAATAACGTGAGCAACAAGGACGGATTTTTTACCGACGGCCCGAGTGATTTCACACCTCAGGTGAAGTCTATTCCACTGAGCGACGTCGATGCCTCCACCGGGCAAGAGTCCATCGGCACCCTGGTCAGCAACGCCACCTCGCAGATGTCCAGCCTCTTCCGCGCCGAGCTGGAATTAGCCAAGACGGAACTAACCGCCGAGGCCAAGAAGGGCGCCATCGGCGGCGGACTCTTCGGTGCCGCCGGCACCATCGCGCTCTACAGCACGTTCTTCTTCTTCATGTTCGTCGCGGCGCTGCTGAGCCTCTGGCTCCCCGCCTGGGCCTCCCTGCTCATCGTATTCCTGGTGATGATCCTCACCGCCGGGTTGCTCGCCCTGGTGGGCGTGAAGAAGGTCAAGAGCCTGGGTGCCCCGCAAAAAACCATCGACTCGGTGAACGAACTAAAGAACCTGGTGCCCGGCTCCGCCCAGAAGAAGCTGGAAGCCAAGGACCGAGGGCTCTACAGCTAACCCTTCGCCTCGCTCCTCCTCCCGCCTCCCGACGCGCATAAAGGCCGCGCCGGGAGGTTTCCCACGCCCGCCGTATGCCCCGCCGCATGTACACAAGGAGTGCTCATGGCCGCAGAACTCCCGCTTTCCCCCAGCGTCGTGCACCTCGACGGCCCCTTCCGCCATGACCTCATCTACACCCGGGGCGTGCGCCTCCACGTGGCCCAGGCGGGCTCGGCCAAAGATCCCCTCGTGCTGCTCCTGCACGGCAGTTTTGGCGGCTGGTTCGACTACAAGGACGTGATCGCCCCCCTAGCCGAACAGGGCTTCCACGTGGCTGCGGTAGACATGCGCGGCTACGGCATGTCCGATAAACCCCCCACCGGCTTTGGTTATGACATCCGCTCCGCCGTGGGCGACGTCACCGGGCTGATCCGCGCGCTCGGGCACACCTCGGCGGCCCTCGTGGGTACCGATACCGGCGGCACCGTAGCCTGGTGCACCGCCGCGGCCGCCCCCAAGCGCGTAGACGCGCTCATCGCCGTGAGCGCCGCGCACCCCGTGGACCTGCGCCGGGGCATGGTCCGCCGCCCCTGGCTGCACACCACCACCCTGCTGCGCCGCGCGCTGAGCAGATTCCCCCTGCGGTGGTTCCTCCACCGCGATTCCTTCTTCCGCTGGCAGCTGCGCCGCACTACCGACGCCCCCTTTCACCGCAGCCCTCGCTATGAAGAAACCCTGCGGCTGCGACTCACCGCGCGGCGCATCGGCTCCACCCTGGCGGCGCGACGCCGCAACAATCGGCTACTCACCGCCACCATCCCCACCAAGTGGTTCGGCCTGAAAATCACCGCCCCCACCCTCATGATCGCCCCGCCCAAGCCCCTATGGATTCACCTCGCCCGGCGCGCCACCGCCCGGCTCAGCCCCCGGGCCGCCGCGCTTAGCCGACGCCATCACATCGCGGGCACAAAGAACCTACCGAGCGTGGAGGCCCCCGAGGAGTTCACGGCGCTGATCGCCGGGTTCTTGAGGGAGGAATGAGGGGTCTACGATCATCTACATTAACTTACCCCTACCGCATAGTCTGGTTCAGAGTTAAGCACCGCCTCGATCCTCCGGGAAAAATCATACTGCTTCTCTTCCTCCCCTTGAAGCAGGGCCACATTATAAAAAGCCACCAACATGGATTTTCTATGACACCGATTCATCTTCTTTCGGAACTTACCCTTTTTTGTCGGAGTATTTGTGGTCGGACGCGCCCACAGCCTCGACTGATGGGAAACGAGATTCCGCAGAGAGCGCAAAGACTCGATCCGCGCCAGAAATTGCCCCTCATACACCCCCATATCTAACGATATATTGCGCCACACATGCTCCGTAGCATCCTCGACGGGATCACAGCACTGCAACAATCTCACCAACCTACCAAGGGAGAAACTATCAACAACCTCCCACAGCGCCAGCCCTGCGGAAAGATCGCGGCAGACCTGCCAATTTTCTTCAGTACACCACCGAGGAAGAACACACCCTCTTACCCTGCTGGCCTCCGCAAGAACACTCTCTACATGAGAATCACCGTATGTAAGTATGTCATTCATCAATCCACGCGCAAGACGATCGCCCCCATACCCACCACCAAGATCATAGTAATTCTCATAGTCAAGAAAAGAACCCCTGGGATCAAATTTTTCACAATAATTCCGAACAAAAAAGCACCGTAGCAACCACTCGGCATTTCTCATGCCCGAATAGAGTAGCGACGAAACCTCAGCATCCACATCTATAACCCTCAGCAGCCTACTGGGGGTCTTAGCGCCGGAAATCTTACCATCGAAATAAAGCTGCCGGAAATTCTTATCATACCCCAAGAACATAGTGAAAATTCATCGCGCCCAGACGATTAATATCCCACTCAGAGAAACTGCCTTCGGCAAAATAATTCTTGCGATACAGGTACTCCACCTGCTCCTCGGGCGAAAGAAACAAGGACTGATTATTCATATACCCCCCTGGATATATAAGGATAACCCCAGAAGCTTGCCTCCGGGGTTATCAGGGCCACTACAGCGGGACGCTTCCGTGAGAGGCGGCTGCGGGATCTATTGGCACCAATATTAGTGTCCAATCACCCCCAGCACAAGCCTCCTACCTCGCCACGCACGCCCCCGTACCCACCGGTTGTCGCAGCGCACCCAGATCGCCTACCCGCTCGCGCACCTCGGTGGCGGTGAGCGCATACCCGGTGTCCGATTGATCCACCGAGGCGCCAAAGATCGCGCCAAGCACCCGGCCCTCCTCATCCAGGAGCGGCCCGCCGGAATTGCCTTCGCGCACGGAACCGCGCAGGGTATAGGCCTCGCGTTCAAAGCGCCCGGAGGCGTAAATATCCGGCCCCGCGATGGTCAGCGCCTCGCGCACACGGGCCGGGGCGGCCTCGAAGGGCCCGGACTCCGGGAAGCCCATCACGATGGCGTCCTGGCCCGTATCCGCTGTGTAGTCCGCCCAGTGCAAAGGCGCGATACCCAGGCCGGGACTGTGCAACACCGCGATGTCCACCTCCGGGTCATAGAACACCACGTCCGCGTCCTTGACCCCCAGGGTGGTATCCAGGCGCACGCGCTGCGTGCCCGCCACCACGTGCGCGTTCGTGATCACGTAATCCTCGGCGGCCACAAAGCCCGAGCCCATGAGCCTGCGGCGGCACTCGGGGGCGTCGCCCATCACATGAATCACGCTGGGGCGCAACTGCTCCACCAGGGCGGTATTTTCTACCTCGATCCTGGGGGCGGCCACCTCTGGGGAGGCGCCCTGGCCAAAGGGGGAGATCAGCGGCGGCAGGCCGGTATCGGAAAGCAGCGCGGAGATCTTGGCGGGCAGTTGCGCCGCGGAATCCGGCACCGTACGATCCACCGCGCCCAAGATCCGCGAGCCCTGAATCCCCGCCGCCAACTGACCGCCCAGTCCCGTGGCGGCGGGAATGGACACCAGCCACACCACCGCCAAGGTCACCAACACCTGAAAGAGCGCGCCCAGCGCGGAATCAATCTTGACGGAGGAGCGGGCCTTCATGGAGCGTCGTAAAGCAGAGCCCACCACGCCGCCCACCAGGTTGCCCACGGCCACCAGCAGCAACAACACTCCTGTGGCCACCAGGAAGCGCAGGCCCACCGATTCCATCTGGGACATCAGCAGCGGCATGACGCCCGCCCCCACCACCAGGCCGGAGATCACGCCCACGGCGGATAAAAACGAGGCCATCCCGCCCTGCCGCCACCCGCCCAGCAGGGCGAGCAGGCACACGAAGGCCACGAGCACATCCACCATCACACCGGGGTTCACTTGAAGGATTCCGACCTTTCATCTCTCGTTATTCCGCGAGTTCTCCAGGGCCTCGCCCAGATCCACCACGCGCTCGCGCTCCCAGGGCTGGGCCCACCCGGCGGCGTCGATAAGCCCCGCCAGCAGCGCCGCAGTAAAGCCCCACACCACATAACCATTGCTGCGGAAAGCCGGGCCCGTCCACCCCTGCCACCCCACGGTGAGGCGGTGCGCGGGATCGATCAACTCCGCCAACGGCGCGTCAAACACATCGTCCGTCTCCTCCGGGCTCGCGGGATACGTCCTCCCAGGATAATCCCGATACGCCAGCACCGGATACACCGCCGAGCCACTCATGCGCACGCTCGTGGGCGGGAGCGTGACCAGCGGCGTTACCTCCGCGCTGCGCAGGCCCGTCTCCTCCCAGGCCTCGCGCAACGCCGCCCCCACCGGGCCGGAATCTTCCGGGTCAATATGCCCTCCGGGAAAGGCCACCTGCCCCGCGTGCGAACGCATCGTGGGCGTGCGGTGCGTGAGCAGCACCGAGGCGTCCTCCGGGCGCGACAGGGCACTCGCGTCACCGGACAGCGCCATCAGCACCGCCGCTTGCCGACGCCCCCCTGCGCTCACCGCGCGGCCCGGCGTAACCACCTCACCCGCCCGCGCCGCCCGTACCAGCGGCCTCAACCACGCGGGTGTCATGCCAACGCCTCCCTCACGTCTCGCTCCAACTCCGTCATATCCGCATACGCCTTGGGCAGCACTCCGGCAACCTCTCCATCGCGCACCACCACGGTGATCGGCACCACCGAGGGCAGGCCCAGGGCACCGGCGAAGGAATTATCGCCGTCCTGGAAGCTCGGCAGATCCACGTCCAACTCATTGAGCAACTCCGCACCGGCAGCGGCCTTGGCATCCGCGTGCACGCCGACCACCCGGTACTCCGGGTGCTCCTGGGCAAAACGCTCCATCAACGGCAACTCTTCGCGGCACGGCGCGCACCACCAGGCCCACACATTGACCACGGCCACGCCCTCGGCGCTGAGGTCCGGCTGCTGTGTTTGCTGCTGTTCTTGCGGCTGGGCACCCAGGCAGCTCAACTCCACCCCGGCCACTCCCCGCGCGCCGCACTCCGGGCGCGGGGCCACCTGGGCGGCCTGCTGCTCTTGGGACGGCTCCTGCGCTATCTGATCTTCCGGAGTCTGCCGCATCATGCCCGGCACCACGAGCACTAACAGCGCGCCCACGGCCACCACGGCCACCGCGTAGGCCACCACATGCTTATTCATTGGGTTATGCCTCTTTCATTCTTCTTTGCCCCAGGACGCTAGGAAGCTATATCTCGCGCGATGGGCACTGCGCCGCCACCGGACACTGCCCACACAGCGGCTTGCGCGCCTTGCACACCCTGCGCCCATGAAAGATCATGCGGTGGGAAAACATCGTCCACTCCGAGCGCTCAATCAAACCCATGAGATCCCGCTCCACCTTCACCAGGCTTTGCTCCGCGCTCAGCCCCAACCGCCGCGCCAGCCTGCCCACGTGCGTATCCACCGCGATCCCCGGCTGCCCAAAGGCATTGCCCCGCACCACCAAGGCTGTCTTGCGCCCCACGCCCGGCAGACTCATCAGATCCGCCAATCCCTCGGGCACCTCCCCGCCAAAGCGCGACACCAGGGCCTGGCCCATCTCCACCAGGTGCCGGGCCTTCGAGCGATACAGACCGGTGCTGCGGATATACTCCGCCACCTCGGCCTCATCAGCCCGGGCATAATCCTCCGCGCTACGCCAACGCTCAAAGAGCGCCGGGGTGACCTTGTTTACCCGCTCGTCCGTGCACTGCGCGGACAGCACCGTGGCCACCGTGAGTTCCAAGGGGTTGGAATACACCAACTCGCAGTGCGCATCCGGGTACTCCCGCGCCAGCTCCCGGTTAATGCGCCGCGCACGACGGGTAAGAGCAAGATCGGCCATGCTCACTAGTGTGCCATTGTCCCCTCCCCCAAAGCATTTGCGCCCCGCAACCCACCCTGCCCTGCCAGTTCAGGACCGCTCCACATTCTTAGTTATAGACCATTTATGAAGTCCTATAGACTCCTCACTAGCGGACAGCACCCGGCACCACCGGGAGTCCGCGGAACCACACATAAGGTGCGAGGTAGTCCCACTTCCTTGTACAGTAGGTGCCGGTTCACAATTTCACGTTAATACGCAGATTCAATCCGGGATACACACTATTAACGCGAGTACACCAGGTGGGCGTACTTCACCTGCCACTGCCCCACGGCACGCAGGAACAAGGTCCGGAGTTCTGCGTCCGTACCTTGAATGGAGAAACTGTGGAAGTTGTACACGACATCCTCTCCCGCGCCGGGATCTTCCAGGGCGTAGACCCCACGGCGGTGAACAACCTGATCCGTGACATGGAGACGGCCCGGTTCAGCCGCGGTTCCACCATCTTCAACGAAGGCGAGCCGGGCGACCGCCTCTACATCATCACCTCCGGCAAGGTGAAGCTCTCCCGTCACTCTCCCGACGGCCGCGAAAACCTGCTGACCATCATGGGTCCCTCGGACATGTTCGGTGAACTCTCCATCTTCGACCCCGGCCCCCGCACCTCCTCCGCCGTGTGCGTCACCGAGGTACACACCGCCACGATGGACGCCGCCATGCTCCGCCAGTGGGTAGACGAGCACCCCGAGATCGCGCAGCAACTGCTGCGCGTGTTGGCCCGTCGCCTCCGACGCACCAACGCCTCCCTCGCGGACCTCATCTTCACGGACGTCCCCGGCCGCGTGGCCAAGACCCTCCTCCAACTGGCCAATCGCTTTGGTACCCAGGAGGGCGGCGCGCTGCGCGTGAACCACGACCTCACCCAGGAAGAAATCGCTCAACTCGTGGGCGCCTCCCGAGAGACCGTGAACAAGGCCCTGGCCACCTTCGCTCACCGCGGCTGGATTCGCTTGGAAGGCAAGTCCGTGCTCATCGTGGATACCGAGCACCTGGCGCGCCGCGCGCGGTAATCCGCGCGATAGTTTTTGGCGGATTAACTGCTGGTGGTTGTTGGGTTCCAGCGGGGCTGATAGGGCCGACACCCCATCAAGAGATACCAAGAACCGGGCTGCGGCCCGGTTCTTTTTGTGTGTGTGGTTGCTGGTGGGGGGGGGCGGTGAGCTGGTGCTGTGGTGCTGGCCGCGACGCTAAGGGGTGCCACCTCGGGGGCGGGAGTGGCGTGGGCAGAGCGTGTCAAGTTGTTTGTGTGTGGGGCGGTTTTCTTAGAGGTATTGGTCGAAGCGGTCGGGGTAGGCCACGGCCATCTGGTTGATGGCTTGCTTCCAGCCTGAGACTTTCGCTCCTTCCACAAGCCTCCCGGCGGTAGCCGCGGCCTTTTTACCTTCCTTGGCCCTGCGAGCAGCGCGTTTGTCTTCAATATTGCAGATCATCAACCACAAGGTCTTCAACGCGGATTCGTCGTTCGTAAACTGCACGCGGTTGCGGGTGGCTTTGCGCAACTCGTTGTTAAACGACTCGATGGAATTGGTGGTGTAGATGACTTTGCGCGCTGCCGGAGGGAACTGCAAAAACGGCACGAACCTCTCCCATGCGTCCTGCCACACCTTGACTGACCTGGGATATTTCTGGCCAAGACCCGAAGAAGCAAACTCCTCGAGTGCAATGGCAGCACTGGAGCCATCAGGGGCGGTATAGACCTTCTTCAAGGCCGCTGAAACCGCCTTACGGTCCCCGTAGGCAACCCACCTGTTAGCAGCACGAATCAAGTGCACAACACAGGTTTGTACCATCGATCCCGGCCAGGATGCCTCCACAGCCTCAGGCAGGCCTTTGAGCCCGTCACAGCAGACAATGAAGACATCTTTGACCCCGCGATTAGCCAGATTCGAGCACACATGGGCCCAAAACGACGCGCCTTCTTCCCTCGCGATCCATAGCCCCAAGATGTGTTTGATGCCGTCGAGATCCACCCCAATGGCCATATACGCGGACTTGTTGACCACGCGCCCGCCCTCACGGACTTTAATGCGCAGCGCATCAAGGAAAATGACGGGGTAGAACTCATCTAACTGGCGGTTCTGCCACACCATGACCTCATCAAGGACAGCGTCAGTCACCGCAGAAATCGTCTCGTGGGAGATATCAACACGCATGGCAGTAGCCATATGGTGTTGGATATCGCGCACTGTCATGCCCCCGGCATACAAGCTCACAATCATGTCGTCAACATCGGTCAAACGCCGCGAGCCTTTCGGGACCATGGTCGGAACAAACGTCCCGGCCCGGTCCCTGGGAACCTCGACAGTTACCGGACCGTAGTGAGAATCCACGGTCTTTGGATACGCCCCGTTGCGGTGGTTGTCTGTGCCTAGTGCTGCTTTAGCGTCTCTATCCCCTGGCCGGTAGCCCAGGTGGGCATCCATCTCGGCGTTTAAACCCCTGGTAATCGAGGCTTGCAACATCCCACGCACCAAATCGTTGGCGTCGGTGGTTGAGGTGCCTAAATCATCAATGAGCTTCGCGATCTCAGGGTTTGCAAGCAGCTTTTTCTCAATCGCGTCAATCTTGGCCTTATCAGCCGGATCTCGTCGTGTCACAGTAGTCATTCTGGCTTGTCTCCTTATGCGGGATGGAATCCCACACACAAACCATCAGACACTCTCGCTGGGCAGGGTAATGGCACCCCTTGGGTTGGGTTGGCGCTGACTCGGCGTTCACTCGATGTCAGCCCGGTGACCGGAAGTGAAGAATCGCGGTAGTGGGGTGGGCGACATCTTCCGTAGGGGTGCCATTGGGGGTCTGCGGGCCGTTCCTCCCCACCAGTGGCACCCCTTTGGGGTGGGCGAGTTGGGGTGAGAACCACACCCCCACCTACGAACGCTGTCAGGTAGCGCTCAAGGGTGACACCGGGGGCGTCGATAAGCCGCACCCGGTGGCAGTGGCACCCCAAAGGGGCGTGCTCACATGAACCACATGAAGGGGTGCCGCCTCGGTGCCAGGCCACCTCGCCGCGCGCCCAGTGACACCCCTTGGGGAACACGAACAGAAACAAGCG
Source organism: Corynebacterium sp. 21KM1197 (assembly GCF_033783015.1). Taxonomy (NCBI): domain Bacteria; kingdom Bacillati; phylum Actinomycetota; class Actinomycetes; order Mycobacteriales; family Corynebacteriaceae; genus Corynebacterium; species Corynebacterium sp. 21KM1197. Next base: position 174,245 of record NZ_CP123907.1, on the reverse strand, counting down.
CGAACACTCCGCCCGGCTGTGTGAGGCGGGCGGGATCAGCGCCAAGGGGTGCCATTACCGAATAACACAACCCCCAAACCTCGTTAGCGGCACCCCTTAGCGTTGTTGCGAAGAGCCTCCAGCGTTAGAACACGCGGGCCATTCAGCCAATCCCGCCCCTCCCAACGATCACAAGGGGTGCCATCTCCCGGGTCAGGCAAGGTGCACACCCGGCAATGGCACCCCTTAGGCGGCTAACAGGGCAGAGCAGGCAAAACAGAGAACACCACCCAAAAAAAGACCCTCTCCACGAGAGGGTCTTTGGCTCGTCAAACTGGCTAGGACTCTTCTTCCTCCAGGTAGCGCAGGGCTACGCGAGTGGATTGTTCGGCGGCGCCGCGCAGAACGGGGTCTACGTCGTCGTACATAACGTCGATGAGCGTGCGCAACTCGATGTCCTTGCCATGCTCGGCCCAGGCCTTGCGGATCTGATCCAGGCGGTATTGGCGGCGGTCGATGTACTTGCGGGCAAAGGCGGAGGTGTCCTCGCCATCGGGGCCGTGGCCGGGGAGCAGCGGAATGTTTTTGCCGCGCTCCTCCAGGAGGGTCAGGGAGGCGAGGTAATCGCGCAGGTTGCCGTCGGTCTCGGAGATCATGGTGGTGTGGCGGCCCGCGATGGTGTCGCCGGTGATAATCCCCTCCAGGGTGGACTCGCCGGGTACGCCGGACCACACGAAGAAGGAGGTGGAGTCGCCGGTGTGGCCGGGGGTGTGAACCACCTCAATCTGGGGGGTAACGCCCTCGATGGTGATGATCTCGGCGTCGTGAAGCGGATCCGCCCCGTGGCAGTGCGCCGGATCGGTGGCGCGGATGGGGGCCCCGGTGAGTTGGCGGAATCTCTGGGCACCGTCGGCGTGATCGTGGTGGCGGTGAGTGAGCAGAATCAGGCCCACCTCCCCGGCCTTGGAGTGCACCACGTTGAGGTGCCCCTCGTCCTCCGGGCCGGGATCGACCACGATGGAGCGCTCGTCCTCGGGTCCCTTAATGATCCACGTGTTGGTGCCCTCCAGCGCCGCGTAGCTGGGGTTAGGGCACAGAACAACAGAGGCCGATGCGGTGACCGGCCGAAGCTGGCTGTAAGCAGGATGCTGCATACCTTTCAGCTTAGCGCCCCCTGGTGGTTCTGCCCATACCTCAGGAGCGCAGTTCCACGATCACTTCCACTTCCACCGGGGAATCCAGGGGCAACTCGGCCACCCCCACGGCGGAGCGGGCGTGAATCCCATCCTCCCCGAAGATCTCCCCGATCACCTCGGAGGCCCCATTGATCACCTGGGGCTGGCCGTGGAAGTCCGGGGCGGAGGAAACAAATCCCACCACCTTCACCACGCGGCGCACGTTGTTGATGCCCACGAGGGCGTCGATAGCCGCGAGGGCGTTGAGCGCGGCGGTGCGGGCGTAGGAGGCGGCGTCGTTAGTGGAAACCTCGACCCCCACCTGGCCGGTGGCGGGCAGCGCGCCGTCGATGAAGGGGAGCTGCCCGGAGGTCCACACCTGGTTGCCCACCTGCACGGCGGGAACGTAGGCCGCCACGGGGGCCGCCACCTGCGGCAGGGTGATCCCGAGTTCCGCGAGGCGATCGGTGATGCTCATCTACTGAACCTCGCGCTTCATGTATGCCACCACGTTCTCCGGGTTGGGGCCGGGTACCACGGAGACGAGTTCCCAGCCGTCCTCACCCCAGGTATCCAGGATCTGCTTGGTGGCGTGAGTGAGCAGTGGCACGGTGGCGTATTCCCAAGTTTTCATGCCCCTCACTGTAGCCGGGATCTCACAGTTCCTGTAGGCCTCCGCCCGCGGCAAAGTAATCGGCCCAGCTGGTGATCTCCGGGTTGCGGCGCAGCAGGGCCCGGCGCTGGCGCTCGGTGAGCCCGCCCCAGATGCCAAACTCCACCTTGTTATCCAGGGCATCGGCGCGGCAGATGCTCATCACGGGACATCCCCGGCAGATGGCCACGGCCTTGCGCTGCTCCGCGCTGGACACGAAGAGGGCATCCGGGTCCACGTCGCGGCACTGCGCCTGCATGACCCAGGCGTCACGGTCGCACACGATGTCGGTGGGGCACTTTCCCTGCCCGTAATGGAGGAAAGCATTGTCACGCTTGTGCATGAGAGGGGCCGTCACCGTATTCACTCCTTTGGTACACCTAATACTTCTCTGCGCGTAAGTGTATTCACATGAGACGTCCTATGTCTAATGGGTCACATAATTGGAGGTGACGGGGGTTCCTGTTTGCGGGCAAAATGCGTAGGGTTGAGCACGTGTCTATCGCTAAATCGCTGACGACGATCATCGGCGCCACCGTAAGCATTGGAGTGGTCTCCGCCATCGCGCTCTCCCCTGCCGCCGGCATCGCGGGGGTAGCGGTACAGCGCACCAGCACGACGATGGAATCCAACCTCGCGGACCTCACCGACGGCCACGCCCCCGGCGTCACCACCATCACCGACGTCACCGGCGAGCCGATGGCCTGGATCTACGACCAGCGCCGCTACGAGGTGGCCTCCGAGGAGATCGCGCAGCCGATGAAGGACGCCATCGTGGCGATCGAGGACCGTCGCTTCTACGAGCACGAGGGGGTGGACTTCCAGGGCACCATGCGCGCCCTGGTCACCAACCTCACCTCCGGCGGCGTGGCCCAGGGAGCCTCCACGCTCAACCAGCAGTACGTGAAGAACTACCTGCTCTTCGTGGCGGCTAACGACGACGCCGAGCGCAACGCCGCCATCGAGACCTCCATACCGCGCAAACTGCGCGAAATGCGCATGGCCTCCGACCTGGACAAACTGCTCACCAAGGACGAGGTGCTCACCCGCTACCTCAACCTGGTGCCCTTTGGCAATAACAGCTACGGCGTGGAGGCCGCCGCGCGCACGTACTTTGGCATTCCCGCCGCCAAACTCTCCGTGCCCCAGGCCGCCATGCTCGCGGGCATCGTGCAGTCCTCCTCGGTGCTCGACCCCTACACCAACCCGGACGGTGTGATTGACCGCCGCAACACGGTGCTCGACGCGATGGTCTCCTACGGCGTCCTGGAATCCTTCCAGGCCGAGCAATACAAACTCCAGCCCCTCGGCGTGCAGGAAACCCCGGAATCCCTGCCCAACGGCTGCATTACCGCAGGCGATCGCGGCTTCATGTGCGATTACGCCCTGACCTACCTGGAGTCCAAGGGGCTACCCAAGGACGTGCTCACCAAGGGCGGATACACCATTCGCACCACCCTCGACCCCGCCGTGCACGACGCCGCCCGCAACACCGTGGCCGCCAACGTCAGCCCCGGCACCCCCGGCGTGGCCGAGGTGCTCAACGTGGTGCGGCCCGGCACCGACTCCCGCGACATCCTCGCCATGACCTCCTCCCGCAACTACGGCCTCGACCCGGAAAACGGGGAAACCCTCATGCCGCAGCCCACTTCCATGGTGGGCAACGGCGCGGGCTCGGTGTTCAAGATCTTCACCGCTGCCGCCGCGATTGATAACGGCATGGGCCTAGAGACCATGCTGGACGTGCCCACCCGATTCGAGGCCATCGGCATGGGCGAGGGCGGCGCCGAGGGCTGCCCGCCGTCCACCTACTGCGTGGAAAACGCCAGCACCTACGCCCCCCAGATGACGCTCAAGGACGCCCTGGCCCACTCCCCCAACACCACCTTTGTGCAGCTGATTCAGCAGGTGGGAGTGGCCCCCGTGGTGGATCTGGCCGTGAACCTGGGCCTGCGCTCCTACGCCGCACCCGGCAGCTTTGACGGGGAGGCCTCCGTGGCGGATTACGTCAAGGAGCACAACCTCGGTTCCTTCACCCTGGGCCCCACCTCCGTAAACGCGCTGGAACTCTCCAACGTGGGTGCCAGCATCGCCTCCGGTGGGCGCTGGTGCGAGCCCAACCCCATCGCCTCCATCACCGACCGCGACGGCAACGAGGTTCCCATCGAGCGCCCCGAATGCGAGGACGTACTCAACCCCCAGACCGCCAACGCGCTCATGCAGGCGCTCTCCGAGGACGCCGTTTCCGGCACCGCCGCCCGCGCCGCTCAGGCCGTGGGGTGGAGCGCACCCGTGGCGGCCAAGACCGGCACCACGGAATCCCACATGTCCTCCGCGTTCCTCGGGTTCAACTCCAATCTCTCCGCCGCACCGTACATCTATAACGACGGCACCCAGAACCTGCCCCTGTGCACCGGGCCCGTCCAGCAGTGCGGCGCAGGCAGCCTCTTCGGCGGCAACGAGCCCGCGGACACCTGGTTCCAGTGGGCCACCGCCGTGCCGCAGGCTATCGACGGCAACCTCCCCGACTACAACCACGACCTCGATCGCGGCCGCCTCCAAACCGCGCTCGACGCCGCCAACGGCAAACGCGACGACGAGGCCCAAACCCTCCTTGAGGAGGCAGGCCTGATGGTGAACATTCAGGAGGTACCCGGCAACGGAACCCCCCGCGGAATCGTGATGGGTACCCGCACCGACAGCCCCGGCGGGCTGCGCCCCGGTAGCCTGGTCACCCTGGAGGTTTCCGACGGCTCCCGGCCCGTGCAACAATCGCAGCCGACCTCCACCTCCGAGGCCCCCGCCGAACCCTCCCCGCGCTCGGGGCTCCCCAGCATCGACACCTCCGAGTTGGAGGAACTAACCAACCGACTGCGCGAGCGGCTAGGCGCTTAGCGCGGACTTCACCGCGGCGGAGAGGCGCTTGCCATCCGCCCGGCCGGCGGCCTTGGCGGTGGCCTGCTTCATCACCTGGCCCATCTGCTTCATGGTCGGGGCCGGGTCCATCTCCGCGATGACCTCGGAAACGAGGGCGGCCAGGGCGGCGTCGTCAAGCTGCTCCGGCTGGTAGCCCTCCAGCACCTCGACCTCGGCCAGCTCGGCGTCGGCAAGCTCCTGGCGGCCATTGGCGGCGTAGACCTCCGCGGACTCGCGGCGCTTCTTGATCTCCCGGGCGATCACCTTGAGCACCTCCTCATCGGTGAGGTCGTGCTTGGCGCCCTTGGTTTCCTCCTCCTGGATCGCGGCCAACAACATGCGAATGGTGCCGGTGCGCGTTTTGTCCTTGGCCTTCATGGCCTCCTTCAGATCCCCGCGCAGGGTGGTTTTCATATCACTCATACTTTCCGAACCTACCCGCACAGGTAGGCTGAGGCGGGTGCACACGATGAGAAAACTCGCAGCGATCCTCGGCGGCACCGGGCTTGCCACCGCCACCTGGGGATTCACCGAACTCACCCGATTCCAACTGCACCAGCACACCCTCCCGCTCCTGCCGCCCGGCACCCTGCGCGGGAAGCCGGAATTCCGGCTGCTGCACCTCTCCGACCTCCACATGATCCCCGGGCAGAGCGCCAAGATCGCCTGGGTCAGCGCCCTGGACGCCCTGGAACCCGACCTCGTGGTGAACACCGGCGATAACCTCTCCGACCTACACGGAGTGCCCGCCGTGCTGGCCGCCCTCGGGCCGCTGCTGCGACGCCCCGGGCTCTTTGTGTTTGGTACCAACGACTACTGGGCCCCCAGACCCGTGAACCCGCTGCGCTACCTCATCGGCGGCAAGCGCACCCCCTCCTACATCGACCTGCCATGGAAGGGCATGAGGGCCGCCTTCCTCGAACACGGCTGGCGCGACGCCAATCAGGCCCGCCACGAGTTCCAGGTGGGCCACGTGCGGATCGCCGCCGCCGGGGTGGACGACCCCCACCACGACCTCGACGACTACTCAGAAATCGCCGGGCCCCCCAACCCCGAGGCCGACCTCACCCTGGCACTCAGCCACTCCCCCGAGCCGCGCGTGCTCCACCAGTTCGCCCAGGATGGATACCAACTGGCCCTCTCCGGGCACACCCACGGCGGACAAATCTGCCTCCCCGGCGGCAAAGCGCTGCTCACCAACTGCGGGATCGACACCGAGCGCGCCTCCGGGCTCCATGAGTTTGAGGGCATGGCCATGCACGTGTCTAACGGCCTGGGCACCTCCAAATACGCCCCGGTACGACTCTTCTGCCGCCCCTCCGCCACGCTGCTGAGGATCACGGAGGAGTAGGGCCAGGGTTTCGGGGTGGCCCGCCGAGCGGTGGCCGGGGAACAGCGGTCTGCGCGCGGTGCCGGGGATTGACCAGGTGTTTTGTTGAATCTCGGGCGGCTGCACTAAACTATTGCGAGCACCACGGGATATGGCGCAGCTTGGTAGCGCGCCTCGTTCGGGACGAGGAGGTCGCAGGTTCAAATCCTGTTATCCCGACCAAGGAGAACCCAATCACTCAGGAACTGAGTGGTTGGGTTCTCTCGTGGTGGTGGGGGTTGTGGTTGTGGCTACGGCGTTGAGGGGTGCACAACATCAAGGGGTGCCGTCCTTGGTGCCTGGTGGCCTTGCCTCACGCCTAATGGCACCCCTTAGAGGCGGGAAGTGAGGGGTACACAGCCACCACAGCGTTAAGGGGTGCCAGTGATGGCAAAACCAACCCCGCATATCCCGGTAGTGGCACCCTAAAGAGGTGGGCGAGGTGGGGTGGGAACCACACCCCCACCTGCGAACGCTGTCAGGTAGCGCTTAAGGGTGCCACCGGGGGCGTCGATAAGCACAACCGAGGGCTACTGGCACCCCTTAACGCCGCGCCAACCCCCACCGCGCAACCCCACCCAGCAGCACCATCGCGCCGAGCACCGCCACGGCCACCCACACCAGGGCCACGCTGCCCCCATTGCTCAGGGCGCTGAGCGCGCCCGTGGCGTAGTGCACCGGGGTGAGCCCCGCCACGGCGGCCCACGCGGAGGAAAGATCGCTGGTCATAGCGCTCTTCCACACCCAACCGGCCACACCTACCTGGGCCAGCAGCACCAGCGCCCCGCCGATCACCGCGCCCCGGGTTCCCGCCACGTGCCGCAACCCGGCCCCGAGCCCAGCAAAAGCACCCACCGCCAGGGCCAGCACGCCCGTCCCGGCGGCCAGGGTCTGCCAGGACAACGCGGTGCCCATCAGCCACAGCAGCCCGCCCGAGGCCGCCACCACCGCGCCCCCGGCCAGGAGTCGATCCCCGGCGCGGCGCAGGAACCCCGCGCCCAGCCCGCCGAGCGCCGCAAAAACCGAGATGAGCAGCGCATACATGGGGAGCAGTTCCGCGCGTGCCTCCTGCTCGACACCCGCCTGGGCCACCGGCAGCGCGCGCTGAATCCCCTGCACGCGGGTGCGGTTCTCCTGCGCCATATCGTTGAGTTGCCGCGCCCCCGAATCCAATTGCCCCATACTGTCCAGGGCACCGGCCACCCCGCCCTGGGCCTCCTCGATCCCGGAGGCCAGGCGCTTCGCGCCGTCGGTGGCGCTGTAGATGCCGTCGTGGAAGCCGTATCCGGGCACGGCCAGTTGATTGGCCAGGTCACGGGAGCCATCGCGCAGCCGCGTGAGTTGCCCGGTGGTTTCCTCACCCAGGCCGCCGTTGGCCAGTTGGGCGCGGAAGTCCGCGAGTTGGCCGCGCAGGTCCTGGGCGCGCGGGTCGGTGGACTTTTCCAGTTCCTGATCCAGGCTGCTGGCGGCCTCATCGAGTTGCCCCTGGATCACGCCCAGGGCGAGGATCTTGTCCATGGCGCCGCCCACGCCGTCGGCAAGTTCGGTGGCTCCCTGGCCGAGTTGCCCGGTGGCGGCCTGAAGTTGAATCATGCCGTCGCGCAGTTGGGCCGCGCCGTCGCGCAGGCGCTGCACGTCCCCGCTGATCTCCCCGGACTGGAACTTGGATACGCCGTCGAGGAGTTGGGCGGTGCCGTTGGCCAGAAAACTGGCGTTGGTTCCGGCGTCGATCGCGGCGCGGCGGGCCTCCATGAGTTGCGCGGTGGCGGCGGCCGGGGCGGCCTGGGGTTCCTCCCCCGCCGACCACGATTTCTCCGGCCCCTGCCCGGCCACGGTGAGGTACACGGCCCCCGCCAGCAGGGGCACCAGCGTGAGAGAGAACAGGAGGGTAGAACGCACGGCACTCATACCCTGCCAATCTATTCTGCTTGCGGGCCGATCCCGCGCAGGCTCACCGTGTCACACCCTACTGGTAACCTTGGTTCGGACTTACGAGCTACGAAAGAGTGTGCAACACGTGACGTTAGCTATTGTTATTGCCTTGGCGGTGGGGGCCGTTCTCCTTTCTCCCCCGTTGGTTCGGGTGGCCGACCGGCGCGCGGGCTGGCCGCTGGCGGGCCTTTTTGTGGCCGCCGCGATCATCCTCGGCCGCCACCTACCCGCGATTCTGGACGGAGAGCCCCTCACCTGGCGGGTGACCTGGGTGCGCGATTTCCTCGCCCCCGGCGCGGACGTCACGCTGGCCCTGCGTGCCGACGCCCTCAGCGCCTTCTTCGCGCTGCTGGCCCTGTGCATCGGTGCGATCGTGTTCATCTATTCCGCAGCCTATCTGCCCAAGCGGCAGGGCAACACCAGTTTTTACACAATCATGACGGCCTTTACCCTCGCCGTCCTGCTGCTGGTGCTTGCCGAAGACGTGGTGGTGCTGTTCATCGGCTGGGAACTGGTCTCCATCGCCTCCTTCCTGCTCATCGCCCGCTCCGGGTCGAGCGGGGAGGCCGGGGCCCAGCGCACGCTGCTGCTCACCTTCATCGGCGGCCTGACCCTGCTGGCGGCCATCGCGGTGGCCGCCGTGAGCACCGGCACCACCAGCGTGCAGGGGATTCTGGCGTCTCCTGTGTGGGCCGAGCAGCCCACGCTCACCGCCACCGTGGCCGTTTTGGTGGCGCTCTCCGCCTTCACCAAGGCCGCGCAGTTGCCCTTCCACTTCTGGCTGCCCGAGGCGATGGCCGCCGCCACCCCCGTGTCCGCGTTCCTTCACGCGGCCGCCGTGGTCAAGGCCGGTGTGTACCTGCTCATGCGCTTTTCCACGATCTTCCACGACGTCGCGGTGTGGAACTGGTTGCTCATTGGCACCGGCCTGATCACCGCCGTGGTCTCCGCGCTCTTTGCGGTGCAAAAGACGGATCTGAAGAAGCTCACCGCCTACTCCACCGTGAGCCACCTGGGCTGGATCGTGGCCACCATCGGCGTGGGCACCCCCCTGGCGCTCTCGGCGGCGCTGGTGCACACCCTGGCGCACGCGCTGTTCAAGTCCTCGATCTTCATGCTCATCGGCGTGGTGGATCACGAGGCCGGAACCCGCGATACCCGCCGCCTGGGAGTGCTGTGGCGCGCCATGCCCTTTACCTGCACCGGAATGGTGGTGGGCGCCCTTTCCATGGCCGCCATTCCCCCAACCTTTGGCTTCATCTCCAAGGAGGGCATGCTCGGCGCCCTCTACGGTGTGGAGGGGGCCGGTACCGCGCTGCTGATCGTGGCCGGAATCGGTGCCCTGCTCACCTTCACGTACTCGGCCAAGCTGGTCTTTGGTGCGTTCTTCGATCCCGCCACCGAGCACCCCGGCCGCCGCATGGAGGGGGTACACGAGGCCCCGGTTTCCCTGTGGCTGCCCGCCGCGTTGCCGGGTTTGCTCTCCCTGCCGCTGGGGCTGGCCCCGATGTTCCTGGATAAGCCGGTGGACTCCATCGTGGCCGCCACCGGGGTGGGCGCTGATTCCGAGGTGACCCACCTGGCGCTCTGGCACGGCTTCAATGCCCCCTTTGCAGTATCCATGCTGGTCATCGCCCTGGGCATAGCGGGAATCGCGCTACGGCACCGCCTCTGGCCCGCCCTGGAATCCCGCTTCCTGCTGCCCTTCAACGGCAATGGCCTCCTGCGTGCGCTGGTTCAGGGAATCTCCGCCACCGGGCGACTTTTTGCCCAAATGGCGAACTCCCAGAGCCCCTCGCGCCACCTCGTGTGGCCGGTGTGCAGCGTGATCGCGCTCATGCTCTTTGCCCTGCTGGGCCGCCCTGGCATCGACGGCGCCCCCCTCGCCCCCCGCACCGAGGGACTAGACAACTGGCTCGACCTGGGTCCGCTGCTCATCATCGCCCTCTCCGTGTTGGGCCTCATGCGCACCACGCACCGCCTCACCAGCGCCGTGCTGGTGGGCACCGTGGGCGTGGGCATCACGTTCCAGATGCTCATCCTGGGGGCTCCCGACGTCGCCCTCACCCAGTTCCTGGTGGAAGCCCTGGTGGTGGTCATCATCATGATGGTGCTGCGCTACCAGCCCGCGCACTTCCCCTCGGTGAGCCGCAGGCGCACCGCGCGCTCCCTGGTGATCGCGCTGCTGGCGGGCCTGGCGGCCTTCCTGGGAGTGTTCACCCTCATGGGCCGGGGCGAGCGCTCCGACCTGGCCGAGTGGTACATCGCCAATGCGCCGGAGATCACCGGCGGCCAGAACATCGTGGCCACCATCATCGTGGAGTTCCGCGCCCTGGATACCCTGGGCGAACTCTCCGTGCTAGGCATGGCGGCCATCGTGATCGGCGCGGTGGTCACCTCCTTCCCGCGCCTGCCCTTTGCCAAGGGCACCCGCCCGCGCCCCTTTGGGCAATCGCAACTCAACTCCCTGCCGCTGCGCATGGCGCTGCGGCTGGTGGCCCCGCTGCTGGTGATCCTCTCCGTCCTGGTATTCATGCGCGGGCACATGGACCCCGGCGGCGGCTTCGTGGCCGCCTTGATCGCGGGCACCGGGATCATGCTCTTTTATCTCTCCCGTGGCCGCGACTCCATCGTGGCCCGCCCCTCCACGCCATATTGGCTCACGGGAATCGGGATCGTTACCGCGCTGGCGGCCGGCTTTGTGGGCCTGTTCGAAGGCTCCTTCCTGGCTCCGCTTCACGGGGAGATCCTGGGCGAGCACATGAGCACCTCTCTGATCTTCGACGGCGGCATCTATCTGGCCGTGCTGGGCATGCTCATGGCGGCGGTGAACTACCTGGGCATTTACGACAGGCCCGGTGCCGCCACCACGCAGGAACTTCCCTTTGCCCGTGGGGAATCCGGGCCGCTGGGGGCCACCCCCGGTGTGCCGGAGCACGGCGATCACAGTGATCACGGCGATGAGATGGGCGCTGGGAGTGAGCGCTCTGGGGCCGTCGCAAAGCCCACCGAAGAACCCACCGGAACCGCAAAGGAGCAACAGCGATGATCATGGCCCTCACAATCGCCGTGCTGGTCACCGGCGGCGTGTACCTGGTGCAGCAGCGAGGCATGGTGCGCATTGTCTTTGGTATGCAACTCATTGGCCACTCCGCCAACCTCATGCTGCTGGCCAGCGGTGTGGGCGCCTGGCGTGGGGAGGTGTTCCACGACCGCGTGGACGCCGCCGATATGGCCGATCCCCTCCCCCAGGCCTTTGTGCTCACCGCCATCGTGATCTCGATGGCCACCACCACCATCCTGCTCACCCTGGCCGCGCTGGGGCGCTCCGACGATACCGCCAGCGTGGACCCTGTGAGTTCCGGCCAGGAGCCGCACCCCTCCCCGGTATCCACGCTGGGGCGCGCCACCCAAAGCACCGAGGATTTCCGCTCCGGGGAGCGGGCCCGCGAACAGGCGCACGCCACCCTGATGGCGGATAAGGAGCCTCGCCGGGGTAGCGCTGCTAAGGAGGAGCGCAACTAATGGATATGCTGCTTCCGCTCTTTGTTGTTATTCCCCTGATCTCCTCCGCATTCGCCGTGATGGCCCCGTGGAAGTGGGCACGCGATCTGCTGCACCTCCTGGTACCCGCCTTGAGCCTGAGCGCCGGAGTTTGGCTCTTTTCCCACACCGCCGAGCACGGCACCCTGGGGCACAACGTGGGGCTCTTCCCCGGCGGCGTGGCCATCCCCTTTGTGGCCGATGCCTTCTCCGCCGTCATGATCATCACCACCTCCCTGGTGGCCCTGTGCGCCAACTGGTTTGCCACGGTGTCCGGGGAAACCCGCGCCCGGTACTATCCGGCGCTCACCCTGGTGCTCATCACCGGCGTTAATGGCGCGCTGCTCACGGCGGACCTCTTCAACTTCTTCGTGTTCATCGAGGTCATGCTGCTGCCCTCCTACGGGCTGATAGCCATGACGGGCACCTGGTCGCGCCTGGCTGCGGGCCGCACCTTTGTGTTAGTCAATCTCACGGCCTCCACTCTGCTGGTGGTGGGCGTGGGCTTTGTGTACGCCACCACGGGCACGGTGAACATGGCCGCCCTGCGCGGCGCGGCCGAGGGCAACGGCCCGGCGGTGGTGGCGATGGGCCTGGTGCTCATCGCGATCTCCGCCAAGGCGGGCATCGTCCCAGTGCACACCTGGCTCCCGCGCACGTATCCCGGCACCTCGGCGGCGGTGATGGGTCTGTTCTCCGGGCTGCACACCAAGGTGGCGGTGTACATGCTGTACCGCATTTACGTGGTGATCTTTGATCTTTCGGATCGATGGAACACGCTCATCGTGGTGCTCATGGTGGTATCCATGCTCATCGGCGGCTTCGCCGGACTGGCGGAGAACTCCATTCGCCGCGTGCTGGCCTACCAGATGGTCAATGGTATGCCGTTTATCCTGGTCATGCTGGCCTTTACCACTGGCGACGCCCAGCGCGCCCTCGCCGCCGGCCTGCTCTACGCCCTGCACCACATGGTCACCGTGGGTTCCCTGGTGCTGGCCTCCGGCGCGATCGAGGAAACCTACGGAACGGGGCTGCTCTCCAAGCTCTCCGGCCTGGCTCGACGCGATCCCTGGGTGGCGGCCGTGTTTGCCGCCGGTGCCTTCTCTGTGGTGGGTTTCCCACCGTTTTCCGGCCTGTGGGGCAAGGTTGCCGTGGTCACCAGCGTGGCGCGGGGGGATGGCTGGGCCTCCTGGCTAGTGATCGGGACGATCATCGTGGCGAGTTTTGCCGCGCTGCTGGCCATGTTCCGGGTGTGGCGCGCGGTGTTCTGGGGCCGCCCCATGCAGCACGTACCGCATACCCTGCGCGTGCGAGCGTCGCTAGTGGCCCCGGCGGCCACGCTGCTGGCCATCTCCGTGCTGATGTTCTTGGGCTCGGGGCCGCTCATGGACGCCCTCCATGCCGCCACCGAGTCCCTGCTGGACGTGAGTAGTTATCAGGAATCCGTGCTAGGAGCCGCGCAATGAATACTCTGATCTACATTCCCTGGCTCATCAAGGAGATCGTGGTGAGCGCCGTGACCCTGGCGTTCTCCGCGCTGCGCCCCAATACCGGCTTTGACCCCGTGGTGGTGGAATATCCGCTGCGGGTGCGCAGCCAGTGGGAGATCTTCTGGTTCTCCACCTCCATCACGGTCACCCCCGGCACCCTCTCCCTGGGGCTGCGCGCCCCGGAAAAGGAGGGCGATCCCACCATCCTGCTGGTGCAGGCCGTGCACGGGGCCGACCCCCGCGAGGTGATAGACGGATTGACGGACATGGAGGCCCGCATGGCCCCCGCCGTGCGGAACCAAGAGCTGCAATTAGCCGAGGACTACTACCGGAGGGTGAGCTAAATGTTCGAGATCATCTTGTGGGGCTGCGGGGCCGTGATCCTCGCCTGCCTCCTGGCCGGCCTGGTGCTGATTCTGCGCACCACCGACACACTGACCAAGGTGGTGCTCTCCGACCTCGCCTTTTACTCCATGATCGCGCTGTATCTGGTGTGGTCGCTCAACCACCAAACGTCCATCGCCTACGAGATCGCGCTGCTCGCGGCGCTGGTGGGCGGCGTGTTGCCCACGCTCTCGATGTCCCGCATGGTTTCCCGAGGCCGGAGGTAGGAGATAGCAATGTCCTTGGCAGAATATGTGATTTCCGCGCTGGTGATCTTTGCCGCGTTCCTGGTCGTGGCCACCACGGTGGCCCTATGGCGCGCCCCCGGCGCGCTCACCAGGGTGAATCTCTTAGGCCCCACGGTCTCCCTGGCCGTACCCCTGCTCATCGTGGCCAACCTGATTCGGGATTGGAGCACCACGGGCTTTGACCCCAATAATGCCGTGCGCGGCCTCCTGGCCATCGCCGGGGTGTGGATCATCGGCTCGGTGGGCAGCTTTTATATCGGCCGCTCCATTCACGGGGTGACCGTGGAGCGGGATTAAGCATAGAAAAAGGGGAGCGCCGGGAGCGCTCCCCTTTTTCTATGCCCAGGTGCTTAACAGAGGTGCTTAGCCTTGGGTTGACTGGCCCAGGGGTGCTTAGCCCTGGGCTAATTAGCCCAAAATTGATTAGCCCAGCACGGCCTCGGCATCGAACTCACCGGCCAGGGCCTTGGAGAAGGGGCAGAACTGGTGAGCCTTGTCCACCAGTTCCTGAGCGCCCTCCAGGGAATCCTGATCCTTAAAGCGGGCCGTGATGCGCCCGGAAAGGCGGAAACCGCCATCGGCGGGATCGCGGTTGAGGGAAACCTCGGCGTCCACCTCGGGGGCGTGAGCGGCGGTGTCCACGCCGGCCTCGCCCATCATCTTTTGCAGGGCACCGTTGAAGCAGGCGGACCAGGCGGCGGCCAGGAGGGACTCCGGGTTCACGCCGGCGGAGATGCCGTTGATCTTGGGCGGGCGCACGTCGAAGTCGATGCCGCCATCGCCCTGCACGCGGCCGTCGCGGCCAGCGCCGGTGGCGGTGACCTTCTGGGTGTAAATGGTGTCAGACATATCTGTATTCCTTCCTCGCGGGTATCGGTGTTTGTTCCTCACCCACGGTAGCCATATTTACGGAATCGGGCAGAAAAAAGCTCCCGAGCAGCGCTTTGCCGCTCAGGAGCCGGGGAGTTCTACGAGGAACTCGATCGGGGGGAAACCGAAGTATTAGGCGTTCTTCTTCTGCGTGAACAGTTCCTTCACGCGGGCGCCCAGGTTCTCGTCCACGTTGGACCAGTACCAGTAGCAGCGCTCCTCCGTCTCGGGGGTCACGCCCATCATCGCGTCGGTGATGTTCTGCGCCAGGCGCTCCTTCTCCTCGTCGTTGTACACGTCACGGTAGAGGGTGCCGGCCTGACCGAAGTCATCGTCCTCGGGGTGCTTCACGTAGGCGGAACGGGTGAGATCCGTGCCGTGCGGGTCGGGATTGACGAAGATGTCGCCAGCCTGACCGTAGGAGGTGAAGTTAGAGGAGGAGGTCTCGCCGTCATCCAGGTAACCGGCCTTGAGGGCGGTCTTGTTCGGAGAGTACACCGGGTGCGAGGTCTCGTTGAACAGGTACGCCATCGGGCCCTCGTGCTGGTAGGTGTGGCGAGGAGCCAGGGGCTGGTTCACCGGCAGGTGGCGGTAGTTCGGCCCAATGCGGTAGCGGTGGGCGTCCGCATAGGCGAACACGCGGCCCATGAGCATCTTGTCCGGGGAGAGGCCCACGCCGGGGACGATGTTGGAGGGATCCAGCGCCATCTGCTCGATCTGCGCGAAGAAATTCTCCGGGTTGCGGTTGAGCACGAAGTAGCCCACGTCAATGCGCGGGTAGTCCTTCTTCGACCAGGTCTTGGTGAGGTCGAAGGGGTTGAAGCGGTAGTTCTCCGCCTCCGCGAAGGGCATGATCTGCACCTTGACGTCCCAGATGGGGTAGTCGCCGCGCTCGATGGCGTTGTAGAGGTCCTCGCGCAGGTAGTCGGCGTTCTTACCGGCCATCTCCTCCGCCTCGGCGGCGGTGAAGTTGTGCACGCCCTGGCGGGAGATGAAGTGGTACTTGATCCAGAAGGCCTCGCCCTCCTCGTTCACCCACTGGAAGGTGTGGGAGCCGTAGCCGTTCATCTCGCGCTCGGAGCGCGGGGTGCCGCGGTCACCCATGAGGTAGGTCACCTGGTGGGCGGACTCGGGGGTGCGAGTCCAGAAATCCCACTGCATGTCCGCGTTGCGTAGGCCGGAGCCACCCATGCGCTTCTGGGAGTGGATGAAGTCGGGGAACTTCATCGCGTCGCGCAGGAAGAAGGTGGGGGTGTTGTTGCCCACGATGTCGTAGTTACCCTCGGTGGTGTAGAAGCGCAGGGCGAAGCCGTGCACGTCGCGCCAGGTGTCCGGGGAGCCCTGCTCGCCGGCCACGGTGGAGAAACGCACGGCCATCGGGGTCACGGTGCCCTTCTGGAACAGCGCGGCCTTGGTGTACTTGGACACGTCCTCGGTGATGTGCAGCTCACCGAAGGCACCGTTGCCCTTGGCGTGCGGGTTACGCTCCGGCACGCGCTCGCGGTTGAAGTGCGAGAGCTTCTCGATCAGGTGGATGTCATTGAGCACGGTGGGGCCCTGCGGGCCTGCGGTCACCGAGAGATTCTCGCTGGGGACCGGGGCACCGTTCTCACGACGGGTATAACCATCGTGGTTGGGCACGCGGCCCTTCTCCAGGATCTCGTCGGCCGCCGACTTCTCGATAGCCATAGTAATAACCTCCATGAAATAGTGGCTAGACAATTCATAGCCTTACAGGGCCGAGCCTATCGCCGCGCGAAGAAGCCCGGCAACCGACAGGGGGTAAAATCAACCTTTTGTACGACTCGCCGAAATCCCGCCCTGAGCAGGGATAATCATTCCTGCTGGTAACGTAGATTCGCGTGAAGTACCACTCCGACAGCGACGACGCTCGCGTCACCGACCTCGCCCTGCGCGCGGGTCGCGGCGACCGCGCCGCCCTGACGGACTTCATCCGCGCCACCCAGACGGACGTGTGGCGGCTCCTCGCCCACCTCGGCGGCCGCAATAACGCCGACGATCTCACCCAGGAGACCTACCTCCGAGTCATGCGGGCCCTGCCCCGCTTCGCGGCCACCGCCCCCGCGCGCACCTGGCTGCTCTCCATCGCGCGGCGGGTGTGGGTGGACAGCGTGCGGCACGACATGGCCCGCCCCCGCACTGCCGCTACCGAGTACGAGGACCTCACCACCACGACCGAGCCCGCCGAGACCACCTGGTCCGAGTGGATCGACACCCGCACGCTGATCGACGCCCTCCCCGCCGAGCGCCGCGAAGCCCTCATCCTCACCCAGGTACTGGGCTATACCTATGAGGAGGCCGCCAAGATCGCCGGAGTGCGGGTGGGCACCATTCGATCCCGCGTGGCAAGGGCCCGGCGCGACCTCATCGCGGCCACCGATCGCGCCTAATGAGTCACAATATGGTCACAAGTTGGCCACAGTCTGCACCGCCGCTTCCTGCGAATATAACGATAAGCGGGGCGTCGATAAGCAAAAAAGCACCCCTGCGCAGCACGATTCCCAGATTCCTTGTGTTCAATAGTTACTTGAATCGAGTTCATAGGAGATCTTTATCGTGTTCAAAAGAGCCATCGGAATCGCTCTTGCCCTGATCGGGTTGATCGTGGGCGCCGGATTCGCCTCCGGCCAAGAAATGCTGCAATACTTTGTGGCCTTTGGCACCAACGGCCTGTGGGGCGTAGCCCTGGCCGCCATCATCATGATCATCGGCTCCATCGCCATGATGCAGCTCAGCAGCCACCTCCAGGCCCGCGAGCACACCATGGTGTTCGACCGCGTGACGCACCCCATCATCGCGCGCTTCCTGGACATCGCCACGGTGGTCACTCTCTTTGGCATCGGCTTCGTGATGTTCGCCGGCGGCGGTGCCAACCTCAACCAGCAGTTCGGCTGGGCGCCCTGGGTGGGCACCACCATCATGATGCTGATGGTCATGGCCGTGGGCATGCTCGACGTGGACAAGGTCTCCACCGTGATCGGCGCGGTCACCCCCTTCATCATTCTCATGATCCTGGGCACCGCCACCTACACGCTGTTCACCTCGGACTTCGACATCGCCGGGCTGAGCCAGATCGCCACCGCCGAGGTTTCCAGCAGCCTGCCCAACTGGTGGCTCTCCGCGTTCAACTACGTGGGCCTTTCCCTGATCGTGGCCGTCTCCATGGCCATGGTGATCGGCGGCAACAACCTCGATAGCCGCGCCGCCGGCATCGGCGGCCTGCTCGGCGGGCTGTGCTTCTCTCTGCTGCTCACCGCCGCCACCCTCACCGTGTTCCTCAACGTCGATGAGGTGGCACACGATGACATGCCCATGCTCAGCGTGGTCACCGCCATTCACCCGGCGCTGGGCATCGTCATGACCTTCACCATCTTCATGATGATCTTCAACACCGCGCTCGGCCTCTTCTACGCCCTGGCCAAGCGACTCACGCGCAGCAACCCCTCGCGCTTCCGCGTGGTGTACATCGTGAGCGTCCTCGCCGGCTTTGTGCTCGGCTTCCTCCCCTTCAAGGATCTGGTGGCCTACGTGTTCCCGGTGCTGGGCTACGCCGGAATCATCCTGGCGATCACCCTCTCCATCGCCTGGCTGCGCGGCCGCGCCACGATCCGCAAGGAGTACCGCCGCCGCCACCGCATCCGCGAACTCCTCACCCGCAAACTCGACCCCACCCAGCGCTTTAGCCGCAAGGACGCCGCCGCGCTCTCCAAGGCCACCGCGGCTTCCAACCTCCCGGACGATCAACTCACCGAGGCCATGACTGAGGAGATCACCGAGGAACTCAGCGAGGACTCCGATTCCGCGGACGGCTCCCCGGCCGTATCCGAGGGGCGGAGGTAGTGGGCGCTGGCTGCCGCCGCAGCGCTAAGGGGTGCCATTAGCGGGGTGCTGGTTCTGATTCCCCGGCTAGCGGCACCCCTTGGTGTTGTTGGGGCCGTGTTGTTAGCGGCGTTGCGGCGGGGCTCGGGGGTGTGCAGCGCTAAGGGGTGCCACTAACTCGCCATTCGGCTTATCGACGCCCCACTGACACCCCTTAGCGTTGCGGTGCTGCAAGGCAATGTCGCGGGCGTCAATGAGACCCCGTGGTGAGGCACCACGGGCCTCCACCACCCCAAGGGGTGCCACCTCCGGGGTCAGAGGCCGAGATTGACGGCAATGGCACCCCTTCGGCCAAACGAGGTCGCACAAGAACAAACAAGGCCGCTCGAAAACCAAAACACCACCCCACCAAACAAAAAGAAGCGCCGAGCCCCACCCCAGGCCCGGCGCTTCACCCCTGAAACCGATTACACCAGCAACTCCGCGATCTGAATGGTGTTCAGGGCCGCGCCCTTGCGCAGGTTATCGCCGGAAACCACCAGCACCAGGCCGCGCTGATCGTCCACGGACTGATCCTGACGGATGCGGCCCACCAGGGAATCGTCAATCCCGGCGGCCTGGAGCGGCGTGGGTACCTCGACGAGAGTCACTCCGGGGGCGTCGGCCAGCACCTCGCGGGCGCGCTCGGGGGTGATAGCCCGGGCGAACTCGGCGTGAATCACCATCGTGTGCCCGGTGAACACCGGCACGCGCACGCAGGTTCCGGCCACCTTGAGGTCGGGGAGACCTAAGATCTTGCGGGATTCGTTGCGGAGTTTTTGTTCCTCGTCGGTTTCCCCGGAGCCATCGTCCACCAGGTTTCCGGCTAGGGGGAGGGCGTTATAGGCGATGGGGGCCACGTAGGGGCCGAGACTCTCGGGGGAGAGAGCGGAGCCGTTGTGTACCAGTTCCACGTTGAGGTCGCCCACCTCCGCCACCTGCTTGGCCAGGGCCTCCACACCGGCCAGGCCGGAGCCGGAAACTGCCTGGTAGGAGGCCACGTGTAGGCGTTCCAACCCGGCCTCATCGTGCAGGACCTTGAGCACCGGCATGGCGGCCATGGTGGTGCAGTTGGGGTTGGCGATGATGCCCTTGGGCACCTCGCGGGCGGCCTGAGGATTGACCTCGGAAACGATGAGGGGCACCTCATCGTCGCGCCGCCAGGCCGAGGAGTTATCCACCACGGTGGCTCCGGCGGCGGCGAACACCGGGGCCCATTGCTTGGAGGTGCCGCCCCCGGCGGAAAACAGGGCCACGTCCACGTCCGCCACGGATTCCTCGGTGATGGCGGTGAGGTCCTCCACCTCGATCTCCTCGCCGCGGAAGGTCAGCGTGGTACCCGCGGAGCGGGGCGAGGCGAAGAATCGCACGGTATCGGCCGGGAAATTGCGCTCCTCCAGGATCGAGCGCATGACGCGCCCCACCTGGCCGGTGGCTCCTACGACGGCAAGAGTTGTCATGTATTACCCCTTAAAAGTTAGCGGCCGGTTCCGGCGTAGACCACGGCCTCGGTGTCTCCGCCGAGTTGGAAGCGATCGTGCAGGGCGCGGGCCGCCTTATCCAGGTCGCCCTCGCGGATCAGCACGGAAATGCGAATCTCGGAGGTGGAGATGAGTTCGATGTTGATGTCGTCGTCGCGCAGGGCCTCCATGAAGTCGGCGGTGACCCCGGGGTGGGACTTCATGCCCGCGCCCACCAGGGAGACCTTGCCCACCTGGTCGTCGAAAAGCACGTTGGACCAGTTGCCCTCCGCCTGCAATTTCTTCATCATCTCGGTGGCACGGGGGGCGTCGGCACGCGGGCAGGTGAACGTGATGTCCGTGGTGTTGTCCTCCAGGGAGGAGACGTTTTGCAGCACCATGTCGATGTTGATCTCGGCGTCGGCCAGCGCGCGGAATACCTTGGCGGCCTCCCCCGGCTTATCGGGAATACCCAAAACGGTGATCTTTGCCTCGGACTTATCGGTTGCCACTCCGGTGAGCACTGCTTCTTCCACGGGAATATCCTCCATCGAACCGGCCACGAGCGTGCCAGCGTCATTGCTATACGACGAGCGTACCCGCAGCGGTACGCCAAAAGCGCGCGCGTATTCCACGCTGCGCAGAACCAAAATCTTGGAGCCCACCGCCGCCATTTCCAGCATTTCCTCAAAGGAAATCTTGTCCAGTTTTTGGGCGTTGGGCACGATGCGCGGATCGGCGGTGTACACGCCGTCCACGTCGGAATAGATCTCGCACACGTCCGCCTTGAGCGCGGCAGCGAGCGCCACGGCGGTGGTATCGGAGCCGCCGCGGCCCAGGGTGGTGACGTCGCGGGTGTCCTTATTCACGCCCTGGAAACCGGCCACGATGCAGATCTTGCCCTCGTCCAGGGCCTCGCGCACACGCCCCGGCGTAACGTCCACGATCCGGGCATTGCCGTGGCGCTCCGTGGTGAGCACGCCCGCCTGGGACCCCGTGAAGGACTGCGCCTTGGCCCCCAGGGAATCAATGGCCATGGCCACCAGGGCATTAGAAATGCGCTCGCCGGCGGTGAGCAGCATATCCATCTCGCGGGCCGGGGGCACCGGGGAGACCTCGGCGGCCAGTTCCAGCAGCTCATCGGTGGTATCGCCCATCGCGGAGCACACCACCACCACGTCATTTCCCTGCTTCTTGGTGGCCACGATCCGCTCGGCCACATGCCTGATGCGCTCGGCACTCTCCAGCGAGGAACCGCCGTACTTCTGAACGATTAACGCCACCGGGATCGTCCACCTTTCACGTCTCTAGTCACGGCCTGTGGTGATCTCGCTGCCCCACAATACCTGTCAGCAGGCACGCCTTGAAAGGTTTGCATTCACCCCCGCTCTCGACGCCCGCCTCCCGCGCCGAGCCTGACCGGCACGAGCGCTCAGCCCAGTACAATGCCACCACGTGCATAGCAACCTCCTGGCCATCCTCTTCGCGCTCGCCTCGGCCCTCACCATCGCGTGGGGCACCGTGGTGCGCCACCGGATCGCGGAGGAAGCACCCGCCGACGGCTCCCTCAAAGGCTCCCCCTTCTGGAACGCCATCTCCCGGCCCCTGTGGTGGGCGGGCACCGGCACCGCGCTGCTCGGGTACGGGCTCCAGGTGGTCGCCCTCGGCTTCGGCACCCTGCTCGTGGTGCAACCCATCCTCGTGCTCTCCCTCATGTTCACCCTGCCGCTGTCCGCGCGTTACGACGGCCGCCGCATCTCACCCGTGGAGATGGGCTGGGCAAGCCTACTCACCGCCGCCGTGGCGATCCTGGTAATCCTGGGAAAGCCCCTGGCCGGTAACCCCCACCCGCCCCTCGATCGCTGGATTCCCGCCCTGCTCGTGGGCGCGGCGGTGCTGATCCTCATCGAGCGCGTGGCCCAGCGCCAGATCCGCCGCCACAAGGCGCTGCTCCTGGGGGTGGTCACCGGCGCGCTCTTTGGCTACGTGGCCGTGCTCTCCAAGGCAGTGGTGGACGTGTTCCTCCGGGAATCCGTCTTGGGGCTGCTCACCAACTGGGAAACCTACGGGCTGATTCTGGGTGCCACGCTGGGCACCATCGTGCAGCAATACTCCTTTAACGCCGGGGCTTTAAAGAACTCCCTTCCCGCCATGACCATCACGGAACCCATCGTGGCCTTTAGCCTGGGATACGCGGTGCTGGGCGAGCGATTCCAGGTCACCACGGCGCTGGGGTGGGGGCTCATGGGGCTGGCGCTGCTGGCAATGATCCTCTCCACCGTGGCACTCTCTCGGCGCGGGGTGGGGTAGGTTTCATCTCTTCCGCACCCTCACCGGCGACTCTATTGCGGCTACCTCTTCCCGCCTTTTCACCATTCCTTGAATCCGGCCAAAATAGTTGCGATCGCTCGCCTGATAGCACCATCCAATAATGTCCGGCACAGACAACAGCGGGCGCATGGACGGCTTCGCATGGCTCCACACCAACCGATCGCGTTCTTCCCCGAGTTCGGCCTTCACGATGGTCAAGACCTGGTTATCCCATTTTCGCATGGAATTATCCTCTTCAATAACCAGCTCCACCCGGCCGAAAGAAGCCAGGCAGTCTCGCGCTAAAGCCGCCAAGCAACTCATTCTCGCCTCGGCCACCGGGGATCCGTCTTTGGGTGCCCAATACACCCATGCCTCACATTCGAGATGAGCCACCACACCCACTATGCGGCTCCGTCTGGAAGGACGCTCGGAGCGCATATGAATATGCGATTGCCCCTTCAGAATGACAGAACGCAGGGAACTCAATATCCGCCGCTCGGCCCCGGGCTTCACAACGGAAGCAACAACTACGTACCCCTTGTGCTGGGTTTCATCAACATAGATACGAATGGCCACCCTCCCCCAACTAAAACGCGAACCCCGGTGCACAGTCATCCAGGCTGCGTCCGGGGCCACTTCCTCACCAGCATCAACTGGGGCTAAGGCAACTCTAGCAGAGCCAGGAATAAGTTTCCTCCCCTAAATCGCCCACGGGAACACCGCGAGCATGTACCCGGAGAACCACGCCCCCACCAGCACCCAGGCCCCAATCCCCACCGCGTAGGCCCGGCCGCTCACGCGCTTGCCCCACCCCAGTACCAGGGGCACGAGCACAATCGCGGCGGGCAGGAGGAGGCGGGGGCGGGAGTGCATGATGCCGTCGGAAAGCAAGATGTTCGCGCTGAGCGCCGCCGCGAAGAGCCACAGCGGCAGCGGCCCCTTCCCCCAGGCCAACGCGAGGGCCACCAGGGCGGCGATCATCACGGCGACGCTGAGGAAGTAGCCCAGTTCCTGGCTGGTCATCAGCGTGTTCCAGGCGAACTTCACGCTGGCCACGCCGAAGTCAAAGCCGGTGTGCCAGCCCTCCTTCTGCAATCCGAAGTATCCACCCACCTCGCTGGTATGGGAGGAGGCCCACCAGACGTATCCCAGCGCGGAGAGCGGGCTCAGCGCCAGGGCCACCCAGGCGCGCCACTGGGTGCGCCCATAAAGAACCACCATCACCGCGAGCACCGCCACCAGGTCCACCGCCGTGAGGCGCACGAATCCGGCCGCGAAGATCAACAGCCCCGCCAGCCACCAGCGGCGATCCATCATGGCTACCAACGCCCAGAATGCCAGGGCACCAAAGAGCGCCTCCGTATAAGGCATGGAGAAGGTCACCGCCATCGGGGCGGAGGTGACCACGAAGGCGGCGCCAATCATGCCCCGGCGCCCGGCCCCCATGCGGGCGGCGATCGCCGCCACCCCGGCCGCCATCGCCACGCCAAAGAACACGTTGAACACCATGCCCACGGTGTCGTATTCCAGGCCGGTGAGCGCGTGTCCGAGCCGCATGAGCAGGGGAATCGCGGGGAAGAAGGCCAGCAGGCGATGCTCGGGAGGGACGTCGTCGATGGTGGGACCCGCGAAGTAACCCCGCTCGGCAATGCGCTCGTAGTGGTGGGTGTCCCACTGCATCATCAGGCCACCGAGGCTGTCCTCGTTCGCGCGGGCGAAGATCGCCATAACCACCACGCGCACGACCGCGCCCACGAGGAAAGCGATGGCTCCGTAGAGCCAGATCAGGCGGGTGGAGGTGGGGGTGGGGCGCAAGGAAGTCACGCACCACATGCTAAACGCCGCGCGGCGCTCCGGCGTGACCTGGCCGCGCGGGGCGGCGTCGATAAGCAGACCGCCTGGTGGAAGTAAATGTGATGCGCTACACTCGTGGGCATGTTCACGCGAGCGAATCTCCTCCTTATTCGCCGCGGCGGGAATCAGCTCTGGCCCTCACGCCTCTAAAGCGCGGTCGGCAGCCCGTCGCGGAGTATTTTTATGCCGACCCTGCGCACTGCCCCCAAAGCACCTCAGCAAAGGATGTCCCGTGAATACTCAGCAGCCCTCCCCCATGCCCGCACACCGCTACCTGCCCTACGCGCAGGAGGTGGAGGATTTCCGCCTGCCGGATCGCACCTGGCCAGACAAGAAGATCACCACCGCGCCGCAGTGGTGCGCCGTGGATCTGCGCGACGGCAACCAGGCCCTGATCAACCCCATGAGCCCCGAGCGCAAGCGCCGCATGTTCGAGCTGCTGGTGCGCATGGGATACAAGGAGATTGAGGTGGGCTTCCCGTCCGCCTCCCAGACCGACTTCACCTTTGTGCGCGAGATCATCGAGCAGAACATGATCCCGGACGACGTGACCATTCAGGTGCTGGTGCAGGCGCGCGAGCACCTGATCCGCCGCACCTTCGAGGCCTGCGAGGGCGCGAAGAACGTGATCGTGCACTTTTATAACTCCACGTCGATCCTGCAACGCCGGGTGGTGTTCCGCAAGGACAAGGAGGCCATCAAGAAGCTGGCTACCGACGCCGCCCGGCTCATCAAGACCATCGCCGCCGACTACCCGGAGACGAACTGGCGCTGGGAGTACTCGCCGGAGTCCTACACCGGCACCGAGGTGGACTACGCCCGCGAGGTCTGCGACGCCGTCACCGAGATCATGGAGCCCACCCCGGAGAACCCCATGATCATCAACCTGCCCTCCACCGTGGAGATGATCACCCCCAACGTGTACGCGGACTCCGTGGAGTGGATGTCCCGCAACCTGGCCCGGCGCGACGCCATCGTGCTCTCCCTGCACCCGCACAACGATCGCGGCACCGGCATCGCCACCGCGGAGCTGGGCTACATGGCCGGGGCGGATCGCATCGAGGGCTGCCTGTTCGGCAACGGCGAGCGCACCGGCAACGTGGACCTGGTGACCCTGGGCCTGAACATGCTCTCCCAGGGCGTGGACCCGCAGATCGACTTCTCCGACCTGCCCAGCATCCGCGCCACCGTGGAGTACTGCAACCAACTGCGGGTGCCCGAGCGCCACCCCTACGGCGGCGACCTGGTGTTCACCGCGTTTTCCGGTTCCCACCAGGACGCCATCAACAAGGGCCTGGACGCCCTGGCCGCCAGCGTGCGCCCCGGCGCGCGCAACACCGAGGTTGCCTGGGAGGAACTGCGCGACACCGTGTGGGAGGTGCCCTACCTGCCCATCGACCCCAAGGACCTGGGCCGCGACTACGAGGCCGTGATCCGCGTAAACTCCCAGTCCGGCAAGGGCGGGGTGGCCTACATCATGAAGACCGACCACGGCCTGCACCTGCCGCGTGCGCTCCAGGTGGAGTTCTCCCAGGTGGTTCAGGCCGTGACCGATACCGAGGGCGGCGAGGTGAACTCCAAGAACATGTGGGACATCTTTGCCGCCGAGTACCTCGACCGCGAGGCCCCGCTGGCCGTGGAGTCCCTGCACATCGACGGCGACGAGGAGGTACGCGCCACCGCCCAGGTGCGCTACCAGGGCCGCAGCCAGGAGGTGCGTGGCCAGGGCAACGGGCCCGTGGCCGCCTTTGCCGCCGCCCTGGAGCAGGCGGGGATCGAGGTGGAGGTGGAGGACTACTCCCAGCAATCGCGCTCGGCTGGCGACGACGCCGAGGCCGCCTGCTACGTTCTGGCTCAGGTGGACGGCACGAGTTCCTGGGGCGTGGGCGTGGCCGGTTCCACCACCGCCGCCTCCGTGCGGGCGATCGTCTCCTCGGTGAACCGGGCCCATAAGGCCTAACTCCTAGGAAGCCACAGGAACGCTTGCCGTACCCTCATGGGTGCATAAAATAGTAGGGACCCTGACGCACGCGAGGAGAATCGTCGATGAGCCAAACCCCTTATCTTCTGCCATTCTTTTCCGATGGCGGTGGTGCCACCGTGCCGGTGGAAGGGAGCAGCCAGGCGATCCTCTTCTCGCTCCTCGGTTCCCAGGTGGCCCAGGATGGATTCACCCGGACCGCCTTTACCCTCCTCCCGGATCGCGTGTCCGGGGGGTTCCTGGTGAGCCACAACAAGACGATCCTGGGGCGGCTGCCGCGCAACCTGCGCGACACCTACCCCCAGCTCGATCACATCATCACCAGGGGCGGGATTCCCCAGGTTCACGCCACCATCTCCCTGGAGCAGGGCTCCGGGCGGATCAACGGCACCCTGTACTTCCCCGCCCCCGTGTTCGTCATGCCCACCAACTTCCCCCCCAAGGAAGAATGGGCCATGATTCCCGAGGGCACTCCGCGCCCCGTGGACATCTCCCGAGGTGACGCGCAGCGCCTGGTGGACCTCAACATTCCCTCGCACTGGCTGGCCACTCTGGGGATCGTGGAGGACCTGGTGGTGGCGATCATTGATAATCGCGTGCTGGGCGTGCTCAGCCCCGAGGACTCCGCCGATCTCCGCGAGGTGGTGGAGCACTACGAGATGCTGGGCCTGGTCCCCGTGGCCCGCGTGTTCTGCTATGACCAGGACGGACAGCGCCACGTGGTGCTCAACGCGCTCTCCACCCAGGAGATGAGCGACGCGGACCTAGAACCCCTCGTCTCTCCCCTGGCGGCCATCGACCCCTACCAGCCCGCCACCGGCGAGTTCCCGGTGATCAGCGGCACCCCCATGCAGCACGCCTGGGCGGTGACCATCTCCGGGGATCAGGTGGTGGAATCCATCGCGCCGCAGCCCGATAAGGAACTGCGCCCCATCACCTCCCCGGCGATGTTCGCCCTCAACCCGGACGGCACCAAGGTGCTCGACGTGGGACGCAGGCCGCAGGCGACGCAGGCCGGGGCAGCGTCGGCGGCATCGGGCACCGGAGACGCGGCAACCACTTCAGCCTCCGAATCGACCGTGTCGGAATCCACTGCGCCCTCTGTGGCCGCTGCGGCCCCCACCCTGGGCAACCTCGTCTCCGCTCCCGCGGAGCACATGCCCGACTTCGCGCCGCCCAACCCAAATCAACCGGAGGAACCGGCACAGCCCGCCCGGCGCTCCCAGCCGCAATCCCTGGCGGCCATCGTGATACCCGCGCAGCAGGCGATGGAGGAGATCGCCGCCCCGACCCCGGCGGCGGCCGCGACCGCACAACCCGCGCCGACGGCCCAGCCACCGGCGCCCCAAAACTCGCCCCAGCCACCGGTCCAAACCCCGGCGCGGCCACAGGGACAAGCCCAGGCACCCGCCACGCCGGTTGCAGCAGCGCCTCCGGTGCAGGCGGTACCCACCGCCCAGCCACCGGCGACCCAGACACCCCAGCGCCCCCCGGCGGCACGGCCCGCCGCGCAGGTTGCCCCGGTGGCACCCGCCGCGCCCATACCGGCCCCCTCCGCCCCGACCCGGATCAGGGCCGCCAAGGCACCCACGCCAATTCCGGCACCCGAGCCTCCCGCCGCAGTTCCGGTTGCGTCAGCAGCCCCGGAGGTTACCGAGGCACCAGTTCCCGAGGCCCAGGCCGTCCCCGGAGCACCGTCCGCAGCACCCAACGCCAATCTCAACCCCGTGGAGGTGCCCCGCGAGGCCCCGGCCGAAGTCGAGCAGGTCGCGCAGATCGTGGAAACGGACGCCCCGGAGGTCGAGCAGGTTCCCGTGGGCCCAGATCCCGCCGCCTTCCCCGAGACCGATCTCGAAGCCTTCACTGAGGTGGAGGAACCGGCGGAATCCTACGAGGCGGAGCCCGTGATGTCCGCCGAGGAGCACGATTTCCAGGAGGACTACCCGCCCCTGCCCTACCCACACGCCCGCCTGGGGGATCAGTTCGAGGAAGAAGAGGAGTACCTGGATCAATCCGCCCTCGAACCCCTCCCCGCCCCCGAGCAATTCATGCCCCTACCCCAGGAGTACTCGCTGAATAACACCAGCGAGCACTACGCGATCTCCCCCCAGGAACCCGCCGAACCCCTGCCCGAGGTGCAAAAGGTACCGGTGACGGGGCTTTTCACCACGTCCCCCGGCGCGGCCACCAGCGCGGAGAGCACCGGTGCCCTGCCCGTGGTGCCCGATCAGGCCGCCCCCAACTACGGGAGCGCCCATGACCCCGAGGGGTACGAGGACGATGAGTACGAGGACTACCTGGACGATGAGCAGGGTATCCAGTGGTTGCCCGCCTTTGGCGTGATCCTGGGTGCGCTCGCCATCACGGTGGCCGCCCTGGGATACTTCAAGGTCACCCCGGATCTTTCCCTGGACACCGCCCCGGCGTTCCTGCTCATGGGCGGCGGAATGCTCATCGTTCTGGGCAGCCTGTGGTTCATGTTTAGGCCCAAGGATTAGGCCCCGCCATGACGCAACACGATAACGAGCACAGCACCGCCGCCCCCTACGTGGCGCTCACTCTCCAGACCACCGGCATTCACCCCTCCACCGGCCGGGTGGTGGCGGTGGACGCTGTGGTATTCGAGAACAACGGGGACATCGCGGAGGAGTTCCACGCCGTGGTCAATCCCGGCCCGCGCACCAACCTCGGGCCGGTGCATTATCACGGGCTGAGCCCCGAGGATATTGAGCAGGGGCGGCGCTTTGGCAGCCTGCTCAAGAAGCTGGACAAACTCATAGATGGCCGCACCCTCATCGTGCATGATACCCCTCTCACCTGGGGATTCCTGGTCTCCGAGGCCCGGCGAGCCATGAATGCGGCCGCCCGCGCCAATCGCTCCCGCGCCCGGGGAAAGGGGCGCGGTCAGGGCGGGCGGCGCAGGCAGCGAGTGGGCCACGTGCCGCGCCCGGAACTCATCGTGGATACCCTCGCCACCGCGTATCGAGCCGGGGCGGAGTTTCACGATGTGCGCCTGGCGGCCGTGGCCACCGCGATGGGGGTGACGGCGGAGTCCCCGGTGGCGTCGATAAGCAGGGCGCAGCGCCCCGAGGCGGAGGTGACGCGGGAGAATACCCTGCTGCTCACCCGCCTTTTCCGGCACGCGCAGGATACGGGCGCTCCCCTCGCCGGGCGGCAACCGGAGGAACTCAAGCCGGATGCCTTTGGGTTGCAGCGCTCGCTCGTGCGGGTGGAGGCCGCGCAGGCCCCGCGCGTGCACGAGAACCCGGGGCCGTATGCTCCCGGCGGCGCGCTGGCTCCCGGCATGGAGGTGGTGGTGTCCCCGGAGATTGACATGGATCCCAATGAGGTGATCGCGGCGCTGACCCGCGCGGGCCTGAATTACTCGGAGAAACTCACCCGCGCCACCTCCGTGGTGGTGTGCAATCGCACCAATCACCTGCGGGGAAAGGCCATGCACGCCCGGCGCAAGAACATTCCGCTGCTCAGCGATACCGCCTTCATGGAGGCCGTGGCGCGGGTGCAGGCCGCCTGATCCTCGCCTGATTCTGCGGGGTGTGGCCGCACCCTATTAAGGTAAAAGCCCATGAGCCCTGATCTAACCTCGGCCTTGCGCAGCCTGCGTTCCACCGCCGCCACTACCGCCGCCCGCCTCGCCACCACGGCCTCCCGCCTCACCGGGCGCGGCGCGGGCGGCATGATCGGCGGGCTGGTGGCGCAGGCCATTGACCCCAACGTCATGCGCACCCTCGGCGGGGGACGGCCCACGGCGCTGGTCACCGGCACCAACGGCAAGTCCACCACCACCCGCATGCTCGCGGCGGCGGTGCGCAGCCACACCACCGTGGCCACCAACTCCGGCGGGGACAACATGGACGCCGGAATCATCTCCGCGCTGCTCGCGGGCAAGGACGCCGCCACGGTGGTGCTGGAGGTCGATGAGCTGCACGTTCCCTCCGTGGCCGAGCGGCTTAACCCCCAGGCGCTCGTGCTGCTCAACCTCACCCGTGATCAGCTCGATCGCGTAGGCGAGATCAACAAGATCGAGCGCGCCCTGCGCTCCTGCGTGGAAGCCCACCCGGAGATGCTCGTGATGGCCAACTGCGACGACGTCCTGATGACCTCCGTGGCCTACGATCACCCCAACGTGGTGTGGGTCTCCGCCGGGGTCGGCTGGGTGGGCGACGCCGTCTCCTGTCCCCGCACCGGCGGGCACATCGTCCACGACGGCACCGACTGGCACGCCGTCAAGCCGCTTCCCGACGGCCGCCCCTTCCGCCGCCCGGAGCCCACCTGGGCCGTCAGCGACGGGGGCCTGGTCACCCCCAGCGGCCGCCACGACCTCACCCTCAAACTCCCCGGCCGCGCCAATCGCGGCAACGCCGCCCAGGCCATCGCCGCCGCCGTGGCCGGATTTGAGGTGCCCCTGGATAAGGCCATCACCGCTGCGGAATCCGTGGACAACGTGGCCGGACGCTACTCCACCGTGCACATCGAGGGCCGCGACGTGCACCTGCTCCTGGCCAAGAACCCCGCCGGGTGGCAAGAGGCGCTCTCCATGGTGGATCGCAGCGCCGACGGGTTGGTGATCGCCGTCAATGGCCAGGTGGCCGACGGCGAGGACCTCTCCTGGCTCTGGGACGTGCGCTTCGAGGACTTCGGTTCCCTCTCCGTCAAGGCCGCCGGGGAGCGCGGCACCGACCTCGCCGTGCGGCTCCTTTACGCGGGCATCCACCACGACCACATTCCCGATCCCCTCGACGCGATCCGAGCCTGCCCGCCCGGGCGGGTGGAGGTGCTGGCCAATTACACCGCGTTCCGCGACCTCAATAAGGCCCTGCGTGCGGCGGCAAAGGCCTCCGACTCCCAGAAAGGAGACAAGTAAATGACCGAGCTGCACATCGGCCTCATTCTCCCCGACGTCCTGGGCACCTATGGGGATGACGGCAACGCCCTCGTACTACGCCAGCGCGCCCGCATGCGCGGGCTGACCGCGGAGATTCACACCGTGCGTCTGGGCGAGGCCGTCCCCACCGACCTGGATATTTACACCCTGGGTGGCGGGGAGGACACCGCCCAAATCCTCGCCGCCGAACACCTGGTGGCCGATGGCGGCCTCACCCGCGCCGCCGAGGCGGGCCGCCCCATTCTGGCGATCTGCGCCGGGCTCCAGGTGCTCGGGGAATCCTTCCGCGCCGGTAACCGGGTGGTTGATGGCCTGGGGCTTATCGACGCCACCACCACCTCCCTGGGCAAGCGCGCCATCGGGGAGGTGGCCTCCACCCCCACCAGGGCCGGGTTCACCTCCGCGCTCACCGAGCCGCTGACCGGCTTTGAGAACCACATGGGTGCCACGGTGCTCGGCCCCCGCGCCACCGCGCTCGGCGTGGTGGATCGCGGGGTGGGCAACTGCGATCGCCACGGAGCCGAGGGCCTCCCCGACGCCTCCACCCAGGTCACCGCCGAGGGCGCCGTCCAGGGCTCCGTGGTGGCCACATACATGCACGGCCCCGTCCTGGCCCGCAATCCCCAATTGGCCGATCTCCTCCTCGCCCAGGCCATGAACATTCCACTCGCGGACCTGGAGCCCCTGGACATTCCCGTGGTGAACCAGCTCCGCTCCGAGCGGCTGGGGAAATAGGGGCGCTGGCGGCTTGCTGCAATGACGCTAAGGGGTGCCACTAGGGGCGGATTTCGGGCCGCAGCCCCGGTCGTGGCACCCCTTGGTGTTACTGCGACACGAAAGGGTGCCACTGAACCCCGACGAGGCGGCCCGTGCGGCATAGTGGCACCCCTTAGTGCTGCTCGCCCTCCCACACCCACGCCTCGCACGGCAACTTCTCCGGGTCAAACTCCGCTAGCAGGCCCGCCAGGGAATCACACCCCTCCACCCCCACCGACGCCGCCAGGCGCGTGACCACCTGGGCCACGGGGGCGTCGCTAAGCATCTGCCGGAGCGTGACGGCGCCGTCGCGTTTGGCCAGGCGCTTCCCGCTCGGGCCCAGCACCAGCGGCACGTGCGCATAGCCGGGGGCGGGCAGGCCCAGCAGGTGCGCGAGGTACGCCTGGCGCGGCGCTGAGGAGGCCAGGTCATCGCCGCGCACCACCTGGTCGATGCCCGCGGCGGCGTCATCCACCACCACCGCGAGGTTGTAAGCCCAGTCCGGCTGCTGGCCTCCGCGCCGCAGAATGAAGTCATCTACCTCGCCGGTGTATTCGCCCAGCAGCGCGTCGGTGACCGGCCACCGATCCACCCCCGCGCGCAACCGCAGCGCCGGGACCCGCCCCTGCGCTGTGAGTTCGGCGCGGCGCCGTTCCCGCTCGGCCTCCGGCAGATCGCGGCAGGTGCCGGGGTAGCGGCCGGGGATCGCGTGCGGGGCTCGGGCCGCCTCCTGAATGTCCTTACGCGAGCAGTAGCACTCGAACACCGGCAGCGCCCGCAGCGCGGCCGCGTAGGCACGGGTGTTATCGGATTGATAGGTGGGATCCCCGTCAAAATCCAACCCCAGCGCCACCAGATCCTCTATCTGCCGCCGCGCGCTCTCCGCCGAGGACCGCTGCGTATCAATATCCTCCACGCGCAGATAAAACCGCCGCCCCGTGCGCCGCGCGAGCAACCACGCCAGCACCGCCGTGCGCAGGTTGCCAAAGTGCAGGTCCCCGCTTGGCGACGGCGCGTACCGCCCCGCCCCGTGCTCATGGTGCTCCAAGGGGCCCGGCTGTGGTTTCTCTGCTGCCATATCGCACCAGGATACGTCCTCCCCTCCTCACCTACCGTTGGGGTGCCATTGGCGGGGGCGGGGCGCTGATCGGCGGCGCGGTGGCACCCCAACGGACGCTACGCCGCCCCCGCCTCTCACCCCGCCGCCCCTCCCCACCCCAAGGGGTGCCACTACCCTGCCCCGAACCTTTTATCCCCCGCCACTGGCACCCCTATGGCAGCATGTAACCCGTGACAAACTCCACAGAAGCCAGATTCATTCCCATTCAGCGCTCCTTGTACCCGGTGATCGTGACGATCTTCGTCGCGGTATTCCTCATCTCCAACATCACCGCCACCAAGGGCGTGGCGCTCGGGCCGCTCATCACGGACGGCGCCTTTTTCCTCTTTCCCCTGGCCTATGTGCTGGGTGACGTGCTCGCGGAGTGCTACGGGTTCAAGGCCTCGCGGCGCGCAATCCTCACCGGGTTTGGCGTGACGGTGCTGGCGGTGGCGTCCTTTTATATCGCCATCGCGCTACCGGCGGCCGATTTCTACGAAAACCAGGAGGAATTTTCCCTGGTGCTGGGTCTGGTGCCACAGATCGTGCTGGCCTCCCTGGCCGGGTACCTGGTGGGCCAACTGCTGAACTCGTACGTGCTGGTGGCCCTGAAGCGCCGCACCGGGGAGAAGAAACTGTGGGCGCGGCTGCTCGGCTCCACCGTGGTGGGGGAGTTTGGCGATACGCTGCTGTTCTGCCTGATCGCCGCCCCGGTCATCGGCATCACCACCTGGAGCGATGGGCTGAATTACCTGATCGTGGGCTTCGCCTGGAAGACCGCGCTGGAGGTGGTGCTGCTGCCCATCACGTACGCGGTGATCGGGTGGATTAAACGCCGCGAGAATTATTAAGGCGCTGGCGCGCACGCGCCGCCAACTCGGCCCGGCCCACGGGGTGCGCGGACATGGGGACGGCGGGAGCGGTGGCCGGGCGAGGCACTAACTCGGTGCCGGGTTCCGGGCTTGCCGCAGGGGCCACAGGGGCCACAGGGGCCACAGCGTCCACCACAGCCTCCGGGCTCAACGAGCTCTCCGAGCCTACAGTCACGGAAATCACGGAGTCCTCCTCCACCGCCCGGATGTCCTTTTCCCGAATAAAGAGCAGGCAGGCCACCGCACCCACCACGGCGAAGATCGCCGCCATGATGAAGATGCCGTGCAGGCCCTCCACGAATACCTCGCGGGCCAGGTCGCCCAACTGCGGGGCGTACTGATCCACCAGGTCAAAGCGGCCGCCCTCCGTGGCGGTGATGATCTGCTCGGGGGCGCCCTCCATGCCGTCCTCGATGTGATTGGCCAGGTACGCGCCGTAGAGCGCCACGCCAAAACTGGTGCCCAGCGGCAGGGAGGTATTGGCGATGCCGGAGGCGGTGCCCGTCTTTTCCCGAGGCACCACGGAGACCGCCAGATCCATCAGGTGCGGCAGCATGATGCCGGTACCGATACCAATGACCACGTAGGAGGGCACCAGGGCGGGCCAACTGGAATCCGGCTGCACCATCAGGCCCAGCAGGAGGCCACCGGCCACGATCACCATGCCGAGCGCCTGCACAAAACTCACCCGCATGACCTTGCCCAGGGCCAGGCCCACGGCGGAGAAGATCACGATCGGCCCGGCCAGCGTGGTGGACACATACCCCACCTCCAGGGCGGAGAGGCCCACGTGGCCGGAGAGCCACAGAATAATGAAGGGCATCATGCCAAAGCTGAAAAGCCGGGCGGCAAAGGCGGAAAAGGCCACCGTGGAAAAGGAGGGAATGCGGAAAAGGCAAATATCAATCATCGCGTTATCGCCCTTGGCCGTTTGAATCCACGCGAGGATCACGCCCAGCTGCAAGGCTGCCGCAAAGCTCAGGATCACCAGCCAGTCCGTCCAGCCGCGCTCCGGGCCGGAGATGATGCCGTAATTGAGGCTAAAGAGCATGCCCGCCGCGATGATGGTGGAGGGGACGTCGATGGGCGGCATGTCCGTGGTTCCGGCCTCGCGCGCCTGCTTGTGGAGGTCGGGAATGAAAAGCAGGGTGGCCAGCAGCACAAAAATGCCGATGGGAATGTTAATGGCAAAGATCCACTCCCACTCGCCGTTTTCCACCAGCGCGCCGCCCACCAGCGGTCCCACCGCCGAGGCGGCCGCGGACAACCCCATCAGGGTCGCAATCGCCTTGGTGCGCTCCGCCTTCTCGGCGGGGGCGAAGGCGTCGGAAAGCAGCGGCACCGAGGTACCAAACACCAGCGCGCCACCGGCACCCTGCACCGCGCGGGCCGCGATCAGCATCGTCTCCGAGTCCGCATACATGCAGGCTATCGACGCCCCCAGGAACAGCACGTGCCCGATCAGGAAGATGGAGCGCCGCCCGATGAGATCGGAGATGCTGCCCACGCTGAGCATGAGCGAGGCAAAGGCCAGGGAATAGGCGTTGATCACCCACTGGCCCCCGGAGAGCGTGAGACCCAGGTCCTCCGAGATGGCGGGCAGGGCCACCAGCACGATGGTGATGTCCAGCGTCATCATCACCGCGGAGATCGTGGAGACCGCGGTGGACCACTTCTTGGGGGCCTTTACCGGCCCGTCGGCGCGACGGTGTTTACCGCGCTTGCCGCCCTGGACTGTATTCATCTGCTGCTTGGCCACCTGGGCATTTTCTCACACGCCACAGGCTCCCGCGTAATTAATGGTGATAATAACGACCCAAAAACTCATCGCGGAACGCCTCATAATCGCCGCGTTCCATCGCCGCCCGGATATTATCCACCAGCCCCACCATGAAGGCCAGGTTGTGCATGGTGCACAGCGTGCCGGCCAGGAACTCCTTGGCCTTGAGCAGGTGATGGATATAGGCGCGCGAGTAGTTCTGGGAGACGTAGCCGCCAAACTCCTCGTCGATGCCCTGGAAGTCCCGCTTGAAGCGGGCGTTGGTGAGGTTCAGCCGCCCGTCGAGGGTGTACACCCCGCCGCGCCGCCCCAGCCGGGTGGGAGCCACGCAGTCGAAGGTATCCGCGCCCGCCTCGATGGCGGTGAAGAGATCGTCCGGCTCGGAGATCCCCAGCAGGTGCCGGGGCTTGTGCTCGGGGAGTTCGTCGCACACCCAGCCCACGATGGTGCCCAGGTTCTCCTTTTCCAGGGCGCCCCCGATGCCGAAGCCCCCGAAGCCGCGCCTGCCTTGGGCCTCGGCGGCGTCAGAAAGCGCCACGAGATCGCGGGAGGCCTGACGGCGCAGGTCCTCGTACTGCGCGCCCTGCACCACGCCCCACAGCGATTGCTTGGGCCGGTGCGCGCGCTCGCGGGTGAGGCGATCGTGCTCGTCCAGGCAGCGCTGCGCCCAGCGCGTGGTGCGCACCAGGGACTCCTCCTGGTAGGCGCGGCTATCCACCAGGGTGGTCAGCTCGTCAAAGGCGAACATGATGTCCGCGCCCAGGTGGTGCTGGATCTGCATGGAGACCTCGGGGGTGAAGCGGTGCGCGGAGCCGTCGATCACGGACTTGAAATCCACGCCGTCCTCATCAACCTTGGCCAAGCGCTCCTTCTTGGCGGCGCGGACGTCCTGGGGGGTGAGGTCCGCCACGTCCATCGCCAGCACCTTTTTGAAGCCCACGCCCAGGCTCATCACCTGGAATCCGCCGGAATCCGTGTAGGTGGGGCCGCGCCAGTTCTCAAAGGCCGCCACGCCCCCGGCCTCGTCCACGATCTCCGGGCCGGGCTGCAAATACAGGTGGTAGGCGTTGGAGAGAATCGCCTGCGCACCGGTCTCCCGGATCTGCTCCGGGGTGAGCGTTTTCACCGTGGCCTTGGTGGCCACCGGAATGAACGCCGGGGTGGCGATGTCCCCGTGCGGGGTGTGGATCACGCCCGTGCGGCCGTGCTTGCCCGGCCCCGCCTGCTCCAGGCGGGTGTGTACGTCAAAGGACAGATCAGTCATGCTTTTCCTATTACCTTCTTTTCCAGGGCGGAACCCTCCACATCCAGGGAGGGCAGGATCTTATCGAGCCACCTCGGCATCCACCAGGTGGCCCGGCCCAGCACGAACATCGCGGCCGGAACCAGCGCCATGCGGACAAAGAAGGCATCAAAGAGCACACCCATGCCCAGGGCAAAACCAAAGATCTGAATGAACGGCAGCGGCTGGTCGATAAAAGCAACGAACACCGCGATCATAATCAGCGCCGCCGCCGTGACCACGCGCGCGCCCTGCGTAAAGCCCTCAATGATGGACTCCTCCACCGCCGTATACCGGGAGTGCGAGACCCCGCCGGAATGGGTGTAATGCTCGCGCATGCGGGTGACCAAAAAGACCTGATAGTCCATGGCCAGGCCAAAGGTCACGCCGATGAGGAAGATCGGCATGAAGGAGATCAGCGGGGCCGGGGTGCCCACCAGGCCCCACAGGCCCTCCTGCCACACCAACACCGTCACGCCAAAGGCCGCCCCCACCGAGAGCAGGAAGCCCAGGCCCGCCACCAGCGGCACCATGATCGAGCGGAACACCAGGAGCAACAATACGATCGCCAGGCCCACCACGATCCCCAGGTACAGGGGCATGGCGTCCTCCAGCGTCTCCGTAATATCCATCTGCACCGCCGTGAGCCCCGTGAGCCCCACGGTGGTTCCGGTGGCGTCCGCGATCTGGTGAGCCCGCTCGCGCAGGGCGTGGGAAAGGGCCACCGTCTTTTGATCGTCCGGGCCGGTGAACGGGGTGACCATGATCTGCGCGGCGGTCTGATCCCCATTCGCACCCACCAACTGCGCGTTCTTCACCCCCGCCATGCCGTCGATGGTGTCCACCGCATAGATGAAGGAACTTAAGGCCGCCGCGCGCTGCGGGTTCTCCACCGCGGCCTCGCCCTGGGCTTCCATGAAGGTTTTGAGCGCCGGGGCCTCCGGCGAAACCTCGTGGGCGTCCACCACCAGGAGGAACGGGGAATTAACGCCCGGGCCAAAGCCCTCCGCCATCAGATCGGCGGACTTGCGCTGCGTGGTCTCCAGGTTCGAGGTGGAATCGGAGGGCAGGGCCATCTCCAGCTTGCTCACCGGGAAGGACAGCGCGCCCAGGCCCAGCACCACCACCGCGATGGTGAGGCCGGGGAGTTTGTGTACAAAGAGCACCCAGCGGCGGCCCATGCTCATGGGGGCGCGGCGGTGAGATTTCAGGCGGTGGGAGGCGGGGCGGGCCGCCGCTTCCGAGGCCGCGACCCCCTTGTCTCCCGAAGCGCCCCCCGAGCGCCCGGGGCTCCCGGGGCGGCGTCGCCAAGCGCGGCGCTTATTTCCCGCGATACCCGGAATGGCTCCCGCAAAGGCCTTTTCCCCCGCGATGCCCAGCAGCGCCGGGACCAGGGTGAGCGCCACCAGCAGGGACACAAACACCGTGAACGCCGCCAGCAGACCCATCGCCGTGAGGAAGCCGATCCCCGCCACCGCCAGGGCGGCCAGGGCCACGATCACCGTCACCGCCGCGAACACCACGGCCGTGCCCGCCGTGCCCACGGCCATTCCGGCGGCCCGCTCCGGGTCGAGGCGGGCCCGCTCCGCGCGATACCGCGCCAGGATAAACAGGGCGTAATCAATGCCCACCGCCAGGCCGATCATCACCGCCAGCGTGGGCGTGATGTTATTGAGTTCCACAAAGCGCGTGGTCAGCAGGATTCCCAGCACGCCAATCCCCACGCCGATCACCGCCGTGATCAGCGGCAACCCGGCCGCCACCAGGGAACCAAAGGTGAAGATGAGCACCACAAAGGCCACCACCAGGCCCACGACCTCGCTGGAGGCCTTGATGGCGATGGGCTCGCCAAAGCCCGCGCCGCCGGCCTCCACCGTCAGGCCCTCAGCGCGGCCCTTTTCCATCGCGGCGGTCACGGCGTCGCGCTGCTCCTGGGTCACGTCCATGGAGGTGTCCACGTCCAGGGCAAAGGTGGTGTAGCCGATGGTCTGATCCTCGGAGAGCAGGCGAAGGTTCGCGGCGTCCTCCTTGGCGCTCTCCTCCGGCAGGCCGGACTCCACGGAGGTCTGAATCACCTGTTTTTCCAGCTCGGCGGACTTGGTCACCGGGTTGCCAAAGCGCTGGGTATCCGCGATGAGGTCACCCAGATCCGCGTTGAGGGCGGCAATGACGTCGTCGATGGCCTTGACGTTCTGCGGATCGCTGAGCTTCTCCCCCTCCGGCGCCTGAAACACCACGTTCACCGAGGCCGCCGTCACCGGATTGCCCTGATCTGGGAAATTGCGCACCAGCATGCGCGTGGCCTCGATCGCGGGCGAATTATTAATGGAGAACTGATTGGTAAACGGCCGCATGAGGGACAGCGCCGCGCCCGCCATCGCCGCCAGCACCAGCAGCCAGGTACACAGCACCCACCACTTCCTGCGGAACGACCAACGCCCCAGCGAGTACAACAGTTCAGCCACGAACGACGTCCCTCCATCGACTTAAAGACTCCCCAAGTGTACAGAGGGGTGCCATTGGTGCCGGGTGCGGCTTATCGACGCCCCCGGTGGCACCCTTAAGCGCTACCTGACAGCGTTCGCAGGTGGGGGTGTGGTTCCCACCCCACCTCGCCCACCTCTTTAGGGTGCCACTACCGGGATATGCGGGGTTGGTTTTGCCATCACTGGCACCCCTTAACGCTGTGGTGGCTGTGTACCCCTCACTTCCCGCCTCTAAGGGGTGCCATTAGGCGTGAGGCAAGGCCACCAGGCACCAAGGACGGCACCCCTTGATGTTGTGCACCCCTCAACGCCGTAGCCACAACCACAACCCCCACCACCACGAGAAAACCCGGCTCCCCACGATCAGGGGAGCCGGGTTGTTGGCGGTGGCGGCGGGATTTGAACCCGCGGTTGGGGGTTACCCAACACTCGCTTTCGAGGCGAGCACCTTCGGCCGCTCGGACACGCCACCGCCAAGTACGTTATCCAAGCCGGGGCCGAAACC
This sequence comes from Corynebacterium sp. 21KM1197, assembly GCF_033783015.1. NCBI lineage: Bacteria > Bacillati > Actinomycetota > Actinomycetes > Mycobacteriales > Corynebacteriaceae > Corynebacterium > Corynebacterium sp. 21KM1197. The sequence continues at coordinate 134,514 of NZ_CP123907.1, read as the reverse complement.
TCAAATCAGCCTCGAAAAGAATTAAAACGTGAAGGAAAAACTAGTCCTTCTTGAAGGCGCCAAGAACCTCGTTGGCCTTGTCCTTGATGGCCTCACCGGCCTCGGTGACCTTCTCCTTGATGTCGGACTTGACCTGATCGGCCTTGCCCTCGTTCTCAAGGTCCTTGTTGTCGGTCACGTCGCCAACGGTCTCCTTGGCCTTGCCAGCCAGGTCCTCGGCCTTGTCCTGAAAATCACCCATGTTACTTCTGCTCCTCTACCTTGTCCTTGGCCTCGGAGGCTGCGTCCTCGGCCTTATCCTTCAGATCGGAGGCCACGTCGGCGGCCTTGTCCTTAGCTTCGTTCAGCTTGTCTTTTGCGTCGTCAAGAAAACCCATTTATGTTTCTCCTTTCACTCTTCCTCGAGGATAGGAGCACCGGGAACCCCGCGCCACCATTCCCCAGAAATTGTGATTATTCTGTTATGGAAAAATAATGTGATGGCGCCCCTGGGAAGCACCACACTCGCCCACAACACCCCCATCCCCTCAGCGCCGCCCCGCAAAGAACCCGGCCAGCAACTCCCCGCACTCCTCCTCCAGCACCCCGCCGCGCACCTGGGGGTGGTGGAGCGTCGCGCTATCGCGCACCAAGTCAAACACGGAACCACAGGCCCCCGTCTTGGGTTCAAAGGCGCCAAAGATCAGCGATCCCACCCTGGCCCCCAGGAGCGCCCCGGCGCACATGGCGCATGGTTCCAGGGTCACCACCAGGGTGCAGTCGCTGAGTCGCCAGCCGTCGCCGTGGGCTCGCACCGCCTGGCGGATCGCCAGGACCTCCGCGTGGGCGGTGGGGTCAAGATCCATCTCGCGGCGGTTGGTGGCACGGGCCAGTTCGGAGCCGTCGGGCCCCAGGATCACGGCCCCCACCGGCACGTCGGCAGGCGGGGTGGAACACGCCACCTCCAGGGCGCGGCGCATGGCCTCCTCCGCGCGGCGCTGTCCCAGGGGCACGGGCAGGGAGAACGGCGGCATTAATCGTCGAGCCCGGTGGCGTCGATAAGCTCGGAGTCGAAGTCCAGTTCCTCCGCGATGCGGATGAGTTGTTCGGAGGCCCAGGCCTCGTCGTCGTCCGCGATCACGCCCATGACCTGCTCGGAGAGGCCGAGGTCCGCGAGGATGTCAAAGTCGCCGTCGGCCCAGGCGTCGTCCTCGGCGGCGTCGTAGGGGATCTCGGCGTCCATCTCGTCGAGGATGGAGGCGGCGAAGTCGTCCTCGGTGGCGGCCACGGCGTCGGAAAGCAAAAGTTTGACGCGCTGGGGAGTGGGGCGCACGATCACAAAGTAATCGTCCTCCACGCACAGCAACGCAAACGCCGGGCCCTCGCTGCGTAGGGCGCGCACGGCGGAGACGGCGGTGGAGATGGTCTCAAAGTCGTCGTCGTACTCGCGCACCTGCCACTGCCCGGCCACGCGGGTGACCGTCACGGCAAAGCTCTCGCCGTAATCCTCGGGTTCCATACCCCGTAACGGTAGTCGGAATGTGCCACACTTGTCAGGTGACTTCCACCGCTTTTTCTCGCCCCGTGTGCATTCTGGGTATCGGTCTCATCGGCGGCTCCCTGCTGCGTGACCTCCACGCCGCCGGGCACCCCGTGTACGGCTATAACCGTTCCCCCTCCGGCGCGCGCACCGCCACCAAGGAGGGCTTCGACGTCAGTTCCGATCTCCTGGCCACCCTGCGCCGCGCCGAGGAGGAGGGCGCGCTCATCGTGCTGGCCACCCCGCTGCCCTCCTTCGCGGAGCTGCTGGACGCGCTCAACGAGCACGCCCCCCACTGCGGCTTCACGGACGTCGCCTCCGTGAAGTCCCGCGTGTACGAGCTGGTGCGCGCCCGCGGCATGGAGGGGCGCTACGTGGGCGGGCACCCGATGGCAGGCACCGCGCAATCCGGGTGGAAGGCCTCCCACCTGGGGCTTTTCGACGGCGCCGCCTGGGTCATCACCTTCGATCACGCCTGCGACGCCACCCCCACCCCCGAGTGGGTGACCCTGTGGACGGACGTGGCCCGCATGATCGCCGCCGTGGGGGCCGAGGCGATCCCCGCGCGCGTGAGCACGCACGATGCCGCCGTGGCCCGCGTGAGCCACCTCCCCCACCTGCTGGCCGAGGCCCTGGCGATCACCGGGGATAACGGCGGCGCGCTGGCCCTTTCCCTAGCCGCCGGGAGTTTCCGCGATGGCACCCGCGTGGCCGGAACCGCGCCCTCCCTGGTGCGCGCCATGTGCGAGACCAACTCCGAGGCCCTGGTGGACGCCCTCGACGAGGCCCTCTCCCTCCTCGGGGACGCCCGCGCCCAACTCACCGGCCCCCACCCCCATCTCCAGGAACTCACCGACGCCGGCCACCGCTCCCGCGTGCGCTTCGAGGCCCGCTCCGGCGCCCTCAAGGATTCCGTGAGTCCCATTCGCATCTCCGCCCGCCCGGTGCTGCGCGTACACCCCGGCGGCCCCGGGTGGGAGCGGCAGTTGATCCAGGCGGAGTCCCTGGGCGCGCGGATCGAGGTGTTCTAGGCACCCCAAGGGGTGCCACTAGGCCGGGGTGCAGCGGCCCCCGCAACGCGGTGGCACCCCTTGCGCCGCTTATCGACGCCCTCCCTCCCGCACCCCGCCATTCCTGGTACTGGTGGTGCCCCTGGTGTGGTTGGTGCCCCACCACTTCCCCCATTCCACCTCTCCGGCCCCCTCCCCAACACCAAGGGGTGCCGCTAGCGGAAGCAACAGGCCAAATCCCCGCCAATGGCACCCCTTCGGGTCGATCAACTCGGGTCGATCAAGCACCACACCAAAAGCGGCTCCCACACCCCACCCCCAAGGGGTGCCACCAGGCCTCGGAAAAGCACCCCGCCCCCGCCAATGGCACCCCTTAGGGTTAGAGCGGCAGAGTTAAATCAGCAACCGCGCCAGCACAACCAGCAAACCCCCTACCGCGCCATGTCGCGGCGTCGTAAAGCAAAGGCCACGTACCAGAGGACCACGGCGATGAGCGCCAGCCCGGCCCCCGCGAGCGCCGGGGCGGAGTAACTGTACCCAGCCGCGATCACCGCGCCGCCCATGGAGGCACCGGCGGCGTTGGCGATGTTGAGGGCGGAGTGGTTGAGGGCCGCGGCGAGGGTTTGGGCCTCCCCGGCCACATCCATGAGTCGGATTTGGAGGGAGGGGATCAAGGTGGAGCCCGCCATGCCGATGAGGCCAAAGCACACGGTGGCCGCCACCGCATTCGTGGAGGCCACGTAGAAGGCGAGGAGGGAGGCGCAGATCGCACCGAGGGCCACGAGGATTCCGTATTCGAGGTTCCAGTCGGAGAGTCGGCCGCCCACCCAGGTACCGGCGACCATGCCGAGGCCGTAGACCATCAGCACGAACCACATGTGGCTGGGGTCGAGGCCCGCGCGCTGGGTCATCGTCCAGGAGATGTAGGTGTACACCGCGAACATGCCGCCGAATCCCACCGAGCCGATGGCCAGGGAAAGCCACACCTGGCCGCGCCCCAGCGCGCCGAGTTCCGTGAGCGGGCTGGTGGGGGCCATTCGAGTCATGTGCGGCATGAGGAACCACAGGGCCGCCAGCGTGGCCAGGCCGATGGCCGAGACCAGCACATATGCGCTCTGCCAACCCACCGCATGCCCCAGGGCCTGGGCCACCGGCACACCCAGCACCGTGGCGAAGGGCAAGCCGAGTCCCACGAAGGCCAGAGCGCGGCCGCGCTGCCCCTTGGGTGCCATCGAGGCCGCCGCCAGGCCGGAGACGGAGAAGAACGCGCCATGAGGCAGGGCCGCGAGGAAGCGGGAGGCCACCAGCACGGCGTAGGAGTTGGCGTACACGCCCGCGAACACCGTCAGGGCGTTGCCCACCGTGAATGCCGCCATGAGAATCAGCAGCAGCCTGCGCCGGGGCACCGAGCCGGTGAGCGCCGCGATCAGCGGGGCTCCGATGACCACGCCCATCGCGTAGGCGGTGATGATGTGCCCGGCGGAGTCCTCCGAGATCTGAAAGTCCGCGGCGATGTCGCTGAGCAGCCCCATGGAGACGAACTCCGTGACCCCGATGCCAAAGCCGCCCAGGGCCATCGCCACCATGACGATGTACCGACGGGTATCGGTGATCTCCGTCTGGCGGGGTATGCTGCGGCGGCTCGGGCCGCTACTCTTGGGCGTGACCGTGGCGCGATCGGGGGTATGAGACACGGCGAGGAACCTTACCCGGTTGGGTCTCCGAGCGCACGGCGCGGGTCCGCCCCACGACAGCAACAACGTATATATAGGGTAGGCTCCCCTTATACATTCTCTGTCCTGCCGCCGAGCCGAAAGAAAGGACCCCATGCCGATCCCCCAGATCGCCCCCTACGAGATCCCCGCCATGCCCACCACTCACACCGTGGACTGGGCGCCGCAGCCCCACAAATCCGCGCTGCTCATTCACGACATGCAGCGGTACTTCCTGGACGCCTACCCCGCCACCCAGGCCCCCGCCAGCACCGTGATCCCCCACATCCGTCAGCTTATCGACGCCGCCGACGCCGCCGGCATCCCCGTGTTCTACTCCGTGCAGCCGCCCGGCCAGCGGGAACATCGCCGCGGGCTGTTGCAGGAGTTCTGGGGCTCGGGAATGCAGACCGAACAGGAGGCCGAGGTGATCCCGGAACTCACCCCGCGCGAGCACCACCACGTGCTCACCAAGTGGCGGTATTCCGCGCTGCAACGCACCGACCTGCGGCAATCCCTGGCCTACGCGGGGCGCGACGAACTCATCATCGCAGGCGTTTACGGGCACATGGGGTGCATGATCACCGCCGCCGAGGCCTTCATGAATGACATCCGGGCCTTTGTGCTCCGCGACGCCATCGCGGACTTCACCGCCGAGGATCATCGCCAGACCCTCGACTGGGTGGCCAAGCGCTCCGGGCGGGTCCTGGATACTCACGACGTCCTACGCGTCTGGGCGGTTGCCCAGTGAGCACACCGGACTATTCTTTCCTCTTTACCGGCCCCGAGGGGACGCTCAGCGGCGTCGGCAGCAAAGCCGCATGGCACAGCGTGGATCAGGCCCTGGCGGGGCTGAGCGAGGGAGCCCCCCTGGTGGCGGGGGCGCTGCCTTTCCACACCACGGAACCACCGGCGCTCTTTAGCCCGGTGAAGTTCTGGTTCTCCCCCGGCGCCCCCGCGCTGCCCCAGGGCGAGGTGCCGGTAGTGACCGGGACGGAATCCACGCCCGAGCCCGAGGAACACGCGCGGCGCGTGCAGGAGGCCACGGAGCGGATTCGCGGCGGCGAGTTCGAAAAGATCGTGCTCGCGCGCGCGGTGCGCTACCGGCTCGCGGCCGAGGCGGACGCGCGAGTGCTGCTTTCACGCTTCCTCGCCGGTTCCGGCACCGGGCACGGGCACCTGGTGAGCCTGGATAGCGCCGGGGCCGCGTACTCGGGGGCGCGGCTGGTGGGATCGAGCCCGGAGCTGCTGTTGCTCAAGCGCGGCCGATACATCGAGTCCCACCCGCTGGCGGGGACCGTCGCCCGCTCCGCCGATCCGGTGCGGGACGAGGCCCTGGCCACGGAACTCACGCTGAGCGCCAAGAACATCGAGGAACACTCCTACGTCACCCGCGAGATCAAGCGGATCCTGCAACCCTGGTGCGCGGAACTAGAGGTACCGGAGCGCCCCTCGCTCACCGCCACCTCCCACACCTGGCACCTGGGCACCCGCATCCGCGGCATGCTGCGCGAGGACGCCGTCTCCGCCGACGGTCGCCTGCGCGGCGGGGCGATCTCCGCCCTCGAACTCGCCGCCGCCCTGCACCCCACCCCCGCCGTGTGCGGCTACCCCACCATCGCCACCCAGGCTGCGCTACGTGCGGAGGAACCCCAGCGCGGCTTCTACGCCGGGGCCGTGGGCTGGGCCGACGATCGCGGCAACGGCGAGTGGCGCGTGACCATTCGCGGGGCCATGACTCAGGGGGCTCACGTGCTGGCGCACGCGGGCGGCGGGATCGTGGCCGACTCCGACCCCCAGGCCGAGGTACAGGAAACCCAGGTAAAACTCGGCCCGGTGCGCGCGGTTCTGGGACTCAACGACTAGTTCAAGGAGAGATAATTATGGCAACCGTAGATGAAGTAATCCGTAGCATCACCACCAAGGTGGCGGACATGCTGGACGTCACGCCCGAGCAGATCGACCCCGAGGAGGAACTCTTTGACCAGGGGCTCGACTCCGTGCGCCTCATGGACCTGGTCACCGAGATCCGCAACCAAGGCTTTGACGTGGACTTTGCCGACCTCGCGGAGGACTCTCGTCTCAGCGCCTGGCGCGCGGAGTTAGAGGAAGCGGCTGGTTAGGCGGCTTCTCCTTACCGTGCTTGCGCCGCTCGCGCCTGGCGGTGCTCGATGATCGCCTCCCGCGTATCCAGCGTCAGGCACAGCGCCGCTACCGTCAAAGTGATGGCTACGGCGGCGGGGTGTGCGTCAAGAACGATCATTCCTATGGCGGTAGCCACGGCAACCGTGGTCATCTTTTCTCCTCTCCCTCATCCTCGCAGGCAAAGCCATCGTTATCGCGGTCAAGGCCCGACCGATAACCGGGTTCTCCTGCGGGAATAGGCGCAACGCCTGCGGCGCGGACATCATCGCAATTTGCGTAATACACGCTTTCCTGCGGCGTGGTGGTCTCAGGCGCTGGTTCTTCTACTGGCGGTTCCGGGGCGGGCTGCTCTTCTACCTCGGGTGTCTGCTGTTCCGCAGGTTCCTCCACCGGGGCCTCCTCCTGCCATTCTTGCGGCTGCTCCACCCGCTGTTCCTCCTGCGGGGCACGGCGCTCCACGCTCACCCGCTTCGGATTACCCCGGCTATCGGATATATCTTTGTCCGCGCGGCGCTCCCCGCGCTCCCGTTCCTGACTCTCCGTGGGTTCTGCCTCGGATTCAGCCTCAGACTCAGCCTCCGACGATTCCTCCGGGGTGGCGGTTTGCGCCGTTTTCTTGGCCGCTTTGGAGGTGGTGATCTTAACCGTGCTGGTGGGGTTCGTGGCTTCCTCAGCAGAACCATCGTCTCCCGTTTCAAAAGCAGGAGAAAGCGTGCCGCCGACGATCAACAAGAGCACGGAAATACCCGCGATCACGGGCCAGCGACGCTTTTTCCTTTTCGCGGGGGCGGGATCGCCCCACAGCTCGCGCTCGTCCATCGTGAGACTCGCCCACTTGGCCGCGCGCTCCTCGGCTTTTTCCTCCGCGATTTTGTCCTGCCTCTCGCAGTACAACCACCAAGCCCCGGGGAGAATGACCGCCGCCCCTAGAAACAGGGCACCAAGAATACGGAGCGCACCGCCGCTGAGTAGGCCGCCGAGAACGAGCAGCGCCCCGAGAACAACGACGGCCCAGGCTAAGGCGGTTTTCCAGGTGAAGGACCTGCTCATGCGTAAAACTCCACTCATTTCCGGCCCGGTGGGCGTCCAACGCGGCGACCATCGCCACAAACCCCAAAGGGGCCAGTACCCAACCATGTGGATTATCCATCACCACGGCAAGTACCACTCCGCTCAGGGCAATGTAGGACAGTACGCAATGCACTTTCCTAGTTCATCTTTCTTGCAAAACGGAGATCTTTCCTAGATCTTACGCCTCTAAATCAGGTTGGTGACCACCACGAGAATCACTGCGCCCTCCGGATCTAACCCTCATCAGAGCACCACGTATACGCTCCGGGGACGTATCCCAGAACGCGGGCCATGTTTTCCGCGAAGTAGGCCCCGGGGCCTACTTCGCGGAACGCTCTCTTCAACGCGCCCCGTGTTCCCTGGCATAGCGATACCGGAGATAAGCCGATATGGACAGATATCCAACCACGGGGAGCGCCACCTCCCAACCCGCAGTAAAAGCAATAGCAGCAATGCCAAGCGAAGCAAGAAGTATATCGTCTCGATCAATCATGATTATCCCTTCTTCATAACAGATCCCTCAACCAAACCACGGAGATGATAACCCGCATAGAGAGCAGTCGGAACAAGAACGCTGAGCACAACAGATATATAGGTTACAGATATACCATTTTATTTCATTCTTGATAACCCTCTTTAATACTGTCCACGCCGGGATGTGAACTCATCAATGTGCTCATACATGGCTTCCGGGAACTGATCGGCTGGAGTGAGGGCAAGTTCCACAAAGCGCGGACTACTAAACAATGAAGAACCAGGCTGGAGCCCAACACGGCGGATCAACTCCCATTTTTCAATTTCCTTTTGAACCCCTATCGGGAGTGCCTGAAAAATAGGATCGGGATCATCCCATACGGGATACGCCATATAGAAGAAAAAAGGTGTGCCAATGGAATCAAGCTGCACCCAGATCCCGTCCGGACGCTGCTGTTTGCATGTTTCAGGCACATATCCAAGACTGCCCTTTTGGAGTTGGCAGGTGGCCTGCTTCCCGTAGGGAGAAATGAGATTCTCCACGGTCACTTCCGCATACGACTCGTCCGGGACAGGAGCCATCGTCACCGCTCCGGCGGTGGCTACGCTCGAGGCAAGGCCACCGGCAGTAAGCATGGCGACCGCAACACCGATAAGACGCTTCATGAGATTCTCCTTGCTAAAGGTTTCAACCCTTGCTGGAGATATCGCCAGTGAGGCATAGATGTTACACAGGGAGGAAAATTTTTAAGCAGAGGACTCTTATGATTCCTAGTACCTAAATAATGGGTGCCGGAGCGCGGGCCCTCCACCCCCTTGAGCGGTCGCCGAGCCGGTACATGTTGCACAGACACCTTCCACGGCGTCCTAGCCTTTGACCCAAGCCGAGGGACAATCTACTTGTTGAGACATAAAGACTGCCCAGGTCTAGTGGGGTGGATAGTGCGGCAGGCTACGCACGATACGGTCTGGGATTCCGCTCAAGCGACCGAGATCGAGCGTGGACCAATAACGAATCAGGCGACAGTGGGGCGTGAGCATACTAACTACACACGCCACACTCAACGGAGTGCATGGTCCATCATGGAGATTCCAGCGATAATCCGCGCCCGACACTCACAGATAAGGATATCCAGCACATCCTGGATGGGAAGCCAGATAATCTTCGCCAAAGTGGATATAGGGCAGGCACCAGCGAACAGTTCTCCTTCTAGCAGATCGGATGCAGACACCATCGAAGCGCGCAGGAAACCATCAATTACCTGCATAGCTCCACTCCCTGACACTCACCGTGTGTTCAGGTACATCGTCCAACACCACAGACATTCGCAACATTGCACTATATACTCATTAAAACTATGGGGACACCATTTTTCACACAGCACATCCGAGCGGCGTACCATAATACTGAAGAGAGAACCCATTTACTTGAGCCATTTGACGACAAATGAATGGAGATCAGAAGATGAATCTCATAGTAACTTTCAATGGCATGAAAAACGAATACGAGGATGACCCTATCCCCTTCAACGTAGTCTCTCTTCTATGGGAGAACCTGCCACTTAGAGTACAGACTCAAGTCGTTGAAGACGGATACTATGGCAACGCATGGGCAGGTATGGATTATGCATTGTGGTACGCCGCACGCCACGGCCTGACCACCCCTGACCATCTGCTCGATGAGGTCGAAGAAGAAATGATCCGCACACAGGATTTCTGCGGACTCGTCGCCAGTATTGACACGCTGCGAGCGGCTAACGTGAAAGCCGTATAGCTCTCTCACACACTCACCACTCAGTCTCATCCCCACCGTGGAACAGGTAGAAACTTCCCGACCACAGAGAACGCTGGGAGGGAGGGTTTGGCTCCACAGGGGCCTAGCGTCGCTGTGAGGGGCGCTGCGCGTGCCAGGAGCGTACCTCATCAGCAGACCACAGGGGAGTACGAAGATTGAGATGTCCCGCCGGGGCTGGGGCCTGGGCACGGGTGACGTAGGCCGACCAGGTGCCCTTAGTGACCTGGGTGTGCTCTAGGCACTGCGCCATTGTCCAGTACTCGCGGCCATCGTCGCCGGTGACGGTGTACCTCATCGCTGCGTGGCCCCGGTATCGTATCCGGCGCGGAAGGCGGTGATAGCGATGATGGGGGTGGCCCACCAGCCGTTGAGGCCGGTGAGGATGATGGCGAGCACGCTGATCGTGGCTCCTATGTAGATGAAGGCGTCGTGTTTTGTCATGGTGGGGGTTCCTTTCTGTGGGTTAGGGTGGAGGGGTGCCCCACACCCGGGAGCCTGGCTAGTTGCTGTAGCCAGGAGCCGGGGTGGGGTTTTCCTAATCTTCGCGGTGCTCACCGTGCCGGGGTTTTTCTTTCTGTTCCTTGCGGATCTTCCAGATCACCTCTATCAGCATGGTCACGGCGGTGATGAGACCGTGCCCCATCCCCGCTAGCGCGGGGAACACAACCCCTATAAGACGTGGAACCCCACGCTGCGGTGGCTCATCCCCGCTAGCGCGGGGAACACGCCGTATCTTTCACGGCGCTATCCACTGTTGAGTGGCTCATCCCCGCTAGCGCGGGGAACACCATGGCGCGGGCAACGACGATCCGCCACCAGGAGGCTCATCCCCGCTAGCGCGGGGAACACTGGACTCTGGCCCCGGCGCCCAACTGCTCGATAGGCTCATCCCCGCTAGCGCGGGGAACACCGCAGGGAGTCCACGATCCCGGTCTCGAAGTTCGGCTCATCCCCGCTAGCGCGGGGAACACCGGCTCACCCGCCCCATACCACGTGGCCGGAAAGGCTCATCCCCGCTAGCGCGGGGAACGCAGTTTCAGCAAATCCTTGAAGGTGATTTTGTACGGCTCATCCCCGCTAGCGCGGGGAACGCCACCGAGCGGGGGCCGCGCAGTTCGAGTCGTACGGCTCATCCCCGCTAGCGCGGGGAACGCTTCAGCACATTGGAGACACCAACACCCCGCCACGGCTCATCCCCGCTAGCGCGGGGAACGCAGTTCTCCAAGCCGGAGAAAATGCCGCCAGGTGGGCTCATCCCCGCTAGCGCGGGGAACGCGCTGCGGCTCGGGCAGCGGAGTTGTCTTGGGGGGGCTCATCCCCGCTAGCGCGGGGAACGCCAGTAGCGCGCCCTACCACAGTCTTTAAATCTCGGCTCATCCCCGCTAGCGCGGGGAACGCTAACCCTCCTCGCCATACTGACCATTACTAGGCGGCTCATCCCCGCTAGCGCGGGGAACGCTTCATGAGGAGAATCGGGCTCGGTGGGGGTGTCGGCTCATCCCCGCTAGCGCGGGGAACGCCTGCTTTGATTGGCTGCGCCACCGGCCATGCTAGGCTCATCCCCGCTAGCGCGGGGAACGCTCGAAAATACTTTGACTAGTCACTGGGTTATCCGGCTCATCCCCGCTAGCGCGGGGAACGCGGGTGAAGGTGATTTCAGAGTCTCCGGTCTCCCGGCTCATCCCCGCTAGCGCGGGGAACGCTTTTTTCAAGGTAGACGGTTTCCCTGGGGAGGGGGCTCATCCCCGCTAGCGCGGGGAACGCAGGGTGATAATATTCCCCGCACAAGAATGAATCGGCTCATCCCCGCTAGCGCGGGGAACGCACTTGCTGACCAGCATAAATAAGAGCCGTTTCCTCATTTTAGCTATAACTTTCCAAAACTTACACCTCACCCCAAGCCATTTCCCTCACCCCGCGACCACAGCCACCACGAGCACCCCCAAGGCCCACCAACCCAACCCCACAAAAAACCTATCTCCGAGCCCTCCGCATATTCCTCGCCTTGCTCCACCCCGTCCGTCTCTTGTTCTCCGGCGGCTTGGAGTGCGGCCTCATCATCAGGGTCAGCCCCTCATAGTCCGTGGGCTGCCAGTCGTGCCGGTGCGTCCGAAACTCCATCCCCTGTTCGTTATTGGTCTGGTACACCAGCAGCGCCCGCCCGTCTTTCACCAGCGCCACGGTGTGATCCCAGAGTTGGTCGCGCAGGCGTGCGGTGGGCCGCCCCACAAACACACCGGGCGCGATCTCCATCAGCCATTTGGTGAGGTCGCCGCGCAAACCCGCGGGGCAGGCCGTCACCACCAGCACCATCATCGGTATTCTCCGATTTCTTCGCCCCAGTTCACCCCGGCGGCGATCACCTCTAGTTCGCTCCAGAGTTTGAGTTCCACATCCAAAAGGTCCTCTTTCTCCGTAACGCCCATGAGGGCATAGAGGTCCTTGACTATGCGTTCCATGAGTCGCGTGCGCACCACGCTGTCGCGCACACGGCGGCGCACATCGGTACCCAGATCCGGCGCATCAGCACTCAGGCCCACACCGTCCTCCACCGCAGCGGCCACGGCATCAAAGGCGGCAGGAATGGTGATCTCGGCCTTGTAGAGATCGGCAATGTCGTACACAAAGGAGCGATCCGTCCCGGTGTGCACCACGCCCAGCCCCGGAATGAATCCCAGCCCCACGATCACCGCGTGGGTGATGCCATACAAAGCGGCGTTCGCGGCGGTCAGGGCGCGGTTGATCGGGTCGCCGGAGGCAAAATCGGCGGGGTCGTAGTTGCGCCTGCTCCACGCCACGCCGGTGCGCGCGGCCTCGGTGGCGTAGATCTTTTTCATGCGCGCGCCCTCGCGCCCGCGCAGTTGCGCCATGCTCATGGCACTCACGTCCTCACCGGGGAATCTCATGCCATACATCGCGCGGGCGCAGTTCAGGCGGGTGCGCTGGTTGCTCACTATCCGCGCCTGGACCTGCGCCATGCGGGCGGTCTTGGCCGGGGAACGCCCGTGCGCGTAGTAGCGCACGCCGCGCTCACCCACCCACACGGTGGAGCAGCCGGCGTCGCCAAGCAGGGCCATCGCCTTGTGCGTGACGCGGGTGCCCGGACCCAGCAGCACCACGGCGAGCGCGGTGGCGGGAACATGCGCCACCCCACGCTTATCCGTGATGGTCAGCGCATTATCGGCGCGGTTGAGTATGGCCCGCTCCACGTAGAGGAAACTAAGACGATCCTCCATGCGGGCCAGTTCCTGCCGCTCCAGCGGCAGCTCGCTGGGGTTGGTCATCGCTGCGCGAGGGTGAGCAGGCCGCAGCCGTAGGCACGCGCCCGCCCGATCCCGTGGGTGAGGGTGCGGCGCAACTTATCCGCGTCCTCTACCTCCAGCACCCCGCTGAAACGCGCGGTGCGCAGGCTCACGTAGTTTTTGCCCTCGCCTCGCCGGAAGCGGAGGTTGTCCTGGCCGGTGGTGGCGGCGTCGATAAGCCTAAAGCCCGCCTCCGGTGCGCGCTGCGCCAGCCAATCCATCTGCCCCTGGCCCACCAGCGGGGTGATCCGGCCTCGCTTGCCGGGCACCGGAGTGGACTTCACGGGGTTGGCCACCAGTTCGAAGCGCCATTGCTGACCACGCAGGAGTTTGTCCAAGAGCGGCGAGTAATCGGCGCTCTGCGCGGGACGGGTATCCCAGCCCGCTTGCTCCACGATGTTCGCGGCGTCCGGCTTCTCCGGGCCCACGATGTAGAGCGTGTGCTCGTGCCCGCGATGATCCACGCGCCACAGCACGCGGGTATCTTCCTCGGAAATGTCCGGGGGGAACGCCGAGCGCACGGCGGCGTGCATGGCCTGCGGGTTGAGCAGCAGGGTGCGCGCGCCCCGGCGCTGCGGGTTGAGCAGAACCTTGGTGAACGTGGTCATGCGAACATCACCGCCTCCATGAACGGGTCCGTGGACGTGCCCTCGGGATTATCCAGGCGCAGTTCCTCCTCCACCACGGTGCGCCAGGCATACTGGCGGTGCTCCTGGGCAAAGGAAAGCGGCACGTCCTGGCGCTGCACCCCGGCCTCAGTGGGCAGGCCATCGCGGAAGATCGGCAGGGAAACCTGGGTGCCGCGCTGCTCGCGGTGCGCCTTGGTGGCCTGCCACTTAAGGTCGCGCAGCGCGTTCATCGCGCCGACGTTCTCAATGCCGATCACCAGGTCCGGCGGGGCGGGGCAGGATCGCCGCCCCAGGAACAACGGGAAGCGCGGCCTGCGCAGCGCCTCCTCCAGGCCCTCCAGCACCTCCCGGCGCGGGCTCTCGACGGCCGCGATAAAGAGCGCGTCGCTGAGGTAGTAGCGGGTGACCAGACTGGCGGCGGCGTTGGGGTTTTCCTGCCAGCGCTGCGCCGTCTGATAATCGCGCAGCAGGTTGCCGGGCTGATCCACGCGCACCGCGAAGGTGAGTTCCGCGAGGTCGGCCACCGGATCGGTGCGCCTGCGGCCCTCGGCGGCGGCCAAGAGCCCGATCACGCCGGACTTGCTGGGCACCTGGCCGGTGGCGCGGATCTTGTATCGGCTGCGGTCGCCCCAGGATTGCATGGGCCCCTTGAGCCTTAGGAGCAAGGTGGAAGGCATTAAGCCTCCTCGGCGGCGGCCAGGGCCGCGCGCAGGGAATCGCCCAACTCCGGCAGGGTCACCTTCTGCGCGATGTCCTGGAAGGAATCCGCCAGATCGCCCAGGCCCGTCACATACGCCGCCAGAGGCTTGAAGCCATAGACCTCCTCGATCTGCCGGGCCTCCTTGGATAGACGCTCCGCACCCTCCTGGCGGCGGCCCTCGGTGCTGGCCACCGGCTCCTCAAAGGCATTGACCAGGGATACCGAGCGGGTATCGCGCACCGCCACGTACACCAACTCCGGCAGGGTGTTATGCGCAAAGGTGTTCTGCTTGCCGGTGGGCAGGGACTCCACGAAGCTCTTGATGAACTGCACGGAACTGGTCACGGCGGCCTCGTGATCCCCCAGGTTCTCCGCCAGGGAATCAACGTCGATGGTGGCAAAGCGGTACAGGGTGGAGGACATCATCTGCACCGTGCCGATCATGCCCGCGCCGGTTTCCTTATTATCCTCCACCAGATCGTCCACGGCGGTGAAGTAATCAAACTCCGGCTCGGAGGCGTGGATACCCAGGGCGTGCGCCACCTGCACGGAGGCGTCCACGTTATAGGCGGCGTCATCGGCCACCATGCGACCGAACATGGCGATGTCCACGCTGTGCTCCTGGTTGAGCAGGGCCTGAGCCTCCTTCTTGGCGATCTTGGTGCCTTCTACCTCGGCCTTAATGATCGCCGCCGCAATGTTTTCCACCTGGCGCGGGCTGATAAAGAGCAGGTAGCCGGTCTCCGCCAGGCGCTTGCGCTCCTCGGGGTCCGCCTCCTCCGGGTCGATCTTGGGCTCGGTGAGCTTGATCTTGAGGGTCTTGAACACGGCCTCCACGGCCGCTGCGGCGCGGTCGTCCGGCCATTCCTCCTTGCCCGCCTGCTCCTGAATCGCGTCCACGATGGTGGACACCACCCGCTTGGTGCGGTATCCCACCCGGGAGGCATCCCAGTTATCCTCAAAATCCTTGCGGATCGCGCGCTTCCAGGACTGGGAGGACACCCGCTGGCGCGGCACGCCGCCAAAGATCGCGGACTTGGGAGCGCCGGTGTCATCGCGGTTGATGAGGCTGGGCGGGAGGGAATGCAGGGCGTGAATATCAATGGTGATGGACATGAGGATGTTTCCTTTCGTTATTTTTTAAGAGTCCGTGACGGGGGTATCGGCCGGGATACGGGCGAAGTCCCGCCCCCACCTCATCAGCACTTTCTTGCGGTATTCGGGGTTTTCCAGGGCGCGCAGGTCGGCAGCGAACTGGCCGTAATGAAAGCCCAACGCCTCGCCGCGCAGCAGGGCGATCATTTCCCTCATGCGCTGCAAACGCGAGCGCGAGGAAGCGGCCAACACCATCGCGTCAAAGCGCGGCTTGAAGGAATCCGATTCCGTGCGCCGGTACAGCACCCCGCACGCCGCCGCAAAGGAGCGATCCGGCACGTGCATGGGCTCCCGCGCGCTCTGCATGTGCCAGGCAAAGAGCGTAAGCGCGTGGTATGCAGCGCTTTCTGACGGCGTGACAGCGCCTTCTTTTCCCATCGGCTCTTGCTCCAGCGGTGGATCCAGATTCAAGAGTACTCGGGCTAACCCTAAGGGATCGCTTTCCATAGTCCGCCCCACGTTGCGACGCAACTCGGCCAGCACCCCACGGGCATGGGCCTGCTCGCGGTCCCCATGATGGCCTAAGAACTTTCTTTGCATTGACTGCGCGGTATCTCCTACCGATTTACGCAGGTTATCCATTTATTCCTCTCCCTCTGTAGCCCTCACCCGCACGGTAGTCGGCAGGGCCTCGTCGAGTTTCTTGTGCAAACGGTGCAGCACCGTGGCGGCGGATTCGATATAGGGCTTCCCGCTCTCCGAGGCCGGGGACTTCTCCCGTCCCACCAATCCCTGCGGGCTCACCCCGCGCAGCAGCACCTCTGCCTCCGCGAGCACCCGGCCGCGCACATAGCCCTGCCACTGCCGGGCGTGGTCCTCTAGTTTCTCCTCGTCTAGCCCCGCCAGCCAACGGCTAAAGGGCAGTTCCAGGCGGCTGAGCAGGGTATCCGTGGGCGCGGACTGGAACTCGTACTCCCCGCCCGCCGCGGTGTTCAACTGCCCGGCAAAGGAACCCAGAGCGATGGCCGCCGTGGCCGTGGCCTGGGCATTATCCAGCACCAGGCGACGCTGGCGGCGGGCCTCCTCCCGCAACAACCCCACCGGGATCTCTATCGCGCTGGCCACCACCTCCGCAATGGAGGAGGATTGCGGCCCGTAGGCCACGGACACCATCTGGATATTCGCCCACTCGGGCACCACCTCAAGGTTGCGCAGTTCCGCCAGTTGGGTCAGGTTCCGGGGGCGCTTGGGGGCCTTGCTCTTTTCCGTGAATCCGGGGTCCCCCTCCAGGGCCAGGAGGGGTTCCAGGGACTTCCACATCGTGCGATCCGTGTCGAAGGGACGCGGATAGTACACGTCGTGCCCCTTCTTGGACTTATTGGCGCTGTAGCGGTACGGGGTCATGGGATCGTCCATGATGTTGGCCCCGGCCTCGGGGATGCGGTCGCCGTTGCTCACCAGCACCTCGGTGACCCGCTCGCCGTCGTGGAAGAGCCGCACCCGGCGCGATTGCCAGGTGGCCAGGTCTGCGGGCCCGGTGGGATACACGGCCTCCGCCTCGGGCTTGCGCTGCGCGGCGGTATCGGGCTGGCGCTCCCAGGCGGCCCAATCCACATCGGGCTCGGCCACCAGGCAATCCGGGGTGGTGTTGAGCACCAGCGTCTCGCGCAGGGTGGAGCCCAGGATCACCGTGCCACCGGTGTTTCCCGTCCACCCGGTACCGATGGGATAGCCCTTGCCTCCCTTGACGCGGGGATCGCCCACCGCGCCGGACTTGATCCCGGAATAGTCATAGGCCTGAGCGTGGATCAGCCAGCGGGCGGCCTCGGCAAAGCTCAGGCTGCCGCGTGCCCGCCCCGCGCGCATGGTGAAGTATTCATCCTCCGCCTCGGGCACGATGCGGCGTGCCTCTAACCGAGCGCCCTTTTCCGTATGCAGGTCCGCCACCTGCATGAACGGAGTTTCCGCGTGCAGCAGGTCAAAGCGCTCTCGGTATTTCTCCAGGTAATCCAGCGCGGTGGTATCCGCCTCTCCGGAGGCGGCGGCCGCCCATTCCGCGCGGAACCATTCATCGTGTTCGTAGAACGTCCCCTGGTCGCCCCGTATCTCGGTGCTGTGCGCCCGCCAGAAGATCGCCAGCAGCAGGCGCAGCACGGCGTAATCCTGCGCGGGGGAATCTCCGCGCAGCCCCACCACCGGGGACTCCCCGCCCGCCGCGCCACCAAATACCTGGCGCAGGCTTATTAATTCCTGCGTGCCGTCGCCGCGCACGCAGGCGATCCAGGGATCGTCGATAAGCGAAAATGCCATCACTCGTCCTCTCGTACCTGCTCTAGCCCCAGCTCCAGGGAGTAGCGCAGCCTGGTCCCGTTTATGGTTGCTTCGTGGTTCTCGTCAAGCACCAGCGCCACCTGCCCCTTGAGCAGGTAACTCTCCGCCCAGCCCGCTGGGGTTTCTTCTTCCAGCTGTGTAATTACCCGGTCGAAATCATCCTGTCGCTGGGTTAATCGGCTGGGCAATCGAACAGTGTTACAGGCCAACCGCATGTCCAGGGGGTATCCGGGGGTAGCCCCCTCCGTGAGCGCCGCGCCCTCGTAACCCAGGGGCCGATACCCATACTCGCCGCTCACGATGGGTATGACCTCCACGCTCGGGTCGGCGTCGCGCACCTGTGCCATTCCGGCCTCCTCCCCGGCGTGCGCCTGGCTCTGCTCGGAGTATCGCTCAAACAGGGCTGCAAGATTCGCGGCGGCACGCAGCCCCGGTATCTGATAGGTTTTGGCCCGCCGCTCGGAACGCTCCCGAGCCTCCGCGCTTTTGGCCTGGGCCTTCGCCCACGCCTCCCGCCACTGCTCGGGCACCTCCCTCTCCTGCGCGTAGGCGGCGTGTACCAGCGGCGCGATGTCATCGGGACGGCGCAGCCCCTCGGCCAGCACCCGCTCCTCCAGCACCGCCATCGTGGCCAGCAGCACGGTGGGGTCGTAGATCGCGGCGGTACCGCGCTCAAAACGCGGCACGGGCTCGCGCTCCTCCACCCCGCGGATAAACACCCTCGGCTGGCGCAGGTGCTCGGGGCGATCCTCCGGCGGGCGGCGATGCCGGTGCAGGCGGCCCACGCGCTGAATCAGCAGATCCATCGGCGCGATGTCCGTGACCAGCGCGTCCACGTCAATGTCCAGGCTCTGCTCCACCACCTGCGTGGCCACCACACACCGGCGCTCCGGGCGACCCGCCCCGCGATGCGCCCTCGGCCCCAACGCCGCGCGCAGGGCGTCCTCCTTGGCCGCGCGGTCGGAGGCCATAAAGGCCGCGTGGTGCAGTTCCACCTCGCCCGGAAAATGCTCGTTGAGCAGGCGATACGTCTCCTGAACCCGGCGGATCGTATTACACACCACCAACACGCACCCACCATCAGCCACCAACGGAATGAGGTGCTCCGGGGCGTCGGCAAGCAACTCCACGTGGGCGTGCAACTCGGTGGGCCGCGCGGGCACCGGAACCTCCCGCGTGCCCTGCTTATCGACGACCGTGAGCAGCGGATAGGCCGTGCCCTCCGAGCCCTCACCGCCATAGGCCCGCACCAACGCGCCCTTCTGGGCCACCGGCAGGGTGGCGCTCATGAGGATCACCGAGGCCCCGTAGTGCCGCAACCATTCCAGAGCCTTGTGCAGGTAGGAGCCCATATAAGCGTCATAGGCGTGAACCTCGTCCACGATGATCACCTTGCCCGCCAGACCCAGGTGACGCAGCATGGAGTGCTTGGCCTGCAAGGCCAGCATGAGCACCTGATCCACCGTGCACACCACGAAGTTCGAGAGCACCCCGCGCTTGCTTCCGCGCAGCCACTGGGTGGCCACCACCGCGCCGTGATCCTCGCGGCGATCCTCCCCGATATTCCGATAGGCCTCGGAGAGATTGCTCTTGGAATGGCCCAGATACATGGAGGTAACCTCCCCCGCCGCCGCGCCCTGCGCCCAGTCCAGCACGCGCTCGAAGAGTCCGTTCGCCGTGGCCATCGTGGGCGCAGCGAACACCACCCCCTGTGCGCCCATGCGCTCCGCGATGATCTGGGCGGCGGCCAGCGCGGTTTCCGTCTTGCCCTCCCCCGTGGGCGCCTCCACGATGATCAGGCTCGGCCCCTCCACCTCGCCCAGGGCCTCCACCACCGCCCGCTGAATGGGGCGCGCCCCGAACTCCTCCGGCCAACCGAATACCTTGCGGTAATAGGCGTCGAT
This sequence comes from Corynebacterium sp. 21KM1197, assembly GCF_033783015.1. Taxonomy (NCBI): domain Bacteria; kingdom Bacillati; phylum Actinomycetota; class Actinomycetes; order Mycobacteriales; family Corynebacteriaceae; genus Corynebacterium; species Corynebacterium sp. 21KM1197. The sequence goes on along the minus strand of NZ_CP123907.1, from coordinate 114,827 downwards.
GAGATCCTTGCTGGTGAGGCTTCCTGGGGGTTGAGGTCGCCACGGCGGGGTGAGGGCTATCTTTTTTGTTCCCTGGCGGGTGCGCTCCTCCTGAGTGGTTGATGTGGTCATGGGGAAGGCATCCGAGTTGGAGGCAATCCAATCCGCCATGATCACCAGGCCGGTGAGGAGTTGCTGCGCGGGGGAATGTAGGCGCCTGACCCGCCGCAACAACTCCGGGGTCATGCCCGTGACCTGGTTGATCATGGCGATGAGTTCCGCATGCGCCCGGTGCCAGGGCTCGGCGTGCTCATCGAGGAGATCCTCCGCACGAGCCACCACCGCCGGATCGGTGGCCTTGCCGTGGTGCGCGCCCGCCACCTGAGCGATGGATAAGGCCACCTTGGGGTTAAGGCCCTGCTCCTTGAGCCAACGCTTCAGGATCACCTCCGAGGCCAACTCGTGGCGCAGTTTCTCCTGCTTGAGGCGCTGGGTGACAGGGAAGGCCTCGCGCACGCCCTCCACGATGTAGGCATACTCCGGGCGGGACTCAATCTGGCACTGGAATTGAGTGGTGGCCTTACCACAATCATGGAGGGCAGCAAGCCAGGCGACCAGGGTCTTTGCCTCTGCCTCAGTCAGGCCGGTGGCGGAGGTGATGTACGCCTTGACCGAATCGGCCAGCCACGCTTCCCAGAGGTACTCGGCCACGCAGGCGGCGTCCACCATGTGCTGCGGGAGGGGAAGCCAGCCGGTCTCATCCCCGGACTTGGCCCAGAGGGCTGTGACCTGGGGGCCACAGAGTTTAGCGTATGTATTCATGTACTTTAGCTCCCCTCGCGCCGAAAGTAAGTTCCATAACACTTCTGATGGATAACATTAGATGAACCACACAAAATATACATCATCGAGCACCCACTTGAGGGGCCCCTGCGACCATGACCAGGAAGGACAGTAGAACGGACGAGGTGGCAAGCCGCACGAAACCTCCACACCCCCGCATTGCCACAAGAGCCAAAGGAAGTGCGGTCAAAAATGGAATGACTACTACTAGAGACATAAGACCGTCCATCCGCGATACAATAGCGTTACTTGTTTCATTATACACCAGAGTCTCGTGGTGTTAGACTGCTTCAGTGCTCGATGCCCAGCCCCTACCGCCGGGATGAGCCAAAGTATCGCTATTGAGCAGCCTCTTAAACAGAGTTCTCCCTGCTCTAGCAGGGTTTATGGCTAAATCGGGCACACTTAATCTTTAGAGTCCACCCTCGCCAGACTCGCACCCACCTGGGCCACGGGGGCGTCGGCAAGCATCTGCTGCCCACCACTCGCACCACCTTAAGGGGTGCCACTAACACCCAGGTCCACGCGCGCCCATCATCACCGGCACCCCTTAAGATCGCCCCACAACACTAGGGGTGCCACTAACAAGGCTCGCGCGCACTTCCGGGCCCTAGCGGCACCCCTTAGCGCTACTCGCCGCATACCACGACGCTTTGGGGTGCCATTACCTCACCACCGCGCTTATTGACGCCCCAATGGCACCCCTTAGAGCTACTCGATAGTGACGGGTTGGGAGATGGAAGTTCCCGCGTCCGTGGTAATAGTCAGGGTCTGCTCCCCGCTCAGGCCCGCCGGTACGGGCAGATCGGCGGTTGCCTTGCCGGCCTCACCGAAGTCGGGGTGACCGAAGTCCGGGTCGATGGGCGCGCTGACCTGGGAGTCTCCGATCTGAGCCGTCACGGTGGTGGCCGTTTCCCCCTGGGAGTAGAGGAGGGAGGAGAGGTCAAGGGTGATGGTGCCTCCCGGTGTCCACTGCCCGCGCGGGGTGACGGCCACGTTGGATTGACCGGCGCGGGGCGCGAGGTCGGGGTGGTTCTTGAGGTACTCGATGAAGGATTCCACGTCGATGTAGCCGGTGGGGGCCAGCGGCGTGCCCCTAGTGAAGGCCTCGAAGCCGTCTCCGCCGCCGAGGAGGAAGGTGGATCCCGCCACCACGTAGTCGCGCTCGGGGTCCAGGGGCTCGCCGCTGATGCTCACGGAGGTCACGCGGTCACCGATGGGGCGGGTGGGGTCGTAGGTGTATTCCACGTTGTCGCTCACGCCCAGGGAGAGGGCGGGGCGGCTTTCCTGGGCCTGCCACTGCTGTTCCAGGGCGTCCTTGAAGTCCGCACCCTTGAGCGTGGTGTAGGTGTTGTCATTACCAAAGGGCTGCACGGCAAAGACGTCCGCGTAGGTGACCTCCCCGGCCGCCAGGTCGGCGCGCACGCCACCGGCGTTCATCACGCCGATGTCGGCGGTGACGTCGGTGTTCTTGGTGATTCCCTCGCGGGCCACCTCGGCCAGGAGGTTGTTGAGCTGGGATTCCACCGCTCGGTTGGTGCCGCGATAGAAGGGGGCGGTCACGGTGCTCACCACCTCCTTACCCTCCTCCTCGGCCTGAGCCTCGGCGGCGGCCACCGTGGCAACAATCTCCGGGTTGAGGTTCTCGCAGTCCCGGATGGCCGCCTCGTCGAGGAGATGGACGGCGTCAATACTCGCCTGCTTGGTGGCGGGATTCACGGTGAGGTCCACGTCCACGAGGTTGCGCCCGTACTGCCCGGCCTGAACGATAAGCGGGCCGGGGGTGGTGGGCTCCACCACGCGGTGGGTGTGGCCGGGGAACACGATGTTCACGTTGGGCGACCACTGCTCATCGCCCTGAATGCCCTCGTGGAGGAGGGCCACCACCACGTCCGCCTGGCCGGATTCCACCAGGGAATCGGCGGTGGCGTTCACGGCCTCGATGGGGTCGGAGAAGTGGAGCCCGGCCACGCCGTCACCGGCCACCAGTTGCGGGGTGTCGGCGGTGACGGCCCCCACCATCGCCACGCGCACGCCGTCGATCTCGCGGATCGTATAGGGCTCCAGCGGGGTCTGGCCACCGGAGACGTTCGCGCCGAGCACGGCGAAGTTGGCGTTGGGGATCACGCGCTCGGTGAGGTCCGCATAGCCCTTGTCGAACTCATGGTTGCCCACGGCGGTGGCGTCCAGGCCCATCTGGTTGAGCACCTCCACGGTGGGCTCATCGTCCAGAATGGCGGAGTTAAAGGGGGAGCCGCCGATGTTATCGCCAGACGCCGTGAGCACCCGGGGCTCGCCCTCGGCGGCGCGGTCGAGGGCGCAAGAGAGGCGGGCGGCACCGGGATCGTCCTTAGTCTCGGAGAAGTGCCCGTGGAAGTCCGTGATGTTTTGCACGCTCAGCCGCACCGGCTGCTGGGCGGGTTGCTGGGTTTGCTGTGCCTGGGGTGATTGCTGGGCGGGCTGTTGCACCGGCGCAACCGGCTGCTGGGGTAGTGTAGCTGGCTGCTGAGCAAAGGCAATGGGTGCGCAACCGGCCGCAATGGTAAGGGCGCTAAGAATACTGAGGGAATGACGATATTTCACGCGCTCATTGTGGCAGAATCCCCGGTCTTTTTCAGTGCTTGGCGGGGGCTCCACGGCCCCTACACCCAGGCGTCTTGGGGAACGCACCAACCGCCAGAAACACCGTGGGGTTCGGAGGAACCTTGCGACGTCCCCGAACCCAAACAACCCCCACATACAAAAAAGTGCGCCCGGAGGGATTCGAACCCCCAACCTTCTGATCCGTAGTCAGATGCTCTATCCGTTGAGCCACGGGCGCAGGCAACACCAGCGTACATAACGCGGTTGCTCTGAAAAGAGAGGTTACTCCTCCCCCAAAAGACCAACAAATTACCTGGTCACAGCCCCAAGATTGCCTTGGCGATGCAGAAGTACACGATCAGGCCGGTGGCGTCGCAGAACGTGGAGATGAACGGATTGGAGAACACCGCCGGGTCCGCCCCCACCGCCTTGGCGATGATCGGCATGGCCCCGCCCACCGTGGCGGACATGGTGCACACCGCCAGCATGGTCAGCCCGATCACCATGCCGATGGGCAGCCCATACACCAGCGTGGCCAGCGTGAAGCCGAGCGATCCCAGCAGCGCACCCAGCACCAGCCCCACCCGCAACTCGCGCCACATCACCTGAGCGACGTCCCTCTTGCGCACGTCCCCCAGCGCCAACGAGCGGGTGACCGTGGTGGCGGCCTGGTTGCCCGTGTTACCGCCCGTGCCGGTGAGCAGCGGGATAAATAAGGAGAGCACCACGGCCTGGGAGAGGGTGGCCTCGAAGGTATCCAGCACCTTCACCGTCAGCAGCGCGGAAACCGCCAGCACCAGCAGCCACACCACGCGGGAGCGCACCAGCTTCAGCAGCGGGGTGGAGAGGTAGGGCTGTTGCAACGGCTCGGCACCACCGGCGCGAGCGGAGTCCTCGGATTCGGCCTCCTCCGCAATGTCGGCGGCGTCGTCGAAGGTGAGGATGCCCACCAGGCGCGTGGAATCATCCACGATGGGAATGGCGAGGTAATCCAGCGGCAGGAACCAACGGGCGGTCTCCTCGGCGTCGTCGTGCGCGTTGGCGTACACCGGCTCCACCATGAGGCTGGCCAGCGGGGTTTCCGGTTCCGCCGTGAACACCTCGCGCAGGGTACACACCCCCACCAGGCGACGGTCCCGGTTGGTGATGGGAATGAGGTAGATCGTTTCCACCTCGTGCGCTTGCCGACGCACCTCCGCCAGCGCCTCCCCCGCCGTCATATCCGCATAGATGGTGGGCACCTCGGGAGACATGCGACGCCCCACCGAGCCCTTGGGGTAGCCCAGCACCACGCCGGTGACATCGCGCTCGGTGGCATCCAGGTTGCGCAGCAACTGCTCCGCGATCTCCGCGGGCAACTCATCGAGGAGGGAGACGCGGTCATCCGGGTCCATATCCTCGAAGAACTCGTAGGTCTCCTTGCTCTGCAAGGCCCCGATGAGATCGGCCTGGTGCGCGGGGTCCAGGGCGTCAAAGACGTCGATGGCGCGGCTCCGGGGCAGCAGGCGCAGAATGAGGGCCGCGCGGGTGGCGGTACTGCGCTCCACCAGCTCGATGACCTCGCGGGTGGGGGTCTGCTCCAGTTCCTGCGCTAACTGCGGGGCGCGGGCGGGATCGAGGTCCAAACGAGCGATCTTGTCAGTGGCCATGAGTGCTCCTGCATCGCGGGGAGATAATGAAAAAGGCCCCGCCTCCACCGTCATCGAGTAGAAACAGAACCTATGCTTGGTGCGCCCGGAGGGATTCGAACCCCCAACCTTCTGATCCGTAGTCAGATGCTCTATCCGTTGAGCCACGGGCGCGTGGCGGAGACGAGAGGATTTGAACCTCCGGTCCCCCGTTAAGAGGACAACTCATTAGCAGTGAGCCCCATTCGGCCGCTCTGGCACGTCTCCTAAACCTCCTAAGAGGATACCCGGTGACTCCCGCGAACCACAAACCGGGTGGCGGGGCGTCGATAAGCCCCTGCGATAAGCCCGGCCGCGATAGACTGTTCGCTATGATTCGCCCCGATCTCGCTTCCATTCCCGCGTACATTCCCGGTGAGAATCTTGAGGAGGCCATCAAGATTTCCTCCAACGAGATGTCCACCCCGCCGCTGCCCTCCGTGGTGGAGGCCATGAATCGCGCCGTGGCCGGGGCAAACCGCTACCCGGACATGGGCGTGAACACCCTGCGGCACCGCCTGGCCGAGCACCTCGGGGTGCCGGTGGAGCAGGTGGCCACCGGCTGCGGCTCCTCGGCGCTGTGCCAGCAGCTCGTGCAGATCACCAGCGGCCCGGACAATGAGGTGATCTTCCCCTGGCGCAGCTTCGAGGCATACCCCATCTTTGCGCAGGTGGTGGGCGCAAAGCCCGTGACGGTGCCCGTGGATTCCGCCGGGCGGCACGACCTCGACGCCATGATCGCGGCCATCACCGAGCGCACCACGCTCATCTTCCTCTGCAACCCCAATAACCCCACCGGCTCCACCCTTACCCAGGCGGAGTTCGACTCCTTCATGGAGCGCGTCCCCAGCCACATCACCGTGGCCCTGGACGAGGCGTACTACGAGTTCAACCGCGCCGAAGATACCCCCGAGGGCACCATCGAGATCGGCCGCTGGCCCAACCTGGTGGCCCTGCGCACCTTCTCCAAGGCCTACGGGCTCGCCGGGGCGCGCGTGGGATACGCCTTTGGCCCCGCCGAATACATCGAGGCCCTCAACAAGGTCTGCATTCCCTTCTCCATCTCCTCCGTGGCCCAGGCCGCCGCCATCGCCTCCCTTGAGGCCGGCCCGGAACTCCTGGCCCGCACCGAGGAGGTGGTGGCGCAGCGCCAGCGCCTGAGCGAGGAGATCGGCTCCCTCCCCTCCGAGGGCAACTTCGTCTGGCTCCCCACCCCGGAGGGCGACCCGGACTACCCCACCCGCATCGCCGACGCCCTGGCCACCCGCCAGATCCTCGTCCGCGCCTTCCCCGACGGCGTGCGCATCAGCGTGACCACCCAGGCCGAGGTGGATCAGGTCATCGCCGCCTGGCGGGAACTGGGCCTGGGCGGGGTTTAGGGGCTGTGCCACAGCGCTAAGGGGTGCCACTAGCGGGTATTCCCGGGGTTTCCGGGGGCTGGTGGCACCCCTTAGCGTTGCTTCCACCCACCCGCTTATCGACGCCCCACCGCTCACTCTCCCGCGCCCGCGCTTAAGGGTGTCAGTGGGGCTGGGATTGAGGCCAGCCGCCTTCTAATGGCACCCCTTGGGATGAGGGGACGTGAGGAAAAGGCGGGCGTGGTTCAGGCGGGGGCGTCGATAAGCGGCCCCCAACCCCAAGGGGTGCCATTAGCGCAATTTTTGGCCGCCGCGCCCCCGAGGCGGCACCCCTTAGAGCTGTGCCCCGAGCCCCCGAGAGCAGCGCCACGCCCCAGCAACACCAAGGGGTGCCGCTAGCCGGGGAATCAGAACCAGCACCCCGCTAATGGCACCCCTTAGCGCCGCTCACCACCACAAGAAAAAGCGGAGACGAGGGGATTTGAACCCCTGGGGCTGTGACACCCGCTGGTTTTCAAGACCAGTGCATTCGGCCGCTCTGCCACGTCTCCTTGCCGCCACGGCGACACTCATCACCCTACCCAACCCGCCCGGAGCCTCTACCCTGGGGGCCATGAAAGCAATCACGCTGACCGACCCTGCCGATCCGCGTTCCCTGGCACTCGTGGAAACAGCGACACCGGAATTACGGTCCGGCGAGGTGCTGGTGAAAGTGCACACCGCCGGGGTGAATCGCGGCGACCTTTTGCAGGCGCGGGGGCATTATCCGCCGCCTCCGGGGGCCTCGGAGATCATGGGTTTGGAGTGCTCCGGCACGATAGTGGACGCCGGGGATACCGGCCGCACCCCTGGGGAGGAGGTGGGGTGCCTGCTGGCCGGGGGCGGCTACGCGGAATACGTGGCGGTGCCGCAGGGGCAACTCGCCCCGGTGCCGCGCGGCCTCACGCTGGCGGAGACTGGCTCGGTGATGGAGGTGGCCTGCACGGTGTGGTCGAATCTGAGCATGGTGGCCGAGTTGCGTGAGGGGCAGCGGCTGCTCATTCACGGCGGGGCCGGCGGGATCGGCGCGTGCGCGATTCAGGTGGCCAAGGCCCTGGGCGCGGAGGTGGCCGTGACGGCCGGTTCGGCGGAGAAATTGGAGTTTTGCCGGGAGCTCGGCGCGGATATTTTGATTAATTATCGGGAACAGGATTTTACGGAGGAACTGCGCGGCTCCTGCGATGTGATTTTGGATATTATCGGTGCAAAGTACCTAGACAGGAATATGCGCTGCTTGGCTCTCGACGGCCGCCTCGTCATCATCGGGCTCCAGGGCGGCATCAAGGCAGAGGTGAATCTGGGTGCCATGCTGCCGCGCCGCCAGAGTATTCACGCCACCACCCTGCGCGCCCGCGATCTGGAGGATAAGGCCGCCATCGTGGCCGCCACCGTGGATAACGTCTGGCCCATGCTCGCCAGCGGCGCGCTCCAACACCGCGTGCACGCCACCTACCCGCTCGCCCAGGCCGCCCAGGCCCACGCCGCCCTGAACAACGGGGAGGTCACGGGCAAGGTCGCCCTGGAAGTCTAGACCTCGCCTAGCCCAGCGAAGCCACCACGCGGGTGAGGTGATCCACATCGTGCCCCTGGTTGAAGGGGGCCAGGGAGACGGTCACCGCGCCGCCGATCTCCTCGATTCCCATCGCCTCCAGCAGGGGGGTGTGGGGGGTGAGGGTGGTGTAGAGGTCATTGTCCAAGAGCCGCTGGTAAACGGTCTGCGCGGGGACGTCGCGCACCGCAAAGGAAATGCGCGGCACCCGATCCACGTGGGCCTCGGCGGCCGCCTCGCCGGAAACCCCGATGATGTGGACGCTCGGCAGGGAGCCGAGGAAGAACACGAGGTCACGGCCCAGGTCGCTGAGGTAATAATCCAGGTGATCCATGCAATAACGCAGCCGCTCCCGGCGGGTGCCCCGCGCGCCCTCCACCAGGGAGGAGAAGTGATCCACCAGGGCGGGAACCCCGCCCGCCAGCCCGGCGGAGATGGGCTCCTCCATGCGCTCGGGACGATCCAGGCGTTGAATCATGCGCTCATCGCGGAAGATCAGCGCGGCCAGTTGCGGCCCACCCAGGGCCGCAAGGTCGAGGGCGATGATGTCCGCGTCCCACTCGCTCGTCTCGATCAGCCGGTACGGGGCGTAGGCCGAGGCGTCCACCAACACCCAGAGCCGGGAGAGTTGGTGCGCGGTTTCCACGATCTCCTTGACCGGGGTGACCACGCCCATCAGGTCATGAGCGGCGGGAATGGTGGCCAGCCGGGTGCTGCGATCCACCAGCTCGGTGTACTGGTACGCGGGGAGTTCCCCGGTAGCGAGGTCGGGCTCGGCCCAGCGGACGTCGGGGACGGCGTCGATAAGCGCCTGCGAAAGCTCCGGCCTATCCAGGCGGGAGGCCACCACGGAGGAACCGTGGCGCAGCATGGGCTTCATGCAGCGCAGCAGGTTGCGGTAGAGGGCGTCGAGGCTGCTGCCCAGCACCACCCGATCCGGCGTGGCGCCCACGAGGTCCGCCACCGCCACGCGCGCGGCCTGAATGTGCAGATCACCCTCCAGGCGGGCGGCGTGGCCGTGCTTGGAGGTCGCGCCACCGCGGATCGGCGTGGGGGCCGTGCGGAAGGCGCGCGCCACCCCCGCCATCACCCGCTCCGGGATCTGCGGCCGCTCGTGCGCGTTGAGGTATGTCCAGCCGTCCCCGAGCGCACTATAAAGCCCCCGAACCCCCGCAACGTCGTAGCCCATAGCCTCCTCTTTCTCACTCCATCACAGCAAAGTGTATTGCCAACCCGTGGCCCACTGCCACATCTGCACGTCAGCGCCCTGATCCCCGTTCTACCACCCCGCCTCCATTAGGCTGGAAAACCATGCAACCCCTCAGAGCAGACATCGCCCGGATGACGGAGGCTACTGGCGACGCCGCCCCCGCCTCCCAGTCCCGCACGTTCCGGGCGGCCTGGGCCGACCTGGTGCGGGGATTCGGGCAGCGCGAACTGTGGCTGCAACTTGGTTGGCAGGACATCAAGCAGCGCTACAAGCGCTCGGTGCTGGGCCCGCTGTGGATCACCATCGCCACCGGCGTGATGGCCCTGGCCCTGGGCCTTTTGTATTCCGTGCTGTTTAATATCCCGCTGGCGGAGTTTCTGCCGCACGTGACGGTGGGGCTGATTATCTGGGGATTCATCTCCGGCTGCATTAAAGAGGGCGCAGATATTTTCATCGACAACGAGGGGCTGATTAAACAACTCCCCTCGGCGCTCTCCGTCCACGTGTACCGGCTGGTGTGGAAGCAAACGCTCTTTTTGGCGCACAACCTGGTGATCTGGGTGGCGCTCATGGTGATCTTTCCCCGACACCTGGGCTGGGACGTGCTGCTCATGATCCCGGCCTTTGCGCTCCTTATTATTAACGGAGTGTGGGTGGCGATGTTCTTTGGCATTATCGCCACCAGATACCGCGATGTATCCCCGCTCCTCGACGCCGGCACCCAACTCCTCTTCTACATCACCCCCATCGTGTGGATGACCTCCACCCTGCGCGACAACATCAACGGCGCGGGCCAGCGCGCCCACCTCGCCCAGCTCAATCCCCTTTATCACTACCTGGAAATCGTGCGCGCCCCCATGATCGGTGCGCCGCTTCCCGCCTATCACTGGTGGGTGGTGCTGGGATTGACCGCCGCCGGACTCACCCTCACCCTCCTGGCCATGCGCCAATGGCGCTTCCGCGTGAGTTACTGGGTATAGGGCCGCTAGGTACAGGGCCCTAGGGCCGAACAGATAGGAAAGGAAGAAACACCGTGGTTTCCATAGATACCCACAACGCCTGCGTGGACTTCCCCATTTTTGACGCCAAATCCCGATCCATGAAAAAAGCCTTCCTGGGGGCCGCCGGCGGAGCGATTGGCCGCAATCAGGAAAACACCGTGGTGGTGGAGGCCCTGCGCGACATTAACCTCCACCTCCGCGAGGGCGACCGCGTGGGCCTGGTGGGCCACAATGGCGCCGGCAAATCCACCCTCCTGCGCCTCCTTTCCGGCATCTATGAACCCACCCGCGGCTCCGCGCACGTGCGCGGACGAGTGGCCCCCGTCTTTGATCTCGGCGTGGGCATGGACCCGGAGATCTCCGGGTACGAAAACATCATCATTCGCGGCCTCTTCCTGGGCCAGACCCGCCGCTCCATGCGCAAAAAAATGGACGACATCGCGGAGTTCTCCGAGCTGGGCGAATACCTCAATATGCCGCTGCGCACCTACTCCACCGGCATGCGCGTGCGGCTGGCCCTGGGTGTGGTCACCTCCATTGAGCCGGAGATTTTGCTTCTCGACGAAGGCATCGGCGCCGTGGACGCCGCCTTCATGGCCAAGGCCCGGGTGCGGCTCCAGGAAATGGTCAAGCGCTCCGGAATCCTGGTCTTTGCCTCCCACTCCAACGATTTCCTCGCCCAACTCTGCAATACCGCGCTCTGGGTGGATCACGGCACGATCCGCCAGGCCGGACTCGTGGACGAGGTGGTGGAGGCCTACGAGGGGCCCGAGGCAGGCAAGCGCATGAGGGAGATGCTGGCCGAGTTCCAGGAGTAGGGGTGGTTTTTGGGGGAGCGTGTGGTTAGGGGTGGGGTGATGCTGGGCGGCGGCGCCCACAGCACTTAGGGGTGCCATTAGTGGGGTGATGGGGACTCGGCGGGGGTCAGTGGCACCCCTTGACGTTGTTGCGGGGTGTAGCGGCGCTGGAATGGGGAATGTCTGGATGGGCGGTTTCACCACCAGACCCACCAGTCACATCCGTTTCACTCTTTTTGGTTCTTTCCTCCCGACCCCCTCCAAGGGGTGCCATTAGCGGGGCGTCGGCAAGCCTCCACCAACCAATGGCACCCCAACGGCCTCAGTTATCCACAACCCCATCACAGCCCGCCCGGTTATCCACAGCCAGGCACCCCATTCGAACATACGTGTCCCAGGCGTGGTCTAGGGTGAGAGCAAGACCGCACCGCTAGGGGGAACCAATGGTACACATGGAAATTGATGGCATTACTGTTGCCTCAACAGCCGAACTCAAACGCATGGGAGAAACACGCTATTCCATCGCTCGCCGCCTCAGGGAGGGTAGCCTCCACAGAATCATTCGCGGGCTCTATTCAGAAGAACCATTAACACCGCACCAATTGTGCGCCGCCTATTCCCTACTCAAACCACATCTGGCCTTCACCGGGGTCACCGCCGTGCAATTATTCCTTAATCAGGAGGTCACGCTTCCCCTGCACGCCGTTGTGCCCAGAGGAAAATCTGAGAAGAATACCCACACTTTGCGGGTCACACGTCGGCGCTGCTTACCCACCACCATGATTCACGGCATAAAAGTCCTCTGCGCCGCCACAGTGGTACGCGATCTTTCACTGCTTTCACCAGCGAGATTGGTATCGGCGCTCCGGTCGGTAAAACGTCGTCTCCGCGATAGCACCCAGGACGTTCTCATGCGTGTTCTGGAGCATCATTACGCGGGCCGAAACGGCACCCCTTCTCTAAAAAAAGACCTCTCCTGCCTGGGCACCGCCTCCCGCAAAGGGCTCTCCGCAGTACTCGGCCGATCCTCCATCGGCGCTGATAGCGAGACGGAGCGCAGGGTTTTCCGCCCCCTCAAAATACACGGCCTCAAGATCACGCAAAACGTGAAGATCGGCAATCACACCTGGGATGCACTCGTGGAGGGAAAATGTAAGATGCTCATCGACATTGACGGGGAGGCATTTCATAGCAATAGCGCGTCCTTTGTCAAGGACCGTTGGAAAACCAATGACGCCATTAGTCAGGGATATTACGCGTTGCGTTATACCTCGGCCTGCGTGGATCATCACTGCGAAAAGGTAGTGGAGGAAATCATCGCTATCGCGCGGGGGCTTCGCTCCCCATTCAGCGACGATCCCGTGTGGCGGTGGCACCGCAGCGTGGCAGAATGTAGGCATGATTCCGCCGCTGCGAAGCTCTGATTCCATTGCCGCCGTCATTGTCACGCACAGGCGAGTCGAACAACTCCGCGCTTCCCTGGAACAGGTATGTCAGCAAACCCGGCCGGTGAAATGGGTCATCGTGGTGGACAACGCCGCCGAGGACTCCGTGCGCCGCCTCCTCGATGAGGTAGCCGGGGATCGCGGAATCTACCTGCCCAGCCGCACAAATCTCGGCGGCGCCGGCGGTTTCGCCTACGGATTCCTCACCGCGCTAGCCCTCGGGGCCGACGCCATCTGGTGCGCCGACGATGATGGGCGCCCCCAGGATCATCACGTCCTGGCCACGCTTATCGACGCCGCCGCCCGGCACCGTCTCCACGAGGTCTCGCCCGTGGTGTGCAACATCGACACCCCAGAACGACTCGCCTTCCCTTTGCGCCAGGGGGTGACGTGGAAACGCACCGTGAATGAATTAGAAGGAGACTTCATTCCGGGGATCGCCAGCCTGTTTAACGGTGCGCTCATCTCGGCGCGCGCCATGGAAATCATCGGCGTACCGGACTATCGCCTGTTTATTCGCGGCGACGAGGTGGAATATCACCGCCGTCTTGTTCGCTCGGGCCTACGCTTTGGCACCGCGCTGACCACCGCGTATCTCCACCCCGATGGCTCGGACGAGTTCAAACCCATTCTGGGTGGGAAAATGCACACCCAATACCCCAGCAGCGAGTCCAAGAGATTCTTCACATACCGCAACCGCGGATACCTCATGAGCCAACCCGGTATGCGCAAACTCCTCCCCCAGGAATACGCGCGCTTTGCCTGGTTCTTCCTAGTCCAAAGGCGCGACCCGGCCGGGTTCAAGGAATGGCTCTCCCTCCACCGGCTCGGCCGCCGCGAACGATTCCGTCGCCCGGAATAAGCCGGAATGAGCCCGCACCACCTGCGCACCCAACACGAAGGGGTGCCACCTCCGGGTGTGGGAGCCCAATCCACCGCCTAATGGCACCCCTTAGCGCCGATGCCGATGGGGCCGCCAGCCAACGGCAACCCAGCAACCCAGCCAGCAGCAACTGCCAACGCGAGCCCCCCCCCGCACAAACCAACCGCAAACCACCCCCAGCAACTCACTTAACCCGGAAAATGAAAGTCCGCTGCATCACAAAGTTGATCACCGTGGCCGTGCCCTGGGAGAGCACAAAGGCCACCACCAGGGCGATGTTGTGGTCCCAACCCCAGTCTTGGAAAAGCCGCTGCCCCAAGGTTTGGCCGCCCACGTTCACACCATAGGTGATCGCATAAAGGCCCATGACCGCCAGGAACCGCCGCCAGGAGGGTTCGGCGCGGAAAGTCCAGCGGCGGTTGATCATGTAGGCCACGAGCGTGCCAAAGATAAAGCCGATGGTGCGCGAGGCGGGAATGCTCATGCCCACCACCACGTTGCATATCCAGGTCAGTCCCAGATCCACCACGGCGGAGATGCCACCACTGATAAGAAAACGGATGCCCTGGCTCTTTAAATCCTGCACGGGGCCTCAGCCTACTTCAGCGCGGCGCTCAACACCGCCCCCGCACCAGAACCGCCAGAACCGCCAGAACCTCCAGAGTCGCCAGAAACACCACCAGCACCCCCACCACAGAAAACATCCCCGCTCAAAAGCACCCGGTACAACTCCAGGCGCTCCACCGGGGGCGCCTGGTTCTCTCCGCAGCCGCCCATCGCGGCCAGCCGATCCAGGGACTCCGCGCACCAGGCCCGCACCACGCGGCCGCTTAACCGAGCCTCATCCACACAATCCCCGTATCCCAGCGCCTCCATCGCGGCCACCATCACCTCATCGGCCACGGCCTCGCCGGAAAAACAGGCAAAGCCCAGCAGCGCGCACCAAAAAGCATCGGCGCCGACCTGGTCTTTTTCCACCGGCAGCTCCGCCACCTTCCCCGCCACGGCCCCACTTTCCGAGCCCGTCGAGCCCACAAAACCACAACCCACATCCAGGGCCTGAAGCAGCGGCACGAAGTCCATCAGGTTCCCCCGCGAAAGCACCGAGCGCACCTCGGGTCGTACCCGATCCATCACCTCGCGCGTGGCCGCGCCGCCCATCAGGGCGGCGTTGATGGTGGCCAGGTCGAAGGGCGCGTCCCGGAAACTCCCGGAGCCGCCCACGCACAGCGCCCAGGGGGTGTGGGCGTCGCGCACAAAAACGCCCACCACGCTGAGGCGGATCTGCCACAGTCCCCACTCGTAGGTCAGGTGCTCGCCCACCGCACCCAGGTGCGTGTCAATGCGCTCGCTACCGTCCACGCCCCGCCCTCCCGCGTCGGTGGAGTGCTGAAAACCCCAGGTGGGGGCGTCGATAAGCCCAAAGCAGGTGCCCAGCACGCGGTGCAGATCGTGCAGGTGGCGGGAGGCATCGATGCCGATGTGCCGGTGGACTTCTCCGGTGAGGCTGGCGGCCCGGAGCAGCACGGTGGTGGGTTCAGGCCGCATGGTGCTTCAGCGGCAGGGGCCTGATCTCCTTGCCAAAGACCTCCTGGAGGTGCTTGCGGGAGCGGCGCTGCGTCTCCAGGGTGTGCCACTGCTGCACGAGCTGCGCGAGCGCGGTGGCGGTGACCCAGGCCCGGCGCGCGGCGGGTTCGCCCTGGTAGGCGGCGGAAATCTGGTCGAGGTCGGGCTCCACCAGGGCGTCGAGCCGCAGGCCGGTGACCTTGTCCCCGCAGGCCTCGCGGATCCGCTCGCGCTCCTCGTTCATCGCCGCCGCGAGTTCGCGCACCGCCTCGGCCCCGGGCCGCACCTGCACCGCGCCCACCAACAGATCCGTGGGGTCCGCCACGATCCACGCCCCGGACATCACGGCAGTGTCCCCCACGGTGGTCTGCACGTGCCACACCACCGTGGCTTCCTCCTGCTTATCGACGACCGCGATCATGCCACGTCCGCCTCCGATTCCAGCGCGGCAAAGACCACCACGGCCGCCGCCACCCCCAGCACGGTGTGGGGGCGATTGATGCCGCAGCGGCGCAGCCACCCGGCCGCCCAGACGCGGATCTTGTGGTTCAGCACCGGCATGGCCACCAGCAACGCGAACCCCACCGCCAGCGCCACCCTGGTCTGGGTGGCGCTAAGGTCTATCTCCTTGGGCTTTTCCACCGGGGTATCCTCCCCCCGGCCCAGCGCCACCGCCGTGGCGACCCCGCCTCCCACCAGGGCCGTCTTGATGACACCGCGCGCCACCCGCGAGGGCACGTAATCCGGCAGCGCCTCCCACGCTCCCACAAAGGCCGCCTGCCCCAGTCGCCTGGTGCGCGTGGCGTTCAGGGTGGATTGATTCTTCTGCGTCATGCCCACCACCCTAGCTATCCTTGGGAGCCATGTTCGGAAGAAAAGGTCAGCCGGAGCACCACGAGGCGGCGCAGCGCACCAACCTCCCCCTGGATGACTTCATGACGCGCCTCATGGCCCAGGAACTCCCCCTGCTCGATTCCACCAGCCGGGTGCTGGTGTACCAGGAATTGCGCGATTATCAGGGCCCGGAGATCACCTCGCAGGAGGAACTGCCCGCCCGGGTGCGGGAGATCATGGATTTGTGATCCGCGTCGATCCGCCTCAATCCGCGCCGTCGCCGGGCACCCGGCCTGCACCGGGGCGCTAAGGTGGGTGCAGTATCTAGTACGCCTTTCTTTCGGAAAGATTCCTTTTAATATGGCATTCCAGACCAAGGAACAATCCCTCTACGGATGGGGCCGCACCGCGCCCTCCACGGCCCACGTGCTCTCCACCCCGGACGTGGAGACGATCATCGAGGCCGTGGCCCAGGTGGCGGATGAGAACTCCACCAAGCCCGAATACGCCCGGCGCGGCGTGATCGCCCGCGGCATGGGCCGCTCCTACGGCGACCCGGCCCAAAACGGCGGCGGCCTGGTGGTGGACATGCAGCCGCTCAATCGCATTCACTCCATCGACCCGGATTCCGCCCTGGTGGACGTGGACGCGGGCGTGACGCTCGACCAGTTGATGAAGGCCGCCCTGCCCTATGGCCTGTGGGTTCCGGTGCTGCCCGGCACCCGCCAGGTGACCATCGGCGGGGCGATCGGCCCGGATATTCACGGCAAGAATCACCACTCGGCCGGTTCCTTTGGTAATCACGTGGCCGCCATGGAACTCCTGGTGGCCGATGGCCGCGTGCTGCACCTGGAGCCGGAGGGTTCCCCGGACGATCCCGAGGGCGAACTCTTCTGGGCCACCGTGGGCGGCATGGGTCTGACCGGCATCATTCTGCGCGCCACGATCCGCATGACCAAGACGGAAACGGCCTTCTTCATCGCGGATACGGACCGCACCAATACCCTCGATGAGACCATCGCCTTCCACTCCGATGGCTCCGAGGTGAACTACACCTATTCCTCCGCGTGGTTCGACGCCATCTCCCCCGCCCCCAAACTCGGCCGGGCCACCATCTCCCGGGGCTCCCTGGCCACCCTGGATCAGTTGCAGGAACTGGCCCCCAAACTGGCCAAGGACCCCCTGAAGTTCCACGCCCCGCAACTGATGACGGTACCGGACATCTTCCCCTCCTGGACGATGAACAAGCTCAGCCTCTCCGCCGTGGGCCAAGCCTACTACCTGATGGGCTCGCCCGCGCGGAACCAGGTGAAAAACCTCACGCAGTTCTACCAGCCCCTGGACCTCATCGGGGAGTGGAACCGCGGCTACGGCGCCAAGGGCTTCCTGCAATACCAGTTTGTGGTGCCGATGGAGGCCGTGGAGCCGTTCAAGGACATCATCAAGCAGATCCAGGCCTCCGGGCACTACTCCGCCCTCAACGTGTTCAAACTCTTTGGCCCCGGCAACCGCGCCCCGCTCTCCTACCCCATGCCGGGGTGGAACGTGTGCGTGGACTTCCCCATCCGCCCGGGCCTGGGCGAACTCCTCGACGACCTCGACCGCCAGGTGATGGAGTTCGGCGGCCGCCTCTACCTGGCCAAGGAATCCCGCACCTCCGCCGAGAACTTCCACGCCATGTACCCCGGCATGGAGGGCTGGCTGCGCACCCGCAACGCCATCGACCCCACCGGCGTCTTTGCCTCCGATATGTCCCGCCGCCTCGAATTGTGCTAAGGAGTACCCCCAATGTTGAACGCAGTGGGCCAAGCCCAAAACATCCTCTTGCTCGGCGGAACCTCGGAGATCGGCCTAGCCATCGTCTCCGAGTTCCTGCACCGCAGCCCCGCCCGCGTCACCCTGGCGGCCCGCGCCGCCAGCCCGCGTATCGACGCCGCCGTAGCCCAACTCACCCAGGCCGGTGCCACGGAGGTGGAGGTGCTCGACTTCGACGCCACCGCCTTTGATACCCACCCCGAGGTGGTGGAACGGGCCTTTGCCCACGGCGACGTGGACGTGGCCATCGTGGCCTTTGGCAGCCTGGGCGACCAGGAAGAACTCTGGCAGGACCAGGCCAAGGCCGTGGCCAGCGCCCAGGTGAATTACACCGGGCCCCTCTCCGTGGGCGTGCTCCTGGCTCAGGCCATGAAGAAGCAGGGCCACGGCACCATCGTGGCGCTCTCCTCCGTGGCCGGGGTGCGGGTACGCCGCTCCAACTTTGTCTACGGCGCCTCCAAGTCCGGCCTCGACGGCTTCTACACCCAATTGGGGGAGGCCCTGCGCGGTTCCGGTGTGAATGTCCTCACCGTTCGACCCGGCCAGGTGCGCACCAAGATGACCGCCGGGGTCAAGGAGGCCCCGTTCACGGTCTCCGCCGAGCGCGTGGGCAAGGACACCGTGGAGGCCGTGGCGAGTGGCAAGGACATCCTCTTTGTCCACCCGGCCTTCCAGTTGGTGACCACGGCCTTCAACTTCATTCCGCGCCAGATCTTCCGGCACCTGCCCTTCTGAACGGCTTCCTCACCACTCCACCAACACTAAGGGGTGCCATTAGCGGGGGATCGGCGCCCGCCCCGCCCCCAATGGCACCCTTTGGGGTGGTGGTGGGGGGTGGAGCGGGGCGGGAGTGAAACAGAATCAGCCAGACCCAGGAATAGGGCCAGCGGTCGGGGAGGTGACCCCCACCACCAAAGTGAGAGGTGCGGGGCCGCATGCGGGAGGGAGGGCGTCGAAAAGCGGCGCAAGGGGTGCCACTAACCCGCGCCTGTCGCCCAACCCCGCCCCAGTGGCACCCCTTAGACTGTTGCCCATGAGTTCTACAGACCGTTTGGGGCGGCGCGGCACCCTGCTGGCAATGGCCCTGGCCCCCCTCGCCGGGGCCGCGCTGACCCTGGTGCTCTGGTTCCTGGCCAAGCAGGTGACGCTCCCGGCGTTTAGCACCTCGATGGTCACGCGCGCGCTCGCCACGGCGGGCAGCGCGGCGGTGATCGTGGTGGTGGGTGTGTTGATGGCCTGGTGGCTGCGCGGCGGCGCGATTCCCCGGTGGCGGCGCGCACTTACGTACACGGCGGCGTACCTGGCCCCGGCAGCGCTGGTGTTTAGCACCACGGGCATGCCACTTTCGGCCACCCGCCTGTACATTGACGGCCTCCAGGTGGATCAGGCGTTCCGCACGCAGTTCCTCAGCCGCATGGCGCAGACCACCTCGCTGGCGGACATGAACTACATCGACATGCCCACCTATTACCCGCCCACCTGGTTCTGGCTGGGCGGCCGCATGGCCAACCTCCTGGGCATGCCGGGCTGGGAGGTGTACCAGCCGTGGGCGCTCGTCTCGATCGCGGCGGCCGCCTGCCTGCTGGTGCCGGTGTGGCAGCGGCTGCTGGGTTCCCTGCCCGCCGCCGCCGCGATCGCCCTGGTGAGCACCTGCCTCATGCTGCAACTCGGGCCCCAAGAGCCCTATGCCATCATCGTGGCGCTGGGCGTGCCCGCGCTGTCCCTGATCGCGCGCAGGGCGCTGTCCGGCTCCTGGTTCGCCACGGCGGGCGTGGCGGTGTTCCTGGGAGCCTCGGCCACCATGTAC
This sequence comes from Corynebacterium sp. 21KM1197, assembly GCF_033783015.1. Taxonomy (NCBI): domain Bacteria; kingdom Bacillati; phylum Actinomycetota; class Actinomycetes; order Mycobacteriales; family Corynebacteriaceae; genus Corynebacterium; species Corynebacterium sp. 21KM1197. The sequence goes on along the minus strand of NZ_CP123907.1, from coordinate 95,451 downwards.
ACGCTCTTTACCGCCCTGGCCGCCGGTTCCGTGGTGGTCATGGCGCTGGTGCTGGCCGCCGCGCGCCGGAGTTGGCGGCCTCTGCTGCACCTGGTGGTGGCGGGCACCGGCTCCATCCTCCTCGCGCTGAGCACCTGGGGCCCCTACCTGTGGGCCACGCTGCACAGCCGGGAGCGCTCGGGAGCCACGGCCATGCACTACCTGCCCGGCGAGGGCGCGGAGTTCCCGCTGCCCTTCCTCGCGGCCTCCATCGTGGGAGTGCTGTGCATGGTGGGGCTGGTGTACCTGGTGTTGCATTGGCGACGCCCCGCCGAGGGCGCCCTCCTGCTGGTGTTGCTGTGCCAGTACGCCTGGTGCCTGGCCTCGATGGTGCTGACCATCGGCGGGGTGACCTTGCTGGGATTCCGCGTGGAAATGCTGGTGGCCCTGCAACTGGCCACCGCCGGCGTGATGGGCTTCGGCTGGCTGCGCCGCCAGGGGCTGCGCTCCCTGTACCCGGATCGCTTCTCCCCCCGCTGGCAGCAACCCATCACGCTGGCCCTGGTGGCGGTGCTGAGCCTGGCCGGGGTGAAATACGCCCAAGACATTCCCACCCACCACCAGGAAAACCTGGACTACGCCTACTCGGACACCGATGGCTACGGGGAGCGCGCCGATCGCTTTGCCCCCAACGCCGCCCAGTACTACGCCCAGATCGACGAGGAGATTCGCCGCCACGGCCACGACCCCGCCGATACCGTGGTGCTGGCAGATGAGAACCGCTTTATGAGCTTCCACCCCTATCACGGGTTCCAGGCCTTTACCAGCCACTACGCCAATCCCCTGGGGCAGTTTGACCGGCGCAACGCCGCCATCGAGGACTGGGCCCTACGCTCCTGGGAAGAACTGGCCGACCCCGCGGATTTCGACGCCACCGTGGCCGCCGAGGCCCAGGAACGCTCCTGGCGGGCACCGGACGTGTTCCTCTTCCGGGGCGACCTGGAGGCGGAGGCCGCCGCCTCGGGCTCGGCCCTGGGGGAAACGGACTCGGCGGGGGCCGACTCCGAAGAAACCACCTCCGGCTTCAAGATCCACCTCGCGGAGGACATCTACCCCAATCACCCCAACATCAGGTATAAGGGAGTGTTCTTCAACCCCGCCTCCTTTGCGGATTCCCGCCGCTGGGACATGACGCAGATCGGCCCCTTCGTGGTGGTCACCCGAGTCACGGAGGGAGCCTGACCCGCCGGTGCCGTAGACTAACGGGCTGTGTCTGTTACCTCAGAAGCGTCCCCCGCACCACCACACGCTCCCACGCAGCAGGCCCCCGGCTGGCTCAAACGCCTGGCCATCATCACCGGCCTGCTCGGGTTCTTCCTCTTTGTGGCCACGCCCTTTCTGCCCGTTCACCAGGTGCAGTCCAGCCTGAACTGGCCGCAGGGCGGCAGCGTGGACTCGGTGAACGCGCCGCTGATCTCCTACGCCCCGCAGGAGATGGAGGCCCAGATCCCCGTCTCCGCCCTGGAGGAACTGCGCGAGGGGGAGGCGCTGCTTCTGGGTACCCTGCCCGCCGATTCCACCGACGCCGCCCATCGCGGGCTCTTCGTCCGCTCCTTTGACGGCTCGCTGGACGTCTCCGTGCGCGGCGAGGCGTTCTTTGACCTCACCGCGGATCAGGTGCGCGACCTCCCTAATGGGGCGGTGCTCTCCCTGCGCTCCACGGAGGAAGAAACCAAGGCGTGGATCGAGGGCACCGATTACGCCTCCTCCCCGGACTCCACCTCCAAGGATGACGTCCGCCCGCAGGTCAGCGGCCTGTACACGGAACTCAACAACGACGCCGCCCAGGAGCTTATCGACGCCGGCTTAAGCGTCCACGTGGAGATCAACTCCCGGTTTACCTCCTCGCCCACCCTGCTCAAGCAGATCGCCACCTGGCTGGGCCTGGCGATGATGGCGGTATCCCTGTGGTGCCTGTTCCGCCTGGATCGTCTGGACGGCCGGGGGCGCCTCCCCGTGCTGCCCGCCGGGTGGTGGCGCCCGCGCGGCCTGGACGCCCTGGTGGGTTCCATCCTGGTGGGCTGGCACTTCCTGGGCGCCAATACCGCCGATGACGGCTATATCCTCTCCATGTCCCGCCTGGCGGAGCACTCCGGCTACATGGCCAACTATTACCGCTGGTTTGGCGTGCCCGAGGCCCCCTTTGGTTGGCCTTATTACGATCTCCTGGGGCTCATGACGCAGGTGTCCACGGCCTCGGCCTGGGTGCGGCTGCCCGCCCTGATCTCCGGCCTGGTCATCTGGTTCGTGCTCTCCCGGTATCTGCTGCCGCGCCTGGGCGGCACGGTGGGCAGCCGCCGCCTGGCCCAGTGGACGGCCGCCCTGGTGCTGCTCACGTTCTGGCTGCCCTATAACAACGGCACCCGCCCGGAGCCGATCATCGCGATGGGCGCGATCCTGGCCTGGGCCTCCTTCGAGCGCGCGATCGAGACCAGGCGGCTGCTCCCCGGCGCGATCGGCGTGCTCCTGGCCGCGCTCTCCCTGGCCACCGGGCCCACGGGCCTGATGGCGGTGGCCGCTCTCTTTGCGGCCCTCTCCCCGCTGCTGCGGATCCTCTACGAGCGGCTGCCGCTGCTCGGTGGGGGCGAAAGGGCGTCGATAGGTGCCAACGTGGTGGCCGCCCTGGCGATGCTGGCCCCGGTGCTGGCCACGGGCACGGCGGTGCTGGTGGGCATGTTTGGGGATCAGACCCTCGCAAGCGTGTTGGAAGCCACGCGGGTGCGCTCGGAGATCGGCCCGGCGCTGCCGTGGAGCGAGGAGTTCGCGCGCTATCAGTCGCTGCTGTCCACCGCCTCGGTGGACGGCTCCTTTACCCGCCGCTTCCCCATGTTCATGTTCTTTGTCTCGCTGGTGATCGTGGGCATCACGCTGCTGCGCCACAAGAAGATCGCGGGCGCGGCCTCCGGGCCCACGGTGCGCCTGCTCATCATCGTGGTGGGCACGTTCTTCTTCCTCATGTTCACCCCCACCAAGTGGACGCACCACTTCGGCGCGAACGCCGGAACCGCCGCCGCGCTCGCCGCCGTGGCCTCCGTGGCACTCAGCGCGATGGTGGTGCGCTCCGCGCGCGCCCGCGCCATGACCATCGGCGGGTTCCTGCTGATCTTCGCGCTCTCCCTGGCCGGCATGAACGGCTGGTGGTATGTGTCCAGCTTCCACATCCCGTGGTGGGATAAGTCCGTGCAGCTCAAGGGCATCGAGGCCTCCTCGGTGGTGCTGTACCTGGCCATTGCGATCCTGGCGATCGGCGTGGTGTTCTCCTTCATCGGGGACATGCGCCGCACCCGCGCGGAGGCCCTGGGCAACCTGGACGAGATGCTGGCTAAGCGACGCCGCCTCAACGCCTCCTCCCGCTGGGTGGGGCTGGCCTCCGCCCCGATCGCGGTGCTCAGCGCCGTGGTGCTGGCCTTCTCCCTGCTCAGCTTCGGCAAGGCCTTTGCCAGCCAGTACCCGGCCTACACCGTGGGCCTGGGCAACCTGCGCAACCTCGGCGGCAACGCCTGCGGCCTGGCCTCGGACGCGCTGGTGGAGACGAACACCAACCAGGCCTTCCTCACCCCCGTGGGCGACATCTCCCTGGGCGAGTCCCTGGAGGCCGGGGAAAATCGCGGATTCGGCCCCAATAACCTGCCCGGCAGCGTGGAGGACGCGGAATCGGATACCAGTGGCCCCGGGGCGGCCATCGCGGATCAGGTGGACTCCGACGACGCCGCCAGAACCTCCGATTCCGGCCAGGACAACGGCAACTCCGGCGGTTCCCGCTCCGCCAACCAGCGCGGCGTGAACGGCTCCACCCACGAGCTGCCCTTCAATCTCGACTACGAGGTAGTACCCGTACTCGGCTCCTACCAGGAGGAGGATCAGCGCCCCGCCAAGGTCACCACGGCCTGGTACGAACTCCCCGACGCCCGCGAGGACGCCCCCCTGGTGGTGGTCTCCGCCTTTGGCAAAATCAAGCACCACGACATCAACGGCATCGAGCAGGACGGCCAGAACCTGGTGCTCGAATACGGCACCCGCCAGGCCGACGGCTCCGTCACCGACGAGGGCTCCGTGGAAATGCGCGACGCCGGCCCCACCCCCAACTGGCGCAACCTGCGCTACCCCCTGGCCGACCTCCCCGAGGCCGCCAACGTGGTGCGCATCAAGGCCGAGGACATCAACCTCAACGAGGGCGAGTGGCTGGGCATCACCCCGCCCCGCGTGCCCACCTTGGACACCCTGAACAACGTGATCGGCTCCGAGCAGCCCGGCCTGCTCGACTGGCCGGTGCCGCTGCAATTCCCCTGCCAGCGCACCTTCAACCACTACGCGGGCGTGACCGAGATCCCCACCTACCGCGTCTCCCCCGATTACCCCGGCAAATCCACCCTCACCCCGGTGCAGAACTACACCGGCGGCGGCCCGATGGGCACCGTGGAGGCCGTGAACGAGTCCTACGAGCTGCCCAGCTACCTCCGCGACGATTGGGGCCGCGACTGGGGTTCCATCGAAATCTATGAGCCGCGCACCAACTCCGCCGGCCAGACCCCCCGCACCGCCGAGATCACCACGGAGGAGATTACCCGCTCCGGGCTGTGGAACCCGGGCGAGATGAACATCGACACCAAGGGGTAAGGGGCTGGCGGGGGCTCGGCGGGGCCGCAACAACGCTAAGGGGTGCCACTAGACCGGGGTTCGGAGGTTCCCGGGGCGAGGTGGCACCCCTTGGTGCTGCCGGGTCACCATCGCCACTACCGACGCCGCCCCTGCGTCCCCGTTTACCCCCTCCCGGGCGCCTCAGGTGCAAACAACACGAAAGGGTGCCATTAGGGGCGGTCGCCTCGCCGCAACCGCCCCTAATGGCACCCCTTAGCGCCGAAAAAGGCCGAAACCTAGAAACCTAGAGCTCCTCCAACCGCGCCACCGCGTGCAGGGTGGTCGGCTTGGAGGCCTTGCGGAGTTGGAAGTCCCAACCCCGCTCAGAAAGGACAGAACGCTCCGCGTAATACCCCACCCGAGCGGGAAGAACCACCGGCTTCACAAACTCCACGCCGTACCGGGCGGCGTCGGGAATCTGGCCCTCCACCCCGGCCAGGATCGCGGCCGCGGACCACATGCCGTGGGCGATGGTGGTGGGGAAGCCGAATGCCTTGGCACCCAGGGTGGAAACGTGAATGGGGTTTTTATCCCCGGAGGCCTGGGCGTACTTCTTGATCTGCGCCGGAGTCACGCGCCACTGCCCGGTGGGGGCGTGCTCGGGAACCGCGGGATGCTCGCCAAAGAGGGAGCCGCTGTCCTCCGCCACCGCACCGGAGACGGAACCGGACATCTTGGCCCCCTTGGCCAGGAACCCGGAGGTCTGCTTCCAGGCGAGTTCGCCCGCCACCTCCACCTCGGTCACCATGTCGATGAGCAGGCCCTTGCGGTGCGGGCGGAGATTTTCCGCGTGCACCTTCATGTTCAGGGTGTCCGTCACGCTCAGGGACCGGTACTGCTCGATCACGTTGGTGAGGTGCACCGCACCCACCGCGTTGAACGGGAAGTCCGGGGCGCCCATGACCTTGATGGCCAGGGGGAAGGAAAGCACGTAGGGGTAGGTCAGGGGCAGGGTGTTGCCCAACCGCAGCCCGGTGGCCTGGGCGTAGGCCGCCACGTGGGCGGGGTCGATGGTCACGCCACTCACCCCAAAGGAGGTGGTGGGATCGCCGGTGGCGCGTCGCTTGGTGCCCACCACGGGGAGGAGATCGCGGGCGGCGTTCCCGTACTCGCTCATGAGGTTGGGAATGGCGGGGAGTTCGTGGTGCGTCATTTAGGCCCCCAGGAGGTTCTGGCCGCACACGCGCACGGTGTTCCCCGTGACCGCGCCGGAGGCGTTACCGGCGAGGTAGGAGATGGTCTCCGCGACGTCGATGGTCTGGCCCGCCTGGGAGAGCGAGTTCAGGCGGCGGCCCACCTCACGCGGGCCGAAGGGCATGGCGGCGGTCATGGCCGTCTCGATGAAGCCGGGGGCCACGGCATTGACGGTGATGTCACGGGCGGCCAGCTCCTCGGAGAAGGTGTCCACCAGGCCCACCACGCCGGCCTTGGTGGTGGCGTAGTTGGTCTGGCCGCGGTTGCCCGCGATGCCGGCCATGGAGGACACACCCACCACGCGGCCGCCGTCGGCCAGGCCACCGTTGGCCAGCAGGCCCTCGGTGATCCGCACGGGGGCCACCAGGTTAATGTTCTGCACCATCTTCCACTGGCCCTCGTTCATGTTGGCCAGCAGCTTGTCCCGGGTCACGCCGGCGTTGTGCACGATGATGTCGATTGCGCCGCCGTGGCGCTCCTCCGCGTGCTTCTGGAGCTGGTCGGCGGCGTCGGGGGCGGTCACGTCCAGCGGCAGGGCGGTGCCCTTGACGCGGTTGGCGGTCTCGGTCAGGCCCTCGCCCGCCTGGGGGATGTCCACGCAGATGACCTTCGCGCCGTCGCGGGCCAAGACCTCCGCGATGGTGGCGCCGATGCCACGGGCCGCGCCGGTGACGGCGGCGATCTTCCCGGCCAGGGGCTTGTTCCAGTCGGCGGTGCCGACGGCGGCGGCGGTCACGCGGATCACCTGGCCGTCCACGTAGGCGGACTTACCGGAGAGCAGGAAGCGCAGCGTGGACTCGGCGGCCTTGAGGTCGGCCTCGGGGGCGACGTACACCAGTTGCGCGGTGGCCCCGCGGCGCAGTTCCTTGGCCAGGGAGCGGGTGAAGCCTTCCAGGGCGCGCTGGCAGATGTGCTCGTCGCGGTCCTCCACCAGCTCGGGCGTGGTGCCCAACACCACCACGCGGGCGCAGGGGGCGAGCTTGCGCATCTGGGGCTGGAGGAAGTCGAAGAGTTCGTGGAGATCCTCGGGGCGGGCGATTCCGGTGGCGTCAAAGACGATGGCGCCGCGCTTGGTATCTGCCTCGGGGCCTACGTATTGGTAGTCGCCGCCAAGGAGGTCCTTCAATCCCGCCTCGAAGCGGCTGCCGGGGGCGCCTCCGGTGACCACGGGGGCGTCGAGAAGCGGCTCGCCGGGCTTGTAACGCCGCAGCGGCTCACCCTGCGGTACCCCCGCTTTACCCGCGAGGGGGGAGTTGATTAGTTGCTCTAGCAGGCCTTTTTGTGCGGAGGGCATAGGTTGATCTCCTAACGTCGTGGGGGTTGGCGCTTTGCTTACGCCACATCTTTGTCTACCGTAGCAGCCGAGCCAGTGATTCACATTATAGATTTTCAAACCCTATGCTTTGAATCACGTTAAACTGTCACGCAGAGATCCCTACTAGGACGGAGCACATATGACTACCCCTCGCAAGGTTGCGATCCTCGGCGGAAACCGCATTCCTTTCGCGCGCTCCAACAAGGAGTACGCCAACGCCTCCAACCAGGACATGCTCACCGCGGCTATCGACGGCGCCGTGGCCCGCTACGGCCTCCAGGACGAGGACCTGGGCCTCGTGGTAGCCGGCGCGGTGCTCAAGCATTCCCGCGACTTCAACCTCACCCGCGAGTGCGTGCTCGGCTCCGCGCTGAGCTCCCGCACCCCCGCCTTTGACGTGCAGCACGCCTGCGGCACCGGCCTGACCAGCGCCATTCAGGTAGCCGACGCCATCTCCCTCGGCCGCATCGAGTCCGGCCTGGCCGGCGGCGTGGACACCACCTCGGACGCGCCCCTGGCCGTGGGCGATGACCTGCGCCGCACGCTCATCAAGCTCAGCACCGCCAAGACCGCCGGTGACCGCCTCAAGTTGCTCGGCTCCATCCGCCCCTCCCAGCTGGCCCCCGAGCAGCCCCGCAACGGCGAGCCGCGCACCGGCCTCTCCATGGGCGAGCACGCCGCGATCACCGCCCGCGAGTTCGGCGTCAGCCGCGCCGACCAGGACGAACTGGCCGTGCAGTCCCACCGCAACCTCGCCGCCGCCTACGAGGCCGGGTTCTTCTCCGACCTCCTCACCCCCTTCCTCGGCGTGCAGCGCGATACCAACCTGCGCCCGGACACCAGCGTGGACAAGCTGGCCAAGCTCAAGCCCGTGTTCGGCCGCAAGGACGCCGAGCAGCACGGCGCGCAGGCCACCATGACCGCCGGTAACTCCACCCCGCTTACCGACGGCGCCTCCGTGGCCCTACTCTCCTCCGAGGACTGGGCCCGCGAGCACAACATTCCCGTGCGCGCCTACCTGGTGGACTCCGAGACCGCCTCCGTGGACTTCGTGCACGGACCGGACGGCCTGCTCATGGCCCCCACCTACGCGGTGCCGCGCCTGCTCGCCCGCAACGGCCTGAGCCTGCAAGACTTCGACTTCTACGAGATCCACGAGGCCTTCGCCTCCCAGGTGCTGGCCACCCTGGCGGCCTGGGAATCCACCGATTACTGCCGCGACCGCCTCGGCCTCGACGCCCCGCTGGGTGCCATCGACCGCAGCAAGCTCAACGTCAAGGGCTCCTCGCTGGCGGCCGGTCACCCCTTCGCCGCCACCGGCGGCCGCATCCTCGCCACCGCCGCCAAGACCCTGGAGGAAAACGGCGGCGGCCGCACTCTCGTGAGCATCTGTGCCGCTGGCGGCCAGGGCGTTGTAGCCATCCTTGAGCGTTAATCACTTTCCCCTAGGAGTTCATCATGACCGATAAGAACCGCGCCACCCCGGAAAAGGGCAGCCCGCGCACCCTGCCCACCACGCCCGATCCCGCCGCCACCAAGGACCTGCGGAAGCTTCTCGACGGCCGCTGGGCCAGCTCCCGCGACGTCTTCCGCCAGGCCGTCAGCGAGCGCGGAAAGGAACTACTGCACGACCCCACCCTGAGCATGGACGAGGCCCGCGAGGCCATGCTGGATAAGCTCGCCATCCTGGCCGAAACGAAGATGCAGAAGGGCGTTTTCGCCCCGGAGAACGGCGGCGGCGGGGACACCGGGGCCACCCTCACCGGCCTGGAAATGGTGGGCTACGCCGACCTCTCCACCATGGTCAAGGGCGGCGTGCAGTGGGGCCTGTGGGGCGGGGCCGTGGACGCCCTGGGTACCGAGCGCCACTCCCACTACGTGCGTGACATCATCGACCTCAAGCTCCTGGGTTGCTTCGGCATGACCGAGCGCGGCCACGGTTCCGACGTTCAGAACATCGAGACCACCGCCACCTACGACCCCGAGACCAAGGAGTTCATCGTGGACTCCCCCACCCCCTCGGCGGAGAAGGTGTACATCGGCAACGCCGCCAAGCACGGCCGCATGGCCGCGGTATTCGCCCAGCTCTACACCCCCGGCGTGGAGGAATCCCACGGCGTGCACTGCCTGCTGGTGCCGATCCGCGACGAGGACGGCAACACCCTGCCCGGCGTGACCATCGGGGATCACGGCCACAAGGGCGGCCTGATGGGCGTGGACAACGGCACCCTGAGCTTTGACAAGGTCCGCGTGCCGCGCGAGGCCCTGCTCAACCGCTTTGGCGACGTCTCCGAGGACGGCGTGTACTCCTCCCCCATCGAGTCCCGCAACCGCCGCTTCTTCACCATGCTCGGCACCCTGATTCGCGGCCGCGTGGCCGTGGGCGCCGCCGCAGGTGCCGCCACCCGCGCCTCCCTGACGATCGCGGTGCGCTACGCCATGCGGCGTCGTCAGTTCGAGGGCCTGCCCGGCAAGGAGAAGCGCCTGATCGACCACCGCGCTCACCGCCTGCGCCTGCTGCCCCGCCTGGCCCGCTCCTACGCTCTGGCGCTGCTCCAGAACCAGATGATCGAGCGCCTGCACGATCAGACCTCCGCCATCAACCGCGGCGAGTGGGACGTGGCCAACCCCAACGAGGAGCAACTGCACAAGCAGCGCGAGACGGAATCCCGCGCCGCCGCCGTCAAGGTGGCCGCCACCGCCCACGCCACCGACACGATCCAGGAGTGCCGCGAGGCCTGCGGCGGAGCCGGGTACATGGCGGAAAACCGCCTGACCATCTTCAAGGGCGATTCCGATGTGTTCACCACCTTCGAGGGCGATAACACCGTGCTCCTCCAGCTGGTGGGCAAGGAACTCATCACCGCCTACGCCCGCGACCTCTCCGACCTCTCCCCCCTCGACATGGTGAAGTTCAGCGTGGAGAGCATCAGCGACGTGCTGCGCCAGCGCACCTCCATTCCGCTGACCGTGCAGAGCCTCATCGAGCGCGTGAGCGACCGCGAGGAGAACTCCCTCTTCGACGCCGGCTACCAGGCCAAGATCATCCAGGAGCGCGAGCAGAACCTCGTGAAGTCCTTGGCCCGCCGCCTCAAGGACGCCAAGAAGATGGAGCCCGCCGACGCCGTGAAGCTCGTGGATCGCGCCCAGGACCACCTCATCGACCTGGCCTGGGCTCGGATCAACACCATGCTCATCGAGGCCCTCATTGAGGCCGAGGCCGAACTCCCCAAGGACTCCCCGGCCTTCCCCGTGCTGGAGCAGATCCGCCACCTCTTTGCGTTCTCCACCATCCTCAAGCACGCGGGCTGGTACCAGGAGCAGAACATCCTCTCCGGTAACCGCACCAAGGCCGCCCGCGCCGCCGTGAACGACCTGGTGGACTCCATCGGGCCGTGGTCCGGGGTGCTCGTGGATGCCTTTGGCATCCCCGACGTCCTGGTAGACGTGCCCATGCTCAACGACTCCGGCGTGGACCCGCTGCCGGGGGCCGCTGCGTAATTCTGGGGTCAAGGGGCTGGTGCGCCGTCCGTGGACGGGCGCGCTGGCCTCTTTTTGGTGCGTGGGGGTGGGGGGTTATTGGGGCCAGGACGTGGGGCTTGGCGACGCCGGGGGTTGTGCTGCTTGCCATGCGGGGGCCGCGTGGTTGCCGCTGCGGCGGCGGCAGCGCTAAGGGGTGCCGCCTCGGGGTGAGAGCGTGTCAAGTTGTTTGTGTGTGGGGCGGTTTTCTTAGAGGTATTGGTCGAAGCGGTCGGGGTAGGCCACGGCCATCTGGTTGATGGCTTGCTTCCAGCCTGAGACTTTCGCTCCTTCCACAAGCCTCCCGGCGGTAGCCGCGGCCTTTTTACCTTCCTTGGCCCTGCGAGCAGCGCGTTTGTCTTCAATATTGCAGATCATCAACCACAAGGTCTTCAACGCGGATTCGTCGTTCGTAAACTGCACGCGGTTGCGGGTGGCTTTGCGCAACTCGTTGTTAAACGACTCGATGGAATTGGTGGTGTAGATGACTTTGCGCGCTGCCGGAGGGAACTGCAAAAACGGCACGAACCTCTCCCATGCGTCCTGCCACACCTTGACTGACCTGGGATATTTCTGGCCAAGACCCGAAGAAGCAAACTCCTCGAGTGCAATGGCAGCACTGGAGCCATCAGGGGCGGTATAGACCTTCTTCAAGGCCGCTGAAACCGCCTTACGGTCCCCGTAGGCAACCCACCTGTTAGCAGCACGAATCAAGTGCACAACACAGGTTTGTACCATCGATCCCGGCCAGGATGCCTCCACAGCCTCAGGCAGGCCTTTGAGCCCGTCACAGCAGACAATGAAGACATCTTTGACCCCGCGATTAGCCAGATTCGAGCACACATGGGCCCAAAACGACGCGCCTTCTTCCCTCGCGATCCATAGCCCCAAGATGTGTTTGATGCCGTCGAGATCCACCCCAATGGCCATATACGCGGACTTGTTGACCACGCGCCCGCCCTCACGGACTTTAATGCGCAGCGCATCAAGGAAAATGACGGGGTAGAACTCATCTAACTGGCGGTTCTGCCACACCATGACCTCATCAAGGACAGCGTCAGTCACCGCAGAAATCGTCTCGTGGGAGATATCAACACGCATGGCAGTAGCCATATGGTGTTGGATATCGCGCACTGTCATGCCCCCGGCATACAAGCTCACAATCATGTCGTCAACATCGGTCAAACGCCGCGAGCCTTTCGGGACCATGGTCGGAACAAACGTCCCGGCCCGGTCCCTGGGAACCTCGACAGTTACCGGACCGTAGTGAGAATCCACGGTCTTTGGATACGCCCCGTTGCGGTGGTTGTCTGTGCCTAGTGCTGCTTTAGCGTCTCTATCCCCTGGCCGGTAGCCCAGGTGGGCATCCATCTCGGCGTTTAAACCCCTGGTAATCGAGGCTTGCAACATCCCACGCACCAAATCGTTGGCGTCGGTGGTTGAGGTGCCTAAATCATCAATGAGCTTCGCGATCTCAGGGTTTGCAAGCAGCTTTTTCTCAATCGCGTCAATCTTGGCCTTATCAGCCGGATCTCGTCGTGTCACAGTAGTCATTCTGGCTTGTCTCCTTATGCGGGATGGAATCCCACACACAAACCATCAGACACTCTCACTTTCTCACCTCCATACCCCGTGCGCATTAAGGGGTGCCATTGAGAGGTTGAGGATCACTCCAAGGCCGGTAGTGGCACCCCTTAGCGTTGTTCCAGAGCGACGTATCCCACCGGGCACCGGATTGACCCTCCATGAGGCTCCCAAGGGGTGCCACCTCGAAGCCCACCAGCCAATCCCCAACCCCAATGACCCCCTTAAAGGTTCCGTACCCAAGCACCGCGATTAAACACACCACTAAGGGGTGCCACCACCGCCCAGTCACCCCGCTCCCAACCCCCAATGGCACCCCTTAGCGCGCGGCCCCACCAGCCAACACACCACACGCCCTACACTCATCCCCATGCCTGCAAAGAAATCACACGCCACACCCGCCACCCTGGCCCTGGAAAAGGCAGGCCTGCCCTTTAGCACCCTGACCTTCGATCACGATCCCGCCAATCACCACTTTGGCGAAGAGGCCGCCGAGGCCCTACACCACGAGGGGATAGACGCAGCACAGATCGCCAAGACGTTGCTGGTGGAGTCGGATAAGGGTCTGGCGGTGGCGGTGCTGCCGGTCACTCACCAACTCAATCTCAAGGCGATGGCCGCCGCGCTTCGCGTCAAAAAGGCCACGATGTGCGATCCCTCCGTAGCGGAACGGGTCACGGGGTATGTGGTGGGTGGAATTAGCCCGATCGGGCAGAAGAAGCGGCTGCCCACGGTGGTGGAGTCCTCCCTAAGCAGCCAAAATGAAGTGCTGGTTTCCGGTGGTAAAAGGGGCTTTGACCTGGTGCTCAGCCCCGAAGTCCTCGCCCAGGCCACCGGGGCGGTGTTCGCCCCCATCGCGCGCCGCGCTTAACGTAGCGAACCGCGCCTAAGGCACCTGCGCCGAACCTAAAGCGCCTGAACTACACAACCACCACCGGCTCCTTGCTATAGGCGTAGGTGTCGTCCCGGCGCGCCTGCCGGTTTCCGCGGATAAAGAGCCACACCACCAGCGGGTACATCACCAGGGCCACCACGATCATGTTGATGATCTGCGCCACCTCGCTATTCCACAACAGGTTCCAGGCAAAGTGCAGGCCAAAGCCCACCAGGAACCAGCCGAGCGCCCGACCAACCCGCCACGCCCACGAAGCCTCGGCGGTATAAAGGGCCACGCCGATTCCCCAGCCCGCGATTCCGGTGAACACGATGTGGAGGAAGGGCCCGGCCACCAGGCGGAGTATCCATAGGCTGAGGGCGCCGGAGGCGTCGGAGTTGGGGTCAAGAACCGCACCATTAACCCCGTAGAGGATGTTTTCGATGGTCCCGAAGCCCAGGCCCACCACCGCGCCCACGATGAGGCCGTGCCAGGGGCGGTTGAGTCGCCGGAAGCTGAGCAGGATCACTACCACGCCCAGGGCCTTGGCGGCCTCCTCCGGGTAGGCCCCGCCAAAGGAGGCCTCCACGAGTTCCCAGCCAAGTTTGACGGGGATCTCGGAACTCGGCAGACCCAGGGCCATGACGATTCCAAAGGACACTCCCCCGCCCCAGAGCAGGGCCAGGAGCGCCCAGAGATAAGAGCCCTTGGGCCACATGGGGCTCCACATCAGTAGCCCCAGGATGAGCAGCACGTAACATAGCCCCAGTCCCAGTCCGATTCCGAGCCCGGCGGGGCTGACTATCAGCATTCCCGCGAGGTTGAAAAGCACGGCCAGCACGCCCAACCCGGTGCAAATGCCCAGGGTGATGGCAAAGAGACGGTTCATCGCTGCCGGGCCTCCTCGGTCAGGGCGTCCAGGATCTTATCGAGTATTCCCTGCTGCGGGCCGTCGAGGACCACGCCCAGGTGCTGTCCGTCGGGGCCCTCGTGCAGGAGGGCGACGCGGGGGCCGTCGATAAGCATGGGTATGCCCTCGTGCTCGGTGCGGGAGGCGTCCGCGCTGGGGTACGCCAGGTCCTCGCTGGCGCCGCGCATGAGGCGGCGCAGGGTGCGGTCCTCGTCCTTCACGCCCTCCATCACGGTGGAGCTGAGCAGCGTGTCGCCGCATGTCCATGTCTCGGTGAGGGAGAAGCCGCCGCTGCGGCATTCCAGGCCCGCCACCGGCACCTTCCAGTCCCCGCCGTGCGTGCCGAGTTCCACGGCGTCGGCGGTGGCGGAGCGCGGCGGAACGACGGCGTTGAGCGCGGCGGGTACGCCAAAGTACACGGCGAGCGCAGCGAGCAGGCCCCACCACAGCAGGAGGGGCCTGTCCGGTTGGAGTCGGTAGCGCGGCATGGACACCACAGTACAGTGGGGCCCATGCAGAATCTGTACGAATATATTAACGGCCCCTGGCTCGCCTCCCACACCATTCCCGCTGATCGCGGGGTGGACGGCATCTTCCACGCGCTTCGCGACGCCGCCGAGGCCGACGTCCACCGTATCCTCCAGGCTAACGACGGCCGCGCCGGTGCCCTCTACACCGCATTCATGGACACCGAGGCCCTCAGCCGGGCCGGGGTGGAGCCCCTGAACCCCGATCTGGAGCGGATCGACGCCGCGCAGACGCCCGAGGACCTGGCCCGCGTGCTGGGTGAATTAGACCGCGAGGGCGTGGGAGCCCCGGTGGGATTCTGGGTGGCCAAGGACTCCGAGGGGGACACGGACGTGGCCTACCTGGTGCAGTCCGGCCTGGGGCTTCCCGACGAAGCCTATTACCGCTCCGCCGATCACGCCGAGACGCTGGCCGCCTACCGCGAGCACGTGGAGAAGATGCTCAGCTTCCTGCCCTCCGTGGCCACTGACTCGGCCTCCGCGGCGGAGGCCGCCACCACCATCGTGAACCTGGAAACCAGCCTGGCCCAGGGCCACTGGGACGTGGTGGATAGCCGCGACGCCATCAAGACCAATAACCCCACCGAGTTCACCGACCTCCCCGAGATTATCCAGACCCTGCTGCGCGCCGCCCGCCTCCCGGAGCGCCGCCTCATCGTGCGCGAGCCCTCCTACGTGGAACACCTCGCCGGCCTGCTCACCCAGGAGCGCCTGCCCGAGTGGAAACTATGGGCCACCTGGCACCTGCTCAGTTCCCGCGCCGGCGTGCTCAGCCCGGAGATCTCCGCGGCCAACTTTGACTTCTTTGGCCGCCGCCTCTCCGGAGCCACCGAGCAGCGCGAGCGCTGGAAGCGCGCCGTGGGCCTGGCGGAATCCCTGGTGGGCTACGAGATCGGCCGCGCTTACGTGGAGGAGCACTTCCCCGCCAGTTCCAAGAAACAAATGCTCACGCTGGTGGATTACCTCACGGCCGCCTACCGGGAGCGGATCACCGCCCTGGACTGGATGACCGAGGCCACCAAGCAGCGCGCCCTGGAAAAGCTCGGCCTCTTCCAGGCCAAGATCGGCTACCCCGCCACCTGGCGCTCCTACGAGGGCCTCACCTTCTCCGCCCGGGGCGAGGACCTGGTGGCCAACGTGCGCGCAGGCTCCGCCTTCCTCCACGACTACGAGGTAAACAAGGTGGGCAAGCCCACCGACCGCGCCGAATGGGTGAGTACTCCGCAGACCGTCAATGCCTTCTATAACCCCACGGTCAATGACATCACCTTCCCCGCCGCGATCCTCCAACCGCCCTTCTTTGACCCGGAGGCGGATGCCGCCGAGAACTTCGGCGCCATCGGCGCGGTGATCGGCCACGAGATCGGCCACGGCTTCGATGACCAGGGCTCGCAGTATGACGGCCACGGCAACCTGCACAGTTGGTGGAGCGGAGAGGACCGCGCCGCCTTTGGCGACCTCACCGAGAAGCTTGTGGAGCAGTTCGACGGCCTGGTGCCCTCCGTGCTGCGCGAGGCCGCTGGTGCCTCTGGTGTTGAGGCTGGGGCTGGTGCAGGCGAACCGGACGCTCCCGGCACCTCCGGCACTCCCGGCACCTCCGACGCTCCCGGCACCTCCGGCACTCCCGCTGCCGCCGCTCCCGGCGTGAACGGCCGCTTCACCCTGGGCGAGAACATCGGTGACCTGGGTGGCCTGGGCATCGCCGTGGTGGCCTACAAGAACTGGCTGGCCGATCACGGCCAGGACGGCTCCGAGACCGCCCGCTTCGAGGTGGAAGGGGCCGACCCCGCCGTGGCCGAAACCGAGTTCACCGGGTTCCAGCGCCTCTTCCTCTCCTGGGCCCGGGTATGGCGCACCGCGATCCGCCCGGAGATGGCCACCCAGTACCTGGCCATTGATCCCCATTCCCCGGCGGAGTTCCGGTGCAACGTGATCGCCGCCAACGTGGCGGAGTTCTACGAGGCCTTCCCGGAGATCGGCCCGGATTCCCCGATGTGGGTGGCCCCGGAGGATCGCGTGCGCATTTGGTAGGGGTTGGGTTTGTGCAGCGCGGTGTTTAAGGTGCGCGGCGCGAACCTCGCGCCCTGATTACCCTGGGGCGCATGACTAGGGAAAACACCGCGCCCACCCCCGATCACGCCGAGGCCCGCGAGCGCCAGGACTTCCAGGTGGGCGGCATCGACCGCGAGTTCACCGAGGAGCAGCAGTTAGAGCAACTGGGCACCTATATTGATGCCCATTATCCGCTGCCCTCTTTTAGCCCGCCCTGGGCCGGGGGCGCGGGCGATCCCCTCCCCGCCGACCGCTGGACCGCGCTCCTCCCCGATCGCCTCACCCACGCCGCCATGCTCATGCTCGGCGCCGGCCGCGATCACTCCATGCCCGGGGTGGCCTTTGGCACCGAGGTCACCGCCCACGAGGTGCCCGCCGTGGCGGGGCGCGTTTTTGTTCCCCCTCGCCCCTCCGGCCGCTGGGCCATCTCCCTCCACTCCGGCGGGTGGTGGCGCGGCTCCGGGGAGGCGCTGGAACACCAGTGGCGGCCCGAGGTGGCGGCGGCCGCCGCGCTGTCTGGCACCACGATCCTGGATCTGGATTATCCCCTCGCCCCCGCCCACACCCTCGGGGACATGCACACGGCGGTGCGCGCCGCCGTGGATTACGCCCGCTCCCAGGGGGCGCAGCACGTCACGGGCTGGGGTTATTCCTCCGGTGGGGCGCTCGCGACCCTCACCGCGCCGCTTTTCGACGCCCTGGTGCTCACCTTCCCCGACCTCGCCTCGGTGGCGAACCTCCCGGAGGAGGTGCGCGGTGGGTTGAATCTGCCGCCGGTCACCGAGTGGCCGCGCACCCTGGTGCAGATCGCGCTCCACGACGAGATCGCCTCCCGACCCTCCGGCCTCGACCAGGCCGCCCACGTGGAGATCCAGGAGTTCACCGCCCGACACCGCATCTCCACCCCCGAGGTGGCCCGCGCCAAGATCCGGGGCGTGGCCGAGTTCCTGAAGGGGTAGTAGCGGCGGCAAACAGCGCTAAGGGGTGCCATTGGCCGGGGTTCGGGCGGGGTAACCGACCCAGCGGCACCCCTTAGCGTTGTTCTGTGTTGTTCGGCGTTGTTGCGCGTTGGTGGCCCGGCGTACCACTGCGCT
This sequence comes from Corynebacterium sp. 21KM1197, assembly GCF_033783015.1. NCBI lineage: Bacteria > Bacillati > Actinomycetota > Actinomycetes > Mycobacteriales > Corynebacteriaceae > Corynebacterium > Corynebacterium sp. 21KM1197. The sequence continues at coordinate 77,705 of NZ_CP123907.1, read as the reverse complement.
CCACAACACTAACGGGTGCCATTACCGGGGCTTCCGGCCACAATCCCCTCCCAGTGGCACCCCTCAAGGTTGCAGACCCCGCCCGTCACTAAATCTCAGCGCTCCTCAACACCAAGGGGTGCCATTGCGGCTGGACCGCGCCCCCGACCCCACCTAATGGCACCCCTTAGAGCTACAACCGAGCGCTACACCGCGCCGCAGAATCAAGCACAGCCCGGCAGGGCTCGGAGGAGGCCGCCGGGGATGGCGGCGTCGTCGCTGATCAGGGCGTCGCGCACGTCGAGCGGATCCACGCAAGCCACGTGATCCTTGATCTCCGTGCCGGTGGCCATCTCGCTGGTTTCCACGGTGGTGCTGGACTCGTTCACCGGGGGAACGACCGCCTCCGGCAAAGCCGGTACCCCCGGCAGAGCCGGGGCCTCGGGGATCACGGCGCCCTTCACGTCCTGGGTGTGGTCATCGCGGGTGCCGTAGGTGTTGGCCGCGATGCTGAAACCGGGGCCAAAGGAGGCGGTGGCGTGGACGCTTCGATCGTCGGCCCAGCCGAACTTGGTGCCCAGCACGCCCGGCAATTGGGCGGTGCCGTAATCCTGGGCGTAGCCGTCGGCGGCCACGGGGGCGGCGGTGCGCATTCCCTCGAAGAGGGGTCGGGCCGCGGGGTCGTGGCGGGTGGCTTCGAGGAAGGTGGTCACGTCGTTGGTGCTGGTGGTGGTGTTACCCCAGAAGCCGTTGTGATGGGTGTTGCTCAGGCCGAACTGTGCGATGACCTCGGGGATCGCCTGCGGATAACGCGCGTCGAGGGCGGAGGCGGTGCCGTCCTCGGAGTAGCGGATCATGTTTTCCACCTTGGCGGCGTCCTCGGGTGCCCCGTGAGCGAGCACCCAATACCCCAGGTAGAGCTTGGAGAGGGAGAGCGCCGGGCGGGATTCCGAGGCGTTCGCGGTGGCAATGGTGGGGCCACCGGCAATGTTCATCGTCATTTGGGTGCGCTCGGGCACAAAGGCGGGATCAATGGTGAGGCCCTGCGCGGCGGGAACCGCCAGAACGAGGGCCGCGCCGGAGAGAGCCAGGGAACGGGAGAATATTTTGTGCACGTGGCGTATATTACAACGCTGAAAAAATATCGTCACCTTCTTGAATATCGGGCTCGGTATAGGGCTCCACCTCGCACAACGTGACGGTCGCTCCGGTGGAATCCGCGATAATCGCCAACCGCCCAAAGGGACTATCCCAGGGTCGCCTAATCACCTCGCCGCCCAATTCCGCCACCCGCGCCACGCGCACGTCAATATCCTCAATTCCCAGGTAACTCTGCCAAAAACTCGGCACCTGCGGCGGGAACTGCCCCTCGGCATCGGCCAGCCCGGCGAAGGCCGCGCCGTCGGCAAGCGCGGCGGTGTACCCTTCCTCCTCCGCGAGCGTCCAGCCCAGCAACTCCCGGTAAAACTCCCCCGCCTGCGCGTACCGCGTGGTGGCGGTCAGTTCGTGCCACACCGGCGTGCCCGGCTCCCCGGCCGCCACAAAGGCCTCGCCCGCATTGGGTTCTACCAGGCCAAAGAGGGCCCCGGTGGCGTCGGCAAGCACCGCGAGGCGACCCACCTGCGCGGGCTGCGGCGCGCTGAGCACCCTGCCGCCGAGCTTATCGACGCCCCCCACCTGCACATCCAGGTCGCGCGCGAGGAAGGAGGTGACCCAGGTGTCCGGGAGGGCGGATTCCTCCGGCTGCGGCAACAAACCGGCCACCGGCAGCCCCTGCACGCGCGCTAAACGCTGGCCCTGCTCGCCCACGGATTCAAACTCCCACCCCAGGAGTTCGGAATAAAAATACTCGCTGCGGCGGGGATCGGAGGTATTAAGGTCAATCCAATAGGGCATTCCCGGCTCGGCATGGAAAGCGGGCATTAGAGGTTCCTCCACTTCTCAGGATCAAAGTCATCATCGGCGGTGGCCTCGTCAAAATAATCGTCCTCGGGGGCCTCGCTGGCCGCGATCACCCGGGCGCAGTTACCCTGCACGCACACCACGTCGCCGGAGATCAGGGTACGCCCCCGGCGCACCTCCGGCTCCTCATTGACCGTGACGATCCCGGCGGCGATGGCCTCCTTGGCCTCACCCCCGGTGGCCACGAGGCTGGCCAGCTTGATGAACTGCCCGAGCTTGATGGTTTCTTCCCTGATGGATACCTCAACTACCTGCATGGGGTTGAGTGTAGTGGGGTGTACGATAAGAAACGTCAGCTCACAAGGACGCAGATTTTCTGCCTGCTTGTGGGCGTTTGGTTTTCACCCGGCTTTAACCCCACACCACCGCCCGCACCCCCTCCACCATCATGTACACCGCGAGCAGGAGGAAGATCGCGCCGGTGATCACATCAATAAGCGCCCCGTTGCGGGCGATCTTGGCGGAAAGTGCCCGCACCGCCAGGGCGAATCCCACAAACCACGCCAGCCCCACCACGATGAGGGCCACGGCCACGATCAGCGTCCAGTGCGCGCCCATATCCGGGCGAATGAACTGGGAGAATACCGCGCCAAAGAACACGATGGCCTTGGGGTTGGCCATGTTGGTGGCCAGGCCGGAGCGCCAGGCCTGGGCGGCGCTGATCTCGGGTTCGGCAGGCCCAGTAGGCCCGGCAGGCGACAGAGAAGAGGAAGAACCACCCCACCCCTTTATCCCCGCGCGCAGCGCCTTGAATCCCAACCACCCCAGGTAGGAGCCGCCGAGGAGTTGCAGCCACCCCAGAATCGCCGGGTAGGCCTGCATGAGGGCGGCCAATCCGGCCAGGGAGGCGATGATCCAGATGGCGTTGCCCGTCATGATCCCCACGGCGCACCACACCCCGGCGCGGCGGCTGCGCGATCCCAGGCGGGTGATCTGCACGATGTCCGGCCCGGGGCTGAGGATCGCGGTGCACCAGGTGACCAGCAGCGCGAGGAAGGAGGCGAGCGTCATGCCTGGTCCTTGGGCATGAGGTGGAGGTGATCCACATTGACGTGTGCGGGCAGGGAGGCCACCCAGCGGACGGCCTCGGCAATGTCCTCGGCGCTGAGGCTGAGCACGCCCTCGTACACAGCGGCGGCGCGGGCGGCGTCGCCGTCAAAGCGGTTGAGGGAGAACTCCTCGGTGTGCACGCGGCCGGGGTCGATCTGGGTGACGCGCAGCCCCTCGGGTGTGGCGGAGGCCTCCTCTATGCGCTGCACGCGGGTCAGCGCACGCAGCCCGAACTTGGCGGCGTTGTATCCGGCGCCGCCGGGGTAGGGGTTGAGTCCGGCCACGGAGCCGATGTTCACCACGAGGCCCCCGTGCGGGGAGGCCGCCAGGGCCTCATGCAGGGCGTTGCTCACGCGGAGGGTGCCCAGCACATTGACCTCGTACATCCAGCGCCATTTTTCTATGTCCGCCTCTATCACGGGGTCGAGTCCGCGCGCCCCGCCGGCGTTGTTCACCAGCAGGTCGCAGCCGCCGCGTTCCGCCACGCAGCGGGCCAGTCCCAGCACGGATTCCTCATCGGTGACGTCGAGGCGGCAGGCCTGCCCCCCGATTTCTTCCGCTAGGGCGGCCACCCGCTCATAGCGGCGCGCGGCAGCGATGACGTACCAGCCGTCGGTAGCCAAAGCGCGTGCGGTGGCGGCCCCGATCCCGGAGGACGCCCCGGTGACCACCGCTATTTTCTGCTCGCGTTCGCTCATGCCTCCTCACTATAGCGAGGCGCGCATCACACCCCGGCCTTAATGTCACAATGGTGGACATGACGCATCCCGCGACCCCCACAACCTCCCTGGAACAGATGGCCTCCGGGGCCTGGCACCTTCCCGGAAGCCCGGAGCTCACCGCAGAACAGCAGCGCAGCTTCGGCCTGCTGCACGAACTCAACGCCCTGGACAATACCGACCCGCGCGCCGCCCGCGAGATCATTAGGGAACTCACTCGCGCCGATCACGCCACCGCCACGGTGATCGCCCCGGCCAGCGTCGAGTACGGCTGTCACCTGCGCCTGGGCCGCGACGTGTTCATCAACATGGGTGTGACGGTGCTCAGCAGCGCGCCCGTGACCATCGGGGAGCGCACGCTGATCGGCCCGAACTGCCAGTTCCTCACCGTGGGGCACCCGGTGGACGATGTGGAGATGCGCGCCGAGGGCTGGGAGCAGGCGCTGCCCATCACGGTGGGCGCCGATACCTGGATTGGTGCGGGCACAATCGTGCTGCCGGGGGTGAGCATCGGTGACCGCGTGACCATCGGCGCGGGTTCCCTGGTCACCCGCAATATTCCAGACGACGCCGTGGCCCTGGGCCACCCGGCGCGCGTGGTGCGCATGCGCGACCGGCAGCGTGCCGACGCCGAGCGGGCGGCGCTCCCGCAAGGGCAAGCAAAACAACCCCAGCGGCAACAACCCCAGCAAGTCCAGCAACAATAACCCCATGCGCCCCTTCGACCTCTCCCGCATCGGCACCGGCCTGCCCTTCGCCGCCGCCCTCAACGACCTCACCCGCGCCTGCGCCACCCAACGCCGCGCCGTGGTGCAGGCCCCGCCCGGCACGGGTAAGACCACGCTGGTACCCCCGGCGCTGACGAACCTTGCGCTCGCGGCCTCCGAAAAATCAGCTGATCCCGGCGCGATCAGCAAGGTGCTCGTCTGCGCCCCGCGCCGCGTGGCGGTGCGCTCCGCCGCGCAGCGCCTGGCCCACCTCGACGGCAGCGCCCTGGGCGAGCGCGTGGGCCACCGCATGCGGGGGCACAGCCTGGCCGGGGCGCTGGTGGAGTTCGTGACCCCCGGCGTGCTGCTGCGCATGGTGCTGCGCGATCCCTCCCTGGAGGGCGTGGCCGCCGTGGTGGTCGATGAGGTACACGAGCGTCACCTGGACACGGACGTGCTGCTGGGCATGCTCATCGAGGTTGCCCAGTTGCGCGAGGATCTGGTGCTGGTGGCGATGTCCGCCACCGTGCAGGCCGCGCGCTACGCCGCGCTCATGGGCGGCGCGCCCATCGTGGATAGCCCGGCGGTGATCCACCCGCTGAGCGTGGAGTACGCCCCGCACCCCGGCCGTCTGCGCGGGGAGCCGACGTTTTATGAGCACTTGGCTCACCTGGCGCGCCGCGATGTGCAGAGGCACGGACAGTCCGTGCTGGTGTTCGCGCCCGGGGTGCGCGAGGTGGAGCGGGTTCTCGGGCACCTGGGTGACCTGGGCGTGCCGCTGCACGGGCGACTGAGCGCGGCGCAGACTCACGCAGCATTACAGCCCGGCGAGCGGCCCCGGGTGGTGGTGGCGACGTCGATAGCCGAGTCCTCGCTCACCGTGCCGGGCGTGCGCGCGGTGGTGGATTCCGGGCTCTCCCGCGAGCCGCGCCGCGACGCCGCCCGCCAGATGAATGGGCTGGTCACGGTCTCGGAGGCGCGACCCACCGCCGAGCAACGCGCGGGGCGTGCCGGGCGCGAGGGGCCGGGCCGGGTGATTCGGGCGTTCTCCGAGCAGGAGTTTCAGCACCTGCCCGCCGAGGTCACCCCGGAGATCGCGGTGAGCGACCTCACCCAGGCCGCGCTGTGGCTGGCATGCTGGGGCACCCCACGCGGGGAGGGTCTGCCGCTGCTTCAGGCTCCCCCACAGCAGGCTCTCGACGCCGCCGAGGCCACCCTTTTTAGCCTCGGTGCCCTCGCCGCCGACGGCACCGCGACCGACACCGGTCGTGCCCTGGCCGCCCTACCCCTCGACCCGCGCCTGGGTCGCGCGCTGCGGGACTTGGGCCCCTCGGCGGCGGAGACGGTGGCGGTGCTAGCCTCCTCCCCCTCCGGGGACATCGCCGCCGCTCAGGCCCCTCGCCGGGAAGTGGAGCGGCTGCGCCGCCTGGTGTCCGTCCCCGCGCACAGGGTAACCCCCGGCGCGGTCACCGCCCACGCCTATCCCGCCCTAGTGGCGCGGCGACAGGACTCCGATTACCTGCTGGCCTCCGGCACGCGGGCGCGCCTGCCCCGTTCCTCCCCGCTTGCCGACGCCCCCTGGCTCGCCGTCGCGGAGGTCTCCCGCTCGGGGGAGGGCGCGGTGATTCGCGCCGCCGCGCGGCTCAGCGAGGACGAGGCGCTGGAAGCGGTGGGCGTGACGGAGGAGTACCAGGCCGAGGTGTCCCAGGGGCGGGTGCGAGGTCGGCTGGTGCGCCGCCTGGGCGCGATCCGGCTCTCCTCCACTCCCATCGCAGTGCCCACCGAGCAGGCCGTTTCCGCCCTCGCGGCCACGGTGCGAGCCGAGGGGCTGGCGATGTTCACTCTCTCCCCCGCCGCCGCGCACCTGCGCGACCGGCTGGCCTTTCTCCGCTCGCGGCTGGGAGAGCCCTGGCCGGAGGTTTCCGCCGCCGACCCCGAGGCGTGGCTGCGGCCGGAGTTAGAGGCCCTAGCCGATGGAAAACCGGTGGATCTTTACCCAGCCTTACAGCGGCTGCTGCCCTGGCCGGAGGCCGCCCGCATGGAGGAACTCGCCCCCGAGCGCCTGGAAGTGCCCAGTGGTTCGCGCCCCCGCGTGGACTACTCCGAGGGCCGCCCGGTGGTGCGGGTAAAACTCCAGGAGTGCTTTGGCCTGGCGCAATCCCCCACCTGCGCCGGGGTGCCGGTGCAGTTCCGGTTGCTCTCCCCGGCGGGCCGCGACCTCGCCATTACCGACGACCTCGCCAGCTTCTGGTCCGGCCCCTACGCTCAGGTGCGCGCGGAAATGCGCGGCCGCTACCCCAAGCACCCCTGGCCGGAGGACCCGTGGAGCTCGCAGGCCACGGGGAGGGTGAAGAGGAGGGGGCTTTGAACTCTTGTGGGTATCGTTGGGTGATGTTCCCGTCCTCCTTGATGGGACCGAGGAACAAAACCCAGGACGCTTCAATGTCACTTCAGTTGCCATAGTTTCCGACGCCCATAGACCCTACCGGTTGTTCTCCCACAGTTGGAACAAACGATGAGCATCGTAAGCTGTTTGAGGCGGCCTGGGCGAACGGCGAGAGCGTGGTCTCGATCTGTCGGCGGTTCAACGTGTATCGGATGACGGTGTAGACGCACACCAAGGACCTCGTGGCTCAAACCCAACCAACACGCCGAACCCCAGAAGCAGAGCAGACATAGTCGACACTTCTATTCTCCGCCGGACCTGACGGTACGAACCACAAGCCCGGCGGATAGGCCGCTAACCACGCTTCGCGCTACCACGACCGCAGTCTGAAGAGCCGACCTTCAGGTCCTTCGTCGTGAAGCCTGAGCACAATCTCGTCCTTGGAGAAGACTGGCGTACCGTCGACATCGGGGGGCATATCCGTATCAATAAGCGTGACGATTTGCTGTATTCCAAGATTTGAGTATTCTCGCATCACATAAAGAAGGTTTGACTTCTTGCGCTTATCCAGCGATTCGAATACCCCATCGTGGAACACAAATGCGGGGAAGCCTTTACCGAGGTGCGCCCTAAGCACTGCCAGGTCGAACGCAATGCACAGAAGCTTCTTATATGTGTGGCCCCGTTGCGCGCTCGTGGCATTTCCTGATTCATCAAGAATCTCGGCTTCGAACTCCGGATGATACTGCTGATTCAGCGACACCGTGAGCAGTGCGTTCTGATCAAGCACTCCCTCAATTATCTCGTCAAAGAGCAGCCGGATAGTTCTATAAACGCTGTCGGTACCTGGCCTGTTCTTCTCCTCGAACTCTCTTTCCAGGGCAGATTCTAAGTGCGTCTTCTCTTCAACAGCATCACGGATCTCCGACCGTAGCCTTTGGAGGGTCTGAAGGTGCTCGCGTTGCCGGGTCAGGGAGATGACGTCGGAACGTAGCTCGACTAGTTCATCTGAGGCTTCCTTGTACTTGCGTACAACGTCGGTGTCGCTCAAGAAAGATAGAGTCTCTGATCTGCGTTTGCCGAGTCGATTGAGTTCTGTACCGACTTCCTTGAGCCGAGATTCAACTTCTGCTTTCTCCTCTAGCAGGTAGCCACGACGCTCTTCAGTAATCGCCGCGTTGAACGCGATTAACTGTTCGTAGTCACGCTTAATCTGCCCCCCGAATAGCACGCCAGCTTCCTCAAAGAGACGCGCGGCGCGCTCCGGATCAAAGGCCATCTCGCCATCGTCCAGGGAAGACAGTATCTTCTTCCTGTTGTACATAAGCGTGTATCGTTCAGCGTTCAGGTCGGCGATTTCCTGATCGATCTGGTCAACAAGATCTTTTGTCTTTGCCTTGTCTTGGTCCTGAAAATCGAAACTATCAAGCTTCACTTGCTGTTTCTCTGCTTGCTGCCGCTTGAGCAGCAGGAGACCTTCGATTCGACCAAGATCCTCAATGGAACCCCCAAGTTCGGACTGAATAGTCTTCTCATCCGCGCGAAGGGTATCGATCCGCTCCTCTCGCTCGTAAAAGTCAAAGATCAACTGAGCGTCAAAACCTAGGATGTGAGCGACGTACGGCTTCCATTTCGCATGCCCGGACGCGAATCGCTTGAGTTGAAACACGTCAGAATAATCGTCCTGAGTGCGCAGAAAGTAGCCGAGACCCTTACGGAAGTCCCAAGGACGAACAGCGCTTAGATCTAGAAGACCGTCCAGGATTGCTTTGGATCGGTCGAACGCCACTTTGTAATGATCCCATTGCTCCTCGGGCAAGTGCTGGAAGTCCTGACCGGGTGACGCATGTCGCTTAAAGCTAATCTTGGATGCTTCCTCAACCGACCTTCTGATCGTTACGTACGATCCTGACCCAAGTTCAAGTTCGAGATAGAAGACAAAGTCCTCGAACAGCTCCTTGTGCTTGAACAGAAACATCTTCGCGTCACGCCGCGCAAGTAGGCAGAAATCAAGAAGTAGACCAAGGGTAGTTTTCCCCAGATTATGCGTATCCTTATTACGGTTTTCCGGTACACGGATCTCCGCAATAACAACGTTCAGACCATCATTAAAGTCGATGGGAGTGAATGCTTCATCGCGATTCGAGTAGATTCTAGACAGCTTCATTGGGACCTACATACTCGAACGAGTCAGTCTTCGGCCGGTACTCGACGAGACCCATCAGGTAGAGAAAGTTCACTGCCGGAAGAAACAAGACATCACCTCCGGACACTCGTTTCTTTGCCGTAGCACGAAGAGTGTCATAGTCCTCGAGTCGTTTACGCTTCAGAACTTCCAGAGCTATAAGAGCAACGTTGAGCACTGTTCTGTCAGGATGCGAGTGTTTCGTCGGTCTCAGCACTGTCGTCTCCCTTCGCTCCGATGTCACAGTTCCAGTACATGTAGAAGAGCAGTGCTCTAGTTAGACGCTTGTGTTGCCTCAGTATGGGGTCTCTCTCGAAGAGCAAGTCGATGAGGTAGTCCATAACCTGATCGAAGGAATGATAATCCTTTCGATGGGTGATGATTCGCAACTCGAATTCGTCGACTGCTGACTCATAGGCACTAAGCAGCTCACCATTCTCAGGAGCAGCAAGAAACTGCCGGATCTGCTCGGTATCCTTCAAGTATTTACGCCGGAGCGCCTTCGAGTAATCGTCACTCATCCCGTTCAGTCGATCCTTTGTGGCCAGATCGACCCGTGGGGTGGGCGGATCATCGAGTATTGATACCATCCCGTCGCGATGCTGGGCGAACGCGGCAACGATCTCTGCTATGTCCTCCGGGCTTACGATTAGTGGGGAGTCAATAGGATCGATACCCGCGATCTCAGGAATACTTCTGAAGCGCTTGAGCCAAAGCTCGATCTGCTCAATCCCGCAAAGATATATAGAGCCAGTGGGAACTCCGCAAGCCGCGGATATAGCCCGGCGAATCTCAGACTCTCCGTTCCCGGTTAATCTTCGATTCGAGAAGAGCATGTAGTGATCGAGTTCGCCCGAGTTTTTCAGTGATGTGATCCTCGGTATCTCATCGGCAACGACGCTTGTCTTGCTCGTTGCACTGTAGAAATCAGACTCCGTGAAAGACTTGTTAAGACCGTTCGTGTGTTTTGCTTGGATCACCACGCGGCCTTTCCAAGGCTCCGAGACGCTCGGGTGGAGTTGCGCGGTTCCTTCGAACCTTGCATCACGTCCGCCATCTGGTCCTGTGGCAAATCCTTGCACGCTGATTCCGAGAAGCTCTTGGCATATCAGGGTGACCAACGTTTCGAACTGCTCAGGGGATAGATTCTCGTATGGGTACTTCATCGGAATCACTCCCTCTTACTTACTAGTTCGTGCTGTGCTTTTAGCCGTTCCCTCAGGTGCGCGTGCGCAGTCTCTCGTTGTCAATCCTAGCTGAGGGCGGGGCGCCCAGTGCGGACGACGCGCGTCGGCACCTCACCACTCCATCGATCATAGCAGCTTCATCACCGGCGCAGTTCGGGCTGGGCGACCCAGCCCATCTCCTGCTGAGGTCCGCCGTCTGGTGCGGTGCTAAGAGTTCGCACGCGGGCGAACACAGCCTTTGCCGCTCGGTAGGCAGCAGCTTGGTCAAAGCCGCGGCCCTCACTGCGGCTACCGATCGGCGAGGGGCCAGCGATCTCGTGACGATGCCGGTAGAGCACAATCGTCGCCGCCCCGCTATGCCAGCGTGTGCGCGCGGTCGGCTCAATCGGAGGCTCGCCGAGCCTTGCAAGCCACGCAGCGTGAAGCCTCCTGGATTCGGTTCCGCTCTTTTGACGCAGAGAGACGGTAGCAGGCACCGCGCCCATCAACCAAACCCCTAAACCACCACCTCCCTCCCCACCCCCTCCACCCGCGCCAACCGCACGAGAAAAGAAGCATCCACCAACACCCCACCCTCCTCACAAGCACCGCGCTGGCACAACTGAAAACCAGAGGGCAGGTCGGCACTGTGACGCCCGGCGTGGACGGCCAGGGCGGGGAGGTCGCTGGCGGTGGCGACGAGGTGGGCGTCGATAAGCCCCAGGAGGCGGGAGGCGCGGCATAGCCCCTGAATGATCTCCTCGCCCCGTGTTTCTCCCCAGCCCTGCGGAACCTGCGCCACGAGCGCTCCGATGGTGTGCTTCATGCCCGCTAAGGCTAGGGCGCTATCCTGCCGCCTGGCTGCCAAGGAACTGCTGGTATCCCAGGTATGCGCTCATCACCACCACCAGGGCCAGCAGCGCGTACCGCACCAGCCGCGTGCCGCCGCCGAGCACGGTGCGCGCGCCCAGTTGCGCGCCGCAGATATTCGCCGCCGCCAGCACCAAGCCCAGGGTCCACCACACGTGCCCTCCCGCTAGGAATACGCATAGCGCGCCGAAGTTCGTGGCGGTGTTAATCACCTTGGACATCGCGGCGGAGGTGACAAAGTTCTGCCCCAGCAGCGCGGTAAAGGCCATGATGAGGAACATGCCGGTGCCGGGGCCAAAGAAGCCGTCGTAGGCCGCGATCACTCCCACCACGAGCAGTACCGCCACCGCGCGCCACCCTCGCCAGGGGCGCGGGCTGGCTTGCGCGCCAAAGTTCGGGCGCAGCGCCACGAAGATCCCCACGCTCACCAGCAGCACGATGGTCACCGGCCGCATCACCGCGCTATCAATCCCCGTGGCCAGCAGCGCGCCCGCCGCCGCGCACACCGCCGCCAGCGGCACCGCGAACCACAGCCCCCTGCCCGGCGGGCGCACCCGGCGCACCAGGGTGACGGCTGCCGACGCCGTCCCGCTCACCGAGGCCAGCTTATTGCTGGCCAGCACGGTGGCGTAGGGGATTTGCGGCGCGCCCGTGAGCAACAGCGGAATGAGGATCAACCCGCCCCCGCCCACCAGGGCGTCGATCCAGCCCGCGAGCGCCGCCCCGCCCGTCAGGAGCGCCCAGGTGCCCACGCTGAGTTCTACTGTCATGCGGATCACTCTATAGGGTGGGGGCATGGTGAGCCTCCCCGATCGCAGCACGGCCGGTGCCTGGGCGCTGGTGATTCCGCTTTCCGTGGCGCTCGGGGCGCTGCTGAGCCGCTGGAGCGTCCCGGCGGCCTGGATCGTAGCGGCCATCGCGGTATCGGGAACCGTGGCGCTGTGCCGGGGGAGGGAACTGCATGTGAACACGCACTACTACCGCTTTGGGCGCGGCGTCATCGGCATCATGGCGGGCCTGCCACTGGTGGGTGTGGCTCCCACCATTTTGGCCTCCTTCCTCCTCCCGGGGCTGCTCTTTTCCGTGCTCACCGTGGGGTGTTCCCTGGCCGTGGCCCTGGCGCTGGCTCGCGCCCAAAAGGAGGTGAGCCGGGAGACGGCCGTGCTGGCCATGCTGCCCGGTGGGGCCTCCACCATGCCGCTCATGGCGCAGGAGGTGGGCGCGGATTATCGCTTCGTGGCGCTCACCCAGTACCTGCGCCTGCTGGTGGTCTCGGTGACGCTGCCTCCCATCGCCCACCTGCTCACCCCGCCCGCTGCCGACGCCACTTCCGGCGCAGCGGACAGCGCCGGTATGGGCGCGTTCCATCTCGGCTCCATGCTGCTGATCCTCGCCATCGCCCTGGGCGGGGACAAGGTGGGAAAGTGGCTGCGCCTCCCGGCCTCCGGGGTGCTGGGGCCACTGCTGCTCACCGTGGCGGGTGGGCTTTTGCTTCCCGACGGCTGGAGCCTGGAGCCGCCACCCGTTTTTGCCATCATGGCTTTTCTCTCTATCGGCTGGATCTGCGGCGGCGGGCTTTCCGTACCCGCCCTGAGGCTCTTTGCTCGACAACTCCCCACCACGGTGGGCTTCATTCTGGGCCTCATGGCGCTGTGCGCGGGGGCCGGGTGGGTGCTCGCCCGATGGCTGGGGGTGAGCGAGTTTGAGGGGTATCTGGCCACCACGCCCGGTGCCCTGGAAACCGTGCTGGCCATCTCCCACGAGGGCGGGGCGGGGGCCGTGGTGGTGGCCATGCAGATGATCCGGCTGATCGCCGTGTTTATCCTGGCCGGTTATCTGCCACGGATACTGCGGGCCTGGGATAGGCGGCGGGGTTAGAACATATATTCTAACTACCGGCAGGCGTGCCACGCCCGCCTGGTAACCTACATCTCCATGAGCAAGCAGCTGACCAGCGTGGAAATCTGCGCCGGGGCCGGGGGGGCAGGCCCTGGGCCTCGACCGTGCCGGTTTCCTCCACCGCGCCGCCGTGGAGATTGATGACTGGGCCGTGGAGACCCTCCGCAAGAACCGCCCGGACTGGAACGTCATACACCAGGACGTACACGATTTTGATGGGCAGCCGTACCAGGGCGTGGATCTCTTTGCCGGTGGCGTACCCTGCCCGCCCTTTTCCATAGCGGGAAAACAGCTTGGGGCCGATGATGAGCGTGATCTCTTCCCCCGCGCCATAGAGTTAATCGAGGAGATTCAACCCCGCGCCGTGCTCCTGGAAAACGTCAAGGGCCTGGGCCAAAAGCGATTCGACGCCTACCGCTCCTCCATTATTGAGCAGTTGGAGGACAAGAATTACACCGTTTTCTGGAACCATATCCAGGCCGCCGACTACCGCGTTCCTCAACTGCGCCCCCGCTTTATCCTCATCGCGCTCCGACACGAGTACGCCCCATACTTTTCCTTTCCCGAGCCGCAGCGCCAGCACCTCACGGTGGGGAAAGCGCTCCATGATCTCATGGCCTCCCGTGGCTGGGCCGGGGCCGAGGAATGGGCGCGCCGAGCGGATAAGGTGGCCCCCACCCTCGTCGGTGGTTCCAAGAAGCACGGCGGGCCGGACGTGGGCCCCACGCGGGCGAAGGCCGCGTGGAAGGCAATGGGAGTGAAGGGCACCTCCATCGCGGAGGAGGCACCGGGGCCGGACTTCCCTACCGACCCCGCCATAGACATGCCCCGCCTCACCGTGCAAATGGGCGGGGTTATCCAGGGTTTCCCCGCAAACTGGAATTGGCAAGGAACAAAAACGGCTCAATGGCGGCAGGTGGGAAACGCCTTCCCACCGCCGGTCGCGGAGGCCCTGGGCAAGCGCATCGCTTCCGCCCTAGCCAAGAAGCCGCTCCCCGAGGAGACGGAGCCCGCCACACCGGCACGCCCCCTATCCCTCATAGGGGGCTAAGCATGAACACCGCTATCCTCACCGCCGCCCGGCAGGCGTTTCACAAAGAACTGACCGTTCTGGGAGTACTCTCCGTATCCCATCGCGTGGTGGATAAGAAAACAAAGCGCAGGGAATGGGTGGCCTCCAACGCGGATATATCGCAGGCCTCTTCCCGCGCCCTCGCCCTCCACATCGCGCGGCAACTCAACGCCCCCGAACTGGACAAAGGCCCAGGGCAAACTGCCGGAGGGCAATTTGAATCTGCGGTCACGCACTTTGTTCAAAGCACCTTTCCGCGCATGGCGGCGATTCGACCCGGCACCTGGACAGTGGAAAACGTGGGCGCAAAGCGCTCCACCGATCACATCGCCCAGTACCACCCCTACCGGCACCTCGATGATCTGGCCCGAGCCATCGCCATCAACCGCGAGCTGGAATCCGTGCTGGGGAACTCCTACGTGATCAGCCCCGATATTATGATCCTCCGCGATTCCGTGCCCGACGATAAGATCAACGAGGCAGAAAACGTGGTGGATTCACAATCAGGGCTCCTGTCTCCGCTGCGGCTGGCCAATTCCAGCAGCAGCGCCCACACCAAGCATGTTCACGCAGTGCTCTCCTGCAAATGGACCATGCGATCCGACCGCTCCCAGCACACCAGGTCGGAGGCCCTCAACCTCATCCGCAATCGCAAAGGCCGCGCACCCCATATCGCCGCCGTCACCGCCGAGCCATCGCTGTCCAGGATCGCCTCGCTGGCCCTGGGCACCGGAGACGTAGACATGGTGTATCACGCCTTTCTCCCCGAACTCATCGCGGCGGTGGAAGAGAAAGGAACCGATGACGCTAAGGAAATGTTGGAAACGCTCATCCACGGCGATCGCCTCAGAGACATCGCAGACATGATCATCGACCTCGCGGTGTAAAACGGCGCAAAAGGGGAATCAGCGACTGCCCCTCCGAATAATCCCCATGACCAGGAGCACCGCACCCACCAGGCCAGCCGCCCAGGAGGCATAATGCCAATACATAATCCACTCCGGCGTGGGCCCCGGCATGATTCCAGCCTGCTCCTGAGCGCGGTAGTCCATTCCCGAGGCCAGCAGGGATAGCGCAAAGGACACGGCGGCGAGAACAAAGATCGCCAGCCCCCACCTCGCCAGGGGTGGCAGGGAAACCCGAGGGGTATCAGCGGCAGTCATACCCTCAGAAAATAGCGGCCCCCAAGGCAAAGGGGAAGATGATCCGAGTCACATCCTCCCCCTCGTCCACAGTCAGCCCGGGGAACCGAACCTACCCCAGCACCTCGTCCCGCAGCACGGACATGGGAATCGAGCCCAGCGCCAGGGCCTTGGAGTGGAACTCCCGCAGGCTCATACCGGCGGCCAGGGCCTCGTCGCGGGTGTTCTCCCACATGCGCTGGCCCAGGGCATAGGAGGGGGCCTGTCCCGGCCAGCCCAGGTACCGATCCAGTTCAAAGGCCAGGTTGGCCTCGTCCATCGCGGTGTTATCCCGCAGGAAGGCCTTGGCGTAGGAGGCGTCCCAGATTCCGTTGCCCTCGGGCACCTTCTTGCCTAGGTGCAGGCCGATGTCCAGCACCACGCGGGCGGCGCGGAGGCGCTGGGCGTCGAGAAGCCCCATGCGGTAGCCCAGGTCGTCCGCGTAGCCGAGGTCGGCCATGAGTTGTTCGGCGTAGAGGGCCCAGCCCTCGCCGTGTCCGGAGATCCAGCAGGCGGAGCGCCGCCAGAGGTTCAGGGCGTCTCCCTGGAGCAGCGCGGTGCCGCACTGGAGGTGGTGGCCGGGCACACCCTCGTGGAACACGGTGGTGAGTTCCTGCCAGGTGTGGAAGGTCTCCTGCCCCCTGGGCACGGACCACCACATCTGGCCGGGGCGGGAGAAGTCATCGCTGGGCGGGGTGTAGAAGATTCCGCCGGTTCCGGCGGGGTCGATCCGGGCGTCCACGCGGCGCAGTTGCTCGGGAATATCAAAGTGGGTGCCCGCGAGGTCGCGGATCGCGCCGTCGGCGGTCTCCTGCATCCAGGCGCGCAGGTTCTCGGTGCCGGTGATGAGGTAGCGCTCGTCCTTGTTCAGCTGGTGAACGGCCTGGCGCACGCTGGTGTCCTCGCCGTAGAGCTTAGCCGCGATGGCCTTTTGCTCGGAGACGATCTCGCACAGGCGCTCCCAGCCCCAGCAGTAGGCCTCGTCCAGGTCCACCTCGTCGCCCAGGAACTCGTAGGAGAAGAGTTCGTAGCGCTCGCGGCCCACGGCGTCGCAGGGGGCGGCGGCGGGCACCAGTTGTTCGCCCAGCCAGTCCGCCATCTCCGCGAAGGCGCGCTTGGCCTCCTCCACCTCGGTGGATTCGGAGTCCACGCCTAGGTTTTCCAGAATAGAGCCGGAATCGGCCAAGGACTCGCACTGGCTCATCACGGCGTCGATCTGGCGCAGCGGCGCGGCCTTGCCGGAGGCCGAGGCCATGGCCAGGGACTCGCGGTAGCCCTGGAGCGCGGCGGGCACCTTGGACAGGCGCGAACGCACGTTATCAATCTGCTCCGGGGTCTCGGTGGGCATGATCAAAAAGACATCGCGGATCGTCTGCACCGGGGAGTCGATGTTATTGAGCAGGCGCAGATCCTCGTTGTGGTGGTGCTTGTCCAGCACCACGCCCAGGCGGTTGCGCAGGGCGGCGGCGGTGACGTAATCAACGGCGTCGAAGTCGTCCTCGTCGTCGCACTCGTCGGTGCCCTCGTCGAAGGCCACCACGTCCATGACCATCTCGCGGGTGCGCTCGGCAACGGCGGACCAGTATTCCGGTGAGAAGTCCTGGAGTTCGCCGTCATGGCCCTCGACGCCGAGGTGTGTGGCGTCGGTGGGAGACAGCGCGGCCATATCGCTGACGAAGGCCTCGCAGGAGGCGTCGAGAAGCGAGGGCTCACGCGCAGGTTGGGGTACCGCAGGGTGTACGGATTCCGCTGAACTCATAGCCCGCTATCTTAACCACATTTCTCCGAGCGGGGCCAGCGACACCACAGGCTCATCAGCGCGTTCCATCTTTCGATGGAAAGTGCAGAACAGGGCAAGAAAACACAAGAGCGGGCACCGAACCCTCGCCGGTGCCCGCCCCTCATAAAAAGGCGCTTAGATCAGGTAAACCCATTCCTGGTTGCCCTTGGCCGGGCTGGTCAGCATGGTGCGCATCTCGTCCTCGGTGGCCTCGTAGGAGCGCTCATCGTTGTTCAGCGGATCGTTCACGGTGTACGTGCCGGTGCTGGGGTTGTAGCCAGAGACGTACACGAAGTGCCCAAAGCCGGGATCGGTCTTGCCATCGCGCAGCATGTCCGTCTGGGTGAGCACCACGGCCTTCTGGCCCTGCTTGAGCCCGTCCAGGGCAGTGATCGCCTTGCCGGTGCCCAGCACGGTGCCGGACACGCCACGGTTCTTCAGGATGGTGGACACGTCGGAGTCGTAGAAGAAGTTGGTGCCCTCCTCGCCGCCGCTGGGGGCCTCGGCGCGCAGTTCCAGGATCGCCGCAGACTGATCCTTCTCGTTGTAGCTGGCGGGGACCTCGCCGCCGTTATCCAGCAGGGCCATCAGAATGCTGGTGGGGCCGCAATCCACCCACTGCGTTTCCTGGCCCTGGTCCTGCTTGATGTACTTGAACTTGTACTTGCTGGCCTGGTAGTCGTAGGCGCTCTGCGCTGCGGCGCTATCCACGCCCCGGTCGAGCCCGGCAGGCTCCGCGTGGGCCGCCCCGGCGAGGGTGCCGGTGGCCAGGGAGGCGACGAGCGCTCCCGTGGTGAGCGTGCGCTTTAGGTGAGTAAACATAATCCTCGCTTTTTTAGTTAGTGCGCCTTAGTGTCCGGCCCCCACCCTAGGTAAGCCATCACCCGGGGTCAAGGGCAGTAATTCCGCCGTGGGCCGCGCCTCCCTTTAATCTAAAGTGCACTGCCTCACAGGCAGCCGCTCCGCGCGGCGGCGCGCGTCCCGCTGCAAAGCCCTCATAGAAAGGCCGCTCATGCACTCACCCCTGGGCCTCACCCTCGCCGGTTTGGCCATCATCGCCCTCACCGTGGGCCTGCTCATCCGGGGCAAGACCAGCCCCGTGGTGGCCATGACGTTGGTTCCCGCCGCCGGCGCCCTGCTCATGGGGTACAGCCTTGGGGAGATCGGGGAGTTCTTTGGCACCGGCCTGGACTCCGTGATGAACGTTGTGGTGATGTTCATCTTTGCCATCATTTACTTTGGCATTCTCCAGGACATCGGCCTGTTTAATCCCGTGGTCACCGCCCTGATTAGGGCCACGCGCGGCAACGTCGTGCTGGTCACCCTGGGCACGGCGGCCATCGGCACGGTGGCGCATCTCGACGGCGCGGGGGCCACCACCTTCCTGCTCACCATTCCGGCCCTGCTGCCCCTGTATCAGGCCATGCACATGAGCCGCTACGTGCTGCTGACCATCGTGGCCCTGGCGGCCAGCGTGATGAACATGGTGCCCTGGGCGGGGCCGGTGGGCCGCACCTCCTCGGTGATTGAGCTGGCCCCCACGGAGATCTGGCACCACCTGCTGCCCATGCAGGGCGTGGCCCTGGCACTGGTGTTCGTCATCGCGCTGCTGTTGGGGCTGTCGGAGCGGCGTCGCATAGCGCGGCTGCGCGAGTCCTCGGAGTTCGTGGGGCGCGGCGAGGTGGACGTGCACGCCATTGCGCAGGAGTTCGTGGAGCGGCAGCAGGCCGAGCGCGCCAAGCAGGGGTATCACGTCCGCGAGGCGCGGTGGGCGCGGATCGCCACGGCGATCATCTCCGTGGCGCTGCTGGTGGTGCTGGTGTCCGGGTGGCTGGAGCCGGGCCCGGCGTTCCTCATCGCCACCACTATTATTCTGCCGCTGAACTTCGATTCCCCCTCGGAGCAAACGGACGCCATGAAGCGCCACGCCCCCTCCGCCCTGGCGATGGCCTCGGTGATCATCGCGGCGGCGATGTTCCTGGGCGTGCTCGGCGGGGCGGGCATGCTGGAGCAGATCGCGCTCTCCCTGCTCGCCGTGCTGCCCGCGGCGGTGGGCCCGTGGGTGCACGTGATCGTGGGGTACCTGGGCGTGCCGCTGGACATGGCCACCTCCACGGATGCCTATTACTTCTCCGTGCTGCCCATCGTGCAGGAAACGGCGGGCAGCTTCGGCGTATCCGCCGTGGGCGCGGCCTCGGCGCTGATCATCGGCAACGTCATCGGCACCTTCGTCTCCCCCTTCTCCCCCGCCCTGTGGCTGGCCATCGGCCTGGCCCGGGCGGACATGGGCCGGTACCTCCGGCTGGGCTTCCCGCTCGCCTGGGGCCTGTCCATCACGATGGTCACCATCGCGCTCCTGACGGGCCTGTTGGCCTAAAAACCGCAGCCCAGACCGCTTTGTCTGGGCAGCCTCCGGGGCGACTAGACTATGCGGTTCATCATGCCTACTATGTGACCATGCCACACCGCAGCATTTCCTCCGCCTTTGCCCGTCCGCTCACCCCCGCGGCACAGTGCTTGCAGGCCATGCGCCAGACTGCGGTGTCCACCCGCCTGGATCTGATCCAGGCCACGGGATTTTCCCAATCCACGGTGACCCGCGCGGTGTCGGCGCTTCTCGACGCCGGCTACATCACCCGCCGCCCCGACCTCGCGGAGATCGGGCAACGCGGTCGCCCCACCATTCCCCTGGAAATCAACCCGGAGGACACCATGTTCGCCGGGATCGCCGTGGGTACCTCGGAGACGGCACTGGGGCTCTACGACCTGCGCGGACAGTTGCTGCGGCGCACCACGGTGGCGGCCTCGGCGGCGTCGGTAAGCCAATACGACTTCCTGGAGCACATCATCGCGGCCCTGCACCGCATCCTCACCCCCATGACGCGGCGACTGGTCAGCGTGGGCGTGACCGTCTCCGGGGAGGTCAGCCCGGAGGGCGTGGTGGAGGCTCCCAACCTCGGGTGGAACGGCACCGACATCGCCGCCGACCTGCGCTATTACTTCCAGGTACCGGCCACCGTCTCCGGGATCGCGCCCGCCATCCTCGCCGCCGAGCGCTTCAACGCGCCCGAGGCCCCCACGCCCCTGCCCGCCCTGGCCCTCTTTGCCGATGATTCCCTCAGCGCCGCCCTGGAAGCCCCGGAGGGAATCACCCCACTCAGCGCCCCCGGCGCGCCCCTGACCACCAGCGACCTGCTGCGCGAGGTGCGCGACCTCGGCGTGGAGGCCCCCACGCTTGCCGACGCCGTGGCCCACCCCGCCGCCCGCCCGCTGCTCACCGCCCGCGCGCGGGGGCTGGCGCAACTCGCCGTGGAACTGGTGCGCCGCCACGGGCCGCACCGCCTGGTGATCGCGGGCAGCGCCTTTACCGCAGACCCGGAGGCCCCCCGCATCTTTGGGGCTTCGGTGCGCGAGGCGCTGGGGCGCTTCGAGTGCCTGAACCGCAGCGTGGAGTTGCGCATGATCCCCTCCCACGCGGAGATCATTCACGCGATCACGCGGGCGGCGGCCCTGGATCTGGTGCTGCGCGATCCGCTGCGCCTGAGCCTTCAGCCCTCCTCTTAAAGCCCCTGCGCTCCCTTTTGCGCCCGTCAGGCCGCGCCCGTTACCCTCTGATAGACCGATTAGTGCATGACGGGCATACCGCCTTGTCATGCCGCTCACAATCACCCCGCCTGCGGGCATAAAATCCGGGGCGCCGCGTTGAGCCAAGGGTACGACGATGGCAATACAGGTAATGAAAAGGTAGCGCATGACTTCCACCCAATCCCCCGCAGCCGCCCCCACCCGGCGGCTGCCCTCCTGGATGACCAACTTTGGCGTGCAGGTGGTGGTGGGTCTGATCCTGGGCCTGGTGCTGGGCTTCGCGGCCCGCGCGATGGCCGAGGGTAACTGGCTCACCACCACCCTGGACGCCATCGGCTCCACCTACGTGCAACTGCTCAAACTACTGATCCCGCCGCTGGTGTTCGCCGCCGTGGTCACCTCGGTGGCCAACCTGCGCAAGGTCACCAACGCCGCCCGGCTGGCGGTATCCACCCTGGTGTGGTTTGCCATCACGGCCTTCTTCTCCGTGCTGGTGGGAATCCTGGTGGCCCTGGTGCTCAAGCCCGGCGAGGGAACCTCCATCGACCCCGCCACCGCCGCCGATCCCTCCCGCACCGGAAGTTGGCTGGGCTTCCTGCAATCCATCGTGCCGGTGAACTTCCTGGGGCTTTCCGCTTCCGGGGACTCTGGGGATATTTCGCTCAGCTTCAACGTGCTGCAAATCCTGGTGATCTCCCTGGCCATCGGCGTGGCCGCCGTGCGCGCGGGCAAGGCCGCCGAGCCCTTCCTGGGCTTCACCGAGTCCTTCCTCAAGGTGATCCAGGAGGTGCTGTGGTGGATCATTCGCCTCGCGCCCATCGGCACCGCCGCGCTCATCGGTAACGCCGTGGCCAGTTACGGCTGGGACGCCCTGGGCTCCCTGGGCAAGTTCGTCATCGCCATCTACGTGGGCCTGGCCCTGGTGCTCGGCGTGGTGTACCCGGTGGTGCTGCGCTTTGCGGGGCTGCCCGTGGTGGGCTTCTACCGCCGCGTGTGGCCGGTGACCTCCCTCGGCTTTGTCACCCGCTCCTCGATGGGCGTCATGCCCGTCACTCAGCGCGTCTCCGAGGAGGCCCTGGGCGTGCCGCGCGAATACGCCTCCTTTGCCATTCCCCTGGGTGCCACCACCAAGATGGACGGCTGCGCCGCCGTGTACCCGGCCGTGGCCGCGATCTTTGTGGCGCAGTTCTACGGTATTCAGCTCGACCTCACGCACTACCTGCTCATCATCTTCGTCTCCGTGATCGGCTCGGCGGCCACCGCCGGCACCACCGGGGCCACGGTGATGCTCACCCTCACGCTCTCCACGCTGGGACTGCCCCTGGCGGGCGTGGGCCTGCTGCTGGCCATCGAGCCGATCATTGACATGGGCCGCACCGCCGTGAATGTCACCGGCCAGGCCCTCGTGGCGGCCGTGGTGTCCAAGCGCGCGGGAATCCTCAACGAGGAGCCGTGGCGGGCCAACGCCTCGGCCTAGTGGCGTGGCCCTGGCTTGGGGCGTGGCCGGGATTCTTCCGGTGATCTTCCGGTGTGCTCTGCGGGGCGTCGATAAGCGTGCTCCTATGCTCTTTCGTAGGATGTGCACATGGAATTGACCATCCGCCGGGAAACGGAAGCGGACATCACCGCCATTCGTTCCCTCATCACCCGCGCCTTTGCCGATGACTACCACTCCTGGCATAACGAGCAGGAGCTGGTGGAAAGGCTGCGCGACGCAGATCAACTTTCCCTCTCCCTGGTGGCGATCGCGGATATGGACATCGTGGGATTCCTCGGGGCCACCCGCGTGCGCTGTAGCGACGGCACCAGCGGCTGGTGTGTGCTCGGCCCCCTCGCCATCGAGCCGGAGGCGCGCCACGGCGGAATCGGCACCGCCCTGCTCTCCCGCGCCCTGGAAACCCTCCGCGCCGCGCACACCGGCGGGGTGGCCGCGCTGGGCAACGCGGACTTTTACCACAAGTTTGGGTTCCAGCCCGCCCCCGATCTCCGCCTGGGCCTAGAGCGCAAGGCCGGGGCGCAGGTGGAGGTACTGGGCCTCTCCCTGGACGGCTCCCCCATTCCCCAGGGCGAGGTGGAACCCCTCTCCGACCGGGACTCGGGGAAAGGCTCGGGAAGGGAGGAGGCATGAGCGGACTATGGAACTTCCTCGTCCGCGCGGCGGGCACGGCGGTGGCCCTGTGGGCGGTCACCCAACTCATCGCCGGGGTGTCCATCTACGGCGCGACACAGGAGGATCGCCTGATCGCCTTCCTCGGCTCCGCCGCCCTCATCGTGGCGCTCAACATGACGGTGCGCCCGGTGCTGCGGCTCATCGGCCTGCCGCTGACCATTCTCAGCCTGGGGTTCTTTGCCCTCATCATCAACGCCGGCGTGTTCCTCTTTGCCGGTTCCCTCTCCGAGGCGCTGGGCCTGGGGCTCACCGTGGACAGTTTCCGCGCGGCCTTCTGGGGCGCCCTGGTGATGGGGCTGGTGAACTGGCTGCTCGGGCCGCTCACCGGGGCGCTGCGGGTGCGGTGATGAGGCGGTCGGTGGTGAGGGCTGAGTGGCTGGCCGGTGCGGCGGCGTCGAACAGCAGCAACGCTAAGGGGTGCCACCGTGATTGATTTCTCCGCCCCGGCCGACGTAGTGGCACCCCAACTGCTCGGTTGCCTGCTCACCCACGCGGGCGTGACCGTGCGGCTCACCGAGGTGGAGGCCTACCTGGGTGCCGAGGACGCCGCCGCGCACACCTATCGGGGGAAAACGCCCCGCAACCAGGCGATGTTCGGCCCCGGCGGCCGCATGTACGTCTACCTCTCCTACGGGATCCACCGCGCGGGCAATATCGTGTGCGCCCCGGAGGGAATCGGCCAGGGTTGCCTGCTGCGCGCCGGCGAGGTAATCGACGGCGAGGAGATTGCTTGGCGACGCCGCGGCGACGTCCCCTTCCACCGCCTCGCCCAGGGACCCGGCAACCTCGGCTCGGCGCTGGGCCTAGACCTTGAAGATAACGGCGCGCCGATCACCGGGCCCGATTTTGTGCTGCGCCCGCGAGATAGCGAGCCGGAGTGGGTGCGCGGGCCGCGCATTGGCATATCCAAGAACGCGGAGGCTCCCCTGCGGTTCTGGATTCCGGGGGATAGGACGGTGAGCGCGCGGCGGGGTGCCTCACCCCGCAAGCGCGGTGCGAAGTAACTCGGGATCGTGGGAATTGATCAGCAGAACCGAGGGATCGTCCACGAGGGTTCTGAGCCGCCGTTGATTCTCCCACAGGGCGGCGCGATCCTGCGCAAACGCCGCCTCCTGGAGTTTCAGGAATAGCGGCACGCCCTCGCCCCCGATGAGGGTATCGCGCTGATAAAAGGAATCACCGGCGTGCAGAACCTCGCGGGAACCATCGCTGATTCCCACCGCGGAGTGGCCGCGGCTATGCCCCGGCATGGGGATGAAAAAGAGGCCGGGGGCGAGATCATCAAGTGGCGTCAGCCCCGTAAAACCGCGCCACTCTTCCCCCTTGGGCGCATGGCCCACGATGCGGGGGCGATGGGCCCATTGGTGCTTGTTATACCGCTGCCGCTCAAACCAGGTGGGACGCTGGGTAATGGCATATTCCTCCGTGGTACTCACGTGCACCGTGGCCCAGGGAAAGTCGCTGAGGCCACCCGCGTGATCGGAGTCGCCGTGCGTGAGCACAATATCTCGAACGTCCCTGGGGTTGAAGCCGAGTTTTTCCATCTGCCGCACGGCGGTTTGCTCCTCCGCCAGCACGGGGCGCAACACCTTGTGATAGGCCCCGATGCGCCGCCACGGGTGCGCAATGTCCGCCAGGCCAAAGCCGGTGTCCACGAGTATGAGCCTATCCGCGCTTTCGATGAGAAGAATATGGCACACCAACGGGGCACCGGGCGCATTCATGCTTCCGCAATTTAGGTGGTGTATTTTCATTTGTTATTTCTTTCTTTTATGTGGGTGAAGCTTTAACTTATACGGGAGCAAATTATACTTCAGAATCTCCCGTCAGCGCCTCCATAGCCAGGCGATTAATAAAGATCTTCTCCCGGCCCACCTTCGCCTCATCTAGCAGACCCAATTCTGCGACGCTACCTAACCAAGCGGAGGCCGTCTGGCGCTGTGCTAGGCCCGTTTGAGCACCCCGACTATCAATGGGCGTTGTGGCCTCACCAACGCCTGACGTGTCGATTTTTCCCCACAATTTCGACACATCCCCCCAACATGTCGATCCCATCGACACATCACTCCACCCGCAGCGCACCCCCAGCCTCCTCAAACTCCTCGCGCGCGGCTCGCAGGAGATCAGGATCGCCAAGCGTATCCAGGGCCACCTGCGCCAGACCAATCGCGGAATCCACGGCGGTATCCACCGCTGCCTCGGAGCGCGCGTATTCCGCAAACGCCCGGGTGTGCAGCGCCACCCCCTGCGGGGCAATCTTGACCATCGGGTGAATCCCGGGCAGCAGATGAGAGACGTTGCCAAAGTCCGTGGAGGCCGCGAGGGTATCGGGCACCACGCCGCCGGGCAGCGCGCGGCGACCGCGTTCCGCCTGGGTAGCGGCCCAGCGCGCGGAAAGCACGTGGTTGTTGCGCACCGGGAGGCTGGCGGGGTGCTCGTCCCATTCCTTGCTCACCTCCACCCCGGCCATGAGCGCGGCGCCGTCGAGCACGGCGTCGATACGCTGGGAGAGGTCGCTGAGAGTCTGCGCCATGAGCGAGCGCACGTAGATGGTCATGGTGGCGGTGTCCGGGATCACGGAGGGACGCTGACCGCCCTCGGTAATGATGGCGTGCAGGCGATCCGAGGGCGGCATTTGCTGACGCAGCAGGCCAAATCCCTGGTAGGCGAGGGTGGCGGCGTCGAGTGCGTTGCGCCCCATGAAGGGCTCCGAGGAGGCATGCGCAGCCACGCCGTGAAAGGTGGCGGTGAGGGTGCGCCGCCCCACCCAAGCGTGCTCCGCGAGGTCAAAGGAGAAGGGGTGCACCATCATCGCCGCATCCACGCCAGCGAAGGCACCGCCGCGAATCAGGTACTCCTTTCCCGTGTGCCCCTCCTCGGCGGGGGTGCCCAGCAGCACGATCCGCCCGCGCACCGCACTTATGCTTTGCGACGCCGCCAAAAATGCCCCCACACCCGAGGCCGCGATGATATTATGCCCGCAACCATGCCCGATACCGGGCAGGGCGTCATACTCCGCGAGGATCGCCACCGTGGGATCGCACCGCGGATCAAAACCCGGCGAGGCAATCTCCGCACGCAGCGCGGTATCCAGGCCACCCACGCCCACCTCTACCTCGTGCCCACGAGCACGCAGCAGGCCCGCGATGGTCGCCGCCGCGTAGTGCTCCTCAAAGGCCTCCTCAGGGTGATCATGCAGGTCAAAGGCCAGATTTCGCAGGTCACCGCGCAGCGCCTCCCCGACCTGGGTGATGTGTCGCCAGGCTTGCTGCTGACCGGGATAGGATTCCCCCTCTTTCAGCCGCTGCACCTTTGCTCGGGCTGCGGCGGCCCGGCGCTCTATCCCCTCCCTCATCGCGTCAAGGTAAGCAGTGGAGGGTTGGGGGAGCATGGGAGTCCTTTCGTGTGCCGGTGCTCACCCCAGGGTATATGTTTCCCGCATTAGTGGCCTGTTGGTGTGGCAAGGTGCCTCAGCATAAGCCCCATCGCGCTGGCAGGATTGATTCCCACCTCGCCAAAGGCCAGCTCGATGATATTATCCGTGGCCTGCTGCCATCTCTGCACCGGAAATCCTCCACTCAGTGCCTTGCCAGTGGGCCCCACCAGATGGCCACCCTCCCGCAGCTTCCGTTGAAACCACTCCCTGCTCTGATCAGGCACCCTCCCCTTACTCACATGCGCATAGAGCCAGCAATCAAAGCTTTCGTGCGATACCACCAGATTAAAAGTTAATTTTTTGTTCGTGCATTTCCGGCATAGCGCGGCCGCTCGATCCAACTCTGACCGCGAAGTATCATCCACGTCTACCAGCACATAGATCTCACGAAAGTCCTCTCTACGTGCCTTGACCACCGCTGTTTCCACTGCCTTCACCGGATCGAGCGCCTCAGCCGATACCCTCATATGCGGCCACCGTTCTAGCCTTTTGAGCGCATTGAGGTAATCAGGCTCCGTCCGTGTTCCTTGACAAAAAATTAGCGTTTTAACGCCCTTTTGGGCTCTTCCCTCACGCTGCCTGCGCCTCCGCGAATCGCGCCCCATGATCCCCTACCCCTTCTTTTTCTTACGAGCATAACGAATCTCCTCGATAGCCCGGTCAATATCCGTACCCATGCTCGGTAACGCCCCAAATTCCCCCTCCAAATACTTCTTTTCCACATTATTGCTTCCCCTAATGGAAAACTCGTCCAGGCTTATCAACTCCGATTCCGCCTCAATCTTATCCACCAACCACACAGCGGATACCGGCAGACGCTCTCCCACCGCATTACCCAAACTCGCCACATCATGAGCGGTATATATCAATTGAGCACCATCAGGGTTAGTGCTCTCCCGCTCAAAGAGGGAAAGGAAAAACCGCACCAGCGTGGGATGCAGGCTAGCGTCCACCTCATCCACCACTAGTACGTTTCCCTCCACCAGAGCCTTAACTCCCTGCATTGCCAGGTTTAGCCACGTGCGCGTTCCCTCCGATTCATCGCCCTCACGCAGGGTAAAGGAGCGTCCATTCCCCTCATGGGTAAAATCCAGCATTTTCATCATCTCTGCCGTCTCTTCCCCAGAGAACATCCCCTTGGTGCGCTGGCCCTCCTCTGCCCCCATAACACCACTCTGCTCAAGGATTTCTTTCAACTGCGGCAGGATTTCTTCCTCCCGTATCTCCACGCCAGTCAGCCCCACATCGGCCGCACGCAAAACCGCTTCACTCATACCCGTCCACTCAGAGTTGCTAAGCATAGTGAGAAGTTGCCCATCCCGTTCTCCCGGCAGCCTTGGATTTCCGGGTGAACCAAATATCTGGAGCTTTTCCCACCACCAGCGTACGGCCCCCTCATGTGGCCCCTTTTCCTTCACCATTTCCCACGCACTCAGCACTAATGACCAGGGCCTCAGGAACTGACCAATGATCTCTTGCCCCGCGCGCGGTATCCCGATCTCCTTACCAAAGCGCACCGCATCTCCCGTCCGATGAAAGAGCATGCGCCAATGCCCCGTACCCGCTACCGTTTCCAATCGTTCCTCGGACACCCCCAGATCATCCAGAACGAGTGTCCACAGGTAACGACGCTCCTGCGCAACGTACTCCACCTCAAACTCCGTGGGGCGTTTCACGTGAAACATATGCGGTGTACGCAAAAAACTCCCCACCCCCGGCGTAGTGATGGAGTGCCGCACCGCATTGCTCAAAGCGCCCAACGCCCCCACCACGGTGGTTTTTCCCGAGGCATTGGGGCCATACAGACCCGCCAACCGCTCCGTCACCTCCATCCACCCTTCC
Source organism: Corynebacterium sp. 21KM1197 (assembly GCF_033783015.1). Classification (NCBI taxonomy): domain Bacteria; kingdom Bacillati; phylum Actinomycetota; class Actinomycetes; order Mycobacteriales; family Corynebacteriaceae; genus Corynebacterium; species Corynebacterium sp. 21KM1197. Next base: position 49,716 of record NZ_CP123907.1, on the reverse strand, counting down.
CCCTTGGGCAGGTTCCTCTGAAAGCCTCGCTTCTGCATATCCAACACTGCTCGCGCGGCAAAGGAACGGAAGTTGGTCAGCGCAAAACTCAGCAACATAGCCCCTATAATAGGCCAAGTTAAGTGAAATAGGGATTTTTTATCCCATTATCTCCCATCAACCAAGGAAAATCTCCGCCCCCGGCCCCAGGGGCAGATCCGCATAGAACCACAGCGCCAGCAGCAGCACCCAGGTCAGACCAAAGGGAATGACGAACACGAACATGCGGGACATCAGCGTGCCCAACCCGGCCTGGGGCTCGTAGCGGCGCAGCATACCCAGGATCACAATCATGTACGGATTCAGCGGAGTAATGATCTGCGTGGCGGAATCGCCCACGCGGAACGCCGCCTGCACAAAGCCGGGCTCGTAACCCAACAGCGCGAACATGGGCACAAACACCGCCGCCATGAGCGTCCACATCGCGGAACCGGAGATGATCAACAGGTTCAGGCAGCTCGCCAAAATAATGAAAGCCAGCACGGCGGCAAAACCCGTGAGACCCACGGCCTCCAGGCCCGCCGCACCCTTCACGGCAGTCCAGGTGCCAATGCCCGTCCAGTTAAAGAGCGCCACAAACTGCCCCAGGATAAAAGCCAGCACCAGGAACTCCAGCATTCCCTTGAGGGATTCCGTCATCATGGCCACGGCGTCATCCACGCTGTGAATCGAGCCCACTACCACGCCATAAGTAATGCCCATGACGAGGAAGAACACCATCACCAGGAACACAATGGAGTTCAGCAGCGGAGACTGCGGCAGGAAACCGCCCTCCTCGTTGCGCCACGGGGAACCCGGCAGGAGCACCGCCACCAGCACCAAGGCAGTGGCCAGCAGGGTGGCCCACAGGGAGACCTTCAGCGCCAGCCATTCCTTGGGCTCCAACTCCGCCGAAAGGTCCTCCTGCCCTGCCGCCTGGGTATCGTCCTCGTCGATAGCCTGCTGCTCGGTGGGCACCTGCTGGCGCGTCATGCGCGGTTCCAGCACCCGGTCGATGAGGAATCCCGCGATGAGGCCCAGCAGGATCGCGGACGCAATGTTGAAGTAATAGTTTGATACCGGATTGACCTCCTGGGCACCCAGCCCCGGCAGCCCCTCCATCACGGCGTTGGTGATTCCGGCAAAGAGCGCGTCCAGGCTGCTAGGCACCAGCGAGGTCGAGTACCCGGCGCCCACGGCAGCAAAACCCCCGAGGAGGCCCGCCACGGGATGCCTACCGGCCGCCTTGAACACCATCGCGGCCAGTGGTGGCACCACCACGAAAGCGGCGTCGGCCATCACGGAGGCGGTCACGCCGGTCACGCCCACCGCATAGGGCAGCACCGTCTTGTTCGCGGAGCCAAAGAGTTTGCGAATCAGCGCGGCGAGCATACCCGAGCGCTCCGCGATTCCCACCGCGAGCATGATCGGTAGCACCGTCACCAGCGGCGGGAAACCGATGTAGTTCTCCCCGATATTCTCCGTGAACCACACCAGCCCCTCGCCGGTGAACAGGCCCTTAATGCTCAGAGTTTCCCCCGAGCCCGGCACCTGCACGGAGGCCCCCGACCACGCCATGAGCGAGGACGCCACGGCGGTAATAAAGAAAAGAATCAAAAAGAGCAGGAAGGGCGTGGGCAGTTTATTGCCCACCGCCTCAATGGTGCCAAGGAAGCGATCACCCCATTTCCCCAGGGTGCTGCGCGGTTCTGCCGTAGTCTCCGTGGACATAAAGGGGCCTTCCGGTTACGTGTTTGCTTCACCATCGCGCATGCGATGTGGTACACCATACACAGCAAGACCCGGCAAGGCGCGCTTAAGCTCCCTTGAACTCTGGCTTTCGCTTATCGACGAACGCCGCCATGCCCTCCTTCTGATCCTCCGAGGCAAACACGGAGTGCACCAGACGACGCTCAAAGAGCAGCCCCTGAGAAAGATTCGATTCAAAAGCCGTGTTAATGGCCTCCTTGACCATCGTGGCCGCCACCTTGGACTTCCCAGCAATGGTGTGAGCTGTCTCCAGGGCCTGCTCCAGCAGATCCTCGTCCGCCACCACGCGGGCCACCAGGCCGGAGCGCTCCGCCTCCTGCGCGTCCATCATGCGCCCCGTCAGGCACATCTCCATCGCCTTGGCCTTTCCAACGGCGCGGGTCAGACGCTGGGAACCACCCATGCCCGGCAAGATCCCCAGGTTGATCTCCGGCTGGCCAAAACGAGCGCTCTCCCCCGCGATGATGAAGTCACACATCATGGCCAACTCGCAGCCACCCCCCAACGCATAGCCGGACACCGCCGCGATGATCGGGGTGCGGGCCCTGGTCAGGGCGTCCCAACCGCCAAACCAATCGGCGTTGTACATCTCCGTGGCGCCCTTGTCCGCCATTTCCTTAATATCCGCACCGGCGGCAAAGGCCTTGGCGGAACCGGTGATCACGATGGCCCCGATCTCCGGGTTCTGATCCAGGCGAGTGATCGCCTCGGTCACCTCCCCCATGAGTTCATTGTTCAGGGCGTTGAGGGCCTTGGGGCGGTTGAGGGTGATGAGCGCTACGCGCCCGTGGATTTCCTCGATGATGGTGTGCTGAGTCATATTTTCCTCCTTCCCCGGCCAGTGTACGGGGGTAGGGGTGGCGGGATGAGAATCCTCCACACACAGCACTACACTCGTAGTACACAAGTAGTACAGTTGTCTTGTGGTTGATTGGTCGCATCGCTCCCGCTACATCGCTAAACACGGAGTCAGCGTCCCCCAAGCAAACGAGGCGCTCAGCGATCCCCGTGCAGTGACCTATTCCCCAGACCCCGCGAGCCTCAGCGGTGTGAGCGACCGAACAATTGGGTTCTCCCCCAGCGCAACTGCCATTTTAACCGTTATCACCGTCACCGAAGATAACGTGACCTATGGAGTAAATTGCTGGCGTTCTAATACCACCGACCAAGCACGCTACAGAACGATATAAGGAGGCGAACATGATTCCAGCAAAGTTGCAACAGGCTATCGACGAAACCGAACAGATCGAAGCAGGAAACCCCGTCCGAGCAGATACCACTATCTCTCGCCCCGGTATATCACGGAGCAAGACGCTACAAATCCGCCTATCCGAGGACGAGTTTCAATTACTCACCAACGCCGCGGGAGAGCAGCCCACCTCGGCATTTGCCCGGCATATCCTTCTCTCTTTCCTCCATCTTGACGCCGAGGAAAAAGAACAACGAGCCCTTGTCCACGCCCTGCACACCGCCCTGGGACAAGCGGGCTACTCCCTCACCAGAGATAGCGCCGCTTAAAGCCTCACCTAAACGGCACCTCCCCAATGGTGCGCCGCAATTTACGGGTACGCAGTCGCTGCGGGTCCTGGGCCAGGTATTCCATCGCCCGCACCGCACACATCACGTGTGCCTCCTTGGAGGAGGAGTAAAAGGCCTGCGCCTGCGCGGGGAGTTTGGGCACGGCGTGTAGGGGCAGGTCAGAAACGCTGAGCAGGGTGCCATAAGGCACGCGGTAACGGTATCCATTGGCCGCCAAGGTGCAGGATTCCATGTCCACCGCCACGGCGGTGGAACCACGTAGCCATTCCCAGAGTTCACGACTGGTGCGCCATTCCCAATTGCGATCATCGGTGGAAAGCACCGTGCCGGTGCGCATGAGGGATTTATCACTGCCGTATATATCCGCCACGCTGGATTCCAGGGCGCGTTGCACCTCCGGCACGGCGGGAATGGGCACATCGCGGAGGATACGCCCGTCCATGATGTGATCCTCGCGCTGATAGGCATTGCCCAGAATAAGATCGCCCATTCTCATGCGGCCGTCTAGTCCGGCGCAGTGGCCAATCATGATCCATGCCTCTGGGCGCAGCACCGCCAAGCAATCGGTGATTGTCTTGGCATTTGAGGGCCCCACGCCGATGTTAATCATGCTGATACCGTCGCCCGCCTCGGTGCATAGATCGTAGCGCGGCATTTGTCGGGTGGAGGCCGTATCTATTTCCTGATCCCGCGCGGTGATACGCCGCCCATTGGGCAGCACCAGGTGCGTGTATCGGGTGCCCTCCTCACCCAGTTGCCGCAGCCCGAAGTCCACGAACTCGCTGGTGTGCATGGGGTAATTGGTAAAAAGAATGTACTTTTGCAGCGTCTCCACCGCAATGCCCGTGTAATGCTCAATGCGTGCGCAGGCAATATCGCAGCGTTGTGGCCCAAAGTGAAAGAGTGGTTTGACGGGGCTATGGAAAATCTCCCAATTACCATCGACGATCCCGTCATCCACCTCGTCCAGCGTCGGCCTGGGCACCTCGTCCCCCAGGTCACCCGCCCGGCGCACCTCGTCCACATTCTCCAGGCCGCGAATGTACTCGGGCGGTATGCGCGTGGTGGAGGGCCCCACGAAGATGTCGCAGGGATAGTTGCTCACCAATTGGGTGAGTTGTTCGGTGAGATAATCGCGCAGCAGACGAGGTTTGCTCAGTTCGGCGGCGTAGCGCCCGGCCTCGTCCACGTATCCGAAGGGTGCTCCTCGATCAATGGGCCGCCACTGCTTCACGTCTACCTCCAGGCGGGGGTAGGTGACCTCCCGGTAATCCCCGTACGTGCCCTCCCGGAAGATCGCTGCTGCGCGGGCCGTGGCGGCGTCGTAAAGCTCTATGAGGCGGTTAATCGCCTCCCCCACTCCAGGCATCTTTTCCATGTTCCCCGAGGGTACTCATTACACTATCCCCATGAGTACCGCTGAGGGCCGCACCTTTCTAGGCCAGCCGTGGGGCCTGGCCAATCTGTTTGGCATTGAGCTGTGGGAGCGTTTCAGTTACTACGGCATGGTCACCATCCTGGGGTATTACCTCTATTACTCGGCCACGGACGGCGGCCTGGGTATGGACGAGGGCACCGCGCTCTCCCTGGTGGGCGCCTATGGTGGCTTCGTGTACATCACGGCCGTGGCGGCGTCGTTTTTCAGCGATCGCCTGCTCGGCCCCGAGCGCACCCTGTTCTTCTCCGCGATCCTGGTGATGGCGGGGCACGTCGCCCTGGCTCTGATTCCCGGATTCGCGGGGTTGGGCCTGGGCGTGGCGCTCATCGGCTTGGGTTCCGGCGGCGTGAAAACCGCCTCCCAGGTGGTGCTGGGGGATTTGTATTCCCGCACCGATCCCAAGCGCGACGCCGGCTTCTCCATCTTCTACATGGCGGTGAATATCGGCGCGCTTCTTGGCCCGCTGGCCACCGGCGCGGCCTGGGGCCGGGGTGGATTCCACTGGGGTTTTGGTCTGGCGGCCATCGGCATGTTCATCGGGCTCACGCAGTACATTCTCATGCGCAAGGGCACCATCAACCCGGATAGCCGCCGGGTGCCCAATCCCCTACCCCGCAGCCAATACCTGCCGTGGGCGCTCGGCGGAATCCTCCTCACCGCCCTGCTCGTCTCCCCCTTTATCTTCGGTTTCATCCCCTTAAAGAACCTCTCGCATTACATGGCCGCCCTCGCGTTCCTGGCCGCCGTGGTGCTGCTGGTGCAGATGTTCCGCTCCCCACACACACCACCCCACAGGAGCGTTCCCGCCTGGTGGGTTACCTGCCGCTGCTCTTTGGCTGCGTGATGTTCTTTGCCATCTTCCAATCGCAGTTCACCATCCTGGCGCTGTACACGGACACGCGGGTGAACCTGGACATCAACCTCGGCTTCACCCAGTTCCAGATCAAGCCCAGCCAGGTGCAGTCCATCAACCCCTTCTTCATCATCCTGTTCTCCGGCGTCTTTGCCGCCACCTGGACGCGCCTGGCGAGCGCCAGTGGTCCAGCCCCGTGAAGTTCGGCGTCTCTAATCTCATCATCGGCGTCTCCCTGTTCCTCTTCCTCCCCTACGCCGGGGGCGGCGCGGGGTCCACGCCGCTGCTCATCATCGTGGCGCTGCTTTTCCTCTTTACTATGGGCGAACTCCTGCTCTCCCCAGTGGGTAACTCGCTGGCCACCAAGGTCGCCCCGCAGGCCTTCAAGTCCCGCATGTTCGCCGTGTGGCTGATGGCCCTCTCCATGGGCACCTCCCTCGCCGGAGTGCTGGGCACGCGCTACGAGGCGGCTATCGACGCCGGCCCCGCCGCCGAACGCGCCTTCTTCCTCACCGCCGCGGGCATAGCGATTGGCCTGGGCGTGCTCCTGATCATGCTGCGCGGCTGGGTGGTGCGGAAGTTCGGGGACGTGAGGTAGGACTGGCTCCTCGCCCACCCACACCGGCGGGAAACGGTACACAGGAGGAATGAAGAACGGTACCTTTGCTCTCGCCACCGCGATCGTCGCGGGGATCTGCCTCACGGGGTGCGGCACAGATCCCGCCGTTGCCCCGGCGCCGTCGGAAAGCGCCTCCGCCACCGCCATAACCCCCGCCCCCGATGGCGCCGACGCCACCGAGCCGTATCAGAACGGACAGGACGGTGCCGATGCCACCGAACCCGGCCAGAGCCCCGGCAGCGGCGGCGACGGCATGAATGGCGGCGACGGCGGCAACGGTTATGGCTGGGATCCCTCCACGCTCAGCCCGGAGGAACGGCACGAATACGAGTTGCACGAACGCCTCAAGAACGCCAACACCACCACCATGAGCCCGGAGGAACAGGAGGAGTTGGAACGGGACGCTCAGCAGTACGCCGTGGACAAGATCCGCGAATACACCCAATAAAACCACTCGCCGCACGGCGGCAACCCCCATAATGGAGCCCATGTCCCTCTACGATGACACCCTCGCCCTGCTCCAGGAGTTGATCCGCAACGCCTGCGTCAATGACCTCACCCCGGATTCCGGCCAGGAGGTGCGCAACGTGGAAACACTGGAGCGCTTCTTTGCCGGTTTCGGCGTAACCGCCCGGCGCTTCGAACCTCGGCCTGGGAGGGCGTCGATAGCCTTTAGCGTGGAGGGCAGCGAGCCGGAGGCGGAACCGCTGACCCTGCTCGGCCACATCGACGTGGTGCCGGTGGACGAGGCCCAGTGGAGCGCCGAGCCCTTCGGCGCGGAGATCCGGGACGGCAAGTTATACGGGCGCGGCGCGATGGACATGCTGTTTATCACCGCCACGATGGCGGCGGTAACCCGCGAGGTGGCGCGCACCGGCCGCCCACGGGGCACCCTCACCTTTGTGGCCCTGGCCGATGAGGAGGCGCGCGGTGGCCTGGGCGCGGGCTGGATCGCGGAGCACATGCCGGAGGCCTTTAGTTGGCGCAATTGCCTCTCGGAGACGGGCGGCTCGCACCTACCGGTGCGCGACGGCTCGGACGCCGTGGTGATTAACGTCGGGGAGAAGGGCGCGGCGCAGCGGCGGCTGCACGTCACGGGCGACGCCGGCCACGGTTCCACTCCGCACGGCAAGGATTCCGCGATCGTGCGGATCGGGGAGGTGGCGCGCCGCATCGCCGCCGCGCAGCCGCCGATCACGGATAATGCCCTGTGGCAGGGCTTCGTGCGGGCGTTCCGCTTCGACCCCGCCACCGAGCAGGCCCTGCTGGCGGGTGCCGGCGATTACGAGGTTTTTGGCGATCTAGCCGCCTATGCCCAGGCATTTTCCCACGTCACGCTGGCCCAGACGGTACTGCGCGCGGGCGGGGCGATCAACGTCCTGCCCTCGCACGCCTGGCTGGACATGGACATTCGCCCCCTCCCCGGCACCACGCAGGAGGAGATCGACTCCCTGCTGCGCGCCGCCCTGGGCGACCTCGCCGAGCAGGTGCGCATCGAGCACCTCATCACCGAGCCCGCCACCCAGTCCCCCGCCGAGGGGCCGCTGTGGGAGGCCCTGGTGGATACCGTGCGCGAGGACTTCCCCGAGGCCGCCGTGGTGCCGGTGCTCGCCACCGGGGGCTCTGACCTGCGCTTTGCCCGACGCCTCGGCGGCGTGGGCTACGGCTTTGCCCTCCATGCCCGCGAGCGCACCCTAGCGGAGGCCAATAAGCAACTGCACTCCCACGACGAGCACATTCACCTGGAGGACCTGCGCCTCACCGTCCACGCTTATCGACGCCTCGTGCGCCGCTTCCTCGGCGCGTAGCTCCTTAATCTCACACGAAATCGACGCGCGACGGTTTGATGTGAGATTAAGGGGGTACCTAATCTCACAATCCACTGCTACGCTGCACCTATGCATCTCTCCCGACCGGCCTCCCTGCGCCACCACCTCGAAGAGCAAGTGGCCGCCGTTCTCGCCACCTCCGCTCATGGAAAACTCACCCACACGGCGGAAACCCAGCAGGTGGACTTCAAGGAGGAGGCCGGGCGGCGCAGCCGGGGCGGCACCATCGAACCGGGTGAGCCCACCAATCAAACGGCCGCCACGAAGTTAGCCGATGAGGTGGCCTGCATGGCCAACTCCCCCGGCGGCGGGGCGCTCATCTATGGCGTGGAGGATCATTCCGGGCGGATCATCGGCACGGAATTGGATATTGATTGGCTGCGCCAGCGCGTCTATTCCGCCATATCCATCGCCCCGGACATCGTGGCCACTCACGTGGAGGGCTTGCGCCTACTCATTGTTTATGTGGCCGAAGCCCGCGAGCCAGTGGAGAACACCAGCGGTCAGATCCGCTGGCGGGTGGGCGATTCCTGCAAACCCGTGGACCGCGCCGAATGGTGGCAGCACCGCGATGCCGTCTCCCAGGCCGACGTCATGGCGCAGCCCTCCCGCCTGGGCATAAGCGATGTGCGCCCGGGGGCCGTCGATATTGCTCGACGCTGGTTCACCCCCCGAGGACGGCTCCCTCACCACCACCGATTTATTGCGCCGCTCCGGCGCGCTGCGCTCTGATGGCCTCCTCACCCAGGCCGGTGCCCTGCTTTTTTGCCCCTTAAATAAGGTGACCCTGGAGGTCACAGTCTTTGACGTGCCCGGCGGTTCCATCCTGAACCGGGTGACACCACCGGCGGAGTTCTCCCTGATCGAGCAGGTCGATCTTGTGGAACGCACCCTCGGGGCCGTTAATACCTTCACCACCCTGCCCACCGGGCTGCACCACGAACTTGTGCGCCGCGTACCCGAGCAGTCTATCCGTGAGGCCCTCCTCAACGGGGTGATTCACCGCGATTGGAACCGCAGCGAGGCCACCGACGTCCGCTGGATAGAACTCGATAGTTCCCTCATCGTCCGCAGCCCCGGCGCGTTTCCCGGAGCCATCACGGAGAACAACGTCCTGAGCAACCGCGAGGCCCGCTATCCCGCCCTGGCTGATCTCTTCCGGGCCCTCGGCCTGGTGGATAAGCAGGGGGTGGGCGTGGATCGCATGTACCGGGACATGATCGTGCTCGGGCACCGCCCGCCCACCATCAAGGAGGTCGCGGGCCCGCACGTGGAATGTTCTCTCCACGGAGGGCAACCCGTCTATCCGGTGCTCGATTGCGTGCGGGCCATCACTCCGGCGGAGCGGCAGCGGGATTATCGCGTGGCCATCGTGTTAAATCTCCTGCTGCGCTCTCCGTTTATCACGGTGGAAACCACCGCAGCGGCCCTCCAATCTGACCGCGAGGCTGCACTCATTGCCCTTGAGGCCGCCCGCCAATCCACGGTGCGCTCGGAACCGCTCATTCAGCGGTACAAGCACACTTGGGTTTTAGGGCAAAGCGCGCGCCGCCTCATGGTTCAAGCCTACGACGCCACCAGCACCTATCCCCTCATGGACTACCTCTCCACCGAGGTCGAGGATCAAAACACCACCGTCTATTCCTGGTTGAACACTCATGGCTCCATCACCACGGGCGATCTTTCCCTGCTCACCGGTACTTCGCGGGGCACCGCCAAGAGAACCCTCGACACCTTGGTGGAGGACGGCGCCCTCATTGCCCGGGGTGCCGGGAGGTCGAGCCGCTTTGAGAAAAACTCACACGGAATCGACGCCTGACAATTCCTTGTGAGATTAAGGGGGTACCTAATCTCACAAAAAGTACAACCCCTCGTGCGCCGCGCACCCCGGATTAAAAGCATGACCGCACCCCGGGCACCCCGCCGCCCCGTGATACTCCGCGTACCCCATCTTCTTCCCGCACACCCCGCACAGCACGGCATCGGCCCGCTGCTTGCTCGCCCGCCCAAAGGGGTGATCGGCCCGTTCCTCATGGCAGCGGTGACACGCCCACAACTTTCCGCAGGTAGCGCACCGATTAGCCACCACGTCCCAATACTGCCGGTAGTGCGCGCAGCGCCCCTGCGCATCTACCTCGCTGCCACAGATTTCCTCCGCCAGAAACATGGGCTTCAGCCTAGCCCGCACACTAAGGGGTGCCAGTGCGCCGCCCGCGTGGCGCTTATCGACGCCACCGGCACCCCTTAGTGTTGTTGAGTGTGACAACACGGGCCTTCCTCGCCGTCACCACCTCCACCACACACCACCCAAGGGGTGCCACCTCCGCCCATCCAGGCCCGTTCCACCCCGCAATGGCACCCCTTAGCGCTGTGGCCCTGATAGAATCATCATCTTCGCCGGTCAAGGCACCAAAAAATCAAAGCCACAGAAGAAACAAACCCGGCGGAGTCCCCGAAAGGTTGCCTCATGCCCAATCACCACCCCTCTCGGAGTTGGCGCGGCTGCGCCTTGTGCAAACCACACAAGCGCCGTGGCGCCGGTCGCGCCACCCGCGATCCCGCTGCGGTGAATCGCCAGTTGGGGCAAAGGCGCCGATATTCCCGGCACGACCTCGGCCACGATCCCCTCGATTCCTGAACATCACCGGATCAAGACAGAAACCACCCAGAACCCCCACCACCCCGAACATAGAAAAATCCCACCCACTCCCTTCTCGGGAGCAGGTGGGATACTCTGTGGGCGAAGGGGGACTTGAACCCCCACGTCCAAAAAGGACACTGGCACCTGAAGCCAGCGCGTCTGCCAATTCCGCCACTCGCCCAAATCAAGTGGCCGCGCTTGCGACTTCTTAGACTCTATACGCAGCACCCATTCCAAGACAAATACGCAGTTCAAGTACCATTTATCCACCCCGCAACACCCCCGCGCGCACCTCCGGCGCCTATCCATCACCCACCCCTTCCCCTTATACTGGTGGATACGTGTGTGCGCCTCATCTAGGCGCACGGGTTCTTTATAGGGCTTTCCATGTGCCCGAGGCTCCCGCCGGGATGGCGTCGGCCGCCTCCCAGCCACGACGGGAAATCCCCCGTCAGCGCGGTTTTGGGGCAGAAGTGTTAAGGAGTAGCAAGAGGAGGTCAGCCTGTGTCGATCATGGCTCGCTTTGCCAAGTTCGATAGCGCCATGCAGCGCGGTTTAGACAATGGCTTTGCCCTCGTTTTCGGCGGGAGCGTGGTACCCGCGGAGATCGAGGAACTCCTCAAGCAGGAGATTCAGGACAACGTGGCGGCCACCGATGGCCGCCCGGAGGCACCCAACGTGTTCCTGGTCGGCCTGTCCAAGAATGACGTGCACAATCTCGCCCAGAACGCCGCCCTGCCCGAGGATTTTGCCGATCGCATGGGCCGCTATTGCCGCAATCAGGGTCTGGCCCTGCCCGGCCCGGTGGTGGTGCGGATCGCGGAGGAGTCGGGCATGCGCACCGGGCAGTTGCGGGTGTCCTCCTATACCGATCCTCACCCGGATCAGAGCAGCGGCTTCGATTGGATCGGCACGCCCGCTTCTCACAACCAGTCCCACAACCCTCCCCCCAAAACCGCCCCCAAAACCACAACCAAGGCCCCCACCCAAGCCAAGGAAAGAGAACAGATGAGTCACCCCCAGCCCGGCCAAGCGGCTCGCGACGCCGCCACGGAGTTCATTCCTCGCCAGCGGGAGGGGCAAGCTCCACGGCAGATGTCGCAGCCGGATCGCCCCACGGTGAGCCTGTTGCTCCAGGACGGTTCCTCGCGCACGTACTTGGTGCAGGAGGGCTCGAATATCCTCGGCCGCTCCCACGATGCCGATTTCCGCCTACCGGACACGGGAGTATCGCGCCAGCACGCGGAGGTCACCTGGGATGGTCAGGACGCGGTGCTGGTGGATTTGCAGTCCACCAATGGCACCACGGTCAATGACACCCCGGTGGATAATTGGCTGCTGGCGGACGGTGACATCATCACCATCGGCCATTCCCATATTGAAGTGCGCGTTATCTGGCCGCAGAACTAGTACCCAAGGAGAGCACTCATGGACTCACTCGTCCTCACCGGGTTCCGCATCGGGGTATTGGTGCTGTTGTGGCTCCTCATCCTGGTGGCCCTGCGCGCCATGCGCCGGGATACCGCCCTGGTCAGCGGCCCGCAATCCGGCAAGGGTTCCCGCCGGAGCAAGGCCGCCACCCCGCGCAAGGCCGCCCCGGCGCAGCGGATCACCATCGTGGAGGGCCCGTTGCAGGGTTCGTACATGGAGATCACCTCTGTGGGCGAGGTGGTGATGGGCCGCAGCCAGGATTGCGATTTTGTGCTTGGCGACGACTTCGCTTCCGCACGTCACGCACGCCTGTTCCGGCGTGGTTCGGATTGGTTTGTGGAGGATCTGGATTCCCGCAACGGCACGTTCGTGGCGGGTACCCGCATTGATCAACCCGAGCGAGTGGACACGGGGACGTCGATACGCGTGGGCCGGACGACGGTGAGGTTGGTGCCATAATGCTTCGTTTGAATTACACGGTGGCCTCGGATCGTGGCCTGGTACGCGGCAACAACGAGGATTCCGCCTACGCAGGGCCACACCTGCTGGCGCTGGCGGACGGCATGGGCGGCCACGCCGCGGGCGAGGTGGCCTCGCAGATCATGATTACCCACCTGGAACACCTGGATCAGGAGATGGGTGACAATGACATGCTGGCGCTGCTGGCGGCCGGGGCCGATGAGGCCAACCGCGCCATCGCGGACGAGGTGGGGGCCCGCCCGGAAACGCAGGGCATGGGCACCACGCTGACGGCCCTGGCCTTCAATGGCCGGGAGTTTGGGCTGTGCCACGTGGGCGATTCCCGTGGGTATCGGCTGCGCGAGGGCAAGCTCGAACAGATCACGGTGGACGATACGTACGTGCAGTCCCTGGTCAATGAGGGCCGCTTGCTGCCGGAGGATGTGTCCACCCACCCGCAGCGATCCCTGATTCTCAAGGCGTACACGGGCCGCGAGGTGGAGCCCACGCTGAAAACTATCGACGCCCTCCCCGGCGATCGCCTCCTGCTGTGCTCGGATGGTCTTTCCGATCCCGTCACGCATTCCACCATCGAGGAAAACCTCGCCCAGGGCACCCCGGCCGAGGCCGCCCAGAAACTGGTGGAATTGGCGCTACGCTCCGGCGGCCCGGACAACGTGACCGTGGTGGTGGCTGACGTCGTGGACGCGGAGGGCCTGGATAAGAAGGCCCTGGCCGAGTTGCCCACCAAGCCCGCCACAGCCGGTGCCCTGTGCGGCGAGCCTTCCGAGGAATCCCACCCGGATACCGCCGCCGGGCGCGCCGCTGCCCTGCGCACCAAGGTCACCACCGTCTCCCCCGATGGTCAGGTGAGTTCCCAACCTCTGGCCGGTGTGCCCGATCCCCCGGAGGCCGCCGAGGACCCGGAGGAGTCCAAGGAAAGCACGGGGCGTGGTTCAGCGTGGCGCTGGGGCACGCTCATCGTTGCTTTGGTGGCCCTCATCGGCCTGATCGTGGGCGGCTGGTGGGTGTATCACTCCGCCAAGGAGCAGTACTTCCTGGCCACGGATGATTCCCAGGCCATCGTGGTGGAACAGGGCCTGGATTACAGCGTGCTGGGTACCTCCCTGCACGAGCCGTACCAGCATGCCTGCCTGGGTGAGGATGCCTCGGTGCGGCTCACCGAGCCCGGCGCAAACCAGGATTGTCACCGCTTTAGCCTCAGCGACCTACCGGAATCGGCGCGCTCCTCGGTGGAGTCCATGCCGGCGGGCAGCTATGAGGAGATCAATCAGCAGCTGCGCCGCCTGGCCGATCAGGCCCTGCCCGCCTGCGTGACCCTGCACCCGGAAGCCGCAGAAACCGCAGAAGCCACGGAAACCACAGAGGCTACGGAATCTGCGGAGCCCACGGTGACCACGGAACCCACGGCGTCGATAAGCGCCACGGAAAGGCCCCTCCCCGAGGACCTTCCCCAGCCGGGCGTGCAGTGCCGGGAGGTGAAGTAGCGTGGCGTTGTCCCGGATTCTTGGCCGCCGCACGGAGCTTGGCCTGCTGCTGCTTTCCGCGCTTTTTGTTTCCGCGATGCTGGTGAACCTGGAGCTCTCCCAGGGCAATACCCTTACCTCGGAGCTGGCGTGGGTGATCGGCGGCTTCGTGGTGATCTTCCTGGCCGCGCACTGGGCCCTGTGTCTCACCGCTCCGCACGCGGATCAGATCATGCTGCCGGTCACGGCCACGCTCAACGGCCTGGGGCTGGTGATGATTTATCGCATTGATGAGGCCAATGGGACCTCCCTGGTCACCCGCCAGGTGCTGTGGACCTTTGTGGGCGTGGTGCTGCTGGTGTTGGTGCTGGTATTCCTGCGCGAGTATCGCTCGCTATCGCGGTATTCCTACCTGCTGGGGCTGGTGGGCCTGGGGCTTTTGGCCCTGCCCCTGGTGTGGCCGCAGCCGGATGACGCGGAGGCCCGCATTTGGATTAAACTCGGGCCGTTTTCCCTGCAACCGGGCGAGTTTTCCAAGATTCTGCTGCTGCTCTTCTTCGCGCAACTCCTGGTGAATAAGCGGGCGCTGTTTACGGTGGCCGGGTATCGCTTCCTGGGGCTTTCCTTCCCCCGCCTGCGCGATCTCGCCCCCATCTTGGCGGTGTGGGCCATCGCCATTCTCATCATGGCCGGTACTAATGACTTCGGCCCGGCGCTGCTGCTCTTTGCCACGGTGCTGGGCATGCTGTACCTGGCCACGGGCCGGACGTCCTGGCTGCTCATCGGCGTGGTGCTGGTGATGATCGGCGGCACGGGCGTGTACATGATTTCCAGCAAGATCCAGGCCCGCGTGAGCAACTTCCTCGACCCCTTTGCGGATTACGATAATTCCGGTTTCCAGCTGGCCAATTCCCTCTTTGGAATGTCCTGGGGTGGAATCACCGGCACGGGTATCGGCCAGGGCCACCCGGACATCATCCCGGTGGTGTGGACGGACTTCATCCTGGCCGCCGTGGGTGAGGAGATGGGTCTGATTGGCCTGTCCGGGGTGTTGATCCTCTTTGCGCTGCTGGTCACGCGCGGCTTCCGCACGGCCCTGCTGGCGCGGGATTCCTATGGCAAATTGGTGGCCTCGGGGCTATCCCTCACCATCGCCATTCAGGTGTTTGTGGTGGTGGCCGGGATCAGCGCGCTCATGCCCATGACCGGTCTGACCACGCCGTTTATGTCCGCCGGTGGCTCCTCCCTCATGGCCAATTACATGCTCCTGGGCATTCTGCTGCGCATTTCCGATTCCGCGCGTCGGCCCACGGAGGTCCCCGCGGAATCCACCGATGGTTCCTCCCGCCTATCCCCCGTGGGCGACGCCGATCAGGCCGATGGCACCGGGTACATGCCGTCCGTAGGGAAGGTGAGTTAGGTGAATCGCTCCATTCGTTTCACGGCGGTCTTTGCGCTGGTGCTTACCCTGGTGCTGCTGATTAACCTCACGGTGATTCAGGTGTTCCGCCACGATGAGTACGCGGCCAATCCGCTTAATCAACGCAATTTCTTAGAAACCAAGTCCATTCCGCGCGGTCAGATCACCGCCGGGGGCCAGGTGCTGGCCTCCTCCTACGCGGACGAGGACGGCCTGTACCACCGCAGCTACGAGGCCGCACCCGTGGCCTTCAGCCCGGTGGTGGGCTACCTCTCGGACGTGTACGGGGCGGCGGGCATCGAGTCCGCCTATAACGGCATTCTCAATGGCACGGACGCCACCCCCGGCCGGGTGCTCGATCAGATCATCGGGGCCGATCCCACCGGAAATAACGTGGAACTCACCCTGGTGCCGGAGGTGCAGCAGGTGGCCTACGATCAGTTGGTCAATAACGGCTACGAGGGTTCCGTGGTGGCCATCCGCCCCTCCACCGGGGAGATCCTGGCGATGGCATCCAGCCCCGGCTATGACCCCAATTCCATCGTGAGCCCGCAGACGGCCCAGGAGGCCTGGGCGGAACTCAACGCCGATCCCGGCAATCCCCTGCTTAACCACTCCACCCAGGAGACGCTGCCGCCCGGCTCGATCTTCAAGATCATCACCACGGCCGCCGGCCTGGAGGCCGGGTACTCCGCGGGGAGCACGCTCACCGGGGCGGCGGAGATCACGCTGCCCAATACCGCGCAGACCCTCACCAATTACGCCGGTCAGGCCTGTGGGGGCGGCGGTGACGTGACCCTGCAAACGGCCTTTGCGCTTTCCTGCAACACCGCCTTTGTACAGATGGGCATCGACGTGGGCAGCGATTCCCTGCGGAGCACCGCCGATGCCTTCGGCGTGGGCCAGACGTACGATCTGGGCCTGCCCATGGCCCCCGGCTCCCTGGGTGATCTGCCCGACGATGCCTCCCTGGGACAGTCCGCCATCGGCCAGCGCGATGTCACCATGTCCGCCCTCCAGGCGGCCGTGATGGCGGCCACGGTGGCCAATAATGGCACCCGCATGGAGCCGCACGTGGTCTCCCGCATTACCGCCCCGGATCTGCGCGAGTTAGAAAAGATCAACGCCAAGGAGTTGAACCAGGCCGTGAGTCCCGAGATCGCCGCCCAGCTCACCGAGCTCATGCGCGCCTCCGAGCGCTCCACGGCGGGTTATTCCGGCCAGGACATCGCCTCCAAGACCGGCACCGCCGAGCACGGCGATGGCGTGCCCCCGCACACCTGGTACGTGGCCTTTGGCCCCAGCGAGGGCGCGGACGTGGCCGTGGGCGTGGTGGTCAAGGACGGCGGCAACCAGGGCTATGGAGCCACGGGCGGCAAGGTGGCCTCCCCCGTGGGCCGCGCCGTACTCAATGCCGCTTTGCAGGCAGCCCAGTGAGGAGGAATAGAAGGTGACGGACGAAAACCAGAAGAACGCTTCCACCCCCCATTCCCGCTCGGGGCTTTCCCACGATGAGCAGCGGGATCGGCTGCAATACCTCATCGGGGACGATTATCGCCTCCAGTGGGTGATCGGCCACGGCGGCATGTCCACCGTGTGGCTTGCCGACGACGCCCGCCACGACCGCGAGGTGGCCATCAAGTCCCTGCGCCCGGAGTTCTCCAACTCCACCGAGTTCCTGGAGCGCTTCCGCAACGAGGCGCAGGCCGCCGAGAACATCACCTCCGAGAACGTGGTACACACGTACGATTACCGCGAGGTTTCCGATTCCCACGGCACCATCTTCTGCTTCATCGTGATGGAGTACGTGCGCGGGGAATCCCTGGCGGATCTCCTCTCCCGGGAGGGTTCCCTCCCGGAGGCGATGGCCCTGGACGTCATGGAGCAGGCCGCCCACGGCCTCGCCGCCATTCACGCCCTGGGCATGGTGCACCGGGACATCAAACCCGGAAATCTCATGGTCACCCAGGAGGGGAAGGTAAAGATCACGGACTTTGGCATCGCCAAGGCCGCCGCCGCCGTTCCCCTCACCCGCACCGGCATGGTGGTGGGCACCGCCCAGTACGTCTCCCCGGAGCAGGCCCAGGGCCAGGAGGTGGGCTCCACCTCGGACGTGTACTCCCTGGGCGTGGTGGGCTACGAGGTCCTCAGCGGCAAGCGCCCCTTCACCGGGGATTCCTCGGTGTCCGTGGTGCTGGCGCACATCAACCAGGCCCCGCCCGCGCTATCGACGTCCATCAGCGCGCAGACCCGCGAACTGATCGGCATCGCGCTGCGCAAGGAGCCGGGCCGACGCTTCACCAACGGCAACGAGATGGCGCAGGCCATCTCCCAGGTGCGCCTGGGTAACCGACCCCCGCAGCCACGCTCGGCAGTGCTCACCCGGCCCGCGCCGGAGCCCTCGCCCACGGCCGCCACGGTGGCCCTGGGGGCCGTCGCTCAGCCCACAACGGTGCAGCCCGCGGCCACACCCAAGCGGCAGATCGTCTCCCCGCCGGTGCCCCCGGCGCGCAAGGTCGTCGATAAGCCCAAGGAGGAACCCAAGCGCGAGGGCATGAGCGTGGGCCTGGCCCTAGCGGCCGCCCTGGCCGTGCTGTTGGTGGTGGGGTTTGCCCTGTACCGCATGGATTTCTTCAGCACCGATTCCTCCGCGCCGGAGAGCAGTTCCGCCGTGCCCACGCAGGAAACGGCGGTGGTCACGCAGTACGTGGAGCAGCAAGCCCCCGCGCAAGGCAACAATAATTCTGGTCAGTCGGCCCAAAGCGCCACGCAGCAGGAGCCGCAGCAGCGTTCCACCCGCGAGACCCGCGAGGCGGAGCAGGAAAACTCGGGCGAGCGCGAGCAGGAGGCGGCCACCGTCGCCCCGGCGCAGAGTACCGTGGTGGAGGAGCCGGAACAGGAGGCTCCGCAGGCCAGCAACACGCCGGATACCCCGGCGCAGGTCAATGAAGATAACTCGGATGTGCAGTTGCTCACCTCCGAAGCGTCGGGCAACCTCTCGGAGGACGCCGAGGGAGATGTGCAATGACGATGATCGCTGACCGTTACGAGCTAGGCGAGGTCATTGGCACCGGCGGCATGTCCGATGTCTACTCCGCTCAGGACACCCTGCTCGGGCGCGGCGTGGCCGTCAAGGTACTGCGCATGGAATTGGCCCGCGACGTCAATTTCCGCGAGCGCTTCCGCCGCGAGGCCCAGAACTCCGGGCGCCTCAATCACCCCGCCATCGTGGCGGTGTATGACACCGGCGAAACGACGATCGAGGGGATCAGCGTCCCCTACATCGTGATGGAGCGCGTGTTTGGCCGCACCCTGCGCGAGATCGTGCGCGAGGACGGCCCCATGCCCCCCACCGAGGCCGCCGCGACGATGATCCCGGCCGCCCACGCCCTCCAGGCCTCGCACGACGCCGGGATCATTCACCGGGACATCAAGCCCGCGAACATCATGATCACCAACACCGGCGCGATCAAGGTGATGGACTTTGGCATCGCGCGGGCCCTCGATGACTCCACCTCGGCCATGACGCAGACGGCCGCCGTGATCGGCACCGCCCAGTATCTCTCCCCGGAGCAGGCACGGGGCCGCAACGCCGACGCCCGCTCGGACGTCTATTCCCTGGGTTGCGTGCTCTACGAACTGCTCACCGGCACCCCGCCCTTCCAGGGCGAAACCCCCTTTGCCGTGGCCTACCAGCACGTTCAGGAGGAGGCCACCCCGCCCTCGCACTCCATCTCCGACCTCAGCCCCACCGCCGCGGTGAACGTGGATTCCGTGGTGCTCACGGCGATGGCCAAGCACCCCGCCGATCGCTATCAGTCCGCCTCCGCGATGGCCGAGGACCTGGAGTTGCTCTCCCGTAACGCGGTGACCCAGGCGGCGCGTTCCCACGTGGCCGCGCAGCCCGCACCCTCCGCCCCCACCGAGGTGGTTCCCGCGGCTCCCACCGCTCCCACCGCCGTGGCACCGACTCCCGACGCCCCCCGCTCAAAGCCGCGCCGCCACCGCAAGCCCACCAAGAAGTCCCGCTGGCCCGCCTGGATCGCCGCAATCTTGGGCCTCACCGTGATCGGTGTGGGTGGTGCCTTTGCCTATGACCTCTTAAGCAACCGCTCCTCCACTCCCGATAACGCGAGTGCCCCCGCCATCGAGCAGCGCGATACCACCGTGCAGGTGCCGGACGTGGCGGGTCTGCCCCTCAACGAGGCCCGCTCCGCCCTGGAGGAACTGGGCCTTGAGGTGGATACCAGCGAGGAACCCAGCCCCGAGGTGGAGCGCGGTTCCGTGATCCGCAGCAACCCGGCGGCGGGATCCACCCTGCAAGAGGGCACCTCGGTGCAACTGACCGTCTCCTCCGGCAAGGAGGTCACCGACGTCCCCAACCTCACCGGCCTGACCCTGCAACAAGCCTCCTCCACCTTGCAGGCGGCGGGCCTCTCCCTCAATTCCCAGGCCACGGAGGAGGAATCCGATACCGTGCCCGAGGGACAGATCATCCAGCAGAATCCGGCCGCCGGAACCCAGATCTCCAAGGGCTCTCAGATCAGCGTGACGATCTCCTCCGGCCCCAAGCAGGTGCGCGTTCCCGACCTCACCGGACTGCAACTCAACCAGGCCCAATCCACACTGGACTCCCTCGACCTGGATAGCGAGATCACCTACGTGGACTCCCTGGAGCCAGAAGGCAAGATTCTCAGCGTGTCCGAGCAGGGCTCGATGGTGGATGCCCAATCCTCGATACACCTGGAGGTATCCAACGGACAACTCTTCGAGATGCCCGACCTCACCCGCTCCTCCGAGTCCCAGGCGCTCTCCAAACTGCGCTCCGCAGGCTGGACGGCACCGGATTCCTCCCTGGTCGCCGGCTCTGAGGTCAAGACGGGCCTAATTACCGATCGCAAACTCATCGCCGCCACCGAGCCCCAAGCCGGTCAAACCCTGCGCAAGGACGCCCGGATCACGGTGCGCTACTACGAGTTCGATCTCACCGCCCTGGCCCCCTAACCAGACCGGGGGCGGGCGCACCCGCCTGCTAAACTGTGCAGGCAGCACAAGGGCGCGCCCGCCTCGGCCAGCGCCATCGACGTTTTTATACAGCAAATCCCAGAGGTGACTGATGCCCAAGTCAAAGATCACGTCCGCTAACAGCCCCATAGCCAGCACGCCGAACACGGTGGACCGCACCCCGGTGAAGATCAACACCGGCGGCACGCCCATGTGGTACAAGGTGCTCATGTTCGGCCTCATGCTGCTGGGGTTGGCCTGGTTGGTGGTCAATTACCTGGCCGGTGGCCACATTCCCCTCATGCAGGATCTGGGAGCCTGGAACTACCTAGTGGGCTTCGGGCTCTTTATCGTGGGGCTCCTCATGACGATGGGCTGGCGCTAATCCCAATTAGCCATTCCGGCTTGGTTCCTTGCGTGGCGCGGGGACCGAGCCGGTTTCTTTTACCCTGTTTTCGTTTCCCTCGATCAGTGGCGGCTGCGGCTCTAAGGGGTGCCACTGGCGGGGTTTCCGCGCCTCCCTCCGCGTAGGTGGCACCCCTTTGGTCTTTCTCGCGCTTCTTCTCGCACCGTCCGACGTCCCGTGAACACCCTCTGGTTCTCGCACACCACTTAGGGGTGCCACTGGCCGCTCCCCGGCCCTCTCATCACCCCTAATGGCACCCTTTGAGAGTGTCTGATGGTTTGTGTGTGGGATTCCATCCCGCATAAGGAGACAAGCCAGAATGACTACTGTGACACGACGAGATCCGGCTGATAAGGCCAAGATTGACGCGATTGAGAAAAAGCTGCTTGCAAACCCTGAGATCGCGAAGCTCATTGATGATTTAGGCACCTCAACCACCGACGCCAACGATTTGGTGCGTGGGATGTTGCAAGCCTCGATTACCAGGGGTTTAAACGCCGAGATGGATGCCCACCTGGGCTACCGGCCAGGGGATAGAGACGCTAAAGCAGCACTAGGCACAGACAACCACCGCAACGGGGCGTATCCAAAGACCGTGGATTCTCACTACGGTCCGGTAACTGTCGAGGTTCCCAGGGACCGGGCCGGGACGTTTGTTCCGACCATGGTCCCGAAAGGCTCGCGGCGTTTGACCGATGTTGACGACATGATTGTGAGCTTGTATGCCGGGGGCATGACAGTGCGCGATATCCAACACCATATGGCTACTGCCATGCGTGTTGATATCTCCCACGAGACGATTTCTGCGGTGACTGACGCTGTCCTTGATGAGGTCATGGTGTGGCAGAACCGCCAGTTAGATGAGTTCTACCCCGTCATTTTCCTTGATGCGCTGCGCATTAAAGTCCGTGAGGGCGGGCGCGTGGTCAACAAGTCCGCGTATATGGCCATTGGGGTGGATCTCGACGGCATCAAACACATCTTGGGGCTATGGATCGCGAGGGAAGAAGGCGCGTCGTTTTGGGCCCATGTGTGCTCGAATCTGGCTAATCGCGGGGTCAAAGATGTCTTCATTGTCTGCTGTGACGGGCTCAAAGGCCTGCCTGAGGCTGTGGAGGCATCCTGGCCGGGATCGATGGTACAAACCTGTGTTGTGCACTTGATTCGTGCTGCTAACAGGTGGGTTGCCTACGGGGACCGTAAGGCGGTTTCAGCGGCCTTGAAGAAGGTCTATACCGCCCCTGATGGCTCCAGTGCTGCCATTGCACTCGAGGAGTTTGCTTCTTCGGGTCTTGGCCAGAAATATCCCAGGTCAGTCAAGGTGTGGCAGGACGCATGGGAGAGGTTCGTGCCGTTTTTGCAGTTCCCTCCGGCAGCGCGCAAAGTCATCTACACCACCAATTCCATCGAGTCGTTTAACAACGAGTTGCGCAAAGCCACCCGCAACCGCGTGCAGTTTACGAACGACGAATCCGCGTTGAAGACCTTGTGGTTGATGATCTGCAATATTGAAGACAAACGCGCTGCTCGCAGGGCCAAGGAAGGTAAAAAGGCCGCGGCTACCGCCGGGAGGCTTGTGGAAGGAGCGAAAGTCTCAGGCTGGAAGCAAGCCATCAACCAGATGGCCGTGGCCTACCCCGACCGCTTCGACCAATACCTCTAAGAAAACCGCCCCACACACAAACAACTTGACACGCTCCACCCTTTCGGCGCTTCTGCGTCGATCTTCCAAATAGCCAAGGGCTCAATCCTGACCGCGCAACCTCACGGCCGCATCCGCATCCTCACCCACAGCACCCGGCATCGCGTTAAAGGGTGCCATTACCCCCTCATCCATCCCCTCTACCCTCCCAATGGCACCCCTTAGTGCAATGGCCGAGCAACCAATACCCACCCCGATACTCACACACTGATCTCTTCCCCCAAAGGGTGCCATTATCTCGATCCCCCAGCCTCCCCACGCCCCACTGGCACCCCTTGGGGTTGGTGCATGTTGGCACACATTGGTGCGCATTGATTCCCCACAAAACCCACCAATCCGCCCCAAGGGGTGCCACTAATGCAGCACCAACCCCCAACCCCCGCTCAGTGGCACCCCTTAGCGTCGTCGGCAAGCACCTCACACCACACCCCACCAAATTCCCCCGCAACCACCAGAATCCCACACCCTGTGGATAACTCTGTGCACTACTTCCACAACCCGGCCACCTGTTCGAGTAAATCTCCATCTCCCCAGGCACATCCGTCACATCACGAACATTCGAACCTACCTGTTCGGTAAATTACAAGACCGTAACTATCCACAGTGTGGATAACTACTGTGGATAAACCCCGTTCTCCACAAACCTCGCCAGCAGACCCAGCACCACGGCCCCCACCACCGCCGTTCCCGCACCGCGCACCTTGGGCGAGCGCGGGAGCAGCACCCCGGCCAGCACCGCGCCCGTGAGCAAACCACCCAGGTGCCCCCACAGGGAAACTCCGGTGGAAAGGAATGTGTAGGCCAGGTTCACGCCCACCAGGGAAAGGGGAGCCACGATGTCCCCGCCGCGTCGGATAGCGGAACCCACGAGCACCGCCATCAACCCGTACAGCGCGCCCGAGGCCCCTGCGGTGGGGGTCAGGGGCGACATTTCCACCACCGCGTAGGAAGCGCCCAAGCCGCTGACCAGGTACACCGCGAGGAAGAGCACGCTGCCCAGGGAGCGCTCCAATTCCCGGCCAATGAGCGCGATCATCAGGGTATTCACCGCCATGTGGCCTATGTCTAGGTGAATGAACATGTTGCTCAGTAGGCGCAGTGGTTCCCCGGTGGTCACGAGGGGCGCGAGCAGGAAGCCGTCACGGGTGATGGGGGCGTTTCTGGTGTCCAGGGAGCCGTTTTGGATGGCGGAGGCGATCCACACCGCCACGATGAGGAGGCAGAGCACGGCCGTCACGGGGGCTCCGCGGAAGAAGCGCCTGACTATCGCAGTATTCATGCGGCCAGGTTACGCGGGGTAGAAAAAATCCCGTGCCCCGAGGCCACCGGGGCCACGGGAATCACGGGGTAAGGAATCACCGGAAGCGGTGAGCAGAAATTACTCGACGATCTCCACGGACTCGATCACCACGGGTTCGGTGGGGCGATCCATGCGGTCGGTGGCGGTGGTGGCAATCGCGTCCACGACCTTCTGGGAGGCCTCGTCGGTGACCTCACCGAAGATGGTGTGGGCGTTGTTCAGGTGCGGGGTGGGGGCCACGGTGATGAAGAACTGGGAGCCGTTGGTGCCGGGGCCCGCGTTGGCCATGGCCAGCAGGTAGGCGCGGTCAAAGCGCAGCTCGGGGTGGAACTCATCCTCGAACATGTACCCGGGGCCGCCACGGCCGGTGCCGGTGGGGTCGCCGCCCTGGATCATGAAGTTGTTGATCACGCGGTGGAACACCGCGCCATCGTAGAAGGGGCCCTCCGTGGTGCCGGAGGCGTTTTCCGTGCGGTACTCCTTGGTGCCCTTGGCCAGGCCCACGAAGTTATCCACGGTCACCGGGGCGTGATTGCCAAAGAGGTCAATCGAAATATCGCCGCGGTTCGTGTGCAGAATCGCAGTAGAGGTCTTAAAACTCATAGGGATAAGTGTAACGCTTTTGCCGCATGAAACGCGGAACACGATTATTCTAGGATGCTATGAACACCACCGTGATGAAGATGGCCCTTTCCACCGGCCGCGATGCGTGGAGCAAGTACCGTGACTTCCGCGAGCGCAAGGCCTCGGAGGCGTACGACGCCCTGGCCGACGCCGCCGAGACCGCCTCCCGCAACTACGAGGACGCCGCCGAGAGCTTCAAGGAGAACGCCGGCAAGGTGGCCCAGCAGGCCCGACGCCGCCTCAACAACGCCGTGGAGACCCTGGAGTCCAAGGGCAAGGATCTCTACGATTCCGCCGCCGAGGCACAGAAAAAGAACACCAAGGAGGCTAAGAAGATGAGCCGTCGCACCAAGCGCCGCGCGGAGAAGGCTGCCGCTAAGGCCACCGCCAAGGCGCAGAAGAAGCTGGATCGCAAGGAGAGCAAGAAGTCCAAGAAGAAGGGCCCCGTGCGCCGCGCCTTTGGCATCTTCTTCGTGCTGAGCGTGCTGGCCGGTGTCGGTGCCGCGCTGTGGAATTACTTCCGCAAGCCCGCCGAGGTGGGCCCCATGCCCCCGCGCATCAAGGAGTTCGCCTCCTCCCGCCCCACGCAGTCCGAGCTGATTTACTCCACCACCACCCCCACCCCGGAGGAGGAGAAGCAAAAGCAGGAGGAGCAGGCCCAGCAAAACAATGAGGAGGGCCTCACCGCCGAGGGCGAGGATCTCATCGCCTCCCTGGATGAGCAGTTGGAGCGTCACCGCAAGGAGGATTAAACCTCTTCCCCCGCCATCGCGGCGGTGAGTTCCTCCAGGCTCACCTCGCCGCGTCGGCCGGCAAGAATTTGTCGGCCCAGCCCCAGGACCGCAAAGGAGTCGCCCACGCGCTCCGCGTGCCTGGGGTTATGCGTAATAAACACCACCGCCACCCCGCGTTCGCGGGCGGCCTCGATGAGGTCTAACACCATGCCGGATTGGCGCACGCCCAGGGCCGCGGTGGGTTCGTCGAGGATCAGCACCCTGGCCCCGCTGTGTACGGCGCGGGCGATGGAAACCACCTGCCGTTGTCCCCCGGAGAGCGCGGAGATCGGTACGTCCACGTCCTCGATTCTCACCCCCAGTTCGGCCAGGGCTCGGCGGGTTTCCCGTTTCATGTGCGCGGCGCGCAGGATTCCCCAGCGATTGGTGCTTTCCCGGCCCAGATAGAAGTTGCGCCACACGCTCATGTCGCCCACCACCGCTAGGTTCTGGTGCACGGTGGCGATCCCCGCCGCCAGGGCGTCGCGGGGCGAGGAGAAGTGGGCGGGGGTGGCGTCGATAAGCATGGTGCCCTCGGTGGGCTGGTGTAGCCCGGAGAGGATACCGATGAGCGTGGATTTTCCCGCGCCGTTATCCCCGAGCACGCAGGTGACCTCGCCGGGGGCGATGGTGAGGCTGACGCCGCGCAGAGCGGGTGCGGCGGCGCCGTAGGCCTTGGTGACGTCGCGGAGTTCGATGGCAGTCATCGCTTGGCCCCCTTGGTCACGGCGGTATTGGAGATCACGGCCACGAGCAGCATGCCTCCCAGGAAGAACTTGAACCAGTCCGGGTTCCAGCCCGCGTACACGATGCCCTGGTTGATCACGCCGAAGATCAGCGCACCCAGGGCCGTGCCCACGGCGCTGCCTCGGCCACCGGTGAGCGCGCAACCGCCGATCACGGCGGCAATGATGTACAGGAACTCGTTGCCCACGCCCTGACCCGCCTGCACGGAATCAAAGGCAAAGAGGTTGTGCATTCCCATGAACCAGGCGGCAAAGCCCACCAGCATGAACAGGCCGATCTTCACCCGGCGCACGGGCACCCCGGAGGCGCGGGCCGCGGATTCATCGCCGCCCACGGCAAAGATCCAGTTGCCCCACCGCGTGCGCAGCAACATCACGGTGGCCAGGGCCACAAAGAGCAACCACCACAGCACCGTCACCCGTACCGATACCCCGGCCACCTCGATGGTGGAGGCAAAGACCGCCCGCGCGGAGGGGAAGCCCTCCATATCGGAGATGATCGGGGTGGCCACCTGCCCGGTCACGGACTTGGTGAGCGCCAGGTTGAGGCCCTGAAGCATGAGGAAAGTGGCCAGGGTGATGAGGAAGGAGGGGATTCCGGTGCGGGTGACCAGAAAGCCGTTCCACGCCCCTATCCCCAGGGCCAGCAGCAGGGAGAGTCCGGCGCCCGCCCAGGAGTTGAGCCAGAAATTGTAATTGAGCATGGTGGCCGCCAGCGCCGTGCTGGTCACCGCCACGCCGGAGGAAAGGTCAAACTCCCCGCCGATCATCAGCAGCCCCACCGCCAGGGCCATGATGCCCATCGTGGAACTGGCGTAAAGCACCGTGGACATCGCATCGAGGGAGCGCATGGCCGGGGCCAGCACGGTAAAAAGCGCCACCACCAGCACCAATCCCATCAGTCCCGCCATCTCCGGGCGGCGGCTGAGGCCCTGCACCCAGGGCCCGCACCACGTACCTCGTGCACCCCCACCCGCTACTTTCGACGCCACGCGGCCTCCCGCCGCGCTTCCCTCGCCGTTCGCACGGCCCACCGGGTCCATGCGGCCCGCACCACCCGCACCGCCCACACGGCCCCCATCGCTCGCGTCACCCGCGCCGTTCACACCCGCAGGGTTTTCCGCACCACCAGCACTCATCGCAGCCCCTTTTCCGCGGCCTCCGCAATCACGTCGATGTTCGTGGCGTCCACAAAGCTCGGCCCGGTGTACACGGGCCTCCCGCCACCCACGGTGGAACCGTTGCGGTGCGCCAGCCACAGCGCGTCCACCGCCATGTATCCCTGGAGGTAGGGCTGCTGATCCACGGCAAATTGGATCTCCCCCTCCCGGATCGCGGGTACCAGTTCCGCGTTGGTGTCAAAGGTGGCGATCTTGGCCTGGGAGCCCGCCGCCCGCGCCGCGTCCACGGCGGTGAGCGCCACGGGGGTGACCAGACCCATCACCCAGTCGATCGCCTTATCCTGGGCCAACTTTGCCTGCACAGTGGAGTGGACGCTGGTCAGATCCATGCCATTGACGTACAGGGTTTCCACCTCGGCCCCCTGGGTGCCCTCCTTGACTCCCGCGCAGCGTTCCTCCTGGGAGGAGTTTCCCTGCTCGTGAATGATGCACAGCACGCGCCGCGCCCCTTCCGCGCCCAGCCGTTGCCCGGCCTGGGTTCCGGCCGCGCGTTCCTCCTGGCCAAAGAATGCGGAGAGTCCAAAGTCGCGGTAGCGGCTCATGCCCGCGTTGAGCCCCACGGTGGGGATCCCGGCCTCGATCGCGGCGCGGGCGGCGGGCCCGATGGCGTCGGGGTTGGGCATGGTCACCGCCAAGCCGTCCACGTGGGAGTCGATGGCGGTGCGCACCAGGTTTTCCTGGTTGGGGGCCTGCGGGTCGGCGCTGTAGCGCAGTTCGATGTTGTTCTTACGCGCGGCGTCCTCCGCGCCCTTGCGCACCAGGTCCCAGAAGGTATCGCCGGGTGCCCCGTGGCTGACCATCGCCACCACCAGGCGCGGGGTGTCCACCGTCCCGGCGACGCCCTCCTCCCCCGGGGTGGAGCGGGGTGCCCCGCCCGTGGCGGAGCAGGCGGTGAGGCAGAGGCAGGCGAGGACGGCACCCACGTACCGCCTTAAGGTTGATGATCTCACCCATTAACGTATTAGCAGGTCAGCACGGAATCACCCTGATCCCACCGCTGCTTGATCGTTACAGAAGGGGTATCCGGGGGTGGAATACTATCCCCATGCGCCCCGCCCTGTGCTTTCTCCTCGCCGCCGCCTGCCTCTTCCTCGCCGGACGCTCGGGCCTCGGCGGCCCCTGGTTCTTCCCCGCCACCATCACCTGTGGTTTCGCATTGCTCCTGGGTTCGGTGGATTCTCGGCGCTCCGCGCGGCTTATCGACGTCCCCCTCGGGCTCGCCGTAGGCGTCCTCCTCCTGCTTCCCTCCGCCCTGGGAGCGGTGTTGCTGTGGAAGGTCCCGATCTTTGCGCCCCTCGCCGCCCAGGTGAGCGGCCTCCTTGGCGATCACCCACCCAGCACGGTCACGGCCCTTGGCCTGCTCGCCGTGGTTCTCCTCAACGCCACGGGGGAGGAATTATTCTTCCGAGGCACCCTCCCGCTATTTTCCCCGGCACCCCATCGCCGCCCCCACGGCGCTCTATGCGGCCATGACCACCGTCTTTGGCGTGATCCTGTTGCCGCTGGCAGCGATATTCCTGGCGCTATCCATGCACCTGCTGCGCAAACACACGGGCGGGCTCATCGCCCCGATCATCGCGCACCTGGTGTGGACGTGCTCCATGATCGGGGTCGTCGCGGCCCTGCAATGGGCCTAAAACGCTAAAGCTTTAGGGGCGCACCGGCCGATCGGTGGTGAGCTTGGCGTTCACAAAGCGGGTGAGCCAGGCCGGGGAGAAGTGCGAGCCCGCGTACATGATCTTGGCCTGCAAGCCCACCGGCTGGTGGACCTTGGCCACCTTGCCGCGCTCGCGCTCCACCACGTCGGCCACGGCCACGGCGATGTCATCCGCGGTGAGCCTAATGCCCATCTTCTTGGTGCCGCTGGTGGCCACGCCGTCGAGCATGCCGGTCTTGGCGTAGAGGGGCCACACGGCGGAGACGGTGATGTCATCCTGCTCCCACTCCAGGTTCAGCGCCTCGGTGAGACCGCGCACCGCAAACTTGGTGGTGGAGTACACGGCCATGTCCGGGGTGCCGTAGATGGCGGAGGCGGAGGCGATGTTCACCAGGCGAGCACCGGGGGTCTTTTTCAGATAGGGGTAGGCGGCCCGGGAGCCGTTGAGCACGCCCTTGACGTTCACGTCCACCAGGGCGGCGTCGCGCTCAAAGGAACCCTCCTCCATGAAGGGGCCAGCGTAGAGAATACCGGCGTTATTCACCACGGCGTCCAGCCTGCCGCCGGTGTGGGAGGTGAAGTCCTCCAGGGCTTTGGTCCAGGATTCCGGCTCGGTCACGTTCAGGGAGCCGGAATAGACCTTTCCGTGGCCCAGATGTTCCGTGGTGGTCCAGCCAAAATCATCCGCGAGGTCATAGGCACCCACGGTCCAACCTCGGCGGGCAAGGGTCAGGGCGGTGGAGCGACCAATTCCGCGGGCCGCACCAGAAATGAATACTGAGGGAGACATGCCTCCCAGATTAGGCATACCCCACGTATCGGCGGGAGACCTTGTGGAAAAGTTCCCCCATCAGGGGGTAATTTCCATCAAGTAAACGCACCGTAACCATTCCGCTAACTCACAGGAATTACCCTGTATCTACCTAGGATCATGCCGCATAGTGGTGGACATGACATCAAAGAACCGTCGCCTCCTGCCCCTCGCCGCCTCCGCCCTCATCGTGGGCCTCACGCTCGGCGCCTGTTCCTCCGCGGATACTGCGGACACTGCGAACACCACAAACACCTCCACTGATTTCGCCGCCACGAGCACGTCCACCACGGCAAGCACGTCAAATATCGCCGCCACCGGTGCGGCGTCGGCAAGCAGCAACACCAGCACCCAGGCCACGGTGCAGGCCACCGCCACCGCCGCCCAGGACTTCCTGAACACCCTCTCCGAGGAACAAAAAGCCACCGTGGTCAAGGATTATGCGGACGAGGATAAGTCCATCACCTGGTCCAATTTCCCCGTCACCTTCGTAGAGCGCGCCGGAATCAACCTCAAGGACCTCAGCGAGGAGCAGCGCGCCGCCGCCATGAACGTGCTCAAGGCGCTGCTCAACGACGATGCCTACGCCACCGTCACCAACATCATGGCGGGCGATGAGTACCTGCTGAACAACAGCAACACCACCGAGGACTCCCTGGGGCAGTATTACATCGCGTTCTACGGCAACCCCAGCGATACCGAGGCGTGGACGCTGCAATTCGGCGGGCACCACCTGGGCCTCAACGCCACCATGGACACCGATTCCCTCACCTTCGCCCCCACCCACCTGGGCACCCAACCCACCGAGTGGATCAATGAACAAGGCCAGACCATCACCACGATGGACAAGACGTACACCAGCGCCTTTGCCTTCTACGATAGCCTCAGCGAGGAGCAGAAAAACCAGCTTTACCAGGGCGAACAGGTGGCCACGATGGTCTGCGCCCCCGGCAGCACCTGCGATTACCCCACCGGCACCGGGCTCAAGGGCTCCGACCTCACCGATGAGCAAAAGGATTTGCTTATCGACGTCGTGGCGAACTGGGCAGGCATGGCCGACGAGGAAACCACCGCCACGCAACTCGACGCCATCCGCGCCACCCTCGACGACACCTACGTGAACTGGTCCGGCGCCACCACCTATGACACCAGCACCGGCGAGGGAATCTACTTCCAGATCAGCGGCCCCAAGGTGTACATCGAGTTTGCCAACCAGAACGGCTCCGCCGGGGCGGATGTGGAGGGCGTGATCACCGCCGGCTGGGGGCACGTGCACACCATTTACCGCGACCCCAGCAACGATTACGCCAACTCCGTGGAGCAGCAGGAGGGCAGCGGGCCCGGCGCCGGTGGACCCGGTGCCGGTGGACCCGGTGCCCCGAGCGAGGGCGGCACCCCGCCCAGCGGCGCTCCCCGACGCTAAACCTTGATCTTCCTGTCCGTGGTGAGTTTGGCGTTCACGTACCGCACCAGCCAGTTGGGGCTGAAATTGGAGAGCGCGTAAAGGATCTTCGTCTGCAACCCCACCGGCTGGTGCACCTTCACCGGGCGGGAACGCTTTTCCTCCACCCGGTTAGCCACGGCCAAGGCCACATCCTCCGCCTCCAGCCGCACCCCCAGCCGCGAGGTGCTGGTGGTGGATACCCCGTGCAGCAGCGCCGTGCGGGCAAAGAGCGGCCACACGTCGGAGACAATGATCCCCTCTTCCTCCCACTCCTGCTCCAGGGCCTCCGTGATACCCCGCACCGCAAACTTGCTGGCGGAATACACCGCGAGGTCCGGGATCCCATAAATAGCCGAGGCGGAGGCCAAATTAACCAGCCGAGAACCCCTCACCTGCCGCAGATACGGATACGCCGCCCGCGCCCCATACATCACGCCCTTCACATTCACGTCCACGGTGGTGGAATCCTGAGCGTAGGAACCAGCTCCCGTAAATGAACCGGCATAGAGAATCCCCGCGTTATTGACCATCGCGTCCAACCTCCCCCCGGTGTGCGCGGTGAAGTCCGCCAGCGCCTCCTCCCAGGACTCGGGATTAGTCACGTCCAGGTACCCGGTGTGGATATTCCCCTCGCCCTGGGCCCAGCCAAAATCATCCAGAATGTCATATACACCCACGATCCAACCTCGGCGGGCGAGGATCAGGGCCGTGGCGCGGCCAATGCCACGGGCGGCCCCGGAAATAAAAACTGAGGAAGTCATGTATTCACCATAACTTCCTCAGCGCTCCCCCGGGAGTTTTTTGAGAAAAAAATATCCTGCCCCGCAGGCAATATTCGCTCTCACCTGCGGAAATTCTCTATTTTTCTTAGAAAATATCTAGCCATCCACTGCGGATCGCAGCGATTTTTCCCTTAGGAAAGAACCTGGCTCACGTTCACGGCCGCCACCACGGCGCTCAGGGCCGTCATGCCCAAACAGTTAAGCCAGAACTCGCTGCCCAGAAACTTCGCCCGGATATGCGCCACGATGGCAAAGAGGAAGTACCCCACCACTCCGAGGGAGGCCGTGGCCGCGATACTGGGATCCTGACGCAACGCACCGACCACCAGGGCCAAGGCGGCGAGCGTCTTGATTCCGATGAGCGCCCACCACCAATCCCTGGGGAAGTTCACCCCGGAAAGACACCGGGAGATGAAAGCCGGCGGCTTAATGGAAAGCAGCGCGTCCCCGGCCAGCACGGCCGCAAGAACGTAGGTGAGAACGATACTGATGGTGGTCATAGACCCCTCCTGATCGGCGGATATACCTGTACCGCAGCATATCAGCCGTACCTCACAGAGGCTGCGCGGAGTCGCCCAGCACACTGATGAGGTCGGTGGCGTCGTCCCGGATAAACAGTTCCGTGAGGGCCTGGTGCCATTCCAACTGCCGGTTGCCCGATACCGTCAGGGGCATAAAACCATGAGTGACCAATTCCAGGCTGGCCGCCATCACCGACGTGCGCTTATTCCCGTCCCAGAAAAACTGTGAGCGCGCCATGAAAGGCACCCGGATCAGCGCCCGCTCTACCACTTCCCCCGGT
Source organism: Corynebacterium sp. 21KM1197 (assembly GCF_033783015.1). Lineage (NCBI taxonomy): Bacteria > Bacillati > Actinomycetota > Actinomycetes > Mycobacteriales > Corynebacteriaceae > Corynebacterium > Corynebacterium sp. 21KM1197. The sequence goes on along the minus strand of NZ_CP123907.1, from coordinate 16,980 downwards.
GCATGGGCTTCCCACCACTCCCAGAGATCCTCCAGTTCCTCGCGGCCCGGGGCCCGATAATCCCCCTCGGGGGTGCGCACCGTTCCATCCGCTCCCCCGATGTGGGAACGTGAACGAAAGGTACCGGGGTCAAGGGACACGGTGCGCGAAACCGTACCGTTAATTTCCTCCACCAGTTCCCGAGTCACCGATTTTTGTTCTTTAGCCGCCCCTACCACCAGACCCCACCCCGCCGCGATGGCACGTACCTCATCAAGGTCATGGAGGGGGTGGCCACCCACGGTCATACCGGACACGATGGTCTGCACCTCGGGAAAAGTGAAGTTCAATCCCTCAAGGCGGGCCGTGGACCAGGTAGCAAAGGGATGATTCTTCAATAGCGCGTGATAAGCCGACCCAAAACCCACGTGGGGCAGTTTGGGGAGATCCCCCTGGTAAGAGAAATCCCGGAAAGTACGCGCCATACCCATCAGCTCCGCAGATCAACACAAAAGGGCCTCACGGATTTTTCCGCAAGGCCCTACATGACTGTGGAGCATAGGAGAATCGAACTCCTGACCTTCTGCTTGCAAAGCAGATGCTCTACCAATTGAGCTAATGCCCCATTGTCCCTTGGTGGGCCTAGCAAGAATCGAACTTGCGACCTCATCGTTATCAGCGATGCGCTCTAACCGACTGAGCTATAGGCCCTTGGAACGAGTATGTACTTTACATACCCGCCCTCCGGGGGCACAAATCACCAGGTCACCCAGGGTTTTGTGCCCGCAGCACGAGCGGTGCCCGGCGCCTGCCCGGCTCCGCCCGCAGCGGCACCAGGCAACAACCTCAGTCACCCGTGTCCGCCTCGTGCGAAAACGGTGCGAAACCAGTGCGAAACCGGCTCCACAAAAAAGGGCGGCTTCCATCAAGACCACACGAAAGCCGCCAAACCCCTAGCGAATATCCTCCACCTCCACGGCGAGCCCACCAAAGAGGTCCACCACGGAGTTATAGATCACCGCGCACAGCGGCGCGAGGAGCGTGGTGAGGATGGCACCCAGGGCGCCCACCAGCGCGGCCACGCTGATCACCACCCCAAAGCTGATGATCCCATCGCCACCGATTCCGCCGATCACAGAGTTGAGGCTGTCCCATACCCCGGCGGCGTTGAGCCCGATGTAAAGGAGCACCACGCACAGGATCCACGCCACGAGCCCCACGAGGGAGAGCGCCAGGGCCACGCGAAAGGCCGCCATGGGGGGTATGCGCGATACCACTACTTCTCTGTATGCCATCTGATTGTTCCTCTACTCTTCGCCGTCGGAGCTATCGGAGGTAGGAGCGCCGGAGTTGGAATCAGATTCTACCCCGCTCGGCGCGCTAGAGGATTCGGCGGCGGCCTGCTGCTGCACGGGGCCGCCCACCTTGCCGGTGGCCACGGCGGTGGCCTCTTCCTCGCCCTCGCCTTCCACGTTGCGGTCAATGGCCAGCAGTTCCACGTCCTTTTCCAGATTCACCAGGCGCACGCCCATGGTGGCTCGGGAGGAGGGACGGATCTGCGCCACCTCGGTGCGGATCACGCCGCCCGCGGAGGTGATGGCAAAGATCTCGTCGTCATCGTCCACGGTGATGGCTCCGATGAGTTTGCCGCGCTTGGGGGTGTACTTGAAGGTCACCACGCCCAGGCCGCCGCGACCCTGAGAGTTGTATTCCTCGATGGCGGTGCGCTTGCCGTAGCCACCGGAGGTGGCCACCAGCAGGTAGTTGCCGTCGTGCACCACGCACATCGCCAGCAGTTGGTCCTCGCCTCGGAAGCGCATTCCCTTCACACCGGCGGTGGCGCGGCCCATCGGTCGCAGTTGCTCGTCGTCGGCGGTAAAGCGGATCGCCTGACCCTCCTCGGAGACGAGCAGCAGGTCGCTTTCCTCCCCGCAGAGGGCCGCGCCGATGAGGCGGTCGCCCTCCCCGAGGTTGATCGCGATGAGCCCGCCGGAGCGGTTTGTCTCATAGTCCTCCAGGCGGGACTTCTTCACGCGGCCCTGCGCGGTGGCAAGCACCAGGAAGGGCGCGTCCTCGTAGGACTGAATCTGGATCACCTGGGCGATGCGCTCCTCCGGCTGGAGTTCCAGCAGGTTCGCCACATGCTGCCCGCGCGCGGTGCGGGAGGCCTCGGGCAGCTCGTAGGCCTTGAGGCGGTACACGCGGCCGAAGTTGGTGAAGAAGAGTATCCAGTCGTGCGTGGAGCACACAAAGAAGTGGCGCACCACGTCGTCGGACTTCAGCTCCGCGCCGCGCACTCCCTTGCCGCCGCGCTTTTGGGACTTATAAGCGTCCACCTTGGTGCGCTTGGCGTAGCCGGTGGAGGTGATGGTCACCACCACGTTTTCCCTGGCGATGAGGTCCTCCTCGGACACATCGCCGGAGGCGGCCACGATCTGCGTGCGGCGCTCGTCGCCATGCTTATCGACGATCTCCGCCAGCTCGTCGTGCACGATGCTGCGCTGGCGCGCGGGGGAGGCCAGAATATCCTTGAGATCCGCGATCTCCGCCTCGACCTCGTTCAATTCATCAATGATCTTCTGGCGCTCCAGGGCCGCTAGGCGGCGCAATTGCATAGCCAGAATGTGATCGGCCTGCACCTCATCCACGTCCAGGAGGTCCATCAGGCCGGTGCGCGCGATGTCCACGGTGGCGGAGCGGCGAATCAGCGCGATGACCTCGTCGAGGGCGTCGAGGGCCTTGACCAGGCCGCGCAGGATGTGGGCGCGCTCCTCGGCCTTTTCCAGGCGGAACTGGGTGCGGCGCACGATGACATCGATCTGGTGCGCCACGTAGTTGCGCAGCATCTGATCCAGGCGCAGGGTGCGCGGCACGCCGTCCACGATGGAGAGCATGTTGGCGCCGAAGTTGGTCTGCAACTGGGAGTGCTTGTAGAGGTTATTGAGCACCACGCGCGGCACGGCGTCGCGCTTGAGGGTGATCACGATGCGCAGGCCCACGCGGTCGGAGGTTTCATCGTCGATCTTGGAGATTCCGGCGAGTTTGCCGTTGGCCACCTGCTCCGCGATGTTGGACACCAGGTTATCGGGATTGACCTGGTACGGCAGCTCCGTGATCACGATAGTCTGGCGGCTACCCTGCTCCTCAATGCTGGTCACGCCGCGCATACGGATGGAGCCGCGCCCCGTGGTGTAGGCGTCCTTGATCCCCTGATCGCCCACGATGAGCCCCGCGGTGGGGAAGTCCGGCCCCTTGACGTACTTCATGCACGCCTCCAGGGCCTCCTTCTCCCCCGCCTCCGGGTTTTCCAGCAGCCAGTAGATCGCCTGGGCTAGTTCGTTGAGGTTGTGCGGGGGAATGTTAGTGGCCATGCCCACGGCGATACCGCCGGAGCCGTTCATCAGCAGGTTGGGCACACGCGACGGCAGCACGTCCGGTTCCATCGTTTTGCCGTCGTAGTTCGGGGAGAAGTCCACGGCATTCTCGCGAATGTCACGCACCATCTCCATCGCCAGCGGGGTGAGCTTGCACTCCGTATAACGCATGGCGGCGGGGCCGTCGTTACCGCGGGAACCGAAGTTACCCTGGCCATCCACCAGCGGGTAGCGCATGTTCCAGCTCTGCGCCAGGCGCACCAGGGTGTCATAGATGGCGCTATCGCCGTGCGGGTGGAACTGACCCATCGTGTCCGAGACAGGGCGCGCGGACTTCACGTAGCCGCGTTCCGGGCGGTACCCGGAGTCAAACATCGCGTAAAGGATACGGCGGTGCACGGGCTTGAGGCCGTCGCGCACCTCGGGCAGGGCGCGTCCCACGATCACCGACATCGCGTAGTCGATATAGCTCGACTGCATTTCCTCATTGATGTCGATGGGATGGACGCGATCAAACAGATCGTCGCTCATACTCACCTTTTCTTAATGATGATTCTTCTCCGGCCTAGTTTAGTGCCCTCAGTGCCTTTTACGCTCATTCCTCCCCCGCTAGCGGTATCATCTTGATACCGTGGCCATGACATTAAGACTCACCGACGAGCAGGACCGCGCCCTCAGCCTCCTCGCCCGCACCCAGAATTGCAGCAAACAGGAGGCCGCCACCCGCGCCATCCTCGCCGCCGCCACTAGGATGCTTGACAACGCCCACGTGGCCCACCTCGCCCGCCAATCCCTCCGGGAATACCTCGACGCGGAACGGCGCCTGCACCCATGAGGGGTCTTAGTTTTGAACAGATGGTGCTCATCGCGGACGAGGTGTGCGCGCACACCGATTCCCGCATACGCAGTTACCCCTCCCTTGCCGCCTGCGCGGCCACCACGAGCGCCCGCCTCCACGGAGTACCTTTGCATCATCGCCTCACGCAGATGATCAAAACCCTCCAAGACCATATCCGCGCGCTGCGCCCGCTCACGCATCACAACGATGTGTTTTCCCACGTGGTAGCGGATATTTTGCAAGATCTCAACGCTGTATCCCCGCCCACACCCCCGTCACCTGCTCATTATCCCTCACGCTCAGCGTGACAAGCGCAGGTCTGACGTTTATTATTCTCTAACAGTACATTTGACTCTTTAATTCGACCCAAAAGGAAGAAATACATGCGCAAGCGCGTTTCCGCCGCCGCCATTTCCCTCGCGCTGGCAGGGTCGGCCTTTGCCACCCCCCTGGCCTTTGCCGACGATCAAACCGACGTTGAGGTTCTGGAAGTCACCCAGGGCGAGGGCGCCGAGGAGGCTACCCAGGAAGTTGCCGAGGTAACCCCCGAGGCCGTGGAGGCTGTCGAAGCCACCGAGGACGCACCGAAGGTTACCACCTACGCCGCCGATGACACCCTGAGCTACGGCACCGATAACAAGGTGGAGATTCCCTGGAACACCGAGCAGGAGTTTGAGATCCAGGGCACCGTTGCCCCCAACGCCCGCTTCATCGCCCCGGATCAGAAGATCGAGGGCTGGGAGTACAAGGTCGATGAAAAGACCGGCAAGCTGACCATCAAGGCGGAGGAGAGCCGTCGCCCCGGCTCCACCCTGAGCCTGCCGATCCTGGTGAGCACCACCACCAACTACAGCCAGATCAACATCGTGGCCACCGTGGTCAAGGGCGATACCTCCCAGAGCGATGACGTGACCCTCACCTACCCCACCGAGGCCACCGAGATCGCCCCCGGCGAGTCCGCCACCATCACGCCCACCGTGGAGGGCACCATTCCCTCCGGCACCAAGTTCGTGATGAACGAGAAGAACAAGGACAACTGGACCTTCCAGGTGGACGATAAGGGTGCCGTGACCGCCACCCTGCCCGCGGACGCCAAGGTGGGCCGCAATTGGAACATGGGCCTGGTAGTGGTGTTCCCCGACGGCACCACCCAGGAGCACAAGGTGCCGGTGAAGGCCGTGGCCGCCGAGGATTCCCCCAGCAAGCAGCTGGAACTGAGCTACGAGGACATTGAGGTTCCCTTTGGCGGCGAGGTGACCAAGGATCTCACCGTCCAGGGCGGCAACCTTGACGGTGCCACCTTCGAGCTGGTGCACGAGTCCTACGCAGGCATGGACTTTGCCATTGATTCCTCCACCGGCGCCCTCACCGTGAAGTCCGGCGAGGCCAAGCGCGGCACCGGCGTGTGGGTTCCCATCAAGGTCACCTACTCCGATAGCTCCGTGAACTACGTGGTGTTCCACGCCACCATCGGTGCCCCGGAGAACCCGATGGCCGATGCCGCCGAGAACGCCCCCGCCTACGAGGACGTGGAGGTTGCCGCCGGTGAGTCCGTGGAGGTAAAGCAGAGCGGCTCCGTCCCCGAGGGCACCCGGTACATCGCTCCCACCACCGAGGGCACCGATTGGACCGTGGCCGTGGCCGAGGACGGTACCGCCACTGTGACGGCTCCTGCCGGTACCGTGAAGGGCTCCAAGCTCTTCATCCCGGTGATCGTGAAGTACGCCGATGGCTCCACCGAGTCCGTGCGCTTCACCGCCACGGTGAAGTAATACCCACCTTCACCACACAGAGGAACCGCCGCGCTGAGCGCGGCGGTTTTTTCATGCACACACTTGTTCCTTGAGTAGCGCTTAGGTAGAATTGAGGTTGTTGTGGTTACAGTTAATTCTTGTGACATTTACTGTGGCGGAAGGTCCACAACCATCAGCGATTTCCGTTGTTGATATTCCCCACCATAGGGGGTTCAACTGTGGGAATCGCCTTTTTCTTTCCTCTATCACTAGGAGCACCCATGCCCACCCTCAACTCCATTCTTGAGGATCCCCAGCGTTCGGTCGCCATCGCGGACCTCTCCACCTTCGCGGAAAAGACGGCCCAGAACCAATCTGGAATGACGGGAATGACCCTCAAAACCGGTCTCAAGGCCGCCCGCAAGGTGGACTCTGAGATCGTGCCGCGCGGCGTCACTCGCCTCCTGCCGGACGTGGTGGAGGCCCTCAATCCGCTGTGGCAGGACTATTCAGATTCTGCGGAAGAACAAGACTTCGGCGTCTACCTGGGCGCCCACTCCGCCCAGGCCATTGATGCCCTACTCGCCGTGGCCGACCGCCACGCAGAAAAACTGGGCGGGCCGCTGGGCACCGCCTACTCCGCCCTCCGGGGCAAGGCGAGCAAGATCATCGAGCCCACCCTGCCCGAACTAGGCGCGATCCTGGAAAAGCACGCGGTCTAAAGCGCAATATACCGCGTATCCAGGTATTCTTCTATCCCCTCGGTGCCGCCCTCGCGGCCAAAACCTGACTCTTTTATGCCCCCAAAGGGGGCGGCGGGATCGGAGATAGCACCCCTATTGATCCCCACCATGCCCGCCCGGAGGTTCTCCGCAAGGTACCGAGCCCCCTCCAGGCTGCGGCTAAACCCATAGGCGGCCAGACCAAAATCCGTGTCATTGGCCTTGGCCACCCCCTCCTCCAGCGTGGCAAAGGTACTCACCGTGGCCACCGGCCCAAAGATCTCCTCGCGGAGGATCCGAGCCCCCTCGGGAATGTTCACGAGCACGGTGGCCGGATAAAACCACCCCGGTCGATCGGGAATCTCCCCACCGGTAGTAAGGGTGGCCCCCTCCGCCACGGCCTCTTGGACCAGCTCCGCCACCTTATCGCGCTGTTCGCGGCTAATCATGGGCCCCAATCCCACGCCCTTTTCGAGGCCATTTCCGCAGCGTATAGCCGCCATTCTGGTGCTCAGCCTGCGGCTAAACTCCTCGGCAATCTCCTCGTGTACCAGGAAGCGATTGGCCGCGATGCATGCCTCCCCGCCGTTGCGCATCTTGGCCTGCATAGCGGCGTCGATAGCCATATCCATGTCCGCGTCCTCCGCCACGACAAAGGCGGCGTTGCCCCCTAACTCCATCGAGGTGCGCAGCAGATTCTCCGCGGACTGCTTGACCAGGTGCTTGCCCACCCCCGTGGAACCGGTAAAGGTGATCTTGCGCAGGCGCTTATCCGCCATGAGCGCGGAGGCCACCCCGGAGGAATCCGTGGTGGGCAGGATGGATACCAGGCCGGAGCAGTCCTCGGGCAGGACCTCGCTGAGCACCTGCCCCAATAAGAGCATGGTCAAAGGGGTTTCCTTGGCCGGTTTGAGGATGATGGGGCACCCGGCAGCCAGGGCCGGGGCGATCTTCCTCGTGGCCATAGCCAGCGGAAAGTTCCACGGGGTAATGGCCAGCACCGGGCCTACGGATGCCCGAGTGACCAGGATCGATCCGCTACCCGAGGGAGCATGCTGGAAACGCCCGGGCCAGCGCACCGCCTCCTCCGCAAACCAGCGGAAATACTCGTTGCCATAGGCCACCTCCCCGCGCGATTCCGCCAGGGGCTTGCCCATCTCCAGCGTCATGGTACGAGCGAAGTCCTCGCTGCGTTCTTCTATACCCTGGAAAACCTCGCTGAGCAGGCGAGATTTCTCTCGCGGAGGCACCTGCGCCCATCGCTGCTGGGCAGCCACGGCGGCGTCGAGAGCCAAGAGGGCATCGGGCGCGGCGGCGTCTGCCACCTCCGCCAGAACCTCCTGGGTGGCGGGGTTGTGCACCTCGAAGGTCTTTCCGCTGAGGGCCGGGCGCGATTGGGCGCCGATCCAGAGATTGGTGGGCGTATCGGCAGCTAAGAGTGTCACGGGGCCCACTGTACGCTTGTGCTTATGAAGGCCTTATTCCGCACAGTCCTCCTAGGGGCCATCGCGGGCGAGATTCTGCTGGTCACGCTCACGCTGACCAATCACTCCCCGCCCGCGTGGACCTTCCTCCTCGTCCTCGGGTTCATACTCTCCGCTCTGGCCTTTCCGCTTTCCTGGCTGCTGCTCACCGCGCACAGGGAACGGGACTGGCTGGTGGCTATCGACGCCACCGCCTCCCGCTTCGGGCTGCCGCGCAAGGCTCTGAGCTATTGGGTATCCGAGATACTCATGCTCGGCGGCTTTGCGCGCAAGCGGCCCGGTGGCGCGACCTTTGGTTACTCCGGCCCGCTGCGCACCATCGTGTGGGCGATCAGCGCGCTGGTCATCGTGGAGATCGTGGTGGTGCACCTGGTCCTACCCAGTGCCACCTGGCGAGTTATCCTCGCCGTGCTCAGCGTCTACGGCCTGATGGTATTGCTCGGATTCTACGCCTCCCTGCGCCAGCAGCCGCACAGCCTCACCGAGGAGGCACTGATCCTGCGCTCCGGGCACCGCTTTGAACTGGCGATTCCCCGGAACCTCATCGCCCGCTCCGGGGCCCAACGGCCCGGCGACGGGGCAAATATCAGCGTGGACGAGGCGGGGCTGTGCCGCCTCCCCATTCTCAACCAGGTCAATACCGTGGTGGAACTCGCGGAACCCGCGAGGGCGCGGGATCTCTTCCTCGGGGAGGTCGAGGTGCGGCGGGTGGAGTTCTCCTGCGATGAGCGGGAGGAACTCCTGGCTCGCCTCGGGCAATAGTCGCCCCTAGCCATCAGACGTCGAGGAAGCGCACGTCCTTGGCGTTGCGGGTGATGAACGAGCGGCGAGCCACCACGTCATCGCCCATGAGGACGGAGAAGAGTTCATCGGCGCGCTGGGCATCGTGCAGATCCACGCGGCGCAGGATGCGGGTGGTGGGATCGAGGGTGGTCTCCCACAACTCGCTGGGATTCATCTCACCCAGACCCTTATAGCGCTGGATGCCGTCATCCTTGTTAATCTTGCGGCCCTTTTCCAGGCCCTCGGCCAACTGCTCGTCGCGCTCGGCGTCGGAGAAGGCATAGCCCGGCTCACCCTTCTGCCACTTGAGCTTGTACAGCGGCGGATTGGCCAGGTAGACGTGGCCCTCCTCCACCAACTGCGGCATGAAGCGGAAGAGCAGCGTGAGCAGGAGGGTAGCGATGTGCTGGCCATCCACGTCCGCGTCGGCCATGAGCACGATCTTGTGATAGCGCAGCTTGGCAATATCGAACTCATCGTGCACGCCCGTGCCCAGGGCGGTGATGATGGCCTGGACCTCGGCGTTCTTGAGCACCTTATCCAGGCGGGCTTTTTCCACGTTCAGGATCTTGCCGCGCAGCGGCAAAATGGCCTGGTACATGGAATCGCGGCCACCCTTGGCGGAGCCACCGGCGGAGTCACCCTCCACGATATAAAGCTCGGACTTCACCGGATCCTTGGAACGGCAATCCGCCAACTTACCGGGCAGGCCACCCATATCTCCGGCGGACTTACGCCGCACCATCTCGCGCGCCCTGCGCGCGGCCTGGCGGGCCTGGGAGGAGGAGATCGCCTTGTTCACGATCGCCTTGGCTTCCGCGGGGTTGGCCTCCAACCAATGGCCCACGTGCTCGTTGGTCATGCGCTGCACAAAGGAGCGCACCTCCGTGTTGCCCAGCTTGGTCTTGGTCTGGCCCTCAAACTGGGGATCGCCCACGCGCACGGAGATCACGGCGGCCAGGCCCTCGCGGCAGTCCTCGCCGGTGAGGTTGCTGTCCTTGGCCTTGAGCATGTTGTGCTCGCGGGCGTACTTGTTCATCAAGGAGGTCAGCGCGGAGCGGAAACCCTCCTCGTGGGTGCCACCCTCAATGGTGTTGATGGTATTGGCAAAGGTGTGCACCGACTGGTTAAAGCCGGAGGACCACTGCATGGCCAGTTCCACCTCGTGATCGTCGCCCTTGGCGTCAAAGGAAACGATGGAGGGGTGGATGGGGTTCTTGGACTTATTGAGGTGATTGACGTAATCCTCTAGCCCGTTGGGATAGTGGAAAACGCGCTTCTTTTCCCGCTTCTTGGGCGTGGCCTCGGCGGTCTCATCGGCGTTGTTCTCACCGGTGGCGGCGTCGGCAGCGGAATCAAGATCCTCCAGGGAGGTGGCGTTCTCCCCCGCCTCCGCAAGGGCTTCTAGCTCTACCTCCTCGGCGGTGGCACGCTCGTCGGTAAGCGTAATGGTGAGACCCTTGTTGAGGAAGGCCATCTCCTGGAGACGGCGCGAGATCGTCTCATAATCGAAGGTGGTGGTCTCGAAGATCTCCGCGTCCGGCCAGAAACGGATGGAGGTGCCGGTGCCGCGAGCGTTGCCGCCCTCGATGAGGTCCTCGGGGATGGCGTTGGTGAAGTTCTGCTCCCAGTGTTTGCCGTCACGCTTGATCTTGGCCTCGACGCGGGTGGACAGGGCATTCACCACGGAAATACCCACGCCGTGCAGACCACCAGAGACGGCATAGGAATCGGAATCGAACTTGCCGCCGGCGTGAAGCTGCGTCATCACCACCTGGACGGTGGGTATGCCGGAGGCGTGCATCTCCACGGGAATACCGCGACCATCATCGACGACCTGGACACCGCCATCGGCGAGCAAGGTGACGTCCACCTTGGTGGCGTAACCCGCCATCGCCTCGTCCACGGAGTTATCCACGACCTCCCACACCAGGTGGTGCAGGCCGCGGGTGCCCGTGGAGCCGATGTACATGCCGGGCCGCTTACGGACGGCTTCGAGCCCCTCAAGGATCGTGATGGATGAGGCGCCATATTCGTGTTCGGTGGTAGCCACGTGAAACGTGCACTCCTCGCATTAAAAGGGTTCTAGACCGTTTCATTCTACACGCACGTACCCCGCCCCGGAACCGCGCCATCGGTGCGTTGCAGCGGCTTTCTCGCCCGGCTGCGCGGTGATCGCCCTTGAGACGGTGCGGGTGGCGCAGTTCGCAGGCACGGTGCGCGCCGTAACCATAAACATCCTGACCATAGACCGCCTCAGCCGTAGGTATCGCGCGGGCCCCGACCCGCAACGTGCAGCGCCCCGTGCCGCCACGAGGGTGCCTTGGGGCCAAAGATCTTCAACTCCGTGATCCCATCCGGGCCCACCTTGGCGGCGATGGTGCGTAAAATCTCGCGCTGCATCATGCGCAGATTAGTAGCCCAGGCGGTGGAATCGCAGGAAATAAACAGCGTGCTGCCCTTGAGCATCTCCACCTTGGTGTGCGCGGCGATCTTCTCCCCCACCAACTCCGGCCAGTGCCCGGTGACCCACCCACCGGCGATCTCCCGCGTCCACCCGCGATGGCGAATCTCCCGGTTCACAATGCTGCCCAGCCTATCGACGTCCCGACGGCGCGGGAGCCTGCGCCCGTCCGGGCCCGTGGGAATGCCGCGCCGCCTGCGGCGCTGCTGCGTGTTGCCTTGTTCTGTGGTGCCCTGTTGTGCGGCGTTGAGGGGCACGCCCCGTGTTTGCGCACTCTGGGCGTGTACGCCCTGATCTGAAGAATCACCAGTCAATCCCGGCACACGCACCTGCTCGGCGGCTTCCGAGGTGGGGTCACCGAGGATATTGCCACCACTCTTCTTGCCCCAACCATTTCCCCTGCCCCGGCGTGATTGGCGGGAGAGATCGGGCACCGAGCCATTGCGCTTGAGCGCCGCGCTGCGCATGGCCTCAAAGGCCTGTCCGATGGGATCGAGGGAATCGCTAGACATGGCTCTCTCCCCCTTCTTCCGCCGCTGGGTGAGCGTGCGGTGGGTGACCGCTGCGTGGTTCTTCCTGCTGTTTCGCAGTGGCCTCGGCGGTACTCGCCAACACCGAGTATCGCTGCGCCGCTGTGTGGTGGGGTTCTCCGGTGACCTCGGTTGTTTCCGCTGTTGCTGTTGTTGCCGTTGTTGCTGCCCCTGGCGCGGGTTGCTCCGTGCGCACCTCGATCCGGTGTCTCGCCACCACCTTGCGGCTGAGATTCTCTGGCAAATCCTCGTCCACCGCTGCCGTGATAAGCACCTGCTCCGCCTGGGCGGCAAGATCGACCAACTTGACCCGCCGCTTGGCATCAAGTTCCGCGAAAACATCGTCCAAGATGAGAATGGGGTCCGAGCCCTCGCTGCGCAACAAAGAAAACTCGCCAAAACGCAAGGCAATGGCGAAAGACCAGGTTTCCCCGTGGCTGGCAAACCCCTTGGCGGGCTGCTGCCCGAGCAGCAATTCCAGGTCATCGCGATGCGGCCCCACTAGGGACATACCCCGCTCGATCTCGCGCTGACGCTTAACCCCGAGTTCCGCGAGCATGGCGGCCTCAACCACCTCGCGGTGATTCTCCGTGTGCTCATGGGCGTTATCTGTGTTATCGGCTTTACCGGTCTTGTCGGCGTTGTCGGCTTTGTCAGAGCGCTGGATGTTCTGGGTACTTTGAGTAACCGAACTCTTATAACTCAAAGAAGCCGGACGAGATTCCGGGGCGAGGGACGCATAAGCCTCGTGGACCTCGGAATTAAGACGATGGACCAGCTCCTGGCGGGCCACGATGATCTGCGAGCCCAGATACGCAAGGTGGCCATCCCAGGCATCAAGCGTGCTCAGGGCCGCAGCGCCCTCCTCCGAGGAATAACCCCGGCGCAGCGCATACTGCGCGGACTTTAACAACGCATTGCGCTGCTTCAACACCTTGTCATAATCCGCCTTGACTCCCGCCAGGCGCGGGGAACGAGTGGCAATGATGGTATCCAAGTAGCGGCGCCTTTCCGCTGGCTCGCCGCGCACAAGAGCCAAATCCTCGGGTGCAAAAAGCACCGTGCGCACCACGCCCAGAATCTCCCGGGGGCTTTTGAGCCGGGTGCGATTGATCTGCGCCTGATTGGCCGCATGTGGCTTAATCAACACATGGGCGGTGAGTTCCCGACCCTGGTTGATGGCCGTAGCCGAGATCCTGGCATTGTTGGCGTTTACCCGCACCAACGGGGCATCATGGCTGACCCGGTGAGAGGATAAGTGAGCCAGATAGCCCACGGCCTCCACGATGTTGGTCTTGCCAAAGCCATTACGGCCCACAAAAAGGGTGACGCCGGGTTGAAGGCTCAGGGACAATTCCGGCCAGGAACGGAAATCCCGCAGGGAAAGCTCAGATAGATACAACTTCCGATCCTCCCCTCATTTTTCCTGGTCAGAATGCTTGCCCTGGTTATTTCGCCGGGCGTGGGTTACCGCGCGCCGTGTGCCTGCAATGTTCGAAGTACCGCGTTACTGCGTCATTGAGGCAGCCGCACCGGCATGAGCAGATACGTGAAGTACGTATCCGGAGTGGGGAAAACCCCCTCCTCATTGCGCTGCGGCATCTCCTCGGGCTCCGGAATCATAATCGCGGGGCGAGAAGGCTCCGTGAAGCCAAAGACCACTCGTTCCGTGTTCACCACGGCCAGGCCGTCCTTGAGATAGCCCGGGTTGAAGGCGATGAGAAGTTCCTCGCTGCCCTGGAAAGTGCAGGGAACTACCTCCTCCGCGTGCCCGGAATCATTACCACCGGCGGAAAGAATCACCTGGCCCTCAGAGAATTGCATGCGAATCTGCGCGTTGCGATCCGTGACCAGGGAAACGCGACGAATGGCCTCCTGCAACGGAGCGATCTCTACCAGTGCCATCGAGGTGTGGTTCTTGGGCAACAGGGGTTGAACGTTGGGAAACTCGGCGTCGAGCAGGCGCGTGGTGGTCTCCCGGTTATCCGTGTGAATGCCAAAGAGGCCCTCGCGGCCCACCTGATCCTCCGTGCCCACGGCAAAATCAATGGGATCGTTGCGATGAGAGTCCAGGGTGCGGGCATTATCCAGCAGGGTCTTGGCCGGGATGAGGAGATTTACCTCCACGTCCTCCGAAGCCGGGTTCCACTCCAACTTGCGCAATGCCAGTCGAAAGCGGTCAGTAGCCGTGAGCGTCATGCTCTTACCCGTGGCCTTCATGTTCACACCCGTGAGCATGGGAACCGTGTCATCCTTGCCCGCCGCCGCGGCGACCTGCGTGACAGCCTCCGTGAACAACCGAGGATCAATGGTGCCCGTGACCTCCGGCAAGGCGGGCAACTGAGGGTAATCGTCCAAGGGGATCAGCGGCAGCTCAAAACGCGCTTGCCCGCAGGTCATCAACACCTTGGAGCCATCTACCGTCATGTCCACCTGCTTGTTGGGCAGGCTGCCAACGATTTCCGCGATGAGCTTGCCCGCCACGGCGATTCGTCCAGGGCTCATGACCTCGGCAGAAAGCCGAACCTTGGTGGAAATCTCATAATCGAAGCCTGCTAGCTCCAAACCATCCTCGTCCGCGTGAATCACCAAGGAACGAAGTACCGGCTGGGCTGGCTTAGAGGGCAAGTTACGCGCCACCCATGCCACGGCATCTCCGAGGTCATCCTTGGCTACTCGGAAGGAAACCTGCTCTGATTCCATGTTTTCTCAGCTCCTTGACCACAACGTGTGATTCGGGTGGGCGGGTAAGCGAATCACACGATCCTGTGCCGCGCGGGCAGTGCGCGGGGATCGTGCGCGACGCGCGGTGAATAACAACATCTCCAAAGTACCGGGACACTCCCGGGGGTGAGCAAGTCTTGTTATTCCAGGCGCGGCGCCAAGGCGCCGCTGGGAGCGCGCCTGGAGCGAGGATTCTTGTCATTTCCTCACACCCCCTCTTTCCTCTAGGTAAGTACAAGAAATAAAAGAGCAACAGCAGTAAGTCCTGTGAACTCTGTGGATGAGGCCGTAAATGACAAGGTAGTGCCGTGATTCCCGGGTGTGAAGCGCAGTGTGAAGCGACTGTGGATAACTAGGGGCGAGTGTGGATAACTCTGAAGCGACGGATTTTATCCCCACGATGGGCTTCCTTGTACACAGATCATTCACAGTGCTCAGGGGTGTTATCCACATGGTTGGGGTGAAGGTTAGCGAGGTGTCAAGGTGATGAACGTCATGGAGTTACATTCTTGTAATTACACAGGTGTGGATAGGCCTGTGGAGACTGTGGATAGGGCGATGATGCCCCTGCTGAGGGGCTTTTAATGGGGGTGGAAAGCCCTTATGGGAGCCTCGGAGTGGGATTGGGTGGAACGTGTGATTCCCCGGCAGCGAGGGAGGCTCTCGGTATGGGGCCGTGCAAGGGAAGAGCCTCTGCGTGATCCTGCCGCAGAGGCTCGGTCGGGGCGTTAGGTGGCGGCTAGATACTGCCTAGATACCCCGCCCCCTGGACTTGATGGTTTGGGTGAGTTGCTGGATCTCATCGTATGTATCGCGCTTTTCCTTCATTTCCTTGCGGATCTTGCGGTCTGCGTACATAACGGTGGTGTGGTCCTTGCCCCCGAACTGAGCGCCAATGCGCGGCAGTGAGAGATCCGTGAGTTCCCGGCACAGATACATGGCGAGCTGGCGGGCATGAGCCACGGCGCGGGTCTTTCCCACGCCGCACAGGGCCTCCGTGGTGATACCGAAGTATTCCGCCGTGACCTCAATGATCGTGGTGGGGGTGATTTCCACATCGGCAGCCTCGGGGAGAATATCGCGCAAGGCGATTTCTGCCATCTGCATATCAATGGGTTCATTGGTGAGAGAGGAATATGCGGAAACACGGATGAGGGCACCCTCTAATTCACGGATTGAAGATTCAAACCGGGAGGCGATGAGTTCCAGAACCGAGCGATCCACGCGGGTGCCGTCGGCCGCAGCCTTCTTCATCAAAATGGCAATGCGGGTCTCTAAGTCCGGCGGTTGAATATCCGCGATGAGTCCGGCCTGGAACCGGGTGCGCAGGCGATCCTCCAGGGTGGTGAGTTCCTTGGGTGGGCGGTCCGAAGATAGGATGATCTGCTTGTTTGCCTGGTGCAGGGCGTTGAAGGTGTGGAAGAACTCCTCCTGGGTTCCCTCCTTGCCCTGGAGGAACTGAATATCGTCCACCATCAGGATGTCGAGGTTCCGGTAACGGCGTTTAAAGGATTCCTGGCGGTCATCTCGGACGGAATTAATATAGTCGTTAGTAAATTCCTCACTGGAAACGTATTTAATGCGCAGGGTGGGTTGAAGGACCTTGGCATAATTACCTGCGGCGTGGAGGAGGTGGGTCTTTCCCAGGCCGGAACCCCCAGAGATGAAAAGGGGATTATAGGCCCGGGCAGGATTTTCCGCCACGGCCACGGCGGCACCATTGGCAAAGCGGTTGGAGGAACCGATCACAAAGGATTCAAAAGTGTACTTGGGATTGAGGGAATTTTCCTTATTGGGATTATGAGCGGGAGTCTCACGGGGGATTCTCTGCCCGGTGACTGCTTGAGTGGGGTCTCCGGGTGCCACCATGGTTTGGTGGGGAGCCATTTGGGGAGGTTGTGCCGGGGCGTGGCTGGTCTGCCACTCCTGGCTGCTGCGGTAATACGGCTCAAATTCCCTGGTGGTGGTCGGGGGCTCTTGCTGAGGAGCGGGGGTCGGTTCCACCGGTGTGCTGGGTGCGGGTGGGGTGGCGGGAGATGCCGGGGCGGATTCTCCGGCCCTCTGCGGATCAATGCTGACGGCTAGGCCGCAAGGCTGGTTCATCCGCTCGGAGAATACCTGGGTGATGTACTGGCCCAACTCGTTTTCCACCACGTCCTTGGCCATTTTGTGGGGCACCGCCAGCAGCACATACCCCTGAACGATGGTGATGGGCTTGGCCAGATTCAAAAATGCCTGTTGGCGGGCGGTCAGCGTGGGGATTGCGGAATCGGGAAGATCTGCTTGGCGGAGCAATTCCGCTAGTACCTCGTGCCATGTGTGGTGCAGCGCCGCGGCGTCATCTGTCAC